>MENK01000001.1:0-230861 GCA_001768235.1 Bacteroidetes bacterium GWB2_32_14
AAAGATTATAAACTCTTTTAGAGTTAAAAGTTTTTAAAAGCCACCACCTTTGGTGGTGGTTGTTTACTTTTATAAAGCAGAACTTATTTATTCCGCAAGGTTACAGAAGCTTTCATTCGCAAAAGATCCTTGCCATAATTGCTTTTCATGAGTGAAAAAGTGAATATCAAAGTTACAATAAAGAAAATGATTATTATTCCCAAGTCTGGATTCCCGGGTGCTGTTCGTGAATGGCTTTTAGTTTTTATTAACATTTTTTATCGTATTTAATATTTATTTGGGATTATTTATGATTCCTGATAAAAGTAACAGGTTTGAGTTATTTTCTTTTATTGCAAAAAGAAAAGGAGAATCAAAACAAATATGAGTTATGCCTGCTGAATTGAAGTTGTCAATATTATCGGAATTAAGTGCAGGTACAACTCCATCAGGCCGAATGTTAAATGATGATAATGTATAAAAATTATCAATACCGAAATCTGATGCTGAAATACCAGTGTATCCGTTATTATCATCAATAATAAAACTTAAATTCGAATTTTTTATATACGAATTTATATCAAGTTCGGATTGTAATTCCAATTTGGGAATAGTTAAATCTATTGCAGTTTTCGATAATTGGTTTATCCAATAGTTCCAGTTTGCAGAATTAAGGTTTAGAGTTACTTCACGAATACTGCTATTCTCTTTTATGCGAAATGCCAGGAGACTTAAATTTTCATCTGAATAAGGTATTTCAATAAGTTCAAAAAGCTCGTTTGAAAAATAGTTATAAAATCCATTTACTTTTAACATGTCAACAGTTATAGAATCAGAATCGGCTGTTTTAAATTTGGCTTTTACAGTATTGTCAAATTTCTTTCTCCATTGCATGTTTAAAGAAAAGGTATGAATAAGCATTGATGTTTTGCTTTCATCATCTTCATAATTATATGAAAATTCATTATTTGACGTTGTATAAATCCACTCCGAAATCTTTTCGATATCATCTTCATCCTGAAAATAAACAGAATCGATATGATATCCATAAAAAAAGTCGCCAATATTTTTGAAGTGTTCATTTACACCGATTCCATTTTCATACCAAAAACTATTTGCAAACAGGAGTTCTGGTGAATACATATTTATTGCTTCAATAATTTTCCTATACGAATTATTAATTATATCAAGAGTATAGTTGGCCGGGTTAATGTAATAATTTATATAATCATAAGTAGTTCCCGATGCCCCGTTTAATAAATAATTAAGACTGGCAGAGATTTCGAAGGGAGAAAAAAAGATATTTTCGTTCGATTTATTTTGCTGGGTTATTCTGAAGATGTCAAACCCAAAATTATTTGAAGCATCTACAATTTTTTTATCCTGGGTTGATAATATAAAATCGTCAATAGATGAATCTAACCCGTATTCGTCGCATGATACCAGTACAAGTAAAAATAAAGTTAAGTAGAAGAGAAAGATATTCTTTTTTATAAAATGCATTATTAATAAAATTTAGAAGCAAGGAAAAGACGAGTAAATAATCTAAATGGTTGCGTTAGTAATAAAAATATTTAATTTCTAACGCAACTATTCTTTTTAAATGAACATCTAAAAATTAATTAATGAAAAGAAAAATGTTTGCAAGCTTTTTGCAGGTGAAAATTATTCATAAATTTGTTTAAACCGGGGTTTTAAAAAATTTGAATTTTGGATAATCTTCCTGAAATACTTAAAGCTTGTATTAAGGGCGACAGAATTGCTCAGAAACGTTTGTATCAGCTTTTGGCTGATAAAATGTATGGTGTATGTTTAAGATATGCAGCAAACGAAGATGAAGCAAAAGATATTTTACAGGATGGATTTATAAAAGTATTTTTAAACTTAAAACAATTTAATTTTAAAGGTTCTTTCGAAGGCTGGGTGAGACGTATAATTGTAAACACTGCTCTTGAGAAGTTTCGAGATAAGAATTATTTATTTGCTGTAAATATGACACAGAGCTACGAAACAGGTGATAGTGAATACGATCATATTTTAAGTGAATTATCGGCAAATGATTTATTACTGCTGATTAGTGAATTGTCACCCCAATACCGGATGGTGTTTAATTTATATGCCATTGAAGGGTACTCTCATAAAGAAATCAGTGAGATTATGAATATTAAAGAAGGAACTTCAAAATCGAATTTATCAAGAGCCAGGGAGATATTAAAAGAAAAGATTAGCAAACATTACTGTATTCCGGTAAATTTTTAATTAAAAAAATGAGTAAACAAATTGACGATATATTTAAGAAAAATTTAAAAAATTACAGGCAACCTGTACCAGGTGATGTGTGGGATAATATTGAGCAGGCATTAAATCAAAATAAGAAAAAAGGAGTTCAATTATATAAACTTTTTGCAGCTGCCGGTATTCTTTTAATTGTTGCATTGAGTATGCTTTTTGTACTTAACCAAACAAACAACACGATATCTGAAAATAACAATATTTCGCAAACCGGACAAAAAGAATTAAAAACAGGAAGCAATACCGAAACTTCAAACCAGAATGAACCGATTATTATTGATGAAGTTAAGAATGAGAATAAAAACCCCAAGAGTGAGATTTTATATTCACATGGTATTGAAAAAACTGTTGCAGAATTAAAAGTTGACAAATCTCAATCAAAAGAGTTAAATAAAGAAACTCTGGAAAAGCTGATTTCAAAATCGATAAGCATCAATGTTTTAAACAAAACAGCCGGAATAGCAATAAGCTACAAGCATTCTAATCCAAAAGAGATTCAGGATTTAGTATTAGCAGTCAATACTAAAAATGATAAAATAAAAACTCCTGTAAAATGGGTTGTTGGTGGCGAGTTTGCACCATCTTATTCATACAGGTATCTGAGCGGGGCTGAAAATGATTTAGAGAAAACATATTTTAACTCGGTTGAAACACCCGTATCGTCATATTCCGGAGGGCTAAACGTTCAGGTTGTTCTTCATAAACGATTATCAGTTCAAACAGGCGTTTATTATGCTACAATGGGGCAAAGCATCAACCATTTAAATGTGTATTCAAATAAAGCCTTCGATCAGGTCGAAGCAAAATACCAAAAAGATTTGTTAAACACATTTACTTTATCAAATTCAATAGGCACTGTAGAATTTAATTCAAGGTATATTTTCGTTGATGAAACAAATTTTCGGGTTAATATAAATTCCGACAATAAATATTTCTTCGATGCAACAGATCCTGCATTTGATGAGGTAAATGCCGAAATTCACCAAAATCTTGAATATATTGAAATTCCCTTGTACTTGAACTATAAGGTTGTTGATCGAAAAATTGATTTAAATATCACCGGTGGTGTTGGTGCAAATATGTTAGTTGGTAACAACGTTTACCTGATAAGTGGAAATAATAAAGAGAATATAGGTAAAACGAATGGAGTAAAAACCATGAACTATAGCGGGATATTTGCTTTGGGCCTTGAATTCCCATTATTGAGAAATTTAAGTTTCAGGCTGCAGCCCGCAGTAAAATACTATATAAATACAGTTAACCCTGATTCAGATATTGAATCCCATCCATATTCTTTTGCTGTATTTTCCGGGTTTAACTTTTCTTTATAATTATTTGCCCTTGATAGTAAAAACTCAGCATTTTTTGCAACCTTTGAACATGGATATCTGTTAAACTTTTACAAGCTTTAATCTAATTCATTTACTATGCTTTCCATATTTAGAATACAAATAATATCTTTTGTTAAAAAAAATAAATATTTAACATTATTTCTAATTTTTATATTAGCAATCCCCTTTGTTTTTAGCTTTTTTAAAAAAGGAGTTGATAGTGATGATAAAGATTACACCGACTTTTTTCAAAGAAAATACTCCGTTTTTGCGTTAAATATTCCAAATAATTTATCGTTTGCTGGCGAAAATGTACCATTAGATCATTTTGATGTACGCGAAGCTCTCGATCAGGAAATGCTTGTAAATACATATTGGCAATCGCAGACTCTTTTATTCATTAAAAGAGCAAAACGCTATTTCCCTGAAATCGAACCCATACTAAAGAAAAACAATATTCCCGATGATTTTAAATACCTTGTTTTGGCCGAAAGCGATTTGAAAAATGTTGTTTCACCTTCGGGTGCAGTAGGAGTATGGCAACTTTTAGAAGGCACGGCAAAAGACCACGGGCTCGAAGTTAATGACAATGTTGATGAACGTTACCATATTGAAAAAGCCACAGAAGTTGCATGTGATTTTTTATTAAAATCGAAAGAACTTTTTGGTTCCTGGACAATGGCAGCTGCATCGTACAACATGGGGAGAACAGGCTTGCTGAAGCAGGTTAAGAGGCAGGGGCAGTCCGATTATTACAATCTATTGTTAAACGACGAAACTGCACGTTATATCTATAGAATTCTTGCCATCAAACTTATCCTGGAAAACCCCCAGGATTATGGGTTCTATCTTCGTGAAAAAGACATGTATTATCCAGTGCCCACTTATACCATAAAAGTGGATTCATCAATTTCAGATTTTGCATTGTTCTCAGAAAAATACAACATCAACTACAAAATATTAAAACACTTCAATCCATGGTTGCGTGATTCTTTTCTTGATAATAAAAGGGGAAAAGAATATTTAATAAAAATACCGGAAAACGGGTACAGAAGTTATTCAAAAATTAGTGATCAAATTAAATTTGATACTACTTTTGTAGCAAATTAAGAAGTATTGTATTAAAAGTTACATTTTGAATAACGATAAAATAAAAGAACAGGAAAGTATTGTTGAGAAAAGGAACGAATTAACAGTCCTGGGTGCTCGTGTACATAACCTGAAGAATATTGATATAACAATTCCCCGGAATAAACTTACAGTTATTACAGGGCTGAGCGGAAGCGGTAAATCATCGCTTGCTTTTGATACTATTTATGCTGAAGGACAACGCCGGTATATCGAAACACTTTCGGCGTATGCCCGCCAGTTTCTGGGTACCATGGAACGTCCCGATGTTGACCAGATAACCGGGTTAAGTCCTGTAATTTCTATTGAACAGAAAACAACTAACAAAAATCCACGATCAACTGTTGGAACCGTTACCGAAATTTACGATTTCTTACGATTGCTTTTTGCCCGTGCATCAGATGCTTATTCGCATGTTACAGGCGAAAAAATGGTAAAATATACCGACGATCAAATTATTCAACTGATAATTGAAAAATTCAGGAATAAAGATATTCTTGTGCTTTCACCTCTTGTACAAGGACGAAAAGGCCATTACAAAGAATTGTTCGAGCAAATCAGAAAAAAAGGATTCTTATATGCCAGGATAAACGGTGATATCAAAGAACTTGTTCATGGTTTGCGCCTCGACAGGTACAAAACGCATTATATCGAAACAGTCATTGATAAATTAAAAGTAAGCCAAAACGACGAGAAACGGTTAAAACGTACTGTTCAAACTGCTATGGAACATGGCAGGGGAATTATCATGGTTATGGAAAAAGATAGCCAGAATGTAAAATATTTTAGCCGTAAATTAATGTGTCCCACGAGCGGATTGTCTTATAACGAACCTGCTCCTCATACCTTCTCATTTAACTCCCCACAGGGTGCGTGTCCGAAATGTAACGGACTGGGAACAATCAGCGAGATAGATATCAAAAAAATTATTCCTGATTCGAATTTAAGCATTAAAAATGGAGGCGTTTTACCTCTGGGGAAATATAAAAATACACTTATTTTCTGGCAGCTAGAAGCTATTGCACTCAAATACAGGTTTACGCTCGATACTCCGATAAAAGAAATTCCTGAAAATGCATTAAATATCATTTTATATGGTTCTGAAGAATCCTTTAAACTGATCAATACTCCTCTCGGGCAATCTTCGAACTACTTTCTGAATTTCGAAGGTGTGGTTAATTATATCAATAATTATCAACAGGATACTATGTCGGAAAGCACTAAGAATTGGAGCGAACAATATATTAAAAAAGTATCCTGCCCCGAATGCAATGGTTCAAGATTAAAACAAGAATCCCTGTTTTTTAAAATTGCAAACAAGAATATTGCCGAACTCTCGGCCATGGATATTGACCAGCTCTACCAGTGGTTTAATACTATTGAAGATCAGTTATCAGAAAAACAAAAAACGATTGCCCGTGATGTAATCAAAGAAATTAAAGAACGATTATCATTTCTGCTTGACGTTGGATTAAATTATTTATCGATTAACAGGAGTTCTGCAAGTTTATCGGGAGGCGAAAGCCAGCGTATTCGTTTGGCAACACAGGTTGGCTCTAAATTAGTGAATGTACTTTATATTCTCGATGAGCCGAGCATAGGTTTGCACCAGCGCGATAACCGTAAACTGATAAGTTCGTTAAAACAACTCCGCGATACAGGTAATTCAGTTATTGTTGTTGAACACGATAAAGAAATGATACTCTCTGCCGATTATGTGGTAGATATGGGTCCCAAGGCTGGAAGGCACGGGGGCAGAATCGTTGCTCACGGAACTCCCGATGAGATAATGAATTCAAATACTTTAACAGCCGATTATTTAAATCACAGAAAACAAATTGTAGTTCCTGAAACAAGAAGACCCGGGAACGGACTTTCTTTAATTCTTAAAGGAGCAAAAGGGCATAACCTGAAAAATCTAACGGCAGAATTTCCTTTAGGTAAATTTATTTGTATAACCGGAGTTTCGGGAAGTGGAAAATCATCACTGATTAATGAAACATTACATCCTATATTAAGCAGGCATTTTTACAGATCGTCGGCACAACCTCTTGATTATGAATCTTTAGATGGGATAAAAAACATAGATAAAGTAATTGAGGTTGATCAATCACCCCTGGGGCGTACCCCACGTTCAAACCCTGCAACATACACCGGTGTGTTTACTGATATCCGGAAATTATTTGAGCAAATACCCGAATCAAAAATCAGGGGGTATAAAGCCGGAAGGTTTTCGTTTAATGTTAAAGGAGGCAGGTGCGAAACCTGTCAGGGTGCAGGTGTGCAAACAATTGAAATGAATTTTTTACCCGATGTATATGTTCATTGCAAAGATTGTAATGGTAAAAGATACAATCGCGAAACCCTTGAAGTTAAATTTAAAGGGAAATCAATAAGTGATGTGCTAGACATGACTATTAACCAGGCTCTCGAGTTTTTTCAACAGGTACCATCAATTAAACAGCGAATAAAAGCTTTACAGGAAGTAGGATTAGGTTACATTACACTGGGACAACCTTCTACAACACTTTCCGGGGGTGAATCGCAACGGGTTAAGCTGGCTACCGAACTTGCAAAACGAAATACAGGAAATACACTTTATATTCTCGACGAACCAACTACAGGGTTGCATTTCGAAGATATCCGTATTTTACTCGATGTTCTGAATAGCATTGTTGACAAGGGAAATACTGTAATTGTAATTGAACATAACATGGATGTGATTAAAGTAGCCGATTATGTTATTGATATTGGAAAAGAAGGTGGTGCTAAAGGTGGCGAAATAATTTGCAAGGGTACACCCGAAGAGATTAGCAAAAATAAAAATAGTTACACGGCTCAATTTTTAAAACACGAACTATTAAAAAAGTAAAAAATAAACTATTTTAGTATAATTATTTGATTAAAAACTAACCTATATGACAAACGAAGAATTAATTAAAGATGCATTTGACAATAAAACATGGAACGAAATTCAAACATCAGATTCATGGACAATATTTAAAGTGATGGCCGAGTTTGTCGAGGGATTTTCAAAATTAGCACGAATCGGGCCTTGTGTTTCCATTTTTGGTTCTGCACGTACAAAGCCTGATAATAAATATTTTAAACTGGCCGAAGAAATCGCCTTGAAACTAACTCAGCATGGTTATGGCATTATAACCGGGGGCGGGCCAGGTATTATGGAAGCTGGTAATATGGGAGCTAAAATGGGAAACGGAAAATCAGTTGGTTTAAATATCGATTTACCTTTTGAACAATCGGCAAACTTATTTATTGATCCCGATAAACTCATTAGTTTCGAACACTTTTTTGTTCGAAAAGTGATGTTTGTTCGTTATGCCCAGGGATTTATTGTTCTCCCGGGCGGATTTGGTACACTCGACGAGTTGTTCGAAGCTATTACCCTGATCCAGACTGAAAAAATTGGGCAGTTTCCAATTATCCTTGTTGGGTCAGAATACTGGAAAGGATTAATCGATTGGATTAAGGAAGTAGTAATGGGAGTGGAGCATAATATAAATCCTAAAGATTTAGAACTAATTTCTATTGTTGATACTGCCGATGAAGCTGTAGAAAAAATAAATGATTTTTATTCTAAATATTTATTAAGTCCAAACTTCTAATTTCCTTAGCAGGGAGTTACCAACATTTTTAATATTTTATTAACAATTGTTAATAAGCCCTGTTGATATTTTGTTATTATTGCATTTAATGCTTATTTTTATTCGGTAACTTGGCGTTTTAAATTTAGTGTTTATGATAAAACATTTATTGCTTCTTTTAAACATGGGTGTAATGCTAATTCTGAATTCCATTTTTTCAGATAATGTTTCACTCAGTTTAAATAGTGTAAACGAGGTAGAAGCAGGAAATGAGATTTATGTTGAAATTACATTAAGCAAATCCGATTTTGAAAGTTTTGCCCGATTTCAGCAGGAAATTCCTGCAGGATTAACTCCTGTACCTGTGAATACTGCTAATGCCGATTTTAGTTTTAGCGATCAGAAAATTAAATTTATCTGGTTAAGACTACCCGCCGAACAGGAAATAACAATTTCGTATAAACTTCAGGTTGACCAACGCCTTAAAGGCCGTTTTGATCTTAACGGACAGTTCTCATACATATCAAACAACGAACGTAAATCGGTTCAGGTTACTCCTAAAACAGTCAATATTTTACCATCAACAACCATAGATCAAAACCTGATTGTTGATATTGCCGATTTTAGAAATTTAGTTGCTCCTGTTCAATTAAAGACAGACATTGCCCAGGTTAAATGTATCAGGCAAATGCCTTATAAGGCACAAGGATCTAACGAGTATATGGTTAATCTGTTGGTAAGTAAAGGAACGAAAGAAAAATTTGCAAAAATACAGGAAACTATACCTGCCGGTTTTACTGCTGTTGCAGTTGACAACAAAGATGCCATTTTTACTTTTAAAGATCAAACTGTAAAATTATTGTGGATGAATTTACCCGCAGAACCTTATTTTGTTGTTTCCTACAAATTAGTTCCTGAACCCGAAAAGACAGACAAACCAGTATTAGCAGGTACATTTTCATATATCGAGCAAGACAACACGATAAGTATTGATATTCTTGAAAAAGATGTTAATCTTACAAATAAATCATCTGAGAACCTGTTGGCTGTTATATCGTCAACAGCCGAAACACAAACTATCCCGGTTACAACAACTCAACCCCTTGATTATTCAGGTAAAGTAAATATTGAAATTGCCGAAAGTGCATTAAAATTATTACGTGAAGATACAAGGCTTACAAGTATGCTGGAACCTGAAACAGGAATTTATTACAGGGTTCAGATTGCAGCAGGCCATCGGCCAATAGATATTAACAGGTATTTTAAAAAATACAATCTCGATAAAGAAGTACGTACCGAATTGCACGAAGGATGGCGGAAATACTCTGTTGGTTCATTTTATGTTTATAAAGCAGCCCGCGATTACAGGGTTCATATTTGGAATACAACACCTATTGATGACGCTTTTGTTGCAGCATACAACAATGGGAAACGAATAACAGTGCAGGAAGCTTTAATGATTACAAATCATGACTGGTACCAATAACCCTAACTTGATCTTGGACAATGAGATTAATTAAATACGTAATTCTATTTTCAATTCTGACTTTCGGTTCACGAATGCTATTTGCTCAGGGCGGATACGAAGATTTACTTTTTACCGAAGTGGAAGTGGAAAATCCCGTGTATATGCCTGTGATTGGACTTGGTGCGGGATTTATTAATTACTACGGAGAACTTGAAAACGATACAAAAAATATTTTACAGGGAACTCCAACGTTTCGTTTAAATTTGTATCAACCCCTTGGGAAAAAGCATTACATGAAAGGAAATATTAATGTTATATATGGTAAAATATCGGGATATGAACGTTCATTTGAAGATACCTCTAAAAACCTGAATTTTTCAGACGATATATTTACTATTGGAGCAAACCTGGAATATAATTTTGGTAATATTTTTAAAGGAGATCGAAAAATAAGGCCCTTTTTATCATTAGGTGGTGAGTATATTACCTTCTCCACGATGAATACTGATTTGGAAAATAGTGAAGGAGAATATATTTATTTACCCGATGGAACAATCCGTGTAGATGATGTAGTTGCTAAGCGAGATTATATTTACGAAACCAATTTTCAAACATTGAATCGTTTTGGAAGAGATAAACAAACAACATCTGTTATTGCTCTGGTTGGAGATGCAGGATTAGATTTTAAAATTACAAATCGTGTTTCATTAAGATTAGCTGGTTCGTTACATTATACATTTACTGATGAAATTGACGATGTTAGCAACGAGAATACCAAAGGAAGAATTGGTGACAGTAAAAACGATATGTTTTCATTCACTTATGTTGCATTAAATCTTGACTTGTTTTCTGAAGCCAAAACTAAAATCATGGAAAGCTTATTCCTTGATGTTTCTGGCGATTTTGATTATACCATTATTGCAGATTCTGATAATGACGGGGTATTGGATTTAGCAGATAATTGTTTCAATACACCAGAAGGAATTGAAGTAGATTCTGTAGGTTGCCCGTTTGATGATGATAAAGACGGTGTTCCTAACTTTAAAGATAACGATTTAGCTTCTGTAACTAATGCTATTGTTGATGAAAACGGTGTTGAGTTAACCCCGGATCAAATTCTTGCCAATTTACTTCAGGATATTCAGGCTGTTATGAGAACCGATGCTTACATGATTCCTATTGGCCTGGGATGGTCGAAATATTCACAGATGTCGAATGTTGAAATTCCTGAAAAGTTCAAACCACTTGATATTGATAACGATGGGTATATTTCATTTGAAGAACTCTTGAAAGCCATAAATAATTTCTTCGATTCCGATGGTGAGTTTAAACCTGACGATATTTACGAACTGAATGATTTCTTTTTTGCCCAGTAATATAGTCTAAACAGTTTAAGCATAGAAAAAATGCAGGAATTTCGTACAGCATTTCTGTTCACCGCTACCAAAGTTTAAAACAGTTTCGTCCTAAAATAAGGTTACTAGTTTTTTTATAATCCTATAACAGGTTTACAAAAATATAAAATCCTAAAAAACTTTTTGTGGGATTAGGTTTAAAGTAGTTTTTCCATTTTCTGTAAGTTTTGTTTTTAAGGAATGCAAATGACCTGTAAGGGAAAACACATTGTAATAAAATTGCAAATGTGTTTGCTAAATGTTAAAAAAGGAGCTTCTTTATCAATGCAGAATGTTTTATTTACTATACTTCAGATTGATTTTTGCTAAATTTGCTATCAAATAATTTTTTGTGATCAATTATACAAACTTTTACCAAAAATAAATTCAGATTCAATATTCTTTTTAATACAGTAATTAATTAACTTCTTTTATCGTGGAAATCATTAAAACAACTAATCTTTCCAGAAAGTACCTTAAAGGTACAATTGAAATACCTGCATTATCAGGTATAAACATTACTATTCAGCATGGAGAATTTGTTTCTATTGTTGGTAAATCAGGTTCTGGAAAATCAACCCTGTTAAATATAATCGGAGGGCTCGATAAACCTGATAATGGCAATATTTTTTATGATGGTAAAGATTTAGCTCATTTCAAGAGATCTGAATTAGCATTTTACCGATGCCATGAAGTAGGAATGATTTTCCAGTCATTTAATCTAATTCATCATTTAACAGCTGTTGGTAACATTTCGTTAGCTCTAACATTCGGAGGATTACCCAAAAAACTTCGGGTGGATACATCTTACAACCTTTTAAAGTCGGTTGGAATGGAACACCGGTTAAATCACAAACCCAAAGAACTATCGGGTGGAGAAATGCAACGGGTAGCAATAGCCCGGGCACTTGCAAATAATCCAAAGATTTTACTTGCCGACGAACCTACAGGAAATCTTGATACTACAACTTCGAAAGAAATTATTTTATTATTACAAAGCCTGAACAAAGAAAAAGGGGTTACAATAATCATGGTTACCCACGACCTGGAAACTGCACAAAAAATATCGAACCGGGTTATCAAACTTAAAGACGGACAAATTATTGATGGTTTAAATAATGAACTTTAAATTATGAATATACTTGACTTACTAGACTTATCATTCTCAAATCTTTGGCGTACAAAAGTAAGAACAATTCTTACCATAGTCGGGGTTATTGTTGGTATTGGTGCATTATCATCGATGGTTTCGTTTGGAACAGGAATGCAAAAAAACATTACCGACACTTTTGCAGCAAACGATTTATTTACCAGTATTCGGGTTTTCCCGAAAAATGCTAATCCATACTCTCTTGCTTCTGGTAACATTGTACTTGAAAGCGAGCAGAACGAACTAACCCCGCTTAATGATTCTACCTTGAATATTATTCAAAATTTAAATAAGATTGAAATTGCATTTCCTGAAATTATGATTCCTGTAAAATTAAAATACAAGACCTTTCAGGCAAATGTGAACTTACAGGCTTTACCTGCAGCTATGGGCCAGTTTAAACCATACAGCAATTTACAATATGGAAGATTTTTCTCATCTGATTCTGCCTATGAAGCAATTATTGATACACGAACGCTTAAAAAAATGAATCTTGTACTGCAGGAAAGCCAGGGCAATATTTCGTTATCGGCCGAAGATTCTGCAAAAGGTTGTATATTAGTACATCCCGACTCTGTTTTAGGAACGACATATACTATTTTTTCGGCCGCGCAGGGATTATCAACTATGAATCCCCCGGGTATCGGGGTATCCTCTTTCTCTTTGGGACAACCAAAAACAAAAGTTAAAATAGTTGGAATCCTTGATAACAACTCTGATTTTTCACCAACAAATTTTAGCGGAGGCATAATTATTCCTGCTAAAACATCATATTCAATTCCTCAACTTGGTTTCTCATCGGTTTGGGATTTGTTATCACCAAATAAACAAAAGAATAAGTACAATTCTTTTTATGTGCGGGTAAAAGGCATAAATGATGTTGACAAGATGAGTGCCGAGATAAAAGCATTGGGATTCAGCACTTTTTCAATAGCAGATCAATTGAAAGAGATAAAACGTAATTTTTTAATTATGGATGGTATTTTGGGAGCCATTGGAACTATTGCCTTATTTGTAGCAGCATTAGGCATTATAAACACCATGTTGATGTCGATTCTTGAACGAACGCGGGAAATAGGAATTATGAAATCGATTGGCGGAGCTGAAAGAGATATACGCCGGATTTTTATGATCGAGGCTTCGTTTATTGGTCTTATCGGTGGGATTTTTGGACTTATACTGGGTTACGGAGTAACACGCCTTGCAAATATTGTTATAAACGCTCAGTTAGCCCCTTTAGGTGAAAAAAATATAGATTTGTTTTATTTCTCATGGGAGATTATTTTGGGTTCAATGATATTTGCAGTTTTGGTAAGCTTGTTGGCTGGTATTTACCCCGCATACAGGGCTGCAAGAATCGATCCCGTAAAAGCACTCCGCCATGATTAGGATGCTTTCTTTAAATAAGATATCTGAAACTAAATCAATTTATTGTAAAAGGCATTGAAAATATCCATTAAGCCTAAAAAGCTATTCATATAAAAAAAAGCAGCCAGAATTAATGGCTGCTTTTTTTAATACGAAATAATAATTATTCAATAATTTCTGCACTAATCATCAGGCGTATATTTGAATTTCCAGGATCATTAGTAATAACATATATTGATTTACGTTGAACACCTTTTCTCCCACCCGGAGAAAAAATTGCTTTAAACGAGCTGCTTTCGCCTGGTTTTAATGTTGTTTTTTCCGGTTCAACTGTTGTACACCCACAGGTTGACTTAATTTTACGTATTATTAAATCGCTTTTTCCTGTATTTTTAAACTTAAATAAATGTTCAACTTTTTCATCACCTTTAATCTTTCCAAACTCATGTGATGTCTTATCGAATTCTATTTTAGGAGCATTTTTCAACTGCTCCGGGGTAAAGTTTGAAAAATCTTCCTTAACATTAGCGCTTATAGTAATTACACTGTTATTAGGACTTTGATCATTAATTAAGACCTTAACTTTATCTGTAATAAAATCCCAATCGTTAACACGTTTGGCATCGTATTCACCAATTATATATCCTTTCTCTCCGGGTTTTAAAACTGCAGGAACAGGTGTTAGTTTTAAATATGATGGAGCATTTTCGAAAGTAACTTTCATGTCTGTTTTCGATGAATTAAAAATCTTCAGGGTATCTTTCTTAACTGTATTAACATAAACCGTTACAAAAGAAAAATGAGTTGTTTCAAGCCTTAATTCACCAATTGTTTTTGGATAAATATCTTCAACCGTTTTTTCCCTGGCAATAACTTCGCCTGTAATTCTTAAAGTAATCCTGGAATTTATAGCGTTCGATTCAACTGTAATGCTTTTATTAAAATCTCCCGGCCTGTTTTTAGGATCAAACACAGCGTTTACAAAACCTTTTTCACCGGGCATTATCGGTTTTTCTGTCCATGATGGGGATGTACACCCGCAAGATGCTTTTACACTGTTTATTATTAAAGGGCTTTCACCAGTATTTGTAAAAACAAACTTGTATTCAACTGTACCCTGATCTTCTTTAAATTTCCCGAAATCGTGGGTTTCTTTTTCAAACGATATGGCTGCTGATTTTTGTTGTGCATTGGTAACACATATTGTAAGCAAACCCAATAATAGTGTTAAAAATATTCTTTTCATTGCTCTATATTTTAATTAAAACAAAATTTTAACCAACTTTAACAAAGGTAAAAATAAAATTATAGATTAGATTATCATTAACAATCTTTAACTTTTAGTAATATTGTGTTTAATTCATGCGGGTAATCAAACAAAAAATATACAATAAAGTTTGAAAAATTATTCTTTTACAATACTCGGTTTTTACCTGATGTTCCTGTTCACACAAGAAGCAAACGCCCAGTTTTACAATGGGCATCAAATGGATTTTGGTAAAAACAGGGTTCAGTATTCTGATTTTTACTGGTCGTTTTTAAAATACGATAAATACGATATTTATTTTTATGAAGATGGGGAAGATATTGCAAAATTCACCGGGGATTATGTAAATGATGAAATTCAAAAACTAGAGCAAAGACTAAATCATAAATTAAATAAACGTTTGATTTTTACAGTTTATAATAAATTTTCTGATTTTAAACAAAGTAATATAGGACTGGTTACAGGGAAAGAAGAATTCAATACAGGAGGAATAACAAAAATTAAAAACAATAAGGTTAGCCTGTTTTTCCAGGGCAATCATCTTGAATATGAAAAGCAGGTTCGCGAATCCATTGCAGAAGTAATTATTATGGAAATGTTGTATGGAACCAAATTTAGCGAAAACCTTTCTGCGTCAAGCATGCTAAATATTCCTGATTGGTTTTTAAAAGGATTAAGTTCCTATTTATCTGATGATTGGAATATAGATATTGAAAACAGGGTTAAAGACGGTATCCAGGCTAATTCGTATAAAAAGTTCAATCACATTACCGGTGATGATGCAATATATGCCGGGCATTCTTTTTGGAAATACCTGAACGACTATTATGGAAATACTGTAATTACCGATATAATTTATTTAACTCGTATTCATAAAAATGTAAACAGGGCATTATACCAGGTATTAGGCATACATTTTAAAGATTTAACACTACAATGGTTCAATTATTATTCAAATTACTATGCCAACGATATTTTCAGAACCGATTCATTACAAACTAATCATTCGATAATAAAAAAACCTAAACGAACACGGGTATATTACCATGCAAAAATAAGCCCCTGTGGAAATTATATCGCGTATGTTTCGAACGAACTTGGACAATATAAAATCTGGATTTATGATTCTGAATCAGAAAAAACCAAAGTTATTAAAAAAGAAGGTTACAGTATCAGGCAAATTAACGACTATACGTATCCAATAATTGAATGGCATCCAAGCGGCAAATACCTGACATTAATTTCAGAAAAAAACGGAGGTTTAAAACTCACCCAATATTCACTTGGCGATAAAAATTTCATAGAACGTAATCTCTTGTATTTCGATAAAATACTGGATTTCTCGTACTCTTCTGATGCATCAAAAATGGTTTTTTCTGCTGTTAAAAAAGGAAACACTGATATTTTTGTTTACGACATAGCTTCATCATCGAGCGAACAAATAACAAGCGATATTGCTGATGATTTTAATCCTTCATTTGTACAAAATGACACGAAAATTCTGTTTTCATCAAACAGGTTAAATGACACATTAAACCCAAAATACACTCCCAATACATATTCAAATCATTTTGATTTTTATATCTATAATTACAAATCGAAAGATGATTTGCTAACGAATCTTACAAATACACCATACAGTAATGAAATCAGTGCTTTTGAAATAGGCTCAAACCAATATACCTATTTAAATGACAAAAACGGAATAAGAAATTTATACATTGGAAATTACGATAGTACAATAAGTTTTATCGACACTGCAATACATTATCAATATTTTTTAAACGAAAAAGCATTAACCAACAAATCAAGAAATATCCTTGAGCATCATATTAACGGGGAAAAAACAAAACAACTGCAATTAAGTTATAGCAACAAATTGTATAATATAGATATAAAAGAAAACTTTCTTTCAGAAAAACTATCAGATCAGAATCTTCCGCAAACAACCTATCAGAAAATATTAAACAAAGATTTTGAAAACGAAGAAAAAAAATCTTTAATAAATAATAAAACATCAACGTTTGATTCGATTTATATTTTTTCTGATGAAGAAAATTACGTTGATATTAACAATTATATTTTTGAAATAGAAAAACCATATTTTCCTTTCAAATACCAAAACATTCCAATTGATACAACAAACTTAAAAAGCCAAACATCAAAAATACAGATTTATCAACGCACATTTTTTATAGATCATTTTGTAAGTCAGGTTGATTTCAGTTTCTTAAACTCTTCGTACCAGGCATTTACCGGCGGAGCGGTTTACTTTAACCCCGGATTAAATGCTTTACTTAAAATTGGTGCTTTCGACCTGTTAGAAGATTATAAAATTATTGCAGGAGTGCGATTCTCAGCCGATTTTAATAGCAATGAATACCTTGTTAGTCTTGAGAATCTTAAGAAAAAAGTAGATGAACAAATTGTTTTTCATCGACAGAATTTTGAAAATCCTACTGACACGTTTATTACAAAAACACTTACACACAAACTGATGTATGTAAGAAATATGCCCTTCAATCAGGTTTCTGGAATTAAGGGTACAATAACAGCGCGTCACGATAAGCTGACATATTTATCGACCGATAGAATCAGTTTACAAAAAAAGGACAATCACAAAATCTGGGCTGGATTAAAACTGGAATATATTTTCGATAACACCATTAGCACAGGAGTGAATCTGTATAATGGAACACGATATAAGATATTTGCAGAATATTATAATCAGGTAAATAAATCGGAAACTGACTTATATGTTGTCGGGGTCGATTTCAGGCATTACCAAAAAATTCATCGTGATTTAATATTTGCAAGCCGTTTTGCAGCAAGTACATCTTTTGGCAAAAACAAATTGATCTATTACTTGGGGGGTGTTGATAACTGGACAAACTTTTCAGCAAACACACCTAGTTTTATACCTCTTAGCGAAATACCTATTGATGAAAATGAAACGTATGCTTTTCAGTCGGTTGCCACTAACATGCGAGGATTTCCACAGAATATAAGAAACGGGAACAGCTTTGCTCTTATAAATACCGAACTAAGATGGCCTATTGTTAAGTACTTTTCGGGTTATCCTGTAAACTCAGCTTTTTGGTCAAACATGCAGCTAATCGGTTTTTTTGATGTTGGAACAGCCTGGAGCGGTTTAACTCCATACTCTGAAGAAAATGCTTATGACAAAAAAGTTGTGCATAATAAGCCTATAACAATTATTATCGATACAGAAAAAGAACCCATAGTTGCGGGATATGGTTTTGGAGCCAGGATTATGGTTTTCGGTTATTTTATGCGGTTCGACTGGGCATGGGGAATTGAAAATGCGGAAATAATGCCGCGTATTTTTTATTTTTCGTTAAATTTAGATTTTTAAAAACTGGAATATGAGCATAAATGAATTGGTTCTTTTAATAATTATTGGCTTGTTTGCAGGGTTTGTTGGCGGAGCTTTAGGATTAGGCGGAGGAATTATTATTGTTCCCGCATTGGTATTTATCATGGGTTTTACTCAACACCAGGCACAAGGTACAAGTCTCGCGGCTTTGCTTTTACCTGTAGGTATCTTTGCTGTAATTCATTACGCAAAACATAATTATATCGACTATAAGTTTGCAGCTATATTGATTGTTGCATCTATACTTGGAAGTTACCTGGGTTCTTTAGTCTCGACTTATTTACCTGAAAAAACACTAAAAACAATTTTCGGAATTTTCATGTTGCTGATTTCATTAAAAATGATTTTTAATAAATAAATGTATGGATATAAAAGAAAAAATATCGATACTCACGGACAAATATTTTCAAAAAGCAGTTGAAATAAGGCAATACCTGCATAAACATCCCGAATTGTCATTTCATGAAAACGAGACATCAAAATATATATCCGATGTTCTTACATTAAATGGAATAGCATATAAGAAAGGAATGGCAAAAACAGGTATTACAGGAATTATTGAAGGGAAAAATCCACTAAAAAAATGCATTGCTTTAAGAGCCGATATGGATGCCCTGCCTATTGAAGAAAAAAACGACATTCCATTTAAATCCATTAATAATGGAGTAATGCATGCCTGTGGTCACGATGCTCATACAGCATCATTGCTTGGAGTAATTTTAATTCTTAATGACCTTAAAAATGATTTTGAAGGAACGATAAAATTTATTTTTCAACCGGCAGAAGAGAAACTTCCGGGCGGTGCCAAAGCTATGATTGAAGAAGGTATTCTCAAAGACCCTGTCCCTGACCTGATTCTTGCTCAACATGTATATCCTGAATTAGAATCAGGTAAATTGGGTTTTAAAGCAGGTAACTACATGGCATCAAGCGATGAAATTTATATCACAGTTAAAGGAAAAGGCGGGCATGCTGCAATTCCTGATAAGATTGACAATACGGTTTTGATTGCTTCAAAACTAATTGTCGAGATGCAACAAATCTCTAGTACCCTATCTCCATCAGACATTCCAACGGTTCTTTCGTTTGGTAAAGTTATTGCCAATGGAGCAACAAATGTAATTCCTGACGAAGTTAACATTGAAGGCACTTTCCGAACAATGAATGAGAATTGGAGAAGTAAAGCTCATGAATTAATTCAACAAACTGCTACCGAAATAGCACAAAAGCATACTATTTCGATTGATGTTAGTATTCTAAAAGGATATCCGGTACTTATAAATCACGAAGAATTTACGAATAAAGCAATTAAACTTGCGGAAGAACTTCTGGGAAAAGAAAATGTAAAGCCACTTGAATTCAGAATGACTTCTGAAGATTTTGCATATTACTCCCAACATATACCTGCAGTTTTCTATAGATTAGGTATTACAAAACCCGGAGCAACATCTTTTTATCCATTACACTCGCCCAATTTTACTATTTACGAAGAATCTATAAAAACAGGAATGTCAGCAATGGCTTACCTTGCAGTTCAATTTTTAAAATCATAGATTCGAAATTTAACTATTGTTTCAGTATCCCTTTTTTGATTTAAACATATTATTTAGAATGATTCTAAATTTAAAAATATTAGCCTTTTAATAGTCATTTTGTTTTTCTATTCAATTTTTGGAAATACTTTTGTAAGTAAATAAAATATAATTGTAAACTTAAAATTAATAACTATGGCTTATAAAATAAGTGACGACTGTACAGCTTGTGGTACTTGTATTGACGAATGCCCGGTTGAAGCAATATCTGAAGGTGATATCTATAAGATTGATCCTGATACTTGTACTGATTGTGGTGCATGTGCTGATGTTTGCCCAGTTGAGGCTATTCATCCAGCATAACACGAAGAACTAAAAAAGTTGAACCCGCTCTTAGCGGGTTTTTTTGCATTATACTATTTATTTTAATGCTTTTATAAACAAATAAATTGTATTTTCGTTTCCTGAAAAATTCAAAATTTTTAAATCAAAAAATATGTCATTAGTTGAAGAATTTGATAAAAGAGGCAACTGGTTTTTTAAGTATCGTAGTTATTTACCTGTTGTTTTATATCCATTGGCCACCCTTGTAGTATTCCTTGAATTTAAACAAGATTTTCTTGTTTCTGATTTCCGATGGTCCTTAATTTGTTTAATTATTTCCTTTGCGGGCTTGTTCGTAAGAGTTTTAGTTATCGGATTCATGCCTAAAGGAACATCAGGAAGAAATACATCAAAGCAGGTAGCGGAAACCTTAAACACAAAAGGAATTTATTCCGTGGTCAGGCACCCGCTATACCTTGGAAACTTCCTGATGTGGTTTGGAATAATACTCTATGTAAACAATATCTGGTTTGCTATTTCGAGTATTCTTTTATTCTGGCTATATTATGAACGAATCATGTTTGCCGAAGAACAATTCTTAAAAAGAAAATTTGGCGAACAATATCTTGAATGGTCGTTAAAAACACCTCCTTTTTTTCCAAGACTAAAAGGATGGCAAAATGCAGATCTTGAGTTTTCTTTTAAAAATGTATTGAAACGAGAATACAATGGATTATTTGCTATTGGCATATCATTTGCCTACCTGAATATTTTAAAGAATTATATAGAATTAGATAAATTTGAGATATCTAAGTTTTGGTTATTCACTCTAATCATCACTTTTGTTATTTTTATTTTTTTGCGAACATTAAAGAAAACAACACGGATACTGCATGTAAGTGGAAGATAAAAACAAAAAGCTGTTCAAAATTGAAATAAATCCCCCAAGTTGGACTATTAATAATTAATTTATAGTGAATGAGTTCGGTATTTTACCGGACTCATTCACTATAAACGAGCTTTTATTCTTCGTCTTTTAACCACTGGTCTAGCCAGCCAAAGAACTCGCGTTGCCATAATATTCCATTCTGAGGTTGGAGAACCCAATGGTTTTCGTTATGGAAATGCAAATATTTGCTTGGTATTCCTTTAAGCTGGGCTGCATTGAATGCACTCATTCCCTGGGTAAATGCTATTCTGAAATCCTGCTCCCCATGAACTACCATTATAGGAGTGTTCCATTTATCAACAAAGCGATGTGGTGAGTTTTCGTAAGTTTTTTTTGTCGATTTATCCCAATATGGGCCACCCAAATCCCAGTTTACAAAAAACATTTCTTCTGTTTCAAGGTACTGGGCTTCCAGGTTAAACATTCCATCATGTGCAATGAATGCGTCAAACCTGTTGTCGTGGTTTCCGGCAAGCCAGTAAACAGAAAAACCACCATAGCTTGCACCAACAGCACCCAGGTTTTTATTATCAACGAAAGGCTCTTTTGCTATTTCATCTATAGCGCTCAAATAATCTTTCATATTCTGGCCACCATAGTCCCGGCTTATTTGCTCATTCCATTCCGAACCAAACGAAGGAACACCACGACGGTTTGGAGCAACTACAATGTAATTATTTGCAGCCATCATCTGGAAATTCCATCGGTACGAGAAAAACTGGCTTACTGATGATTGTGGGCCACCCTGGCAATATAGAATAGCGGGATATTTCTTATTCGCATCGAAATGAGGCGGATAAATTACCCAAACCAGCATTTGTTTATTATCTGTTGTTTTTATCCATCGTTCTTCAACATTGCCAAAGCTGAGCTGGTCAAGTAAGTTTTTATTTATAAACGAAAGTTGAGTTTCTTCTCCTGATACAGGATTTATACTATAAATTTCTGTTGGCATAGATATGGATTGCTTGGTTCCGATAAGCGTATTTCCAACAGGTTCAACCGATAAGTAGTTGTGATTGCCTTTTGTTACCGGGCTTATTTGTCCTGAACCAACATCGAGTTTATATATTTGATATTTAGCCTGAAAATCGCTTGTGAAATAAATTGTATTATCATCTTTTGCCCAGGCTAAACCATGAGCATTCTGGTCAAAAGTAGAAGTATAATCTCTGTAACTCTTTGTTTCCAAATCATAAATAAATACGCGGTTTTTATCCGATTCGTAACCATCGTTTTTCATACTTTCCCAGGCAATTTTTTTACCATTGTTTGAAAAAACAGGTGAAATATCATAGCCCATTAAACCTTCTGAAATATTTTCAGTTTGTTTTGTTTCTAAATTGTACATGAATATTTCGGAGTTTGTAGAGAGAGAATAAGCTTTACCAACGAGTTTTTTTGATGTATAAGCAATTGTTTTACCATCGGGGCTCCAGCTAATTTGCTCAATTCCGCCAAAAGGTTTAAGAGGGCTGTCGAATCTTTCGCCTTCCATAATATCAACTATATTACTAAGGCTTTTGCCATCGTAGTCAGCAAAAAATACATGGCTGTAAGTGTAATCGTGCCATTTATCCCAATGCCTGTACATTAAATCAGTTTCGATACGTGCATCAGCTTTTGGAAGATCGGGATAAATATCAGTTACACTTTTATCCAGTTTAACATCTTTAATAAACAAGATTTTTGTTTGGTCAGGAGAATATTTAAATCCGTTAATTCCTCCTTCTATAGTTGATATTTGAACCCTGTTTTTGCCATCAGCATCCATTTCCCAAAGTTGCAACGATTCACTTTCAGTACTCAGGAATCCGATTTTTTTACCATCTGGTCTCCAAACATGTGAATACTCGCCCGATTCGGTGTTGGTTATATTTACAGCGTTGCCTCCTTCAACAGGAATGGTAAAAAGTTCACGATTGCCTTTGTTTTTTTCGATGTTGAAAAAAGATACTCCAAAAAGTATGGTTTTTCCATCGGGTGAAACCTGAACTTCACTGACACGGCCAAATGACCATAAAACTTCAGGGGTCATGATATCCGATGTAAGTTTTATATTCTCAACGGGGTTATTTATTTCAAGTTTAGTTTGTTTTTCGGTTTTGCAAGAAAATACAAAAAATGAAATAGTTGCAAATAGGAATAAGTTTGTTTTATTCATGATTAAATTTATTTAGTTACACCAAGCTGTTCTTTAATTTTCTTTTCTAGTTCGTCGGCTAATTCGGGGTTATCTTTTAACAATTGTTTAACAGCATCGCGCCCCTGGCCTAATTTTGTTTCGCCATAGCTAAACCATGAGCCGCTTTTCTTAATTATATTTAGTTCGGCTCCTAAATCAATTATCTCTCCTAATTTCGAAATCCCTTCACCATAGATAATGTCGAATTCTGCTTTCTTAAATGGAGGAGCCAGTTTATTTTTTACAATTTTAACTTTTGTTCTGTTTCCCGAAATTTCTTCTCCATCTTTAAGTTGCCCTGTTTTTCTTATATCTATACGAATTGTTGCGTAAAATTTAAGTGCGTTTCCACCGGTAGTTGTTTCTGGATTTCCGAACATAACGCCAATTTTATCGCGTAACTGGTTTATAAAAATACAGCAGGTATTTGTTTTATTAATGTTTGCTGTAAGTTTTCGTAATGCTTGCGACATAAGCCTTGCCTGTAAGCCCATTTTTGAATCGCCCATTTCGCCTTCAATTTCGGCTTTAGGTGTAAGAGCAGCAACAGAGTCGATAACAATAACATCAATAGCTCCCGAGCGGATAAGATGATCGGTAATTTCAAGAGCTTGTTCGCCATTATCGGGTTGCGAAATGAGTAGGTTTTCAACATCAACACCTAGTTTTTCAGCATAGGAACGGTCGAAAGCATGCTCAGCATCAATTATTGCAGCTATACCTCCTTTTTTCTGTGCTTCAGCTATTATGTGTATTGCAAGAGTTGTTTTTCCCGATGATTCGGGTCCGTATATTTCTACAACCCTTCCTCTTGGAATACCTCCTATGCCTAATGCGATATCGAGTGATATTGAACCCGATGGTATGGTAGGAACGTCGGCAACTGCTTTATCTCCCATTTTCATTATGGTTCCTTTGCCATAATCTTTATCAATTTTATCCAGTGTAAGCTGTAGAGCTTTTAGTTTCTCACTATTTACTGCATTAACAGTGTTTCCCTTTTTTTCTTTTTCCATGGTTTTTGTATGTTATATATTTTTAATTCTTCGATTATGTAAGGTTAAATTTTTAGATTTTCAACTCATCAAATATCTGGTTTGCATGATCTTTAGTCTGAACTTTTTCAATTATTCTCTCAATTTTATGATCTTCGGAGATTATAAAGGTTTTACGTAAAATACCCTCGTATGATTTTCCATACATTTTTTTCTCTCCCCATGCACCATACACCTTAATTATAGCTTTGTCGGTATCGGAAATTAACCTGAACGGAAGTTCATATTTCCCTGTAAATTTTTTGTGTGAAATTTCTGAGTCAGCACTTACACCAATAATTTCGAATCCTTTTTCAATAAAAGTATTGTAATTATCCCGTAAATTGCATGCTTCAGATGTGCACCCCGGGGTGTTATCTTTTGGATAAAAATAGAGTACTACTTTTTTTCCTTTATACTGATCGAGCGAAATGGTTTCTCCGTTTTGATCAATACCCTTAAAAAACGGTGCTTTGTCGTTTATTTTTAATTCAGGCATAATATGGTGTTTATATTGAATGTAAATTTAAAAAAAACCATCGATAAGACAGAATTTGTTAAATAATGTTTCCGTTTCTTTATCAACAATAAAAAATCAATTTGTTTAAAGGTTTGAATTTTAAAAATATAAGCTAACTTACATTACTTTTTCTTTTACCTCTGTTTGATGTGTATTAACTTTGTAATTTTAATTAATGATTTTTTCGTTTATGATGAACCGTTTTTGTAAGTCTCTAATTTTAGTATTGGTTGAACTGATTCTTGTGCAGGCAAATTTTGCTCAAAAAACGAATTCGAAGGATTATGATGCATTAAAATCGGCATATATCGATTTTAAAAATAAGAATTATGAAAACGCATATACCTATTTTCAGAGGATGTATGAACAGTATCCCAAGGATCCTGCATATAATTACTATACAGGTGTGTGTTTGTTATTTCTGGACAATAACCCTGAAAAGGCACTGAAAAGATTACGAATTGCTGCTACCAAAGATGTACCTGAAGATGTCTATTTTTATCTTGGATTAGCATACCACAAAAGTTATTTATTTAATGATGCATTAAAAAATTTCGAAAGGTTTAAGGAAAAAGCTTCTAAAAATGAAATTCGGGATTACGATATTCAGAATCATATAAATATGCTTAATAATACCCTGTTATTAACGGGATCAATCAGGGAACCGGTTGTTTATAGTAGAGAGAGTTCAGATATTACCCATTTTTATGAATTATACCGGGTAAATGGCCTGGATGGGAAATTTGGTAACATGTTTCAATTTTTAAACCACTCGAAAGATAGTTTGAATCACGAATCAATCATGTTTATTCCGAATAAAACAGAGCGTAATGAAGTGGTATATTTTTCATTAAAAAATGAAAAGCGTGGAGATATGGATATTTTCAGATCGACACGAAAAAATGACGGAACATGGAGTGAACCGGAAAACCTGGGAGATATTATTAATTCTCCCTTCGATGATAGTTATCCGTATATACATACTGATGGTTCAACTCTTTATTTTGCTACAAAAGGGCATTTTTCAATGGGGGGATATGATATTTATAAAACAATCTGGAATTGGGAAAAACAACAATGGAGTGAGCCTGTAAATCTTGGATTTCCTGTTAATTCACCATTCGATGATTTTTTATTTGTCCCATCACCTGATGATAAATTTGCTTATTTTACATCTTCACGTTATACAAATAAGAACCTTTCAGTTATTAAAATCAAATACCCTTTTGATAATAAAACTATTGAAAACATACCTTATAATGAGCTTGTAAGCTTATCTCAATTGAATGTTTCCGAGATAGTAAAAAAAGAGATGAATCAGGAACAAACGGTAAAAGTTAAAAACGAACTGAACGAAATAGTTAAAATTAAAAACAAGGAAAGCTTCCTGTATAAGTCGGAATATGACAGCTTGTTAAACCAGGCTATGAAATTTCAACTAAAGGCAGATTCCTTGCAATGGGTTGCTGATAATAAGCGTCAATTGCTTGAAAACACTCATTTCGAACCAGATAGATTAACTTTAACGAATGAAATCATTAAACTCGAAGAAGAAATTTATTTGGCCCAGAAAACAGCCGAGAATACTTATAAACGAGTACGCGAAGTTGAACAGATTAACCTGGCCCGGGAAAATGTATCTTACGAAACAGAACAAAGAGATAAAGAGCCGGTTCAAAATAATGAATCACAGAATAAATCTGAACTGGTATCAATAAAACAAACTAAAAATGACAGCTTGGCTTTAAGCCGATTAGAAATACCGGAACCAGATAAATCAGAACAGTTGGTGAATGGTATTGATCCTGGCTTTTATATAAAAACCCCTTCAATATATAACGAAAAAAACCCGATTCCTGTTAATGAAAAATTACCTGACGGAGTAATCTACATGATTCAGCTTGGAGCATACAGTACATCAAAAAATCCTTCTTCTTTTTTGGGATTTACTCCTTTAACAGCAATAAAAAAGGATGGAAGTAATATTAAAAAATATTACACGGGGAAATTTTTAAAATTAAAAGAAGCAGAGTTAAGTTTACCAAAAATAAAAGGCAATGGATTTAAAGACGCGTATATTGTTGCATTTAAAAATGGTAAAATTATTCCTGTAAACGAAGCTGTAAAATTTGAATCAATAAAAGATGAGAATTCCTTTAATGCTGAAAACAAAGATGAATTAAAGATAAAATATGTTATAAAATTTGAGTTGAATAAATCGGATTCACTTACACTTGTAAATATCAAGATTCAACTCCCGATGGATAAAAAAATCAATACAGAAATTAAAGGCAATATTATTTTCACTCATGTTGAGTCCTTTAATAATTTTGATGAAGCTTATGCTGTTAAAAAGAAACTGGAGTCAATTATTGAAAATGAAATTGAAATTCATGCATTTTTTGCAAATAGCAGAATTCCTGTTGATCAGGCCAGAAAAATGACACAATAATCAAATCATTAATTAAATATGTTGTATATTAGGCCTTTCAAAATTCAGGGCAACAATTTTATAAATTTATGAATAGTAAACGAAAATTTGAAAATGATCCAAACCTCGAAATGGGTTCTAACGATGGAAAGGATTATTCACTCATTTTACACAACGATGATGTAAACGATTTCGAGCATGTTATTAATTCATTAATTGATGTGTGTTCTCACGATTCTGTTCAGGCAGAGCAATGTGCCTATTTGGTTCATTATTGTGGCTCATGCGATATAAAAACAGGAAAGTATGATGGTTTGTTAACCATGAAAAACAAACTTGCAAAAAAGGGATTAACAGTATCAATTAGTTAATTTGATATGTCGATAGCTCTCGTTGTTTTATTAATTGTATTAGGGATTATTCTTTTATTGGTGGAGTTTCTGATAATCCCGGGTGTTACGGTTGCTGGTATTTCAGGTTTTATACTGATGATATCGGGAATTGTACTGGCATATATCTATTTGGGTATTCGGGAGGGAAACATTGTACTTTTAATAACATTGCTGATTAATGTTTTTAGCATTGTCCTTTTTTTTCGTTCAAAAACATGGAAAAAGGCAGGCCTTAAATCTGAAATTAAAGGAAAAGTAAATCTAATTGAAAGTGATATTCACCCGGGAATGATTGGGAAAACCATTTCACGATTAGCACCGGGAGGAAATGCTGTTTTCAATGATAAAATAGTTGAGGTACACTCACAAAATGGATTTATTGATCAAAATAAAGATATTGTAATAACACGCATTAAGGACAATAAAATATTTATAAAACTAAAATAAATTGATATGACAGGAATTAGCCCGGTTTTAGTAATAGGAATAGCAATTATCATCTTTTTTTGGCTATTCTTCTATTTTATTCCATTAGGACTCTGGTTTTCTGCGGTTTTCGCAAAAGTATATGTACCCATAGGGCAATTAATAGCGATGCGAATACGTAAAGTTCCGCCATCAGTAATACTAAATGCATTAGTGGCATCATCTAAAGCAGGATTAAAATTAAATAGTGATGAATTAGAAGCTCATTTTCTTGCCCGAGGGAATGTTCCGTTAGTTGTTAATGCACTAATTTCTGCTGATAAAGCAAATATTGATCTTTCATTTAACATGGCAACAGCCATTGATTTGGCCGGCAGAGATGTATTGGAAGCAGTGCAGATGTCTGTTAATCCAAAGGTTATTGATACTCCTCCTGTAACAGCCGTTTCCAAAGATGGGATTCAGCTGATTTGTAAAGCAAGAGTAACTGTTCGTGCCAACATTAAGCAACTTGTTGGAGGAGCCGGAGAGGAAACTGTGCTCGCGAGAGTTGGAGAAGGAATTGTTTCGTCAATTGGGTCTGCAGAATCGCATAAACAGGTATTGGAAAATCCGGATTCAATTTCGAAAGTGGTTTTAGAAAAAGGACTCGATGCGGGTACTGCTTTTGAAATTTTATCAATTGATATTGCTGATATTGATATTGGTAAAAATATTGGAGCTGAATTGCAGATGGATCAAGCGAATGCAGATAAAAATATTGCCCAGGCAAAAGCAGAGGAACGCAGAGCTATGGCTGTTGCTGTAGAGCAGGAAATGAAAGCTAAAGCACAGGAAGCAAGAGCGGAAGTAATTCGTGCAGAAGCTGAAATTCCTAAGGCAATATCTGAAGCTTTCAGAAAAGGAAATCTGGGTATTATGGATTACTATAAGTTTAAAAACATTGAAGCTGATACAAATATGCGAGATTCAATAGCATCACCAAAAGAATATAAAGGTAAAAAGGATAAATAGAAAGCATAAACAAGGGTTATTCATAAAACATTTAATGAATAATTTCTGGTATAATTTTGCTGGTGTAAATCTATTTTATATTTTTGCGAAGATTTCAGGAGAGATGGGTGAGTGGCTGAAACCACCAGTTTGCTAAACTGACGTACTCGATTAGGGTACCGGGGGTTCGAATCCCCCTCTCTCCGCAAAAGGAATAACCATCCCGCTTTTAGCGGGATTTTTTATTTTTTCAGATGCCAGAGTAAAGAAAATTTTTAAATATTGTTGATAACCAGTAAGAATAATCTGCCAAATTCAGGAGAGTAAAAGTCCTGTAAAAAACATCAAGCAAATACACTTCCTTGAAAACAAAGCAGAAACTATTTTGGGTTATATTGTTTCACTAACATTTTGTTACTAACATTTTGTTATATATCTTTGTTTTAGTATTTAAATAAACTGAAAATAAAAATGGGGAAAGCTGCATTACTAAATCCATTTCCGACATCAGGATATTATGGCCCCGACTATTTTTGTGATAGGGAAAATGAAACATCACAATTAATAAGAGATATTAAAAACGGAAATTCAACGACTCTCATTGCCATTCGAAGAATTGGTAAAACAGGACTGATTCATCATACACTGAAGATATTACCAAAAGAATGGAAGGGAATTTATATTGATATTCTTGCCACAGAAACCCTGACGGAATTTTTAAATACCCTTGCAACATCCATTATTCAGGCAGTTCCACAGAAAAGCAGCATTGGTAAAAAGTTTTGGAACTTTATACAATCTTTAAGGCCCATTATTACATTTGACCTGCTAACAGGCATGCCACAGGCATCTTTTGATATTACTCAAAAGAATGCAGAATTAAATATAAGTGCTGTATTAAAATTTATCGACAGTCAGGATTTTAAGACTGTAATTGCAATTGATGAGTTTCAGCAAATATTAAATTATCCTGAAAAAAACACAGATGCCTGGTTAAGAACAATTATCCAACAGTTAAAAAATGTTGTTTTTATATTTTCGGGAAGTCAGCAACACATTATGACAGAATTATTTGCATCACCAAGCCGCCCGTTTTTCAGAAGTGCTCAATTTTTAAAACTTGGAAAAATAAACAAAGACATATATGCAGAATTTATTATTCGTAAGTTCGAAGAATATCATAAACATATTGACAAGCAGATAGTACATGAAATTATTGAATGGTGCAATGGCCATACATATTATGTACAGCAACTTTTTAACAGGATTTTTTTTGTTACACAAGAAAACGCTACTATTGAGATATGGCATCAGCAAGCTAATCTGTTATTAAATGAACAGGAACCTGTTTTTATAAATTACCGAAACCTGTTAACATCAGCACAATGGAAATTACTTAAAGCTATTGCCGTAGAAGGAGAAGTATATTCACCTACATCAAAAGATTTTATTTCGAAATACGGATTGGGAAGTTCTGCAGCATTACTACGCTCATTAAATTCTTTACGAAAGTACGAACTTATATACAGTGATTCTGATTCAGGCAGAAAGACTTTTTATAGTGTATATGATGTATTTTTTCAGCAGTGGGGCAAAGAAAAAGCACGCAAAAAATAACAGTCTTAAATACTCTTAAATTTTCAATCTTATTGATAGTACGAATTATTTGCCTGTTTTACCTTTAGTCGGGCAGATACTCAGATTAATAAGTGTTTTTATACCTGTAATGAAAAACAAACCAAGTAATTCTAATCAAAAATCCTGAACGGCTTTTTATTTATACCCAACGGCAGCATAACCAACCCAATGGTGATTATTTGCAGGAGCTGTTACTCCCATTTTCAAATCATTAACTTTTAACACTGAATGGTCTATACTGGTTGAGTAACCAATAAAAGTTCCGTTTAATCCATTTCCATTATTCAGGTTATCAAGATTTTGAGCAACAAGCAGGCCAAAGGGAACAGCGTAACGGCCACACCATGTCCATTTATATTCTTTATAATCCGTTTCCTGAACGGTGTAATTTATAAACCGTTGAATCTTTTCAGATGTAATTTCATTAATCAGGCAATTTGTAATGATCTCCATTTCGTGGTTTCGTGCATTGATTAATCCTAAACTATCCGTTCCATAAGATGCATAATTTTTACCTCCCCAGTCTTTGTCTCCATAATGAACAGCGTCGGTTGAAATCAAAATAGCAAGGTCTTGTCCCCATTGCAAATTCTTTTCTTTCATAATTTCAAATACAACAGATGACAAGGATTCTGATATCTGCTGCATTTTATCATAAGTCATATATGGAATCAACACAGGGATAATCTCGATATTCCTGTTTTTAAACTGCAAAAAAGGAATTAATGCTTCCAGCGAATGCTCAACGCTTTGCATCTCGTCATGAACAAGATACAAGCTATCAGGTAAACCAGTAATAATTTGATCACGTATTTCAGAAACCAGGATATTCCCGTAAGGTGCTTTCCAGGCATCGAAGGAATCAAATATGATTTTATTTTCGAGATTATAATTCTTTGCTTTGTGGGCAACGCCAAAAAGAATAACTGTTTTGGCTTTTATTCCGCTTAAAACTTTAGGATACATATCTCCCACATAAGAATAATCATCGTGTGGTGATATGGCTGCTTTCCATTGCTGATCGCTAGAAGAATCATATTTTAAACGACTCATTATACTGTCCATTTGCCAATTGAACCGGGCAAATCCAACAGTATCGACAACAGGCCGTATTTTTAATTGAGAAGTTTCCTTTGTGCCACAATTAGTTATGGCTATCATCGCAATAAATGAAATCAGGATGTAGTGCTTTTTCATTGGAATCTTTTTTATCAAAAATAAAAAATCCATACTAAAATGCATGGATCTTTTTGAATAAATAATATCTCGATATGCTGTATTAAAAAAATTCCCGTCTAGAATAACCCTACAATATTTCCGTTTTCATCAATATCAATTTTTTCTGCCGACGGGATGCTTGGCAAGCCCGGCATTCGCATTATTGTTCCCGCGATAGGAACAATAAACCCGGCTCCTGACGACAATTCAATTTCCCTGATTTTAACAGTAAAATCACGAGGCCGGTTTCTCTTGTACTGGTCGTCGGATAATGATTTTTGAGTTTTTGCTATACATACAGCAAGATTGTTCAATCCCAACTCATTGATTTTCTTTAATTGATTTTTTGCTTCGATTGAATACTCCACATTCTTTGCCCCATACATTTTGGTTGCAATAGCCTCGATTTTTTCTTCATAACTCCATTCAGGGTAATACAAAGGTTTGAAGCATGTAGGGCAATCGGAAACAGCCTTAACCACTTTTTCGGCCAACTCAGTTGCTCCATCACCACCTTTAGCCCATGCATCATTTAGTGCAACAGTAATTCCTAATGTTTCACAATGTTTCTCGAGCAATTCAATTTCTGCTGTAGTATCCGAATCAAATTTATTAATAGCTACCACGGGTTTAAATCCGTAATAACTCATATTTTCGATATGTTTATCGAGGTTCTCGAAACCTGTTTCAAGTGCTTTTAAGTTTTCTTTTGCTAATTCAGATAATTTTGCCCCGCCGTGGTATTTAAGGGCACGAATTGTTGCAACAATAACTACAGCATTGGGCATTAACTCGCCGCCCTGCGATTTGATATTAAAGAATTTCTCTGCGCCTAACTCACTTGCAAAACCAGCTTCGGTAACCACATAATCTGTTAATGACAACCCCATTTTTGTAGCAATAATGGTATTTGTTCCCTGGGCAATATTGGCAAACGGGCCACCATGAATGATTGCAGGATTTCCTTCTAAAGTCTGAACCAGGTTTGGTTTGATAGCGTCTTTCAAAAGAACTGTCATTGCTCCCTGGGCTTTTAGGTCACGTGCAAAAATGGGTTTGTCGTCGTAAGTATATCCAATAAAAATATTACCCAGTCTTTTCTTTAAGTCCTGCAAATTTTCGGAAACGCATAAAGTAGCCATTACCTCCGATGCGGCAGTAATGTTAAATCCTGTTTCACGGGGCACTCCTTGTTTAGGGCCACCCAAACCAATTACAATATCACGTAAGGAACGCTCGTTCATATCCATTACCCGTTTCCATTCTACAGTTCGTGGATCAATCCCTAAATTGCCTTCTTTTAACTGAATATTATTATCTATAAGTGCAGCTAACAAGTTGTGTGCTTTTTCCACGGCAGACAAGTCGCCGGTAAAATGTAAATTGATATCTTCCATCGGAATAACCTGAGAAAATCCACCACCGGCAGCACCGCCTTTTATTCCAAATACAGGCCCTAATGATGGTTCGCGTAAAACAACCATAGCCTTTTTCCCGATTTTATTCAAAGCCTGTGTTAATCCTATAGATGTTGTGGTTTTTCCTTCACCAGCAGGGGTGGGAGTAATTGCTGTAACAAGAATTAATTTTGCCTTTTTAACTTTTTCTTCATCAATTAACTTTAATGGAAGCTTAGCTTTATATTTTCCATACAACTCCAAATCGTCTTCCTGAATACCAATTTGTTTTGCGATATTTACTATTGGCTGAATTTTTGCACCCTGAGCTATTTCAATGTCTGATTTCATAATGAAAGTAAATTAGTGGATTATTAAATCAATATTGTTTCTTATAAAATTAATAAATTTACATAACTACATGCATTGATTTGTTAATTTTTTATACTAAAACAGTTCACAAAAAGTTTTGTTCAACTTTTATTTTATCTGTTTGATTATAAGCGCATTAATTGTTAAACAAAATGATTCGCTGGATAAATCCAAATTATATTACCATTTATACCTGGCAATTGGGCAAGAATAAGTTCTTGTATCGGATTAGTTTACTTTAAAATAATTTATTACTCCTTTTAGTACATCGGCATTGGTTGATAATTGGCTTGCATTGGATGCAATATCCTTTGAAATTAAAAGGTTCTCATCCGTAATCTCTTTTAACCGGACCATATCGGGATTTCCATTTCGGGAACCATTGTATCCCGAATCAATAATTTGGTGAATGAGAATTGATGTCTGCTGAATTTCTGTAACAACAGACTGAAGAATAAGCAATGATTCCTCCGCGATTTTAATGCTTTCCTGAGAAGTAATATCAATACCAATAGTTGCAGACTTACTTTGTTCGGCAAGTTTTTGAATCTCTTTGGCCACAATGGCAAATCCTTTACCATGTTCGCCTGCCCGGGCAGCTTCAACAGCTGCATTAACCGAAATAAAATTTGTCTGTCGGTAAATATCTTCAATAACCCGGGTTTTTTGTATAATCCCTTTTAACGATTCTACCGTTTTATTTACTTTTTCCAGTCCCTCATTAACATGGCTAACCGCTTTCTCTGAAATCATTTTTATCTGGCTCATCGATCTGTTAACATCCAGGGTAAAACGATCCTGTTCAGTTCCGCTATTCATAATTCTTTGAGAGTTATCATTTAGCGAATTTGCGGTATTAATTAATTCTTGAATGCTCGATGATATTTCTGAAATAATCGCTCTTAATTTCCGGGTCATCTGCTGCAACGAAATAATTAAATCGCCATCTTTACTTAACATAGTACTTTCCATATCGGCTGACAAATTCCCATTCGAAATTTTTTTGGCTAAATCTTCAATCTCCATAAAGGATGAAGTCATTTTATTTATTACATCTGCCAATTCTCCAATTTCATCTTTTCTTGAAATATCAAGTGTTTTACTAAAATCTCCCTTGCTGCATTTTTGGGCGTGTTGCGCTACTTTAATCAAAGGTTGGGTAATATTATGGGCAATAAACCATACAATAGTTACCAATAGTAACAATCCAATAATTCCAATGATGATAACGTAATTTATACTTTTATTTGCTTCGTGTAGCAAAACATTAACCGGCACCGCGATTCCCATCGACCAGGTATTTTTTGATTCTCCTATCTTTATGGGAGCAAATGAAAAGTATGATGGCGTTTTTAACGTATAGTGATCGCTAACATAACTAAAGAACATTCCTTTTCGGATATTTTCAATGGTTTTTTCAGCTATTGATTTATCTATATAAATATCTTTTACCGATTTATTTATAAATTCTTTATTTGGGTGAGCAACAATAATGCCATCATACGAAATTAAAAATGCATAACTGTTTTCGTAAGGTTTTAGTTTTTCAATTTTACCCTGAAAATGTTCCAGCGAGATATCAACGCCAACAATACCAATATATTTTTTATTTTTCAAGATTGGCGAAATAAAACTTGTCATTAATATTTCATCATCTTTTTTCCCTGTAAAAGAATAAAAGTAAGGTTCTTCCACGCTTTCGGCTGCTTCCCTTTTTATTCTTTCGTAATCGCCTGAATCTCCATCCAGGTTTTTTAACTCATTTTCATTTTCTATGAGGTTTCCGTTTCGCCAAAAATTTTCGACATACCGACCATATGGACGTTTCCATTCAGGATTGATGTATTGTAGCTCCCAGCTATCCCACAAAGCATAAAACTGTGGATTCTTTTCGAAAACGCCCTTGTATAATGCTTTTACAATTTCTGTGCGTTTGTCTGACGAAAATACATCATAATTCTCGAAAGCCTGAGCCAATGTTCTAACAGTAATCATGTCTGAATTAAATTCACCTTTTGTAATATTAGCATTTTCACTTATATACGCATCTATATAATTTGTTGCATCGTTGTATGCCGTATTTTTTATTTTTAATGATATAAAAGCTATAGAAACAGAATAAACAAGGATGACAGATCCCAAAACAAATAACAAGATTTTGGATCGTATTTTTAAACGAAATGCCATAAATTATCCTCCTTAAAATTACCGTGAGTGAATTTTAAATTTACAATTTTTTACTATTAAAGCAATAGCCATAAAATATAAATTTGATAAAGGGAATAAAATAGATTGAACAGGATATCTTTCCTGTACCAAATCAAGGCATAACAATCCAAAACTGGTAGCTCGAAATAATAAACTCTTTTAGCTTATAGCTGATTTAAGGTTCGTAACGGGATTCGGTCAGGATTTTCTGATATCGATCATCCATCATGAGTTGTTCCAGTGTAATACCCGGGTTGCGGGCCATATATTTAACGACTATTTCGTGGCCTAACCAAACGACAGCTCTTCCGGGTGATTCTTTTGGAAATCCTGCTGTAAATGGTGCCGGGTTTATAAATTTGTTTATTGTCATATAATCTGTAGAAAACAAGATTTTCTGATCGATTAAATTATTCCACATTTCTTTCTCGTGTTGTTTGCACCAGTTTAGTTGTTTCCCGGTAAAACCAAACTTTAGTGTATCGTTTACATTCGGGAACATGGCATCAAGAAAATACTGAATCTTACCATGATAAACCATATTGTTTACCAGGTTATCAACAGAATCATTATACGTAAATTCTGTTAATGCCCATGCTTTTAATGCATCGGTTGGAATTTTTGACGGGTGCATATTTACCTGTATGTATTCCGAAATTCCAAGCCGGTCGTAGAATTCACAGTCAGACCCCAGGTATTTATCCAGCCCGATTGACAGGATACTATCGGCTACAACCATTGACTGATTAAAACCACCAATAAAGGTATAGATTGCAGGGATTTTTCGTTTAGGAAAATAATATTTGTAATATGTAAATGCATTATTCAGCTCATCTTCAATATTTGTAATTGTTGGAAAAATCTCTATTGTTTTATCATGTATTTTATTTATTGTATAATCCGTTACAAATGCCTGCAGGTAATCGGGATATGCAGGATTTGAAGAATTACTTAAATTAATAACCCGCAGATTGTATAATTCGAAGAATTCCCCGTATTTTTCTTTAAGATTTGGGATTGCATTTTTTACATCACCTAAATCAATGTCGAATAAATCTTTATCGAGACGTTTAATTTCAATACCGGCATCAATTTTTGATATATCAACATCGAATTTATTTTTTTTAGTACAAGAATAAGGTACAGCGATAATAATTAAACAAAAGATGAATAGCTTACGTGTCATAAAATTTAAATTAATTTAAAAAAAAGGTCTGAATTTTGTGTACAAACAACAAAATCTCTTTTCCCAAACTGTTTTTTAACTATTTTTGTAATAACTAAAAACTGAGGCCTAAAAGTATGAAAAAGTATTTAATAATTTTAACAATAACATTGACTTCCCTAAGTGTATTCTCACAAAATATGCGGTTTACTGTTTTTGTAGATCCAAAGTTTTCATGGATGACCCCGGATTTAAAAGATGTTAGCAGCGAAGGATCAAAGCTTGGTGTAAATATCGGATTAAATGTGGATAATTTCTTTGCTCCAAATTATGCTTTCATGACAGGTATTTCAATTGATAATACAGGTGGTTTTTTAAAATATAATCTTGATGAAAAAAAACCTATAGAAACAAATGGTGGAATAGATTCAATACCTACAGGTAGTACACTTGAATATAAACTGCAGTACATAACAGTTCCTCTTGGATTAAAATTAAAAACCAATGAAATAGGATATTTCACCTTTTTCACACACCTGGGGATTAATGCGGGTGTTAATATAAAAGCAACAGGCAATGTAGATAATTACGAACTCGAAAATGAAAACATAAGTGATGAAATAAAGTTATTTAACCTGGCTTATTATATTGGAGCCGGGGTTGAATATTCTATAGGAGGCAATAGCGCCATTGTGCTTGGGCTAACCTATAGCAATGGTTTTATTGATATTACGACAGATTCAAACAATAAAGTAACATGCAGTAATGTTGCAATCCGTATTGGTATTTTATTTTAAAATCCTTTACAAAAACTTACAATTATGAAAATCGCACTTGCCCAATTAAATTATCACATTGGGAATTTTGAGAGAAATACTGCTAAAATCGTAGAGAAAATTGAAGAAGCAAAAAACGATTCTGTTGATTTAATTGTATTTTCAGAGATGTCTGTATGTGGATATCCGCCACAAGATTTGCTCGAAAAAAAATCATTTATTGATCATTGCCAGGAAGCTGTCGATGAAATTGTTTCGAATACAAAAAACATAGCCGTTATTATTGGATCTCCAACTGTTAATTTTCATCCTAAAGGGAAAAAATTACACAATTCCGCTTTATTTATTCACGATGGTGAAATTCAATTTATCCAACATAAAACACTTTTACCAACATACGATATTTTTGATGAATACAGGTACTTTGAGCCCAACGATAAGTTTAATGTAATTGAGTACAAAGGAGAAAAAATTGCCATTACCATCTGCGAGGACTTATGGGATGAGCAACCCGTAAGCAATACATTTGCAAGAAATCAGCTTTACACAGTTACTCCAATGGAAAAGTTGATTGAACACAAGCCTGACTTTGTTATAAACATTGCAGCATCTCCTTTTTCTTATACAAAAATATGGGGCCGAAAAAATATTTTTATACGAAATTCAAAGAAATATAAACTCCCGATTTTTAATGTAAACCAGGTTGGCGCTCAAACCGAACTGATTTTCGACGGTGGATCAATGGTTATAAATTCTGATGGAACTATAGCCGATGAATTAAAGTTGTTTGCCGAAGACTATAAAGTTTACAATCTCGAAGAAATTAAAAGAAAAAAATTAAAAAAACATATTAACGAGGATCCTTATGTAATTGCTAAAATTCATGATGCTTTAGTACTGGGAATTCGCGATTATTTTAAAAAAGTGAATTTAACCAAGGCTACTTTGGGGTTATCAGGAGGAATTGATTCTGCTGTTGCATTGGCAATTGCATCAGAAGCTCTGGGGCACGAGAATATGAGAGTGCTTTTATTGCCATCAAAATTCTCATCCGATCATTCAATTGCAGATGCTGTAAAACTTGCAGAAAACCTGGGTGTTCGATATGATATTATTAATATCCAGGATGTTGTTGACAATTTTAATAAAAGCCTGCAAACAATTTTTAAAGGATTAAAAGAAGATATTACAGAAGAAAACATACAAGCCAGGGCACGGGGAACAATTCTAATGGCCCTGTCAAATAAATTCGGACACATATTACTAAATACATCTAATAAAAGCGAGTCAGCCGTGGGTTATGGAACACTTTACGGGGATATGGCCGGGGGATTATCTGTTTTAGGCGATGTTTATAAAACAGATGTATATAAACTGGCTCAATACATTAACCGCGAGAAAGAAATTATTCCTCTTCATTCGATTCAAAAAGCACCATCGGCAGAATTAAGGCCAGATCAAAAAGACAGCGACTCGTTACCCGAATATGAGGTACTCGATAAAATACTATTCGAATATATTGAACTACAAAAAACACCCGATGAAATAATTTCAGAAGGCTGGGAAAAGAGTGTAGTTGAAAGGATAATTAAACTGGTTGACAGCAACGAGTTTAAGCGATACCAGGCTCCGCCAATTTTACGCATTTCGTCGAAAGCATTTGGAGCAGGAAGAAGAATTCCCCTGGTTGCTAAACTTTATTAACAGCGATAAAATTATTTTTTCCCCTTTGTATTCTTTAATTATTCCTGTTTTTCGATTTTAAAGAAAATATTTTATAGTTTTGATTGAAATATTTACATTTGTATGTTTTTCAACATATTTAAAAAATTTAGTTCATGATCTCTGAAAGCCATAATATTATCGATAGTCAAATGTCTGTTTTTAGTGTTCTGAATACCGAAGAAAAGGAACAGCTTAAACGAAACAGTTCATGTACTCATTATAAAAAAGGCGATATTATTTATAAAGAGGGCGATAAACCTACCGGTTTAATTTGTTTATCGAAAGGGAAAGTAAAAATCTATAAAGAAGGAGTTGGAGGACGTGAGCAAATTGTACGAATGGCAAAACCTGTTGGATTTATTGGTTACAGAGCATTATTTGCCGAGCAGAATTATATCGCATCAGCCGAAGCAATAGAAGATTGTGTTATTTGTACTATCGAGAAAGAAACTCTTTATCAATTACTCAGGAAAAACTCCGAGCTTTCATTCAATATTATCAGGTCGTTGGCATCAGAACTCGGTTTTTCGAATAACAGAACAGTTACTCTCACTCAAAAACATATCCGGGGCAGATTGGCAGAATCGCTCATTTTTCTTAAAGATACTTACGGATTCGAAGAAGATGGTTCAACTATTCGTGTTTACTTATCTCGCGAAGATATAGCCAACTTATCGAATATGACAACTTCAAACGCGATTCGTACACTTTCCACATTTGCAAGCGAACATATTATTAATTTAGATGGCCGAAAGATTAAAATTATTGATTTAAAATCACTCGAAAGAGTAAGTGAAATTGGCTAAACTAATTATCATTTAATGTTATTAATTCAAAGAAATTCTTTTCGTTCATTTTATTTGAAGCTAATTCTCCTTTAACATACATTTCTTTAAAAAGTTTTAATTTTGTTGCAATCTCAGGCTTATCACTATTATTGAGCAATTGATACGTCTTTGAAATTTTTAATGTATCAAGTACAATTTTCTTCCCAGGTTTGTTCAAATTATACATATCAATAGCACTTTCGACACCAGAGGTAATAATTGTATTCACAATATCGTGTGTTATATCTGTTTCGGTTGAATCGTATAAAATATCCTGAATACCTCTTATTATAGTGCTATTAAACGCTGAAGATGTATTATTTAAAACAATAACTGTATTTCGGTCTTCAATATACCTGTAAATGCTTGTTCTGAAACCATTCCATCGACCATGATGATACACAACCTTCTTGTCATTTTTATTTGTTATTCTGAATCCAAAACCATATGGAATATCGTATTTATCACGTATTTTAAAGCCCGACAATGCTTCATTCAGTGTTTCATACGAAACAAGTTCGTTAGAATACAATGCCTGATCCCATTTAAATAAATCTTCTGTTGTTGAATAAACTCCTTTATCGCCAACACTTCCGTCATTTACTGTTTCAGGGAGTAACCTGTATTTTTTTCCACGATATGCAAATCCACATAATTTGTCTTTTGAATTCTTCTCCAGGCAACTATAAACAAATGTATTTCTCATATCTAAAGGTTCAAAAATCTCCTCATCCATGAATTTTGAAAAAGCAATTCCTGATATTTTCTCAACAACCGATGCAAGTACTATGTAGCCTGTGTTGGAGTAATTAAACTTACGCCCGGGGGTAAAATACAATTCAAGTTTATAATTGGCTAATAATTTAATGATATCATCGTTATAAGGCACTTTATCACTTTTCCAATAATTGTCAACCAGCCACATATAGTTTGGTAAACCAGAAGTATGATTAAGCAGCATTCTAATTGTTATTCCTTTATATGGAAAATCCGGAATATATTTAGTTACACTATCATCATAGTTAAGTTGGTTACGTTCTTTTAAAATCATAATTGCCATCGCGGTAAACTGTTTACTTACCGATGCCAGTTGATAAACCGATTCGTTTGTTAGTTTTTCTCTTCTGATTACATCTGAATAACCAAACGGTTTGTTGAAAATACATTCACCTTTGTACGAAACCAAAACATTCCCGTTAAATCGATACCGTGAAGTAATTGAATTCATCAGGGAATCAATTTTTATGGCCTTTTCCTGATAAAAAATTGAATTTATTTCGCTTATGATTTTTCCTGATAGGATCTCGTTTTTTTCAATTCCGGCTCCAAATAACTGCAGCCTGATACTGGAATTTATAATAGCAATGGTAATAAAAAGGAGAAAGAAAATTCCTATTTTGATATATTTTGATTTCATATTTGAAACGGCCCTTAATAAACAAAAATTAAAGGGGTAAATTAACATAAAAAAAAGTTTCATTCAAAACCCGGGTATCCTTCAAAGCATTAATTTTGACGAAAAATTACCATTTAAACCGTTATTATAAAAACAGGCTATTCTCAAAAGAACTTAATTTTAAATCCATTAGCGGGTTTTTAACATAGGTATTAAAAAATCGCAGGTAAAACAGAGCGTTTGTGGAAAACTATTCCTGGTAATAAACCCGTTTCACACGCGAAGGTATTCCTGCAAATATTTCGTAAGGAATTGTTTCAAGGGTTCTTGCTATTTCATTAACCGGAATTTCTTTCCCGAAAACTTCCACTTCATCACCTTCATGTATAGTGCAACCTGTAATGTCGGCCATGCACATATCCATGCATATATTTCCTACAATAGGTACAATATGCCCGTTTATAAATAATTTCCCTTTCCCGTTGCTCAGTTTACGGTTTAATCCATCGGCATACCCAATAGGAATAATCGCTATAGTCATATCGTTTATAGCTTTTCCTTTTCTGCCATAACCAATTGTTTCACTTTTTGGCACATGCTTAATTTGAATAACAGTACTTTTAAGTGTACTCACTATTTCAAGTTGTTCCTGCTGCATTGATGAAATACCATATAATCCAATACCTAACCGAACCATATCAAACTGGCCATAGGGAAACCGTTCAATACCCGAAGAGTTTAAAACATGTCGAATTACGGGATAATTCAGTTTAGATATAATTTTTGAACTCAGGTTGTCAAACAACTTAATTTGGGTATCAGTAAATTCATCGTGAATATTTTCATCACTAGCTGCTAAATGTGAAAAAATGGATGCAACTTTTATATTTTTACTTTGAACAATATTGTTTATTAAAGTATCAATCTCATTTGGCATAAAACCCAGGCGGTGCATTCCTGTATCGAGCTTAATATGAACAGGATAATCAGGGATGCCCACATTTTCAAGAGTTTTCTGAAACTGATTAAGCACCAGGGAACTATAAATCTCCGGTTCAAGGTTATACTCGATCATTAAATTAAAGCTGTTTTGCTCCGGGTTCATAACGATTATCGGGAGTTTAATGCCTGCTTCGCGTAATTCAACGCCCTCGTCGGCAAATGCAACCCCCAGGTAATCGACTCCATGATACTGCAAAACGCCTGCAATTTCATAAGTTCCACTACCATACGACAAGGCTTTAACCATAACCATGAGCCTGGTTTTTGGATTCAGCCTCGATTTAAAGTAATTTAAATTATGAACCAGGGCATTCAGGTTGATTTCAAGAACTGTACGATGAACTTTTTCTTCCAATAACGCAGATATTTTTTCAAATGCAAAATTTCGTGAACCTTTTAAAAGTATCGAACTATCAGAAAAAGTCTTTTTTGATAAATCACTTAAAAATTCATTCGTTGTGGAATAAAAGCTTTTTGGAATATCAAAAACATCTGCCTGAGATACAATTGATTTTCCTATACCAATAATCTGATCAACCTGATATTTCTTAATTAAACTGGCTACTTCGGAATATAGAACTGTTTCGCTTTTTCCACTCTGCAAAATATCTGACAGTATAAGTACTTTTTTGGAATGTTGATTCTGCTGGCTCAGGTAATTCAATGCTATGTTTAAGGAATTTAAATCGGAATTATAACTGTCGTTAATAATCGAACATCCGTTCATTCCTTTTTTCAGTTCCATACGCATGGCAACAGGCAGCAATGATTCAAACTGCGATTTAAAATCAGAAAGTTTAAATCCTAGAACACACAAACAAGCAATAACATGCATGGCATCTTCAACAGAAGCATTATCGGTAAAGGGAATAGTTAGTTCAACCTGTTCAGATTCATAAGCTATTTTTAAGCTGGTTTTATCATTAATTTTTGAATTTGAAACAAGCCGGAGACCTGCCCCGGGATTTACTGACCAGCTAAACAGTTTTTTTTGTGATAATTCAGGAGCATCAGATATTAATTTATCTATCAGCACATGATCTTTGCAGTAAACAAGTATTTCAGAATGTTTAAATAGTTTGAGTTTTTCTATTGCTTTGTGTTTGTAATCCCTGAAATTCTCCTGGTGCGATTCTCCAATATTTGTTATCACACCTATTGTTGGTTGAATCATTTTCTCCAGTTTCTCCATCTCTCCAGAGAGTGAAATGCCGGCTTCAAATATGGCAATATTGAAGGTTTTATTCATTAACCAAACCGATAGCGGAACTCCAACCTGCGAATTAAAACTTTTAGGACTGCGAATAATATTTATTTTTGAATGCAGAATTTGAAAAATCCACTCTTTTACAATCGTTTTCCCGTTACTCCCGGTTATGCCAATAACAGGATAATTGAACTGTTTCCGATAATGTGCTGCAAGATTCTGCAATGCTTCAAGTGCTTTTCTTACAACAAGAAAATTTGCATTCGGGTAATCTTTACTATTTTCAGGTATTTGCTCAACAACAAAATTTCTGACCCCTTTGTTGTACAAATCATTAATATACTTGTGGCCATCGTGCCGTTCGCCACGAATAGCAAAAAAAAGCGCATCCTGAGATGAAACAAAATTCCTGCTATCAATAATCAAATTCCTGATTTCACAATTCTCTTTAAGGGTTAATTGAGCATGAATTATTTTTGATATTTCGGAAATGGTGTAATTCACTTTTACTGATTTTAACACAAAGATCGTTTTTTAGAATAAAAATCTGAATCTTTTAAACTAAATTTTATGATCTTGAAATTTTTTAAAGAAATAGAGTTTATTAGAATACTATTAAATCAGAATTTATATTTAAATCCAAATGATAAAAGAATACTGGTTAATGATTTTTCAATTGATATCGGTGAAACATTAGCAGTCTCAACTGGTATTTTTTTAAATGTACCTTGTAATATTTCAAATTCGCCATAAAAATTTAAGTTTTTAAAAAATAAAGGAAACTGAACTCCTGCTCCTAAATTTAATCCTATATCAGACGATTTTTTCTCATAATCATCAGGATAATTCAGGTATTCTGTTTCGGTTTCTAAGGCAAAAAACAAACCTCCCTGGATATATCCCTTAGAATCGCTCTTCCCAAATTGCCACTTGTATAGAACAGGAATAAGAATAAACTCAGCATTATATATTGCATCTTTTTCACCGGAGAAATCTGACCAATTCCATGAATCTGTAATACAATTTACTTTTACATATTTAACTTTGGTTTTAATACTCCTGTTTTTAGAAAAGAAAAAATCAAAACTCAGGCCTAAAAATTCGTTGAGGTATTTATCCTCATAAGAATCACTTTGAGTAAGGTTAAAACCACCTTCAAAACCAACAAACACAGGATATCTTTTACCCGGTGATATATTTGTCGATTCTTGTGCTGATACACTAATACCAAATAGAAAGAAAAGAGGAAGAAATAAATTTTTCATGATATATGTGAGTTTAATTTTCGCCTTTAATATAAAGATAACGAAAATTAAATTGATAAATAGCGATTTGTACTTGGGTTAATTCTGTTTTTCGTTTTTATTTCTGCTCATTACTTTATTAAAACAAACCCTGCAAAGTGGCTCGTATTCTGTTTTTTCGCCCAACAAAACCAGTTTATCGCTTTTTGCAATTCGATGTGAATATTGAGCCAGGTTTCCACAATGCATACAAATGGCATGAACTTTTGTAACATATTCGGCTTCAGCCATAAGTGCAGGAATAGGGCCGAAAGGATTTCCCAGGTAATCCATATCGAGTCCGGCAACAATAACCCGAATTCCGTTATTAGCAAGTTGATTACATACTTCAACCAGGTTTTTATCAAAAAACTGGGCCTCGTCAATGCCAACTACATCAACATCGCCGGTAAGCAACAAAATATTTCCTGATGATTCTACCGGTGTAGAACGTATGGTTGTTTCGTCGTGCGAAACAACATTTTCTTCGGAATAGCGGGTATCAATTATGGGTTTAAATATCTCAACCTTTAACTTGGCATATTCGGCCCTGCGTAAACGACGAATTAATTCTTCCGTTTTACCGGAAAACATCGATCCGCAAATTACTTCGACCCACCCCCTGTTTTTGGATTTTTTATTTGTACCTTCGAAAAACATCGTATATCAATTTCTTAACTTTTATCGTTATTTTTGTAAAAAATAGTATTCATTATGAACAAGTCCGATCTTCACAAGAATATAATTAAAGAAATCCAGGAGCTATACTCATTTGTAAATAGATTCGAAAATCCAAACCAGGTTCATCAAATCGATATCGACCTTGCAATGTCAAAAGTAAGAAATCTTTACGACATCTTGTTAAAATTAAATTCGCAGGAGTCGTACATTTCTGAATATCATAAAGAAGAGAAATCAACAATTCATAAACAATCTGAAAAAGAAGATAATGTAAAGGAAAAGAATGTTTCTACGAATAAACCTGTTATTATTGAAAAAACGCTGCCTGAACCTGAAATAATCTTTGAAAAAAATATCAAAAAAGAGGAAATTAAGAAAGGCCCTGTTGTTGACGAAGAAAAACAGAAGAAAGTAAATCAAAAAAAACAAGATTCAACAACCGAAATCATTGCCGACAGATTTCAATCAAAAACTTTTATGCATGATACAATCTCAAAAGGCAAAACTGATACAAGGGATGTTTCCAGCAAAATGAAATCAAAACCCATTAAAGATATAAATTCTGCTATTGGCTTAAATGATAAATTTGTTTTTATCCGCGAGTTATTTAACGGGAATAAAGAACAATTTAGCGAAACCATACAATTGCTGAATAATTTTGACACCTTTGAAAATGCTATTGGCTTCTTAAAAGATAATTTTAAATGGGATTTTGAAGAAGCAACTGTCGAAAAATTAGTTGAACTGGTTCACAGAAAATATACAAGTTCTTAGTATGCAGGTATCAGTATCGAGTGCCAAAACACTATCGAGATCAGGATAGTCGAAATATTATTATTTTTTTATTCATTTCAATAATTTGAAAAATCATTCTGTATTGGAGCTTTAACTTCGAAATTCGACAGTTATTATTCAACATTTAAAATTCAAAATTTATACCTTTAGCAAATAATTGGAAATCATACTTAAATGAGTAAACTCTATTTAGTTCCCACTCCTATTGGTAATCTCGAAGATATTACACTACGGGCAATACGAATTCTGAAAGAAGTTGATTTAATCTTAGCCGAGGATACACGCAAGACAAGTATTTTGCTAAAACATTATTCAATTGAAAAACCAATACTTGCACATCATAAGTTTAACGAGCATAAAACAGTATCTAACCTTGTTGAACGGATAAAATCGGGCGAATCTATTGCTGTTGTAACTGATGCCGGCACACCTGGGATTTCAGATCCGGGATTTTTAATTGCCCGGGCCTGCATTGAATCAGGTATTAATGTTGAATGTTTACCCGGGGCTACAGCTTTTATTCCCGCACTTGTAAATTCTGCATTACCCAACGATCGTTTTTCATTCGAAGGGTTTTTACCACAAAAAAAGGGCCGACAAAAGCGACTTGCAGAACTCACGCAAGAACAAAAAACAATGATTTTTTATGAATCACCTTACCGATTGGTAAAAACCTTGACCCAGCTTGCTGAAACTTTAGGCGAAGACCGTCGTGCTTGTGTTTCGCGTGAATTAACCAAAATATATGAAGAAAACATTCGCGGAACATTAAAAGAGTTAATCGGGTATTACAACAAATCGGCTGTAAAGGGAGAGATTGTTATTGTTGTTGAAGGGGCGTCAAGTTATAATAAGATGTTAAACTCGGCTCCGGAAGACAATGAAGATGATGAAGAATAAGCCATCTTTTTGAGATGGCTTACATGTATTGTTTATCTTCTTTTTGTTCGTGGCCTTTTTCCAGAATCTGATTTCCTGGAAGATTTTTCTCTGTCGAACTGTTTCCATTCGGGGCGCTCTCTATCAGGCGATTTTCTTTCAGCACGGTCCCTGTCGGACGACTTTCTTGCAGGTCGTTCCCTTTCGTATGATTTCCTTTCGGGACGTTCCCTGTCGAATGATTTTCTTTCCGAACGTTCTCTTCCAAAAGGTTTTCTTTCACTTCTTCCTGAATCACCTGCCGGTTTTTCATTTGCAATTTCCGAACTTACTTTTACGCCATCAAAATCGATATTATTTAATCCATCAAGCACCTTACTTGTATATTGTTCATCAATTTCGAAAAACGAAAATGATTTCATGATATCAATTCTGCCAACAGGAATATTTCTATCACGAGTAGCTTCATTTACCAGTCCCATTAGGCGTTGAGGATTTAATCCATGATTTTTACCGATATTTACAAATAAGCGTTTAAAATCTTTCGATCGGCTGTCGCTTCTATCATTTCTATCGCCTCGCCTGCCTTTATCCCTGTCTCTGTATTCAGTAAATTTTTCATCAGGAGCATTCAAATCAGATGCATTTTTATAGTATTCTAAGAAACGATTAAACTCAAGAGAAACAAAATGTTTAATTAATTCATCTCGTTCGAGCCACTCCAATTTTTTATTCACTTCGGGTAAAAACTCATCAATTAATTCATGGTTAACCTCAACTTTTTCCATCTTTTCAATTAAATGAAAAAGTTGTTTTTTGCATATTTCCTTACCTGTAGGCACAGGGAGTGCTTCAAACTTCTTATTTATTTTTTTCTCAATTTCTTTAATTCTGTATTTCTCCTTCAAATGCACAATAGCAACAGAGATACCAGCTTTACCAGCACGACCGGTACGTCCACTCCTATGTGTATATACTTCCATATCATCGGGCAGGTTATAATTGATAACGTGAGTAAGATCATTCACATCGAGTCCGCGAGCTGCAACATCGGTAGCAACAAGCATTTGCATACTCTTTAAACGAAAACGGTTCATTACATGGTCACGTTGTGCCTGCGACAAGTCTCCATGTAAAGCATCTGCATTGTAACCATCTTTAATAAGCCACTCGGCAACTTCTTTAGTTTCTGCACGAGTACGGCAAAATATAATTCCATAAATATCAGGATTCATATCGGCTATACGTTTCAAAGCCAAATAGCGGTCACGAGCCTGAACAATATAATAGGCATGTTTTATATTTTCAGCACCTTCATTCTTTTTTCCCACTGTAATCTCAATCGGATTACTCATATATTTTTTTGCAATTGTAGCAACTTCTTTAGGCATAGTAGCCGAAAAAAGCAGTGTTCTGCGACTTGCAGGTACCGATTCGAGAATCTCATTCAAATCATCACGAAAACCCATGTTTAGCATCTCGTCAGCCTCATCAAGCACAACAGTTTTAACTGCCGAAATATCGGCAGTACGACGGTGGATAAGGTCAAGAATTCGGCCCGGAGTAGCAACAATAATGTGTGTTCCCATTCGTAACCCGCGAATCTGGGCATCGATATTTGCTCCGCCATATACAGGCAATATCTTAATACCTTTCACATACTTTGAGTATGCCATCAAATCTTTCGCAATCTGAACACATAACTCCCGGGTAGGTGACAAAATAAGTGCCTGTGGAAATTTATCAGCAGTATTTATTTGCTGAAGAATTGGAAGGCCAAAAGCAGCTGTTTTTCCTGTTCCTGTTTGTGCCAAAGCAACAATGTCGTTTGATTTTTCAAGTAAAGCCGGAATTACTTGTGTTTGAACCGGCATGGGTTCATTAAAGCCCAAATCGTTAATACCTTGCAAGATATCTTGGTTGATACCCAGCTCTTCAAATTTATTCATTTTTCTCCTTTTTCTGTGCTGTCGGGCGCACTAGCTAAGCCAACAGCCAGAAAGCACCCCCAATAAACACCATTATTAATAAGGGCGCAAAGGTAGAATAATTATTTGATTTTAAACTATGTAATGCAATTTTTTTTAATCCGGTTTGTTTTTAATGCAAAAAAATTAGCAAAACCAACAAACAACTAATTTTAAATTGATTTGAATTTTATATATTATCTTTGTAGCTAGTATAAAATCATAGCTTTTAACAATTTTTTATGAGTAAAGTTAAAAAAACAAGTAAGAGAAAGAAACGTGAAGAAATTGTTAACAGCAGTTCGCATGGAGTTGGATTACTCATAGCATTTGCCTGTGTAACTTTATTGATTATTAGAGCTGCAAACCATGGTACTGTCTGGCATATTGTTACATTTAGTATATTTGGTGCCGGATTAATTAACCTTTATACTGCATCAACACTTTTTCATAGTGTAACAAACATAAAAACAAAATATCATTTAAACCGTTTCGATCACTCATCTATCTATATCCTGATTGCAGCTACATATACCCCTTTTGCACTGGTAGGAATTAAGGGCGCATTTGGATGGGTAATCTTTGGAATTGTTTGGAGTATGGCAATTGCGGGAGTTGTATTTAAAATTTGGTTTTACTCGCCAAAATATCGTAGCATTTCAGCCTGGTTATATGTTATTATGGGATGGACCGGGATTATTGCAATTGTTCCAATTGTCAGACATTATCCTGCTACATCGCTTTGGTTTCTACTGGCTGGTTGTTTATCATACATGAGTGGAGTAATATTTTACCTGGTCGAAAAAATACCTTACGGACATGGAATATTCCATTTATTCATTTTGGGTGGAAGCATCTGCCACTTCTTTTCGCTGCTATTTATGATTTAAAGCATGGTTTCGATGAATCAGGAAACCAGCCAAAGTTTGGTACTAAAGCCGAGTCTCCGTGTTGTTTAATTTTATTACGCAAATAACTCTATGCTGCTGTAAATCACTAGCCATAATATTTATAGAACCCAAATGAAACTTTCGTTATCATCTTCATTATCTGAATCCATAAAAACACATTAATTTCTCTCGGGAATAAAAGGGTTGATCAATAATTACAACTTATTTATATTAACGAAAAGGAGACTAAATTAAGTCTCCTTGTATTGTCGGGGTGAGAAGACTCGAACTTCCGACCCCTTGCACCCCATGCAAGTACGCTAGCCAACTGCGCCACACCCCGATTTGGACTGCAATATTAATATTTTTAAACTTAATCTGCAAAGAGAAATATAAAATTAAATCTCGCACTTGCTAAAACCTTGTACAAAATAATTTTACATACTGATAAACATCATAAAATAAACCATTTAGTACTTGTATTTTTACATGTTTTTTATCCTGAGAAATTATAATAATATAAATAACAAGAGATATGCATAAAATAACAGAACATCCAATATTAGATATTGTAGAAAATGGGAAAGTAGAATTTTTGTACGAAGGAAAGAAAGTGGTTGGTGAAAAAGGTTTTACAATAGCAGCGGCTCTTCACCAGGCGGGATATCCTGTTCATAGTCACAGTTTACAAGATCGTAATCGGAGCCTTGAATGCGGTATTGGTAAATGTGGTGCTTGCGAAATGCTTGTAAATGGTCAACTAAAACGAATCTGTATCACAAAAGTTGATGATGTAAAAATCGTAAACGAATTACCAAAGGATTACACTCCCGGCGTTTCAAATTACGATACACAACCTGGAATCAAAATTTACAAAACCCGGGTGGCAATTATAGGTGCCGGCCCTGCAGGACTTGCTACACGTGAAGAATTAAACAAGCATAAAATTGATAATATTGTTATTGATAACAATGACAAAATAGGCGGTCAATTCCTGATGCAGACCCACCAATTTTTCTTTTTTGAAAAAGAAAAAAAATTTGGTGGTATGCGTGGTTTTGATATTGCCAAAACACTTGCAGGTAAAAACCTTGATGGAATTTTTCTGAATTCAACCGTTTGGGATATTCTTGAAGGTAACCGTATTGCAATAAAAAACATAGCAACTGACGAAATATATTATATTGATTCCGAGTATTTAGTTATCGCAACCGGGGCAGTCCCATTCTTGCCGGCTTTCGAAAACGACGACCTGCCAGGAGTATATACGGCAGCCGTTGTCCAGAAAATGATGAACAATGAGTTTACCTTGTTGGGAAAAAATGTCTTGACTGTAGGTGCAGGAAATATAGGATATTTAACTTCGTACCAGTTGATGCAGGCAGGAGCAAATGTAAAAGCAATTATCGAAGCTTTACCTAACGAAGGAGGTTTCCCTGTTCAGGCCAATCGTGTTCGACGTTTGGGAATACCGGTAATATTATCGCACATTCTTTTAAAAGCAATACCCAACGAAGACCATACAGGCATTATTGGTGCTGTTGTTGCTGAATGCAAAAACTTTGAACCTGTTGCTGGCACTGAAAAAATCATTACAGGAATTGATGCCATTAATATCTGTACAGGATTAGTTCCTGATGATCAACTGTTAATTAAAGGAAGGGAAATCTTTGGAAGAAATGTTTACGGTGCCGGTGATGCAATTCGAATAGGCGAAGGTACAAGTGCTGTAGTTCGTGGAAAACAGGTAGCTTTTGAAATACTCGACGATATGCAGGAAAGATTCAATTATAATGAATTTCTGACCACTTCTAAGGAATATATCGATTCTCAGCAACATCCCCTGCGTGTAATTGAAAAACCCCATATTCCTGCCATTGAAAGGATGGAAGAAAAACCATTTGTCTTGATCGACTGTTTATACGGATTTGCATGTAACCCGTGCGAATTTGCATGCCCTCATAAAGCCATTACAAAAACATCAACAAGTACAGTACCTCAAATCGATTTCAATAAATGTATCGGTTGTATGGACTGTGTTTATCAGTGTCCTGGCCTTGCTATTTTTGGTTACAGTTTGAAAAAAGACTGGGTTTTCCTACCTATAGAATACCAGGTTGATGAAAAATCAGAAGTTTACCTTGTTGATAACCAGGGTAAAAAGCTTGGCGAAGGCATAGTTGAAAAAATCCTTAAAAAGCCAAATAAAACAAATGTTGCCAGAGTAAAAGCATTGAATATTAAAGGCGCTGATTTGACCAATGTTCGTGGTTTTATTGTAAAAGACAGATACCCGCAACCTGTTGAATTAAAACTATTTAACCAGGAAGTTAAATCCGAAACTTATGTTTGTCATTGCGATGATGTAAAACTGGAAGAGATTCTGAAAGTAATTGGTGATCGTAAATTTATTTCTGTTGATGAAATAAAACATACCACAAGATTGGGTATGGGTGCATGTCGAGGTAAGCGATGTATCAGGCGGTTGAAACAAATTGTGAGGCCTTACGGGATAACTATTGTTGGCGATGCCACCCCGCGTGGGCCACTTTCTAACCAGGTTTCACTTGGTGAATTATATCCCCGCAAAACAAAAGAAAAAATAATTGCATTTAGCAATAAAAATGCACCCAAAGTAATTAAAGTCCAATCGCTTGTTGCCGGCGGAGGCATAGGTGGAAGCGCATTGTTCCGTTATTTGGCTGAAGCAGGCCAGAAACCGGTACTCATTAATTATGGCCGCGGTGCTTCATGGCGCAATATTGCAGGTGGACGCCCTAATTTCAGCTTACCCGAACTTTCCGATATTGCTGTTAAAAATTTGGAGATATTTAAAGATTTACAAAAAATACATAATATTGATTTTCATCCTATCAATTATGTAACTTTTGCGCATGACGATGCCATGTATAAGGCTTTAGAAGCATCAATGGCCTGGTCGAATGCGTTTATGATTGAACCAAAAGATTTTAAAAATCATATATCGCCATTCATTAATACAAAACAGGCCAAGTACAAGGCTGCATTGGTAACCAAAGATTGCTGGCAGGCAACGCCTGGCAAAGTTGTTGATTTAATCAGAACCCTGGGTATTGAAAATGGAGGGTCGGTACTTGAAGACTGCAAGTTAATAGATGTACAAAAAGACGGGAAGACCTATAAAGTTGTAGTACAAAACCACGATAAAGAGTTTGTTGAATATCAAACTGAAATTTTTATTAATGCATTAGGCCCCGAAGGAGCAAAGTTTGCCAAACAAATGGGGCTTGAACTTAACATTTACCCGGTAAAGCACCAGGCATTTATAACAAGACGCTTACCTATGTTAGGAGTGAACGGGATACCATTACCAATGATTATTGACAGAAGGAATTTTAAAGGATTCACCGCTGTTTATGGGCAACAACTGGCAGAAACAGGCCAGGTAATAGGTTGTGCATCACCGGGGATTGAACCTTTAGAGACTGATAAAAACCTGAAAATTAACTCGAAAGAATTTCTTGAAATAGTTTCAGAAGTATTTGTCGATTGGTTACCCGAACTTTCGTCGGTTGGTTTCCAGGCTATTTGGGCAGGATACTACGTTGAACCCCGAATGGTATTGGATACTGAACATGGTATGTTTATTGGTTTGCGTGGTCAGGGATTTATGCTTGGCCAATATCTTGCAAAAATGTATGTTGACAGGCTGATGAACAAGCCTGTACCCGTGTATTTCGACAGGCTAAATTTAAAAGGAGACGGATTGCTTGAAAAAGCGTTTAAATAAAACAGGGATAATAAAAAATGGAGACCAATGTTGGCCTCCATTTTGTTTTGTCGGGGTGGCAGGATTATTACATGATCCTGATGAGGAAATCGATTAAAAGAAAAACCTTTTGCTTCGCAAAATAGGAGCTTTTATATTTTTTTCTCAGCCTCGAAGCAAGCTTCGGTCTGCCATAAAATATAAAAGCCCTGCACTTTCGTGCAAGGCTTTTCTTTTGTCGGGGTGGCAGGATTCGAACCTGCGACCTCCTGCTCCCAAAGCAGGCGCGATGACCGGACTACGCTACACCCCGAAATGTAATTTATCGCGGATGCAAAGAAAAAAATACTTTATGAATAATCAAAGGAAAAAGGAACTTTTTTATTAGCAATTATCAAAAAACCCTTTTATTAAGCATATTACTCTTTTATAAATCTTCTTATCAGAGTTTTTGTTTATTTAATATCTTTCCATTTTGATCCAACAACAAATCGAAACGGGTAAGTTCCTTGTCTCTGAATATAATTTCATAAAAGGTTTCAGAATCTTCATCAATAATTATTGCATTCATTATTTCGCCGAAACTATCTGCTATTTCAAAAATTTTTTGGGGAAGCTGCTCAACAGGAATATTTGTTTTAACATGGATAAGATTTCCCTTTTGGTCATAGCTTGCAATTTTCTCGTATTCATATTCATAAAAAATTGCCTCATACGAATTGTTTTCAATATACCACTCAATATTTAAAGGGTTTGAGAAGTAGCTGAAAAAATGCTCCGTAACCTCATCAGGGGGAGTTATTGATTCTTCATTAAAATTATTTTTAAAAAATATATCCACTATAACCAGTTTTTATAATATTGACGATAATTTACTTACAGGTCACAAAAATTTAACTCATATATTTCTTTTTATATAAAAAGAGCAATCGCGCTTTAGCTCTTTTAATTCTCATTTTTGCAGCACTTTCACTAATCCTGAGAGCTTCTGAAATATGTTTAATAGAAAAATTATCGTTGTATTTCATCATGAGCAATGCTTTTTCTTCTGTATGCAAAAGATCAAGTATTTCCATCATCCTGTCATAGCTAATATCTGAAATAACTTCTTCTGATTCATCAATAATTTCAGGGATTTCGTTTTCGCGGTTCCATTCAGGGTAATGTAATTTCTTTTTTAATCTTAAATAATCAATACAATGATTATAAGTAATAGAATATAACCATGACGAAAATGATGATTTCCCCTTGAAAGATTCCAAATTTTCATATACTTTGGTAAAAATATCATGGGCAGTTTCCCTGGCTAGTTCTTTGTTTTTCAACAAACTATAACACTTATCCAAAACTTTAGGATGGTATTTTTCATAAAGAATCTGAAACAAATCAATTTCTTTCTCAGATATAATCTTTGAAATTATTTCTTCGTCTTTTAATTCTTTACTTAATCTGAAATACATGGTTGAAATTTTCGAAATTTTAAAGGTGTAAAATTAATCATGTAAATAAAAATCAAAAAATTTTATGGAAATATTCTAAAAAAAGTTACGCACCAGTTATATTGTTTAATGAGAAAACATTAAAAAAAACGAATTAAATAAAATGAATTATACATTAACAGTAGTTAGCAGGTATTGCCGAACAAATTGCATCGTTGATATGTTTTCATACTAACAAAGGACTGTTCTTTAATATATTATATTTTCTTAAAGTAAATCGCGGGATTATGAAAAAGATACTTACTATTTTATTAATCTGTTCCATTACATTCGGATTTAACAGACAATCACATGGACAAAATTTAACAGATAACCAGATAAACAACAGAGAAATGAGCAAAAAAGTACAATACATCAATCCTGACGGACTTTCAAAAAATCCTGCATTTTCACAAGTTGTGACGACACAGGGAAATGGAAAGACCATTTATATTGGCGGACAAGACGCGGTAAATGCGCAGGGAGAAATAGTTGGCAAAGGAGATATTGCTGAACAGACAGAACAAGTGATGAAAAATTTGCAAACAGCACTTTCAGCCTGTGGGGCGACTTTTGACAACATTATAAAATTATCCATATATATTGTACATGGACAAGATTTATATCGTGGGTTTCAGGCTTCACAAAAGTATTTGGGTAATCTGAAAAATCCTCCTGCAGTTACAGGTTTTTTTGTTGCCGCGTTGGCTCATCCAGATTATTTAGTTGAAGTAGAAGCTATTGCATTTATTCCTGAAGAATAAAGTTTACAAAGTGAAAACACCAGAAACCCTATTAAACTAATCAATGACTTTGACTTTCAAATTGTATAAATGAAAAACCTCTATAAAAAAAATAAAATTCTGGATTAAGTTTATAATTTAAAAATAGTGTAAAAAAAAATCTTTTAAATGAGTTACTTTAGGAATAAACTGCGTCATAATATCAAATTTTTGTAATATAAAAAGCCAAAAATCTTGTTTATAAGCTGATTATATTCGATATTTGCAAAAAATAATTAACATTTAAATTCAAAAAAAACGATTATGAAAAACAAATTATTCCTAGGATTAGTAGCAATTATGTTTGTTACAGTATTTGCAAGTTGTGATAAAGTACCACAAGCAGAAATAGATGCAGCAAATGCAGCTTTAGTTGAAGCTCAAACAGCTGGTGCTGAAATGTACATACCACAAGATTATTTAATAGTAAAAGATTCATTAAACGCTATTCTTGAGAAAGTTGAAGTTCAGAAATCAAAATTCTTCAAAAAATTTGGCGAATGTAAAGAACAATTAGTAGGTGTTACAACTCTTGCTACTGACTTAAAAGCTAAAACTGAAGTTAGAAAAGAAGAAGTTAAAAAAGAACTTGAAGTTGCTTTAGAAGAAGTAAAAGTTGTTATGGAAGAAAATAACACTCTTTTAACAAAAGCTCCAAAAGGTAAAGAAGGTAAAGCTGCTTTAGAACAAATTAAAGCTGAATTAGTTGTTTTAGAAACTTCTATCGTTGAAGCTACAAACATGTTAACCAATGGTGATTTCTTAGCTGGTTTAGATAAAGTAAAAGCTACAAAAGAAAAAGCTGCTTCTATTAATGAAGAATTAAAAGCTGCTATTGCAAAAGTTAGAAGATAATATTTCCTTAATCAGATAAACTTTTTTAAGGTAAGAGTGTCTCAAAAGTGAATAGTTTTTTTGAACTTTCTTTTTGAGGCACTTTTTATTAAATGCCCTCTCTGAAATCATGAAAAGTACGATTGTAAAACGAATTTTATTAATTACCGCTCTTATAATTTTTATTGCAGGTATCGTTTTTTTAGTTCTAATATTACGAACACCTGAACCACCTTCTAAAGAAATTGAAGATGCCCGAAAGGCAATTCTTGAAGCTCAAAAAGCCGGTGCCGACCAATATGCATTACTTCAATTTAAAAAAGCCCAAGTCAGCTACGACTCGGCAATGTATTATTTTCGAAGAGAAAACGAAAAAATATTTTTTAAACGCAACTTCGATTTATGCACAAAAAATGCTGTTTCATCAGCAAAAAATGCGAAGGAAGCTAAAAAAGCTGCAATTGCAATATCCCGAAACTTTAAATCCTACCTTGAAACAAAAATTGACTCCCTCGATGATTTTTTAAATCATTTTAAAGATATTTTTATAAAACTCCCTTTAGATACATACGTATTTAACGATTATACCAAGGGAAAAATATTACTTACAGAAAGCAAATATGCTTTCGAAAATTCGAATCTTTTCAGTTGCAATAAAAAAATTGATTTGGCATTTGAACATATTTCGAAAGCTTATGATGTTGCAAAACTATTACTGAATAATTATTTCAGGTTTTATCCGGAATGGATGTCGTGGGCAGACGAGACAATTAATTATTCAAAAAGTAATAAAACGAATGCAATAATTGTAGATAAATTCTCAAAAAAAGCTTACCTGTACGAGTCAGGAGTTTTAAAGTTCTCTACAGATATTGAATTAGGTAAAAACTGGATTGGATTTAAAAAATTTAATGGCGATAAAGCTACTCCCGAGGGAAAATACACGATCATAAAAAAGAAAGTCGATCCACATACAAAATACTACAAAGCTCTTCTTCTTGATTATCCTAACATTGATGATAAAAAAAGATTTCAGGAAGCCCGAAAAAAAGGACTTATTCCAAAAAATAAAGACATTGGCAACATGATTGAAATTCATGGTGGTGGAGGACAAGGAGCAAACTGGACCGACGGTTGTGTAGCATTAAAAAACTCCGATATTGACAAAATTTACAATATGATAAGTGAAGGAACTCCTGTAACTATTGTAGGTTCGTTATTAAGCCTTTCCGAAATATTGAATAACAATGTATTATGAAAAATAATTTAGATACACCCCCCGGGTTAATTAAAATCAATCAAAATAAGATTATCCTTTACTTAAAATCCACATGGGAAAAGTGGCTTAAACAGGTAATCAAAAACTTAATAATTATAATTATAGTGCTTCTCGGTACTATTTGGCTGTTATTTTATTTTGTTCCAATCGCCCAGGAAATGTCATTATTTTTCTTACCAGAAACACACAAAGAATTTATTTCGGCTGATAACATGAATTCTGATAAATTTAAAGATAAAATCATCAAAAACACTTTAAAAATACAAAGAAAACTTGATTCTAACTTTCCCCGATCAGCATATATTATTATTAATACAACAGAAAACAGATTTTATTTATACTCGGGAAAACGATTAATCCGAAAAGGAATGTGTTCAACCGGAAGTTATACTTTACTTCAGGCAGGTGAAAACAAGCAATGGATATTTAAAACACCACGAGGGTTAATGCGCATTCATGGAAAAACAACTTCACCTGTATGGAAAAAGCCTGATTGGGCTTTTATTGAAGAAGGCTTACCTGTTCCCCCGGCAAACGATGATTCCCGATTTGAATATGGAACTTTAGGTGATTACGCTCTTAGCCTGGGTGACGGATATTTAATTCATGGTACATTATACAAAAGATTCCTTGGCCTACCTGTTACTCATGGTTGTATCCGTTTAAATGATGAAGATCTTGAATCCGTTTATAACACATTATCAATCGGTTCAAAAGTATTTATTTATTAATGATTAAATAAACCTATGGAAGATATAGAATTTAAAAACGAAGAAATACAAAAAAAGTCACATCTGATTCAGTTCTTTTTAATCCCGATAATATTATTTGTAAGTTATATTCTTTTTTTAATGTTTTATTTCCCGGTAAAACAAGTAAAGGAATTTAATAAAGCATTTACAGATTCTACCCTGTATTCAGAAGAAGAAAAAATTATTTTACTAGACGATAATTTTACATCACTTAAAACAAAAGAATCCTTTTTACAATCGCGTCTTTTAATGTCAAAATCTGATACAATCTGTTTTTCGGTTGATTTAGTTGATAGTTTATTGATGCTCGAAGTTAAAGGAGTTGTTATACATGAAGCTAAAATTACAAAAATTGATATGAGTCGTTTTTTCTCACGTGTCGAGAATGTGGCCTTAATCAAGTTTTTATCAGAACCATTCATTATCGAAAACAAATTAGCAACAATTGAAAAAGAACCAATTATATATAAAAAAGCACCTAAAGATACAATCGAAGCTGCACAACAAGTTTTTACACCCGATACTCTTGCCCAGGAAATTATTTGCATGACCCTGTTGTTCAATAAGAATTTTCAACTTGAAATAAACCAGTCGGAAGAAAAACCGGAGCATAAAAACTTATCGTACAGCATGAAAACAAAATTCCAAAGCTTTAAATTTTTATTTAATAAAGCGTTCACTTTTGAAAATCCAACTTATATTCCTAAAATTAGTATTGAATTACCAAAAAAAGATATAAAATCAATTTACAGGGCAATACCTTATCATTCTCAAATGGCATTGCATTTGTAAGTGTCAGGTTTTTAATTTATTATATTAGCATTATATAAATGTCGAAAAATACAATTATAACAGACAAACAAACAAAAATTGCCCGCTATGCAAAAGCAATGTCACACCCTATTCGTGTTCATATACTTGAAATACTTGCAAGCCAGTCGTGCTGCTATAGCGGTGATTTAACAGAAATACTACCCATTGCAAAATCCACTTTATCGCAACATTTAAAAGAACTTAAAAATGCAGGATTAATTCAAGGCGAAATAGAATTGCCAAAGATTAAATACTGTTTAAATAAAGAAAACTGGAACGAAGCAAAAAAATTATTCAGTATTTTTTTTAGCGAATAGTTTTTTTAATATCTTTGTTCGCAATTCTACGAACAACGAAATATTTAAATTATGGAAATAAAAGTATTAGGAACAGGTTGCCCCAAATGCAAAACGCTTGAAAAGCTTACTAAAGAAACTGTTGAGAAATTAGGGCTTGATGCTGAGGTATCGAAAGTTGAAGATATTGTTGATATTATGAACTATGGAGTAATGCGAACACCTGCACTGGTAATTAACAAGAAAGTAGTTTTAAGCGGCAGAATACCAACCGAAAAAGAATTAACTGAAATATTAACTTCAAATAATAAATAAATCATGAAAACTTTAAAAATTTTATTTTTAACCAGCCTCATTTTTCCTTTTTTATTTTCTTGTAATGCACAAAGTGCAGACAAAAAAGACAATTCAGAAACAACCATTGCAAAAGAAATACAGGTTTATTATTTTCACTTTACACGCCGTTGCCCAACCTGCATAGCTGTTGAGGAAAAAACAAATGAAATTCTAAAGCAGTTGTATGCTGATGAAATTGAAAACGGAACAATCACGTTTAAATCAATTAACCTTGACGAAGGTGATTCAAAAGAAATTGCTGAGAAATTGGGCGTTTCCGGGCAAAGCTTGCTATTTGTTAAAGGGGATGAAAAAATTGATTTAACAAGCGAAGGATTTATGAATGCCCGTTCAAATCCCGAAAAATTACAAGAAAAAATTAAAGAAACTGTTGATGGTTTAATGCTATAATCAACCCACATGGATTTTTTAACTACATTAATCGAAAATAGTAATTTACCTATACTTTCTGCATTTATACTTGGGCTGATGACTGCTATCAGCCCCTGCCCTCTGGCTACCAACATCACGGCAATAGGTTTTATCAGCCGCGATATACAAAGCCAGAAGAGAGTATTTATAAATGGATTGATTTACACCTTAGGCCGTATTTTATCATACACAGGTTTAGCCTTTATTTTATATTTTAGCGCGAATACATTTAAGATATCTGGATTTTTCCAACAGTATGGTGAGAAATTTTTAGGACCGCTCTTAATTCTTATCAGCTTATTTATGTTAGGACTGATAAAACTAAATATCCCGGGATTTGGGAAATTCTCTGAGAAAATGCAGCAAAAAGAAAAAACAAACTACTGGGATGTATTATTAATAGGCGTTTTATTTGCCCTGGCATTTTGCCCGTATAGTGGTGTTTTATACTTTGGAATGTTAATACCAATGACTATTTCAAGTTCTTCAGGGTTGTATTTACCAATATTCTATGCTATTGCTACAGGTTTACCTGTTATATTATTTGCATGGGTTATAGCTTATACAGTATCAGGAATAGGAAGCTTATACAATAAAATTAAAACATTTGAACTTTGGTTTCGTCGAATAATCGCAGTTTTGTTTTTATTAATAGGTATCTATTATACAATCATCGTATTTATTTAAAAAAATTTAATAAACTAGTTCGTCTTTTTACGAACAAACAAAATTATGGAAACAAGAAAAGAAATAAAAATCCTTATTTGGATTGCTGTTATATTTGGGGTAGCCTTTTTCCTACCCATTGAAAGTGCCCGATTTAACACAGCCATTGCTGCCACCTTCGACCTTGTAAAATGGTATGCGAGAGAACATGTCGTGCTTTGTTTATTACCTGCATTTTTCATTGCAGGAGTAATATCCATTTTTGTCAGTCAGGGTTCGGTATTACGGTATTTTGGTGCGAATGCAAAAAAATGGCTGGCCTACACTGTTGCCGCAGTTTCGGGAACTATTTTGGCTGTTTGCAGTTGTACCATTTTACCATTGTTCTCAAGTATTCACAAACGTGGTGCAGGTTTAGGCCCGGCGATTGCCTTTTTATACTCAGGCCCGGCAATCAATATCCTTGCAATTATACTTACCGCACGTATCCTGGGTTTTGAAATGGGCGTTGCAAGAACTGTTGGTGCTGTTGCATTTAGTGTAATTATCGGAGTATCCATGTCGTTAATCTATAGAAAAGAAGAATCGGTAAAACGTGAAGAACAGATGAATATCCAGTTACCACCAGAAAAAAGACCCATGTGGCAAACATCATTTCACTTTTTTACCCTTGTATTGATCCTGGTATTTGCTAATTGGGGTGCTCCTTCAAGCGGAGACACTTCCAGCACATGGTATTACATTTGGGCTTACAAATGGTATATAACAGGTTTTTTCAGTCTATTCCTTGGATTTTCATTAATTTATATTTTAAAAATTAAATGGCAGTGGGTACTTTACGCAGCAATTGCAACGGTTCTTTCAGCTATATTAGCTACAAATCTTATTGAAAATCAAAAGTTAGGTCCACTGGTTCCAATGCTTGTTGGTATTGCGTCGCTAAGCATTATAACCCTTTTCGATAAGAAAGATGAAGACAACAAAGAATGGACAATTTCAACCTGGGGATTTGCAAAACAGATTTTGCCCTTATTAGCCATCGGTGTAATTACAGCAGGATTTTTATTGGGTTCAACACACGATGGAAAAACTATTGCAGGTGTAATTCCCAATGAATGGATTTCTGCATTGGTAGGTGGAAACTCTATTTTCTCAAACCTTTTTGCTTCCATTGTTGGTGCATTCATGTATTTTGCTACATTAACCGAAGTACCTATTTTACAAGGTTTAATAGCTTCGGGCATGGGAAAAGGCCCTGCACTCGCGTTGCTATTAGCAGGACCATCTTTATCATTACCCAATATGTTGGTAATTCGTGGTGTTATAGGTACACAGAAAACAGTGGTTTATGTATTACTGGTTGTAGTTATGGCAACTATTTCCGGGTTAATTTATGGCGGGTTATTTTAAATAAATGATTTATGTTAGATATTAAAGTACTCGGTACAGGTTGTCCCAATTGTATAAGGTTAGAAAATCTATGCAAAGAGATAGTTTCAGAAAGAAATTGGGAAGCCAAAATCGAAAAGATTACCGATTTTAACGAGTTTGGTAATTACGGAGTAATGATGACTCCCGGGCTGGTGATAAACGGAAAGGTTTTATCTCAAGGCAAAATACCTGTAAAAAGCACATTGGAACACTGGCTGGAAAAAGAATTATAATTAAATAAGTTGAAAACTATGAAAATTTCGAAAAAGCACGAAATGAAAATCACTTTAGCGATTATGGTTATCGTAATGACCTGGATTGTAACATTCGTAAGTGTTTATATAAATTTTGGTTTCAGTAATGAATTTGTAACAAAATGGATAAAAGCCTGGGGGCTTGCATTTATTGTTGCTCTTCCTGTTGTTATGGTAATAATGCCTGTAATAAAAAAAATAGTTTCAAAATTGGTTAACGAAAATGAATAATAAACAAAGTATAGATTACAATAAAACCACAATAGAACTATCAACCTTGCTTAATGCATTGTCGCATCCTGCCAGGTTACAAATTATAATGCACCTGGCAAAATACAACGGATGCCAGGCGGGGAGTATTTCAAAAAGATTGCCATTGGCAAAATCAACGGTATCAGAACATTTAAGTAAATTAAAAGAAGTTGGTTTAATTTCATGTACATCTGATGGAGTTTGCCAAAACTATCAATTGAATGACAATGTATTCTTACTCTTAAAAATGCAATTATTTGATTTTATAAATCAAATTGATGATCGGAAAAGCAAAAGGGTGGGATGTTGTCCTACTAGTCAATTTGAAAATGAAAAAAATCTCAGTTTAAAGAACAATAACAAAAAAAATGGAAAATAAAGAAAAAGATTCATGTTTATGCGGAGTAAGCGAATACATGGTTCTGGCTTGCTCAGGATCATGCGACTTGGGTCAGGTTACCGATATAGTTGCCCGAAAATTACGAGATAATAAAGTTCGTAAAATGAATTGCCTTGCCGTGGTTGGTGCAGGTATTGAAAAGTCTGTTGAAGATTTTAAGAAGAAAAACATACTGATGCTCGATGGTTGCCCAACAGATTGTGGCAAGCAAATTCTGGACAAAGCAGGTTTTACTGATTATAAGTATTTACGTGTAACCGATTTGGGTTACAAAAAAGGGCAAACTCCTGTTACCGAAGAAGTAATAAATACAGTTTATGACAAAGCAGAAGTCATCTATTAGCGCGAAACAAATTTTAAATTTTGTTTTTTTAGGTTTAATAGTTGTTTTCTTTATTGCATTGTTCATGTTTAAAGGCAGACTGAACAATGCAGCATCTACTATTGTGTTATCACAGGCAACACCCGAAACCATAAGTGCTGTATCGGCACATATCGATTCGGTTTATAATTACAGGAAGAACTCAAAACCTTTCGAAATCACTTTTCTTGAATTTGGTTCAACAAGCTGCTCAGCCTGCAGACGCATGGAAAAAGGAATGCAGGAAATTCAGGATTTGTACCCAAATAAAGTAAATGTGGTATTTATAAATGTTACAAAAAAAGAAAATCACGATTTGCTCAATTTTTATGCAATTGCTGTAATTCCCACCCAGGTTTTGCTCGATAAAACAGGTAAAAAGTTCTTCAGGCATTCGGGATATATCTCTACAAATGAGTTAAGAACCTTAATTGATAAAAATTTAACTCAGAATTAACAGTTCCATTTTTGTTTTTTATTTTTTATGTCGTATGTTTACGTCATTAAACATGCTAATTTATGACATACAAAAAAGCCGATTTATTTGATAAGGATTTGCAACGAATAGCCGAGGTTGCTAAAATAATGAGCCACCCGGCACGATTAGCCATTCTTCGTTATTTAGCCAATTGCAAAACCTGCATTTCGGGTGATATCACCAACGAAATACCACTAAGCCGTACAACGGTTTCACAACATTTGCAAGAGTTAAAAAGAGTTGGATTAATCCACGGCGAAATTGATGGCTTAAAAGTGAATTACTGTTTATGCAACACTTGCATTACTGATATCAAAAAAAACTTTATTTCTTTTTTAGATGAAATATCTATTACTGAAAATATAAAATGTTAAGCTATGCATGACCTTTTTAAAAATACAGGGATTATTTCGTCAGGAATTCTTCATGTTTCGGCACATGAAGCTTTCGAGCTATGCAAAAAAGGAGCCGTGATAGTTGACGTTCGCGAAGAATACATGATTGGCTTTAAAATGTTTGATGTTGAAGAAGCCATCTTTTGCCCTAAAAGCATTCTCGAAAAAAAATATTCTGAGTTGCCCAAAGATAAAGCATTGATTTTTGCCGATGCAACCGGAATTCATAGCAAAGAGGCTGTTTTGTTTTTGCTTGAAAAAGGATTTGAAAACATTGCCAACCTTGCCGGTGGGCTGGTTGAATGGGAACGAGACGGAGTACCAATTAAAATTGATTACTCAGAAAGATTATCAGGCTCTTGTGCCTGCCAGTTAAAAAAAAGAGATAAAAAACAATAATATAAAGATTTATGAAAATATTAATACTTTGTACAGGAAACTCATGCCGCAGCCAGATGGCACAAGGCTTTTTGCAATCGTTCGATAAAAATCTAATGGTTCGATCAGCTGGAACAGTTCCTGCAAGGCAGGTGAATCAGAAAGCTGTTAAGGTAATGAGTGAAGTGGGTATTGATATCAGTCATCATACTCCCAAAATGGTTGACCAATACATAAACGATGAGTGGGACTACGTGATTACTGTTTGCGATGATGCCAACGAAACATGCCCTGCGTTCTTAGGCAAAGTAAAACATCGATTACATATCGGTTTTGAAGATCCGTCGCACGCCACTGGAACAGATGAATTTATCTGGAGCGAATTTCGAAGAGTACGCGACCTGATTAAAGATGCGTTTTACAAACTTTATAGCAATGATTTGAAAATTAAATAATTTGATAATTTGACGATTTAACAATTTGACAATTAATCGATTTATACTTATTTAGAATGAGAAATGATAAAGACAATTTAATAGTCTCTCTTTCACTAGAGTTTTCCTTAGATATAATTGAATTTGCAGAGATTCTCGAAGAAAAGAAAAAATACGTTATTGCCAAACAGCTACTTAAATCAGGAACTTCAATTGGGGCTAATATCAGAGAAGCACAAAATGCTGAGAGTAAAGCAGATTTTATACACAAATTAAAAATTGCTGCTAAAGAAGCAGACGAAACTGAATATTGGTTAGTTCTATGCGAATTATCAAAGAATTATCCAAAAAATGAAAAACTAAAAGTAAAACTTGAATCAATAATTAAGATTTTATCAAAAATCATAAGTACTTCAAAAACAAAATAATTCATCATCAAATTATCAAATCAATAAATTATCAAATTAAATAGTATGAAAGACATAAAAAAAGTAGTACAGGAAAAATACAGTTATATAGCTAATCAAAGCAATCAGCAAAACGAATCATCATGTTGCGGTGGAACAAGCTGTTGTGGTGATTTAGAAATAAGTATGATAGGTGACGAATATAAAAATATTAAAGGGTATAACAAAGACGCCGATTTAGGATTGGGTTGTGGATTACCAACCGAATTTGCAGGAATAAAAGAAGGCGATTCTGTTCTTGATCTGGGCTCGGGTGCCGGTAACGATTGTTTTGTTGCTCGTGCAATTGTAGGAGAAAAAGGAAAAGTAACCGGAATCGACTTTACCGATGCCATGCTTGAAAAAGCCCAAGAAAATGCCAATAAGCTAGGCTACAAAAATGTTGAATTTGTAAAAGGAGACATTGAGGAAATGCCTTTACCCGATAATACATACGATGTGGTAATATCCAATTGCGTTCTGAATCTGGTTCCCGACAAGCAAAAAGCTTTTCGCGAAATATATCGTGTAATAAAAACCGGCGGGCATTTCTGCGTTTCGGATGTTGTTATTTTTGGCGATTTACCTGAAAAAATAAAACAAGATGCAGAGATGTATGCCGGATGCGTATCTGGAGCTATACAAAAAGAACAGTACCTTAAAATAATTGAAGAAAATGGATTTGTATCTATAACTATTCACAAGGAAAAAGAAATTGAAATCCCGAATAACATTTTACTTAATTACATTACACTGGATGAATTAAGAGAGCTAAAAATAAAGAAAACAGGAATTTACAGCATAACTGTTACAGCACATAAATAATTTTAATTAATAAAACTTATTTCTATGCTGTTTAGCGAAGAATTTTCTCGTGATTCTCAGAGCCTTTGTGAATTGGTGGCCAGAATTTTACTCGCCACTAACCTTGCCTGCCGGCAGGCTGGGACTCTAAAACACAACGTTTGAATAAAAAGCAATTTTACTAACTAAATGATATTGAAACTAATTTACTAATCAACTAAAAAACTAAAATCTATGCCTTCACAACCAAGACTCAGGTTTCTCGATCGCTATTTAACACTATGGATATTCCTGGCCATGGCGATTGGTGTTTTATCAGGGTATTTTTTCCCTGCCATTGCGCAATTTTGGGAATCGTTAAAATCATCCCCCGAGAGCACAACCAATATTCCAATTGCTATCGGGCTAATTCTTATGATGTACCCGCCGTTGGCAAAAGTAAAATACGAAGAATTGGGTGATGTTTTTAAAAACTATAAGATTCTTTCGCTTTCGTTAATACAAAACTGGGTAATAGGTCCGGTGTTGATGTTTGCATTAGGAGTTTTATTTTTTAAACTATTTCCTGGCGAAAATAATGCCAACCTTCCTTACATGTATGGTATTATAATGATTGGACTTGCCCGATGCATTGCCATGGTTATTGTCTGGAACGACCTGGCAAAAGGAGATACGCAATATGCAGCCGGATTAGTTGCTTTTAACTCCATTTTCCAGGTATTGTTTTTTTCGGTTTATGCTTACTTTTTTATTGCCATTTTACCCGGATGGTTTGGAATACCAACAAACAATGCTGTTGAAAATATTACCATTGGTCAAATAGCCAAAAGTGTTTTTATATATCTTGGAATACCTTTTATTGCAGGATTCTTAACTCGTTTTATTTTGATTAGAGTAAAAAGTAAAGAATGGTATCATTCGAAATTCATTCCAAAAATCAGCCCGATAACTTTAATTGCATTGTTGTTTACTATAATTGTAATGTTCTCGTTAAAAGGAGAATATATTATAAAAATCCCGCTCGATGTAGTATTGATTGCAATACCATTACTTATCTATTTTATTGTAATGTTTTTTCTTTCATTTATGATGAGCAAAAAAACAGGAGCAAATTACGAGCAATCCACTACTCTGTCGTTTACTGCTGCAAGCAATAATTTTGAATTAGCTATTGCTGTTGCAATTGCCATTTTCGGGATGAACTCGGGCGAAGCATTTGCTGCAGTTATTGGCCCGTTGATCGAAGTACCTGTAATGATTGCATTGGTAAATGTTGCCTTCTGGTTCAAGAGAAAGTACTTTTCAACTTAGCAAACTAATTTAAAAGCTCTCCGGCCTTTTGTTTTATTTCATAAAAACACTTAATTTAGACTATTCATAAAATCAGAACATGAATACAGTTGTTCAAAATATGATTCATTTTTTATTAATAATCGTTTTTTTGATTATTTATATTCTTGCTTTCATCATTGTTAAACCATTTCTTATTAATCACAAACGTAAAATATCTACCCTTTCTTTAAAAATAAGCTTCCTGGTTTATTTGGCTGTTTTACTGGTTTGTGTTTATTTATTTATGTTTTTTGGACCCAGTGATTTAGAATACCAGTTAAGTAATTTATTTTTCATCATTCTTCTGATTTGCTTATTTATTCCAAACCTGGGAATTTTACTCAGGAGAAATGTAAATAAATACAGGGTTGAATACAACTTTGCATTTTCATTAATTAACGGAATTATCGCAGCTTTCATGCTTTACAAGCTGATTCAACACGGATGGTTTTTATTTTAAACAGAATCCTAATTTAATTGCCTTTAAATATTTTTACAATTTTATTTATTTTACTATCCAGGCTCTCGTTCCCATCAATCCAATGAATAACAAATCCGCTTCTTTCCATTTTTCGAAACCAGGTCATCTGCCGTTTGGCAAATTGATGTATTGCAGTTTCAAGCTTTTTAAACATTTCGTCAAACGTTAACTCGCCTAAAATATATTGAGTAAGGAATTTATACTCCAAACCATAATAAATTAAATCATCCGGTTGTATTCCCTTACTAAGTAATACTTTTACTTCATCTATCATTCCCTCGTTCAATCTTTGTTTTAAACGTTGGGTAATTCGCTGGCGTTGTGTATTCCTGTCGGATTTTACACCAATTATTAATGAATTAATTTGTGGAAAATTATTGTCAATCTCAGGGTTTTTAATGTAATATTTTTCGATTTCGATAGCACGAATCATTCGTTTACGGGTATCAATATCGCTCGTATTATGTAGTTGCTTAAACAATTTTAAAATCTGAATCAGTTCTTCATCCGATTTTAAATTAAGTTCATCGCGTAAAGTTATATTTACCGGAACATTAATCAGTTTATATCCTTTCAAAACAGCTTCGATATACATACCTGAACCGCCACATAAAACCGGGAGTTTCTTTCGGGATTCAATATCTTTAAAAACCGGGATAAAATCTTTTTGATATTCGTAAACATTATATTTTACACCTGTATCAACAATATCAATAAGATGAAATGGAATTTGAGTACCATTGATTGTATAATCAGCAATATCTTTCCCGGTACCAATATCCATTCCCCTGTAAACCTGGCGGGAATCGGCACTAATTATTTCGCCATTTAAGGCCAACGCCAGATGTGCCGCGAGAGATGTTTTACCCCCTGCTGTCGGGCCTAATACTGTTACTAAATTATATTTCTCTCTCATTAATTGGTTTTATACAAAGGTAAATAAAGATTCTGTACATAAACAGTTTGATTATAAAGATGAAAAAAATTAATATTATTGCGTACTTTTGTACTAATTTATATTGATTTTTAGTATCGCAATTTATGCAGAACAACATAAATATAAAAAATAAAAAAGCAGGATTTAGTTACGAGTTTATCGACAAGTATATCGCTGGCATAAAACTTACGGGTACCGAAATTAAATCTATTCGTGGAGGGAAAGCCAGTTTGGTTGATACGTACTGTTATTTTGTTGATCATGAATTGTATGTCAGGGGATTAAATATTTCGGAGTATTCTTTTGGTACCCATTACAATCACGAGCCCAAGCGCGATCGTAAATTACTCCTTACAAAAAGAGAGTTAAACAAACTCGAAAGAAAAGTCTCGGAAAAAGGACTTACAATTGTTGCGCTTCGATTATTTATTACCGATAGCGGATGGGCTAAACTCGAAATTGCCCTTGCCCGCGGAAAACAGGAATTCGATAAACGTGAGGACATTAAAAAGAAAGACATTAAGCGTGATATGGATCGTTTAAAAAGAATTTAGAAACCTAATTAAAATCAACAATAATCTATTAAAGGTTATAAACAATCCGTGAAAATTCTAAAAAATAGTACTTTTCATATCACTTTGATTAGTAAATAACTTTAGAAACTTATTTCACTTTTTGATTATTCTTGTAAAGCCAATCATTCATTTCAATTTACTACTGATGCGTTTAAAGTTTAATTTAAAAAAATATTGATATTATGAAAATTAAATCTCATGATATCAAATGATTAAGATGTTTTATTTTCTCATGGAGCAATGTTTCAATTCAAATCAAAAAATCACTTGACTCTCTAAGAACCAATGAAATAAGAATAGTCAGCATATCATACAAAAATTAACGCATCACTAGTAATTTCAATTTGTCAATTATAAATTTGAGAATATAATATTACATACTTTAATGTAAATTCGGATAAATTATGTTTGTAAATTAGAAAAAAACATTAATTTTAATATTCTTTTTAAAAAACAACGAATTATTTGATTTAAATATCTGACAGCGGTGATAAATAAGTGGCGAAGAGGTTTGACTTTATCTTTAATTTTAGGGTTTATTTTAAGTTCTCTTGTAATTATTTCGTTTTTGCTCTTTATTCCAAAATATAATGCAGCAATTATTGAAGAAATAAATATAGATTCTGATTGTTCAGTTTATTTTGTTGATTTAAATAATGATGGAAATAGCGAGAAAGTAAATTACTATATACAGAATTTAAATTCAAAAATTTATTTATATAATAATCAGGATGCATTTATTTCCACGTGGTTATTTAACGATATCCCTGTTAAAAACAGCGAACTTATTTTTAACGATTACAATAACGATTCTATAACTGAAATTTTTTCTTTACATCAGTGCAATGATTCTCTTTTTTTATATGGTATAAAGCATTTAACAGAAAATGATTTTTTTGTAAACAGGGAGTATTTAGCTGAATTTAATGCAAGCAGCTTGGTTACTAATGAAATAATTGATGTCAATACAGATGGCTATAACGATTTGTTTATTGTTTTGAGATCAGATATTCAGCCTTTTATAAGCAAAATAGTTGCATACGATATTCAACATAAGAAGTTATTATTATCAAAGAGTTATAATTCAAGTATTTCTGAAGCTTTAGTTCGTGATATTGATAATAATGGGAAAAACGAATATTATATTGCATGCAAATCTAAAAATATTGATGGAAACGGAACTCAGGCAGGATTAACAGTACTTGATAATAATTTTAACAATATTTGTAACCCGATGTGTTTCGTTGGAAAACCTTCCTGTGTTACATTAAACCCATTTATTATTGATGGGAAACCCCGATTAGCTGTTCTTCATACGGGTTCTGATTCCGGGAAAATATTTAATAAACTTATGATATTTGATTTTTATGGAAAAAAACTTAATGAAATATCATTAGCCAATAATAAAAATTTATCAATTATTTCATCTGATAAACTGATAGATGAAATTCTTCTGTATTCAGGAAATAAGATAATGCGGATTAATAAAAATCTTAAAATCGAGAAAGAAATTGACCTGAATAACAATGAATATTCATTTATTACAATAGACGAAATAAATAAAAACAACAAACCCGATTTATTATTTAAAAACAATAAAGAAATATTAATAATTGCTGATAATCTGAATCAGAAAATAAAATTAAAAACCAAAAACGAAGGCGTCCCGGTTTATAGTGTTAAAAAAAGCGAGAGTAAAATTAACCAGGTAAATCTTAAAATTGGCAATAAAAATTACCTGATTGAACTTTTCAATAAAAATGAATACCTGAACAGGTATGTACTTTACATCCTTATTTATATCAGCATTACATTTATTGTTTTTGTAATAATGAATTTATTGTTCAAGCTTAGAAGGAGTAAGCAACTTGCACAATTTATTGAGAAAGAAGATAAAGATAATTTTATAAATAAGCTGGATGTTAAACTGGGTGAAAAAATTACAGGTTTAAGAAATAAGGTTCTTGAAATAAAGCAAGACGATGATTCATATAAAGAAGTTGTCGAACAGATAAATGATACTTACATTGAACTTAAAAATATCTCGGAAGAAATAAGCCGTGAAAACAGCAGGGGTATTTATATTCACGATTTTTTTAACAACCTGGCCGATAGATCATCTGTAAATAAAGTAAAAATCAACCTTTATCCTAACGACGAATGGTACGAAATAAGTACAGATTTACAAAATCATCTTTTTAAACTTATTGATGACACATTAAATCACATTAGCGATTTAATCCGAAATGTGAATATCAATGTTCAGCTTACACGTCACTTAAATTACATAAATTGCATAATTGAAATTGAAGATTCATTTATTGATGTTCTGAATCATAAAAACGAAAAATACATAGCAATTGATTCCCGGTTGTTATTAATTAATGGGAAATATGAAACCGATGGAACCCAGGGTAAAGGAACAATAATAAATTATATCATTCCACTTAACGCGAACTTTTCGGGTAAGAAGGGAAATCAAAAAATAAAAATTATTATAGCCGAGGACCACGATGTATCTTTATTCGGACTAATATCCCTGTTTAAAACCAAAGATGATATTGAAGTTATAGGTACTGCTAAAAACGGGATGGAAGTCCTTAAAATATTAGAAGAAAAAACTCCCGATATAGTTATTACAGATATTTCGATGCCCGGCATGGATGGAATTGAGCTTTCAGAGAAACTTAAAAACGATTTTCCGGATATTAAGGTAATCGTGTTTACCATGTATATGGAAAACTGGTTCATTGAACAGCTTACCCAAAATGGCGCCCGTGGATTTGTTTCAAAAAATTCAAGAATTATTGAGCTTGTTGAAGCAGTTCGTCAGGTGGCACAAGGAAATTATTACTATTGCCATCAATTTAAGTCGAAGTTTGGTACTAACGGGGCAAATGGATACGATTCACAAAAGTCTATGCTCGATTCGCTTACAACAAAAGAACTACAAATAGTTGAGTGTTATGCAAATAACCTGAAACGAAAAGAAATTGCAGCCAAATTTTATGTACACCAAAATACTATTGATACTTATATTGCAAATATCATGCTCAAACTCAATGCCGGGGATGAAGATGAAATTATTCGAATTGCAAAAAGACAAAAATTTGTTGATGAATAACCTTGCAAAAACCACTCGTTTTATTGATATTTGGAGAGAATTATTAATCCCATTTCAAGAGTCTGTTATACAATTTTAAAGCATTAAATGAATATTGATTTAAAACAACTGGATGATTACATTTCGGAAGGAAAACTTGAAGAAGCATTGAGCCAGATTATTAAATTTGAAGAAACCACAGAAATAAACTTCCAACTTTTAATTAAAAAAGCAGAAATATATTACCTGCTGCAAAAATTCTCTAACGCGTTAAATTTGTATAAACAAATTTTAAAAATTGAACCTGAAAACAAGCTGGTTCAATCGAAAATTGAAATGATTACAACTATCTTAAAATACCAGGCATGCGATATTTTTGAATCAACCAATTTAAATGCCGATCCCTGGCTCGATTGAAGATTATGCAGTACAGATTTTTTTCATCAGGTATTGATCAGGATTATTGGGGGCGTTTTTTACTTTTTGCAAAACGTAATTTCTGGTTATATATACCTGATATAATTACATTCCTGTTTCTTTTGATTCCACCTTATAGCTGGTTCGAAACACAAATAATAATTGCTCTTGTAATTATTTTATCTATTCGTGATATTCTTGTATTAAAGTTTTCAGTTTATCACCTAGCTAAATTTTATATCGATGGCGATTTTGTTTCTGTTGCAATTATCCGCAAGAACTCACTACACGATCAAATTAACGGGAAAATATCTGAATTTGACATTAAAATAAATTCATTCGCTGGATTTAAAACAATGGAAATATTTCAAAATAATAAACTGGTACACAGGCAGTTTGCAACAGGATATTGGTCTGGTTGTAAAATGAAAGAACTTTACGAACAATTTTACGAAATTAAACGAAATCTTGGATTTTGGAGAATGTTTCAAGGCCCAATGGTTAACTAAAACAATCATGTACAATATCACTTTATTAGACTCGCTTGAAAAAATTGATGCCAGTTGGGATTCCTTTTTGTCACCTGAAACAATCTCATTACTTGCTTCTATCGAAAAACAGATAAATTCTGCGGGCTTTACTCCTCCGGTTTCACGAGTTTTACATTTTTTATCGTTACCACTAAACCAGGTAAAAATAATAATTCTTGGGCAAGATCCTTATCCCCAAAAAGGAGTTGCTACAGGACGTGCTTTCGAAGTAGGAACATTAAAATCATGGAACCAAACATTTAATAATATCTCGTTAAAAAATATTGTCAGGGCCATTTATTATGCATATCAAAATGAATATTTAAAGTTTGCCGATATTAAAAAACATATAGGGAATAATTTTTTAATAAAAAACCCGAATAGCCTGTTTCTGGAATGGGAAAAACAGGGTGTTTTGTTGTTAAATACTTCATTTACCTGTGAAGTTGGAAAATCAAACAGCCACGAAAAATTCTGGGAACCTTTTACACAAACTTTGTTAAGATATATTTCACTTTCAAATACTGAAATTATTTGGTTTGTATGGGGGAATAATGCCAAATCGATTATTAATGGAATTGATATTAAAAATAAAATAGAATCTATGCACCCGATGATGTGTTATAACAAAGATGGGAGAGATGATGATTTTTTGTTTGGTAAAATAAATCCTTTTGAAGAAACAAAACATTTGATAAACTGGCTGGGTTAGTTCTTTTTATTTTCAATATATAAATCCATATACTCATTATATAGTTCTGTTAACTTTACAAGCATTGGATTTTTAACGTTGAATTTGTAATCATCAAAAATTTTTACAGGCAAAACTTTTAAAGAAGTACCCGATAAAAACATTGCATCAAATTTATTTAAATTGTTAAGATGTATTTTTTTTTCTATAAACGGTATCTTATTCTGAATACAAATCTGTTGAATATTTTTACGGGTAATTCCCGGTAAAACGTCATTTACAGGTGGTGTTAGTATTTTTTCTTCAGAAATAAAAAACACATTTGAACGACTTCCTTCAGTTATATATCCTTCATTATCAACTAAAATTGTTTCGAAAACTTTTTTTTCAGCAATAATGTGATTGGCTTTTTGACGTGTTAGCGTATTAAGAATTTTTGCATTAGGATTTGTTCTTATGGCTTTACAAATACTGGTTTTTACCCCGGTTGAATATTCGTTTGTTGTTGGAAAATAATGAGGTGTAAAGTACAAAATAAAGTTCTTTTCAACCATCGAACCTGTTGAATTGGAATGAATTAAAATTTTTATTTTCCCCGTTTTTACTTTATTCATCTGGATAAGTTTTTGAACGTTCTTCTCGATCTCAGCATTTGTTTCATTAATCTTTAATCCCGATAAAAAAGCAGAGTTATGAATACGTACTAAATGATCTTCAATAAATAATGGAATTCCTTGTTCTATACGGATTATTTCATAAACACATATCCCTTTTTCGACAATACTTTCATCAAATCCCAAACTTTGTTTAATTTCATTGTTATGAATATAATATTCCTGAATGCATTCCATATTTTAGATAATTAAATTATTCAAAATTAATATTAAAAATCAGTTTTTGAACGTTCATATAAATTGACAATGCTAAAAAAACTATTGTCCGAAACCGAACGAGTTTTGTTCAAAATCGGGCAAAGGAATTTATAAAGAATTGCAAATTCTTTATATAAGTTATATATTTATAATTACTTATAAAGTGTGGCATAACATTTGGTAAATTTTCAAGTCTTATACTCAAAAAAAATATTATGATTCATTTGTCGAATATTCATAAATCTTATGTAACAGGTGCTAATAAGTTACATGTTTTAAAAGGGATCGATTTAATTATTGAACAAGGTGAGCTGGTTTCAATTATGGGTTCTTCCGGTTCGGGAAAATCAACACTCCTAAATATTCTTGGAATTCTCGATGATTATGATAATGGGTTATACAAGCTTCATAATACTGAAATGAATAATCTTTCAGAAAAAAAGGCAGCCTATTACAGAAATAACATGATAGGATTTGTTTTTCAATCATTTAATTTAATTTCATTTAAAAATGCAATGGAAAATGTTGCTCTTCCATTGTATTACCAAGGTGTTAATCGAAAAAAAAGGAACAAGATAGCTTTGGAATATCTCGACAGGATGGGAATAAAAGATTGGGCAGAGCATTTACCCAGCGAAATGTCGGGAGGGCAAAAACAGAGGGTTGCAATTGCAAGAGCATTAATTACAAACCCGAAAGTAATTTTAGCCGACGAACCAACAGGTGCTCTCGATTCACAAACATCTTTAGAAGTTATGGATTTATTCCGTGAGATTAATAAATCCGGAATTACTATGATTATTGTAACCCACGAAAAGGATATTTCAGAAAGAACAGATCGTGTTATCAGGTTAAGAGATGGTATTATTGAAAACGGCCAATACAATTAAAAGCTATGTTTGATATTGATAAATGGCAGGAAATATATTCAACAATTAAAAAGAATAAGCTACGTACTTTTCTTACAGGTTTTAGTGTAGCCTGGGGGATATTTATGCTTATTATTCTTTTAGGTTCGGGCCGTGGACTGGAAAATGGAATAAAAAAACAATTTGAACAGGATGCTACAAACAGTATATGGATTTATCAAGGACAAACCAGCATGCCTTTTAAAGGTTTAAAACCAGGAAGACGAATTCAGTTTACTAACGAAGATTATGATATCACGAAAAGAGATAATGTGAAAATTGAAAATCTTTCAGCAAGATTAAATGTTTGGAGGCAAAGAATTTTATCATACAAAAATGAATATGGAAATTATGATATAATTTCTGTTCATCCCGGAACCAAAGCTTTAGAAAATATTAAAGTTTTAGAAGGACGTTTTTTGAACGATATTGATATTAAAGAAAGCAGAAAAGTTGTTGCAGTTAGTTTGGTGGTTAAAAACGCTTTGTTTAAAGACGAAGAAGCTTTGGGCAATTACCTGAAAATAAATAATATTCCTTTTAAGGTTATTGGATTATTCGAAGATGGTTCTGAACGTGATAACCAGAGAGTTTATATTCCCGTATCATCGGCCCAGAAAATCTTTACAGGGGGTGTTGAAATAAATAATCTTGCTTTTACTGCCGGGAATGCAAGTGCTGAAGAAAGCATTGAACTGGAAAATGAAATAAAAAATCAATTTGCAAACAGACATAAATTCGACAAAGAAGATCAAAGAGCAGTATTTGTAAATAACAATATTGAAGAATATAAAAAATTCTTAAATTTATTTGCCGGGATTCGCATGTTTGTCTGGATTATTGGTATAGGAACAATCATCGCGGGAATTGTTGGTGTTAGTAATATCATGTTAATAGTAGTAAAAGAAAGAACCAAGGAAATTGGTATAAGAAAAGCTATTGGAGCAACTCCTAATTCAATAATCGGGTTAATATTACTTGAATCAGTAGCCATTACAGCTTTTGCAGGATATATAGGCCTTGTTTTAGGAGTAGGTTTATTGGAGTTAATATCTCCCTACGTGCAATCCGATTTTTTCAGAAATCCCGAAGCAGATTTTCGAATAGCAGTAAGTGCTACTTTATTATTGATTATATCCGGAACTATCGCCGGATTTGTACCTGCACGTAAAGCAGCAAGTATTAAACCCGTTGAAGCATTAAGAGACGAATAAATAGTTGAAAGATGATAGATATTGATAAGTGGAAAGAAATTATAAATACTTTAAAACAAAATAAAGTAAGAACATTCTTTACTGCATTTGGTGTTTTTTGGGGAATATTTATGCTGATTATTATGTTAGGCTCCGGCAAGGGACTTAAAAATGCAGTTTTTCAAAACATGGGTGATTTTGCTACCAACAGTTGTTTCATGTGGACACAGCAAACCAGCGTTCCATACAAAGGGTTTCCAAGAGGTCGCTTTTTCAGGTTTAACAATGGCGATACCGAAGCACTTATAGAAAAAATACCAGAATTAAAAGACCTTTCTCCCCGTTTGCAAGGTTGGGGCGGTGATGGAGCAAATAATGCTGTACGTAATGAAAAAACAGGCGCATTTACAATCTTTGGAGATTATCCTGCATGGAATAAAATAGATCCTATAAAAATGACATCTGGCAGGTATATTAATGATTTAGATATAAAAAACAATAGAAAAGTTGTTGTAATTGGTAAAAGAGTTGTTGAGGTACTGTTTGAAACAGACGAAAACCCGTTAGATCAGTATATAAAAATTAATGGTGTTTATTTTAAAGTTGTTGGCGTTTTTAAATCAAAGAAAAATGGACAGCAGGCTGAACGTGAAGAACAAAATATTCATATGCCATTTACTACCTTACAAAAGATTTACAATTTTGGTGAAGATGTCGGATGGTATGCAATGACTGCACAGGATAATATTCCGGTAGATATTGTTGAAACAAAAGCTAAAGAGATTCTAAAAACAAGGCATTCAATTGCACCGGAAGACGACAGGGCTATTGGCGGGTTTAATGTGTCGAAAGAATTTAAAAAAATGAGAGGCTTATTTGCGGGAATAAACGGATTAATATGGATAGTTGGTATTGGCACTCTGTTGGCAGGTGTAATCGGAGTTAGTAATATTATGTTAGTTATTATTAAAGAACGTACAAAAGAAATTGGAATACAAAGAGCATTGGGGGCTACTCCATTCAAAGTTATATGGCAGATTATTAACGAATCTGTTTTCTTAACTTCCATTGCCGGCTCAATTGGACTGGTTGTCGGGTTCTGGTTAATAGAATTAATTAATTACGGGTTAGAATCAAGCGGGGGTAGTTCGGAAATGTTTAAAAATCCTGAAGTAGATTTTAAAATTGCTGTTTCAGCTTTGATAATTCTAATTATATCGGGTATTTTTGCCGGGCTTATTCCTGCAAAACGTGCCGTTAGCATAAAACCTATAGATGCTCTTAGAAGCGAATAATTTTAATAAAATATATAAAAATGAGAAAAGTAATCAGAATCAGCTTAATCGTAATTATTATTGGAGTATTTATTGCAACAATATTTTTTTTATACCAAAAATCGAAGAAGGAACCCGTTGTTTATGAAACAAAAACACCTTTTGTAACAAACATAATTAAAAAGACTGTAGCAACAGGCTCAGTTGTTCCACGAAAAGAAATTGAAATAAAACCTCAGGTATCAGGAATTGTAGAAGCAATTTATATTCAACCCGGCGATGTAGTTAAAAATGGAGATTTAATAGCTAAAGTTCGGATAATACCTAATATGATAAACCTGAATAATGCTGAAGCACGACTGGAAAGTGCAAAAATCAATTTTGATGATGCTAAAATGGTTTACGACCGTCAAAAAAAGATTTTTGACGAGGGAGTTATTCCTGCCGCAGAATTTCAACAATACGAGATTTCATTAAACAGGGCAAAGTCAGAGCTAAATGCCGCGGAAAATAACCTTCAGCTAATTAAAGAAGGTGTGACTAAAGATTCAAAAAATACAACCAATACCCTGATTCGTTCAACAATAGAAGGCATGGTTTTAGATGTACCCGTTGAACAGGGTAATTCAGTAATCGAAAGCAATACATTTAATGCAGGTACTACTATTGCAATTGTAGCAAATATGGGTGAGATGGTTTTCGAAGGTAAAGTAGATGAAACCGAAGTTGGAAAAATTAAAACAGGAATGAATCTTTTATTAACGATTGGCGCCATTGAAGAAACCCAGTTCAATGCTCTTTTAGAATACATTTCTCCTAAAGGCGTTGAAGAAAACGGGGCAATCCAGTTTGAAATTAAAGCTGCAGTTAAGTTAAAAGAAGATTATTTTATAAGAGCCAGCTATAGTGCCAATGCTGACATTGTGCTTGATAGAAGAGATAGTGTCTTGGCTGTTGAAGAAAGTCTGTTAACTTTTAAGAACGATTCAGTTTTTGTTGAGATTGAAACAGCCCCCCAGGTTTTTGAAAAAAGAAAAGTTGATGTTGGATTGTCTGATGGTATAAATATTGAAATTTTATCCGGGTTGACTAAAACAGATAAGATAAAAATTCCGAAATAAGAATTTAACATTCACTTCTGTGTAAAGCTCGAAATTTAATTTCGGGCTTTTTTAAACCTTCTTGTTTAATTCTATCAAATCAAAATCAATGTTCAGATTTTGAACTTTATCAAAAATAATTACATTTGTTACCATTACATTTATCCTAATATTAAACGAATTTTATGCAACAGCTAAACAATTTTTTTATAAACCTTCATAGTTATCTGGGTGGACACGAGTGGTTTGTATTCTTTCTGGTAGGTACAGGTATATTTTTTACATTTTACCTGAAATTTCCACAAATACGATATTTTAATCATGCTGTAAAGATAGTAAAGGGTAAGTTTGATAAAAAAGGAGATAAAGGAGATACTTCTCATTTTCAGGCATTAACAACAGCATTGTCAGGAACTGTAGGAACTGGAAATATTGCTGGTGTTGCATTGGCAATACACCTTGGCGGTCCGGCTGCTTTGTTTTGGATGCTTGTAACAGCTTTTCTGGGAATGTGTACAAAATTCGTTGAGGTAACATTATCACATAAATACCGTGATTTTGACGAGAAAGGCCAGGTTGCCGGAGGCCCTATGTACTACATGAAAAAAAGATTGAATATTGCACTTAAAAATAATAAAGTAATAAATACAGGTAAATGGTTAGGCATATTCTTTGCTGCTGCAACTATTCTTTCTTCTTTTGGTTCAGGCAGCTTACCCCAGGTTGTTAGTATTTCCGATTCAATGTTTGCAACTTTTGGAATTAAACACATAATAACCGGTGCAGTTCTTTCCGTCTTGTTAGCCTTGATTATAATAGGAGGAATAAAACGAATTGCAAAAGTTACTGAAAAACTTGTTCCGGGAATGGCTTTGATATACCTTATTGGAGCTTTGTCTGTGATTTTCTTTAATTATGAAAATATTATTCCTTCATTTATTTCAATATTTAAGAATGTTTTTTCTGGTACTTCTGCTGTAGGTGGGTTTATTGGCGCGAGCTTTGCATTTGCATTCAACCAGGGTGTAAATCGCGGGTTATTCTCGAACGAAGCAGGACAAGGGTCTGCACCTATTGCGCACTCTGCTGCCCGTGCACACGAACCTGTTTCTGAAGGAATGGTTTCAATCTTAGAACCATTTATTGATACAATTATTATTTGTACCCTGACAGGTTTGGTTTTACTTTCGTCGGGTGTTTGGAATGAGAAAGTCAAAAATCAATTTCAAAAAACAGATATTGAAATTCTTGCAAACAGTTACAATAACTCAAATCAAATTGATGTTGATAATATTCGCCACCATTTAAATGGGGGTGAGAAACTTGCTGTTTTTAACGGAACCCTTCATATTGAAAACGGTAAAGTTGTTGAACCTGTTACCATAATTCATGCCCGCTCGATTGCGGAAAATATCAATATTTATGATAAAAAAGAATTATATACCGGAGAGTTAAACATAGTTTCAGGGAAGATTATTGAATTGTCTGGGTCATTAAAAGTAGAAGGAGAATCATTAGTTCATAGTGCACAATTAACTACAATTGCATTTACACGAGGCTTTTTGGGCCAATGGGGAAAATATATTGTTGCTATTGGAATTATGCTTTTTGCATTTTCAACAGCAATTTCCTGGTCGTACTATGGCGACAGGTCGGTTACATTTTTGTTTGGAGCAAAATATGTTGTTTTTTACAGGATACTTTTTGTTATCGCCTTTTTCTTTGCATCATTTACAGATACAACCATTATCTGGAATTTATCGCTATTAACGGTTGTTTTTATGGCTATCCCTAATTTATTCGGTATTTTATTCTTACGACGTGAGGTAAAAAGTACAATCAGGCAATATTGGATTGATTTTAAAGCCGAGCATTCTGAAGAAAAAATACCAGAGAAATTGTAATAAACAGTATTGATAAAGCGGTGTTGTATTCAATTCCGCTTTTATTTTACCCTGAATCCTAATATAAGCATATCATCAACCTGCTCATACTTGTTTTGTAACCAGTATTTCAGGTTATTTTCAAGTAATTTTTTCTGGTCATTCATAGGCTTATTGTTCATTCCAAGTAACATGTGACGGAATCGGCGCGACCGGAATTTTTTCCCTTGTTCGCCTCCAAACTGATCAATAAATCCATCTGTAAAAAGATAAAAAGTATCACCTTCCTGTAACTCTATTTCGTGATTCTGAAAAGGGATTTCAATTGGAGTACTACCTATTGGATTTCGTGTAGGCTTGTATTCAATAAGTTTATTATCACGGAACAGGTAAAGCGGGTTGTTTGCGCCTGCATATTGCATTATTTTTTTATCGGGTTCTATAACACAAATGGCAATATCCATTCCGCTGTTTATCGAGTAATCTGAAGAAGAATGATTGAGCTGATCTTTTATTTCGTGCCGTAAAACCTCGAGTGCCTGGTTTGCTTTACGTACTTCTTTTTTATTCGTGATTTCATTTATTAACGAAATTCCCAAAACACTCATGAGTGCTCCCGGAACACCATGCCCTGTACAATCTGCTATTACAATTATGATATAATCGTTTATATTTCTAAACCAGTAAAAATCACCGCTTACAATATCTTTAGGTTTAAAAAAAATAAAATGTTCAGGCAACAATTTTTTTATATAATTCTGATTTGGAAGCAATGCTTTTTGAAGACTGCTGGCATATTGGATACTATCAGTCATTTGCTTTTTCTGGTCAGCAATTTCGTCCCGTTGTTTGGTCGAAATTATCTTCTCGTCCCGATAGCTTCGAACAAGAATTGCTACAACAAAATAGATGATAATAAATGAAAAAAGAAAGGTTATCGAAACATCATAAAATTTTACTGTTTCGCTTTCGTAATGTGTAACCAGGCTTGGAAATTTCATCTCCGTAATAAAAAGAAGAATTAGATTAGATATAAAACCTGATATTACAATTATTCTATTTCTACCTTCGGTAATAATTACAAAAAATACCAATGCAATTAAATATACAAAAATAACCGGGCCCTGGGAGCCGGAGTTAAAAAACCAAACAGTTGACAATCCCAGTAGCGAATATATTATAAAATGAGTAAGTAATGGTTTGTATATTTTTCTTTTTCGCGAAAAATAATAAAATGAAATAAAAATGATTGAAGAAATAAAAGTAAAAGCGGTTAATATACTGTTTAATTGCAAAGCAATATTTGTAATCGTAGCAAAAAAGGCAGCTAGTGCCGAGAAAAGACATACAGAATTAAAAAACCGATGCTCAAGACTATACTCGGTTCGCCGGCCAAAAAGAATATCAACAAAGCTATGTGGATAATATGTTGCAGTTGATTTGTTTTCTTTTACCATTAATGTTTGTTAAGCCTCTTGTTTAGTGATTCATATTGATTGGCAGGCTTATTTGACTAGCTAATTTAAAACAAATTATTGAATAAGCAAATGAATTGTTTGATCATTAGTCAAATAGACGGGTTAAGAATATTTTCTTACAAGGAGCACAATATTTTCAACATGATATGTATGCGGAAACATGTCAACAGGTTGCACTTTAATTACTTTATACTTTACGCTAAACAATTGAATATCGCGAGCCTGCGTTGCGGGATTGCAGCTTACATACACAACTTTTTCAGGAGCCGCATTTAATATGGTTTCTACAACATCGGGATGCATTCCGGCTCTTGGCGGGTCGGTTATTATTACATCGGGTTTACCATGTTGCTTAATAAATGAGCTGGTGAGAATATCTTTTAAATCGCCTGCAAAAAACTCTGTATTATGAATAGTATTTATTTCTGAATTTATTTTTGCATCTTCAATAGCTTCTGGAACATATTCTATACCAATAACTTTTTTTGCTTGTTTGGCAACAAAATTGGCGATGGTTCCTGTTCCTGTATATAAATCATAAACAATTTCTTTACCTGTTAACCCGGCAAAATCCCTTGCAACTTTATATAATCTGTAAGCCTGCCCGGAGTTGGTTTGATAAAAAGATTTTGCTCCGATTTTAAACTTTAAATCTTCCATTTGCTCGAAAATATGATCTTTTCCTTTGAATAACACTACTTCTTGGTCTGTAATAGAATCATTTGATTTAGTGTTTATTATATACATTAAAGATGTGATTTCCGGAAACAAAAAAGCAAGGTGATTTAGTAAATTTATTCTTTCATCAGCATCTTCATAATAAAAAACTACAATTGCCATTAACTCACCTGTAGATGAAGTTCTAATAATAAGGTTTCGCAAAAAACCTTCTTGTTTTCGCAAATCGAAGAAGCTTAATTTATGTTCATCGGTGTATTTTTTTACCTCATTTCGGATTGCATTTGATGGTTCGGGCTGTAACCAGCATTTATTGATATGTACGATTTTATCCCATAAACCGGGAACATGAAATCCTAAGGCATTGTTTCTTTCAATTTTTCCTTCCTTCTGAATTTCTTCTTTTGTTAACCAGCGATTATTTGAAAATGTAAATTCCAGTTTATTTCGGTAAAATGTAGTTTTTTCTGACGGGAGGATATAATCAATTTCGGGTAACTCAACTTTAGCAATTCGTTGCAGGTTATCAATTACCTGCTGGTGTTTGTATTTTAATTGTTCTTCATAAGGTAAGTTCTGCCATTTGCAACCTCCGCAAACTTCGAAATGTTCACAAACAGGAGTTAAACGTTTATCTGAATATTTACGAAACAGAACAGGTACAGCTTCCATGTAGCTTTTACGTTTCCGGGTAATTTGTAAATCAACCACATCGCCTGGTATAACTTTTGTTACAAAAACAACTTTATTGTCAATTTTTGCAATTGCTTTTCCTTCTGCTGCAATATTTGTAATCTCAACATTCTCAATTATTGGCAGTTTTTTTCTATCTCTTCCCACTTTGTAAAATTTTAAGTTGCAAAGATACAATAATAGTTAGTTTGTTAAAACCTGGTGATTTTTTAAGTTGTTCTTTATAATCTTATCTTTGCGAAAAATTATCAGATATTTTTATGATTTCAGTAGATCAGCTTACGGTTGAATTTGGAGGATTTCAGTTATTTAACGATGTTTCTTTTATGGTTAATCCAAAAGACAGGATTGGCCTCGTGGGTAAAAATGGTTCCGGAAAATCTACTTTGCTCAAGATTTTTATGCGAATGCAAACACCTGCAAAAGGAAAAGTTACGGTACCCGAAAGAATTCGCTTGGGTTATTTGCCTCAGCACATGTCATGCAAAGACAGTAAAACTGTGATTGAAGAAACCCGGGAGGCATTTTTTGAGGTTCTTTTACTCGAAAAAAAAATAAGGGAAATTAATCATCACCTGACTAACAGAACAGATTATGAATCATCTGAATATTTAAAACTTATTCACGATTTAACCGAAGCAACCGATCAATACCAAATGATGGGCGGAGGTGCTATTGATGCTGATATTGAACAAACGTTATTTGGGTTGGGATTTCAAACCAAAGATTTTAACAGGCAAACATCAGAATTTAGTGGTGGCTGGCGAATGCGAATAGAGCTGGCTAAAATACTTTTGCAAAAACCTGATGTTTTGTTGCTCGACGAGCCAACGAATCATTTAGATATAGAAGCTATTCAATGGTTCGAAGATTTTTTAATCAATTATCCCGGAGCATTGGTTTTAATATCTCACGATCGCATGTTTCTTGACAATGTTACAAAACGTACCGTTGAATTATCGTTAGGTAAGGCATACGATTACAATGTACCGTATTCAAAATATGTTGTTTTACGCAAAGAGCGCCGTGAACAACAAATGGCTGCATACCGTAACCAACAAAAAATGATTGAAGAAACAGAGGATTTTATCGAACGATTCAGGTATAAAGCCACGAAAGCCGTTCAGGTTCAGTCGCGTATTAAACAGCTTGATAAGATCGACCGCATTGAAGTTGATGAAGAAGACCTGGCATCATTAAATATTAAATTTCCACCTGCCCCACGATCTGGCGATGTAGTAATTACTGCCCGTGATTTATCGAAAAATTATGGCGACTTAGTGGTTTTTAAAGAGGTGGATTTAACCATTCACCGTGGCGACAGGGTTGCTTTTGTTGGCAGAAATGGTGAAGGTAAAACTACTCTTTCAAAGATAATTGTCGATAACCTGGAACATGGAGGAACTCTTAAAATCGGGCATAATGTATCTATTGGTTATTTTGCCCAAAACCAGGATGAAATTATGGATGAGAAGAAAACCGTGTTTCAGACCATTGATGATATTGCCGTTGGGGATGTAAGAACAAAAATCCGCGATATACTTGGCGCGTTCTTATTTAGCGGTGAAGATATTGATAAAAAGATAAAAGTACTTTCAGGAGGAGAACGATCGAGGCTTGCAATGGCGAAATTATTACTTCAGCCATATAACTTGCTGGTTCTCGATGAGCCTACCAATCACCTTGATATGCGTTCGAAAGATATTTTAAAAGAGGCTCTTCTTGATTACAAAGGTACACTCATCCTGGTTTCACACGACAGGGAATTTCTCGATGGACTGGTTGATAAAGTATATGAATTTAAAAATCAAAAGGTTAAAGAACATTTGGGTGGTATCTTTGATTTTTTACAAAAACGTAAACTCGAGAACCTGAAGGAACTTGAACGCAAGAATACCCAACAGGCATTGGTGAAAGACAAAAAAGAATCTGATAATAAAATGGCTTATCTGGAAAAAAAGGAAATTGATAAGCAAATCAGGAAAATAGAAAATAGTATTAAAACCAGTGAAGAGAATATAGATAAATTTGAAAAAGAAATTGAAAAAATAGCCCAGCTTATGTCCGATCCGAAAGCGCTTGGAGAAAACCCCTTACTCTTTAAAGATTATGAAATGCAAAAGCAAAACCTTCAAAAGGAAATGAGTAAATGGGAATCTTTTCATAAGGAATTGGAAATATTAATGGTTAAAAAAGAGAAATAAATCCAATAAGGGGTAGGGTAATTATTTTGATTAAAGAGAAGTTCATAATTTTTAGAATAAAAATTAATTTTTCCGGAATTATCTTTGAACTTTTATAGATTTGTAATAAATCTATTGATATCCAGTAAAATATAATAGAACGCTGATAACACAGATAATTATGATGAATACAGATAATTTTAAGCATTCAGAAATTACTGAAAAAATTATTAAAGCCTTTTATAAAGTTTACAATACCTTAGGATATGGGTTTTTTAGAAAAGGTATATGAAAATGCTTTGTTTATTGAACTAACAGCAATGGGCTTATTTGTTGAAAAACAAAAACAGATTAAAGTTTATTACGAAGGTAAACAAGTAGGTGAATACTATGCAGATTTAACCCTTGAAGGATATGTAATTGTTGAATTAAAAGCTGTCGAAAATTCATGTGAAGAACATGAATATCAGCTGATTAATTATTTGAAAGCAACAGAAATTGAAGTTGGTTTGCTCTTAAATTTTGGAAAAACCCCAGAGTTTAAACGTAAAGTATTTTCAAATTAAAAAAATCTTAATGAATCATAAAAATCAGCGGTATCTGCGTTCTATTTTTGCTATATAATTTAAATAATAAGAATCAATATGATTAAAGAATTACGTTTGATAATTCTTCTTGTATCAGGGAGCATTTTGTATTCATGTTCAACAAGGAAAATGAGTTTGCATTTTCAAAACCTTGATAAAATTTACGATCCATACAGCACATCAATTCATCCTGACATTCAAATTTATAACGATTCCGATTCTTCGTCGCTTGTTGTTATTAAAATAAAATCACAGGAGTTGTTGTATAACCTTGCTAACGAAGAAAATAAATTACTTTCGAAAATAAGAGTTTCATATACCTTGTACGATCCATCAAAGAAAGAAGCCTTTATCGACAGTTTATCAGCCAGCTTTAGATTTGAAAAGAGTCAAATTCAGAATTATCACTTGATTAATTTATCAGTACCAACAACTTTAGGCAGGAACTATATAATTGAATTAAGGATTTCTGACCAAAACAGGAGATCATCAATAAATTTTATCAGGCAGATTAACCGTATCGAAAACTATACTGCCCGGGATTTTCTTATTTCCAATCCTGTAAATAATGATTACCATACGGATAATTATATTCGCGAAGGACAACGTTTTTCATTCAGTCATTACAACCATGACATAGACTCGATGTATGTGTTCTATTATAAAAATAATTTTATTACTCCAAAGCCACCATATATTACAGATACGATTTCAGAGTCTTTTTCAATTGCCGATACTGTATTTACCTGCTATGCCGATTCAATTGATTATTCATGCTTTAATAATGAAGGGATTTATTTTTTTAGCTCATCAATGAGTACCCATAATGGATTTTATTTGTACAACTTTGGGAATAATTTCCCGGAATTTAAAAAACCTTCTGATTTAATAAAACCACTTTCGTATTTAAGTATTGATGATTCTATAGTTTCTGATACTTTAGATGAAAAAATGATAAAGCTGGAACTCGATAATTTCTGGCTTTCACGGGCAAAAAATATGGATCGTTCACGTGAGCTGATAAAAGTATTTTATTCGAGGGTGAAATATGCCAATTATTATTTTACATCGTACAAACCCGGCTGGCAAACAGATAGAGGGATGATATATATTATTTATGGTTCGCCCGATTATATTTTAAAAACGATAAACGAAGAACAATGGATTTACAATCCCAGTGATATTTGGCCGGGTAATGTATTTGTTTTTGAGAATATTCAACATAAATTCAGCCGGAATCATTATGTTTTAAACAGGTTAAAACAAAAATCAACAGGTTGGGACGATGCCGTAAAACTATGGAACAGTGGTGAAGTATATTATTATCAAAATCAATAAAAATGACAAAAGAAACAGAATTTATTTTTGGTATTCGCTCCGTTATTGAAGCGATTAAAGCGGATAAGCTAATTGACAAACTTATGATTCGTAGGGGGTTAACTGGTGAATTGAGCCATGAGTTATTAAACCTTGTGAAAGAATACCAGATACCTTACCAACTGGTTCCAAACGAACGGATAAACCGCGTAACGCAAAAAAATCACCAGGGAGTTGTTGCATTTATTTCGCCTATTGAGTTCCAGAATATTGAGCAAATCGTTCCCTCGCTGTTTGAAGCCGGAAAGACTCCTTTGCTGGTAATTCTCGATAAAGTAACCGATGTACGTAACTTTGGTGCTATTACCAGAACATGTGAATGTGCAGCTGCAAATGCTATTATTATCCCAGAAAAAGGTTCAGCACGAATATCGGGCGATGCAGTTAAAACATCGGCAGGGGCATTGCATAAAATACCCGTGTGCAGGGTTCAGAATTTGGCACAAACCATAAAATTTTTAAAATCGAGCGGGATACAGGTTGTTGCTGCAACAGAGAAAGCCGCTGATTTATATTATGAAATCGATTTTTCGCTACCAACGGCTATATTGTTAGGAGCAGAAGATAAAGGAGTTGAAGTCGAATATCTTAGAATAAGCGATAAGCTGGTAAAAATACCCGTTTTGGGCGAAATAGAATCGCTAAATGTATCGGTTGCTGCTGGTATATTAATGTATGAAGCAGTAAAGCAGAGGTTAGCTTAGTAAAAATACATTAAGGGTTATTGGTGTTTAAGCGTAAACTTAAAAGCCGATCCTTTATTCAAATCGCTTTCAACCCATATTTTACCCCCATTACGTTCAACAAATTCTTTACATAAAATTAATCCTAATCCTGTACCTTTTTCGTCAGATGTACCCGGGGTGGTGTGATGTACATCAATTCGGAAAAGTTTTTCCTTGTCTTCCTGTTTCATTCCTATACCATTGTCTATAACTGAAATTTCAACTTCTTTATCTTTGAGCTCTGCTCTTATGGTTATTGCTCCTTCGGGGTTCGAGAATTTTATTGCATTGCTTATCAAATTTCGAAGTACTGTTGTTATCATATTTTCATCTGCAAACACGGTACACTGATCATCAATTTTTATGTAAATTTTTAATTTTTTATTCTCGATATTCATCATCAGTAAATCGATAGTATTTTCAATAATCTTTTTTAATGCAATATATTTGGGTTCAAACGGCACACTGCCGGTTTGTGAACGAGACCATTGAAGTAAATTCTCTAAAAGATTATAAAGTTGTTTCGATGCCTGGTTCATAACATCGATAAATTCCTGGCTTTCTTTTTCTGAAAACGTGCTGAAATTCTCTGAAAGTATTTCGGTAAGATTTAAAAACCCGGCAATAGGGTTACGCAAATCGTGTGCAATAATCGAAAAGAATTTGTCTTTACTGGCATTTAATTCGTGTAATTTTTTACGTTGCAGTTCGAGCTCTTCGTTTTGCAGGCTAATGGTTTTTTTTGCTTTTTTTAAATCAATCATTTTACCAAATAGCTCAATTGTGCGCTCCCTGAATTTTTGATTTGTTTTTTCGAGTTGTGATTGCTGGATTTCTATTTCATATTTTTGCTTCTCAAGTTGCTCATTTTGCTGGCTGATAATCTTTTTTGCTTTTTTTAAATCCACCATTTTGCCAAATAGCTCAATAGTTCTCCCCCTGAATTTTTCGCTCGAGTCTTCAAGTTTCTTCTGCTGGATTTCAAGTTCTAAACGTTTCGTTTCTAAATCAGAGTATTGTTTTGAAATGGTTTCATCAACTTTTTCAGGTAAACCCCAATTAATATCTTCGTTATGAATGATTAAATCTTCTTCTGTTTTTTTATGATTTATTGACATTCGCTTTCCCTTTCCCCTCGTGGTTTTAATGTTTTTATACTCTAAAATCAATACAAAAGATACATTTTTTCTTTATTTTTCCATCCTGCCTGGTAATCATTGCTTACAAAAAATATTTTTAATTCAGCCTGATAATCGTGATCGGCAAAGAATATTTTTTTTTTAGCCTGGTAACTTTGTTCAGTAAAAAACCACAATCCTTTATTTTCTTTAGCCTGGTAATCGTACTTTACTTTGTAAACTAATAAATCTGCCTGATAGTCATATTGGGTAACAAATACTTTTAAATCAGCCTGGTAATCGTATGGTACGGAATATATTTTTTGAGAATATAAAATGCCTGGCATAATTAAAAACAAAAAACTGATAACTAGTTTCATGATTATTGCAGGTTAGAAAGGTTTAAACTTCTAATATCTTCACTTGAAGGACTCTGAAAAATGCTTAGCCCAAATTCAGGAATAACTGCAAGAATGTGATCAAAAATTTCTGCCTGAACCAGTTCGAATTTCACAAATGAAACCTCTTTGCAAAATACATAAATCTGAACAGGCAAGCCTTTTTCTGTTGGTTGCAAATGCCGTACAAGTAATGTGTAAGGTGAATTAAGCGAATGTATTTTGGGATGATTATCAAGGTAGATTTCACAATATTTTCGAAAAACCTCAATGTTTGTAATATTCCTGCCGCTTAAACGATCGCTTTCATCAATTCCCAGAGCCTTGTTGTACTCATCAATTTTTGTTTGGTTTTCAATAATATAATCCTTTATAAGGTTTATTTTCTTGAATTTTTCGAGCATTTCATGATTACAAAATGTAATACTTTTTAAATCGATATAAACGGAACGGGCTATTCGTCTTCCTTTTGAATCTTCCATTCCTTTCCAGTTCTGGAACGATTCCGACATTAATGCATATGTAGGAATGGTTACGATAGTTTTATCAAAATTCTGAACTTTAACTGTATTTAAAGTAATTTCGAGAACATCTCCGTCGGCATTTCTGCTGGGCATTGTAATCCAATCGCCAATCTTAACCATTTGATTAGCCGATAATTGTATTCCTGAAACCAGTCCTAAAATACTGTCTTTAAAAACCAATAACAATATAGCGGCTATAGCTCCTAAGCTTGCAAGTAACTTATAAGGCGATTTTCCCAGTATAATTGAAATAATAAAAATACTTCCGATAAAGAAAACAAAAATACTTACTGTTTGAAGGTATCCTTTTATGGGCCTGTCTTTTGACGAAGGCATTGTTAAATATACCTCGTGAAGTGCATTTAAAAAGGCATTTACGATTAACATCCCAATAAAAATCATGTAAATATTTATGCCGGAAAGTATAATCTTTGACCAGTTTGGAAATTCTTCCAGCCCGTTTTTGGCAAATGCATAAATAATTACGGCTGGTACTAAGTGTGATAAGCGGTTTAGTAATTGCCTGTTTAGTAAAATATCGTCCCATTCCGATTTGCTTTTTTTTGCAAAGTTGTGAATGATGTTTACCAATACTTTTTTTGTTATAAAAAAGGCAATTAAGGATACTAAAAATATAAGAATTACTTCAATTCCGGTTTTTGCATAAAATGCATATTCTTGCGTGAAACCAAAATGGATTAACCAGTCTTGTATTTTTGTACCAATATTTAAATTCATAAGGATTAAGTTTTTTTAATGTTTATTTGTAAATTTAGAGGGCAAAAATAATTCAAATAATTAGATTCCAAAACTTAGATTTATGAAACCAGTATCATTATTCTTATTCCTTATTTTATCCTGTATTTCTTATAGTCAGGGAACATATCAAGAGTATTTTACAGATCAATGTATGAGAGTTGATTTTATTTTTGGCGGCAATGCCGATACCGATATTGTATTTCTTGAACAAATTAAAAAAGAACCTTTCTGGGGAGGTTCAAAAGCATTGTTAATCGATTCTTTTAATTACGGAGAATATAAATTTGAAATTATTGATTCTGCAACCACACAGGTAATTTTCTCACGAGGATTTTGTACTTTATTTGAAGAATGGCAAACAACAACCGAGGCACAATCCATTGACAGGAGCTATTATCAAACAATAACTTTCCCGTACCCTCTAAAACCGGTAATTCTTAAAGTGTATAGCAGAAAATGGGAAGGAGATTTTGAAGTAAAATTCGAAACGCGAATACATCCCGATAATTATTTTATTAACCCCGAGATTAAAAGTATTCCTTATAAAAAACTTGTTGATAATGGTGATCCTGCAAAGAATGTTGACCTTGTTTTTTTAGCCGAGGGATATACCGAAAGTGAAATGGCAAAATTTGAATCGGATGCTCAACGAATGGTAAATTATTTATTTAGCCAGGAACCATTTAAATCAAATGCAAATAAATTTAATGTCTGGCTTGTAAATTCAGCATCGGAAGAATCGGGAACCGATATGCCGGGCTCTAAAATTTATAAAAAAACAGCATTAAACAGCAATTTTTATACTTTCGACAGCGAACGGTACTTAACAACAACCGATGTGAAATCGGTTCGTGATTATGCCGGGGTTGTTCCATACGACGATATTTGTATCCTCGTGAATTCAAGTAAATATGGTGGTGGTGGTGTTTATAATCACTATGCTATTTCTACAGTTAATCATGTTTTATCAGAGAAGGTTTTTATACATGAGTTTGGCCATTCATTTGCAGGATTAGGCGATGAGTATTACAATTCATCCACATCGTACAACGATTTTTACAACCTTGCTGTTGAGCCCTGGCAACCCAATCTGACTACAATGACTAATTTTGATATTAAGTGGAGTTCGATGATTAATAAAGAAATACCTGTTCCAACACCCCGTGGCAGCGAATACGAAAATGTGCTAGGGGCTTTCGAAGGCGGCGGATATGTAAATAAAGGCATTTACAGCCCGATGATGGATTGTCGTATGAAAAGCAATGAAGCCAAAGGTTTTTGCCCTGTTTGCTCAAAGGCTATAATTGATATGATTCAATTTAAAACGGAATAATCCTGATATAAAAAATGGAATAAAGACAGTTCTTTATTCCATTTCTCTTGTTTTTATTTCTTTCTATTCTTTTCTCGCGTGTTTTTTTGCAATAAAGTAATAGATAACCAGGGCCAAACCACCAAAAAGGAAAATCATTGAAACATAAGCTACTCCTTCTTCAAGGTTTGTTGATTTTGCTAAAATATCTCCAAATAAAAAACCTATGGCAATTCCAATACAGAAAATACCATATTTTAAACTGGGTGATACATTTGCTTCACTGTTGAAAATGTTAGCTGTTAAGCCCTTTTCAATTAAAGCGAGTCGTTCTTTTCTGCGTACATATAAATGGAATATTCCATAAACTACTGCAAAAAATGCAATTCCTACGATAAAATCAAAATCCATAATTGTATTTATTTTAGTTAAACATTGTTTTAAGCTATGACGCTACCTTTTTAAAACAGGTTACATTTCTTATATAAATTTTGTAAATTGGGTACGTATTTATTGGATTCAGCTTGCCTGCCTTTGGCAGGGATACAGGATTCAGGATATTTTAACTTTTATCTTATTTCTGTAACCTCTTATAAAGTAATTGCGTCATACAAACAAATGAACAGAGTAAAAGACGATAAACAATATATCGACAGAATTGTTGGTGGTGATGTAAATGCATTCAGCTACATTGTTGACAAGTACAAAGGTATGGTTTATACCCTGGCATTAAAGTTTTTGAAAAACCCTGAAGATGCCGAAGAACTTGCCCAGGATGTATTTATTAAAGCGTTTAATGGATTGAGTGAATTTAAATTTGATTCTAAATTTTCAACATGGTTATATCGCATTACATACAATACGGCAATTTCGAAACTTAGAAAAAAACAAGTTGAAACCTGTGATATAGATGATGTACATGTTCCTGAAAACCAGGTGTTAAGTGCTTATAATGCGATTAATGAATTAACAAAACAAGAACAAATAAAATATATTGAAATCGTTTTAAAAAATTTAAATGAAGAAGAAAGTGTAATTTTAACCCTGTTTTACTTAAATGAAAATTCGATACAGGAGATTTGTGAAATTACCGGTTTTTCAGAATCTAATGTAAAAGTTAAATTACACAGGGCCAGGAAAAGTTTTTACAATGAGTTAAAAAATATTTTAAAGGAAGAAGTAATATCCATCATACAATGAAAAATAAAAAAATTGACATCGAGAAAATAACCCGCGAACTCATTCAGAAAGGCGAAGTTCAGCAACCGGGGGCAGATTTTACTAAGAATCTGATGGGTAGGATTTTAAAGAACCCGAATGTTACTGTTCAATTTATTAAACAGGAGAAAGATAAAAATTTTATCTGGGTATTATTTTCTCTTGCACTTGTTTTTATCGGATATATCGCCTTCTTTGTTTATAAAAACGGTTTGAATTCAATTGCCCAGGCAGAAAAAATCCATGCAATTTCTTATCTCAAATCTGTTTTCGATTTTTTTACAAAATTATGGTCTGAATTTAGCTTTTCCCCATACATACTCATTGCTTTTCTTGGAATTATTATTTTAATTTTATTCGATAAGTTTATTGTAAAATACTTGTATTCAATATAGAACAAGCTGGTAAAACAAAATTCTAAATAGGCCGTAATAAGTTATTGCCTATTTTTTTGCTTTTTAAGTTTTAGAATGTTGATTTTTACATAAATTTATCTTTTTTAATCAATAGTAAAAATTGGAATCATTAAATAACGAGTTAATAATTGAAGGTATTCGTTCACAGAATCCTTATATACTCAATCAAATATATACAAATTATTTCCCCGAAATCCGAAAATTTATTATTGATAATAATGGGACAATTCAGGATGCAAAAGATATTTTCCAGGAAGCAATAATTATTATCTACAGGAAATTAAAGGTTGAGAACATTGTTATTACAAAATCGTTTAACTTATATCTGATAGGTGTTTGCAGGTATTTATGGTATCGCCAGGTTGCTTTTGTTAAAAACGAATCGGAACAACTGAATCATTTTGCGGAATATGAACGGTTGCCTGAATTTGAAATTGACGAAGTTGAAAAGAATGATAAGTACAAACTGTACCAGTTTCATTTTAAACAGTTGGGTATTGACTGCCAGAAAATTTTAGAAATGTTTTTAAATAATGTGCCAATAAAGGAGATAGCCAGGAAAATGGGCAATACTTCTGAAAATTATATAAAAAGTCGAAAATACAAGTGTAAAGAACAATTGGTGAATAATATTAAAAACGATCCACGGTTTGCAAAGTATGAAAAGAAATAATTTCGATTTGACAGAAAGATATTTAATGGGCGATTTATCTGCGGAGGAAAGTACTGCTTTCGAGAAACTGATGGAAACAGATACTGAATTAAAAGCTGAATTAAATCTCGGGAAAGAGATTAATGAAGCAATTCTGGAATCGGATATTATGAATTTGCGCCATACCATGAGTGAAATCATGAATAAAAAACAGAAGCCTGTATTCATTAAAAATCCATTTTTATGGCCGGCTACAGCTGCTGTTTTTATTCTGGCCATGATTATTAATACCTTATTTATAAGTTCACCCGCGGATAAGAATGATATTTTTAAAAAATATTACAAAGCATACCCGTCAGTATATAGCTCGAGAAGTTCTCAAAAACAATTGCGGGATCAACAATGCCTGAGAATTGCTTTTGAACAATATGAAAAACCCGATTTTGAAAGTGCCGGTTTGTTGTTTAAAGAAATGTGGATCAAGGATTCAACAAATAATATGGCTAAATTTTATTTATCTATAGCATTAATCGAGCAGAACAAAATGAATGAAGCCGAAAAGTATTTAAATGAACTAACTTTAAATAAACAACACTTATTTTATGAGCAATCGGTATGGTACCTGGCTTTGGTTTATTTAAATAATAATAAACCCGACGAAGCAGAAAGACTGTTAAATAAAATAATCTCGGAAAATTTATCGAATAAAACCCGGGCTAAGCAAATTCTGAAATCATTGAACTGATTATTTATTCTACAGGTTCAGGATAGTCATCCTTTTTTATTCTTGCCGAACGGTTTAACTTTTTTACAATCAGAGTTACCAAAATTGCACCAAAAAGTACCCCGAACACGATGTAAATATACATGGCTGTATAGAGTGCATCGTTGTTCCCAATAACAACGTATCCCGACCAGAAATAGGGGTGAGCGTGTAATTGATCGGCATTCTGAAGAAACTCAATTTTTGCTTGTTGCAACGATTTTGATTTTGAAAATCCTTTTTTCAAATCCTTGTAAAAAACAGTCATCAGTTTTACTCCCGAATTATCTTCGACCGACCATAAAGTCATTATTAACGATGGGCAACCTGCATATATGAATCCACGTGCTAAGCTCATAACTCCCTCGCCCTTTTGAAGGATTCCGGAACCGCTGTTGCACGAACTCAATACAGCCATCCTGCTTTTTAATTGCAAATTATATACTTCGTAGGTGTTTAAAAATCCGTCTTCGGTAGTATCGCTTGTTTGCGAAAAAGCCATTTTCGAATACATTGGGCTTTCATCGTTAAGTATGGTGTGCATTGCAAGGTGAAGAACATCAAATTCAGAGGCCTGTTGTTTAAATGTTTTTTCACTTGCATTTTCGTCTAAGAACAAGTTGCCCCCGATTAGTTTTGAAACGGTTTTTGCCTCTTCTTTTATTCCTTTTAACGGGTACAGTTTCTCCCTGTACTGTTGTCGTGTTAATATGACTCCCGGTTTCTGATTTTCCTGGTTATCGTATTTGGGTGCAAATGCAATAAGTTTTTTGGGAGCAATCTTCAGGTTATGTTCATTATCGAAAAGAATGCTTGCCGAATAGGTATAACTAATCGGGTTTTCAAACAAAAGATAATGCAATTTATTATAACTGATAGTGTTATAATTGCCCTCGTGGCAAAGTAAGGTTTCAAACGGGAGATAAGCCAGCTTTCCATCAGGGATAATTATCAGGTGTTTTCCATTAATATAACCTGATACGGGAAGTATTAACTGTTTGTACAAATAGGATGATGATTTAATAAACCGGTTAAAATCTTCAAGATTATGCTCCGAAAAGTTATTATCGGTTAAGCTGTTTATTTGCATTTCGAGATTTTCATCAAATCCGGGTTCTTTCTTTACACAAGTAAGCGAATAATCTGTTTTAGTTATTAAAAATATATAGACATTATCAGTACTTAAACAATATTCTATCACAGCATCTTTTTTCTTGATTCTTTCCTGTATATCTTTTATTTCAAACGAATTATTCGAGAACTTTAACCTGAAATAATCAGGGTATTCCTTTTCAATCCTGGCAATAAGTTCGGCATGTTTTTCTTTTAATGTGAATATTTCTTTATTCCATGCAACAATAAACGTTTCATCAGGTTCTGCTTTTTTCCCCTCTTCATAAATCAGCTCTTCGAAAGTCCAGATACTTTTTTTCAATGAATTTTCGGTGTTCCGTATTTCCAGGGGTACATTTCCGGTTATCAATGCAGCATTGTTTTGTATTGCTTCGGAAAGTACGGCCGACTTTCCCGATTCAGAAAAACGAAATGCTTTTTCAAGATATTCTTTATTTCTTGTTGCTTCATATATCTTATAACTTGTTTCGAGTGTATGAATATATGTTTCGTGTTCGTTCTCGGCTAAGAAAAGCTTGCTCTGCTCACTCAAAAATCCGGAGCGGATTTCCCTGATAACATCTAATGCAAGTTCGCTGGCAGCTAGGCTGGCAGCCAGTGAATTGATGTTTGTTTTATCCTGTTCCCAGGTAAACTCTAAAGCAATGGATTTGTTTTTTAAGCTTCTTAATAACTGTGTTTTCGAAGAAACGGTACCGAGTTCAGGATTTGAACTATAACCGGAGTCATTAAACTCCCTGGAGAGTGAGATTAATGATTTTTGAAAATAACTCAACGACTTTTGATATTCCCCGGTTTTTAAATAATACTCCCCGATTTTAGAATATGCTCTTGCTGTTTCGGGATTCTTAATCCCTAAAATTTGTTTGTAAATCGATAATGCTTTTTCAAGGTTTTTTAACGATTCAGAGAGTTCGTTTTTGGAGTTTTGTAAAAACAGCCCATAGTTTAATTGATGTTGCGCATACCAGATGTTGTTTGTACCAAAATTTTTATGGATATTTTCGAGTGCTTTTAAATAATAAAATTCAGCTTTATCAGTGTTTCCTTCTTTTTCATACGAAAGGGCAAGGTTCTCGTATGTAGAATAAATAGTTTTATCTTCCTGTTTTAATTTCAGACTATTTAAAAAACAAAGAATTGCCTTTTTGTTCTGATTAGTGTTTTTATATAAAATACCAAGATTATTATAAATTGATGCAATCAGCAACTTGTTTTTCATAGAGTCTGTATTTAGAATATTCAGTGATTCAGTATGATACAATTCTGCTTTTTCATAATCCTGTTGTCTTTCAAAAATTGTTGCCTTGTTTGCATATACATATACAAGGCCTGGTGAATTGTGGCTTGATTTGTAAACTTGTTCGGCCTTGTTGTAACTCTGGATTGCTTCATCAAACCTGCCGTTCAATTTTTTTAGTATTCCAAAACTGATATAGGCCGATGCTAAATATTTTGTGTTGTTATTTTTTTCGAATATTTCAATAGATTTCCCGATATAGTAATAGGCACTATCCAGGTTGCCCAGCTTACCGTATTCAATTCCTTTGGTTAAACTGAGAATCCCGTTTTCTAAAGTGTCAATACCAGACTGATTCTTGTAATTTGCTGAATTGCAGGCATTAATCAGGGTATGAGTTAGTATATAGATTATTAAAACGGATTTTTTCATTTAATTCGTCACAAATTTTTTACAATATACTCTAAAATTGATTAAAAGTTAGTTTTTTTTGCATTTGTAAAACTCAGTAAATCAAAAGTATAAAAATTATTTTAAAAAAAGTTTAAAAATAATTTCAAAAACCGGGTTACCTTTTTTAAAAAAACTGCACATATAAGTGGAGAGAGAAACATAATTTTTATAAATAATAAAATCTAAAAAAACCAAAACCATGAAAAGTTTAATTCACTTATTCGGGCAGGATGAACCCAAAAAATCATTCAAACAATTTGCACAACTCGGTACTAACGATATGCTGCTTGTAAAAGGCGGCGATGGTGATCCAATTGATGATGATCTTTGGCCCCCGGTTCCACCGATTCAGAAATAAAGTTATTGATTTTATTAAAAGAACCAAAGCCATGAAAAGTTTAATTCACTTATTCGGGCAGGATGAACCCCAAAAATCATTTAAACAATTTGCACAACTTAGTACTAACGATATGTTGCTTGTAAAAGGCGGCGATGGAGAGCCACAAGACGATCTTTGGCCTCCAATTCCTCCCTTACCACCAACAACAAAATAATATTTAAAACCTGAAAACCCAAAAGTTATTTTAAATATAAACCGTTCTAAAATTTAAAGTATATGAATAGTTACAACCCTATTGTAGATAAATATATTTACGGGGAACTCGATACCGACGAAATGGTAGCTTTTGAGCAGTTGCTGGCAAACGATTCCCGTGTAAAAAAGGAGTATCATTTATACAACGATATAAACCATGCCATACTCGAGAAGGATGTTATGGTACTCCGCGGTACTCTCGATGGAATATATAATGAAATTGCCGAGCCAAAAGAAAAATATATTTCATCGGTTTTCTCTAAACGCAAGATGTATTACGCTGCCGCTTCGCTTGCCATGTTAATGGCTACAGGTGGTATTGTTAACCAGTTAGCAAAAAACGACATGGGTAACGAAGCAATTTACAGCAAATATTTTACTCCTTACGAAGTAGCTGTTACTTATCGTTCAGGGAATGAAGAGGCTGACAAACTGCTTTTATACGCGCTCCAGAAATACGAAGATGAGGAATATGATAAAGCTGTTGTTCTTTTCGAACAGGTACTCGAAAAACGAAATAATGATATGGCTGCTAATTTATATTCAGGTATTTCTCTTATGGAAACTGAAAAATACCAAAAAGCAACACATTCGTTTCAGGCAATTATTGCACAAAATGATAACTTATTTACTGAACAGGCAAAATGGTACCTGGCAATGTGTTACATTAAAACAAACAGTGTTTCTAAAGCAGAGAATATTTTAAATGATTTAATTGTTAAAAACAGCTATTATAAAGATATAGCCAAAAAAGTACTTAAAGAACTGGATTAACAATAAAATTTAAAAACAATGAAACCACAATCTGGCACCATTAGTCGGGATGACATTAAAGAAAGTAATGTTTCCGATAGCACCAGGAGTAGTTTTCTTTCGCATATATCGCATGGTATAAGAACGCCTTTAAACTCCATCATGGGTTTTTCCAATTTATTATTAGACAGGCAGCTTGTTGATGGTAAGCAAATTGAATATGCAAGGCGCATAGTTTCCAGCAGTAATGTATTGTTAAATTTTGTAGAGAACCTGATCGATTTGTCGCAATTCGATTCAAATAAATACAAGGTTACCCAACAGCAAGTTGATTTAAATTCATTGCTATGGAAAATAGCCGAAGATTTTATTATTCAGAAAATTGATAAGGATTATTCTGAAATTGAACTTTCGGTGAATATCCATTCAGGAATCGAAGATTTTTTAATAACTACCGATTATGTATTGCTGAAAAAATCGTTAAACAGGCTTGTTGAGTTAGTTGCTGCTATTTATAAAACCGGGAAAATCGAGTTGGGATATTGCATTGAAAACAACCATGTACTTAAAATATATGTTCGTGAAAATAGCGACGAATATTTTAAACAGCAGGGCAACCTGGAGTTTAGGGATGATAACGGGGAAGATATGTTTAATGATTTCAATTTCGAAGTGCTTGTTCGTTCGATAGATCTTATTGGCGGGCGGGTTTGTACTGACTCAATTATGAATGAATATTATATCGAATTGCCAATAAATTGAAAACAAAGATTTAAAACAATTATATAAAATAAATTAGAAAATAATAATACTAAAATACCATGACAACATTTAATATATACTTACCAACAAAAAACGGGAAAATAGGAGTAGAGCTTAAACATATTCTTTACTTCGAATCCCTGGGCGACACCAATTTTATGGTGTTAAACAATGATGAAAAAATCGAGTTGTTAATGGCCGTTGATGAAATTGAGCAACTGCTGTGTTACCGTGGATTTTTCAGGTTTACACAAAACTACCTTGTAAACCTTAAAGCTGTTCAGCTTATATTCCCTGGCGATGCGTCGAAAGTGGTTCTCGAAAATGGTAAAGAAATTTTTGCACCGCAAAGCCGCCGTGAAGAACTTTTTAGAGAACTCGAGAAAGTGTACCAGGTTCACGCGACTATATAATACAAGTTCTAAATAGTTTGTGTTTTTAAGTTCGGCTTGGTTTCCTTAACGGGAATACCTAGCCGAACAATTTACATTTAGTCTTGATTCTTAAAAATAAAATGTATGATTGATTTAAATGGAAAAATATACATCCAATCCGAAGATGAAAAAATAATCCAAATTGAAGAAATAAAAAATATTGTTTATTTAGAAGCCGACAATAGAAAAACGAAAGTTTATTGCTTCAACGGGAATCAGTATTTAATTAATAAATGCCTGAGTTACATAGAAGAAAGGATTACAAATAAAAATTTCTTTAAGATCCATAAATCATTTATCATTAATGTTGATTATTTAAAAAGTGTTAACTACAAAGGTGAAAAAAATGTAGTTCTTGAAAATGATATTAAAATTCAAATAGCTTGTCGAAAATATCCTGAATTCAAGAGATTTTTGAAAGAGAAATTTTCGTTTTTTCAGTAAATGGTACTGTAATAGATTCAGACTAAATATATTCCCTTATTCGTTTTAACGATTGTTATAAAAAAGTTAACAAGTTTTAGTCAAAAATTTAATTGCGAAAATGCAAACTTTAGTTACGATAAAGTAATAAAATGCAACGATCATGTATTTGAACGGTTAGAACTAAATAATGAGGATTTTGATATAAGAATATTATGTCTAATTTAGGTTGTTTGAGTTCATTAAAAAAGCTCGGGTAGTTTATCGGTAAAGCAGGTATGAAAGAAAACTATGAAAATTAATTTAAAATAAAAGGCACGTTTTGAAAGAATCATTGATTTATATACTGAAAAGAATTCTGAAAGAGAACAGGATTAAAGTTGACGAAAAAGAGCTGGAGTTTCAACTATTAAGCCATCCGTCGTACCCCAGCTTACATTCAGTTACGGGTGTTTTAGATCATTTTGCAATTAGTAACCTCGCGTTGGAAGTTCCTAAAAATATTGAAACTTTAAACCAATTACCCAGGTTTTTTCTTGCTTATATTAAAGATATAAATAACGATGATTTAGTTTTGGTTACGAATAAAGATTCTAAAATATGTTTAATATATAATGAAAAAAGAACGGAAACTTTATCGACAGATAAATTTTTAAATGCATGGACAGGAGTAATTGTTGGAGTTGAAAAAGATAACGAAGTTGTTCCAAAAACGAACCCATTAGATTTAACCTTATTTACTTCATTTTTAACGATAGTTTTATTAATTATCTTGTTTTTCTCTTTTAAACCGGATTTATTTCAGTCCCTGCATTTCTTATTATCATTTGCCGGATTAGCAATTAGTATAGTTATTGTAAAACACGAGCTGGGTTTTCATTCTAAAATCGCAGATAAATTTTGTTCTGGAAATATTGATAAAATAAATTGTGATGATGTATTGAAATCGAAAGCAGCAAATTTTTTCGGAGTTTTTAAATTAAGTGATGTTGGAATTATTTATTTTTTATCCCTAACAGTATCCTGGCTATTATTATCAATGAATAAAGCAGGATATGATTCTTTAATTGTTATTTCAGTTTTAGCTATACCTTTTACTTTTTATTCAATAATTTATCAATATTTTGTTGTAAAAAAATGGTGTTTACTATGTTTAAGTGTAGTTTTAATATTGTGGTTGCAGGCAACTTCTCTTTTTATTGTTGATATAGATATTACCAGTTTATCTTTTACCTATAATAGTTTACTATTAGTTGCTTTTAGCTTCTTGCTCACAACCGTTTTTTGGCAATTTGTATTGCCTAAAATGAAAAAAGAAAAGGAATTAAGTATATTAAAAATTGAACATTACAAGTTTAAACGAAACTACAGCATATTTAATGCGCTTATATCAAGGTATGTTCAAATGAATACAGCAATCAATGGTACTAATGAGATTGTATTTGGGGATATGAATAACCTTTTTAAAATTACAATTATTACGAACCCATTGTGCAGTTTTTGTAAAGGAGCACACGAACTGGTCGAAAACCTGTTAAAAAGCGGGAATAAGAATATTCAAATAACCATAAGATTTAATGTAAACCTGAATCGTGATGCTACTGATAATAAAATAGCCCTGAGATTATTAGAACTATACAATGTATCTGGTATAGAACAATGTTTAAACGCGATGCATGATATTTATGGTAAACTGTTACCCAAGAATTGGCTGGAAAAATGGGGCGAAGCCGGTAACCCCCAATATATTGAAATATTAAGGGCAGAAAAAGAGTGGTGTAAGCAAAACAATATCAACTTCACTCCTGAAATACTAATAAACGGGAGACCACTTCCAAAAGAATATGAAAGAAATGATTTATTGTACTTTGTAGAAGATGTAGTTGAAAATGAGCAACAAAAAATTGAAAGCTCAATTTCAGAATTAGAATATACATCATAAAAGACCTTTTTCCCGGGGGGAAGGTTTATAAAGAAATTCTATTGCGAAGAATAAACCGAAACTTGACGGTTTAAAAAAGTTCAAGATTTTCTTTAACTAAAAATTCTTAATAAAATGAAAGATTTAAAAAATTTAAAAGGTGCTAAAGTTCTTGGCAAAACAGAACAAAAAGCTATTAAGGGCGGAGTAATAGTTATTTGTGAAGGATGTCCGCCAATATCCGATTGTTGTGTAAATAACATTTGTGGCAAAATAGGTATAGGTGGAAAATGTTATGCCATTTAGTTTTATTTTATTCAGGTTAACTAGGAATTATCTGGATTTTTCAGATAACTTCTAGTTAATTATTTAGGTGGAATCCACAGTTTGCCTGACTTTAAAAAAGCAGTTGAAAATCAGGGTTTTATGCACGTGACATGCAGTTGTAACAGCTAAATGTTATTTTGAAGTGCTATGTAATATTTGCGATTTTTTTATTCTGCATACAAGTCAGAAATTGAATGCATACCACGAAATAATTTACTCAAGGAAGATTTAAAAAGAAATTCATTCGCGAAGAATAAACCGAAACTTGACGGTTTTAAAATGCTCAAGATATTTTAACCTAAAATTTCTAATAAAATGAAAGATTTAAAGAAAATGAAAGGTGTTAAGATTCTTAGCAAAAAGGAGCAAAAAGCTATTAAAGGCGGATATGCTTGCAGAGAACCTGAAATGTGGTGCCCTCCCGGATCGATTTGTGTTGATGGGCTTTGTCGTCCAGTATAATAGCAGATACGATTATTAACTAATTAAGAAGTTGTCTGAAAAAATATTCTGGCAACTTCTCTTAAAAATCATTACCTCCCCCTTGATATTTCCCCGGGGGAATAAAAAAGTTTAACATCAGTAATTGAATAAAAACTATTTTTCTAAAGGAAGATTTAAAAAGAAATTCTCTCGCGAAGAATAAACCGAAACTTGACGGTTTTAAAATGCTCAAGATATTTTAACCTAAAATTCTTAATAAAATGAAAGATTTAAAAAAATTAAAAGGTGCTAAAATTCTTAGCAAAAAGGAGCAAATCTCAATTAAAGGTGGAAAAATTTATTGTGGTGATGGAAAACCTTGTCCTGTTGGTACAATATGTAATGGGACATGGTGTGAACCATATATTGAGGCATAGTATCAAATTTTAAATATCGAGAGAAAATCTTTGGTTTTCTCTCATTTTTAATTAAATAAGTTTAGATCGCTTTAAGTTAGAAATAATTAAGAAAGTTGTAAAATACTTACAATAAGTTGTGTTTAATTTTTAACTCAATGATAGCATATATATGGATATAATTAATAGCATCATAGATTTTGTTAAGGATAACTGGACTACAATATTTAGTGGTATTGGTACAACTATTTTAATTGGAATTCTCGGATATATTGGTAAGCGTATGAAAAAAGGAAAAAAAATATCCCAAGAAGAAAAAAAAGTTATAAATCAAAGTGTGAATACTGGAGATAACTCAAAAGTAATTCAAAGTGCTGAAAACATCATAATTGACAATTCAGATGTTAAAATAAATAATGATTCAAAATCAACAGCCACAGAGCAAACAATTATTGTGCAAGCTGGTAGAGATGCTATATTGAATGTTAAACAAAGTCCGCCTGACATAAAATTAGTACGAGTAACAGTTGAAGATGATGAAACACAAAGAGGGCTGAAGCAAAAGCTGAATGTAATAATGAAAAATAATGGAGATAAAAGTGTATTTCTTTTAAGTGGTCATCTAGAGGTTATTGGTTGTGAAGACATTGTAAATCCAAATCATTTTGGAATGCATTATAAACTTAGTTTTGCTGATTGGAATTATGATGTTGATATTAATAGTGATAACCCTAGCTTTAAGGGACAACATATAATTGAACCAGATGAAGTAATTAACTTTAATGTCATAGTCGGTAGAAATGAAGGAGGCCTTAATTTATCAGTCTATAAATGTTTATTAAAGTTTAAATTTGATGAACACAAGGATTTAGAATGTGGTCCATTTTTCTTGCTTATTTCTGGACCAACTGTTTGGGATGGAGGTTTTCAAGCCTGTGGACCAACTCCTGAACAATGGGGCAGAGCGCAAGTAGATAACATCAAACGTTTAGACAGTATAGGATATGATTATCGTCATCAAATTCATCCAGATTCAAGAAAATACCTTGAAGAAATAGACCCACATATCTTTGAAAAACAAAAAACTAAACACAACACGCGGTCATAAAACATGCCGGTTTCAGTCGGTTTTCGAGCGTTTCGTCCCGCCTCGTAGGTTTGTAACGGGGGGTACAGACGCAGCCCCGCAATCCGGCACGTTTCATACCGCCAACGTTAGAGTATAGCATGACGGGAAATTAAACTTTACAAAAATGACTGAAGCTTTGACGGTCAACTAAATGCTCAAGGCAAATTATTAATTAAATAGTAACTTATTATGAAAGAATTAAAAAATTTAAAAGGTGCTAAAGTTCTTAGCAAAAAAGAGCAAATCTCAATTAAAGGCGGATTAGAAATTTGTGATATTTTTGGGCATGATTGCCATGAAGGTTATATTTGCAAATTAGTGAATTCAACCACGGGATGGTGCATTCCTGTAATCGAAGATTAATGTCTTGAATAATGAGAGGGAACTTTTTGGTTTTCTCTCATTATTTAAAATTTAGAATTTAGAATAACTCATTTCTGCCCAGGATTTTGCCATGGGGCTAATCATTAAATAAAATAGTTTTAAATACAACAGTATCAATACAGAAGCAAATCGATTATAAAAAATCTTTGTAAATAAATGCAATTTATTTTCTGAATTATTAAAATTAATCCTAAGTCTGTTCAAGAGTTTTTAATATCTTTAAACCAAAAATGCCTTTCCCCTTTTACCAACAGTTAGATGCCATGGATTGCGGCCCTTCGTGCCTGCGCATGATTGCGAAACATTATGGCAAGTCGTTTTCCTTACAAACCTTGCGCGATAAAAGCTATATTACCCGCGAGGGTGTTTCTATGCTGGGTATTAGCGATGCAGCAGAAGCAATTGGATTTCGCAGCATGGGTGTTCGAATTACTTTCGAGCAGTTACTAAACGAAGCACCAATGCCTTGTATAGCACATTGGAAGCAAAATCACTTTGTGGTGGTTTATAAAATCAAACAAATTCTCCCGTCCCCCTTTAGAAAAGGAGGAGTATTTGTACATGTGGCCGATCCGGCACGGGGATTGATAAAATTTACCAAGGAAGAGTTTATGTCGGGTTGGGCTAACACGAAAGAAGCGGGCGAAGATAAAGGTTTGTGCCTATTGCTGGAAACAACTCCCGACTTTTACAAGTCCGATAATGAAAAATTAAACAAATCGGGTTTCAAATTTTTGTTTTCGTATTTACGACCGTATAAAAAACTGATTATTCAGCTGGTATTAGGTTTATTGCTGGGTAGTTTATTGCAACTTATTTTTCCATTTTTAACCCAGAGCATTGTCGATAAAGGTATCAATAACCAGGATTTGAGCTTTGTAACACTCATTATTATTGCACAACTGGTACTTATTTTTTCGCGAACTATAGTTGAATTTATTCGGAGCTGGATTTTATTGCACCTGGGTACACGAATCAATATTTCGTTAATATCCGATTTTCTGATTAAATTAATGAAGTTACCGGTTTCCTTTTTCGATACTAAAATGATTGGTGACCTTATTCAACGAATTGGCGACCATAAACGTATCGAAAACTTTTTAACATCATCTACATTAAATATCCTGTTCTCATTTGTTAACCTGATCATATTTGGCATTGTTCTTCTTACATACAGTGTAAACATATTTCTTATTTTCCTTATAGGAAGTACATTATACACGCTTTGGATTTACCTGTTCATGAAAAAACGACGCGATTTGGATAATCGGAAGTTTGCCCAACTTTCGAGTAATCAAAGCAATGTAATTCAGTTGATTACCGGAATGCAGGAAATAAAACTGAACAACTGTGAAAAGCAAAAACGATGGGAGTGGGAGAGTATCCAGGCCAAGTTGTTCAAAGTAAATATGGATAGCTTATCATTGAGTCAGTACCAGCAGGCTGGCGGGGTTTTTATTAACGAAATAAAAAACATTGCAATCACGTTTATTGCAGCCAAATCAGTTATCGACGGACAAATGACTCTGGGTATGATGCTGGCAGTGCAATACATCATTGGCCAGTTAAACAGCCCGATTAATCAAATGATTGGATTCTTGCAGGCTACCCAGGATGCGAAAATAAGCCTGGAACGCTTAGGTGAGATTCATCAACGCGACAATGAAGAGTCGGACGAAACGCCTAAAATAAGTATTCTGCCTGAACACCGTGATTTAAATATTGATTTAATATCATTCCAGTACGAGGGGCCTCATTCGCCTTTTGTGCTCGAAAATGTTGAATTAAATATCCCCGAGAAAAAAATTACAGCTGTAGTAGGTACCAGCGGTAGTGGTAAAACCACACTAATCAAGCTTTTACTTGGATTTTACGAGCCACAGAAAGGCAAAATAAAACTGGGTGATATTTACCTGAACAATATCAGTAATCGTATGTGGCGCGATAAGTGTGGTGTTGTTATGCAGGATGGATTTATTTTCTCCGATTCAATAGCAAATAATATTTCTGTTTCAGACGAGTTTCCCGATCGCGAAAAATTACTAAATGCCGTAAAGGTGGCCAATATACAGGATTTTATTGAATCTCTGCCTTTGGGCTATAATACAAAAATCGGACAGAATGGTGTTGGATTGAGCCAGGGGCAGAAACAACGAATACTCATTGCCCGTGCGGTGTATAAAAACCCTGAATTTATTTTCCTTGATGAGGCTACCAATGCACTCGACGCAAATAATGAACGTGTTATCATGGAAAACCTCGATCAGTTTTTTAAAGGGAAAACAGTTGTAGTTGTTGCACACCGATTGAGTACTGTAAAAAATGCCGACCAGATTGTAGTTTTGGAGCAAGGGAAAATAGTAGAAAGAGGTACCCATGCAGAGTTAACCAGGAAGAAAGGTGCTTATTACGAGTTGGTGAGGAATCAGTTGGAGTTAGGGAATTAAAAAAGTTGCAGCAGTATGTAGCAGCAGGAAGCGGAAGTATTTAGTTAAGGTTAGTTGGTAGTATAAAAATTATAACTAAAATTTTAATATAATAGACAATGGAGTTTGGGTTTAAACAGTTAAAAGTTTACCAAAAGGCATATCAGCTCGCAAAAGAGATATTTGAAATCAGCAAATCATTTCCTATAGAAGAGAAGTATTCTTTAACAGATCAGATAAGAAGATCATCAAGAGCTGTTTGTGCTAATATTGCGGAAGCATATCGAAAAAGACGATATCCTAAACACTTTACATGTAAAATTACTGACTCAGACGCTGAAGCTAGTGAGACTGTTGTTTGGCTTAATTTTGCAATGGATTCTAATTACATTTCTAAAGAAATTCAAATGCGATTAGAAAATGAATATGAAGAAGTTGAAAGAATGTTAGGTTCAATGGCCGATCATCCTGAAAAATTTTTACCAAAATAAATTATACTGCATACTGCAACTGTCAACTGCAGCTTAATAATAAATAGTATGGAAGAACAAAATAAAATTGAACTTCGCTCGAATGATGTACAAGAAATTCTCAGCCGTCCACCAAAATGGATTGTGCGATGGGGTATTACAATAATTCTGATTGTTGTTGTTATCTTGATTGCAGGGAGTTGGTTTTTTAAATATCCCGACATTATTACTGCAAAAATAGTATTGACTACAGAAAACCCACCATCTCCCGTAGTTGCTAAAACATCGGGCAAAATTCAGAACTTGTTTGTTACCGATAAGCAGGAAGTAAAAAAGAATCAGGTATTGGCAGTTATCGAGAATCCCGCAAATTTCAATGATATAAGTATAATCATTGAAAAATTAAACAACTTTAATTCAGATTCTTATTCCAATGAAATTTTTTCAGGGAGTTATAATCTTGGCACTATTCAATCCTATTATGCTGATTTTATCAGAAATCTTGATGAATACCAAAAACTTGTTCAGATGGATTATCACCAGAAAAAAATCAATCTCTTGAAAAAAGAAATTATACAATACACAAAATACCTCGCAAATTTAAAAGTGCAAAACAACCTGCAAAAAAGAGAATACGAATTAATAGTGAACCAATTCTATCGTGATTCAACTTTACACGATCAGCAGTTAATATCTGAGGCTGAATTTGAGAAATCGAAGTCATCCTTATTGTCAAAACAGTTTAGTCTTGAACAATCAAACATTGCACTTACCAATACCGAAATTCAGGTTCAAAATATTGAGCAGAGCATAGCAGAACTTGAGCTGCAGGAAGAAAAACAATTGTCGGATAAAAAGCTGCTAATCAAACAGTCGTGTGAAAATTTAATTGCAGCTATCGATTCCTGGAAATACCAGTATGTTTTAATTGCATCAACCGATGGTAAAGTTACATTTAACAAGTTCTGGAATGAGAATCAATCGGTAAAATCAGGAGAAACAGTACTTACAATAATTCCGGATAATGAGGGTGAAATAATTGGTAAGGTTCAATTGTCGTTTCAGGGTGCCGGGAAAGTAAAAGAAGGACAACAGGTAAATATTCGATTCGATAATTATCCATATATGGAATTTGGAATGGTTAAAGGAGTGGTAAAATCAATATCGCAAGTTCCCGATAATGATTATTATACTGCCGAAATACAGTTGCCCGGCGGATTAATTACATTTTACAATGAAAAACTCGATTTTAAGCAGGAAATGCAAGGTACAGCAGAGATTGTAACTGAAGATTTCCGGTTATTGGAACGTATTGTAAGGCCATTGCGGTACGTTTTAAATAAAAATACTAAGTTTGGGGGTTAAAAAGTTGTCAGAATTCAGAAATACGTTTACTTTGATATTATAGTATAAATAACGTTTTTAAAAAATGAAAAGAATATTTATTAAAAATAGGGATGAATCATGAACCCTGAGAATTTAATTTATTTCTGAATCCTGTTTTTGATTAAATGGTATCACGATAATATTGATGGATTTTAAAATATAGATTGAAATGTTAAAACATCCTTTTGGAATATATAATTTCCCTGTTAAATCGTACGATTCAGATCAGAATGGGAGATTAACTCTTCAGACACTGTTTCATTTCTTGCAAGAATGTGCTTGGAATAATGCCCGAATGAACGATTTTGGTTACGAGTATCTCGAAAAAGAAAACACATACTGGGTTTTATCACGTGTATTGGTTCAAATAAATGAATATCCTGAATGGAAAGATGAAATCAGCATAAAGACATGGCCTAAAGGTGCCGATGGATATTTTGCCTTACGTGATTTTCTTATTTTTAAAGATGACAAAGTAATTGGCCGTGCAACAACATCGTGGCTGATTCTCGATCGTGAAACAAAACGTCCCCGACGACTCGAAAATTTCAATTTTATTCACCAAAATTTTTTAAACGAAAGTGCCATTGATAAAAAACCGGATAAAATAAATTTGAATACAAGTTTGGCTGAACTCGATCGGCGCAAAGTATATCCGAGTGATTTAGATGTGAATAAACACGTGAATAATGCTACTTATGTTCGCTGGATGCTTGATGCTTATTTTTCGAATCATTCAAAATTAATTTCTGAATTTGAAATTAATTTTTTATCTGAATTACTCATGCATGATGAATTTACAGTATTTGAAAGTTATACTAACGAAGAATTGTTTTATATCCTGAAAACTAACCAAGATAAAGAAGTTTGCAAAGCAAGATTGATTGCAAGCAAATAGAAATAAAAATGCCTAAAACAGTATTATCATTTTAGGCACTTATAATTTTAAATTTTAGGTATTTCTAAAATGGTAAATCATCAGGTTCGTTTTCAGGCGGAACATCATCCATAGTTGGAAGTGGTGGCATATCGTCATTTCTTCGCTGGTTTTGATTTTGCACTTTTTCAATTCGCCATGCATCAAGATTAGTAAAATAATTTACTTTTCCTTCTTTTTCCCACTTATTTCCACGTATGTTAAAACTAACCTTTATTTCATCGTTCATATTCAGTTGCTCAATAAGATTACATTTATCCTGGGTTAACTGAAATTTGATAAAATCCTTGAAATCCAATCCTCCGTTCGATTCTTTGGCTTCAATTACAAATTCACGTTTCTTAAAGCGATCGCTCACCTGAACGGTATTGTATTTTTCTACTAACTTTCCTGTAATTTCGAAACTCATAATTAGTCCTCGTGAATGATTATTTTTTCAATTACATCACCTTGCCTTATTTTATCAATTACTTCAAGCCCTTCGTAAATTTTTCCGAAAACGGTATGATTACGATCGAGATGTTGGGTGTTTTCGCGGTTGTGGCAAATAAAAAATTGCGATCCTCCTGTATCTCTGCCTGCATGAGCCATAGAAAGTACACCGCGGTCGTGGTACTGGTTATTTCCAGTTAGTTCACATTTAATAGTATAACCCGGGCCACCCATTCCTGTTCCTTCTGGGCATCCACCCTGGATAACAAAATTTGGAATTACACGATGAAATGTTAGTCCATCGTAATATCCCTGTTTCGATAACTTAACAAAATTTGCAACAGTTCCGGGTGCATCTTCTTCAAAGAATTTCACCATTAGAGTTCCTTTTGCTGTTTTAATTTCTGCTTTCATTTTTCAACTGTTTTAAATAAAACAAGCACGTGAATAACGTGCTTGATAAAACTATATAAACACAATTTATTTTGATTTGTTCGTTTTTTTCTGATTTAAGCTTACATTTTTTGGTTCTTCAGCAGGAACATCCATAACTTCCAATAACTCAACTTCAAAAATTAAAGCCATGTTTGCTTCAAGTTTTCCTCCTGGACGAACTCTTGTTCCATAACCCAATTCGGTAGGAATATAAAATTTGAATTTGGCACCTTCTTTCATAAGCTGCAAACCTTCAGTCCAACCTGTTATAACTCCATTTAATCTGAATTCTGCCGGTTTATTTCTTTCGTATGAACTGTCAAACTCAGTACCATCAATTAAAGTCCCACGATAGTTTACTTTTACCATATCAGTTGCTGTTGGAGTTTTTCCGGTACCTTCAGTTATTATTTCATACTGCAAACCACTGGCAGTAGTAATTACTCCTTCACGTTTTTTATTTTCTTCCAAAAATGCTCTTCCATCTGTCAGGTTTTTTTCCATTGCTTTATTGCGTAACTCTGTAAAGTATTTGTTAAGCATAATTTTTATGGTGTCTTTACTAAATGCAGTTTCTTTATCTGAAAAAACATCGTCAAGTCCTTTGATAAATGCATCGTATTCTAAACCTTCGAATTTGGCACTTTTTAAACTGTTTGCAATATCAACACCAATAATATAGCTTACAGTGTCTTTATCTGTTTTTAAATTTACTTTAGATGGAACTTGTTGCCCACATGATGTTGCAATAATTGCAAAAGCAAATACAGTTAATAATAAGTTTGTAATTTTCATAAAATTTATTTTTAAGTTTTTATTCGTTTTTTAATTTGAATTGCAAAGGTGATGAATTTATTTTTAATGTCAAACACACCCGATTTAAAAAATGTTAAAAATTTAGTTGAAATATTGTACTTAATATTTATGATTTCAGTTTTTCATTATTCATTTTTCTCTGCTCTGAGTATATGTCTTTTTCCCGGGGGGCCTGCCAATCTTATAACTTTAAAACCTGCATCACGGAGATTTTGTTTTACACTTCCTTTTGAACTATAAGTAACTAAAATACCATTCGGATTTAATGAATCATAAATTTTTTTAAAGTTCTCCGAACTCCACATTTCGGGTTGAATATCAGGTCCAAAGGCATCAAAATAAACAAGATCATAAAAATCTGTAAATCGATATTTATTCAAATCTGCATTTATTTTTTGAAGATAAAAATCTGTATGAATCATTACATTTTGGTTCCATGCACATTCATGCATCTTACTAAAAGTATCTATTAGTGTTGGATTAATAACTCCGGCATAATTTAAATTGCTTATCAATTTTAAATCCAATGGATATAGTTCTAATGCAGTGTAATTTACCAGTGTGTTTTTTAAAATAGCCGTTTCACAAGTTAAGATAGCATTTAAACCTGTTCCAAATCCAACCTCCAATACATGAATTTTATTTTTTGTAATAAATTGAAATCCGTTTTTTATAAAAACGTGCATTGATTCAGTATAAGCTCCGAAAGTAGAATGATAATGCTCGTTTAATTTCGAATTATACAGGGTTAATGAGCCATCCAGAGTTTTTTTTATTTCCAGCAATTTGATTTAGAATTATATAGAATGAGTTTTTTTATGATTTCAAAAATAGTTAAAAAAATAAAAATTTAGAATGATTCTTAATAATATGTAATTAATTGATTAATAGTTTAATTTTAAAAATGGTTTTATTGAATATCGATAAGTAATTATTTTACAGTATTTTAGTGTGTAAATCGTAATATTTTTTTTTGTTAATTGCAATCATATTTATTAACCAAAAAAATTACCTATGAAAAAAAGATTTTTATTATTAGTGGCTTTAACCGGATTTGTAGCTATAACCGGTTGCCAAAAAAGTGACTCTGTTTTAAATAAAGCTGATGAAGTAGCTTTTATCGAAAGTGATCCACAAAATGGGGCAATTATCGAAGGTCAGTATGTAGTTGTATTAAATGAAACTTCATTTAAATTTTCGCAGGAAAAAGCAGCCAGCTACCTTGAAAAACAAAATGAAGTAAAACAAATTGCTCAAAGTTATTTTAAATCACTAGGTGTAAATTATGAATTAAAACAAACTTACGCTGAAACATTAAAAGGATTTTGTGTAAAACTTTCAAAAGAAGATGCAGAAACACTTAAAAATGATAACAGTATTAAATATGTTCTTCCTGACAGAATGTATGTAATGGCAAAACCAGTTCCTGCACCACCAGCTGAATCAATTCCATGGGGTATTACAAGAGTTGGTTATGGAAGCGGAGTAGGCAAAACAGCTTGGATTATTGATACAGGCGTTGATTTAGATCACCCAGATTTAACTGTAAATGCTTCTAGAGGATATGATTTCATCAACAATGATGCTTTAGCTGATGATGATAATGGACATGGATCACATTGTGCTGGTACTGTTGCTGCTATCGATAATACAATAGGTGTTGTTGGTGTTGCTGCTGGTGCTACAATCGTTCCTGTTAAAGTTCTTGATAAAAGAGGTAGCGGAGCATATTCTGTTATTATTGCTGGTGTTGATTTTGTTGGTGCAAATGCAAGTGCTGGTGATGCTGCTAACATGAGTTTAGGTGGTGGCGTATATGAAGCTATTGATTTAGCTGTTTATAATGCATCTCAAAAAGGTATTTTCTTTTCATTAGCTGCTGGTAATGAAACTGACGATGCTAACAATCATTCTCCTGCAAGAGTTAATGGCCCATATATCTGGACTATTTCTGCTATGGATGTTAATGATAACTTTGCTTCTTTCTCAAACTATGGCAATCCTCCAGTTGATTTTTGCGAACCTGGTGTTAGCATTTATTCAACTTATATGAATGGCGGTTTTGCTACATTAAGCGGAACTTCTATGGCTGCTCCACACATGTGCGGTATTTTATTAATGACAAACGGACATCCTGTAACTGATGGATATGTAAATAACGATCCTGATGGAAATCCAGATCCAATAGGTACTATTTAATACAAAAGAGTTTATCTTGTTAAGGCCGTTAGAAATAACGGCCTTTTTTAGTTTAACAAATCTGTCAATGCAGAATCCATGGTTTCAAAATTAAATCTAAAACCTTCATTCATTAATTTATCAGGTAAAACCTGCTGGCTGGCTAACAGCATTTCTTTAGCCAGGTCTCCCAGAAAAAACTTGAGAACTCTTTCCTGAATTGAAAAAAGTATTGGTTTATTGTATTTTCTTGAGATATTCTCAATAATTTCTTCCATTTTTACAGGCGTTGGAGCAGTTAAATTAAATGCTCCGGAAAGATGTTGATTTTTTATTAAAAATTCGATAGCCCTGATTTCATCCTGAATATGTATCCATGAAATATAATTTTGTCCCCGTCCTATAATTGCTCCAATGTTATATCGAAAGGGTTTGAGTAATTTAGGTAAAATGCCTCCATTTTTCCCGAAAACAACTCCCGTTCGAATAATAATCCTGTTTATACCATAATTTACAACATCACGGGTCGAATTTTCCCATTGCTCACAAACATCTGATAGAAATCCTGTTCCTTTCGAACTCTCTTCATTACATGTGCTATTTATATTATATCCATAATAACCTATAGCTGATGCTTGTATAAGTATGCCTGGTTTGTTTGCAGCTTTTATACATAGCTGTGTAATTAAATTACCTGTGTTAACCCGGCTAGTTATAATTTTTTGTTTTTGACTTTTTGTCCAAAGTCCCGAAGAAATATTTTCACCTGCAAGATTAATTACTGCATCGGATTTATTAATTAGTTCGAGCAAGGTATTGTAGGTGAAATCATAAACTTTTACCGATTGGCTAAAAAGTGTTTTTGCTTTTATGGTGTTCCTTGTTACAACATTTACCGGGTAATTGTTTTCTACCAGGTACTGAACCAGTTCTTTTCCAATAAAACCTGTTGCACCAAAAATTGTAATCATCATATTTTATTCTTTTGAATAGCTTGTTTATATGCATCAATTGCTCTTATGCGGGCAAAATTATGTTCAACTACTGGTTTAGGGTATTTTTGTGTATTATATTCGGAAATCCATTTTCTAATGTATTCAAGTTTCGGGTCGAAACGATTGGTTTGTAATTCAGGGTTAAAAATCCTGAAATAAGGAACAGCATCGCAGCCTGTGCTTGCAGCCCATTGCCATCCTCCATTATTTGATGAAAGTTCATAATCCAGAAGTTTTTGTCCAAAATAAGCTTCGCCCCAACGCCAATCTATAAGCAGGTGTTTGGTTAGAAAACTTGCTGTAATCATTCTGACCCGGTTATGCATAAATCCTGTTTCGTTTAACTCGCGCATACCTGCATCAACAACAGGATAGCCGGTTTGTCCATTACACCATAACTCAAAATGTTTTTCGTTGTTTATCCATTCAATCCTGTCGTAAGCGGGTTTAAAAGAATTTTTTATCACATCAGGAAAGAAATAAAGAATCATCATATAAAACTCACGCCAGATAAGCTCACTTAAAAATGAATCATTTAATCCCATCGTAGCTTTAATTAATTGCCTTATGCTTATTGTTCCGAATCGTAAATGAATACTTAGCCTGCTTGTTCCATCAATTGAAGGGAAATTCCTGAACTTATCGTAATATTTAATTTTTTCAAGATTAATTTCTTTTGATGGAATATTCAAACCAGTTTGTTGAAAGCCCAAATCATTTAAAGATAAAAATTTAAAAGGTGTAGTTTTATGTAAGTTTGATAGTATTTTTTCAGAATAATAAAATTTTAGTTCTTGTTTATTAAATTGTTCTTTCCATTTTTTCATGTAAGGAGTAAAAACAGTATATGGTTTTCCATCTGACTTTATGATTTCTTCTTTTTCAAAAATTACCTGGTCTTTATAACTGTAAACCGGAATATTTAATGATTTAAATGCATTTATAACAGAACGATCTCTTTCAAGGGCGTAAGGTTCATAATCGTGATTAATAAATAATGCTTCAACCGGGTATGTATTTGTAATATTTCTAAATGCGTTAAGCGGAGAATCATATACAACATACAATGAACTCCCATATTTTTCGAGATCCGATTTTAAATTCTTAATCTCGTTGTAAATAAAGTTAACTCTTCTATCATTTTTATATTCCAGTTTTTCCAGTATGTTCTTATCGAAAATAAATACAGGAAGCACGTTTCCGTTTTTAAGTGCATGAAAAAATGCCCGATTATCGTGTAATCGTAAATCGCGTCGAAACCAAAAAAGATTAATTTTCGTCATAATTTTGATTAAAAGTAACCAGGTAAAGGTTTATATTTTTTAAATTTATAAAATATTGATTGTTTCTATCAGTCTTTTGTATTTAAACAAAAGAAGTTTTTATTTGTTTATGAATTATGTAATTAATGTTGTACAAATGAAAATCATGTGCAAAATGAACCAATATATAAACTTGTTGTTTTACACATTAAAATCGTAATAATACATCGAAAACTGTTGAATTATGGCTAAATATTCAATTAAGGAATTAGAAAATTTATCGGGAATTAAGGCTCACACTATTCGGATATGGGAAAAGCGCTACAATATAATTAAACCTGATCGAACGGATACGAATATAAGGTATTATTGTGATACTGAACTTAAACGGTTATTGAATATAGCAATATTAAACCGGCATGGGATTAAAATTTCTAATATTGCACATTTATCAGATTCTGAATTAACAGATAAAGTCGTTTCTATATCAAGCGATCCTTCGGATGCAGAAAATAACATTGAGAACATGGTTGTAGCCATGGTAGAAATGAATGAGAACCGTTTTGAGAAAATCTTGTCGCGATACATTATGCACGAAGGATTCGAGAATGCTGTTATAAAAATTATTTTCCCATTTTTTGAAAAAATTGGATTGTTATGGCAAACAGGCTCAATTAACCCTGCGCACGAGCATTTTGTTTCGAATTTATTTCGGCAGAAATTAATGGTTGCAATCGATAATTTAATAGTAACTGATAATATTAATGCCAAAAAGTTTGTTTTATTTTTACCGGAAGGAGAATACCACGAACTTGGATTGTTATTTTATTATTATTTAGTAAAAAAATCGGGTAAGTTGGTTTATTACCTCGGAAGTTCTGTTCCATATAATGATGTTGTTGAAACTGGTAAAATGATAAAATCTGATTATTTTTTTACATCAATCACATCATCGCTCAACGGGACTAAGGCTGTAGATTATTTAAATAAGTTATCAAAAGAATTTCCATTTCAAACCATTTTTATAACAGGGCTTCAGGTAAAGGAAGGATTGCACAATTTACCTTCAAATGTTCGTAAAATATCATCTCCCTTAGATTTAAACGAGTTTTTAAAAATAAACTGATTGTATTTAGAATTATTCTAAATTACTTATCCTGCGTGTACTTCAGCAGGATTTTTTTGTTTAATTATGGTGTATCAAGGGATGCAAAAGATTAAACAAAAAAATGTTTTTTTTTGTAATTTAGAAACTATGAGCAAAATGGTATCTGATTGCCTAAATGTAGTGTTATGTATTGATATTACTTATTTAGAAATGATATGAATTTAGTGGCGTGAGGGCTTTTGATATTTGGAATTCTGTTTAAATGTGTTGTATATTTGTTTAACGATAATTTAAAAAGTTACAACTATGACAGCAATGGAATTTAATCATCAATTAATAAGTTTGGAAAGTAAGTTGTCGCGATTTGCAATGAGTTTAACGTCAGATAAAGAAGAAGCTCATGATTTATTGCAGGAAACATACTTAAAAGCACTCTCGCACAGAGATAAATTTATAGGTTATTCGAATTTAAAGGCATGGACTTTTACAATTATGAAAAATACCTTTATTAATAATTACAGGAAACATCAAAAAGAAAATACACACAACGATGTAACCAAAAATATGTATTTTTTAAATATTTCCAGAGATATTTCTCCTGAAAAACCAGATACAGAGTATTTTACGCAGGAAATATTAAAGCAGATAGATAGTTTGCCCGATGAATTTAAACAGCCTTTTAATATGTTCTTATCAGGTTATAAATATAAAGAAATAGCAGACGAACTGGAATTAAAAATTGGTACCGTGAAAAGCAGAATTTTCTTTACACGTAAAAAACTAATGGATAGTTTAAAAGATTTCCAGTAAGAAATTAAGATTGTTGAATTAATAATTAGTGAACTTTTTGGTTATAAACTACCAAAAAGTTCTTTTATTTTATGTTCACGATAGGTGAATATTTCTTCTACCTTTTTCTTAACGAATAATTTATGCACGAGCTTTCCAAAAATGCCATAAGGTAAATCATAGAAAAGAATATCGGTCATTTCAATTCCATTTTCAATCTTGCTAAAATGATGTTCGTGATGCCAGATAGTATAAGGGCCTTTAATCTGGTTGTCGATAAAATACTTGTGCTCTTTAATCTGGGTAATTTCTGTAGCCCACTTAATTGAAATATTCAGAACAGGACTAATTGTATAAGTAATAATCATTCCGGGGTACATATCACCAACATCTGACCTCGAAATAACAGAAAATTTCATATACGATGGAGTAATTAGCCCCAGGTTTTCAGGCTTCGAAAAAAAATCCCAGGCATGGGTTAATTTGATTGGTATTTGTTGCGTCCTTTTAAGCTTATACATTCTTTTGTTTAGAAACCAAATTGTTAAATATCTTTCATATAACAAGCAAGCTGCAAATTTGTTTTCAATGAATTGGTTTCCAAACATGAAATTACAAATAAAATAGTTAGGTATTGCAATAACTCGGAATATTCAATGCAAATAGTATGGTTATTTATTCTTTTTTTGATAAGTCAAAGATTTGATTTACAGTTAATATTTTCTAATTTCGAATTTTAAAAATATTAATATGACAGATTATCATATACATACAATATTATCTGATGGGATAGATACTCATGAAGCATGTTTAAGAATGGCATCAGAATATAATGTATCGGAAATTGGTTTTTCAGATCATATTTGTCTTAATTATCCCGAATGGGCTGTAAGGGAAGAAGATTTGACCTATATGAAAGAAAAAGTGACTAAAATTAAAAATACAACAGATTTGCCGTTTAAGGTAAAATTTGGTGCTGAAATAGATTATTTGTCGGACAAAAAAGATGAAATCCAAACAATTATTCAAAAACTAAAATTAGATTATGTTATAGGTTCTGTACACTTTATAAATGGATGGAATTTCGATACCGAACCGTTTAATTACGAAACCAAGAATATTGATCATCTTTATAACGAATACTTTAGGTTAATTCAGGAAGCAGCAATATCCGGTTTATTTGATATTATTGGACATGCTGATGTAATTAAAAAGTTTAATTATAAACCATCGTTTAAACTCGATAAATTATACAAACAAACAGCTAAAATATTTAGTAAAGCAGATATAGCAATTGAATTAAATACAAGTGGTTTGTTTAAACCTTGCAATGAGTATTATCCTTCGACAGAGTTTTTAAAGATGTGTTTTAAAGAAAAGGTTCCTGTTACGTTGGGTTCCGATGCACATCAGGCAGTTGATATTGCACGAAATTTTAAAAAAGCAATAAACCTTTTAAAAGTTACCGGATATAAGCAGATTGCTGTTTTCGAAAAAAGGAAAAGAACACTTATTCCAATTTGAGTTTAGTCTCTATTTTCGTTTGAAAAAGAATTTTTAAATTCTCCGAGTATATCTTTTGCTTTTTCAATATCCTTATTTGCAACAAAGACCTTTGATTCAATCCCTTGCAAACCTCCACTAAATCCGGCAACCAGGCCGGAATTCATGTTGTTTATCACCATTGCGGCAACGTGGTTGTCTTCAAGTATTTCTTTCAATACATGCGCATCAATATCTGAGCAGGTAAATAGTAGTTTTAATTCTTCAGGATTTGTCATAATATTAAAATTTTAAAAATCAATATTTTCAGTGCTTATTAATTCAAGAGTATCCAGGTTTAAAGCAGATAAATACCCATATTCTTTAATTTGCTTATATACGCAACCGGAATCAATGCAAAGGATTTTATTTTTATTTTCAATATTTTTCAATATTTGTTTTTTTGGAAGCTGGGTATGCCCGTGTATGATAAATTTCCCTTTCGTTAAATCCGAATTGTAATTCTCTTCACGAGTCCATATCATACTTATTTTATCATTAAAAGGATTATCAGAATTAAAATTTATCCCGGCATGAACCAGGATAAATTTTTCTGTTTCAATAAAATAGGGCATCGATTCAATAAATTCAATATATTTTTTTGGGATATAACCGGTTAAATGATAAATTCCATTAGGTACATTATAGTTTTTAAGAGTTTGTGATGCTCCATTGTTCATCCAAAGCAAATAATCTTCAATATTATTATTTAAATATGTGCTTAACATCATTTCTTCGTGATTTCCCCTGATAATATGAATTGCTTGTTTTGAGTGTTTAAGATCAATTAAATAATCAAGCACTGATTTGGAATCAGGCCCCCTGTCGATATAATCGCCTAAAAAATAATATGTATTATCAGAAGAAACAGCTTCAATAGTCTTTATCAACTCTTTCAATGTTTTTATACAACCATGAATGTCGCTAATGGCGTAATGCATGTCTAGTTTATTAAGTTTATAAATTAGGCATATTTATATCAATATTCAAGTTTTAATAAATAAAAAAACCATCCTTATGGAGGACGGTTTCTTTAATGCAATTTATTTTTTAATAATACAAGTACCGCTTGATTTTATGTGTTGCAGTTTTTTCGAATGGTGTAGAATATGATACTACAGCATATACACGAGAGAATTTATTTACTCTTGAGTTAACATATTCCTGTAGCTCTATACTAAGCTCATCAATCTTTTCTTTGATATAATGCATAGCTTCTTCTTTAAACTCGTTAAATTGTTTTTCCAGCTCTTCATGGTTAAAGTGAACTAAAGCTACCAGTTTCCCTTTTTGTTCAACTACAACAGATTCAACAACGTATTTAAAGTTATTAATTACAGATTCAATTTCCTCGGGGTAAATATTCTCTCCACTTGCACCAACAATCATGTTTTTTATTCGTCCACGAATAAAAAGGTAGTTGTCTTTATCAAAATAACCTAAATCGCCAGTTTTAAGCCAGCCATCAGGAGTTAGAACCTCGCTTGTAATTTGTGGTTCTTTATAGTAACCTTTCATAATATTATCTCCTTTAGCCCAAACTTCTCCTTCGCCAGTTACTGAATCCGGGTTGTTGATTTTTATCTGAACCCCTTTTAATACCGGGCCTGTAGCTCGTAGTTTAACCTGATGAGGATTCGCTCCCGATAACAGGGGAGATGATTCGGTTAAACCATATCCGATAGCATAAGGGAATTTGGCTTCACGTAAAAATTTTTCAACTGTCGGATCAAGAGGAGCCCCGCCAACACCAAAGAATACCAGTTCACCACCAAATGTACCGTATAGCTTTTTACCTGCTAACCGGTTTAGTATTTTTCTAATAAATCCGACTTTGTACAAAGCTGAAATTACTTTCCCATTTGTAAATTTGGGTAATATCTGGTTACGATATATTTTCTCGATTACCATTGGAACGCTTAATATATGCGTAGGCCTTACAATTTTTAAAGCAGGTAATAAAACTGCTGCTGTTGGTGGTTTTTCAAGATAATAAACTGATGCACCTTGCATTAATGGAAGTACAAAACCCAATGTATTCTCGTAAGTGTGAGATAATGGTAAAATAGATAAAAACTTGTGTGTAGAGTTCACGGGCTCAATAGATAAAACCTGAATGGCATTATTTACAATATTCTTATGAGTTAGCATAACACCTTTAGACTTGCCTGTTGTGCCGGATGTATATATGATTGATGCTACATCGCTTTCTTGCACAATATAATTAGGCGAATCTTTTAAAATCATATCGTGTTGTGTTCCTCTTTCAATAGTTAAATCATCGGAATATATTATTGTATCTAGTAAATCCTGTTTAAGTTTTTCGATTTTCGGGTACATCAGTTTCGAAACAATAATTGCTTTACTTTCCGAATGTTCAATGATATTCTGAATTTCGTTTTCGTGAAAATCAGGTAACATTGGTACTGCAATTGCCCCCATTGATGTTATTGCGAAATAAGCAATTCCCCAATTGGGCATATTTCTGCTTAAAATAGCAACCTTATCGCCTTTTTGGATATTAAAGCTTGCAAGCAGTACCTGCATTTTTTCAATTTCAGCTTTTAAATCAGTATATGTTAATGGGTTTCCATTTACATAAGTTAAAGCTGTATTATTTCCATACAATTGAAAACTGTTTTCTAAAAGTGCAGGAATGGTTTGGTTTTTCAGTTTTGTCATTGAGCTATATTATAACGAAATTAAAAGAATATGTTATAAAGCACTAAAAATTCAATTGCCAAATATACAACTAATATGATAAAGTTATCCGTTATATAAACATATTACAACTGGTAAATGTTTACACGATATTTAAAATGATGAATAATAAGAGATTAACGGTAGATTTAATGATTATTTTTTATTAACAACATTGGTTAAAAATAGAAATTAAAACTTTTGATTTAATCAGGTTCGATGGGTAATTGGTGAACCGGAAATTTTCAGTGCCGGATTTAATTTGCAATGATTTTATTGTAGCACTAATCTTTATTTTCTTTAGTGATCCATTTATTAATTAGTAAAAACAGGTTTTCTTTTTTTATTGGTTTTGTAATATATTCGTCTCCACCTGCATCAAAGCTTAATTTTTCGTCATTCTGCATTGCATGGGCTGTTTGAATAATAATAGGAATTTCAGGATTAAAATTTTTAATACGCGTTGTAGCTTCAAGCCCGTTCATTCCTGGCATTTTAATATCCATCAATATTAAATCTATTTTTTGATGCCCTTTGCAAATTTCTAAAGCTTCAAATCCATTTTCAGCTTTTAAAAGGTTTAATCCCTTATTTTTTAATAGTATCTCGAGAAATTTATAGTTGCTGTCTTCATCCTCGGCAATTAATATGGTTTTATTTTTCCATAAAGAAAAATCAGAAATCATTTCTGAGTCTTTATGTATAAGCTTAATGTTATTAAAATCGGGCAAGTTTAAAGGTAAGTTAAAATAAAATGTTGTTCCTTTTTTGGGAACGGATTCAAGCCATATTTTCCCACCTAACCGCTCAATAAGATTTTTAGTTATTGTAAGTCCTAAACCTGTTCCGCGGTATAATTTTGATTTATCGTTTTCTATTTTTATAAAACTCTGGAAAATTTCATCGTATTTTTCTTTATCAATTCCAATGCCTGTATCTTTTATATAAAACTCAATTTTGGTATCGTTTTCTTTAACCAGGTAACCAAGCTCAATCGTTCCGTTATCGGTAAATTTAAATGCATTATCAATTAAATTAGTAAGTATTTGTTTAAGCCTGAACGGGTCTGTCTTTAACTTTAAATTTTGATTAATTATTTTTTTATTTACCTTGAAATTAATATGTGTTTTATTAATCTTTTTTCGGGTCTCGTTATAAAATTCGACTAGTTCTTGAATAATTAAATTCATATTTGTTTCCCGTATTGAAACCGAAAGCTGGTTTGCTTCAATCTTTGCCAGGTCTATTATGTCATCAATTAAATGGAGCAAAGTATCGCAATTGTTGTTAATATGAGAGACAAGTTCTTCGCGTTCGTTTACATCAGTGTTATAATCAACAAGTAGGTCGGAAAAACCGATGATAGCATTCATTGGAGTTCTTATTTCATGCGACATGTTTGCTAAAAATGATGATTTTAAACGGTCAGACTCTTCTGCTTTTTCTTTTGCCAGTTTCAAATCAATCTCGGTTTTATATCGTTTGGTAATATCATGGCAGATGCCAACTATTCCTAATGGATTTTCATTTTCATCGGTAAAAGGTACTTTTAATATGTCGAGTAAAAATTCTTGCCCATCGGTATTCTTCTCCCACGATTCAAAACGAATGCTTGTATTTTCAGAAATTAATTTAAAATCGGTTTCAAAAAAATATTGAGCCTGTTCGTTAGGGAAAAGGTCAAAATCAGTCTTTTCTTTAATATTATCGAACTGCAAATTATAGAACCTGGCAAAAGCCTGATTACAACCTAAATATTTGTTGAATTTATCTTTGTAAAAAATTAAATCGGGGATGGAATTAATCATGGAGTTAAGCAGCGATTTTTCTTTAATGAGTTCCTCTTCAGCTCTTTTTCGTTCGTGCAATTCGAGTTGCAGTTCCGATGTTTTTGCAGCAACTTGTTTTCTTAACGACCACGACCAGAAAATTATTGAAATCAGGATAAATCCAAATGGAATGAGTATCCATGCAATTATTGTATAAACTTTGGTTTTGATATCAGATTTTTCATATATGCCAAACCATTTATCATAAATCAGGTCGTACTCTCCGGTTGCTTTAATAATTTGTAACCCATCATTTAATTGGGCAACTAACTCTGGTTTGTCTTTATTTATTCCAAATGCAAGCTCAAGAGGTTGAATTGCAGAACCTACAGGTTTAAGGTTCGTGAGATTAAACTCGTTTATTGCAAATTGGCCCTGAAGTTTATTTATCATGGCACAATCATATTCTCCGGCAGAAAGAAGCCTTAAAGCAGTTTGATAATCTTTTACAGGAATAATGAATTCTGTTAAGCGATTTGAAACTATGTAGTCATGCATTATATCGCCTTTAACAACAATCACTTGTTTGCCGCTAATATCATCTATTGAATTTATTTCTTCTCCTTTTCGAACAAACAAAGAGTGAGAAATATAAACATAAGTTGTAGAAAAACGAATAACTCTGCTTCGTTCGGGTGAAGGAGACATTGCTGTAAGTCCGTCAATTTTGCCTGATTCTAATTCGGCCCTTACTGTACTCCATGGCCCTAACTCAATTTTAATATTTAAACCCATTGTTCTTGCAACAGCATGCAATAATTCTACACTAAACCCATCAGGCTGGTTTTGATTATTAATTAGCTGATACGGAGGATATTCATTGTTACCCTTAAAATACAACGTGTCGTTATTGTAACAAAAAGCCTGAATATTTGCAAAAGGAATGATGAAAAAAAAGAGGGAGATTATTGAAATTCTAAGGCTCATATGAATCATGCAGTATTTGAAAAAAATAGAATTAACTCTTTATACGTTACGTTACAAATAAAAGTTGTTACTATATTTGTTACCGTTTAAGCATAAAACCAGATGCATGTGATTTAATATTAGAATGGAGCTAATTTTATGAGAAATATAACAATCAATTATATCCTGTTTATATTATTAATTTTGTGTTCTTGTAAAGAAAAAACAAGCCAGAATGAAAATGTTTTTTCTAAGGCAAACAGTTTATTAGAGTGTGATATTAAATACGCCAAAGGTTTTAAAATAGAGCATTATGCAAATTTTAAATTAATAACAATTACCGATCCCTGGCAAGGCGCTAAAAATATTCAATATAGATATGTTTTAGCCGATGATATTTCTGGTTTACCCCGGTTCCCTGATGATATTAAATTAATTAAAACACCTGTATCCAGAGTTGTTTGTTTATCAACTACTCATATAGCTTTTATTGATATTTTAAATAAAAACAACTCTATAGTAGGCGTATCAGGTACTCAATATGTTTATAATCCTGCCGTAAGAAATGAAATAAACAATCATAAAATTGTTGATGTAGGATATGATAATAATCTGAATTATGAATTAATTGCCAGCTTAAAACCCGATTTAGTTATTACTTATGGTGTTGGAAGTCAGGTTGCCGGGTATAATCAGAAATTAAGTGAGCTTGGTATAAATACCGTGATAAATGCAGAATACCTGGAGGAACATCCTTTAGGCAAACTCGAGTGGATTAAATTTATAGCGACATTTTATAATCTTGGTGATTCTGCTTCAGATTATTTTAATAATGTGGAAAAACAATACAACGAATTGGTAAGACTTACATCAGGCTTAGAAAAGAAACCAGAAGTTCTGATTGGAATGCCATGGAAAGATACCTGGTATGTACCTGGTGGAAAATCGTACATGGCCAAATTGGTTGAAGATGCAGGAGGAGATTATATTTGGAGTGATAACGAATCAAGAGAAAGCCTGGCTTTAGATATTGAACGGGTATTTGCTCTTGGACAAAATGCTGAAATTTGGCTGAATACTGGGAGCATTAATAATAAAAAGGAAATTCTTACTATTGATGAACGTTTTCAACGTTTTGCCCCATATAAAAATGGCCACATATTCAATAATAACAACAGGATAAATAATTTTGGAGGAATTGATTATTGGGAATCAGGCATAGTTAATCCGCATGTTATTTTACACGACATGATTTCTATTTTTCATCCGGAACTTTTAACTGATTGTAAGCTGGTGTATTATAAAGCGATAGATTAAATGTAAATTGAATGAAATCAGATTCGGTATTTTGTTTAAATTTGTTTTCTCATTTTATCTATTAAAAAATCTTGAAATCGAATTTTAAAACATTTCTTGTTTGGGCTTTTCTTATTATAATATTATTTACATTATTTGTATTCGATATTTTTTTAGGTTCTGTAAAAATTCCTTTTAGAGAAATATTTCATATACTTTTTACCGGGAAATCTGAATATTCAGAATATTCTGCCATTGTATTGTATTTCCGTATTCCCAAAGCTTTAACTGCCTTATTTGCCGGATTTGCATTATCAGTAAGTGGGTTACAAATGCAGACAATATTTAAGAACCCGTTGGCCGGGCCTTATGTATTGGGAATAAGTGCAGGTGCAAGCCTGGGTGTTGCCATACTCGTATTGGGAGTCTCATCATTTACTGTAATTAATCAGTTTGGAGTTATTGGAAACTGGTTAATTGTAATAGCTGCATGGATTGGTTCCGGTTTGATTTTATTCCTGATTTTAGCAATTTCCGTGAGGGTTAAAGATATCATGACGATTCTTATTTTAGGTATAATGTTTGGCAGTGCAACAACTTCAATTGTAAGTATTTTACAATATTTTAGCAGCGAAAGTATGCTAAAAGCATTTGTTATTTGGACAATGGGTAGCCTGGGAGGTGTTTCAAAATCACAACTTTTTGTATTAATTCCAAGTGTTAGTATTGGACTAATTATGGCTTTTTTATCAGTAAAAATGTTAAATGCAATGCTCGTGGGGGAGAATTATGCTAAGAGCATGGGCTTAAACATTAAACTATCACGTTTTTTTGTGTTTTTTAGTACAAGTCTTTTGGCTGGAAGCATTACTGCATTTTGCGGGCCAATAGGATTTATTGGCATTGCTGTTCCTCATATTGCCCGAATGATTTTTAAAACAGCGAATCATAAGATTCTTCTTCCTGGTACAATGCTTATAGGTGGAAGTGTTCTTCTTTTTAGTGATATGATTTCTCAGTTACCCGGGAAAGAAAGTTCTTTGCCAATTAATTCAATAACTGCACTGGTTGGTATTCCTATAGTTATCTGGATTATAATTCGCAAGCAAAAATTTTCAACTATGTAATGCTTAATATGGAAACAAGAAAACATATTTTGGAAATTCATAACCTCGAAATTGGATATCATATTTCCAAAAGAATACATAATTCTCTGGTTTCAAATATTAACTTAACTGCATCTGAAGGCGAACTTATTGCCGTAATCGGAAAAAACGGAGTAGGAAAGAGCACCTTATTACGAAATATTGCCGGGTTGCAAAATTCCATACAAGGTGATATTTTATTAAACAAAAAAAATATAATCGGATATTCCCGCGCTGATTTTGCAAGGTTGGTCAGCTTTGTTTCTACAGAAATAGTAAATATTAATAACCTGAGAGTTTTCGATCTGGTTGCTCTTGGCAGGTTTCCGCATACCAATTGGTTTGGGAAGCTGGAAACAAAAGATTTGAAAAGTGTATCGAAAGCATTGGAAATGGTGGGCATGAAAAGTTTTGTAAACAAAAACATTAACGAAATATCTGATGGGGAACGCCAGCGGGTTATGATAGCCCGTACTTTAGCCCAGGATACTCCTGTTATTGTTCTCGACGAACCTACGGCTTTTCTCGATTTGCCAAATAAATATGAAATAGTTCATTTGCTGAACAATTTATCGAAAACCGAAAATAAAACCATTATTTTCTCAACTCACGATTTGAATATTGCCATTCAGGAAACCGACAAAATATGGCTAATGCTTAACGATAGTATAATTGAAGGAGCACCCGAAGACCTGATTCTGAACGAAACATTTAACCAGATTTTCGATAATTCAAAATTAAGTTTTGATAGAGTAAAAGGTGATTTCAGGATGAAACGAAAATATACTGAAAAGATAGGCTTGTTTGGTGAAGGTATTTATTATACCTGGACTAAGAAAGCTCTTGAACGCATGAACTTTACAGTAGAAAAGGGGAATGATTCAATTGAACATGTAGTTGTTGAGCAGAATAATGAAATTGTTATATGGAAACTTATTGATACGAATGAAATTCTTGAATTTAATTCTATTTACAACTTGTCGAATCATTTGAAAAACGGCAGAAACCCATAGTGAAACAAAAATAAAACCCGCCAACTAAAATGAACCTCAAAATGTGGGGTGCAGATTAAACCGGGCGGGTTTTATTTTTAATATTTACTCAGGAATATTACTCGTTTTCCTGTGTTGTAAAATCAATCTCGGAGATTTTCTTTTTCCCAAGTTCAATATTTAAAATATTTTCGACGGTTTCAGCTCCAATCCGTTTAGCAACTATTTTTTTATCCTTATCGAGCAGGTAAAGGGTAGGAGTACTGTACACATTATAGAAAAAGCGAAAATTAGTCAGGTTGTATGGATCCCAGCAATTAATCCAGTCAATATGATTTTCTTCAATATATTTCATCCATTCTGTTTTATCAGCCTGAGTATATACTGCAAGTACTTCAAACTCATTCCGGTCGAACTTATTGTAAATTTCCCAAACCTGTGGAACAACTTTTTTACAATGGCCACAATCAGGTTCCCAAAACATAAGCAATGTAAACTTTGCTTTTATTTCGCTTAACCGTGCATATTCTCCTGTAACAGTTTCCATTTTTAAATCCTGGGCAATACCCCCGATTAAGTTAAATTTAAGTTTTGCAACTTGTTCGCGAAGCTTAGTCAACGTTTCTTTATCAAGCCAGTTTACTTTTCCAGATAAATAGTAAGTTTCGGCAACATGTACAAAAACCTTGTCCATTCCCATGATGGTACTTTGCTGAAAAGTATTTATAAAATAGCGCATTACATATTGAAAAACTTCATCGTTTGCCGATGCTTTTTTGGCAACAATATCAATATATTTATTAATAGTATCGGGATTTTGTACAAGAACTTTTGTGAAGTAATATTCTATTTTATTATGCAATATGGGTGTTCTCAATAACCTGTTATCTGCAAGGTTAATATTATCGAAATAATGATTTTGATTGAAGTTGTATGAATGAAACCATTTAACGGAATCTTTATTCTGAATACTTTCAGGAACTTCAATTTCAGGTATTTCAATTCCTATCATTGCTTTAATTATCGATTCTAAAAGTGTCCCGGGGTTTTCGGTAATGAGTTTGTTCCACTCCTTTTTAACTTCCATGTCCAGGCCTTTTAATTGATCTTGTAATATCACTAATGTATCAGCATTCATATAGTTTTCTTTCATTTTTTGCTGAATAACCTGTGATTTCTCATTCATCGTGATCATATAATCCTGGTACGCTTTAAAAGCCGTATTTTCTTTGGAGCCTTTAACCTGCATTCTTTTTAATAAATCGTCTTTGTTGGATTCAATTGAGAATTCCTGGTCAGAACCAATTAATATTTCAAAATAATTTTTTGATGGCAATACAACCAGGTAAATTCCCTGAGGTAAAAGCGAATCTCCTTTAAAAACTCCTTCACCTTTAGTATCCAATTTTATGGTATCGTCCAGGTATTGTTTATTGCCATAGTGGTGTGCCAGGTAAATATCCGTATCGCTTAATCCGTTAATCTTTATATTGATGTTATGTTTTTGAGCTGTGGCCGTACAAGCTCCAAAAAGAATAGTGATAAATGCAAATACGATTGATTTTTTTATATTCATAATTGTATTTTTTTAATTCAACCAACAAATATATTTAATATTTTAAATACTTATTCACTGTTTCGTTTAATCTTAAACACGAACGATTCTAAAACGTTTTTAGTTCAATTATAATATTCTTATATGTTTATTTTAATCATATGATTATCTTTGTTCGCTTAAAAATAAAGTTTAATAATTTGTATGTTTTTATGAATATTGAAATGCAATTGAAGGATAAGGTTTTGGAAGCTGTTCAACATATTTATAGCCAGCAGGTTGATGAAAGTGCGATTCAAATCCAGAAAACAAGAAAAGATTTTGAAGGTGATTTTACCCTGGTTGTATTTCCATTGTTAAGGGTTTCAAAAAAACCACCTGAACAAACGGCTGAAGAAATTGGAAAATATCTGTGCGATAATATTCATGAAATTAGCGGGTATAATGTAATTAAAGGGTTTCTGAATCTTACTTTAAATAGTAGTTTCTGGGTTTTATTCTTGAATAATGTAGCAGGCAAAGAGCATTATGGATATATAACTGAAAAAGAAAATCCAAGTACTGTTCTGATTGAATATTCATCGCCAAATACAAACAAACCGTTACATCTTGGGCATATACGCAACAATTTGTTAGGATATGCAGTGGCAAATATAATCGCCTCGCAAGGCGATAAGGCTATAAAAGTTAATCTTGTAAACGATCGCGGAATACATATTTGCAAATCAATGCTGGCCTGGCAAAAGTGGGGCAATGGAATAACTCCCGAAAAAGCAGGTAAAAAAGGCGATCATTTGGTAGGTGATTTCTATGTTATGTTCGATAAGGAATATAAAATACAAATTGAAGAACTAATAGAAAAGGGACAAACTGAAGAAGAAGCAAAGAAAAATGCCCCACTAATTATTGAGGCACAGGATATGCTTCGAAAGTGGGAAGCAAAAGACTCTTCAACGATTGCCTTGTGGAAAGAAATGAACCATTGGGTTTTACGAGGTTTCGATGTTACCTATAAAAACCTGGGAATAGATTTTGATAAAGTATATTTCGAATCGGACACGTATAAGCTTGGAAAAGAAATTGTTCAGGAAGGATTAAAAAAGGGAGTTTTCTTTAAAAAAGACGATGGTTCGGTTTGGGTTGATTTAACCGATGAAGGACTCGATCAGAAATTACTTCTTCGTGCCGATGGTACATCTGTTTATATAACCCAGGATATTGGCACGGCCCACCAGCGTTTTGATGATTTTAAAGCAAATGAACTGATATATGTAGTTGGAAATGAGCAAAACTATCATTTTCAGGTATTAAAACTCATCATGCAAAAATTGGGATATTCATTCTCTGAATATTTATTTCATCTTTCGTATGGTATGGTTGAGTTGCCCGAAGGTAAAATGAAATCGCGCGAAGGAACAGTAGTTGATGCTGATGATTTAATGGAAGAAATGATTCGAACAGCCGAAGAAATGTCACGCGAATTAGGTAAGCTCGATGATTATGGCGAAAACGAGAAAAATCAAATAATAAGAACAATTGGACTTGGAGCATTAAAATATTTTATTCTCAAGGTTGATCCGAAAAAAAATATGACTTTTGACCCGAAAGAATCGATTGATTTTAATGGAAATACCGGTCCATTTATTCAATACAGCTATGCACGAATCCGATCGTTAATTAAAAAAGCTCAGGCAAAAGAAATTCAAATACCTGCTGAAATACCTTCAGTAATCGATATTAATATAAAAGAACTTCAGTTAATTAAACTCATTCATACTTATCCCGAGATTTTATACGAGGCATCTGAAAACCTAAGTCCTGCAATTGTTGCCAATTATATTTATGAAATGGCAAAGGAATACAATCAGTTTTATCATGAATACCCTATTCTTAGCGAAGAAAAAGCTGGTATCTCTGTTTTCAGGTTATTCCTTTCTTTACAAGTTGGGAAAATTATTCAATCAGGAATGAGTTTGCTCGGAATAGATGTTCCCGAACGCATGTAGTCCTGTTTATTATTGCTTGCAGGTAGTATTTTTTATTGTATTTTTGCACAAGTTAAAAATGGTTTTAATATATGTTTGAAAATTTATCGGAACGGCTGGAGAAGTCGTTTAAATTATTAAAAGGTGAAGGAAGAATTTCGGAAATAAATGTTGCCGAGACACTTAAAGAAGTTCGTCGCGCGTTACTCGATGCCGATGTAAACTATAAAATTGCCAAAACATTCACCGATACAGTTAAACAGAAAGCCCTGGGACAGAATGTACTTTCTGCTTTAAAACCAGGCCAGGTAATGGTTAAAATTGTTCATGATGAGCTTGTCGAACTCATGGGTGGGCAAACAATGGATATTAATCTTAAAGGTAATCCAACAGTAATATTAATTGCAGGTTTACAGGGTTCAGGTAAAACAACTTTTTCAGGAAAACTTGCAAAATACCTGAAATCTAAAAAACAAAAAAGCCCGTTGTTGGTAGCCTGCGACATATATCGCCCCGCGGCTATCGAACAGCTAAGAGTTTTAGGAGAGCAAATACAGGTTCCCGTATATACTGAAGAAGGAAGTAAAGATCCTGTTCAAATTGCAAAGAATGCAATAAAGCAAGCTAAAAAAGACGGACAAAACCTGGTAATTGTCGATACTGCCGGTCGTTTAGCCATTGATGAGCAAATGATGAACGAGATAGCGGCAATCAAAAAAGCAATCGAACCACAAGAGATTTTATTCGTTGTCGATTCTATGACAGGGCAGGATGCTGTAAATACGGCTAAGGAATTCAACGACAGGCTTGATTTCGACGGTGTTGTCCTTACGAAACTCGATGGTGATACCCGTGGTGGTGCTGCATTATCAATTCGTTCTGTTGTTAATAAACCACTAAAATTTGTTGGTACTGGCGAAAAACTTGATGCTATTGATGTATTCCACCCTGAACGTATGGCCGACCGTATTTTAGGCATGGGTGATATTGTATCATTGGTTGAACGTGCACAGGATCAGTATAATGTTGAAGAAGCAAGAAAATTAAGTAAAAAAATTGCCAAGAATCAGTTCGATTTCAACGATTTTATTTCACAGATTGAACAAATCAAGAAAATGGGTAATTTGAAAGATTTGGCGGGCATGATTCCCGGCATGGGCAAGATGATGAAAAATATTGATATCGACGATGATGCATTTAAAGGAATTGAAGCAATTATTCATTCTATGACACCCGAAGAAAGAAATAATCCTGAATTACTAAATGGAAGTCGCCGCAAAAGAATAGCAATGGGCAGTGGAACCGACATACAGGAAGTTAATCGACTGGTAAAACAATTCGACGAGACTAAAAAAATGATGAAAATGATGAAAGATGGTAAAGGTATGTCTGGTTTGATGAGTAAAATGAAAGGAATGAGATAATATTTTTTCCCTGAACAAAACAGTATTTTTCTGGTTTTCTCAATAAAAAGAATAATTATGAATCTTATCGACGGAAATAAAATTTCAGCAGAAGTTAAGGATGAAATAGCTTTAGAAGTAACACGAATGAAAGAACGTGGTGAAAAAGTTCCTCATCTGGCGGCTTTAATTGTTGGTCACGATGGTGCAAGCGAAACATACGTAGGTAACAAAGAAAAAGCATGCAAACAGGTTGGCTTCGATTCTACCGTTATACGTTTTGAAGAATCTGTTACTGAAAAAGAGATTCTTGAAAAAGTGAATGAGTTCAATAATAATCCCTCAATTGATGGATTTATTATTCAATTGCCTTTACCAAAGCACATTTCAGAGCAAAAAGTCATTGAAGCTATCGATCCCAGGAAAGATGTTGACGGGTTTCATCCGATAAATTTAGGAAGAATGGTAATTGGTTTGCCTGCTTATGTTTCAGCTACACCCGCGGGTATTATTGAATTATTTAAAAGATATAAAATAGAAACATCGGGTAAAAATGTTGTTGTAATTGGCCGTAGCAATATAGTTGGAAAGCCTATCAGTATTTTATTAAGTCAGAAAGCCAGTCCGGGCGATGCAACAGTAACTTTAACGCATAGCCGCACAAAAAACCTGAAAGAAGTGGTGTCCAGGGCTGATATTGTTATTGCTGCTTTGGGTAACCCCGAGTTTTTAACTGCCGATATGGTTAAAGATGGTGCTGTGGTTATTGATGTTGGTATAACCCGTGTAAAATCAGAAAAAACCAAGTCGGGTTGGAAATTAATTGGAGATGTTAAATTTGACGAGGTTTCACAAAAAGCTTCTTTTATAACTCCTGTACCTGGAGGTGTTGGGCTAATGACAATAGTTTCATTACTCCAGAATACTTTGAAAGCAGCTAAAGGTGAAATTTATCCAAAAAAATAATAGTGTTTTTATAAAAGTGAAAAAGGGACCTTTTACAGTCCCTTTTTCTTTGCAGATACATGATGCATTCTTTGAAGCAGAAGAATTGTTTAGGGGTTAAATTATCACAGAATTATTTTTGAAAAAGCAAAATAACGTCGTTGGTTTGTATGTCTGAAAACTGCGTTGTTAAATTGTCCGTGATTGTTTAGGATTCACTGATTCATAATATTATTACACCATTCCTGCAAATTATCAAAGAACTTTATAAATAAATTTTAGTTTTATTTTTAAGATACATTGAGAAGATGTAAGAAATAAAAAATAGGTTGCGTTAAGAATTAAAAAATTTGTTAAGAGTAGTAATTTCCCGTGTACTTGTTGTTAAAGAACAAGTTCCCCAATGCCCTGCCTTATAATTTCAAAATCATCATTTGTACAATTAACAACGGTTGAAGCTTCGTTTTTTCCATATCCTCCATCGATAACAAAATCAACCAGTTTTTCATATTTTTCATGTATCAATTCAGGATCGGTCATATAATCTAAAATCTCATCATCGTGGTGTAATGATGTTGTCATTATTGGATTTCCCAATTTTTCAACTATTTCGACAGCTATTTTATTATCGGGAATACGAATACCAACGGTTTTCTTTTTTTCTTTATAAAACCTCGGAACATTATTGTTTGCAGTAAGAATAAATGTAAACGGGCCGGGTAAATTGTGTTTTAAGATTTTAAAAGTAGCATTATTAATATGAGCAGTAAATTCAGAAACCTGGCTTAAACTCGAACAAATAAGAGAAAAGTTTTCTTTTAACGCATTTTTCCCTTTAAGCCGGACAATTTTATCGAATGCTTTCGGGCTGTTAATATCCCAGGCTAATCCATAAACCGTATCGGTAGGATAAACAATTAATCCATCCTTTTTAAGAGCTTCAATTACTTTTGAAATTTCTCTTGGATTGGGATTCTCGGGATGTATTTGTATAAGCATATTATTTTTTAATAAAACAAGATGCAAATGTAAGAAACAAAAGAGAAGAAGTATTTAAAACAGTCTGAAATTTACAATTTCCGATTTTTTTTAATTAAAAAAGTTGTTTCAAAAGGGTAAAACTCCTGAAACAACTTGCAAATGAAACAACTATTTTTTTACCCGTTTACTTTTTTGTAATCAGCTAAGAATTTTTCCAAACCAATGTCAGTAAGTGGGTGATTTAATAATCCTAATATTGCACTAAGCGGGCAGGTAGCTACATCTGCACCTGCTTCCATACACTGAATAATGTGCATGGTATGACGAATAGATGCTGCCAGAACCTGAGTTTCGAAACCATAGAAATTGTACATATCAACAATCTGGGCAATTAATGCAACACCATCAGTTGAAATATCATCTAAACGTCCAATAAATGGAGATACATATGTTGCACCTGCTTTTGCCGCCAGTAATGCCTGGCCTGCAGAAAACACCAATGTGCAGTTTGTTCTAATTCCTTTGCCGGTTAAATACTTTATTGCTTTAATTCCATCTTTTGTCATAGGAACTTTAACAACAATTTGTGGATGCAATGCAGCAAGTTTCTCACCTTCTTTTATCATTCCTGCATAATCTGTTGATATTACTTCAGCACTAACATCGCCATCAACTATTTCGCAAATGGCCTTATAATGATTGATAATGTTTTGTTCGCCTTTTATTCCTTCTTTAGCCATTAATGATGGATTGGTTGTTACACCATCGAGTACTCCTAAATCCTGGGCTTCCCTGATTTGGTCGAGATTAGCTGTATCAATAAAAAATTTCATAATGTATTTTGATGTTTAATTAATAATCAGATTCAGATGCGAAAATAATTCAATTTTTCGAGTATAAAAACCAATATGTAAATGTTTAAGATATCGGGATATTTTCCTTTTTAAGATTTTCGTAAATACCATATTTCCTGCAATACCTGTAAAGCCAGCTATATTCAATTTCGATATTTAAATTTTCTTTAATTTTTTTTTGAAGTTGTTCAATCGTTTTTACACTTTTTGCTGATGCAATTCGCTTAATTTTACTTTTGTATGGAGTAAGTTTCGATTTTCGTCGTTGTGAATATTTATAATGTAATAATCCTTCTGTTCCCCGGTTTAAATAAATTTTTGTCCAGTCGGCAATTGAATCTTCATGGATTTTTAAAAGCCGGGTTATATTTTCGTTTTTCTGGCCTTCGTTTTTTAACAGGATGCAATATGCCCGTTTCAGAATATTCTTATGTTTCTGATTTTCACGAACTATTCTTTTTAATTCGAATTCTTCGCTATCTGAAAGGTTTATCCTGTAACTCATTTTTTTAATAGATAGAATGTATAAATACATTTTGAAAAAATACTGTTTAAAAACGAACCTGGCACAAATTCTTATCCCGGGCAAAGCGAAGAATCAAAAATAACACTAAATAATGATTCTTTATTTTGCTCAGGACGACTTTAAATAATTTTTTTAAACAGTATCTGGAAAACTAAAAAATAAAGGATCGTATTCCAATCCCAAAATAGATTTCATTACCCGAAAGAGAATTATCACCTAATGTGGTTCTGGAGAAATAAGTAATCCTGGTATTTAAAGCTACCGCTTTTGATAACATAAACATAACTCCAAGACTGGTAGATGAGTTTATTCCTTTTGAATCACCTTCATAATCTGTTGATGTATCTTTATAGGAATAAAAATCTACAAAAATGGATTCACTTATAAAAGGATATACTTTTTGATCTCTGTGCCCGGCTATACAATACATGAAAGTAGGGCCAACACCTACAGTATTATTGCTGTATTCGCCAGACTTATAATATGAATATTGAAATTCTGCTCCAATAGCAAATGATGGAGCAACAAAAAATAAAAAATCAGGATTAAAATTAAATGACATATTCCTGTCACCATCTGTGTTTTCGTACAATTCACCACCACTCGAATAAAAGCTAATACCTCCGCCTAAAGATAAACTTCCTCTGTCGGTGGCAAATTCAGGTTGTGAATAAACACTGTTAATAAGCAATACCATAAGAAACAAAAAAAATAGTTTTTTCATGACTTTAATTTTTAGGGTTAACGAGTAAAATTACAAAGGATAGTTTTAAAAACCAAAAGAGCATAAAAAAGCCGGGCAAGCTACTTACATCGCTCCGCTACAACCGTTTACCCTTGCTTCCTTCCGAACCTGGGGGAGTTCAACGGGAGCTGGTCGTATAAGACTTACCCGGGGGCACAAAAATAGCAATAAATTGATTCTTTTCAAATAAATAATTTATAATTTCTAAAAAAACGGATATATTTGTTTCTACCTTAACTAAAAATTATATTCTATGAACGAAAAATCTACATTCTGGAAAACAAGTATTACAAACGGGGCAATTTTAGGTATTGCTTTAATTATTTACTCTGTTCTTTTATTTATTTTCGATTTAAGTATGAACAAGAGCCTTGGTTATATTAATTACGTGATTCTTTTAGCCGGGTTAATCTGGTTTACAAAATCATATCGTGATAATAACATGGGTGGAATAATTTCTTATGGACAAGCACTGGGTTTTGGAACTATGGTTGTAGTTTTTGCTGCATTAATTTCTGGTATTTATGGTTATATTTTTATGAAATTTATCGATCCTTCAATAATTGATAAAATAATTGCATTAGGTGAAGAAGAGATGTTAAAAAGAGGAATGTCTGATGAACAAATTGAAATGGCTCAATCTATGCAAAAGAATTTTATGAATCCAGGATTTATAAATATTATGGGTTTTGTAGTTACTTCAATCTGGGGATTTGTATTAGCTTTAATAACTTCCGCGTTTATTAAAAAAGAGGGCGACCCTTTTAAAACCGCAATGCAAGAAACTGGAGAATAATAAATAAGGGAGAATTCTTTCTCCTGTTTAATTTTAAAAATATGGATATCTCGGTTGTAATACCTTTATATAACGAAGAAGAATCGCTTCCCGAGTTGGTTGAATGGATTGATCGCGTGATGAAAGACAACAACTTTTCATACGAGGTCATTTTGGTTGACGACGGAAGCTCGGATCATTCGTGGAAGATAATAAGCCAACTAGGTGAAAAGAATAAAAACATCAAAGGAATAAAATTTCGCAGGAATTATGGTAAGTCAGCTGCTTTACATACAGGATTTAGCGAAACAAAAGGTAACGTGATTATTACCATGGATGCCGATTTACAGGATAGCCCTGATGAAATTCCTGAATTATACCGAATGATTCAATCAGAAGGATACGACCTTGTTTCCGGGTGGAAAAAGAAACGATACGATCCAATCAGTAAAACCATACCGAGTAAATTATTTAACCGAACAGCCCGTGCATTAACCGGAATAAAACTACATGATTTTAATTGCGGGCTTAAAGCATACAAAAACGAAGTGGTTAAAAATATTGAAGTGTATGGCGAAATGCACCGTTATATTCCCGTGATAGCTAAAAAGGCCGGTTATAAAAAGATTGGTGAAAAAGTGGTTCAACATCAGGAGAGAAAATACGGAGTTACCAAATTTGGTATCGATCGTTTTGTTAAAGGATATCTCGATTTATTATCGATCACGTTTATTACCAAATTTGGGCAAAGGCCTATGCATTTATTTGGTACCCTGGGTACTTTGATGTTTATTGTTGGTTTTTTATCTGCCGCATGGCTGGGAGCAAAAAAGATATATTTTATTTCTAAAGGTGTTCCTGCTGATTTGGTTACAAAGAGTCCCTACTTTTTTTTGGCACTTACATCAATGATTATAGGCACTCAATTATTTTTAACTGGTTTTCTTGGAGAAATGATTTCCAGGAGTTCCAGTAACAGGAATAATTATCTTATTGAGGGGAAAAATAATTTGTAAATATTATAAGCTTTCCGCAAACTGAATTAATGATTTAGCAAGATGATCCCACGATAGCTCGTTTTTTAGGCGGGCTATATTCTTTTTAAATGAAATTTGGTCTTTAATCGCGAAGAACTCGATAATTTTTTCAGCAAGTTTTTCTGCATCAGGCTGTTCAACTATCAAGCCGGTATCTTTATCGCTGATAGTTTCACGTAATCCTCCGACATCTGTTGCTATTATTGGCAAATCAAAATGAAAGGAAATATAGGTTATTCCACTTTGTGTAGCCGATTTGTAGGGCAGGATGCAAACATCGGCAGCAGAGAAAAACAGGGGTACTTTATCATCGGGAATATAATCGACAAAAAGGCCTATATTTTCTTTATTGGGCAGGCTGTTAATCTGCTCCTGGTACCTGGTAAAACTACCATAAACCTCACCAGCAATAATTAAATAATACTCAGGGCTGAGTTTTCTAAAGCTGTCGATTAAAATGTCAAGCCCTTTGTAGTCGCGGATAAAACCAAAAAATAACAATACTTTTTTATTCTCAGGTATCCCCAGTATTTTTTGAGCTTTTAGTTTATCTGTTATCTGGTCAAAATGATTATAAATTGGATGCAAATGCTTTATATATTTAGATACTGGTTTTAATAAAAGCAGGTCTTTTTCTACAGATTCACTCATTACAACAAAGCCATCGTTTTGTTTCAGGAAAAAAGATGTAAAAGGTTTATCAAAGAAATGTTTTTCGTGAGAAATTACATTATCTAAGATTGTAATAACCTTTGTATTCTCAGGCATTTTTTTTGCGACAAGTCCCAGTGATGGGCCAAAGAACGACATCCAGTATTTCATTATTAAAATATCAGGATTCCATTGTTTTATTTCGTGCGCTGTTTTAAAGTAAGTTAATGGATTAATCGTGTTTAATACGGGTAAACTATTAATAATATCTGCTTTATCTCCCTGCTGTACATATTGGGTCTTACCAGGGAACAATAATTTTGGATATTGCGTGGTAAAAGTAAATGCTTTTACTTCATGTTCTTTTTCAAGTGCCCTGTATAACGATGCATTAAATTGTGCTATACCACCTCTGAAAGGATAAAATGTGGAGAGATATGCAATTTTCATGAAGTATATTTTGATTTAAAATTTTTCCTTATACAGGGTTAAGATTTCACGAAGCACTATATCCGTTTTCAGGTCTTTCATACAATGATTTTCTCTTTTACAGGTATTTCCATAATAACAATCACATCCTGTTGGTGGTTCAACAATTACTCCATTATTGTACAATTCGAATTCGTGCCTGTTAAAAATGTTATTAAATAAAACCAGTGGTTTTCTGAGGGCAATGGCAATATGCATCATCATGGTTACCAGTGAAATAATCATATCGCAATTCGATGTTAACGCGATAAACTCTTCTAATGAAAAATATCCGGGGTAGTATGCACCCGTTTTAGCAGATAATTGTTTGTTTCGTTCATCTTCATCCTGTCCGCCCAGTAAAACAGGGTAAAAATTATTATCATTCAGTTTCCCAATTAGTTCTATCCAGTATTCATCAGGCCATAAACGTGTTTGCCAGCGAGTGCCACAGCCCGTATTCATTCCAATAATTATCTTGTTTTCTGCATTCTTTCGTAAAGACTCCCATTTCCCGGCAAGATTCATATTTAAATTTATCAGGTAAGGTTCTTTATTGAACTTTAAGTGACAAATTTCGAAGATTTCCTCAGGATAACTTTTCGTGTTTTTCTTTGAGATATTATCAAAAATGCCTGTAATTAATTTATTCTCTGCATTTGGAGTAGCAACATCAATGTGATTATCGTGCCATATAAATCCATATTTTTCGGTTGCTTTAACTTCGCTGAGTAATATACAAGCTTCTGTATCTTTATCAAGATTTATGGCAATGTCGTATCTCTTGTTTTTAATTTTATAAATGGAACGGAACTCAAACCGGTGAATCTCATTAATTAAATCGGGAGGTAAAATTTGCGGGGTATCGGTTACCCATGTAATATGGCATTCGGGGTACAGTTCGCGATATTTTACAACAAGAGGTGTTGTTCGGATAACATCACCCATTGCGCCTAACTTTATTATTAGAATTTTTTTATCGAAGATTTTATATTCATCACAGGTATCGCAGTTTTTATCTCTCAATTTATTAGGCTTACAAGGTATTTCTCCCTTAAAGAATTTACAATCAAATTTGATTTTCTTAATCATAAAAGGTTTGTTTTGCAGAATACGAATAAAATAACATTTTTAATTTGCCACGATAAAAATAGATATAATTTGTATAATATTTATCATTAAGCATAATGTTCGGGTAGCTTTTAGCTTTAAAATAACTTTTCTGTCGATTGGAAATGTCATTTCATCCTCTTCGATGTCTTTAATTTTTTGCCACCTAAATGAAATGTTCCCATTTTTCATTTCAGTGAAATCGAAAGGCTTTGTTGATATCTTGAAATTTATTGGTTCAATAAACCGGGTTAAGTAATAAATGCTTATAAGTTGATGGCCTTCGAAGAAATACGCGGGTTGAAAATAATCTGTAGTGTAAAAATGGTTTATAATTTCAATTTTCTGATTCATCTCTTCCCAGGCTTCACGCTTTAAACAATCAATAGGGCCTTCTCCATAGTTCATTCCTCCACCCGGGAATTTAGTCATTTTTGTATCAAGCATAAATTCATCACTAAGCAGGACTTCATCAGTCTGGTTAATAAAAATTCCATAAACACGAATAATAAATTTGTTTGTTTTTGGTTCCATATCAACAATTATTTCTTATAAATTCGAGTATTTCATTTTTTCTGTCAGAATGAAACCAGGCAATTTCTTTATCACGGCCAAACCACGAGATTTGTCTTTTGGCATAATGGCGTGAATTTTGTTTTATTAATTCAATGGCTTTTTCAAGAGTACTTGAACCATCAAAATAGTCAAACAGTTCTTTGTAACCAACCGTATTTAATGAATTCAGGAGCCTGTCTTTATAAAATATGCGGGCTTCATCAATCAGTCCATCATCAATCATTTGATCAACCCTCAGGTTGATGCGTTCATATAATTCATTCCTGTTGCGTTGCAATCCTATTTTTACAATTTTAAAATCCCGTGTTCTTCGCGGCTTGGTCAAAAATGTTGAATAAGGTTTCCCTGTTTGCAAAGTAACTTCCAATGCTTTTAAAATTCGTTTAGGGTTTCTTATGTCAGCTTCTTTGTAATAATCGGGATCAAGCATTTTAAGGTGCATGCGCAAACTCTCGATACCTTCTTTATTCAACCTGTTTATTAATTCAGCGCGGAGTTCCTGATCTATAGTTGGTAAATCATCAATTCCTTTACAAACAGCATCGATATATAAACCAGAACCTCCTGTCATTATAACGGTTTCATTTTTCAGGAATAGTTTGTCAAGCAACTCCAGCACTTCAACCTCGAACATACTCGCGTTGTAATAATCGTAAATGGATTTGTTGCCAATAAAATGATGTTTTACTTTATTTAATTGAATGTTGGTTGGAACAGCTGTGCCAATCTTGAGTTCTTTATATATCTGGCGCGAGTCGCACGATATTATTTCAGTATTTAGTTCTTGTGCAATTTCAATACTCAAATCGGTTTTGCCAATACCGGTAGGGCCTATAATTACAATTAATTTTTTCATTAAATGCATTAATTATAAATTAAGCAAGAACTCAACAATATCTACATTGTCGGCATAATCCCATAATTCGGGTTGTTGTGCTTTCCCAAAAGGAATGGCATTTTTTATTTGATTCGATTCAGAAACAATGCATTGTATTTGATTTTTATTTAATTGAATAAATTCATTTACATGATTTAAATTTTTATAGTACTCAAAGTAAATAACCCCGATAGGTGAAGCCATTTGAATATCTTCCTTTAATAAAATAAAACCATTGTCTAGATGACTAATTTGGTTCATTAAGAAAACCGACCTGTTGTAATCGTAGTTATTGGCATATTTGTTATGATTATACAAGTGCTGATAATGCTTTATGTTTTCGAAAAATAAATCGAACGGGTAACCTTCAGGTACAAATAGTTTGGAAACATTTCTGCAACCTAAGCCAAAATATTGAAAAATGTCATCAGCCAGAAATTTCAGTTGGTTGTTGTTTTCATTCCCTGTTAATACAGCTGTTGAGTTCCTGTTTCTTCGGATAATATGTGGATATTTTCCAAAATAATACTCGAAATAACGCGAAGTATTATTACTTCCTGTAGCAATTATGGCGTCAAAATTTTTTAATTGGTTCTCTTCGAAGAATATCAATTTCCCGAACTCTTTATTGTCATTTTTCAGAAAATCGGATATAAATTGCATTAAACGGTTGTCTTTTGATGATAATTTAGCAATAAAAATATTCCCGCTGATTAAAACAGAAATTAAATCGTGAAACCCGACTAAAGGTAAGTTGCCGGCAGTAACAACTCCAATTTTTTTGGAATTTGTTTTTTTAGCTAATTCAGGATAAGCAGAAAGCCATTTTTTTATGTTTTTATCTGTTAATGAATTGCCTATAGCAGATATGGCCTGGCGAATATTTTGTTCGGTAAACCAGGGATTATAAATATGATCATTTTGAACAATATGTGTAAGCTTTTCTGAAAATGGAGAATCGGTAATTTTATTTTCGGAAAAATCTCTTAAAAACTTACCCAGTCGTGCAAAGGATTCTATTCGTTCGGTTAATTCCATAAAGAATAATTATTCACTTTATAAAATAAAAAAATGGATGACTTATAATAGCCATCCAAAGGTATATAAATTTTAATAAAAAGCTTATCTTATAATGATTCCCATGGGAATTGAGTAAACAAAGCACTTAGTGCAACACCAACAACAAGTACGTAAATAATTACAATTACCAGGTATAAAGCAGATAAAACTGTTCCGATAATTGCACAAACCCTGCCCGCGTTTAAATTTTTGTAAGAACTCAGAGTATAAGCATCGGGATTTTCGCTGTAAGCAATTTTTGCTTTTGATGATAATACTAACGCAATAATACCCATTGCAAGAGCAAAAAGCCCATAACACCAGCATAATGCAATAGATAAAATTCCAAGAACTAAAACTGCTGTTGAGTTAGGTAATGTTTGCTGAATTCCCGTGTTCATTTGTTGACTTCCAGAAGTATTTTCCATACGATTTGATATTAATGGGTTAATAATTTATAAATATAGTTTAAAACAACGATTGATGCATTAAAAATAAATAAATATTTTAATGCTGTAGCCCCGTTTTTAAATTTAAAAATTAAGTGTAATGCTAAAAGGATAATCAATATTAGTGTGGGTATTAGGGCAGGATATAAGATAATGCTTTCCCCGAAATTCCCTTTAAGTAACTCGATAAATGAACGCTGCATTCCGCATCCGGGGCATTCAATTCCTAGATATTTCCTGTAAAAGCAACTTTGCTGATGTGTTTCAAGCCAATGAATTATATTGTCACGCATTCCCGGGCAAATTAATTACCTGCAAAAGTAATATTTTTTAAAATATAACCCGGGGAGAGTTAATTTAGATTTTTGGGTAGAATGAAGCCATATCTTATTATTATTTAACATGTGTTATTCTTTTGAAAATAAAATAGATACATAATCTACAACTTCGCTCGAAGGAATTATTTCGCCGGAATGCCCAATTCGTAAAATATCAACCAGGGGTTTTTCTGTAACTAATTTTGAATATTCTATTAATGTCATTATGGGCCCATAGCCACAAACCGAAATATCTTTTTCACGAACTACCTGCTCAATGGCCGATGAGTTTTGAGCCAGAATCTGTTCAATTACATATAAATCCTGTTTTTTTCCTTGTTCTGGTGTTAGAAAATGTGAAAAATCGGATGATGCAATGATTAAAATTTTTCTGCCCAAATCAGTCATCGTTTTTACGATCTTCGCGGCTAATAGCTTTGCATTTTTCTGGCTCTGGTTCGACATGGTTATGGGTACAATTTTGAATGGATAATCCAGGAATAGTTGTAGCAATGGAATCATTACCTCACCTGAATGCTCATATTTTTGTTCAATGTCTGATACAGAAATACTAAGCTTATTCCCAAATTCTATGTCTAATTCAACTTGCCCGAGTGGTGTTTCCCAAATATCATGAGAGTCGAATGCTGTTTCGTGCCCTAATCCGGAATGATTCGGATTTATAATTACTATTGTATCAAAAACCTGTTTCGATTGTTTTAAAATTTCGAAAAAATGAACAGCCTGGTATGCAGAAAACATATATCCTGCATGAGGAACAACTCCTCCAAGTATTTTTTTCTTGGTATGTTCGATGTGAATTTTGGGGAATTCTTTTTTCAGAATGGACGAAACCTGTTTTTTCAAGCTTTCTGCATCATCCGGATAAAATTTGCCTGCAACAACCGGCCTTCTGATTTTTACCATGATTTTTATTTGAAGTAATTAAAAATTTTTTGATTGCATTTTCGACAATTCCCATCTTTACCAATTCCCAAAATACTGGTTAAATAACCACTACGCTTAATTAATAACACATTGCACGAACTGCAATAGGTATTATTTCCTTCAGGTAATAATACATTCCCAAGATAAACATAATCCAGGTATTTTTTTGCAATTTCATTTAACTCAACCATTTTATCTATTGAGGTAGATTCAGTTTCCATTTTGTAAGCAGGGTGGTATCGCGAAATATGTAAAACTGTATTTTTCCCAAGCTCATTTGAAATCCATGAGCACATCTGTTCAAATTCTTTTGGATTATCATTTAGAGTTGGTATAACCAGATTCGTAATTTCAAGATGTTTCCCTGCTTTTATAATGCTTTTGAGGGTTTCTTTTACAGGTTCGAGTGTTGATTTTGTATATTTCTTAAAAAAATCAATATTGAATGATTTTAAATCAACGCTGTAAGCATCTATGTAAGAATGTAATTCGGTTAATGGATATGGATTGATATACCCATTTGTAACCATTACATTTTTTAAACCTGCAGATTTTATAAGTTTGGCTGTTTCGAGCATGAACTCAAAAAAAACTGTAGGTTCATTGTAGGTATAAGCAAGCCCGATATTATTTTTTCCTGATAAAGCTAATTCTAAAATCTGTTGAGAAGAATAATTACCATGTTCTTCACTATATTTATCAGCTGCAACCTGCGAAATTTGCCAGTTTTGGCAAAACTGGCATTGCAGGTTACACCCCAGGCTCCCCATGGATAAGATTACTTTTCCCGGGTAAAAATGATAAAGTGGTTTTTTTTCAATGGGGTCGAAGCCTATGGATGAAACTACACCATAGTTTTCAGAAAATAAAGTCCCCCCTTTATTTATTCTGACTTTACAAATACCTGCATTCTCAGGAGAAATTGTACACATGTGAGGGCATAGTTCGCATTGTACATTATTGTTTGCTGATTTTTTATAATACAGTGATTCCATCATTTTATTTCAAAGCTAACGAAGTTCGATAATGGAATGTTTTCAAGATATAAATCATTAACCTGTGCCCACGATGGCCCCATTCTGCACCATTCTGTAAAATGATCCAGAATTTCCGGTTCGCCTTCAATTTCAATATAAACAGAACCATCCGTTTTGTTTCGGATAAATCCTTTTAATCCCAGTTCGTTTGCTTTTTTTAAAGCGCTGTATCTAAATCCAACACCTTGAACTTTACCGGAAACAATTATCATTACTGCTTTTTTCATATCAATTAGTTAATCGTACCGGGTTACTTTAAAACTAAAAACTTCAAGCTCCGGAGCATCTTTTTCTTTTATCCCGGCTTGTTTTTTAGCAATCTCTATTTGTTTCTCAACAGTTTTTATGTTTTTTAAGTTGGGTAAAACGAAACCAACTTTTCCCTTTTCATTTTTAATCACGATACCATGTTTTAATGGTTTTATTTCATTTAAGTCTTGAATCCTTTGTGGTTCGGAAAGTATGTCAACATATACTTTTATTTCATTTAATGTATTTTTTGTAATGTGTTTGTTTTTTTTATCATTTAATAAATGGATAGTGTTTGAAACAATTTCTTCATATAAAGTTTTGTTTTCTGGGTAAACATTACCAAAACTTGCCAATAAATTATCTTGTAAATCAACAACCGATATTACACAAGCCAGGTTTAGTTTTAAATCGGGAGTTATTTTATCATCATCCATTTTTCTTATTTGGCCGGTAGTTTTATAAAACAATATTAATTCGAATGCAATTTTTGCATAAGATGTTTTTGGTGTGTACATGAGAAATGGTTTTATGTAATATGTATTTCGTTAAGTGATATGGAAATAACAGTCCATAGGGTAAGAGATAGAAAGGATATTTAGTTTGTAACAACAAAATGGTTTAATATTTAAATATTTCAGTAAATAGTAAATTTACAAATTTCATTTTATAACTTCAATCTTAAATTTATATATTTCAGTAAAAAGGGAAGTAATAAAAAAGGTGATTCAAAATAGTTTATTTTTGTTAAGTATTATTATTTTTGATTTATAAGAACAGGTTATGTTTTCAGCAGGATTATTTTTTGAAAATTTACGTATATCAATAAAATCAATTCGTTCGAACTTATTACGAACCATACTTACTGTATTTATTATTGCTTTTGGAATAATGGCGCTCGTGGGTATATTAACCGCGATAGAATCAATAAAAAGCTCTATCAGCAATCAGTTTACAAGTATGGGAGCTAATACATTCTCGATAGTTAATCGCGATAACAGGGTTCGTATTGGAGGCGATTCAAGGCCTAATCGTTATAGAAGCATAGAATTCAGGGAAGCCATGTCTTTTAAAGAAGATTTTAATTTCCCTGCTGTAGTTTCTATTTCAACATTTGCTTCAGAATTAGCCACTGTAAAATATAAGTCGGAAAAAACAAATCCAAATATTACTGTTATAGGTTCTGACGAAAACTACATGTTAACATCAGGTAGTGAAATTGATAAAGGAAGAAACTTTTCAATTAACGAGATTACATCTAACGCGCATGTTGCAATTATTGGGCCCGAACTGGTCAAAGATGTTTTTGCAAAAAATGAAGATCCTTTAGAAAAAATAATAAGTATTGGATCGGGAAAGTATAAGGTTATTGGTGTACTAAAAGCGAAAGGATCGAGCTTCGGTTCAGCCGGTGATGATGTTTGTATTTTACCTATTACCAATGTGCGCCAGTATTTTTCGCGTCCAAACATGAATTTCCGGATATCTGTTTTACCGCAATCACCTACCCTGTTAAAAGCAGGTGTAAACGAAGCCGAAGGAATTTTCAGGGTTATTCGCAAATTACGCAGCTTCGAAGAGAGTAATTTTTCTGTTGAAACCAGTGATAATCTTGCAAATCTCCTGATTAAAAATATACGTTATGTAACCCTTGCAGCTACAATAATTGGAATTATTACTCTTTTTGGCGCTGCTATTGGCCTGATGAATATTATGCTTGTATCCGTTACTGAACGTACACGCGAAATAGGTATAAGGAAAGCAATTGGAGCAAAATCATCTTTAATCAGGCGCCAGTTCCTTTACGAATCGGTCTTGATTGGACAACTTGGAGGTTTTTTTGGAATTATTTTAGGAATTTTAATTGGAAATTTAGTATCTTTATTAACTGGTGGTGTATTTATTATACCATGGTTGTGGATAATTGGCGGCGTTGTTTTATGCTTTTTTGTCGGCCTTTTTTCAGGATTAATACCCGCGATTAAAGCTTCAAAACTCGATCCGATTATTTCTCTCAGATATGAATAAGTTGTTTCAGTTTTTTTTTATATATTAGCCCTATGATAAAAGACTTCGTTTTAGAAAAAACTGTTAAAACCCCTTACGTTAATTGCGACAGTAAGTCTGGCGTTATAAAAATTATTGGACGTTCGATTCCTGAAAACCCTGAAGAGTTTTATCTTTCAATTTTTGACTGGATTGATAAATATTTTGAAAATCCTCAAAAAGAAACTACGGTTAATGTTCAGCTTGAGTATATTAATAGTGGTTCGTCGAAATTTATCATGGAATTATTCCAACGGCTTCAGGATTATCACGATAAAGGTTTTTTATCAAAAATTAATTGGTATTACGAAGAAGACGATGAAGCTGTTCTGGAATTAGGTAAGCATTATCAATCGATGATTAATATCCCGTTTAAGCTTATAGAGATTTATTAGAAATTTTTATATAAATAAAAAACCCTAAATTCTGATTTTAGGGTTTTTTTGTTTTATACAGATTAAAAGAGTTTCTCAGCTAAATCAACTACCCTGCACGAATAACCCCACTCATTGTCGTACCACGAAATTATTTTTACCGTTTTACCAATAACCATGGTTCCAAGAGCATCGAAAATTGATGAATGTGGATTATGGATAATATCAACAGAAACGATAGGATCTTCAGTATATTCAAGTATTCCTTTCATAGGACCTTCGGCGGCCTGTTTCATTGCTGCATTTATTTCTTCAATGGTTACTTCTTTTTTCAGGTTTGCTACAAGGTCAATCATTGAGCCGGTTGGAGTAGGAACACGAACAGCTATGCCGTCGAGTTTTCCTTTAAGTTCAGGTATTATTTTACCTACTGCTGAGGCGGCACCGGTTGTTGTTGGAATTTGTGAAACAGCTGCAGAACGTGCCCTGCGCAAATCAGAATGCGGAGCATCGAGAATCATCTGATCGTTGGTATAAGAATGAATGGTTGTCATAAAACCGTTTTCAATACCGAATTTATCGTTAAGAACCTTAACAACAGGGGCAAGGCAATTGGTTGTACACGATGCATTTGAAACGCATTGGTCTTCTTTGCGTAGTTTTTCATCATTTACACCAAGCACAATCATGTTATCGATTTGATCTTTGGCAGGTACTGTAAGAATAACCTTTTTAGCTCCATTTTTTATATGATCGCCATAACCTCCTTTTTCACTTTCTTTTTTCCTGAAAATACCTGTTGATTCTATTACAAGATCGGGAGTTATTTTCCAGGGTATTTTTGAAGGGCTTCGTTCTGCACTTACAGGGATTTTTTGCCCGTTAACAATAATACTATCGTTATCGAAAGTAACTGTACCGTTAAATCTTCCCTGTGTTGAATCGTATTTAAGTAAATGAGCAAGTGTTTTGGTATCAGTTAAATCATTTATGCCAACGATTTCAATGTTTTCGCGTTCTAAAGCAATTTTGAAAACATTTCGGCCTATTCTGCCAAAACCATTAATTGCAATTTTTATTTTTGACATAATATTATTATTTGTTAGGTGAATAAAATTATTTAAAACAAAATTAGGTATAAATCATAAATTCTTCAAGTAATTAAGCTGAATTACTCTATATGTTTTATAACTTGTACTTACCAGGGTTATTTTATCTTTAAATTACATCCAGTTAAGCAAGTTGATTTTTTTCTTATGTCGCCTAAGATAGTCGGGAGAGATTTGCTGGGCATTTGTAATTTTACCTATCCGGTAACAAACAAATAATGTGAAGAAATATTGTTGATTATCGTCAACAGCCATAATATCGAGATTTTTTAAATAAGCCTGTAATAAAATACCTGCTTCAATAGCGTGGACAGTAGTTTCTTTTTGACTAAACTCAAAATTAAAACCTGTTTTAAAAAATAAGCCTGGAATAAGTTTAATTTCATCAAATCCTTTAAAGAATGATGATTTCCCATTAATATCATCCGATGTATGTATTGTCGGGTTAAATTTTTCTTCTTTTATTGTATAAGTACTGTCGTTTAACCGGTAAAGTATTTCGTAATAAATAGGTTTCTGTATAACAACGGATGGGCCAACAGAATAGAAATAACGAACAGCTACTGCTCCTGCGTCTGGTTTCCTGAATAATTCGTTTTGTTTTCCGTACCCGAAACGTAAATCAAAGATGTTGTTTTGCTTTCCAAAAACAAACGATTCTGAAGAAAAAATTGATGAATTCGATGAGGATATTTCTTTAGAATGTTTTATAATTGAGAAATCCAGTTCGTAAATTCGTTTTTCAAAAACATTTATTCGGCTGCCATACCTGTAACCCAATCCCCATCCATTCGAATTTAAATTTAGGGCTATTGTTTTTTCGTTTCGGTAAAAGATTTTTGGCATATCTTCAGGCAAATTCTGAGATAATCCAAATAGCGATTGAATAAAAAAAAGTACAAAAAAAAATGTAAATTTTTGCATAAAATAAAATCCGTCTCAAATGTAAAGTTAATTCATTTGAGACAGATAAATGTAAGTACCCGGATTATAAATATTTTAAAAACAGGAGTATTTACTAAACATTACTGGTTTGTTCGGTTTTTGCCTGGCTATAAGCCGGACAATCTTTAGTTTTACATGAACTCATTACCGATAATACAAATAATGCCAACAACATTGCAATTGCTATTCTTTTCATATTTAACAAATTAAGATGATTATTTATTCTCATTTTCATTCTTGATCCATTCTCAAAGCTACTAAAAAAACAATTATTGGAAAACAATATTTAAATTTATTTAAAATATGAATTGTTTTATTTTAATTGTTCAATCACTTTATCTATACATTAATTGGAATTGTTTGTTTCCAAAATTTGACGAACTTTAGTTTTGTTTACATAAAAACAGGATTTGCTTAGTTCAAGTTTCAAATTTTAACTAAAGATAATATATTAAGTTGCTAAAATCAATTTTCAAATTATTAAAGCTTATTAATTATGAATGAAGTGAGAATACAAATGAAAATGCACCTTCTGGTACAATTTACCAAAAGGTGCAAATACATGTATATTTTAAACTAATTTAAAACAGGCAACCTTCCCGGGGTATAAGGTGCTTTTGCTTGTTCCAGTTTTGTTTCAAGATTTTTTATGTCAACTAACGCAATTTTTTCGAGTTGTTTAACCAGTGAAGGGAGTTCTTCGTTAATTATTTCATAGGCTTTTTTACTTGTATTTGTAATTGCTGATGTTGTATTTATTTGTGCTTCGATAATATAATACAGTCTTTGACTTAAAGGTACCTGCTGAGGCGGGATTTCCTCGTCGCTTGCTTTTGCTGATAAACCTTCAAAATTGAATAGTATATTGTTAAGTTCTTTTTCAATCTTAACAGCTTCGCTCATTAAGTCGTTGCCTGCTTCAGGAGTATTTACAATAGCCTGTTTCAGGTAGGCCATTTTTTCTATTAATTCTTTGTTAAAATCAATAGTTCCTGCCATAACTCTTGTTGTTTCGGCTACTTTTCTCTGGAATTCAACCATTTCTTTTCTGTCAGGGGCAGGTAAAGATGTGTTGTTTATTGATTTTGCTTCAAACTCTTTAGCAGGAACCAATTCTTTAAATTCACCCTTTGAATACATGCCTAATGAAACATTGTATTTCCCGGGCATTACCATCCAAAAGCCTCTGTCCTCTTTTATAGGATTGAATTTTTTATCATTTAATTGAAGGGTAAAAGTATTGGAATATTGTAAATCCCAGGTTATTCGATTAACTCCTTTTGATGCTGATTTTGTAAGTTTTCGAATAACATTGCCCTGCTCATCTGTAATTGTAAAAATTAAATAGGGTGCAATTTCTTTAGCTTCGTCTTCTAATTCTTTCCACGTGGGTTGCGGAATAGGTTTCCCTTCTTTAAAAAGTTCTTTTTCCTTTTCCTGTCGCACCTCTTTTTGAGTTTTGGGAACATCTTTCAGGTAATAAGTAAATGTTGCCCCGTATGGAGGGTTTTCTCCAAGATATTCAGTAGCTCCCTGCCCGTATTTATTGCTTTTTTGGATATACATCAATGCATCTTTTATCGGGAAAATAGATGCTTCTTTTTCGTTTAGCGAAGGATTAATTTCTCTCAATGGAGAGTAATCATCAAGTATATAAAATCCTCGTCCGAATGTTGCAATTACAAGGTCTGTTTCGCGTTGTTGAATAGTCATATCTTTAACCGCGTTAGCAGGTAACCCGTTTTTAAGCTGAACCCAGTTATTTCCTCCATTATACGAATAATAAGCCCCAAATTCAGTTCCGGCAAAGAGTAAATCTTTATCAATAAAATCCTGTTCCAAAGTATGAACAGTACCATTCTCGGGTAATCCTTTAGTTATTGAAATCCATGTTTTACCTTTATCGGAGCTTTTTAAAATGTAAGGTTTGAAATCGTCGCGCAAGATATTGTCGAACGAAGCATAAACTACATTTTCGTCGAATCGGGAAGCGTAAATATCGCTAACATACGTGTTTGCAGGAATACCCGGGAATGAGCTGATTTTACGCCAGTTTTTTCCGCCATCTTCGGTAACTGAAATAACTCCATCATCAGTGCCTGCATAAATTAATCCTTCTTTAGCCGGTGATTCGTCAAGCGAAATAATGATACCGTAAAGTGATGTTGAAACATCTTTGGCAACAGCATCAATACTCCAGAATTTGCCCATGACGGGCCAGGTGTTCCTGTCTATATTTGCAGTTAGGTCGTCGCTTATTTTTTGCCAGGTGTTGCCTCTGTCATCACTTTTAAAAACAACATTCGCGGCCATATATAACCTCGTGTTTTTATGAGGGCTAATAATGAAAGGGGTATTCCAGTTCCATTTATAGGTTAATTCTCCTTTTTCGGGTGTAGGCTTAATATAAACTGTTTCATGGCTTTTTTTATCGAAACGATAAACATTACCATATTGGTATTCAGAATAAACAATATTAGGATCAAGCGGGTCGATACGTGTCCAGAAACCATCACCACCAATAGTAACAATCCATTCACCTTTAGTAACTCCATCGGAGCTGAAATTTCTTGATGGCCCCCCGAAACTGTTGTTATCCTGTGTTCCGCCAAAAACATTGTAAAATGGTGTTTCATTATCTAAAGCAACTCTGTAAAATTGAGTTACAGGCAAATTCTGAACATGCATGTAGTTTTTACCATTATCGTAAGTAATGTATATACCGCCATCGCCACCAATCATAAAATTATTTGTATTCGATGGGTTAATCCATAAGGCGTGATCATCAACATGTCTTTTATCTAAACCAAGGCTCTGCCATGTTTTACCGGCATCGAGAGTTACTCGTGATACTGTTTCAACAGAGAAAACTTTATCAACATTCACGGGGTCGCAGTAAATTTCATTATAATACTGGCCACTCGATGAGTAATCGCTCATTTTCTGCCACGATTCGCCACGGTCTGTAGATCTGAAAAATCCGCCTGCAGAGTTTGCAGCTTCAATAATTGCATAAACTATATCAGGATTTACCGGCGAAACAGCTATACCAATACCACCCATATCTTCTTTAGGTAGTCCGGACTCAAGTTTTCTCCATGTTTTACCGGCATCAGTAGATTTATGAATAGCCGATTCAGGGCCTCCGCCAATTTTAGTATGAACATGTCGTCGTCGTTGTTCTGATGTTGCATATAAAATATCAGGATTTCGTGGATCAAACACGATATTGTTGATCCCTGTATTTTCGCTAATGTTAAGTACTTTAGTCCATGTATTGCCTCCATCGGTAGTTTTATAAAGGCCCCTTTCGCCACCAGTTCCCCAGGCTGAACCCTCGGCTGCAACATAAACCACATCGGAGTTTCGTGGATCAATTGCTATCATACCTATTTGGCGTGATTCTTTTAAACCCATGTTTTTCCATGATTTGCCACCATCAACGGTTTTATAAACACCATTTCCATAACCCAATGCTCTTTGATGATTATTTTCGCCTGTACCGGCCCAAACAATATTCGGGTTATTAGAATCCATTGCCAGACAACCAATTGAGTATGTCCCATAATCGTCGAATATAGGTTCAAAGGTAATCCCGTTATTTGTTGTTTTCCAGATATGCCCGGAAGCAACTGCAACATAATATTCAAATGGATTGCCAGGATTTACAGCAAAATCGGCAATTCTTCCCGATGTAAAAGCAGGGCCTATATTTCGGAATTTTAAACCGCTTAATAGTTCTGATTTAATAACTGGTTCTTCTTTTTTTGGTTCATCTTTTGCAAAAAGAGCAGTACACGCAAAAATAAAAACCATAAATAAAACGATTGAAAATTTTGAATATAAGTTCAATCTTCTTTGGTAATTCCATTTCATATAAATTATTTTTAGTTAAAAATTTTAGGAGCTGGTAACAAATTTAAAACATAGAATTTTAAACTTCAATTTTTAAAATTCTATAACAGCACTTTGACTGAATAATTAGTGATAAGTTTAAAAAAAATAAAAAAATCCTTTAGTTGCTACTAAAGGATTTTTATGTAATTCTAATGATGTTTTATTTTGGCAGCCTGTATTTATAATCAACAGAGAATTTGCCTTTAGAAATTGAAGCTAATTTCCCCTTTAAAAGTCTTTTTGTTAACGGACTTACTTTATCGGTATATAAGATACCATCGGTATGATCGTATTCGTGTTGAATAACCCTGGCAGCTACTCCTTCGTACCATTCATCATGATGATTAAAATTTTCGTCATAATATTCAATTCTTATTTTAGATGGCCTGCTAACTTCTTCTCTTAAATTGGGGATACTTAAACATCCTTCAGCCAGCGAGACGGTTTCGATTGATTTATCAATAATCTTGGCATTAATAAAGACTTTTTTAAAGTTTTTCAGTGAAGGTTCATCTTCTTCAAGAGGTTCTCCATCAATTACAAAAAGACGAATAGATTTACCAACCTGGGGGGCTGCTAAACCCAAACCATCTGACTGATACATGGTTTCCCACATATCTTTTATAAATTCATTTAAACCCGGATAATCTTTATCAATTTCTTGTGCCACTTTTCTTAATATTGGCGATCCGTAAATAACAATTGGATAAATCATTTTTATTTTAAATTTTTTCGTTGTAAATAAGATTGCAAAATTATTGTTGCACTAATTTTATCAATCAATTCTTTATTTTGCCTGTCTTTCTTTTTTAATCCCGCATCAATAACTGTTTGTTGTGCCATTTTCGATGTGAATCGTTCATCAACCAATTCAACAGGTATCTCGGGATATGTTTGAACCAGTTTTTTAACAAACGGGTTTACAAATTTAACAGCCTGGGATGGCTGATTGTTCATTTGCATTGGGTATCCAACCAATATTTTTTCAACTTTTTCTGCGCGTAAATAATTGGATAAATAATCCCAGATATCTTTTACATGAACAGTGTCTAATGAGTTGGCAATAATTTGAAGCGGGTCTGTAACTGCTAAGCCCACTCTTTTCTGTCCATAATCAATTGCTAAAACCCTGCCCAAAATAGTAAGTTTTAATTAAGTGGCAAAGGTAATTATTTTTATAAAATCATTTTAGCCCATTAAAGGATAATCTTTATTTATAATTTGATTCATTTTTAATAACTTGCATAATTGTCCTGTTTTTTTGAAAGTATGTATTGTTATTCATCTGTTTGGAAATTTAAAATGAAATGATTTTTTAATATTTTTTACCGGAGTTAGGCTGTATAACATAATTGAATGATTATATTTTAATTATTTTTGAACCTTCTTTTTACAATAAAAATTGAAAATAGTATGGCAAAAGAAATAAAATTTAGTTTAGTATATCGCGATATGTGGCAATCTTCAGGGAAATACGTTCCCCGGGTTGATCAGCTTAAAGAGATTGCACCTGTTATTATTGATATGGGCTGTTTTTCCAGGATTGAAACTAACGGGGGAGCCTTTGAACAAGTAAATCTTTTATATGGTGAAAACCCGAATACGGCCGTTCGTGAATGGACAAAACCTTTTAACGATGCAGGAATTCAAACCCACATGCTCGAAAGAGCGTTGAACGGAATACGTATGTATCCTGTTCCGGCTGATGTCCGCCGGTTGATGTATAAAGTAAAAAAAGCACAGGGAGTTGACATTGCCCGTTCTTTTTGTGGATTAAACGATCACCGGAATCTCGAGTTGTCGATTAAATATGCTAAGGAGGCAGGAATGATTTCACAGGCTACACTGAGTATAACTCATTCGGCCATTCATACTGTTGAATACTACATGGGTGTTGTTGATAAGGCTGTTGAATACGGAACAGATGAAATCTGTTTAAAAGATATGGCTGGTGTTGGGCGCCCTGCAACATTGGGAAGACTTGTGACTGAAATAAAAAAGAAATACCCACATTTAATTGTTCAATATCACGGACATTCCGGACCCGGGTTTTCTGTTGCATCAACCTTAGAGTGTGCACGTGCCGGTGCCGATTATATTGATGTAGCTATGGAGCCACTTTCCTGGGGAATGGTTCATCCCGATGTTATTACTATTCAGGAAATGCTTAAAGACGCAGGTTTTAAAGTGCCAGAAATAAACATGAAAGCTTACATGAAAGCCCGTGCACTAACCCAGGATTTTATGGATGATTTTTTGGGTTATTTTATTGATCCCAAGAACCGATACACATCATCATTGCTGGTACAATCGGGTTTACCCGGCGGAATGATGGGTAGCATGATGGCTGACCTGAAAGGTGTTCACAGGGGAGTAAATCAGATGATTGAATCACAAGGTAAAAAGGCCTTAACAGAAGATGATTTATTGGTAAAATTATTCGATGAGGTAATTGATATCTGGCCAAGATTGGGGAACCCTCCACTTGTTACCCCCTTTAGCCAGTACGTGAAAAATATTGCATTAATCAATGTAATGCAGGAAATTCAGGGAAAAGGAAAATTTGAGATGATAGACAACAATTCGTGGGATATGATTCTGGGTAAAGCTGGTAAATTGCCTGGTACATTAGACCCCGAGATTGTTAAACTGGCAGAGAAACTGGGTAAAGAGTTTTATACAGGTGTTCCTCAAGATGCTTACCCTGATGAGCTGGATAAATTCAGGAAAGAAATGATTGAAAATGGATGGGACCCTGGACAGGACGACGAAGAACTGTTTGAGTTTGCCATGCACGATCGCCAGTATCGTGATTATAAATCAGGGCTTGCTAAAAAACGTTTCCAGGAAGAACTGCAAAAAGTAAAAGGTGATTCGAAAACGACTCCGGGAAAACCTGCTAAAAAGGTCGAAGCGGGTAAAAAAGATATTGTTGCTCCATACATGGGTAAGATTTTTTATAATTTAAATTATTTTATTGAAGAAAAAGCCATTGAATTGGGCAATATGGTGAAGAAAGGAGAACGTATTTGTTATATTGAAAGTAATTATACCTATGATGAAATTATTTCAGAATTTGATGGCGAAGTAGATGAAATCTTCTTTAATCATGGTGACAATGTTTCAAAAGGCGATATAATAGTGAGATTAAAATAGAGAAAAAAGAAAAGCGCTCAGAAACGGGCGCTTTTACTTTTAAAAATAATTAACTTCAAATTTCAATTTAAAAAGAATAAAAACAAAATTATACCTGGTATTTTCTTAAAATCTGATCTGAGCTGTTTAAAAGAATATCAACATATTGAGATCTTTTGTAAACATATGGATCGTTGGTGTTTTTTCTCGACAGCTTGCCTCTGAAATCATTAATAGAAGTATATTCTTTTTTATCCATCCACGATTGAATGTCGTTCAGGATTTTGGTTATTTGCCCAAATTTATTTTTATATAGCGTGCTAACAACCTGAACTGTTGTAGCCCCGGCAAGAAGCATTTTTATGGCATCATCGCCATCGAAAATACCTGAAGCACTCGAAATGTCTGCTTTTATATTCCCATACAATAATCCTGCATATCGTAAAGAATTTCGGTAATCGCCTTTATTGCTCAGGTTAAATGGGAAAATATGTTTCTCCGAGTCGATGTCGATTTCGGGCTCGAAAAACCTGTTAAATAAAACCAAACCATCAATATTGAGTTTATCAATCTCCGAAATGAAGTTTAAAGGATTGCTGTATGCATTACTTAATTTAACCGCTACAGGTATTTTCAACGCTTTCTTAATTGCTTTAACTACTTCGAGCTGGTTATGTTCGTATTCGCTTCCTTTTAACTCAAAATTCTTAGGAATGGTATATAAATTTATTTCCAGTGCATCAACACCTGTTTCTTCAATCAATTTGGCATATTCAATCCATGATTCAATATAAATTGCGTTTAAACTTGCAATGATTGGAACAGATGAGCTTCTTTTTATTTTTTTGAGTTGAACGAGATATTCTTTAGGGCCGGCATGTTCAATGTTTGGAAAAAGGCGAACCATTTCAGCATGCCTGTCATCATACAAATGCATATCGTCATCCATTTGAGCAGACTCCAGGTTAATTTGTTCCTCAAACAGCGACTTATATACAATGGCACCTATCCCGGCATCTTCCATTGCCTTAACATTGTCTATATGTAATGCAAGATTTGACGATCCCGCGATGACAGGATTTTTTAGTTTTAATCCCATGTAGGTTGTTGATAAATCTGCCATATTATTCAGGTTTTAAAGTTGGTTTCTTAATCTAAAACAACATTCTTTTAAATTAGTTCACAGGTTGTTTAATTTTTTTGTCGAATAACTATTCAATATTTAAACAGGGGGAAAGAAGGTAAAAAGGTATAATGGAAAAAATGACTTTTCTGTATCTTTTATCTTGTATCCCAGCCTTCGTGAATCCTGAATCCTGAATCCTGAAAACCTGATATCTGTCACATGCTGATAATTCTTTTTTTGTAAGTTTGCAACTACAAATAAATATCAAAATTTAAATTACGATTCATTATGCTAAACACGATATTCAACCACAAATCGATACGTAAATTCAAAAACATTTCCATATCAGAAAACGATTTGCATGAAATTCTGGAAGCGGGAACACGGGCTTCAACAACAGGAAATATGCAGATATATTCTATAATTGTTACCCGCGACGAGGAGATGAAGAAAAAATTGGCTCCAACCCATTTTAACCAGCCAATGGCTACTCAGGCACCTGTGTTATTAACATTTTGTGCCGATATCAACCGGTTTAACAAATGGTGTAAATCCCGTAATGCCGAGCCGGGTTATGATAATTTTCTTTGGTTTACCAATGCTGTTATTGATGCAATGCTTGTTGCCCAGAACTGCTGCATTGCGGCCGAGGATAAAGGACTGGGAATATGTTATCTAGGAACAACCACTTATACTGCCGATAAAATAATAGAAATATTGAATTTACCTAAAGGAGTAGTTCCAATTACGACTGTTGTTATGGGTTATCCCGATGAAAACCCGGGGTTAACCGATCGCTTACTTCTCGAAGGAGTTGTACATTACGAAACCTATAAAGATTATTCTCCCGAAGATATTGACCGCATTTATGCAGAAAAAGAAGCGCTCGATTCTACCCAAAAACTATTAATCGAAAATAATAAAGAATCATTGGCTCAGGTATTTACAGATAATCGGTACAAAAAAGCAGATAACCTGCATTTTTCAAAAGTATTTTTTAAAGTATTGCAAGAGCAGGGATTTTTTAATCAGTAAGCTGATAAGAACTAAAGCCGGAGGTTGGCGGCTAAAAGCTATTCTTATTTACAATATTTCATAAATTTATCTGTTAACTCATTATATTTGTTTTCAGATAACTCTTGCTTGAAACATTCATTTTACATAGTATTTCTTCTTGTCTTTTTTTTGTGCAATCAGTTGATTTTTGCTCAGGAAAAGCAATTCGTATTAGATATTACTACCGTTACTCAATCTAATACAGAATCTGAAACTTTAATAAAAAAGTATTCTGCTTTTCAGGGTGACAGTACCCAGGTTTTAAATCGGTTAACTGAATTGATTTCTGATTTTCAAAATAACGGGTATATTTCTGCAAGTATCGATTCTGTCCTTTTTGATTCAACGTTTGTAAATGTTCAGGTATTTACAGGTAAACACTATTCATGGGGTAAATTAAATATCGCGGGAATAGAACCTGATTTGGTTCACAGTTTAAAAATTAATCCCGGTAATTTTCAGAACCAGCCAATCCGTTTAAACGAGGTAAACCAGATGAAAGAGAAAATTATTTCTTATTACGAGAACAAAGGTTTCCCTTTTATAAAGGTGTTAATAAATTCAACGCTGGTTAACGATAGTACGTTTGCGGCTAAACTGGATATTGACAAGGGGAAACATTATTTAATTGATACCATTTTAATAAAAGGTGATACCAAGTTTTCAAGAAATTATTTATATCATTCATTAGATATAAAACCCGGCGATGAATTTTCGCAGAAGAAAATATCGACGATTGAAACAAAATTCAAAGATATTTCATTTATAAGCCAGGTAAAACCTGCCGAACTAGAATTCAGAGATTCAGGAGTGGATTTATATTTTTATTTAAAGAATAAAAAAGCAAACCAGTTTAACGGAATTATAGGGTTTTTGCCAAACTCAGGAGGTTCCACGAATAATAGCTCTGGTAAACTATTAATTACAGGCGAGTTGAACCTGTATTTAATCAATTCGTTCAGAAAAGGAGAGGAGTTTGCAATAAATTGGGAAAAAACAGAAACATCAACCCAGAAATTAAGTGTCGGGTTTAAATACCCTTACTTGTTTAAACTACCTGTTGGTATTGATACAGATTTTGAGTTGTATAAGAAAGACTCCACCTTTCTTTCGTTAAACTGGAATACAGGAATTCTTTTTATTCTATCACCAAATAACTACGCGAAAGTGTATTATAAATACAAAAGCTCGACATTGCTTGGCGATAAATTGCAACAAGTATCAACCAATATGGCCGATGTTGAATCGAATACGTATGGTGTTTCTTTGTTCTACAGGCAACTCGATAATAAATTGAATCCTCGTCGCGGGGTTGATTTTACTATTTTTGGCGGTATTGGAACAAAATTAATTCAGAATTATAATTCTATGCCTGATTCAGTAAATTTTTCCATTGACAATAATTTACTTGAGTCTGAAGCAGGATTAAATGTTGATATTTATTTTCCAATCTATAAAAATTTTGTTTTTCACTTTGGAAATGTAAGCCGATACCTTAATCAATATGCCGATAGCGATAAGGAAGCCTTTGTTTTTGAAAATGAAATGTATCGTTTTGGCGGGGCTAAAACACTTCGCGGATTCGATGAAAATGCTTTTGTTGCTTCAATCTATTCTGTTCAGAATGTGGAAATACGATACTTATTTGAAGAGAATTCAGCTTTTTATTTATTTTGGAATGGAGCTTATTATTACAAAAAATTAATTGAGAAAACCATTGAAGATTTTCCCCAGGGGTTTGGAGCAGGAATAAATTTTGAAACCAAGGCAGGTATTTTTTCTTTAAGTTATGCTTTAGGCCAACAGTTCGATAATCCTGTTGAAATAAAGGCCGCTAAAATCCACTTTGGATATATTAGTAGGTTTTAAAAAAATGTAGTTGACAGATTTTATTTTAAAAAATGGAAAAAGTTTTTTAAATTAATAAATAAATAGATTAACCACTTATACCGCTTGTTAGCGTTTCGGTTTTATAATTTATCTGTCAATTCTTGAAACATTTGTTTTGCTTTGTTCTTTTTAATTTCGGGAGATTCTTTTTGTAGATATTCAAGTCCTACGAATGAATTACCTTGTTTTCTATTTTGTCTTGGTTCAATACTTTCTATAAGAATCGCCTCCAAAATATCACCTAAATTTTGAATTGTAAATTCTTTAAACTTAACATTTAAATTAAGTTTTGCGTCTTCGGTTACTGGATAAAAGCCAAACCAACTAAATCTATCCCAACGTCCAGCAAGTCTGTCTGTTGTATGGTCTTTTAGTCTTTTCCCAAGTGGTTGTTCAATTGCTTGTCCAACATAAATTGTTTCTCTACTGTCGTGCAATAAATAAATACCGATTTGGTCTTTAAAGTTTACTTCTGTTGCTCCGATTTGTTGAATACCAAGCAAGTCAGGTCTTGATGATTTCCAATCAACAAGATTTCTGTTCCAATAAATTCCGAAAGCATTGATGATTTTGTGATTGTCTTTCGTTACAATTTTGTCATCTACAATTTCGGGTTCGCTATCATCATTTGCATTCTCGTCTGTTTGAATCAAAAACTTGCGTAAAATGTAATAGCCTTTGTCTGTTTTTGCAAAAATTGAATTTTCTTTCTTTGTGTTAATATCGGTTGTCAAGTTTGCACTTACAGTGTCCTGCGGAGTTGCTCCTAATGATTTTCTGTAACCTCTTTCGGCAATTAGTTCGGCAATTTCAGTATAATGAAGTTGCTTTTTCTCTTCGTTTAATACTTTTTCAATTGCTTCTTTCCATTTTAATTCTGCCATATTTTCTATATGTTATTTTTATTCGTAATGTGTCTTTTTAAACTGAACGCTAACTTATACTACTTATAACTCATAACTATTCAGTAACTTTATACAACGAGTTTGCCTGTGCCGTGGCAGTTATAATCATATCGTTAATACAAACATGCTCGGGGCGTGTTAAAACATATAAAATTGCATCGGCAATATCTTCGCCGATTAACGGATTAAATCCTTTATATACTTTTTCGGCCCGTTCTTTGTCGCCTTTAAATCTCACTAACGAAAATTCGGTTTCAACCATTCCCGGGTTTATAGCTGTTACTTTAATCTTATGTTTCAGCATATCAATGCGCATTCCTTTTGTTATTGCATCTACAGCGTGTTTTGTGCCACAATAAACATTCCCGAATTCATACACTTCTTTTCCGGCTGTAGAACCAATATTTATGATATGTCCATGATTTTTTTCAACCATTATCGCGGAAACTTTTTTTGTCATGTACAATAATCCTTTTACATTGGTATCAATCATCCGCTCCCAATCGTCAACAGTTCCGTCGTGGAGATGCTCTAATCCAACTGCAAGCCCTGCATTGTTTACCAATACATCAATGTCTTTCCAGTCTTTAGGTAAAGCATCTATTGCCTTAAAAACCTGTTCTTTATCTCTTACATCGAAATGCAAAATATGAACTCTCCCGGATGGTTTTTCTTTAATCTCTTTTTTAAGTTCATCGAGCAGTTCAATTCTGCGGCCGGTAATAATTATATCAAAATTATTTTGTGCAAGCTTTAAAGCTGTTGCTCTTCCTATTCCTGATGTTGCCCCGGTTATTAATGCTATTCGGTTCATTTTTTTTATTTTAGATATTTCAAACTTTATTTGTTTTTAAGTGTTTTTCAAACCATAAAAATAATAAAATTAAGAAAACAAAATATTTATTATTTATCTGGATTCAATAAAAGGATTATTATTACTCATGTTCATGATATAATTTCATTGTTAAAAGAGTTAAAAAAAACAGAATAAATGCTGTTATGATTTTTTTGTTCTTTATATTTGTTGAGTCTTTAACCCCTAATAATTAATAAAAGTTTTTAGCAATGGAAGTTACAGTAAAAACAGCTGAACAATTGGGATTATTGCCCGAAGAATTTAATAAAATTAAAGAAATTTTGGGTCGTACGCCAAACTTTACAGAACTAAGTGTTTACTCTGTAATGTGGTCGGAACATGCATCGTATAAAAACTCGATAAAATGGTTAAAGACTTTACCTCGCCAGGGAAAACAATTATTGGCTGAACCGGGAAAAGAAAATGCAGGTTTGGTTGATATAGGCGATGGATTAGCGTGTGCATTTAAAATAGAATCGCACAATCACCCATCTGCAGTTGAACCATACCAGGGAGCTGCAACCGGGGTAGGAGGTATAAATCGTGATATTTTTACAATGGGTGCCCGGCCTGTAGCTCAGCTTAACTCGTTGCGCTTTGGCGATTTAAATTTACAACGTACAAAATGGCATTTGAAAGGAGTTGTTAAAGGTATTGGCGATTATGGAAATGCATTTGGAATACCTGTTCTGGGTGGCGAAGTATATTTTGATAAATGTTACAATACAAATCCATTGGTAAATGCAATGTCTGTTGGAATCATGAAAAAAGATGAAATGATTTCGGCAATAGCTAAAGGTGTTGGAAACCCTGTTTATATTGTTGGTTCATCTACCGGGAAAGATGGTATTCATGGCGCAACGTTTGCATCGGCCGATTTAAACGAGAATTCTGCCGATGATTTGCCATCGGTTCAGGTTGGGGACCCGTTTATGGAGAAATTATTGCTCGAAGCTACTTTAGAATTAAATAAAACAGGTGCTGTTGTTGGTATGCAGGATATGGGTGCCGCGGGTATTATTTGCTCAACGTCCGAAATGTCGGAAAAAGGAAACCATGGAATGAAGGTTTATCTCGATAAAGTACCATTACGCCAACAGGAAATGCATCCCTGGGAAATACTTTTATCCGAATCGCAGGAACGAATGCTGGTTGTTGTTCACAAAGGGAAAGAAAAAATTGTTGAACAGATATTCGATAAGTGGGATTTGCATTGTGCTATCATAGGAGAAGTTATTAAGGAAGACAAGCTTTATTTTTACATGCACGATGAGTTGGTTGCCGAAGTACCTGCATCTACACTTGTTCTGGGTGGTGGCGCCCCGGTTTATGAGAGAGAATACAAAGAACCGGCTTATTTTAAAGAACTTCAGAAATTTAAAATTGATCAGGTTAAAGAACCCGCAAACTATAAAGAAACAGCCCTGAAATTACTTCAAAGTCCAAATATTGCTTCCAAAAAGTGGGTTGTTGAACAATACGATACCATGGTTGGTACAGGTAATATGAGTACCAATTTCCCATCAGATGCAGGCTTGTATAACATTAAAGGAACCGATAAAGCTATTGCAATGACTGTTGATTGCAATTCACGTTATGTAAAAGCCGATCCTGAAAAAGGTACATCAATTGCTGTTTCAGAAGCAGCAAGAAATATTGTTTGCTCAGGTGGTGTTCCTTTGGCAATTACCAATTGCCTGAACTTTGGAAATCCTTATAGCCCCGAAGTATATTGGCAGTTTGTACACGCGATTAAAGGAATGAGTCATGCCTGTAAAAAATTCAATACCCCTGTTACTGGCGGAAACGTGAGTTTTTATAATCAAATGTCGATAGGTGGTAAAGTTGAGCCTGTTTACCCGACTCCTACAATTGGAATGATTGGTATTGTTGAAAATAAGAACGACCAGATGACCATTGCATTTAAAAATAAAGGAGATATGATTTATCTTATCGGTAAATCCCGCGACGATATTAATTCCTCGGAATATTTAAATTATATTCATAATATAGATCAATCTCCGGCTCCTTATTTTGATTTGGATGAGGAATTCGAAGTACAGGAAGCTATTAAGGGATTAATTAAAAAGAACCTGGTTCTTTCCGCCCACGATGTTTCAGATGGAGGATTATTTACAACTCTTGTAGAGTCGGCTATAATTCGTGGTTTTGGTTTCGATGTTACTACAGATGCAGAGGTAAGACAAGATGCATTCTTGTTTGGCGAAGCTCAAAGCCGTGTTGTTGTTACCGTTTCTCCTTCAAATGAAGATCATTTTATCGATTTCATGATTGAACAAAAAGTTCCGTTTTCTGCTTTAGGCCATGTAACTAAAACAGAACTTAGAATAGATGATAATTCGTATGGATTTATTGCCGATATTAAAAAACTGTACGATAATGCACTTGAAAGTTATTTAAAACAAGATTAATAAAAAATCAGTGCTGATACCATATAAAAACCAAGCGAATGGGAAAAAAGAGCAGGTTGCTCAAATGTTCAATAATATAGCATACAGATATGATTTTTTAAATCATTTCCTTTCACTGGGTATCGATACTATTTGGCGGCGAAAAGCTATTAATTGCCTGAAAGATATTAATCCAAGGCGCATTCTCGATGTTGCATCAGGTACTGCTGACCTGGCTATTGAAGCACTTCGATTAAATCCCGACGAGATTATCGGGATTGATATTTCTGAAGAAATGTTAAGTATTGGGCAAAAGAAAATTGAACGCAAAGGATTACAACGTAAAATAACTCTTCAAAAAGGGGATTCAGAAAATCTCCAGTTTAATGACGATTCTTTCGATGCAATTACAGTTGCTTTTGGGGTTCGCAATTTCGAGAACCTGGAAAAAGGATTGTCCGAAATATTCAGGATTCTTAAACCTAATGGACGGCTGGTAATTCTTGAGTTTTCGAAACCACGAAAATTCCCGGTAAAACAGATTTATAATTTTTATTTTAAACAAATATTACCGTTTGTCGGGAAATTAATTTCAAAAGATAAATCGGCATATTCTTATTTACCTGAATCTGTTGATCTGTTTCCTGAAAATCAAAAGTTTATTTCTATATTGGAAAAATGCGGATTTGTAAATTGTATAAACAGGCAATTGACTTTTGGTGTTGCTTCAATTTATACTGGTGAAAAAAATAAAAGATAATCATTTTCAATAAGAATACTATATTTGTAAATAGTACGTTTTTAAGAATCAAACTATTAAAAAGTGAAAAGAACTCTGATATTTCTTATTTCTGCTTTATCCTTTCATTTGGCATTGGCTCAAAAAGAATTAATTGTAAATTACCAGGAAGTTGATCATAAAGTAATCCATTTTGGATTTACAGTCGGGTTTAATACAATGGATTTCGAGTTAATTCCAACGATGGTTTCGTCCGGGGCAGATACACTTATTCCTGAAATCAATAACCTTTCGCCCGGCTTTCACGTGGCTGTGGTTTCGAGTTTACGGTTAGGCGATAATTTAGATTTTCGTTTCTTGCCGGGTATTTCTCTTGGCCAGCGTAATATCCTGTTTTATAATAAAAATAATAATACAATTGAAAGGGAAATGAATATTGAATCTACATTTATAGATTTACCTTTTTTAATTAAATATAAAGCCGACAGGATAAAGAATTACAGGCCCTATATAATTGGCGGAGTTAATATTCGGAACGATATGGCCCGAAATAAAGAATTTAACGAAGATGAGGGTATATATATTAAATTAAAGCCTTTTGATATTTACTACGAAATTGGTTTCGGGCTCGATTTTTATCTTGCTTATTTTAAACTTTCAACCGAAATAAAATATTCAATTGGAACCAGGAATGTTGTTTCACCTGATGCTTCACAGGATTATCCTCAGTATGCAAATGCTGTTGATGAGTTAAATTCGCGTATGTTTATGTTTTCACTTCACTTTGAATAGAATGTTTTTCGCCTGAACTCGGAACAAACTATTCCTGCTGCAATAGAAATATTTAACGATTCCGATGTTGCTTTTCCATCCGAGAAATTAGGGATATATAGCTTTTTATTAACCAAAGGCTTTATATTGTCTGAAATACCATGCGATTCACTTCCCAGGATTATAAATCCTCTTTCAGTTAAATTTTCGGTATAAATATTTTCTCCTTCGAGGAAAGTTCCATATACCGGGAATCCATTTTTTTTATTGTATGTATCGATTAATTCTTCAAAACCTGTATAATGTACTTTTACTCTGCATATTGCTCCCATTGTCGATTGAACAACTTTTGGATTATATAAATCGACACTTTCAGGAGTACAGAAAATATTTTCAATACCAAACCAATCAGCAATACGAATAATTGTTCCCAGGTTCCCGGGATCGCTTATATTGTCTAAGAGAATACTTAATTTAGAATCAATGTTTTCTTTTTTATAATCATGTACTGGTTGTTCAGCTAATACAAATACTTTATTGGGTGTTGTTAATGAACTTATTGATTGCAACTCCTTTTCTGATATTTCGTCAATTTCAAATTTCTGCCCATGCAGTTTTTTCGAATGTTCGTCGAGCCAGATTTTAGTTGCAAAAAGTTGGGTAATTTGAATACTCGAATTCAGTAGTTCGTCAGCTAATTTTTCACCTTCGGCAAAAAAAATCCGTTGAATTTCACGGTATTTCTTTTTTTTTAAGGAATTAATGAATTTAATTTTATTTTTGCTAATCATTGAAATGAATTTTTTCGATACTGTTGTAAAGATAAATAAAATTAAAGCCTTGAAAAGTACCCGATTTACAAATTATTTTTCCCGGTATTGTTCTTTATCAATTTATTTATTGATTTTTACATTATTATTTTCGTGCAGTCCTGCCAGGCATGTACCCGAAGACAAGTATTTACTTGATAAATCAAAAATCAGAATTTCAAAATCCGACTTAAAAAAAGACGAATTAAAAATTTATATCAGGCAAAAACCAAATAAAAGAATTTTAGGATTACGGTTTCATCTTTGGTTATACAACATGTCAAACCCCAAAAAAGAAAAGGGAGTAAGCAATTGGTTACGCAGAATTGGTGAAGAACCTGTACTTTTCGATGAGTATCTTACTGAAAAATCAAATACCCAGCTAAATGCATTTTTAAATACAAAAGGTTATTATAACTCTACAGTTAAAGATTCAGTTATTTTTAACCGTAAAAAAGCTAAAGTATATTATTATATAAAACCTAATCAACCGTACAAAATAAAAAGTCTTAATTATTTAATTGAAGACGAAGGAATTAAGCCGATCGTGATGACTGATACACCAAATTCACTAATTAAAATCGGGGATAATTTCGATAGAGACATGTTGCAAGATGAACGTAAAAGAATAGAAACACTATTAAAACAAAAAGGATATTTTAATTTTGATAAACAATATGTTTATTTTCAGGCAGACAGTTCGTCACAGAACCTTACAGTTGATATTACGCTTGTTGTAAAACAATTTCAGCAAAAAGATACTTCAGAATTAAATAAAACATCGAATCATAAAAAATATTATATTAATAATGTTTATGTATATACAAATTTCGATCCGCGTAAGTCATTAATATACAAGCAGGATTATTTTAACAGTTTCGATACCACCTATTCGAATGGAATTTATTTTATAAAACAAGCAGGCGAAAGATCAAGCAATAAAGTAATTTTTCAATCCAATTTTTTAAAAGAAGTTAGTTTATATAGTTTAGATAATTCAAATAGCACTTTTCAACACCTCAATTCATTGAGATTATATAAACTTATTAATATTCAATTTAAAGAACTTTTTCCTTTAGCAAATGATAGTTTGGATGTTGGGTATCTTGATTGTACTATTCAATTAACCAGGTTTAATCTCCAATCATATACAGTTGAGTTTCAGGGTACAAACTCTTCGGGTAATTTGGGGGTAGGAGGGAATTTACTTTATCAGAATAAAAGTTTTTTTGGCGGGGCCGAAATTGTTGATTTCAAGCTGAATGGCTCAGTAGAAACTTTAAACGAGCAAATCCAGAGAATAAACAATACTATTGAATTGGGGGGTGATATCACGGTGAGTATTCCCAAATTTATTCTTCCTGTATTCCGCGCCGAAGAGTTTAGTAAAAAATATAAGCCCAAAACCCATATTTCTATTGGATATAATTACCAGGACAGGCCAGATTACAGGCGTACAATAGCTAATATAGCCTATGGGTATTCGTGGGATGGCAATAAATACAATAAACATATACTTCGGTTAATCGAACTAAATGCTGTTAAATTGCCTTATGTAACACAAGATTTTAAAGAATATATTGAAAAAACCCTGCTTTCATCAAGTTATGAAAATCACTTGGTTTCAGTAACAAATTATAGTTTTATTTTTAATAACCAGGATATTAAGAAAAATAAGGATTTTTATTATTTCAGGCTAAACTCAGAATTATCCGGGAATATACTTTCTGCAATAAGTGAAATTTCAAATTCAAAAACAAATAACGGTAGTTACGAGATATTTGGTTTACCTTATTCCCAGTTTGTTAAATTGGATTTTGATTTTCGTTACTACCAGATTCTGAATGAAACAAATAATTTCGTGTACCGTATTTTTGTAGGTGCCGGAATGCCATATGGAAACTCATCTGCAATACCTTTCGAAAAAAAATATTTCTCTGGTGGGGCAAATAGTATCAGGGCATGGAGTGTACGTTCTCTTGGCCCTGGTTCATATACCGGTGATACTATTTCTGACTATCCAAATCAAACGGCTGATATTAAACTTGAAGCAAATTTTGAATATCGGTTTAAATTGTTTTGGGTTCTCGAGGGAGCTTTATTTCTCGATGCAGGAAATATCTGGTCGATAAAAGAAGATAACCGCGAAGGGGCTTTCTTTAATAAAAACGAATTTTATAAAGAAATTGCAATTGGTTCCGGTTTAGGTTTTCGTTTCGATCTTTCATTTGTTATTCTTCGTTGTGATATAGGTATTAAATTAAGAGATCCTTCTCTCCCGTCAGATCAACGTTGGATTGTCGGAAACCGTGAGTTTGTGCGAAACGATCTTTCATTTAATATTGGTATCGGATATCCATTCTAGGTTTTATTAGAAATCTTCCATATACTCAATTTCAAAAAGTGCTTTTTATTTTATAAATTTGTAAAAAGAGTATTAAACACATAAATATTAAAGGTTATGACTTATAACAAGATTGTTGAATTACTGGGAAAAGATGCAGATTATCTGCTGAAACATAAATGCCAGACCGTTGATAAGAGTCAGTTACATTTACCAGGGCCTGATTTTATCGACAGGGTTGTATATCACTCAAACCGAACTCCACGGGTATTAAATAACCTGGAACAAATGTTAAATCATGGACGGTTAGCTGGTACCGGTTACCTGTCAATATTGCCTGTTGATCAGGGAATTGAACATACTGCAGGTGCGTCTTTTGCTCCAAATCCGGCATACTTTGATCCCGAAAACATTGTAAAACTTGCAATCGAAGGTGGTTGTAATGCTGTTGCTTCTACATTTGGAGTTTTAGCCTCTGTTTCCAGGAAATATGCCCACAAGATTCCATTTATGGTTAAAATAAATCATAATGAATTAATGACTTATCCAAATAAATATGATCAGATTTTATTTGGTACAGTAGAAGAAGCATGGAATCTGGGTGCAAAAGCTATTGGTGCAACAATTTATTTTGGCTCAGACGAGTCAAATCGTCAGATTTTAGAAGTTTCTGAAGCTTTCGAACGGGCACACGAGCTTGGAATGGTTACTGTTTTATGGTGCTATACCCGAAACGATGCATTTAAAAAAGATGGTGTCGATTATCATACTGCATCAGATTTATCAAGCCAGGCAAATCACCTTGGCGTTACAATTCAGGCTGATATTATCAAACAAAAGCTTCCAACAAATAATGGAGGTTTTAAAGCGATTCATTTTGCAAAAACAAATGAAAAGGTTTATACCCAACTAACAACAGATCACCCGATAGATTTAACCAGGTACCAGGTTATTAATAACTATATGGGACGCTCGGGCCTTATTAATTCTGGGGGCGAATCAAAAGGTGCGTCTGATTTAGCCGATGCAGTTGCTACAGCAGTTATTAATAAACGAGCAGGAGGGATGGGCCTAATTTCCGGACGTAAAGCGTTCCAACGCCCAATGAAAGATGGTGTTGAATTATTAAATGCCATACAGGATGTCTATCTTGCTAAAGAAATTGATATAGCATAAATTTTTAAACTAAATGTTTAACAGGGCTTTTGCCCTGTTTTTTGTTTCTTCTGCTTCTTAACTCCTTGATTTAGGATTAAATATGATATTAATATTAAAAAAATTAATCTCTTTATAAATGCTAAGTCGTAGATATAAAGAATATTTCTCTTTTACACGAAAAGAACGTAGGGGAATTATTATCCTTGTTACCATTGTACTAATAATCGTAATTACCCGGTATTTTCTTCTAAATCAATCAAAAACTGAATTAAATCTTGAAAATACAGATTTCGCGGCAAAAGTGAAATCGTTCGAAGAATCCTTGGTTTTAAAAGACGTAACACCAAAATACAAAGATTTTGAAAATCCAGGAGAACAAGCATGGAAAGTACCCGAGAAATTTTTCAATTTTGATCCGAATACTACTACAGATGAAGAATTTATTTCCTTAGGGTTTAGTCAGAATCAAGTGAAAACAATTTTAAATTACAGAAGCAGGGGCGGAAGATTCTATAAAAACAGTGATTTATTAAAGATTTATGGAATTCCACAGGAACAATACAATATTCTGGAGAAATATATTGCAATAAACAATAATCAAAAAAATGAAAAATACAATTCCGCTCAATATAAAAACGAAATGCAATTTCAAATTAAAAATATTGAAATAAACTCAGCATCCGATTCTGAATTAGTGTTTCTGAAAGGTATAGGTAAAACTTATGCAAATAAAATCTCCAAATACAGGAATCGTTTGGGTGGTTTTGTTAAAAAAGAACAATTGATGGAGATAACCGGAATGGATACTGCACGGTATAATCAGTTTATTAATCAAATAACTATTGATACATCATTAATTGTAAAGTTGAAAATTAATACAGTTGAATATAAAGAACTAATTAAACACCCCTATTTAAATAAATACCAGGTTCAGGCAATATTAAAATACAGGGAGTTAAATGGCAACTTTAATTTTACTGATGAATTAGTTGAAAACAATTTGATTCCGATTGATGTTTATTTAAAAATAAAACCCTATTTAGAATTATAATAAATATGTTTAAATATTTTTGACATTAGCTAAATTAAAGTGTATATTTATTTAGTACAAAAAAAACAATAAATCTGAATCGTAATATTCTCATTCTCAACATCAAGTAAAATAATATAAAATTTTTATTGATATTTTTTGAAAAGTGTGTTTTAAATTAATATTTTTGCGACTCTTAAAATTAAATTAAATATGATAGTAGTACCGTTAAAAGAAGGCGAAAACATCGAAAGAGCTTTAAAAAAGTTTAAAAGAAAATTTGAAAAAACTGGTGTTGTTAAGGAATTAAGAGAAAGACAAGCTTTTTCTAAACCATCCGTTCGAAAAAGAGAGCTTTTAAAGAAAGCAATCTATATTCAACAAATGCAACAAAAAGAAGAATAGTAAATATAGGGTGAGTACTTTATATCCTTTCCCGGATATTTAATTACTTTTAATTTCAAAATTACCCTATATGTATAAAGAACTTTTTCTAAAATATTTACAATTCGAAAAGCGATTTTCGATAAACACTGTAAAATCATACAACAATGATTTAAACCAATTTACAGAGTTTATCGAAAATTCTTTTAATGTATTTAAACCAGAAGATTCTGATGAGAAAATGATCAGGTCTTGGATTGTAAGTCTAATGGAAAAAGATTTTTCATCATTATCTGTAAATCGAAAAATTTCTACATTAAAAACTTTTTATAAGTTTTTACTTCGTGAAGGATATATCCAGATAAATCCTATGGATAAAGTTGTTTCTCCAAAAATCACGAAAAAAATCCCACTGTTCGTCGAGGAAAAGCAAATTGCCATTCTATTAGACGATTTTTCATTTGGCAATGATTTTTCAAGTATAAGAAACCGGACAATTATCGAAATGTTTTACAATACAGGGATAAGGTTATCTGAACTTATCGGAATTAAAAACAATGATGTTGATTTATATAACAATACTATAAAAGTTCTTGGAAAACGCCAGAAAGAAAGAATAATTCCAATTCATTCTTCTTTTGCAAAATCGCTTAAACAATATATTGAATTTAAAAATAAAGAATTTAATGTATTTGAAAATGAGTTTTTCTTTATCACAGATAAAGGAACCCAATTATATGAAAAATTTGTATACCGGGTTGTAAATAAATACTTAAAAATAGTAACTACTATTGAGAAAAAAAGTCCTCATATTTTAAGGCATACATTTGCAACTCACATGTTAAATCATGGAGCAAATTTAAATGCAATAAAAGAACTGCTTGGACATGCAAGTCTTTCAGCAACTCAGGTATATACGCACAATACGTTTGAAAAATTAAAAACTATTTATAAACAAGCTCACCCACGAGCATAAATAATGGAGGAATTACCATGGACATTAAAATTCATTCAGTTCATTTTGATGCTGACAAAAAATTAGTAGATTTTGTAAATAATAAAGTTAAAAAATTTGTTCAGGTTTATGATAACATTATCGAGGCTGAAGTTTTCTTACGTCTTGAAAAAGATCAAAGTGCAGAAAATAAAATTACCGAAATAAAACTACGTATTCCGGGTAATGATTTATTTGCAAAAAAGAAAACAAAATCGTTTGAAGAATCTACTGATAATGCGATAGATGCACTAATACGCCAATTAAAAAAATCGAAAGAGAAGCAACGAGGGATGTAATATAAAAAAAAACGTAAAATTCATTTGATTTTATTTGTGTTATAAATAAAAATTTATACATTTGCAAACCGATTTTGGAAGTATTTTCCAAAATCGGCGTTCTTTTATTGCCGATGTAGCTCAGTTGGCCAGAGCAGCTGATTTGTAATCAGCTGGTCGGGGGTTCGAATCCCTCCATCGGCTCGGAAATGTTATTGTTGGGGAGATACCTAAGTGGCCAACAGGGGCAGACTGTAAATCTGCTGGCGTACGCCTTCGTAGGTTCGAATCCTGCTCTCCCCACCAACATTTTGCGGGAGTAGCTCAGTTGGTAGAGCATTAGCCTTCCAAGCTAAGGGTCGCGGATTCGAGTTCCGTCTCCCGCTCTAATCCCTGCCGATGTAGCTCAGGGGTAGAGCACTTCCTTGGTAAGGAAGGGGTCATGGGTTCAATTCCCATCATTGGCTCAAATTTGAATGTTTTTAAAAGTGAATGTTATTATAAATTATCTAATTATCTAATATTTTGGAGTTATGGCTAAAGAAAAATTTGACAGGTCCAAACCACACGTAAACATTGGTACTATTGGACACGTAGACCATGGCAAAACTACTCTTACAGCTGCCATTACTATGGTTTTAGCTAAGAAAGGTTTGTCAGAAGTAAGAAGTTTTGATTCTATTGATAATGCCCCTGAAGAAAAAGAAAGAGGTATCACAATCAATACTGCACACATTGAATATCAAACAGCAAACAGACACTATGCTCACGTTGACTGTCCTGGACACGCTGACTATGTTAAAAACATGGTTACTGGTGCTGCTCAGATGGACGGTGCTATCATAGTAGTTGCTGCTACTGATGGCCCTATGCCACAAACACGCGAACACATCCTTTTAGCTCGTCAGGTAAACGTTCCCAGACTTGTTGTGTTCTTAAATAAAGTGGATATGGTTGACGATCCAGAACTTATCGAATTAGTCGAAATGGAAGTTCGTGAATTATTAAGTTTTTACAAATTTGACGGCGATAATGCTCCTGTTATTAAAGGTTCTGCTTTAGGTGCACTTAACGGTGAAGCTAAATGGGAAGACAAAGTAATGGAGTTAATGGACGCTGTTGATACTTATATTGAATTGCCTCCACGTGAACGTGAAAAACCATTCTTAATGCCTGTTGAAGATGTATTCTCAATTACCGGCCGTGGTACTGTTGCTACTGGTAGAATTGAAACAGGTGTTGTAAATACTGGCGACGAAGTTCAAATTATCGGTCTTGGTGCTGATAAAAAGAAATCAGTTTGTACAGGAGTTGAAATGTTCCGTAAAATCCTCGATACAGGTGAAGCTGGTGATAACGTGGGCCTTTTATTAAGAGGTGTTGATAAAGACGAAATCAGAAGAGGTATGGTTATTTGTAAACCAAATTCAATTACTCCTCATACAAAATTTAAAGCTGAAGTTTATATTTTGAAAAAAGAAGAAGGTGGACGTCATACCCCATTCCATAATAAATATCGTCCTCAGTTTTATATCAGAACTCTTGATGTAACAGGTGAAATTATGTTGCCAGAAGGAACTGAAATGGTTATGCCTGGTGATAACTTAACTATTATTGTTGAGCTAATTACTCCTGTTGCTGTTAACCAGGGATTACGTTTTGCTATCCGCGAAGGTGGTAGAACAGTTGGTGCTGGTCAGGTTACAGAAATTGTTGAATAAATCAGTATAAATAAAGATTCGTGAAATATTCGAATCTTTATTAAACACGGGTGTAGCTCAGCTGGTAGAGCAGTGGTCTCCAAAACCAAAGGTCGTGAGTTCGATCCTTACCACCCGTGCAAATTTTATTAAAGAACATGAAACTTAAAATCTATTTTCAAGAAGCATTTAACGAACTTATACATAAAGTTTCCTGGCCTACATGGTCAGAATTGCAGAATAGCGCAATTGTTGTTATGATTGCTTCCTTAATCATCGCATTAATTATTTTTGTGATGGATATTAGTTTTCAAAATTTAATGGACATAATTTACAGTTTATTCTATTAATCTAAGAAGAAACATGGCTGAAGTTGAAAAGAAGTGGTATGTTCTCCGGGCTATTGGTGGAAAAGAAAAAAAGGTGAAAGAGTATATCGAGAGCGAAATAGCCAGACTTAAATTACAAGATTATGTTTCTCAGGTATTAATTCCAACTGAAAAAGTGTACCAAATCAGAAATGGGAAAAAAATTAGCAAAGAAAGAAGTTTTTTCCCTGGTTACGTTCTGATAGAAGCCGCTTTAGTTGGAGAAATTCCACATATCCTGAAAAATATTACCAATGTAATTGGCTTCCTTGAGTCGGAAGGTGACAACCCAACTCCTTTGCGTCAGTCTGAAGTAAATCGTATATTAGGTAAAGTTGATGAACTAGCAGAAAGCGACGAAGAATTGAATGTTCCTTTTTTTGTTGGAGAAACTGTAAAAGTTATAGATGGTCCGTTTAATAGTTTCAATGGTGTTATTGAAGAAGTTAACGATGAAAAGAAAAAATTAAAAGTAATGGTTAAAATCTTTGGTAGAAAAACACCACTGGAATTAAGTTTTATGCAAGTCGAAAAAGAGTAAATTTTTAAGAACAAATTTAGATTATGGCAAAAGAAATTGCTGGTTTAATTAAATTGCAAATAAAAGGTGGTGCTGCAAACCCATCTCCACCAGTAGGTCCTGCATTAGGTTCCAAAGGTGTAAATATAATGGAGTTTTGCAAGCAGTTTAATGCAAGAACACAGGATAAAGCCGGTAAGGTTATACCTGTGGTTATTACTGTTTATAGCGACAAATCTTTCGATTTTGTAACTAAAACTCCTCCTGTAGCTGTTCAACTACTTGAAGTATCCAAATTAAAATCAGGATCTGCTGAACCCAATAGAAATAAAGTAGCTTCTATTACATGGGATCAGGTACGTGCAATTGCAGAAGATAAGATGGCTGATTTGAATGCTTTTACAATTGATTCAGCTATGAAGATGGTAGCCGGAACCGCCAGAAGTATGGGTATCACTGTAAAAGGTGATTTTCCGGGTAATAAATAATATCTAATATTTCGAAAGAAGTTATGACAAAACTTACTAAAAATAGAAAGATTGCCATCCAAAAGATCGATATTGGTAAACAATATACTATTGAAGAAGCATCAAACCTGGTAAAAGAAATTACTACCACTAAATTTGATGCATCAGTGGATCTTGATGTGCGATTAGGAGTTGACCCTAGAAAATCTAACCAAATGGTTCGTGGTGTTGTTACATTACCTCATGGTACTGGTAAAACAGCAAGAGTTTTAGTTCTTTGTACTCCTGATAAGGAAGAAGAAGCTAAAGCGGCAGGAGCCGATTATGTTGGTTTAGATGACTACATTGAAAAAATAAAAGGTGGATGGACAGATGTTGATGTAATTATCACGATGCCTCCAGTTATGGCAAAAGTTGGTGCTTTAGGTCGAATTTTAGGCCCTCGCGGTTTAATGCCAAATCCAAAAACAGGTACTGTTACAATGGAAGTTGGTAAAGCTGTTGAAGAAGTTAAAAAAGGAAAAATAGATTTCAAAGTTGATAAATTTGGGATTATCCATTCAGCTATTGGAAAAGTTTCTTTCGAACCTAAAAAATTGGTTGACAATGTAAGAGAATTTATTGCTATGGTTAATAAACTTAAACCATCTGCAGCAAAAGGAACTTATATACAGAGTGTTTACCTTTCTAGCACAATGAGTCCAGGAATTAAAATAGATACTAAATCTATTTAAATTCTAATTTGACATTAAAGAGTAAAAAATTTTATTATGAAACGCGAAGAGAAAGATATAATTGTAAACAATCTTGTTGATCAATTAAAAAACGCAACACATTTTTATCTTGCTGATGCCAGTGAACTAAATGCAGAAAGTACCAGTTTGCTTCGTAGAAAATGTTTCGAAAACAACATTCAAATGTTGGTTGTTAAAAACACACTTCTAAAAAGAGCACTACAAAAAACAGATTACCAGGTAGAAGAACTTTACCCTGTATTAGAAGGGCCTACTGCAATAATGTTTACTGAAACTGGAAATGCTCCGGCAAAACTGATCAAAGAGTTCCGAAAAAAATTCCCAAAACCTATTTTAAAAGGAGCTTATGTTGAAGAATCAGTATATGTTGGCGATGATCAGTTAGAAGCATTAGTAAATGTGAAATCTAAAGAAGAATTACTGGGCGAACTTATTGGATTATTACAATCACCAATAAAAACAGTAATTTCACAGCTTAAAACAGGAAATAACATCCTAGCAGGTGTTCTTGAAACACTATCAGATAAAAAAGAATAAGGAAAATAAGTAATTAAATTTTAAAAATAAGTAAAAATGGCAGATTTAAAAGCGTTTGCAGAACAGTTGGTTAACTTAACTGTAAAAGAAGTAAATGAATTAGCAAACATATTAAAAGAAGAATATGGTATAGAACCTGCAGCTGCAGCAGTAGCTGTAGCAGGACCTGCAGCCGGTGGCGAAGCAGCAGCAGCTGAAAAAACCCAATTTGATGTTGTCTTAAAAGCAGCAGGTGGCGCTAAATTACAAATTGTAAAATTAGTAAAAGAATTAACTGGTTTAGGACTTAAAGAAGCTAAAGAACTAGTTGATGCTGCACCTAAAGCGGTTAAAGAAGGTATCTCTAAACAAGAAGCTGAATCACTTAAACAACAATTAGAAGAAGCAGGAGCAGAAGTTGAACTTAAATAGGGTTAACCTAACATACTAACTTTCAGGGTTTAGAGTCCTTTTGTTTAGGATTCTAAGCCTTTTTATTATTTTTTTGTTTGAGTTCAATTAATTCATTACGTAAATGTCTTCAAATATTACCAATAAACGAATTAGTTTCGCATCAACTAAAAATAAGCTGGAATATCCTGATTTTCTTGAAATTCAATTAAAATCATTTAAAGAGTTCTTTCAGCTTAATTCTATTCCTGAAGAAAGAAAAAAAGAAGGCTTATACCAGGTCTTTAGCGAAAACTTTCCAATCACTGATACCAGGAATAACTTTGTACTTGAATTTTTAGATTATTATATCGATCCACCCAGGTATTCTATTGAAGAATGTATTGAACGTGGATTAACTTTTAGCGTTCCGTTAAAAGCAAAACTTAAATTGTATTGCACCGATCCTGAACATGAGGATTTCGATACAGTTATTCAGGATGTATATCTTGGAACAGTTCCATACATGACCGAAAGAGGTACTTTCGTTATAAATGGCGCGGAGCGTGTTATTGTATCTCAATTACACCGTTCTCCTGGTGTATTTTTTGGTCAAAGCTTACATGCAAATGGAACAAAACTCTACTCGGCTAGAATTATTCCATTCCGTGGCTCATGGATCGAGTTTGCTACCGACATCAATAATGTGATGTATGCTTATATCGACCGTAAAAAGAAATTACCTGTAACTACTCTTTTAAGAGCTATTGGTTACGAGAGTGATAAAGAAATTCTTGAAATCTTTAACCTCGCTGACGAGGTGAAAGTTTCAAAATCCGGATTAAAAAAATATGTTGGACGAAAACTTGCAGCCCGTGTTTTAAAATCATGGGTTGAAGATTTTGTTGATGAAGATACCGGTGAAGTTGTTTCTATTGAACGTAATGAAGTTATTATCGACAGAGAAACAGTTATTGAAAATGAACATGTTGATCAGATTGTTGATTCTGGTGCAAAAACAATATTGGTTCATAAAGAAGATCAGAGCATAACCGATTTTGCAATTATTTACAATACCTTGCAGAAAGATCCCTGTAACTCGGAAAAAGAAGCTGTATTGCATATTTACAGACAACTTCGAAATTCTGAACCACCAGATGAAGCAACTGCCCGTGATGTAATCGATAAGCTTTTCTTCTCCGATAAACGATACGATCTTGGTGATGTTGGACGTTACAGGTTAAATAAAAAACTTAACCTTGAAACACCGGTAGAGACCAAAGTCCTGACAAATGCAGATATAATTCAAATTATTAAATATCTTATTGAATTAATAAATTCAAAAACAGATGTTGATGATATTGACCATTTAAGCAATCGTAGGGTACGAACTGTTGGCGAACAATTATCAAATCAATTTGGAGTTGGTTTAGCTCGTATGGCAAGAACTATTCGTGAGCGAATGAATGTTCGCGATAACGAGGTATTTACTCCAATCGATTTAATTAATTCAAAAACATTGTCATCTGTAATAAACTCTTTCTTTGGAACGAACCAGTTATCACAATTTATGGATCAAACGAACCCGCTGGGTGAAATGACTCATAAACGACGTATGTCGGCTTTAGGCCCTGGTGGATTATCGAGAGAAAGAGCCGGTTTCGAAGTACGTGACGTGCATTATACCCATTACGGAAGATTATGCCCTATTGAAACTCCTGAAGGCCCAAACATCGGTCTTATTTCATCTTTATGCGTTTATGCAAAAATTAATGATTTAGGATTTATTGAAACTCCTTACAGAAAAGTTACTGAAGGCAAAGTTGATTTAAGTGACGAAGGAGTGATATTTTTAAGTGCCGAAGAAGAAGAAGGTGTAACAATTGCCCAGGCGAATGCTCCAATTAGTGATGAAGGCAAGTTTATAAACCCCAGGATTAAATCACGTTTTGAAGCAGATTACCCATTGGCAACTCCGGAAGAAGTTAAGCTTATGGATGTTGCTCCAAACCAGATTGCTTCTATCGCAGCATCACTTATTCCATTTTTGGAGCATGATGATGCAAACCGTGCCCTCATGGGTTCGAATATGACGCGTCAGGCCGTTCCTTTATTAGTGCCCGAAGCTCCAATAGTTGGTACTGGTTTGGAAGAATACGTGGTTAGCGATTCAAGAGTACAAATTGTAGCTGAAGGAAACGGTATAGTTGAATATGTTGATGCCGAAGAAATTATTATTCGTTACGAAAGAACAGAGGAAGAACGTTTTATCAGCTTCGATGATGATACTATTCGATATAAATTGCTTAAATTCTCTAAAACAAATCAGAACACCTGTATCAATTTAAAACCAATTGTTCGTAAAGGGCAAAAAGTTACCAAAGGCCAGATTTTAACCGATGGATATGGTACTGATAAAGGAGAATTAGCTTTAGGACGAAATTTAAAAGTCGCATTTATGCCTTGGAAAGGGTATAATTTCGAAGATGCTATTGTAATTTCAGAAAATGTTGTTAAAAACGATGTTTTCACTTCAATTCATATTGATGAGTATGTCCTTGAAGTTCGTGATACCAAACGAGGCCTTGAAGAACTAACAGCAGATATTCCTAATGTTAGCGAAGAAGCAACCAAAGATCTTGACGAGAATGGTTTAATTCGAATAGGTGCTCATGTTAAACCAGGTGATATTCTTATTGGTAAAATTACTCCTAAAGGAGAATCTGACCCCTCACCTGAAGAAAAATTATTACGAGCAATATTTGGTGATAAAGCCGGCGATGTTAAAGATGCTTCTTTAAAAGCTTCTCCTTCATTAAGTGGCGTTGTTATCGATAAAAAATTATTCTCGAGAGCAATAAAAGATAAAAAATCGAAAAATACCGATAAAGGTGAACTCGATGCTGTTGAAAAAGAGTTTAACCTGAAAGTTGAACAATTAACAAACAAGCTTATTGACAAGTTGTCAATTCTTATTAATGGTAAGACCTCACAAGGTGTTAAAGATTATTATAATGCCGATGTAGTTGCAAAAGGTGTAAAATTCACAACAAAGATTTTACAGGAAATTGATTACATGAATATCAATCCGTATAAATGGACTACCGATAAAGATAAAAATGACATTATCAGAGGCTTAATACATAATTATATTGTAAAATATAAAACTCTTGACTCTCAGGTTAAGCGTAAAAAATACAATATTACTATTGGTGACGAGCTTCCAACAGGAATTATTCAAATGGCAAAAGTTTATATTGCTAAAAAGAGAAAAGTTACTGTTGGTGATAAAATGGCAGGAAGACACGGGAATAAAGGTATAGTTGCCAGAATAGTTCGTGTTGAAGATATGCCTTTCTTAGAAGATGGAACTCCGGTTGATATAGTTCTTAATCCTCTTGGCGTACCTTCTCGTATGAACCTTGGACAGATTTATGAATCTGTTTTAGCCTGGGCAGGTAAAAAGTTAGGAGTTAAATTTGCAACCCCGATTTTCGATGGTGCAACCCTTGATCAGATTACCGAATACACGACAAAAGCCGGATTACCCGCGTATGGCAGAACACAACTTTATGATGGCGGAACAGGTGAGAAGTTCGACCAACCAGCTACAGTAGGACTAATTTACATGTTAAAATTAGGTCACATGGTTGAAGATAAAATGCACGCCCGTTCAATTGGCCCATATTCATTAATTACTCAGCAACCACTTGGAGGTAAAGCTCAATTTGGTGGTCAGCGTTTTGGTGAAATGGAAGTGTGGGCTCTTGAAGCATTTGGTGCATCAAATATTTTACAGGAAATTCTTACTGTAAAATCAGATGACGTTAATGGTAGAGCCCGTGCTTACGAAGCCATTGTTAAAGGAGAACCCATGCCACAACCTGGTATTCCTGAATCGTTGAACGTATTGTTACACGAACTTCGCGGATTAGGGTTAAGTGTTAACCTTGACTAAATTCTTATAAAGCAGAATGCTGGACAAATCTGGCATTCTTTATGTTTTTTTATATTTAATACATTTAATACTCATTATATGTCATTCAGAAGAGATAATAAGGTAAAGAGTAATTTTACAAAAATCTCTATTGGTTTGGCTTCACCCGAAGAAGTTCTTGAACGCTCGAGTGGAGAAGTTTTAAAACCAGAGACAATCAATTACAGGACTTATAAGCCTGAACGTGATGGATTATTTTGCGAACGTATTTTTGGTCCGGTAAAAGACTACGAATGCCATTGTGGTAAATACAAACGAATCAGATATAAAGGTATAGTTTGCGATCGTTGTGGTGTTGAAGTAACTGAGAAAAAAGTTCGCCGCGAAAGAATGGGACACATTTCCCTTGTTGTACCCGTGGCTCACATTTGGTACTTTAAATCACTTCCTAACAAAATAGGTTACTTATTAGGCTTACCAACAAAAAAACTGGATTCAATAATATATTATGAAAGATATGTCGTTATCAATCCGGGTATAAAAGCATCTGATGGGGTTAATTATCTTGATTTCTTAACAGAAGAAGAATATCTTGATATTCTTGAAACTTTACCTAAAGAGAATCAATATTTAGATGATTCCGATCCAAACAAATTTATAGCTGATATGGGTGCAGATGCACTTTATAAATTGCTTGAGCGACTTGATTTGGACGAATTATCATACTCGTTACGACACAAAGCAAATACCGAAACATCGCAACAACGTAAAAACGAAGCATTAAAACGATTAAACGTGGTTGAAGCTTTTCGCGCATCCAAAGGAATAAATCGTCCGGAATGGATGGTTGTTAAAGTGGTTCCTGTAATTCCCCCTGAATTACGTCCTTTAGTTCCTCTTGATGGTGGCCGGTTTGCTACATCAGATTTAAATGATTTATACAGACGTGTTATTATCAGAAACAACCGTTTGAAAAGATTAATCGAAATTAAAGCTCCTGAAGTTATTCTTCGTAACGAAAAACGTATGCTTCAGGAAGCTGTTGATTCATTATTCGATAATTCAAGAAAATCAAATGCTGTAAAGACAGATTCAAACAGGGCTCTCAAATCATTAAGCGATAGTTTAAAAGGTAAACAAGGACGATTCCGTCAGAACTTACTTGGTAAACGTGTCGATTATTCTGCCCGTTCTGTTATTGTTGTTGGCCCTGAATTGCGTTTACACGAATGTGGTTTACCAAAAGATATGGCTGCTGAGCTTTACAAACCTTTTATTATTAGAAAACTTATTGAAAGAGGTATTGTTAAAACTGTAAAATCTGCCAAGAAAATTGTTGATCGTAAAGATCCTGTTGTTTGGGATATCTTGGAGAATGTTTTAAGAGGACACCCGGTATTACTTAACCGTGCACCTACTTTGCACCGTTTAGGTATCCAGGCTTTTCAGCCCAAATTAATTGAAGGTAAAGCAATTCAATTACACCCGTTAGTTTGTACTGCATTCAACGCCGACTTTGATGGTGACCAGATGGCTGTTCACTTACCTCTTGGTAATGCTGCTGTTTTGGAAGCTCAAATGTTAATGCTTGCATCGCATAATATTCTTAACCCTGCAAATGGTGCCCCAATTACCGTTCCTTCTCAGGACATGGTTTTAGGATTATATTATATTACTAAGCAACGTCCCGGAGTTAAAGGCGAAGGTTTATCTTTTTATTCGCCCCAGGAAGTAATTATTGCTTATAACGAAGGCGCAGTTGCTCTTCATGCAAATATAAAAGTTAAAGTTGATGATTTTGTTGATGGAGAACCCGTTCGCAGAACAATTGAAACAACTGTTGGCAGAGTTCTCTTCAATCAGTTTGTTCCTAAACCTGTTGGTTACATCAACGAACTTTTAACTAAAAAATCATTAAGAGATATTATCAGCAATGTACTTAAAAAAACAGGTACAGACCTTACTGCCAGATTCCTTGATGATATTAAAGACCTTGGATACAAGATGGCATTCAGGGGTGGTCTATCTTTCAATCTTGATGATGTAATTATACCGAAAGAAAAAGATGAATTGGTTGATGATGGTTATAAACAAGTTGAAGAAGTTTTAAGTAACTACAACATGGGTTTTATAACCAATAACGAACGGTATAATCAAATAATTGATATCTGGACACACATTAATGCTAAGCTTACACAAACATTAATGAAAAAGCTCTCTACCGATAACCAGGGATTTAACTCGGTTTACATGATGTTAGATTCTGGGGCAAGGGGATCTAAAGAACAGATTCGTCAGCTTTCAGGTATGAGAGGTTTAATGGCAAAACCACAAAAATCAGGAAATACAGGTTCCGAAATTATTGAGAACCCTATTCTTTCTAACTTTAAAGAAGGTTTGTCAGTACTTGAATATTTTATATCAACACACGGTGCTCGTAAAGGTTTGGCCGATACAGCCTTAAAAACTGCCGATGCCGGTTATCTTACACGACGTTTGGTTGACGTTTCTCAGGATGTAATCATTACCGAGGAAGACTGTGGTACTCTTCGTGGTTTGGTTGCAACTGCAATTAAAAAGAACGAAGAAATTGTTGAAACATTATACGAAAGAATTTTAGGCAGAACAACAGTTCATAATGTTTACCATCCTCTTACAGGAAATATGATTATTGGTGCCGGAGAGCAAATTACAGAAGAAGTTGCAAGAAATATTGAAGCATCACCAATAGAACAAGTAGAAATACGTTCAGTATTAACTTGTGAATCGAAAAACGGAGTTTGTGCAAAATGTTATGGACGCAACCTGTCAACGGGTAAAATGGTTCAAAAAGGAGAAGCTGTTGGAGTTATTGCAGCTCAATCAATTGGAGAACCTGGTACTCAGTTAACATTACGTACATTCCACGTTGGGGGTACAGCATCGAATATTGCAGCTGATTCTTCAGTTATTGCCAAATATGATGGAATAATTGAAATTGAAGAACTACGTGTTGTTGAAAAAGTTGATGACAGCGGTTCTAAAGTTAATATCGTGATTGGCCGTTTGGCTGAAATGCGTATTATCGATAAAAATACAGGTATTGTACTATCAACATATAACATTCCTTATGGTTCTAAACTTTTTATTAAAAACGGAAGTGAAGTTAAAAAAGGAACTTTAATTTGTGAGTGGGATCCATACAATGCTGTTATTATTTCTGAAGCAAACGGAAAACTTGAGTTCGATAGTGTCATTGAAGGTGTTACTTTTAAAGAAGAGTCTGACGAACAAACAGGATTTCGCGAAAAAGTAATTATTGAATCACGCGATAAAAAGAAAAATCCGGGATTACGTTTACTTGGAAAAAATGGCGAGGAAATAAAAATGTATAATTTACCTGTTGGTGCTCACATGAACATCGAAGATGGACAAATGGTTAAAGCAGGTGAAATTATTGCAAAGATTCCTCGTGCTGTTGGTAAATCTGGTGATATTACCGGTGGTTTACCTCGTGTTACCGAGTTATTCGAAGCCAGAAATCCTTCAAATCCCGCTGTTGTTTCTGAAATCGATGGTGAAGTTGCTTTTGGAAAAATTAAACGGGGCAACAGGGAGATTATTGTTACTTCAAAAGCAGGCGAAATAAAGAAATACCTGGTTCCACTTTCAAAACAAATTCTTGTTCAGGAAAACGACTATGTTAAGGCTGGTATTCCATTATCTGATGGAGCTATTACCCCATCTGATATTTTGGCAATTAAAGGCCCTACAAAAGTTCAGGAATATATAGTTGACGAAGTTCAGGAGGTTTATCGCTTACAGGGTGTGAAAATTAATGATAAACACTTTGAAGTTATCGTTCGCCAAATGATGCGTAAAGTAGAAATCGAAGATCAGGGTGATACTAAATTCCTTGAACGTCAGGTTGTTGATAAATGGGAGTTTATGGATGAGAACGACTGGATTTACGATAAAAAAGTTATTATTGATGCCGGCGATTCACAAATTTTCAGAGCAGGACAAATTGTTACTGCCCGTAAATTAAGAGATGAAAACTCAATGTTAAAACGTAAAGACCTTAAATTGGTTGAAGCTCGCGATGCAGTTCCTGCAACATCAAGTCAGGTATTGCAAGGTATCACAAGAGCTGCACTTCAAACGAAGAGCTTTATGTCTGCTGCTTCGTTCCAGGAAACAACTAAAGTTTTGAATGAAGCTGCTATTCATGGAAAAATTGATTATCTCGAAGGTCTGAAAGAAAATGTAATCGTTGGCCATAAAATACCTGCTGGTACTGGCCTTCGTGAATACGAGAAAATTATAGTAGGTTCACAAGAAGAGTATGAAAATATGGTAACTTCTAAAAAACGTGATTAACTTTTGAAAATAAAAAATCATGGAAAACGATAAAAAACCAAAAGGGCAGATAAATATTGATTTAAAAGAAGATATTGCTCAAGGTATTTATTCGAACCTGGCAATTATTACACATTCAAGTGCAGAGTTTGTTCTGGATTTCATCAGGGTAATGCCTGGTGTCCCTAAAGCGGAAGTAAAATCCAGGATTATTCTTACTCCTGAGCATGCAAAACGCTTTATGGGTGCACTAAAAGATAATATTGCCAAATACGAAAGTATGCACGGTACAATAAAGAAAACCGACGACGGGGGCCCGATTATGCCAATGAATTTTGGCGGGCCAACTGCCCAGGCATAAAATAATTTTATATTAAAAAGGGTGAATCGTACGATTCACCCTTTTTTTGTTCAAAACTCCGGCCGCTTTGAAATAGAATTAAACTATAAAAATTTTCCAGATAATATAATAAACACTAAACCCTGTTAAAAGTATTAATCCAACCCACGATAAAACTTTTAACCATAATTTGGGCTGATGTTCTTTTGGAACATTTGATCCGGTTATTACTTTATAATTCATATAACCTAAAACAGGAGCAGTAAGAAACGATAATGTTGTTGCTAAGTCAACCAAAAAACTCATTCCTTTTAAAAAGAAAGCAATAATCAAAAGAGTTCCGGTTAATAAAATACCAAGCCATAGCCACGATAGCCAATTCCACCTGTCGGAATTATTCTTTTTTAGTTTTGGAAATACCAGTTCGGTAGCAGGTTTTAATACTCTTGGATATGCATCTAAACAGGTTAATGCTGTACTCGACATGGTTGTTAAAGCAGCGATAGCAATTAGTGGGTATGCCCATGAACCCATGTTTGAAGTAAATAATCGCATTAATTGACCGGAAAATACCGTTCCGTTTTCTGAAAATGATTCGCCGGTACCATACATTACTAAAGCTCCAAGTGCTACAAAACCGATTGAAAGTACTGCTGTACCAATATATCCTACATTAAAGTCGAAAAGCGATTCTTTAACTGATGGAATATGTTTACCTGCTTTGCTTTTTGCAATCGACCAGAATGAGTGCCACACAGAAATATCAATAGCCGATGGCATCCAGCCTGCAATAGCTATTAATAGGGCAATGTCAGTAAACCCCCAGTTAAAATGTCTTGCGAATTCCGGGTTTGGATGAAATCCCTTTGTTGATGCAAATATTACAGCTACAATTGTTGATGTTGCTAGCAGAATTATAATTACTTTCATTACTTTATCTAATACCGAATACTTCCCAAAAGCCACGATTGCTGAACCAATCCCCAGAATCAGAACTGTCCAGTAAAATGTTGACATCACATCATGAAATACAAATGAAAATATTCCTGCTGTAACTACTGTTATTGCAGCTTGTAATGTAAACATGGTTGCAATTGTTAAAAACAAATATACTATAAGAGCCCATTTTCCTAAACGCTTATAACCATCGAGCAAACTCTCCCCGGTTGATGTGGCATATCTGGGGCCAAACTCAAAGAATGGATATTTAAACAAATTAATCAGCAGAATAATTCCAACTAACTGAAAACCATAAATTGCTCCGGCACGTGTCGATTGTACCAAATGCGATACTCCTATAGCTGCTCCGGCCCATAAAAGGCCTGGACCTAAAGATTTTATCAGATTTTTTGAATTCATTTGTAAATAATTTTGAAAAACAAATTTAATAAATAGAGCGCGACAGATTCATTTTAAACATGTATTTAGTTTTTAACTTGAAATTAACAGGGAAACAAATTCATATTCATACTGATTTAATCGGTTGATTTTGCTTTGTCTATCCATAAGTTGAAGATATTTGGTTTGTTAAACACTTATTTTTATATTTGCCAACCTAAACGATTTAAGGTTTTTTTGAACTTATTTTTAATATTGTCCTGTTTGGTAATTAAAATGCATAATTACAGGTTGGTATAAATAAAAAATAAACTTTGAATTAATATAAAAAGAAAGAATAATTTAATTATTAACTTAAATAAAAAAGTAAATGAAAATTCTGATTTGCTTAAGCAATGTTCCAGACACTACTACAAAAGCTAAATTTGTGAATGATAATAAAGCTTTTGACACAGCAGGAGTACAATGGATTATTAATCCCTGGGATGAACTTGCATTAACCCGTGCTTTAGAATTGAAAGCGAATGCAGCTAATAATATTGAAAAAGTTACTGTAATTACAGTTGGTAAAGTTGATGCTGAACCTACCATTAGAAAAGCTCTTGCAATAGGTGCTGATGATGCTGTTCGAATTGACGCCGAACCAAAAGATGCATACTTTGTAGCTGCACAGATTGCCGAATATGTTAAAACAAATCCTTTCGATATTATTGTTAATGGTATAGAATCGAGTGATTATAATGGTTCTGCAGTTGGCGGAATGGTAGCAGAATTTTTAAATATCCCATCTGTTTCTGCGGTTTCAACATTAGAAATAGCAAATGGCGAAGTTAAAATTACACGCGATATTGATGGTGGTAAAGAAGTAATCAAATCTCAATTACCTGTATTGGTTGTTGTTCAGAAAGGTATTGCAAAAGAACCTATGATTGCTGCTATGCGTGGTATTATGATGGCAAAAACAAAACCCCTTGCTGTTGTTGCTCCTCAGGCAATTGATGCTTTAACCGAGATTGTAAGTTTTGAATTGCCAAAACCAAAACCTCCTTGCAAAATGATTGATCCTGAGAATGTAAAAGAGTTAGTTCATCTTTTGCAAAACGAAGCTAAAGTAATTTAGTTAACGAATCATTAATATTAACCAAAGTTCGAATTTAATAAATAAAATATATGTCAGTATTAGTATTTACAGAAAACTGGGATGGCAAATTCAAGAAACAATCGTTTGAATTGGTTTCTTATGCAGGTAAAATTGCAGAAATGCTAAAAACCCAAACTGTAGCTCTATCAATAGGGAATGTACAGGAAGATGAATTAAAAAAGTTAGCTAATTACTCAACAGATAAAATTATTACTGTTACCAACGACAAATTAAAAAACCTCGATAACCAGGCTTATACTTCTGTTATTGCCCAGGTAGCTGAAAAAGTTGGTGCTAAAGTAGTAATCATTGCAAACAACAACACGGGTAAAGCTATTGCTCCCCGATTGTCAGTTAGGCTTAAAGCCGGATTAGGTTCTGCAGTATCAAAATTGCCAATCAGTGTTGAACCATTTGTAATTTACAAAAAAGCTTTATCTGGTAAAGCTTTTGCAAATGTTGTAATTAAATCGGATGTTAAAATCATTACATTATCACAAAATTCATTCGAGTTTGCCGAAAATCCTAAACCTGCTGCAATAGAAGCGTTCGAACCTGTATTGAGTGGTGATATAAAAACCAATGTAACTGATGTTCAGAAACAAACGGGTAAACTTATTTTAACCGATGCGGAAATTGTTGTTTCTGGTGGTCGTGGTATGAAATCACCCGACAATTGGGGCCCAATTGAAGAATTAGCACAATTGCTTGGCGCAGCTACTGCCTGCTCCAGACCTGTATCTGACGAAGGATGGAGAACACACGAAGAACATACAGGACAAACAGGTAAAATTATTGCTCCTAATCTTTATATTGCTGCCGGTATTTCTGGTGCAATTCAGCACCTGGCCGGTATCAGCTCATCAAAATGTATTGTTGCAATTAATACCGATAAAGATGCTCCGATATTCGAAGCAGCAAACTATGGAATAGTTGGTGATGCAGCAAAAGTGCTTCCAGCATTGATTCAAGCTGTAAAAGAAAAATAATTTTTAATTTTACTCAGAATAGAACTCAAAGACAAAAGCGTATTAACAAATATCTTTTGTCTTTGTTCATTTTATACCACGAATTAAGTTCTGATAATTTGTGTTTTATAACGATTAATTTTTATTTTTGGCACTTAATTCCAAAAAGAGTATTACTTTTTAAAATAGAAAACAATGATTAGTACTATCGTTTTTATTCTAATGTTGGCTGTAGCAATAGCCTTTTTTACCCGCAATGTTCGTAAAATCTCACGAAATATTAAATTAGGCAAAGATATTAACCGAAAAGATAATCCGGTAAAAAGATGGTGGCTTGTTTTTAAAGTAGCCATTTTCCAGTCGAAAATGATGGGCTTGCCTATTGCCGGAATTCTTCACGTTTTTGTTTATGCAGGTTTTATCCTTGTAAATATTGAAATGCTCGAAGTTATGGTTGATGGTATTACCGGATCACATCGTGCATTTTCATTTTTGGGAAAATTCTATCCTGTTATAATAAGTGCAACAGAGTTCTTTGCATTACTTGTGATTATTGGATGTGTTGTTTTCCTTTTCAGAAGAAATGTAATTCGCTTGCCACGTTTTTGGAAACCTGAGATGACATCATGGCCTCGCCTTGACGCCAATATTATTCTTTTAACTGAAGTTGTTTTAATGACTTCTGTTTTCTTCTTGAATGCATCGGATTACATATTACAAACAAGAGAATTCGGACATTATGAGCAGGTAGGTTCCTTCTTTTTAAGCTCATTCTTTGTGCCATTAATCCAGAATCTTCCTTCTGAAACATTGGTTCTTATTGATCGCTCTTGTTGGTGGTTACATATTGCAGGGATCATGCTTTTCTTAAACTATATTCCTTATTCAAAACATTTTCACGTGTTTGTTTCGTTTCCAAACGTGTATTTCTCGAAACTTGAACCCGCTGGTAAAATTGCCAATATGCCTTCAATAACCAGGGAGATTAAAAGTATGCTCGGTAAACCTGTTGACCCTGAAGAAAATGTCGATATGGCTGCAATGTCTTTTGGAGCACAGGACATTAAGGATTTAACATGGAAAAATCTTATGGACGCATATTCATGTACTGAGTGTGGTCGTTGTACACGTGTTTGCCCTGCAAATATAACTGGCAAAAAACTTTCACCACGGAAACTGATGATGGATGCCCGCGATCGTCTCGAATTAACTGGTAAAAATATTGATAAAAAAGGGGTTGATTATAAAGATGATAAGTCACTTTTTGATTTCATCTCGGCAGAAGAATTATGGGCTTGTACAACATGTAATGCTTGTACTAATGAATGCCCCGTTAATATTGATCAGGTTTCTTTAGTTATTGAAATGCGCCGATACCTTGTTATGGAAAAAGCTGCTGCTCCTGGCGAGTTAAATGCAATTTTCAGCAATATTGAAAATAATGGAGCTCCATGGCAATTTTCTCAACAAGATCGCTTGTTATGGGCCAATGAACTTTATATCAACGAAAAAGCATAGATTGAATTAGATGGTTTGGAGTTTAAACAACTTTGAACCTTTAACCTGCCTGCCGACAGGCAGACTTTTAACTTTAAACTTATAAAAAATGGCTGAAAAACGTAAAATCGAAGTCCCTGTAATGGCTGACCTTTTTGCAAAAGGCGAAAAACCTGAATATTTACTTTGGGTGGGTAGCGCAGGTGCTTTCGACGACAGATACAAAAAAGTGATTAGAGCTTTTGTTAAGATTCTTACTCATTTAAATGTTAGCTATGCTGTTCTTGGAGTTGAAGAGTCATCAAGTGGAGACGTGGCTCGCAGAGCAGGAAATGAGATGCTGTATCAAATGCAAACGCTTACAAATATTGATATATTAAAAATGTATGAGGTGAAAAAAATCATTACTTGCGATCCTCATGTTTACAATACATTTAAAAACGAATACCCCGATTTTGACGGAAACTTTGAAGTAATACATCATACTCAGTTTTTACAGAAAATGATTGCTGAAGGTAAGCTCAAAATCGAAAGCAGCTTATTAAAAGATAAAACAATAACTTATCACGATCCATGCTACTTGGGAAGAGCAAATGGTGAATACAATGCTCCACGCGAAGTACTGGATTCAATTCCATCAACATTAAAAGAGATGAAACGAAACAGAAGTCAGGCTTTATGCTGTGGTGCAGGAGGCGGACAAATGTTTAAAGAAGCCGAAAAAGGTGAGAAAGAAGTATTCATGGAACGCACCGAAGATGTACTGGAAACAGGAGCCAATATTATTGTTACAGCTTGCCCTTATTGTATGGTGATGATGACTGATGGACTTAAATACAAGAACAAAGAAACAGAAATAAAAAATTACGATATTGCTGAATTAATTGAACAATCACTTGAATTATAAATTAATCAAATTATAAAATGGAAAAACAATTAACCATTAAAGGTGGCGAATTTCTTTTGAAACAAACAAAACCAAACGAAATTTTTATCCCCGAAGAGTTTAACGAAGAGCAGAAAATGATTGCGCAAACCTGCGAAGATTTTCTTGAAACTGAGGTTTTCCCTAATCTTGAAAGAATTGATCATCAGGAAGAAGGATTAATGGCCAGTATAGTTAAAAAAGCAGGCGAACTTGGTTTATTAGGTGTTTCTATCCAGGAAGAATACCAGGGTTTCGGACAATCATTTGTTACATCAATGCTTGCAAGCGAAAAAATGGGCGCAGGACATTCATTTGCAGTAGCTTATTCTGCACATACAGGCATCGGTTCGCTTCCAATTGCGTATTACGGAACGCATGAACAAAAAATGAAATATTTAACCAAACTGGCTACCGGTGAATATGCCGGAGCGTATTGTTTGACTGAACCAGGAGCCGGATCGGATGCTAACTCTGGTAAAACAAAAGCAGTTCTTTCTCCTGATGGCAAACACTATATCCTGAACGGACAAAAAATGTGGATCACCAATGGTGGTTTTGCTGATATTCAAACTGTTTTTGCAAAAATAGATAACGACCGTGTTTATAGTGCTTTTATTGTTGAAAGAGCTTGGGATGGTGTTGTTTTAAATCCCGAAGAAAAGAAAATGGGTATTAAAGGATCATCTACACGCCAGATTTTCTACAACGATGTGAAAGTTCCTGTTGAGAATTTATTAGGTAAACGAGGCGAAGGATTTAGAATTGCTTTGAATATTCTTCACATGGGACGTATTAAATTAGGTGGAAATGTCCTCGGTGCTGCAAAACGTGCTATTTCTCAATCGGTGAATTATACCAACGAACGTAAACAGTTTGGCACATTAATCTCTAATTTCGGATCAATTAAGCATAAATTAGCCGAGCAGGTTATTAAAACATTTACTACAGAATCTGCTGTTTATCGCGTTAGTAAGGATATCGACATTGCTATTGATATGTACAAAGCAATGGAAGGATGCGATTATGGCAGAGCGATTATGGATGCATTCGGTCAATATGGCTCAGAAGCTGCTATTATGAAAGTGTTTGGTTCTGAAGCTTTAGACTATGTTGTTGATGAAGGCGTTCAGGTAATGGGTGGTATGGGATTTTCAGCCGAAATGCCTGCCGACAGATCGTACAGAGATTCACGTATTAATCGTATTTTCGAGGGTACTAACGAAATAAATCGTTTGCTTGTTACCGATACTATTATTAAACGCGGGCAGAAAGGCGAAATTAAATTATTCGAAAAAGCTAAAGAAGTTGTTGCTGGTTTGGATAATTTAAAAAATACGTATGCTCCTAAAGGATATTTCGAAGACAAAGCATTCTTCGTTGAAAACTTTAAAAACATAGCTCTCATGCTGATGGAAGCTGCAGTCAATAAGTTCGAACGTACATTGGTTAACGAACAGGAAGTAATGAATAGTATTGCAGATATTTTAATGAATACTTATGTTGCCGAATCAACCATGCTGCGTGTTCAGAAACTGGAGTCAGGTCAAACACCTGACTGTATGAGCTTGTATCGCGATATTCTTGATGTATATGTATTCGAAACATCATTATTGATTTACAAACATGCAATGGATGCTATTTACTCGATTGATGACAATGCAATGACAAGTAAATTAATAAAAGGAGTAGAGATTTATACTAAATTACCTGGTGTTAATACAAAAGATGCTCGTAGAAGAATAGCAAATAAATTAATCGAAGAAAATAAATATTGTTTCTAATATTTTAGATTAAAAGTATAAGCCCCGTTTCGAAAGATTCGGGGCTTTTTTGATTTTGAAAGCTAAAGTTTTTCATTTAAATTTACGCGTCTTTAAAGCAATTAAAAATGAGTAAAAACAATAGTTTCGGCAATGGAATTGCAATACTTGGATCAGGAAATGTTGCTACTCATTTGGCAAAGGCATTATTTAATTCTGGTTATAAAATCAAAACGATTTATAGCAGAACCTTGGAGTCAGCAAAAGAATTAGCTTTAAATGTAAAATCTGATTTTACGAATAACCTAGTACAGGTTCCTGATGATGCCGATTTATATGTCCTTGCATTAAAAGATGAGATTCTTGAATACATAGTCCAGCATTTAAAAGTCAGGCATGGAATTGTAGTCCATACTGCCGGAAGTATTTCAATAGAGATATTTGAGAATACATTTAATAATTTTGGAGTTTTTTATCCATTACAGACCTTCACAAAAGGCCGTAATATTGATTTCTCAAATGTCCCATTATGCATTGAAGCGAATAACGAACAAACAAAGAATAAACTTTTTGAACTTGCACGAAGCCTCACAAATCAGGCAGACTTTATAGATTCAGAAAAAAGAAAAAAAATTCATTTAGCAGCTGTTTTTGCATGCAATTTTTCAAATCACATGTATTCTGTTGCTTTACATTTGTTAAGTGAGCAGGATGTTGATTTTAAAAAACTTGAACCATTAATTAAAGAAACTGTAAATAAAGCAATAAATTTAAGCCCCGATAAAGCACAAACAGGCCCCGCATTGCGAAATGATAAAAAAGTAATTGATGAACATATTGAAATGCTTAATAATTATCCCGAATTTCAAAAAATATATAAACTCATCAGCGAGAGCATCTATAAAATAAATAAAAAATAGAATATGAATATATGGCAAACTATAAAGAAAAACTGAAAAATATAAAAGCATTTATTTTTGATGTAGATGGTGTATTTACCGATGGTAAAATATATTTAGAACCGGGAGGCGAATTTGTTCGTGCTGTCGATATGAAAGATGGATATGCTGTAAACTATGCAATAAAACAGGGTTATATTATTGGAATAATTTCCGGCGGAAACTCTGAAGCTGTTCGCAAACGGTTTCAATTTCTCAAGATCACCGATATTTACATGAATTCGAAAGATAAAAAGTCAGATTTTGAAGATTTTTACTTTAAATACAACTTAAAACCAGAAGAGATACTTTACATGGGCGACGATATTCCTGATTACGAAGTAATGAAACTTGCAGGTTTATCTACTTGTCCGGCTGATGCAGTAGAAGAAATTAAGTCAATCGCTCATTATATTTCTACTTTCCCTGGCGGACAGGGATGTGTACGCGATGTCATTGAACAAGTATTGAAGTTACAGGGTAAATGGGTAAAATATTAAAAACCATTACATAAAATCATGATTTACTTCTTGCAGCTGATTCGTTATAAAAACTTATTAATTATTGTATTAACACAATATTTAATGCGTTGGTGTGTCATTAGGCCAATTTTAAGCGTATATGATTTTGAACTCCGGTTTTCCGAAATAAATTTCTTCTTTCTTGTTTTTTCTACTGTTTTAATTACTGCTGCAGGATATGTTATTAACGATTATTTTGATACAAAAACAGATTTACTAAACAGGCCGGAGAAAGTATTGATTGATAAAAGCATCCATCGCAGAACTGCCATTCTTATTCATGTAGTTTTAAATACATTGGGAATTGGCCTGGGTGCTTATATATCATTTTATATTGGTATTCCAATTTTATCACTTGTATTTGTTTTTATAACCGGAATTCTCTGGTTTTATTCTACAACCTATAAACGCCAGTTCCTTATAGGAAATATTATTGTAGCAATATTAACTGCTCTCGTACCGCTTATGGTTATTTTGTTCGAGATTCCTTTACTAAATAAAACCTATGGGTCACTAATGATAGAGATGAGATTAGACTTTAATCTTATCGTGATTTGGGTTTCTGCATTTGCTTTTTATGCTTTTCTCCTCACATTAATCCGCGAAATTATTAAAGATGTTGAAGATTTTGAAGGCGATAATGCCTATGGAAGACAAACTTTACCAATAGCTTTAGGTGTTCTCAATACAAAGATTATTCTTGTTTCATTAATTCTGCTTGTACTTTTTTCGTTGGTTTTTGCTTACATTCGTTTCTTAACCGATAATATTACTCTCATTTATTTTGTAGTTTTTTTATTATTTCCACTGTTGGTATTGTTCTATAAAATAATTATTGCCGATAATAAAAAGGATTATCATTTTGCAAGCAGCCTTTCAAAAATTATTATGCTGGCTGGAATAATGTATGCTTTGGTTGTCAACTATATTATTAACCAGAATATTAGCTTGTAGTTATGTTTATTCCGAATATAGACAAATTCAGGATCATCCTGGCATCTCAGTCGCCACGAAGGCAACAATTATTAAACGATGCAGGCATTACATTCGATGTTGTAATAAACTCTTCTGGCGATGAGAATTATCCCAAACAACTTGTTAAGGAACAAATAGCTGTTTTTCTGGCAAAATATAAGGCTAAATCATTTAATGGCGATTTAAAAGAAAATGAAATATTAATTACTGCCGATACAATAGTTTGGCTTAAAAATGAAGCACTTAATAAGCCGGTGGATTTTAACGATGCCGTTTCAATTCTTCAAAAATTAAGTGGAAACTGCCATCAGGTATATACAGGAGTTTGTATAAAATCTATCGATAAAGAAGTTGTATTTTCTGCCGGCACTGATGTTTATTTTAAAAAATTATCGCTTGAAGAAATAACCTATTATGTCGAAAATTATAAACCGTACGATAAAGCTGGTGCTTATGGTATTCAGGAATGGATAGGTTATATTGCAATTGAAAAAATTAATGGTTCATTTTTTAATGTCATGGGTTTACCTATTCAAAAGTTATATCACGAACTCGATAAATTTATAAATACCTAAATCGTATAAAATGAAAAAGATATTCTTGGTATTGTTTTCTATGATAATTATTGGTATCACTAGTTTGTCTGCCGACGAAGGTATGTGGATTCCAATATTATTAGAAAAATACACCATTGCCGATATGCAGAAAAAAGGGTTTAAGTTAACAGCTGAAGATATTTATAGCATTAATAAAGCAAGCTTAAAAGATGCAATCGTAATTTTTGGGGGAGGATGTACAGGAGAATTAGTCTCCGACCAGGGACTTCTTTTAACGAATCATCATTGCGGATTTGGACAAATTCAAAGACACAGTAGCATAGAAAAGGATTACCTTAAAAATGGATTCTGGGCTATGTCGAAAGAAGAAGAATTACCGAACCCGGGCCTTACTGTAAAATTTCTTGTTCGTATCGAAGATGTTACATCATCAATTTTAAATGGAGTTGATAATTCGATGTCACAAGAAGAAAAGAATAAAATAATTAATAAAAATATACAGTCTGTTGAAAGTAAGGCTATCGAAGGTTCAGACTATATAGCATCTGTACGGCCATTTTATTACGGAAATGAGTATTATTTATTTGTTTATGAAGAATTTAAAGATGTTCGACTTGTAGGAGCTCCTCCTTCATCAATTGGTAAATTTGGTGGAGATACCGATAACTGGATGTGGCCCCGCCATACAGGTGATTTTTCTGTATTCAGAATATATGCAGGTAAAAATAATAAGCCGGCCGATTATTCAACAGAGAACGTTCCGTATAAACCGAAAAAGTTTTTAAATGTATCAATAAAAGGAGTAAATGAAGATGATTTTACCTGGGTTTTAGGTTATCCCGGTTCAACAGAAGAATACTTAACATCACATGCCATGAAATTAATTTCAGAAACCAGGAATCCTCACAAAATAAAACTCAGAGACGAGAGATTACGAATTATGAATGCATACATGGAAAATAATGATACCATACGGATTAAATATGCAAGTAAAAACTATGGAATAAGCAATTCCTGGAAAAAGTGGGATGGAGAAATTCGCGGATTGCAACGATTAGATGCTATAAATAAAAAAATGCAACTTGAGAAAGAATTTGAAGCCTGGACAAAAACAAACACTCAATACGAAGGTTTAATCAATCAATTTGAAGATAATTATAAAAACATTAACCCCTATGCTTTAGCCACCGATTATTGGAAAGAAGCTATTAATGGGATTGAAATTCTTGATTTTGTAGCAGATTTTGAAAAACTGATTGAATTGTCTGAAAATAAGACTGATACAACAATGATTCTGGAGGAAAGGAATAAACTGATTATGATTTCATCTGGATTTTATAAAAATTATGACTCGCGCATTGATAATGATGTTTTTAAAGCCTTATTACCAATGTATTTTTCGGGTGTAAATAAAGATTTCTACCCGCCTGTTTATTCATTAATTCAATCAGAATATAATGGAGATTTCGATAAATACATTGAAAAAGTATTACAGGAAACAATATTTAATAAACCAGAAAAACTATATAGTATTCTGTATAATTATACATCTCAGCGTGTTGGTGAGTTGAAAAATGATCCGGTTTATGCCCTTTATTCATCATTTCTTGATGTTTACAAAAACAAAGTTTCTGAAAAATATTTTGCAATTTCAGCAAAAAACGATAGTTTGTACAAAATCTACATGAATGGTTTGCGCGAAATACAACCACAAAAGAAATTTTATCCCGATGCAAATTTTACTATGCGTGTAGCATATGGAAAAGTAAAGGGATATTATCCAAGAGATGGCGTTAAATACCTTTATTATACAACTCTTGACGGAGTTATTGAAAAAGATAATCCGGCAATTTATGATTACAATGTTCCCGATAAATTGAAAGATTTATATACAAAAAAAGATTTTGGAGTTTACGAAAAAGATGGTTCAGTACCAATTTGTTTTATTGCCACGAATCATACCACGGGTGGAAATTCGGGTAGTCCGGTGCTTGATGCAGAAGGTAATTTAATAGGGCTAAATTTCGACAGGGCATGGGAGGGTATAGCTAGCGACATGATGTATGATCCCGATTATAGCAGGAATGTAACTCTTGATATTCGGTATGTACTTTTTATTATAGATAAATATGCCGGGGCAAAACATCTTATTAATGAAATGAACCTGATTAAGTAATTCGAAAATCGAAAAATTGAAAATTGTTAATGTATTTTCTTTGTAGGTAGTATATACATTCTTTATTTTCCTACGCTTTAATGTGCAATGTATTGATATTATTTCACTATTGTTCGGTAAAATTGAAACCAATAAAGATGTCGCAACTATGTTGCTTCATAAATTTTATAATGTATTTATCTACAAATATATAGCAACTACGTTGCTAATATAAATACTGCGTAGCAGTAAAATCTTTGTAGAATTAAACAGTAAATAAAAATGAAGCCACTTAGTGGTGAAATCTAAGAAAAGGCTTAATATTATTCATATTACAAGGTTTAGTAAAATTTTAATCGGACACCAATGATTATTTATATTAATAAGTATTTCTTTTTTAGATTAATTATAAATACTCATCCTGAGCATTGGAAATATACAATTATAATTTTTTTATATATAAGTAAATCAGTATATTGTATTTTAAATTATAGAACAAGTATGACTTTTATCATGAAATAATATAATAAATGTCATATTCTCGCTTATACAGTAGTTCTATATTTAGTTTTGAAAATCACATGAATATGTATAATTTAGGTGTTAGTAAAATAACACTGTTATAAAATTAACAAATTAATAAAACGAGAAGAAAATGCCAGAAATTAAAGAATTAGTTAAGCAATTGGCTGACAAGCATGGAAGAAATAGAGAAAGTTTACTTCCGATTTTACAAGGCATCATATCCGAAGAGAGATACATTTCGGATTTTGCTATGACTGAAGTTGCAAGAGAATTAGATATGTCTGCAGCATTGGTGTACGGAACAGCTACTTTTTATTCTTTTCTAGATACAGAACCAAGAGGTAAGTATGTAATCCGCTTGTGCAGAACCATTACCTGTGATATGAAAGGTAAAAAGCAAATCCTTAGAACAATTGAAGATTTATTAAAAATCGAAATTGGTGAAACTACAAAAGATAAGAAGTTTACATTACTTGAAACAAATTGTCTTGGCTGGTGCCACAAAGGTCCTGCAATGCTTATTAATGATGATGCATACACTGAACTTACTCCTGAAAAAGTGAGCGAGATTATCGGTGATTACATGAAAAACAGATAATATTAAATCAATTAAAGGAGATTTTAATTATGCCAGATAAACGACTAAAAAGAGTTGACCTTATATTCAGTGAAGACTGTATATATAAAGATGTTCTTACTAAAGCTCTCAATAAATCTAAAGAAGATATTATTAAAGAAATTCTCGATTCAGGATTAAGAGGTAGAGGTGGAGCAGGATTCCCAACAGGAATGAAATGGAAATTTACATCAGAACAAACTGAATCTGAAAAATATGTAGTATGTAATGCCGATGAAGGCGAACCAGGAACATTTAAAGATCGCGAAATTCTGACCCGCGTACCTCATAAAGTTTTTGGTGGTATGGCTGTTTGCGGTAAAGCTATTGGTGCTAAACATGGATACGTTTATTTACGTGGTGAATACCGTTTCTTAAAAGCAGATATAGAGAAAGCTCTTGACCAATTCCATAAAACACTTAAAGAAATTGGCTCTGATTTTCAGATTCATTTACTAATGGGTGCAGGAGCATATATTTGTGGCGAAGAAAGTGCACTGTTTGAATCAATGGAAGGACACCGTGGTGAACCACGTAACAAACCTCCATATCCAACAATAGCAGGTTTCAGAAAAAAACCAACAGTTATCAATAATGTTGAAACATTGGTTTACGCTTTTATGATTTGCAATATTGGCTCTAAAAAATTCCACGATTTAGGTACTGCCGATTCAAGAGGATCTAAAGTATTCTCCGTTTCAGGTGATACCCCGATTCCAGGAATTTATGAATTGGAATTGGGAATGTCATTAGAAACATTCGTTGAAGAATTTGGTGATGGTGATACTAAAGCGGTTCAAGTTGGAGGTGCTTCAGGTTTCTGTGTTCCAAGAAAAAAATTCAAAGACACAATTATTGGTTTTGAAGGTGTTCCTACAGGTGGATCAATGATGCTTTTCAATAGTTCTCGTTCAATGTATAATGTATTGAAAAACTATGTTGAATTCTTTGAAGAAGAATCGTGCGGACAATGTACTCCTTGCCGTGTAGGTTGTCAACAACTTAAAAAAGGTATAGAAGCTGTTAAAAAAGGTGAAAAATCTGCAGCTTATTTAGATTCTTTGCAAAAATTGGCCGATACAATGAAAATAACTGCAAAATGCGGGCTTGGCCAATCTGTTGCAAACTCATTCTCTTCTATTGTTGACAATTTTAAAGAAGAAATGATTTACTAATAAATTTTATCAATGTAAATATTAAATTGAAGATAAAAAATGGCTAAAACAGTAAATTTAAAAATAGACGGCATCGATGTTAGCGTTGAACAAGGAACGACTGTTCTTGATGCTGCAAAAAAATTAAATATACATATTCCTACATTATGCTATCACGAAGATTTATGTGTTGCAGGAAATTGTAGAGTGTGTGTGGTTGAACAGGAAGGCGCAAAAAATTTAGTAGCATCTTGTGCTATGCCTGCTTCTGAAGGAATGATTATTCATACCAATACTCATAAAGTTAGAAATGCACGCAGACATGTTGTCGAATTGTTGCTTTCTGAACATAATGCTGATTGTACAAAATGTTATAAAAATACCAAATGCGAGTTGCAAAACCTTGCTAGTGAGATGGTTATTACTGAGCCTATGTTCATCGATTTGGTACCTTTTAAAGAGTATAAAATTGATAAACAATCACCATCAATTATAAAAGATGACAGTAAATGTATTCGTTGTCAGCGTTGCGTAAGAACATGCCATGAATTACAGCATGTAAGTGCATTGGGTGTTGCTTACAAAGGCGATCATATGAAGATTTCTACTTTCTTCGAAAATCCAATGTATGATGTAGTATGTACAAACTGTGGTCAGTGCGTAAACCGTTGTCCTACAGGAGCATTGATTGAGAAAAATTACATAGATCAGGTTTGGGATGCTATTTACGATCCAAATAAACATGTTATTGTTCAAACTGCTCCGGCTACTCGTATCGCATTAGGCGAAGATCTTGGCATGGAACCAGGTAGCATTGTAACTGGTAAAATGGCTGCATCATTAAGACGCCTTGGCTTCGATTCAGTTCTTGATACTGACTTTACTGCTGACTTAACCATTATGGAAGAAGGTACTGAATTATTAACCAGACTTAAAAAAGCTTTGGTTGATAAAGATCAAAGCATTAAACTTCCTATGTTTACTTCTTGCTCACCAGGTTGGATTAAGTTTATTGAGCATTTATATCCGGAATATCTCGATAATTTATCAACTTGTAAGTCACCTCAACAAATGTTCGGAGCACTTGCAAAAACATATTATGCACAGAAGAAAGGTATTGATCCTGCAACAATTGTTAGTGTTTCAATTATGCCTTGTACAGCTAAGAAATTCGAAGCTGCACGTCCTGAAATGCGAGATAGTGGCTTCCAGGATGTTGATCTGGGTATTACTACTCGTGAACTTGCTGTAATGATTAAACAAGCTGGTATAGAATTCGAATCTTTATCTGATGAAAAATTTGACAGTATAATGGGTGAATCAACTGGTGCTGCAGTTATTTTTGGAGCTACAGGTGGTGTTATGGAAGCAGCACTTCGTACAGCTTACGAACTGGTAACAGGTCGTGAAGTGCCATTTAAAAACCTGAATATTACTGCAGTACGCGGAATGGAAGGCGTTCGTGAAGCTTCTGTAAAGTTAGAAAATGTTTTACCTGCATGGAGTTTCCTTGAAGGTGTTGAGTTAAAAACTGCAGTAGCTCATGGTTTAACAAATGCACATCAAATAATGGAAGCAATTAAAAAAGGTGAAGCAAACTATCACTTTGTGGAAGTTATGGGATGTCCAGGTGGATGTATTGGTGGCGGAGGCCAACCAATTCCTACTACTCCTGAAATTCGCAGAAAACGAGCCGAAGCAATTTATCGCGAAGATGAAGGTATGAAAATACGTAAATCACACGAAAATCCCGAAGTAATTCAGATTTATAAAGAGTTCCTTGGCGAACCTCTTGGCCATAAATCACACGAATTATTACATACACATTATCACCCTCGTAAAAGAGTATAATTAAAAATGTTTTTTAAGAAAGGAGCTGTTTAGCTCCTTTTTTTGTTTTATTACCCGAAGTGTTTTTTCTTCATTGCATTTCGATTTCAACGAATCGTTCAAACTTTCTTTAAGTATAACAAATGCTGATGATAAACCGGTAAATACCCTATACTCTTTAGAGAAGCAAAATCAATGCTGCTCGACAAAATTGATCTTATTGAAGATACCATTTATATAAAAATAGTTTTTTAATGATCTGAGAAAGTGTAAATGGGAAAACACCATTATTTATAATTTCCTGTACCCCAAATTTAAATACGTATTAATAATATAATTAAATTTTTAATGAGATTATTTCTAAATAACAAAATAAGTTGTAAAACATATTTAGATTAATTGCTATTAAGTAACACATAATCAATGATATAGAAATTATTTTTTATTTAATTCAGAAATAAAGTGTGAAAAAAATAACAGTGTGAAAAATGTAACAAAAAAGTATTTATCTTTGCAGTGAAATATTATAATTGTCATTGGAATCTAGTTAAACACGATTAAATTTATTTCTGAAATGAAAATTAGAGATGTTGTAGGAATAATTGAAGGTGATGTAGTTTGTGGCCATGAATTATTAGATAAAGAAATATTAAGAGGGTTTGCTTCAGATTTAATGAGTGATGTTTTAACCCTCGATACGGATGATGTTCTTTTAATTACAGGACTTTCAAACACTCAATCAATTCGGACAGCCGAAATGTCTGATATCAATTGCATAATATTCGCCAGGAATAAAAAAGTGAACCAGGAAATGATAAATCTGGCAAAAGAATCAAATATTGTTTTAATAGAATGTGAAAGTTCTGTATTCAAAACTTCCGGGAAATTATATAACGCGGGAATAAAACCTATTTTTTAAACAAATGTATTTTGAGTTCGACATAGAAGGTGGTGATTTCTCGAAAGCGGGTTATGCATCTAGTCAGTTGAAGAAAATTTTGAAACAACTGGTTGGTGATCATAAAATTGTTAAACGAACGGTTGTTGCTCTTTATGAAGCAGAAGTGAATGTTGTTGCCCACGCATTTTCTGGGAAAGTTATAATCAATATTGATACTGATAAAATTGAAATTCAGGTAAATGATAAAGGCCCTGGAATTAGTGATATTCAGCTGGCAATGAAAGAAGGTTATTCTACAGCTTCGGAGAAAGTTAGAGAAATGGGTTTTGGTGCCGGTATGGGACTATCGAATATAAAAAATAACTCGGATGAGTTTTATTTATCAAGCGAAGTAGGGCTTGGAACGAAATTAACAATTATTGCTTATTTGGTAAAAGAATAAATCATGGAGCAAAATGTTTTTCATCATGCATTAAAAATTCATAAGGACCTGTGCGTAGGTTGTTCGCATTGTATGCATGTTTGCCCGACAGAAGCCATAAGAGTAAAGGATGGTAAAGCAGAATTGTTCGAAAACCGCTGTATTGATTGTGGTGAATGTTTCAGAGTATGTCCCGTACATGCTATTATTATAGAACAGGACGATTTTAATAAGATTTTTCAATACAAATACAGGGTTGCATTATTACCAGCAATTTTAATTGGCCAGTTTCCCGAAGATGTTAAGACATCACAGATTTATAATGTTTTAATGGATTTGGGGTTTACAGATGTTTATGAAGTTGAGCATGGTGTTGATATTTTAAAGGATGCCATTAAAGATTATGCCAAACAAAATGATAGTAGAAAACCATTGATATCGTCTTTTTGCCCCGCTGTTATTCGCTTAATACAAGTGAAATTCCCCGCTTTGGTCGATAATATCATTCTTTTGCACCCACCATTGGATATTGCAGCACTTTATTATAAGAAAAAGCTTATTGACCAAGGTGTAGATGAATCGGATATTGGAATATTTTATATCACTCCATGTGCTGCAAAAATTGCTGCAGTCAAAAGCCCAGTTGGCGAAGAAAAATCTCCCATTAACGGTGTAATTAATATGGATTTTATTTTCAACAAAGTATATACAAGTGTACGCAGAGGAGACTTTAAATCTAAAGCAGAGGTTGATCAGGAATATTTATCACCGGAAGGAACCGTTTGGAGCTTAACCAATGGCGAGGTTGATGTTATGAAAGGACGCTGTTTGGCTATTGATGGAGTGCATAATGTAATGGATTTTTTGGAGAAAATCGAAAACGAAGAAATTAAAGATGTTGATTTTCTTGAGTTACGTGCTTGCGACCAAAGTTGTGCCGGTGGCGTGTTAACAACTACAAATCGCTTTTTAACTGTTGAACGATTAAAAAAACAGGCCAAACATCTTAAAAAAAATAACACGGGAATTGATTCAAAAGATATCTTGAAATACAGGAAGTATTTAAATGAAAATATCAATATAGGCAAGATTAACCCGCGTTCAATGATGAAACTGGACGAAAATATGGCTGAAGCTATGAATAAAATGCGTCGTGTAAAGGAAATTATGAAGTGCTTACCTGGTGTTGATTGTGGTGCTTGTGGCGCTCCAAATTGCCAGGCTTTGGCCGAAGATATTGTTCAGGATCGTGCAGCAATTAATCATTGCATTTTTATTCAACGATTGTTCGAGAAAAAAGGAATAATTGATATGGATCAATCCCACGATATTATGAAGAATATTTGGGGTAAAGAAAAGTTAAACCGTAAATGTTAATCAATATAAGCTATGCAAGTTGCAGATATAATAAATAAGCTGGAATTAGAGGTTGTTTGCGGACAATCTGGGCTCAGCAGGGAAGTAACCGGAGGTTATGTTTCTGATTTGTTGAGCGATGTAATGGGTAATTCGAAAGAAGGACAGGTTTGGATTACACTGCAAACACATAAAAATGTGATGGCTATTGCCTCTCTTAAAGATTTAGCTGCTGTTATTCTGGTTAAGGGGTTTGTACCCGATAATGATACCGTGGCTCAAAGTAACGAAGAAGGTGTTCCTGTATTGGTAACAAAAATGAACACGTTTGAAATTGCAGGCAAACTATACGAATTGATTAAGTAAAATGAATTTTTACAAGGCCGATTTACATATTCATACTGTATTATCACCTTGTGGCGATTTAGAAATGAGTCCTTTAAATATTGTTAAAAAAGCCAAAGAAAAAGGAATCGATATTTTAGGGATCACGGATCATAATAGCACTAAAAATTGTAAATTGCTTGATGATATTGCAAAAACGTACGATATTCTGGTATTAAAAGGAGTAGAAGTTACCACAAAAGAAGAAGCACATTGCTTGGCGTTCTTTGAAAATGATGATGAATTGTTTGAATTTCAGAGTTACCTGGATTTTCATATCCCCAAAATTAGAAATGATGTAAATAAATTTGGTTATCAGGTAGTTGTTGATAGAAATGAAAATATTATTGAGCAAATCGACTGGCTTTTAATTTCGGCGCTGGATGAAACTATAAACCAAATAGAAAAAAAAGTGCACAGCTTAAATGGATTGTTTATTCCTGCACATATCGATAGAGCAAGATATTCAATTATAAGCCAGTTGGGGTTCATTCCTCCTGACTTACATGTTGATGCATTGGAATTATCAAAATTTATTTCAAAAAGTGAGTTCATCAAACAAAATAATTACCTGCCGAATTCTTGTTTTATTCAAAGTTCAGATGCTCATTTTATAGAGAATATTGCTGATGTTTCAACTACATTTCATCTGAACGGGAAATCGTTTAGCGAAATTAGAATGGCATTAAAATCAGAAAATGGCAGAAAGGTTATTTTGTAATGAATACTATTTCAATGCACATATTAGATATTGTTCAGAACTCTATACGAGCTAAAGCAACTCTTATCGAAATAAGTATTCATGAAAATAGAGTGAAAAATTATATTGAGATAGTAATAAAGGACAATGGTGAAGGAATGGATACTGAATTGTTGAATCATGTAACCGATCCATATACAACAACCCGAACAACCCGTAAAGTGGGTATGGGGATTCCGCTTCTGAAGCATAGTGCCGGGCAGGCTAATGGATATTTAAAAATTTATTCCGAAAAGGGAGTTGAAACTTCAGTCCAGGTTACATTTCAGTACGATCATATCGATAGGCCTCCTTTGGGGGATATTTCAGGAACAATTGTTTTGCTTGTTGCAGCAAATCCTGATATTGATTTCAAATATATTCATGAAGTAAATGATAATAAATATGAATTTAATACTTGTGAAGTAAAAGGAATATTGGAAAATGTAAGAATTAATGATCCCAAAATTAGGGGAATGTTAAAAGAAATGATAAATGAAAACCTTAGCGAATTATATGTTATATAATATTTATGTTTAAGGATATATAATTTAAGATGATTCTTAATACCTAAAGCAATAATTTTGTAAAATATTCTGGAAAATACATTTCAATTAAAATACAAAGTAAATATGACAAAAATAAAAACTTTGGCAGATCTTAAAAAGATGAAAGAAGAACTGCAAACAAAAGTAGATCTCCGGGAAAAAGGAGATAGCGCTGAAAACTACGTTCAGATAAAAGTAGGTATGGCAACTAGTGGAATTGCTTCTGGCGCTAAGCAGGTTATGGATTTCCTAATTGAAGCACTGGAAAAAAGAAACATTGAAGCTGTTGTTACACAAACAGGTGATATGGGGTACTGTTTTGCAGAACCTACTATTGAAGTTAAAAAGCCAGGTGAAGAACCCATTGTATTTGGTTATGTTGATATGAAAAAAGCCGACGAAATTATTGAGAAATACATAAAACTGGGTGAACTGGTAGATGGAATTATACCTGTTAATTATCAAGTTATTGATGATAAATAATGATATAAAGGAGGAAGAATAATGACAAAATATAAAATGCATTTGCTTGTTTGTGGTGGTACAGGATGTAGAGCTTCTGCAAGCGATTCTGTAGTCGAACATTTGAAAATGGAACTCGAAAACAAAGGCCTTCAAGATGAAATTCAGGTTGTTATGACCGGTTGTTTTGGTTTTTGCGAAAAAGGCCCAATCGTGAAAGTTTCACCCGATAATACATTCTATGTTCACGTGAAACCTGAAGATTCAAAAGAAATTATTGAAGAACACATTATTAAGGGGAGAAAAGTTACCCGGTTATTATATCAGGATCCTGAAAAGAAAGAAGCAATTACTGATTCAAAACACATGGATTTTTATAAAAAACAAATCCGTATTGCATTGAGAAATTGTGGTTTTATCGATCCCGAAAATGTTGAAGAATATATTGCCAGAGAAGGCTATATGGCGTTGGGTAAATGTCTTACTGAAATGACTCCCCAGGATGTTATTAAAGAGATTAAAGAATCAGGGTTAAGAGGACGTGGAGGAGGCGGATTTCCAACCGGATTAAAGTGGGAAATCGCGTCTAAAAACCAGGCAGACCAAAAATATGTTGTTTGTAATGCCGACGAAGGCGATCCGGGCGCATTCATGGATCGTTCTGTTCTGGAAGGCGATCCTCATGCTGTTCTGGAAGCCATGGCTATTTGTGGTTATGCAATTGGTGCTACAAAAGGATTAATCTACATTCGTGCAGAATATCCTTTGGCAATTAAAAGGCTTAAAATTGCTATTGATCAGGCACGCGAATATGGTTTATTAGGTAAAAAAATATTTGCTGCCAATTTTGATTTTGATATTGAATTAAGATATGGTGCAGGTGCTTTTGTTTGCGGTGAAGAAACGTCATTAATTCACTCTATGGAAGGTTTACGCGGTGAACCTACAATTAAACCTCCATTTCCAGCGGAAAAGGGTTATCTTGGAAAACCATCAAACGTGAACAATGTTGAAACATTTGCATCTGTTCCTGTAATTATTAGAAAAGGCGCAAACTGGTTTAATAAAATTGGAACCGAGAAATCTAAAGGTACTAAAGTATTTGCTTTAGCCGGGAAAATTAATAACGTAGGTTTAATTGAAGTTCCTATGGGAACAACATTACGCGAAGTTATTTATGAAATTGGCGGTGGAATAAAAGGAGGGAAAAAATTCAAAGCTGTTCAAACTGGTGGTCCGTCGGGAGGCTGTTTAACTGAAAAACATCTCGATACACCTATCGATTTTGATAATCTTATTGCTGCCGGTTCTATGATGGGGTCTGGTGGAATGATTGTTATGGACGAAGATAACTGTATGGTTTCTGTTGCCAAATTCTTCCTCGATTTTACAGTTGAAGAATCTTGCGGAAAATGTTCTCCTTGCCGAATAGGTAATAAAAGATTACACGAATTATTAGATAGAATTACAAAAGGCCAGGGAACTATGGACGATCTTGTTCGATTAAGAAATATGAGCAATGTAATTAAAGATACTTCATTATGTGGTTTAGGACAAACATCGCCAAACCCTGTTTTATCTACATTAGATAATTTTTACGATGAATATTTGGCTCACGTGAAAGATCATAAATGCCCTGCGGGTGAATGTAAAGATTTGATGAAATATTTCATTATTGCGGAGAATTGTGTTGGTTGTACTGCATGTGCACGCGCTTGTCCGGTAGGTGCTATTACAGGAGAAAAAAAAGAGGCTCATTTTATAAACTCCGAAACATGTATTAAATGCGGGGCTTGTATGGAGAGATGTAAATTTGATGCAATCATTATTAAATAATAATTAGTTATACAATGGAAAAAGTAAAATTAACTATAGATAACAAGCTTGTAGAAGTAGAAAAAGGGACTACTATATATAAAGCTGCCAGGCAATTAGGTATAGATATCCCTGTACTTTGCTATATGAATCTCGAAGGACTTGGTATTGAGAATAAACCGGGTGGTTGCCGTATTTGTGTTGTCGAAGTAGAAGGGAGAAGAAACCTGGCTCCATCGTGTTCAACCGATTGTACCGAGGGTATGGTTGTTAATACTCACTCTATGCGTGTTATTAATGCCCGCAGAACAGTTATGGAGTTTATCCTGTCCGATCACCCTAAAGATTGTCTGACTTGTTCTAAGTCGGGTAATTGTGATTTGCAAAATATGGCAATAAAATTAGGAATCAGGGAAATACCAGGGCAGGAATATGCTGCTATGTCAACCTATAAAATGGATTTCTCACCATCATTAATCCGTGATTTGGACAAGTGTATCATGTGCCGTCGTTGCGAGATGATGTGTAATGATTTTCAAACTGTAGGTGCTCTTTCAGCATTTAAACGTGGATTTGAAGCTGCTGTTGGGCCCGCTTTCGAAATGGATATCGAAGATTCTACTTGTACATATTGTGGCCAATGTGTTGCAGTTTGCCCAACAGGTGCATTAACTGAAAAAGATCATACACGAGAGGTTATTAATGCCCTTTCAGACCCTACAAAAACTGTTATCGTACAAACAGCTCCTGCTGTTCGTGCTGCATTAGGCGAAGAATTTGGATTAGAACCAGGAACATTAGTTACAGGAAAAATGGTAGCTGCATTGCGTCGTTTAGGTTTTAACTATGTATTCGATACCGATTTTGCTGCCGACTTAACTATAATGGAAGAAGGTACAGAATTATTAGGCCGATTAACAAAACATTTAAGTGGCGATAAAGAGGTAAAATTGCCAATACTTACATCGTGTTGTCCGGCATGGGTTAATTTCTTCGAGAATAATTTCCCGGAAATGAAAGACATCCCATCAACAGCACGTTCACCTCAGCAAATGTTCGGTTCAATTGCAAAAACTTATTTTGCTGATAAAATTAAAGTTAAACGCGAAGATTTAATTGTGATATCTATTATGCCTTGTTTGGCTAAAAAATACGAAGCACAACGCGATGAGTTTAAAGTTAACGGAAATCCTGATGTTGATTTTTCACTTTCAACACGCGAGTTAGCTCATTTAATTAAGCAGGCAAACTTAGATTTAAAATCTTTACCGGATGAAGATTTTGACAAACCACTTGGCGAATCAACTGGTGCAGCAGTAATTTTTGGTGTTACGGGTGGTGTTATCGAAGCTGCAGTTCGTACAGCTTACGAATTACATACAGGTAAGAAACTTGCCAGAATTGAATTTGAACAATTACGTGGTATGGAAGCTATCAGAAAAGCTACCATCGATTTCAATGGTACTCCTATTAATATTGGTATTGCCCATGGTTTAGGAAATGCCCGCAAACTACTTGAAGATATTAAAGCAGGGAAATCAGAATTTCATGCAATAGAAATTATGTCGTGCCCTGGCGGTTGTATTGGTGGTGGTGGTCAGCCATTACATCATAGCGATTCAAGCATACTTACAGCTCGTACAAAAGCTATTTATGCAGAGGATGAAGGCAAAACAATTCGTAAATCGCACGAAAACCCTTATATCATTAAACTGTATGAGGAATTCTTAGGTAAACCAATGAGTGAAAAAGCTCACCATTTGTTGCATACACATTATTTCGACAGGAGCCGAAAAATTGAAATCAGCTAGTTTGAAATTTAAATTGGAGGAAAAATCAATGTCAAGAATAAAAGTTAAAATAAAAGAAAAAGACTTAAATACGATAAAAGAAATATGCAAGTCTTTTAATAACGAACAGGGTGAGTTAATTAATGTACTACATAAAACACAGGAACATTTTGGATATTTGCCTGCCGAAATACAGGAGGTAATTGCGAAAGAGCTGGAAATGTCGGTTGCAAAGGTGTATGGTGTGGTTACATTCTACTCGTTCTTTACCATGAAACCTAAAGGCAGATTCCCCATTTCAATATGTACCGGAACAGCTTGTTATGTTCGTGGTGCCGAGAATGTTTTAGGTGAATTTAAGCGCCAGTTGAATATTGAAGTGGGCGAAACTACTTCTGATGGTAAATTCTCTTTAAGCTGCTTACGTTGTGTAGGTGCTTGCGGATTAGCTCCTGTTGTTCAGGTAGGTGATAAAACTTACGGGAGAGTTTCACCCGAAGGAGTTAAAGATATTCTGGCAGAATATAACGATAAGTAGAAAGATAGAATCAAGATTATTAGACACAAGACTTTAGGTAAAACTATTTTCTTGTCCTGTGCTTAAAATCTAGCTGGGTACTAATATATTTTTAGGATTAATTTAGGGTAATTTTATACGGATTATTTAACATGAAAAAGCATCCTTCGGGGTGCTTTTTCTATTTGGAATATTTAAACAGGGATCATATTCACTAAATTTATCTTAATCTGGTGAATACGATTAAATAAACTTCAAACTAACTTCTTTTAAGAATTTCTGTTCTAGCGTTTTGGCTATTCGTTTTACCACGGTTCTACGAATTTCAAGTTCAACCGGCAGGTTTGGGTCCTGGTGCGCTATATTGATTCGTGTTCCGATTATAAACTGAATTTCGTCGCTGTCTTTTATGAGTTTCACAATCTGGTCGGCAGGTCCTTTGCCTAATTGGTAATTATTATTATAGACCTTTAAAATTTCTGAAACCTTACTCAGGGTTAATATTCCTTCGGTTACTAAATCAATACCAGCCATATACGAAATGGGAGGTAAGTCAGGATCGTCGAATTCGAAACTATCTGTAATTTTTAAATCCAGTTCGCGTGCAATAATATCGCCGGTAGTGGCACCGCAAAGAATTTTTCGCCCGTCGAAATTTCGTACTGCATCAGCAAGCTGTTTATCACGTTCTTCTTCGTAGGGTGGCCCGGTACAAATCAATAATTTACGTGGTTCACGAAAATAGATTGAAGCACAACTGGCATCATCCTTTGCATGATAACCATCGTTCTGATATGCTATACTTACTACTTTACCTGATAGTTTGTAAGCTGATATTTTAGGATCGTTGATAATTAACCGTTTGACAAAAGACTCCAGGTTATCAATTCCCCAGCCAAAAGGATACTTGTCGGAACCTAATCCCGACTGAGTAATTCCATCGGAACAAAAAATAATTCTATCTTCAATTTGTGTATCAAAGGTACAGCTGCGAAGTTCTTTTCCTGCATTTTTTTCACTTTGCAAGATAATACATTTCCATTCCGGATCGAATTTTTTATTATCTCTGAATATTAATGTATTCGGGTTATCGTATTCTAATATTGTCGTTTTTCCGGTAGTTTCAATATCTATAATAGTAAATGTGGAGTAACTAATTTTTCTCTGGCTGCAAACCGGCAGCGTGTTCATTATTATTTCGGCAATGCGGTTAACATCCTTATGCTCTTTGGTAAAGTTTAAAGCCATAGTAGCTGTAAGAGTAGCCAGCATGTTTGCTTTAATGCCATGTCCCATACCGTCAGATAAAACAACAATGGTACGCCCTTCGGATTTAATTTTTTCAGAAAGAAAAACATCGCCACAGATTCGTTCTCCCTCGTGGTTTTTTTGCTGGCAATCGACCTCAATATAGAACTTGTTTTCCATTGTTATTCTTCTTTCTTAAAAGTTTTATAAAGTTCTACTATTGAGTTTAGCATCTGTTCTGTTTCCGAAGCACCTTCACCTAGCAAAAACCCTATTTTTTGAACCATTTCCAGGTTTTTATCAATAACATCGTTTACCCGTTTTATCACTTCTTCTTTACGAACTTCTGGAGAATACATATCGCGAATTACCGCGCCTACGATTTTATCTTTACGAATAACAAAAATAGATAAGTTCAGAAATCGTTCATCGATGTATATATCGCGGTTCAAGATATTTTCGTTGGTCGAAAAAACATTGTTAAATAAGTTGTAAATATTAAAAGGAACCAGGGTTTTAAGGTCTGCACCAACCAGTTGAGGAATAACTTCATTAATAGCTTTAGCTTCTTCGCCTAAAATATCAATAAAACTGGTGTTTGATTGAATTATTTTCAGGTTTTTATCAATAATAACAATACCTGCATTTAGTTTATGCAACATATTATTAATGATATCTGATGCTTCCTGGGCAGCTTCTTTTTCTTTACGGGCTACTTGTTCAGAATCCTGTAATGCTTTTTGTGTTTGTGCCAGTTTTTCATTTGTCGAGCGTAATGATTTAATATATTCGTGGCGGTTTCTTAATGTGAAAGTCAGGCACATTTCTGTTTTAGCCAGGCCTTTAGAAACTGCAATTGCAAAGTCACGGCAAGAATTGTACCCGCATGCATTACAACCTAAATCGGGGTTTCCATTTTCTTTCCCAATGGCTTTAAGCACTTCTTGTATTTTTTCTTCTGACGGGGTTTCTATTCGCTGATCATCACTTTTAAATGTCCGGGAGTAATCCAAATCCCAGTATTTTTCAATTTCCTTTTCCCATGTTTTCAGGTCGAAATTTTTTAATCGCTTGTTTGCATAGTTGGTGACACGCGTTCTCCGAATAAATTTTTGGCCCCCGCGCGATGTTCCGGGGCCCATTAAACAACCTTCGCAATAATATAAATTAAAGTGTTTTTTTATAGTTTTTATTTCTTCATAGAACTGCCGGGTGGCATTTATCATATTCGATTTCCCTTCGGCAGTTATTACAGTTCCGGTAAGCAAATCTTCACTGATATTGGATGCCTGAATAATACCATTTGATATTGGAAAAAGCGAACCTTTGTATCCTATAGGAGCATCGAATTCAGAAAATTCAAGAGTACTTTCGTGAATATTAAATTCATTAAATAACTCTCGCAATTCAATAAATGTCAGTACGGCATCAATCCGGCCTTCTCCTGAATAATCGGTTGCTTCATTTTTATTTTCGATACATGGGCCTATATAAATTACTTTGGTATCATTACCGTAAAGTTTACGGACAATTTTTGCAGTAGCAATCATAGGAGAAACAAGAGGCACAAGGTTGTCGATAAGTTCGGGCTGGAATTTCTGAACATACGAAACAATAACCGGGCAGGCGGTTGAAATATAGTATTTCCCCTTAAAGTTATTAAAAAGTTCAGCATATTTTAACGATATAATATCGGCTCCAAATGATACTTCGTTTACATGATCGAACCCTAATTGTTTGAACATTTGAACAAACTTTCTGTAATCGGTTATATCGTGGAATTCGCCCGAAATACTCGGGGCTACTACAGCCACTTTTTTACCTTTTTCTTTTAAAAGAATTTTGGTTTGTTCTTTAGAGTCGAGAAAACGAATGGCATCCTGAGGACAAACGGATGTACAGCTGCCACATCCAATACAGCGTTCGGGGATGATTCGTGCATAATCTTTATTAACTTTTACTTCAATTGCATTTACAGGGCAAACCCTTACGCATGAATAACTTAAATCGCACTTTTCTTTAATAATCTCAACTAGTGGCATAATTCTATTTTTCGCTTGTATAACAGATAACTCTATAAAAATATGGATTCACATCAATAATATCCACGTTATTCTTTCTCAAAAATATTTTCGAGCAGGTAGATTATATTTTCGGGTGTAATATTCTGATATATAATATTATCTACTTTAAGCATCGGTCCGTTTTCACAGTTCCCAAAACAATGGCTTCCATGGAAATAAACTTGTTCTTCAAAATTATGTTCTTTTAAATAGGTTTTAATAATTTGAACAGTTTGTTTGTTTCCCCTTGAAAAACATGAACTACCAAGGCATATTACAATTTCTTTCTTCATCATATTCGTATTCTGGAATTCCCTAAAATTCAAAATTAGCAATTATATTCTAAACAAAAATAATTATACTAAAAATCAATATTTATTTACCTCAATGTTTTAATAGCATATTGAATAACATTAACATATAATTCAAAGTAAATCAATAAGATATAATAAATAATAATTATCATTTTTTATTTAATGTGAAAATATTAACAATGTTCATCTTATAACAATATTAATTTGTATATTTGTGGTGATAAGGGATTTAAATGATTTAACAAACAATCTGCATTATGCCCGATATTGATTCTATCCTTGAGAAATATTCTTATACTCAACACGATAATTTGATTCCAATTTTACAGGAGATACAGGATGATTTTGGGTATCTTTCAAAAGAAGCTCTTGTAAAAGTTGGGGATTACCTTAAAATACCAACAGGTAAAATATATGGACTGGCAACATTTTACAGCCAATTCAGGTTTGAACCTAAAGGCAAATATCATATCCGGATTTGTAATGGTACGTCCTGTCATATAAATTCAAATTTTATCATTTTAAAAGAATTAAAGAAAAAACTTGGGATTAATGATGGCGAAGTAACAAAGAATGGGTTGTTTAGCCTTGAAGAAACAGAATGTATGAGTGGTTGCGGTTTTGGCCCGGTAATGATGGTTAATGAAAAGGTTTATACAAGGTTAACCTTGGAAAAAGTACCTGAAATAATTCATTTTTATTTGCAAATTGAGAACGAATGATGGCTGAAATAACGAATCAAAATAATAAAGATTTTATAATAAACAGTATTCTTTTGAATGATTCAGAAAATTATACAAAAGATATTTTAGACAAATTGAGTTTTATTAAACGTGACAAAGTAACATTTCCGGTTATTACTGTTAGTCAGAATTCATGTTCAATAATTACTGGTACTCAAAATTTAACCCAAATAATAAAAGACTATCTTGTTGAAAGGGATATTAAAGCTCATGTTATTGAAGTCGGAAGCCTTGGTATTTGCTCAGTTGAAACATTAATTTCAGTACAATTACCAGGGAAAACCAAGCTTTTATATAAAGATGTAAGCGAAGAAAATGTTATTGCAATACTTGATGGAAATTTTAACAATTATATTGCTGAAGAAAATGTGTTTTGCCAGTTTAGAAATACGATGCACGAACCATATGAAAATTTACCTTATCTTGATGAGATATCATTTTTCAGTAATCAACAGCGAATTATATTAAAAAATTGTGGGATAATTGATCCGGGTTCTATTGATGAATATATTGCTTTTGGAGGTTACAAAACTTTTGTTAAAGCTATCAGGCATTATACCCACGAAGATGTTTGTAATATTGTAGATGAGAGTAATTTAAGAGGCCGTGGAGGGGAAGGTTACTTTACAGGTAAAAAGTGGAAAATCGCGTTAAATACACCTGCCGAACAAAAATATTTGATTTGTAATGCCGGCGAAAGTGATCCGGGAGCATTTATGGAACGGCTTTTAATCGAAAGCGATCCGCATAAAGTGGTTGAGGGTATTGCAATTTCTGCTTATGCTATTGGAGCGAAAAAAGCATTAATTTATATCGAATGGGAATACGATTTAGCAATCAAGCGTCTTTCAAATGCGATACAGCAAGCAAAGGAATATGGATTAATAGGACACGATATTCTTAAAAGCGGATATTCTTTGGATATAATTATTAAGAAAGGTGCCGGGGCGTATGTATGTGGCGAAGAAACAGCATTGATAGCAAGCATCGAAGGAAAAAGAGGACGGCCTCATTCAAAACCTCCGTACCCTGCTACTAAAGGATTATTTGGTCAGCCAACTATTGTGAATAATGTTGAAACCTTGGTAAATATCCCGATTATAATTGAAAAAGGAGCTAACTGGTTCAATTCTATCGGAACTGCTAATAGTAAAGGAACGAAAGTTTTCTCGGTTAGTGGCAAAGTTGAGTTTGTTGGTATGGTTGAAGTAGTAATGGGAACTAAAATTAGGGATATCATTTATCGAATTGCAGGAGGAATACCAAAAAATAAACGATTTAAAGCAGTTCATATTGGTGGCCCCTCAGGAGGAACATTGGGCGAAGAACATATTGATACTCTTGTTGATTACGATTCTGTTATTCTTACCGGGGCATCTTTAGGTTCAGCAGGAATGGTTGTATTAGATGAAGATAATTGTATTATTGATACGGTTAAGTATTTTATGAATTTTTTACAGAAAGAAAGTTGCGGCATTTGCATACCTTGCAGGGAAGGGACACGACGAATGTATGAAATACTTGAAAATATAAGTAAAAGACCTAAAGATGATTTTGGGCATACCACTCTTCAACGGTTTAAAGGTGTTATGCAACTCGAAAACCTTGCTGAAGTGATTAAAGATACATCCATGTGTGGATTAGGCAAAAAAGCAGCTAATCCGGTACTTACAACATTAAAATGGTTTCGCGATGAATATGAAGAACATATTTTCGAACGCAATTGTAGTGCAGGTGTATGTCAGGAATTAAGAACATTCGAGATTAATGTTGAAGCATGTACCGGTTGTACTTTGTGTGCAAAAAAATGTCCCACGGGTGCTATATTTGGTACTCCTAAAAATACTCATTTCATTGTACAGGATAAATGTATTGGTTGTGGCATTTGTTATGAAACCTGTAAGTTTAGTGCAATTATTAGTAAATAAAAGCAAAGAAATTATTTATAATGATAACCATTGAAGTAAATAATCAGCAGATTCAGGCAAAAAAAGGGGAAACAATACTCGAGGCTTTAAACAGGAATGGAATAAATGTACCTACATTATGCCGAATGGAAGGATTTTCCCCAACAGGAGCATGCCGATTATGTGTTGTTGAAGTTGAAGGTAAATCAGGATTAATTCCCTCGTGTTCTTTCCCGATTGACGAACCTTTAAAAATCAAAACACATTCTCCACGAGTTATTCGATCCCGTAAAATGCTTGTTGAATTGCTTCTGTCAAATCATCCCGACGATTGCTTGTATTGTGTCAGGAATGGGAATTGTGAGTTGCAGGATTTAGCTGAAGAATTAAATGTACGCGAACGAAGAATAGCAGGTAATAAATCAAAAGCCAGTATCGATCAATCGAGCCCCGGAATTGTTCGTGATCCTGCAAAATGTGTTTTATGCGGGCGTTGTGTCAGAATTTGTGAAGAAGTTCAGGAAGTCTCTACTTTCGATTTTATTAAACGGGGAAATAAAACATCCATTGCCACATCAATGAACAAAGATTTAAATTTTTCAAATTGTATTCATTGTGGTCAATGCATTATGGTTTGTCCGACAGGAGCTTTACATGAGAAAACAAATTTCGACGTGCTTCTCGAAATGCTTAATAATCCTGATATTAAAGTAATAGCTCAGTTTTCACCATCCGTAACTGTATCAATTGCAGAAGAACTGGGTATTCGTTCAGGGAAGGATATTAGCGGGCTAATTATTAATGCATTACATAAAATCGGGTTTTATAAAGTTTTCGATACTGCATTTGCTTCCGATATGCTAATTTATGAACAGGCAGCAGAACTGGTTGACAGAATAAAATATAAGGGTAACTTGCCATTAATTAGCAGTTGTTGCCCGGGGTGGATAAAATACATGGAACAATCGCATGTTGATTTAATGGAAAATGTATCAACCTGCAAATCGCCTCAACAAATGATGGGTTCTATGATAAAGAGCTTTTATGCACAGCAGGAAACTATTTCATCTGAGAAAATCTTTTCAGTTTCATTTATGTCATGTACTGCAAAGAAATTCGAAGCTCAACGCGAAGAAATGACTCATAAAGGGATTTCTGATATAGACCTTGTTTTAACTTCGCGCGAATTGTTAAAACTTATTAAGTTATACGGAATTGATGTTCAGTTACTCGACGAAGAGATTGCAGACAATCCATTTAATACGCGTAGTTCGGCAGGCAAGCTCGTTGCGGCTTCAGGAGGTATTGCAGAAGGTTTAATCAGAACATTTTATTTTCTGTCTTCAAAAAACGAAATCCCCGATTATAAAATTACGAAATTACGGAGTTCAAAGGACAGAAGAGAAATCTTTATTGATATTGATGATTCAAGGATTGGAGTAGCTGTAGTTAGTGGTTTGAAACATGCAAATAAACTACTTGAAGAGATTAGAAACGGCCGGGATGACCTGCATTATGTTGAAATAATGGCTTGCCCCGGGGGCTGCATAAATGGAGGAGGACAACCATTTTGCAATGATGATAAAATCTTAAAAGCACGTTTAAAAACGATTTATGATATTGACGAGAAAGAAGGTTTAAAAGTGGCTCATAAAAACCCGAATTTAATTCAATTGTATGAAAAATTCCTGGGAGAACCTTTGAGTGTAAAAGCAAACAGTTATTTACATACAAAATACAGTAAACGTGACGTTTTACTTTAATTAACTGAATAAAGGATAAATGGATAATTCAAAATTATCAAATAAAAACAGAGATTTAGTTTATACTGTAAAAAACAGATGCAGGGTATGTTATACCTGTGTTCGTGAATGTCCTGCAAAAGCAATAAAAATTATTAATGGCCAGGCCGAAGTATTAAATGAACGATGTATTGTTTGTGGCAATTGTACTAAAGTTTGTAGTCAGGGTGCAAAAGTATATTTGAATACAACTGAAAAAATGTTCGAGCTTTTAAAATCAGGGAAAAAAAATATTGCCATTGTAGCCCCGAGTTTCCCCGCTGAGTTCAAAGAAATTGCCAATTACAAGATATTTGTATCCATGGTACGGGCCATTGGTTTCGATGTAGTATCTGAAGTAGCATTTGGTGCCGATTTGGTTGCCATACAATACCGTAAATTAATAGATCAGGGAACAGATAAATGTTACATATCTTCAGATTGCCCTGCTATTGTTTCATATATTGAACATTATCATCCTGCATTGGTTAAAGATTTGGCTCCACTTGCTTCACCCATGGTAGCCATGTCGAGGGTTATGAAAAGAAAATATGGTGATAATATCAATCTTATTTTTATTGGCCCATGTGTAGCTAAAAAAGCTGAAACAGATGAGGTCGATGAAATGATAACATTTACTGAACTGCGTGATATTTTTATACAAATGGGTATAACACAAAAAACGGTTCACCCATCCGAATTTGATTCCCCCCTTGGAGGAAAAGGGGCAATATTCCCCATTAGCAGGGGATTGTTGCAAACAGCAGGAATTACTGATGATTTGCTCGTGGGAGATATTATTGTTGCTGAAGGGAGAAACAATTTTCAGGAAGCAATTAAAGAATTTGAAGATGGATTTATTAAAAATCAGCACCTTGAATTATTAGGATGCGAAGGTTGCATCATGGGACCCGGTATGTCAGGTGGAGGACGACAATATGCCCGAAGAATTCTTTTAAACAATTACGTGAATAAGAAAATAAATTCGTTGAACGAAAAAGAATGGCAGAATAATATTGATAAGTACAGTGATATTGATTTAACTGTTAATTTCGAATCGAAAAGAAGGGTTCTTGAGTTTCCCGACTGGAAAGATATAAGGTATGTGCTGGAATCGATGGGTAAAAAGGATGCAAAAGATCACCTGAATTGTGGTGCCTGTGGTTACGATAGCTGCGAAGAACATGCTATTGCCATTGTCCAGGGCTTAGCCGAAACAGAAATGTGTTTGCCTCATACCATTGAAAAACTTCATAAATCAATAACCGATTTGGCAATAACAAACGATAAATTATCGTCAATTCAGCAAGCACTAAAGCAATCTGAAAAAATGGCAAGCATGGGTCAGCTTTCAGCCGGAATAGCACATGAGCTGAATAATCCTTTGGGAGTTGTGATCATGTATGCAAATATTTTGCTCGAAGAAGCTCCAAAGGATTCTCCTATTTACAAGGACTTAAAACTTATTGTTGATCAAACTAACCGGTGTAAAAAAATTGTTGGCGGGTTGCTAAATTTTGCCCGAAAAAACCAGGTTAATTCTACCGAGGTTGATATTGTTAAACTTTCCGAACAATGTTTGCAGGCTGTAATTGTTCCCCAAAATATTGATGTATCTATCGACAGGGATAAATTAAGAAACCCTCTTGCAATGCTCGATCAGGAGCAAATGATACAGGTTCTTACAAACCTGATTAAAAACTCTGTTGAAGCAATGCCAAAAGGCGGAAAGCTAAAGGTTTTACTCGAAGATTCTGAAAATGAAGTGTTTTTTACAATTTCCGATACAGGCTCGGGAATTAAGGAATCGGATAAAGACAAAATTTTTGAACCCTTTTTTACAACAAAAGGAATAGGAAAAGGAACCGGACTGGGATTGGCAACAGCTTATGGTATTGTAAAAATGCATAAAGGAAAAATCGAACTTGAATCGAACGCAGATATTTCTAAAGGACCAACAGGAACAAGCTTTAAAATAGAATTGCCTAGAATTCGATAAACCATAAAAAAATAAATTATGGAACAAAATAAAAAACTGGTGCTAATTGCTGACGATGATTCTGATTATCTTTTTCAGATGAGAATGTATATCCAGGGTTTCGGTTTCGATGTTATTACAGCAAATAGCCAAAAGGAAGCAGAATATATTATTGAAAGCACTAAGCCCGATTTGGCAATTTTCGATCTTATGATGGAAAAAGATGATAGTGGTTTTATCCTGTGTTTTAAAATGAAAAAAAAATATCCCGATGTTCCCATTATTCTTGCAACAGCAGTCGCATCAGAAACCGGTTTTTCTTTTGGACTAAATACCCAGGACGATAAACAATGGATTAAAGCCGATTTATATTTAGAAAAAGGTATAAGAAAAGATCAATTACACAAAGAAATTAATAAATTGCTTAAAATTTAAAAATAGCAAAATGAACAGTTTAGTTGTACTGGTTGTGGATGATGAACCCGGAATTCGTTCCGGTGTTAGCAGGATACTGAATAATTTCACTGTTAGTTTTCCTTTTATGGATGCTGATATGGGTTTTAATGTTATTGAAGTTGGAACAGGAGAAGATGCAATAGAAGAAATTAAAAACAAACACATAGATATTGTTTTGTTAGATAATAAATTACCAGGTATTCAGGGAACTGATGTACTGGAGTTTATTAATAAAAATAAACCCGAAATAATTGTAATGATGATTACATCCTATGCATCACTTGAATTGGCAGTAAAGGCCACAAGCCAGGGAGCATACGATTTTATTCCAAAACCATTTACCCCGCAAGAGCTTAAATCGTCATTAGAGAATGTATCAAAACATTTATTCCTGCGAGGTGTTACCAAAAAATTAAAGCAGGAAGGAAAGGAAATTCGGTATCAATTTTTATCAGTTTTATCGCACGAATTAAAATCACCACTCAACGCGATTGAAGGTTACTTACGAATAATGCAGGAGAAACAGGCTGGAAGTCGTATTGAAGATTATGAACAAATGATCGACCGTTCTCTGCAAAGAGTTAAGGGGATGAGAAATCTCATCATGGATTTACTCGACCTTACAAAGATAAAGTTTGAGAAAAAAACAGAAAAGTTCCAGATGTTAAAACTAAAAGAGATAGCACAATACGCTATTGAGGCCATAAATCCGTATGCAATTCAAAAAGATATTCATTTTTCGTTGCGCGAAGATGATGAGGTGACTATAAACGCCGATCCGGGTGATATTGAAATTATTTTTAATAATTTGATTTCTAACGCAGTAAAGTACAATAAAGAAGGTGGAGTTGTTGATATCGAACTAAAAAACGAGAAGGAAAAAATATCAATTCAAATAAAAGACTCGGGAATAGGATTAAATAAAGATGAAATAACCCAATTATTCAATGAATTTTATCGTGTAAAAAATGAGCAAACAAGGCATATATCAGGTAGCGGGTTAGGCCTTCCGATTGTAAAACGTGTAGTTGATTTATATCATGGCGATATTCATATTGAAAGTGAGCCGGGCATAGGAAGTACTTTTACCGTTGTACTACCAAAATAATGAAATTGAAAGTGGAAAGAGGAACGAGAGATAAAAAGTGTGAGAACTGGAGCCTTGAAACGATAGTTTTAACTGCTAAAACAGGCAAGCCTGATACTAAATACATGATACTAAAAATAAATATATATGAATAAACTCCCTGAAAAAACTATAGGAAGGTTAAGCGAATACAGAAGAACACTATTAATTTGCCTGGCTAAAGGTAAAACTCATATTTTTTCTCATGAGCTGGCTAATTTGCATCACATAACTGCTGTTCAGGTACGACGCGATATTATGCTTATAGGGTATTCGACAACTCTTAAAAAAGGATACGATGTTAAAGCGTTAATTGATGTTATTGCCCAAATTATTGATACCGATGAAGGTTTAAATGCTGCTGTTATTGGAGCAGGGAATTTGGGGCGGGCAATAATTACTTATTTTAACGGGAAACGTACAAAGTTACGTATTGCAGCTTCTTTCGATGTAGATACTGAAAAAGCAAACAGGGTTATTGCAGGTGTAAAGTGTTACCCAATGACTGATTTAAATAAAATTGTTAAGGAACTTAATATTCGTATCGGAATAATTACTGTTCCTCCCGAAGACGCGGTTTCAGTTGCTGAAAACCTTGTTAATTCAGGAATAAAAGGAATTCTAAATTACACATCAACACCATTAAGTGTTCCACAAAATGTGTATCTCGAAGAGTATGACATGATTACTTCGCTCGAGAAAGTGGCTTATTTTGTAAAACAAAAGAAATAAATCAAGAAGGTTTTACTTTAGAACCTGTAAGATAATAAAAAAACACAGCGTCCTGGCGTTTTTGCAGAGAGAAAAAACATTTGTTAAATGCAGATTCATAGAAGCTTTGATAATTTACATGCAATAAAAAATCCGGTAGTAACAACCGGCTCGTTCGATGGTGTGCATATAGGCCATAAAGTTATAATTAACCGTTTAAATAGCCTTGCCGGCGAAATAAACGGAGAGTCAGTACTTATTACATTTCACCCGCATCCACGCCTGGTTCTATACCCGGAAACAGCAGGTAAAACATTAAGGCTTATAAATACACAGCGTGAAAAAATACATTTGCTCGAAAAGACCGGACTTGGTCACTTAGTTATAATTAATTTTACTAAAGAATTTTCTGAAACCACTTCGCAACAATTTGTTGAAGATATTCTATTAGGAAAATTACATGCAAAAAAAATCATCGTGGGTTTTAATCACCATTTTGGACATAATCGCGAAGGAGATTACTCTTATCTTTATAAACTTACAAAAGACCATAACTTCGAAGTGGAAGAAATACCTGAACAAGACCTGGAGAATGAAACAGTAAGTTCAACTATAACACGTAAAGCCCTTTCCGAAGGCCGCATTCAACGTGCAAATGCCTATCTCGATCATCATTTTATCATGATGGGCGAATTAAAAGAAGGAAAT
>MENK01000001.1:230915-379564 GCA_001768235.1 Bacteroidetes bacterium GWB2_32_14
ATATTACCGGGGAATGCTGAATATTAAAAATTTAAATAATACAAACATCCCTGGTGTACAGGTGCATCTGTTCGATCTGGAGCCAAATCATGATTTAATAGACAAAATGGCTACTATTACCTTTCATAAACGAATGCGTGGTGAGCTCATGCTAAATAAAACAGATGATCTAAAGAATCAACTGTTAAAAGATAAGAGCGAGATTGAAGAGTTGATTTATTAATACATTCTGCTAACAACGATCGGATTTGTTCTGATATCAATTACTCCATAATTTTCAGAACCTGTTTTTTCAGCTCAGCCATTTCTGTACTTTCAAGCGATCTTTCAGTTGATGAACCATTAATTTTAAATTGTTCGATAATTTGTACGGGAGCTTTGCTAAAAACAAAAATATCGTTTCCTAAAAGAAGAGCTTCGTCAATATCGTGAGTAACAAAAACAACGGTACGTTTATCGAATTGCCATATTTTGCGAAACGATTTCATTAAGTTCTGCTTTAGTTTAAAGTCGAGTGTTTTAAGTGGTTCATCCATTAAAATGATATCCGAAGGATATGCAAATGCACGGGCAATGGCAACCCGTTGTTTCATTCCACCACTTAGTTTAGCGGGGTAAAAATCGGCAAAGTTTTCAAGTTCTACCAATTGCAGGTATTTATCAACAATCTTTCCAGGTTCTTTATCTTTCAGAATAAAAGAAATATTTTCGCGAACTGTTTTCCAGGGTAATAAGCGTGGTTCCTGAAAAATATATGAAATAATTTTTTCATCGAACCCATAAAAATGCCCTGAGTCAGGATGAATAGTTTTGCTCATCATATTCAACAGGGTTGTTTTTCCGCACCCCGATGGGCCTAAAATACAACTTATTGTATGCTCCGGGATTTCCAATGAGAAATCACTGTAAATAGTAAAATCATGAAACGATTTGTTTATATTGCTAATTTTCAGGCTCATTGTTACTTCCAAATTACAATCCGTTGTTCAATTTTTCGAATGATTATCTCAAATAAATAGCTAATAAGAACTGCAACAATTGTCCAGGCAATAACCTGGTTTACCAAGAGATAAGTTTGAGCTGTTTGCATAAATGTTCCAATTCCATAACGGGGTTGGCTTAATACTTCTCCAATTATTATTGCACGCCAGCCAAAGCCCATAGCACTTGATGCCCCGCTAAAAATAAAAGGTGTTATAGCAGGCAAATAAACTTCTTTTACAATCTTAATTTGGCTTATCTTATATATTCGTGCCATTTCAACTAAATCGTGGTCAACGTTCCGAATACCGTCAATTACATTGGTGCATATAAAAGGAAACATGGTTAAAAATGCAATAAAAACCGGAACCATATCCACTTTGAACCAGATAAGTGCTAAAAGGATAAGTGATATCACAGGTGTTGAGCGAATAGTAACCAAAATTGGTTTTAAAAACGCATGAAACGAGCTGTTTATCCCGGCAAAAATTCCCAAAAGGACACCAAGAAGAAAAGAAAGAATAAAACCGATTATTCCACGAAAAATGGTTGATCCAATTATATAAATAAAATCTTTAGTGGTAAAAAGCTTAATAGTTGTCAGAAATGTCAATTCAGGGGAAGGAAGGATTAATTCAGAATGGTAGATTATTGAAACAATTTTCCATATTGTAAGCAGAATAAGTATCGAAATAGTTGTTATTATTCTGTTTTTTTGAAAAATCTTTTTCATCTTTTATAGCCGGATATCTTTTAAAATACAATAACCATAGTATTGTCAAAGATTATTTAATAAACTCGTTGATTTTTTGTAAAAGAAACTGGGGCTTTGTTGGTTTGGAGATATAATCATTACACCCATAATTCAACGCATTTACTTCGTCGTTGGTTAAAGCATAAGCAGTAAATGCAATAATGGGGACATCCCGATTAATTTTTCTGATAATTTTTATAGCTTCAACGCCATCCATATCGGGCATTCGAATGTCCATTAAAATAATATCAATAGTTGGGTTTTCTGTAAAAGTGCGAACAGCTTGTTCCCCATTTTCTACCTGGAAAATCTTAATCCGGGTGGGGTGTAACGATTTCTCTAAAAATTTTAAATTAAGTTTTTCATCATCAGCAATTAAAATGCTTTTATTGCTCCAATCAAAATTCTGATTATATGTTTCTGTGTTTTCTGCCTTCATTCGTTTTATAAGAGAGTTCTCAAAGTAATTGTAATTATTAAAATGGATAATTGTTTGTAGAATAAAATTAAACAAAATTATATATATGAACTAATTTAAAAAGAAATTTTCATCAGGAATATTTCCACCAATAATATCGGGATTTAAAGTATAAAATAATTCCAGATAGTTATAAATCTCTGTTTTAACATCTTTTGAAGAAATAAAATTTAAATTAGACCGGGGTATGGAGATTCTTGCAACTTCAATGTTTGGTAAAATATTGTATTTTACAATCAAGCTAGCTGCCGAATCAGGGTTCGCGTTTACCCAATCGGTTGATTTCCGATACTGGTCTAAAAACAGGGAAACATATTTTTGATTATGTTTTGCAAATTCAGATTTTACAAGTAAAGCAGTTTGAGCTATAGGTATATTCCTATTTAGTTTTTGCCATTCGGCATTTAAATCAAATAAAGGATAAACATTTTTATTTTTTTGCATTACCAGGCTAACCATTGGCTCAGATATAACACCCAGGACTGCTTGTTCTGCTGCAACGGCATTTGCCAGATCAATATGTGTTGGGAAAGAGTAATCGAGTATAACATCCTTTTCGGGATCAATATTATTTTGGATTAATAGATGCTTAAACAAAACATCGGGAGTCATTCCTTTAGCCATGAGATGTATTTTTTTCCCTTTTAAATCATTCCATGTTCGAATAGATGTGTCGCTTCCAAATAGATAAAGTGTGCCCCATACGGGGATAGCAGCAAGTTTGTAATTAATGCCTCTGTTATATAAAATAGCACCCATGGTTGTTGGTAAAATAGCAAAGTCAACCTTGTTTTCAAGCATTAGTTTTCGAACCTGGATGGGTTCATTCAAAATAATTATCTCGGTTCCTGGGTTTTTTGTTATTGCCAGGCTATCAATTATTTTAATCATTCCCATAGCCGACGGGCCTTTCAAAGTTGCAATCGTAATTTTTTTGTTTTCTGCGGATTTGTTACACGATAATGCACAAACTAAAGATACAAGTAAAAGGACAAGTATTTTTTGCATGATAAATTTTTTACAAATCTAATATATTTCATATTAACACGAAACCAAACTTCAAACTTCAAACTTCAAACTTCAAACTTCAAACTTCAAACTTATAAATCTGTTATATATCATATTTTTTGTTCGAAATAAAGTTTGTATCTTTGTTAACAAATTAACAGTAAACCTGATTTACTCTTTCTGAGAAACGGAAATATTTCTGTTTCAAGGTTAAAGAAAAAATCTAATCCGGAGGAAATCTGATGGAAAAGAGAATTGGAACCGCACTTATTTTAATTGAGAATAAAGAAAGCGTTCATCTTCTGAACGATATTATCTCGAAACATTCCGAAATTATTATTGGCAGGCAGGGATTACCACGTTACAATGGCCAAAGTATTATTTCTCTTGTTCTTGAAGGTACCACCGATGAAATTGGATCTTTAACCGGTCAGTTAGGCCGTATAAAAGGGTTGCAAGTAAAATCAGTAGTACTAAAAAACAAGAAAAACAATGAGAACGATTAAATTTTTAATTTTCCTTTTTGCATCAGTAAACAGCTTTTCTCAAACTCATGACCTCAAGGGAGTGGTTTCAGACTCTGAAACAAACGAAAAACTAAGCGGAGTACATATTCAGTTGTTTAGTAATGAAAAATCACATAGCTATTATTCTATTACTAATCTGAATGGTGAGTTTGTTATTACCGGAATTATTGAAGATGAATACCGGTTGCTTACATCTTACCTGGCTTATAAAAGTTATGACAGTACATTTAGGATAACATCCGATTACGAGCTCGAAGTTATTTTAAATAAAGAATATGTAAGCCTGGGGGAAGTCATTGTAAGCAGCACACGGTACGATCAATTCATAAAAGAAATACCTGTTCCAGTTGAAATTGTTGAACAAAATCAGATTGAACGCTCATCGTCTTTTACAGCATCTGATATTTTGCAGCAAGAACCCGGTGTGGCATTAAGCCGCGATGGCATTTGGGCTACAGGTATAAATATTCGCGGATTGGGCGAACAACGTATTGTAATGATGGTTGATGGCAACCGGATAGAAACAGCAACCGACCTGATGGCTTCCATGTCGTTGTTTGATGTAGATGATATTGTTCGAATAGAGGTAATAAAAGGGGCTTCGTCTTCATTATATGGAACAGGAGCTCTGGGCGGTATTGTAAATGTAATTAACAAAGAAGGATATTTTAATTCAGCTCCGTATTTTAATGGATGTTTTAATACAGGATTTAGTTCTGCAAACGAGTTATTTACCCGCAAACTAACATTTAATTCAGGTTCAGGCAGATGGTATGTACGATTAAGTGGTTCGTTACGCGATGCAGGCGATATTAGAACTCCTGAAGGAACAATTGATAACAGCCAGTTTTCAGACCAAAGTATTTCCTTGTCGGCCGGCTTAAAAATCAAAGAGAACCATGTATTTAAAGTAAACTACCAGTTTTTCGATGCTGATGACGTTGGCATTCCCGGGGGATCTGCTTTTCCAGGCAATGCAACAGCAACATATTCCGATGCAAAACGTGAGCTATTTTCTGCTAATTACGAAATAACAAATATTACAGCCTCATTCGAACGGTTGAATGTAAAATATTTTCATCAATATATTGTCCGTGATGTTGATTTACTTCCAAACTCGCCAGTAATAACACCAACAAGAATAACTACACCAGAATTATTTACTCCATCAGGCGAGCACACCACCGATGGTATTCAAATTCAGTCGGATTGGAAATTTACAGAGAAAAATTCATTTATTGCAGGTATTGATGTGTGGAGAAGAATGCTGACTACAAGTCGCGAAAAATATATCCGTGTTGATGTATTAGATACAAGTGGCGATACTATTGCAACAAATAATCTTGTACGTGGCGAAACACCCATTCCCGAGTCAGTTTTTGGAACGGCTGGTATTTATTTGCAGAATGAACAGAAAATGCTCAACAACAGGCTTAAAGTTATTTTGGGTGTACGATTGGATGGTGTTCGTATCGCTAATGAACAGGCATTCGATATCGATTATTTGATTACAAATGGTACCCGAAACGATTCTCCGCCAAACCAGCGAATTACTTTCGAAGAAAACGAAGAGTACAAAATATCGTGGAGTGCAAACCTGGGTATTTTATATTCTCTCACAAATGATATGGATTTAAGCTTGAATACAGGGCGTTCATTCCGGGCACCATCGCTCGAAGAAAGTTATAAATACATTGATTTGGGTAATATGGTTCGTTTAGGTGATCCTGACCTGGATCCTGAAAAAGGATATTCTGTAGATTTAGGGTTTCGAATATGGAAACCAAAATTTCATTTCAAAGTGAATGGATTTGTAAACTGGCTTTCGGACATGATTGTTGAAGAGTCGGGCGAGTTTATTTATTCATACACAACAGGAGTAGTTGATACAATACCTGCCCTGATAAATGCAAATGTCGATCAGGCCCGCCTGTATGGTTTTGATATGAACTTTGAATACAATTTTTATAAAACATTTACTCTTTATGGACTAGGTTCTTTTGTAAGAGGCGAGGATACTAAAAATGAAACAAGTTTGCCTCTTATTTCTCCTCTGAATGGCCGATTGGGATTGCGTTATGAAATCCCTAAATATTTTGGTGTTGAATTTATTGCCATAGGTTTTGCCGATCAAAATAAAGTTGCTGATGGTGAAAAAGAAACAAAAGGTTTTGCACGCTTCGATTTTACGGTTCATTCATCATTGATAAACCTTGATTTTGCAAAATTCCAGCTTTTTGGAGGAATTGAGAATATTGGCGATCGTGCATACCGAAACCACCTGGCAACGAACAGGGGAGCAATAGATATTGAGCCGGGAAGAAACTTTTATATTAAACTTAAGCTATTGTTCTAGAAACAGAAAGAAAATTGATATTGTCTCTAACCAAAAAATTACAAACTAAATATCTTGATGATTCATCGTGTTCTTTGTGAAAATTAAAAAAATATAAAGTAAAAAGAAAAATATATGAAATTCTTCCCCGAAAAATGCAAAATTGAGGATCAACGAATGAAATCATTTATTGATCCCGAAGAACTATGGGATTATATAAATAATACCCAGGCAACTAAAGAAAGAGTCCGGGAGATAATTGCTAAAGCACTGAATAAAGAACGTTTAACTCTTGCAGAGACTGCCGTGCTTATTAATGCCAGTGATCCCGAATTGATCGAAGAAATAAAGCAGGGTGCAAGAACCCTGAAAGAAAAAGTGTATGGCAACCGTATTGTACTTTTCGCTCCATTGTACATCGGGAATAAGTGTACTAACAACTGTAAATATTGTGGATTCAGGGTGTCAAACAAAGACGCTATACGACAGACACTTGATGATCAGCAGATAGTAAAAGAAGTGGAAGCTCTCGAAGATAATGGACAGAAACGACTGATTTTGGTTTATGGAGAACATCCCGATTACTCGCCCGAATATATTGCTCATACTGTTAAAACGGTGTATGGTGTTAGAAAAGGAAATGGCGAAATCCGTCGTGTAAATATTAATGCTGCTCCATTGGATATTGACGGGTTCAGAATAGTTAAAGAATCAGGAATCGGAACATACCAGGTTTTCCAGGAAACATATCACCCGGAGGCTTATGCCAAATATCATTTAGGAGGGAAAAAGAAAGACTTCGACTGGCGTTTAACATCGTTGGATCGGGCACAGGAAGCCGGTGTTGATGATGTAGGTATCGGGGCATTATTTGGTTTGTACGATTGGCGTTACGAGGTGCTTGCCTTGGTTCGTCATACCAATCATTTTGAAGCGTGTTACAATGTTGGCCCGCATACCATTTCTTTTCCACGTATTCAGAGCGCATCGGATATTGATGTTGATCCAAAATACCTGGTGAGCGATGAAGATTTTGTGAAATTGGTTGCCATATTGCGTTTGGCTGTTCCATATACAGGAATGATACTTACTGCACGCGAATCAGTTCAGGTACGCCGCGAAGTGCTTCAGTTTGGTGTATCACAGATTGATGGTGGGACAAAACTCGAGTTGGGATCATATTCAGATACCAAAAATGAAGAACAAAACCTGAATCGGGAACAATTTGTAATTAACGACAACCGCTCTCTGGCAGAAATTATTGATGAGCTTATTGATACAGAATATTTACCTTCATTTTGTACTGCTTGTTACAGGCTCGGCAGAACGGGTGAACACTTCATGGAGTTTTCAGTTCCGGGGTTCATTAAACGATATTGTACTCCAAATGCAATACTCACTTTAGCTGAATATTTGGTTGATTATGCATCTGAAGATACTGCAAAAAAAGCATGGATTGTAATAAACAAGAATATTGAAAACATGGAAGATGAGAAAATCAGAAATTCAATTAAAGAGAAAGTAGAAAAAATAAAATCAGGAACCAGAGATTTATACTATTAATTTATGATAAAAGGAAAAGATTTAAAACCACATATAGGAATTTTTGGCCGGAGAAATTTTGGTAAAAGTTCTTTTATCAATGCTCTCACAAAGCTTGATGTGGCTATAGTTTCTGAAATTGCAGGAACAACTACCGACCCGGTGAAAAAATCAATGGAAATATTCGGTATTGGCCCTGCAATTATAATTGATACTGCCGGTATTGACGATTCAGGAGAACTTGGAGAAAAGAGAGTAGCGAAAACAATAGATGCAATAAAACAAATTGACTGTGCAGTATTGCTTATCGCGAATAATGTCTTTGATGAATTTGAAGAAATGCTGATTCAAAAATTCAATAAATTTAAAATCCCATTTCTAATTGTTCATAACAAATCCGATGTTGAGCCAATTTTGAATTCAACAATAAAAAAAATAAATCAACATACCAACGCGATTATTGTTGAATTTTGTGCAAAAACGAGCTTTAATATCGAAGGAGTTATTGAAGCGCTTAAAAATACAATTCCGGAAACAGCATATCAAACCCCGTCATTATTAAAAGGAATTATTGAACGCGGTGACATTGTAATGCTTATAACTCCTATTGATTCGGAAGCTCCCGATGGAAGAATGATTTTGCCACAGGTTATGGCTATTCGTGATGTTCTCGATAATAATGCAATAAATGTTGTAGTAAAAGAAACCGAAGCAGAACTATTTTTAAAGGAAACCGGGATTAAACCCAAATTGGTTATAACCGACAGCCAGGCATTCGGGTATGTGAATAAAATTATTTCGCCTGATAGTATGTTAACAGGGTTTAGCGTGGCTTATGCAAACATGCGAGGCCCCTTTAATGATTATGTAAGAGGTACAAGAAAAATTGATGAGCTGAAAGATGGCGATAAAGTAATAATTCTCGAATCATGCACCCATCAGGTAAGTTGCGAGGATATTGGCAGGTATAAAATACCACGCTGGCTAAGAGAATATACTAAGAAACAATTGGAATTTGATGTTGTTGCCGGTTTAAATGAAATTAAGAACCCAATTACCGATTATGCATTGGTTATTCAATGTGGCGGATGCATGATTACACGCAAACAGGTTTTAAGCCGTTTGTCTGATGCTATAGAAACCGGTGTTCCTGTTACCAATTACGGGCTGACTATTGCATATATAAACGGAATTTTTGACAGGGCTGTTGCTCCTTTTATTAAATAATTTATGATAACTGTAAGCGAAATATTAAATAAGCAGGAATTGTCTAAAGAAGATATTATATACCTGCTTTCAATAACAAGCAAAGAAGAACATGACGCTTTAATTAAAAAAGCGTATTCAGTAAAAGAAAGCTATTTAGGGAAGAATGATTATTTGCGGGGGCTGATTGAATTATCAAACCAGTGTAAAAAGAATTGCTTATATTGTGGAATAAGAGCAGAAAACTCTAAAGTCTCAAGGTACTCGATTTCCGATGAGGAAGTTTTGCAGGTAACTGAATTTGCCCTGAAAAATAAATTCACGGGAATTGTTTTACAATCGGGCGAACAAAGCAATGCTCATTTTACAAAAAGAATAACTGAGCTGATAATCAAAATAAAAAAAATAACATATCCTGAATTCCGCATCACTCTTTCACTTGGAGAACAATCATTCGAAACATATAAAGAATGGTTTGATGCAGGAGCGCAACGTTATTTGTTGCGAATCGAATCATCAGGCGAAGAGTTGTATAATAAAATTCATCCCGATAACGAATTACATGATTATAAAACACGGCTGCAATGCCTTGAAAATATTCAGAAAGTTGGTTATCAAACCGGAACAGGAGTGATGATTGGCTTGCCATTTCAAACAATTGAGAATCTGGCCGATGATTTATTATTCTTAAAAAAAATGAATATCGATATGGCTGGCATGGGTCCCTATATTGAACATACCGATACTCCTTTGTACAAACATAAAGATTTATTATTGCCCATTTTAGAACGGTTTAATCTCTCTCTTCGCATGATAGCAATCTTGAGAATAATGATGCCAGATATCAATATCGTATCAACAACGGCACTTCAGTCTATTGTACCCATGGGAAGAGAACGCGGATTAAAAGCCGGGGCTAATGTTCTTATGCCTAACCTTACTCCCGGAAAATACAGAAGCAGCTATCTTCTTTACGAGAATAAAGCATGTATAGATGAGGAAGCTGATGAATGCCTGGATTGCCTTGCAAACAGGGTTAAAATGATTGGAGAAGAGATTGCTTATAGTGAAGATGGAGATTCTAAACATTTTACACTAAGAAATCGTATTTCTCTCGAATTTAATGAAAAGAGGCTAAGCTAAAAAATGAAACATGTGTTGTTATTTCCTGCTATATGGTTTATTTATTATAACCCTAATGTTGTGCTAAATTAACAGAAATCCGGATAAACACCTGGAAATTTGCCAAAACAATGTGGGTAATTTTGGGAAGCGATAGTTGACTTAAACAAATAAATTTGTAACTTACATCATTATTCCCAAAATCAAATTTTATGGCAAAAGAAACAAGAATACTTGGTGTTCTTATCACCGACAGGCAAAAAGAAGCAGGTAAAGTTCAGGCTGTACTTACAAAATTCGGATGTTCTATTAAAACCAGGTTGGGATTACACGAAGTAAGCGACGACCTGTGTAGTACAAGCGGTTTACTTTTGTTAGAACTTACAGGCGATTTGTCCGAAATGGATAAACTCGAAAAAGAATTAAAAACAATAGCCGGAACACAAACGCAGAAAATGATTTTTAAGGATTAATTTTAGGGGATTTTTATTAAAAAAGCGGGAGTAAGTTTTATTCCCGCTTTTTTATTTTATCTCTGTTATCCACATAAAATAGTAAAAAACAAGATGAATTTTCAAATTTTTCCTATATATCGCCACTTCACGGGAACCGGTTGTTAAAAATCAGTCGGACAATAATAATTTTTTATGCTGATAAAGCAAAAGTCATATTTTAAATCAAAAATTATTTATATCTTTAAAGTAATTTTAAATTTACAAACAAGTAGCTGGCATTCAATAGTTTACAATAATCGAGTTCGAGTTTATCATTAAAAGTTTAAACAAATGAAAGATAGTTTATTAAAAATAGCATTCATTTTTAGCATTCTCTTTTTTTTGAGCAGTACAATTAACGCTCAGAATTATGAAGTAAAGGGAGCCGGAACCGATGATGCGAATGGCATTTATATCCCTTCTGGTAAGAAAAACGGCAAAACACAGTATAAAAATGGCAAATACACTCTTTTTTATAAAGGATGCCATGCAAAATGGATGATAATATCGCCCGATGGCAATCTTTACAGAAATAAAAAAGATTCAAATACACCTCCCGAAAATGGATGGGAAAAAGGATGTGGAAAAGGTAGCCTCGAGCCTGCACCAACAATTTTACCTGTTGCTGAAAATCCCCAAAAAGAAAATTAATATCAAATAAACTAAAATAAACAAATACTGATTATGAGAAAATTTACCTTGTTTTTATTTTTGAGTTTAGTGATGTTATTCACATCATTAAACCTTTCTGCACAATACCTTGTAAGTGGTGCAGATGAACCTGGTGTAGATGGTTACTATTACGAAGATGGTACTGAAGATGGTAAGCCTCTATACACAAATGGGCATTATTTTTTGCATTATAAAGGATGTACAACCAAATGGGCAATATCGAGTTTGTCTGCTTGTCCTTTATATAGTACTACTGTTGACGGTGATGTTCCTCCTGCGGAAGGATGGCATGAAGGCGGGCGTGGAGATTACGGTAAGGCACCTCTAATTGCAAAAATGAATTCTATTGCCTGGGATACCAAAATTATAATAGAATCACCTGATGATGATGGCACTTTCAATGATTCTATTCAAATGTTGTTATACACAGTTGACAATCCTTTTACAGGGAACAATGGCGACGATTTTGTTGCAGATGGTAAAGTAATTGTTACAAATTTACCTGCCGGGCTCACTGCAATTGTTGAAAGAACCGGCGATAGCACGTTAGTGTTGAAACTTGCCGGTAGTGCAATAAACCACACATACCAGAATAATGTTGATAATATTTCCCTGCAATTTCAGAATAGTGCTTTTAGTGATGGGAATGCTTCGGAGATAGAGAATTCTGTTATAGAGAACATAGGTATTCGTTTTTTAGAGCAATTCCTGGTTTTTGGTGCAACAATAACCCCTGAGGTTAACGATACATTTTCTTTGAGTGGTATTCATAACATGAAACCTCTATATACCAGTGACACTTATTATATGTTTTATAAAGGATGCCAGTGGGGAACAAAATGGGCCATTTCAAATGATATTGGCAATTGCCCTGAATACACTACAAAAAACAGTGGTGATTTTCCAAATGTAACCGGATGGAGTGACGGGCGTGCGTATGGAAACGATACCATTTACATGGCACATTTAAATAGCATACATTATAATAAAACCTCCATTTTTGAGTCAGGTGCAGACGATGGAACATTTACAGATTCTATCATTGTACGATTTGTTGCACCTGCTGACGGAAATACATTTACAGGAACTAACAACGATGATTTTATTGCAGGTGGCAAACTGGTTGTATCTAATTTGCCTGCCGGGCTTACTGCTGTTGCAACACGAACAAGCGAGACTTCACTTACTGTTAAGTTTACAGGTTCTGCAACAAATCACACACCGGATTATAATGTAAATAACCTGACTTTTGAATTCCAGAACAGTGCATTTAGCAATAACGATGCTTCATCTGTAGAAAATGACAATAACATATCCATGGAATTTATCGAAAAAGTTGTTGTTGTTGATGCTGTTTCCTATCCCGATATGAATGGAATTTATATATCATCAGGATTTATAAATAATAAACATTCATATTCAAAAGGAGATTATACTATAGGTTACAAAGGATGTAATGCAAAATGGGTACTTGTTGAAGGAACGAATATATTTAATTGCCCCGAATATTCAACATTATACAACGGAGATACTCCTGAAGGTGTATGGGGACAAGGTGGAAGAGGAGGCTCACAGGAAGAAAAAGTATATGTCATTAAACCAAATTCACTCCTGTATAGTAACGATGCATTTATTGAAGATAGTATAAACAATGGCAGTACGAGCGATTCGATTGTAATTCGCTTTATTTACCCTGATAATGCAGACGGATTTACCGGTTCAAATGGTGATGATTTTGTTGCTTCGGGCAAAGTTCTAATTACGAATTTACCTGAAGGACTAACTGCTGTTGCAACCCGAACCAGCGACACTACAATTGTTGTTAAGCTTACCGGAACAGCAACCCATCATACGATTAATTACAATGCCGATAATATTGGTATTGCATTTCAGAATACAGCGTTCCTGAATGGAAATGCATCTTCTGTAAATTATTCTACAAAGAATAATATTAAAATGCGTTTTATTCAAAAATATGAAGTAATGAATGCTGAAGATACTCCAGATGTAAATGGAACTTATATTTCAAGTGGCATAGTAAACGAACATGTGGTTTATGCTAAAGGAGAATACAGATTAGGCTACCGTGGCTGCGAATGGGGAGCGTATTGGGTTATTGTTGATGGGGATAACGATGGAAATGTAAGCCCTGGATATTGCCCAATATATAATGTTGAAGAATTTTCAGAAGATATTCCGGTTACTGGTTGGGAAAATAGCTCGATGATGGTATATCCGCATAATAGTTTACTTTATTTAAAAGATTATTTCAATGAATCAGAATCTAATGATGGTAGTATAGATAATAGTGATACATTGGTAATCAGGTATTTTTATCCTGAAAGTGGAGCTAAATTCTCAGGAGTAAATGGCGATGATTTTGTTACAGACGAAAAAGTAACAATACAAAATTTACCAGCTGGTTTAACTGTTGTTATGACACGCACAAGCGACACAACCCTTGCAGTTGTGCTGAATGGTTCAGCGACAATGACAGACGTGAATAATTTAACATTCATATTCTCGGATAATGCTTTCGAAGGCATGGATGCATCAGATGTATTCTTTTCTACAAAAGAAGATTTAGAAATAGATTTTCATGATGAATATTATGTAGCATCCACGGGAGGCGATTATGCAACGATTGCAGAAGCTGTTGCCGATAGCAAAGTGAAAAATGGCGATGTGCTTATTTTAGCTGCTGAAACTTTTACTGAGTATGGTGTGAATGTAACAAAAGGATTGACCTTCAGGGGGCAGGGTGCCGGTAAAACCATTGTGCAGGCACATGCTACACCAGGTTCTGCTACCGACAGGATCTTCTACATGTCTTTTAATTATGATAATTATAGAACTGTTGCCTTTGAAAACATGACTATCCGAAACGGGAAAGATGGTAATAGTGGTGGTGGTATATTTGCTGAATACGCAAATATTCACATTAAAAATTGCGAGTTTGAGAATAACCAGGCAACTTACAATGGTGGGGCAATTTATACATATTTTGGTAATTTTACAGCAGAGAACAGTACCTTTTCAAATAATTCAACATCATATTCAGATGCAAACTCTGGAGGAGGGGCATTATATATTCTTTCATATAGAGATGGAGATACAGCATCTATTAGCAATTGTACTTTTAGCAATAACAGTACTTTGGGAGCTGGAGGAGCTGTTCGGACATATCATTCCCTTAATATTATAAACTCAACGATATCCAATAATACGGCTACATATTACGGGGGAGGTATTTTTAAAAATGGAAACACTATAGATATGTTCAATGTTATTGTAGCAAACAATACCTCGTCAAGTGGAAACGATATTTACGGAAGCGTAACTGCCAACTACTGTTTAATTGAAAATATAACAGGAGTAACCATTACAGGTTCGAATAATGTTACAGGTTCAGATCCTGAGCTTTCCGCTTTAGCTCATAATGGAGGAAGTACACAAACCTGCGCCATATCTTCAACAAGCCTTGCAAAAGATGCTGGAACAAACGAAGGAGCGCCAGAACTCGACCAGCGTGGAGTAGCAATGTTTAATGGTATTAAGGATATTGGCGCTTATGAATACAATACAGAACCATTAATTCTGGTTTCCGACACCATTCTGAATTTTGGAAATACCGTTGTAAACGACAGCAGTGAATTGTGTTATTCACTTTCAGCGATTAACCTTACCAACGATTTGGTTATAACTTCCCCGGCAGGGTATAAACTCTCTGGTTATTCAGGAGAAAGCTTTGTTGGTACAACAAGCATAACACTTTCACCTGTAGGCGGAATAATAAGCGATACAGTTATTTATGTACATAGTTACCCAACCACTGTTGGTGCACTGGAAGGAGTAATTACCCTTGTAAGCACCGATGCTGAAACTATAAACATAACATTAACAACAAATGGTGTTACAGCTCCTACAGGCGCTAATAAATCAGTTAAGGTTATTAAAAATGTAAAGAAATACTTTACAAACGAAGATTTCACATTTGCCGATACCGATGGAGGTATTTTCGCAGGAATTCAGATTCTTACCAAAGAAACGAATGGAGATCTTGAATACGATGGAGTAAATGTAGCCGAAGGAGTTGTGTCAGATGATGTAACCAAACTTTCATTTATGCCTTTCGAAAATGAATGCGGATTGGCTTATGCAACCTTTACATTCAAAGTTAAAGATAACACGGGATTGTATAGTGAAGAAACCTATACTATGGCCATAGATGTAAATGATATCCCTGCAGGGGCAAACGATGCTGTAACAACCAGCGAGGATGTAAACAAAACCTTTGCAGCCGGAGATTTTACATTTACAAATACTGTTGGTTCGTTCGACGGGATTAACATCGTCTCGGCAGAAACATCTGGTGATTTGGAATACAACGGGGCAGATGTAACAGCCAGCCAGGAATGTGCAGATGTAAGTTTGTTGGTATTTAAACCGGTGGCAAATGAAAATGGAAGTTCTTATGCAACGTTCGAGTTTAAGGTAAAAGACGATTTGGGCGAGATAAGTGCAGAAAGCTACACGATGACAATAGATGTTACAGCAGTAAACGATGCACCAACATTAGCAAATGCAATACCCGATGGTGATGCTACAGCAGGAGTGGCTTACACTTATGTAGTACCTGAAAATACCTTTGCCGATATCGATTTAGGTGATGTATTCACTTATACAGCAACATTGAGCGACAATAGCAGTTTGCCTGCATGGTTAACATTTACGGCAGCTACCCGCACCTTCAGCGGCACACCAACATCATCGGGCAACATAACAATAAAAGTAACAGCAACCGATGTAGCTTTGGCCAATGTATCCGATGAATATGTATTAACCATAGCAAGCGGAACAGGCATTGATGATTTGTTTGGAGCAAACTTACAGGTATATCCAAACCCGACGAGTGGTTTAATTTCAATATCACTGAAAAACAATGTATCCGAAGTGAGAGTTGAAATAACCGATGTAATTGGGAAAGCAGTAATTATCAAAACACTGTCTGACTCAAAAACAGATATTGATTTATCGGGTTATGCAAAAGGAGTTTATTTTATAAAACTTTCGAATGGCGAAGAAACAGTAACCAGGAAAATTGTAGTTCAATAAACTTCAGGAAAAATAGTTTACACGATGGAAGATGAATAAAATATTCATCTTTCATCATTTTTACTAAAAATAATAAATGGTTTTCATGTGTCTTATATTCAATTTGTTATAAAACACGACATGCTTTAAACAAAATAATACCTCAATAAAATATATTACAAAATAAAACTAAATGATTATGAGAAAATTTACCTTGTTTTTATTTTTGAGTTTAATGGCGTTATTTGCATCATTAAACCTTTCTGCACAATACGCTGTAAGCGGGGCAGAAGACCCGGACGCAAACGGGATTTACTATGAAAATAGTACGGAAAATGGAAAGCCTTTATATTCCAATGGCAATTACAGTATGTTTTATGTGGATTGTAATACTAAATGGGCAATTGGAAATGTAGGTAATTGCCCGGAATATAGTACTTATTCTGATGGCGATGTTCCTACAAACGATTTATGGCACAAGGGGGGAAAGTATAAAGGTTCACCCGATGACCCGATAATGGTTGCAAAATTGAATAGCATTACTTACGACAGGGATGCATTTATTGAATCTGATTATGATGATGGACGATTTGAAGAAGAAGTTAATATCTTTTTATATGCGACAGATAATTCTTTTACAGGTGCAAACAATGAAGATTTTGTGGTATCTGGTAAAGTTGTAGTTTCCAATCTGCCAACAGGGCTAACAGCGGTTATCAGGCGTACAAGCGATAGCACGTTAAGAGCTGTACTTACAGGTTCTGCAATGAATCATACAAGATTCAACAATGTTGATAATCTTACATTTGAATTCCAGAATAGTGCATTTAGCAATAACGATGCTTCTGCAATAGGATATTCAACCAGGAACAATCTGAAAATTTTGTACATGGAAAAATTGCTGGTTTCCGGAGCAACTATAACACCAGATGTTAATAACGTATTCGTTTTAACCGGATTATATAATGGAAAGCCAATATATTCAAATGGAGACAATAATATCTATTATAAAGGTTGTACCTGGGGTGCTCAATGGGCTTTGGGAGAACCTGGTAGTTGCCCGAAATATTCTACTGCAGTTTCCGGAGATTTAGCACCTTCTTCTGGTTGGTATAATGGAGGTGGGGGCGATGGTTCGTCTGATACTATTTACATAAATCATGTAAACAGCTTGGCTTATATAAATGAAATGGTTTTGGAATCTGCAAATGATGATGGTTCTATTGAAGATTCGATTATCATAGAATTTATAGCTCCGGCAAATAATAATACTTTTACAGGTACAAATGGCGATGATTTTATTGCAAGTGGGAAAGTAGTTGTTTCTAACCTGCCCGAAGGTATTACAGCTGTGATTACCCGGATAAGTGATGTATCATTGCTGGTTAAATTTTCTGGGGCTGCTACAGAACATGAGTTTTCAAACAGCATATATAACCTGGGTTTCGAATTTAAAAACAGTGCATTTAGTGGCGGGGATGCTTCTGCTGTTGATAATTATTTTAAGAATGATTATATAATTCAATTCCTTCAAAAATATGAAGTAATTGATGCTCTTATACCTGATGTAAACGGAACATATATTTCCAGTGGTTTTTATAACGGGAAAACAATATATTCAAAAGGCGAATACAGGTTAGGTTATCGTGGATGTACTGCAAAATGGGTAATTATAGGAGGCGACGATGACAGCAGGGTATCCAGCGGAAATTGCCCCTTATATTCTACCGAAGTTGATGGAGATACTCCTCCTTATAATGGATGGGGCGAAGGAGGACGTGGAGGTTTCAATGAAAAAATATATGTAATTCCTCATAATTCGATTATATATAATCCAAATTCTATTTTCGAAGCTCTTTCAAATGATGGAACCATAAACGATACTTTGGCAATAACGTATTATTATCCAATGGGAAGCAACGTGTTTACAGGAACCAATGGAGATGATTTTATTGCTGATGGTAAAATAATTGTATCGAATTTACCTGCCGGCCTTACTGCTGTAGCAGAACGTACAAGTGATACAACCATAACAATTAAATTCACTGGAGCAGCAACCAGTCATAAATATACCGATAATATCAATAACCTGGCATTCGAGTTCCAAAACAGTGCCTTTAGTGAGGGTGATGCTGTTTCTGTTCCCAATTACCTGAAAGATGATATTGCCATTGTCTTTTTAATGAAATATGAAGTTATTAATGCAACAAGTAACCCGGGATTGAATGGAACATACGTGTCAAGTGGTTATTTTAACGATAAACTGGTATTTTCTTTTGATGAATACAGGTTAGGCTATCGTGGTTGTGGTGCGGAATGGGTAATTGTAGATGGCGATAATGATGATAATATAGCACGCGGTTATTGCCCTGAATCCAGAACAGATGTTGATGAAGATCTTCCTCCGCTTACTGGTTGGCATGATGTAACGTTAACTGTTTATCCACATAATAGTTTATATTATAGCAAAACATTTTTTATGGAGTCTGATGCTGGCGATGGCTCAATAAACAATGATGATACATTGGTAATACGATATTTCTTTCCTGAAAACAATGCAATTTTTTCAGGTACCAATGATGATGATTTTGTTGCCGCAGGTAAAATTGTGGTATCGAACCTGCCAGCAGGACTTGCTGCTGTTGCTACACGTACCAGCGATACTACTTTGGCTGTTATATTTACAGGAAATGCTATAAATCATAATTTTGCCGATAATATTTTAAACCTGACATTTGAGTTCCAAAATACGGCATTTACCGGAGTCATTGCTTCAGATATTTTCGGATATATAAAAGATGATCTTGTTATACAATTCTTGCAAAAATATGAAGTAATTGATGCTGTTTCAACACCTGCCGTAAACGGAACATATATTTCCAGTGGCTTTTATAACGGGAAACCAATATATTCAAAAGGCGAATACAGGTTAGGTTATCGTGATTGCAATGCAAAATGGGTAATTATAGGAGGTGATGATGATAATAATGTAGAAAGAGGAAATTGCCCCTTATATTCTACCGAAGTTGACGGGGATACTCCTCCTTATGATGGATGGGGCGTAGGAGGAAGTGGAGGCTCTTCAGGTGAAATAATATATGTAATTCCTCACAACACGATTATGTACAGTTCTAATGGTATTGTAGAAGATCTTTCGAACGATGGAACTATAAACGATACCCTGGCCCTGACGTATTACTATCCGGCAGGAAGTAATGTATTTACAGGATCTAATGGAGATGATTTTATTGCTGATGGTAAAATAATAGTATCGAACCTGCCTGCAGGGCTTACTGCTGTGGCAGAACGTACAAGCGATACAACCATAACAATTAAATTCACGGGAGCAGCAACCAGTCATAATTATACCGATAATATCAATAACCTGGCATTCGAGTTCCAAAACAGTGCCTTTAGTGAAGGGGATGCTGTTTCTGTTAACAATTACCTGAAAGATGATATTGCCATTGTCTTTTTGGTGAAATATGAAGTTTTTAATGCAACAAGTAACCCGGATTTGAATGGAACATACGTGTCAAGTGGTTATTTTAATGATAAACTGGTATTTTCTTTTGAAGAATACAGGTTAGGTTATCGTGGTTGTGGTGCGGAATGGGTAATTGTAGATGGCGATAATGATAATAATGTAGCACACGGTTATTGCCCTCAATCCAGAACAGATGTTGGTGGAGATCTTCCTCCGCATACTGGTTGGCATGATGAAACGTTAACTGTTTATCCACATAATAGTTTGTATTATAGCAGAAACAGCTTTAATGAGTCGTATGTTGATGAAGGATCAATAGACAATGCTGATACATTGGTAATACGATATTTCTTCCCTGAAAACAATGCAATTTTTTCAGGCACTAATGATGATGATTTTGTTGCCGATGGTAAAGTTGTAATTTCAAATTTACCAGTCGGTTTAACAGCAGCCGTGGTGCGTACAAGTGATACTACTTTGGCAGTTGTATTAACAGGTATGACGGGATCGGGAGATGTGAATAATTTAACATTCGTATTTTCTGATGAAGCATTTAGCGGTATCGATGCAGCAAATGTTTTCTATTCAACAAGAAATGATATTGAAATAGATTTTCATAACGAGTATTATGTTGCTTCAACTGGAGGCGATTTTACGACGATTACCGAAGCGGTTGGTAGCTCTAAGGTAAAGGATGGTGATGTGCTCATTCTGGCTGCCGAAACATTTACTGAGACCGGTATAAATGTTACAAAATCATTAACATTTAGAGGGCAGGGTGCAGGAAAAACTATTGTACAGGCAAATGCTGCACCAGCTACAGCTACTAATCGAATATTCTACATGAATTTCAGTAGCAATAATTACAAAAACATTACTTTCGAAAGCATGAGCCTTAAAAATGGTAATATTGGAGACCTTGGAGGTGGTATATACAGCAGGTATTGCAATTTGACCATAAAAAATTGTGAAATAGCAAATAATCGAAGCACATATTATTATGGGCAAGGTGGCGCTATTTGTTTTTCTTATGGAAAATTTATTGCCGAAAACACTACCTTCTCGGGTAATTCAAATTTAGGTGCCTATAATTCTTCATACTATGGCGGAGGGGCTGTCTATTTATACTCTCCTGATAATACAGCATCTATAAGTAATTGTACTTTTAGTGGCAATAGTAATGCAAATCAATATGGAGGTGCATTGTTGACATATTGTAATTTAAAAATTACCAATTCAACGTTTGAAAACAATACGGCAAACTATGGCGGAGGAATATATCATAATGGCGGAACTATTGAGATGGTAAATGTTTTAGTTGCAAATAATACAGCCACAACAAGTGGGAACGATATTTACGGAAGTGTAACTGCCAATTACTGCTTAATTGAAGATGTAACTGGTGTTACCATTACAGGTTCGAACAATGTTACAGGTTCAGACCCTGAACTTTCCGCTTTAGCTCATAATGGAGGGAGTACACAAACCTGTGCCATATCTTCAACAAGCCCTGCAAAAGATGCGGGAACAAACGAAGAAGTACCAGAACTGGATCAGCGTGGAGTAACTATGTATAACGGTATTAGAGATATTGGTGCGTATGAGTACAATACAACTCCATTAATCTTAGTTTCTGATACACTGTTAAATTTTGGAAATGTAGCAATAAATGACAGCAGTGAGTTGTATTATTCAATTTCAGCAATTAATCTTACAAACGACATGGTAATTACAGCACCTGCCGGTTTTGAAATCTCTGGATACTCGGGCTCCGAATTTGCAGATGCTTCTCCAATGACAATTGTGCCAGGTACTGGTTCTATAGCTGATACCATTATATATGTAAAATACAAACCTGTAATCAATGGCAATGTAGAAGATGTAATTACCAATGCAAGTACTGATGCTGAAACAGTTAATGTTTCGGTTAAAGCAAAAGCAGTTTACAAGCCAACAGGCGATAATGAATCGTTTATGATGCTTGAAAATAATGTTAAATATTTTGTTTCTGATGATTTTACGTTTGACGATCAGGATGGTGATGTTTTTGCAGGTATTCAGATTGTTACCAAAGAAACAAATGGTGACCTTGAATACAATGGTGTAAATGTTGACAACGGTACTGTTTGTGATGACCTTTCAAAACTTGTATTTAAATTATTTGAAAATGAATCTGGTGCACCTTATGCGACCTTTACATTCAAAGTTAAAGATAACACGGGATTGTATAGTGAAGAAACCTATACAATGACCATAGATGTAAATGATATCCCTGTAGGGGCAAACGATGCTGTAACAACCAGCGAGGATGTAAACAAAACCTTTGCAGCCGGAGATTTTACATTTACAAATACAGTAGGAACATTTAGCGGTATTATCCTGGCTTCAGTAGAAACAGCAGGCGATTTGGAATACAACGGAGCAGATGTAACAGCCAGCCAGGAATGTGCAGATGTAAGCTTGTTGGTATTTAAACCGGTGGCAAATGAAAATGGAAGTTCTTATGCAACGTTCGAATTTAAGGTAAAAGACGATTTGGGCGAGATAAGTGCAGAAAGCTACACGATGACAATAAATGTTACAGCAGTAAACGATGCACCAATAGTAGCAAATGCAATACCCGATGGTGATGCTACAGCAGGAGTGGCTTACACTTATGTAGTACCTGAAAATACCTTTGCCGATATAGATGATGGAGATGTACTGACATATACAGCAACGTTGAGCGACAATAGCAGTTTGCCTGCATGGTTAACATTTACGGCAGCTACCCGCACCTTCAGCGGCACACCAACATCATCGGGCAACATAACAATAAAAGTAACAGCAACCGATGTAGCTTTGGCCAATGTATCCGATGAATATGTATTAACCATAGCAAGCGGAACAGGCATTGATGATTTGTTTGGAACAAACTTACAGGTATATCCAAACCCGACGAGTGGTTTAATTTCAATATCACTGAAAAACAATGTATCCGAAGTGAGAGTTGAAATAACCGATGTAATTGGGAAAGCAGTAATTATCAAAACACTGTCTGACTCAAAAACAGATATTGATTTATCGGGTTATGCAAAAGGAGTTTATTTTATAAAACTTTCGAATGGCGAAGAAACAGTAACCAGGAAAATTGTAGTTCAATAAACTTCTGTTTTTCTAAATAAAATTAAATAAAGAGGAATAATTATTCCTCTTTATTTTTAAATTTATATTTTTAACCACAAAAAATTGCGATGCAGAATAAAAATGAAAAAATAAAAATCAGGATAACACAAATTCTTGTTATCCTTTCTTTTCTGATATTAAGTGCTGATTTTATTTACAAAACTGTAAAAGATATTACATCATATACAAAGGAAAAATGTATTTTATATCTGACTGTACCCAAAGCTGGTTTCTTATTCTATGAATACTTCTTGGAATTGTTTTTTGTTGTCCTTATAGGTGTTTTTATTGCAGTTATACTCGAATCATGGTTTTCAAAATATAAAAAGTTCTATCCCAAAAATCCGGTTACCGCATTTTTGTATGCATCATTAATCCCGGTTTGTTCATGTACTGCTATACCTGTTGTAAAATCAATGGAAGGAAAAGTTAGTTTCAGAACGCTAATCTCCTTTATTATTTCTGCACCATTGTTAAATCCGTACATAATCGTTTTGTCGTTTTCGGTGCTTGGCTTTAAATATGGTGTATTAAGAATAGTATGTTCTTTTCTTTTAGCAATACTTACAGGGTTTATTGTTGAGTTTTTTTATAATAAGGATAAAAAGAAATTAGAATTATCGGAAATACCCGCTTCTCATAAGAATGCAACAAATTGCCCGATTGTAAGAACAGATAAGTTTTTACAAACATATAATTTGATGAAATCAATTTTCCCGTACCTGATTTTAGCAGGAGTATTAGGTGTAGTTGCTGAATTGTATATGCCTGTTGATTTTCTTGAGAAAATGAATTTCAGCAACAACTTTCTTGATTTGGCAATAGTAATTCTAATAGGTATTCCAATGTATTATTGCAATGGGGCAGATGTTATTCTTCTAAAACCATTAATTACACATAGCGGCTTATCATTAGGTACTGCAATGGCTTTTTCATTAACTTCAACAGCAATTTGTATTACAGCAATTGTTATGTTAATCAAATTTTTAAATAAGAAACTAACTATGATTTTAATTGGAACCGTAGCTATTCTGACTTTTATTATGGGTTATCTTATCAATACTTTTTTATAAAAGATAAAGCCTATTGCTTAATATGAACATCCGGCAATTATTTTAAAAATATTGCCGGATTTTTATTGGGGTAAACCAGTTATTGATAATCATAACTAAAAGTTCTAACTATGTAAATATACTTTTTAATAATATCGAAAATTAACCGCCGCAATTTTCTGAAAAAAAGTACACGGGCAGGAATGGTTTGTTGTGCTTTAATGATGAGTTCCAGGATTCTGGCAGGGAATAGCTTGGGTAAATTATTTAACAATGAGAAAATTGATCCCGGGAAATTGAATTTCTGTGGATACACCTGCCCGGCTGACTGCAAGTTTTACATTGCTTCTGTCGAAAATGATGAAACCGGGAAAAAAGAAGCATTTAAAATCTGGAAAATAAAAGAACGTTTTGGAGTAGATTTTGATCCCGATACATCTGTTTGCTGGAAATGCAAAGACATGTTAAAACCGGAAGGTGTGGTAATACAAAATTGTACAGTCAGGGCATGTGCTATAGAAAAAGGATACGAAGCCTGCATTGAATGTGATAAATTAACTACCTGCGATAAAGATTTGTGGAAACGTTTTCCCGATTTTTTTAATGCAGTTATTGAAATGCAAATAAAATATAAACAGCAATCAGCATCGTTTTAATATTCATGAAAAATGTACGCTAACGGAAAATCTACAAACCGATTGTTTATTCGTAAACTGGAAAGGTCGGATATTTCAGCCTGGAAAGAATTTTTTATAAATAATCCTTCGTTGCCTTACCTGGGAATTGATATAAGTAAATCACCTGAAGAAAATGCCAAGGAATGGATTGAATTCCAATTTAAAAGATATGCTGAGAACCGCTATGGACATCATGCATTAATAAGTAAAGAAACGGGTGGATTTTTGGGAATGTGTGGCTTATTAACCCAAAGTATTGATGATAAACAGGAAATTGAAATTGGTTACTCGCTTTTACCCAAATATTGGGGTAATGGTTATGCCACAGAAGCAGCACGATTTTTTAGAGACTTTGGGTTTGAACATGAAAAACTGGATCATATCATTTCGGTTATTGATATTCGAAACATGGCATCTCAAAAAGTTGCCGAAAATAATGGAATGGCCAGGAATCGTCAAATAAAATACCACGATTTGGATGTATATATCTACCAGGTAACAAGGATAGATTGGAACAGATTGATTTTATAATTTCCCTGCAGGTAAAATATTTGAAATGGATAAAATACTATTTTGCAGGGAAAATACCAGGGTGCAAAGTCTTTTTTATTGCAACCCCGGCATCCCGGCAGGGATTTTTTTATTTTGTTTCTTCTTTCTTCCCTGAATCAGGCTGCATCAATTCGGGCAACCTCTTTTTATAAGCAATTACACAACTTCCTAAAACTAAAAAACTATTCGTATCGCAAAGAGTTTACAGGATTATCATTTGCAGCTTTGAGCGACTGGTAAATAACTGTAACCAGGCTTAAAACTGAAACCAGGCAAATTGGTATAATGAATATCCAAATATTCAGTTCCATTCTGTTGGCAAAGTTTGCAAGCCATTTATTTAACGCGTAATAAATTACAGGAACAGCAAGCATAAACGAAATTAATAATAATGAAACATAGCTTTTTGAAAGGAGAATAATGATTTGATCGATATTTGCACCCATTACTTTTCTAATTCCGATTTCCTTTTTACGCTGAGCTGCAGAAAATGATGATAAACTTAATATTCCAAGAATAGTTATAAATAAGGCTAAAAGAGAGAAAATTCCAAATACTTTTCCGAATTGTGTTTCAGATTTATATTGCTGTATGTAAAAGTCTTCAAGATAAAAGTATTCAAAAGGATTTCCGGGGAAGAAAGAAAGGTATTGTTTTTCAAGTGTATTCTGAATATTTATAAGATTATCTGTTGTTGCAAGTTTAATTGAAAAATATCCATTAAAACGCTTCGCTAAACGGAATATCTGAGGTTCAAAGTCCACGCGGGGTGATTCCTGGTGAAAATTTTCTATTACTCCGATAATTGTTGCTTCCTGCCCTTCAAGAACGATTTTTTCTCCAATAGACTTTGTTGGTGATTCAAAACCAAGAAGTTTCAATGCATTTAAATTTATGATTACCGAAGAAGCATCAGATACGTTTTCTTCTGAGAAATTTCGTCCACCTAAAAAAATATTTGAATAAACATCCATAAAGTGATGATCAACTTCTGTTAGCCTATAGTTCTTACCTGTAGTAGGATCATTACCAAATTTGTATATTCCACCCCTGTTAAACATATTTAGTTTACCCGGAATTACTGAAGAAAATGATATGTTCTTAACAAATGGATATTTTCTGATTTCTTCTGTAAATGATTTTCGTTGGTTTAAAAGATCTTCACCTCCAACCCGTGGTGTATTTAGTATTAAAATACCTGTTTTGTTAATACCTGTTTCTTTTGATTTTAAATACTGTAATTGTTTGTAAACACTAATTGTTCCTGCAATTAATACTATTGCCATAAAAAACTGAAAAATTACCAGAATCTTGCGTAAAAAAACGGCACGCTTCGAACCAGTAAATCCATTTCTTAACGTTGCTACAATTTTCTTTGTTATAACTCCCCAAATAGGATACGATCCGGCTAATAACGTTCCGGTTAAAAAGATAAGCCCTACATGTTGCCATACCCATAATTTGTTCCAGATCGAATAATTTATAGGTATATCGGTTAATTGTGAGAAAAAGGGGAACGTAGCTTCAATAAGAACAAATGCAAAAAGTAATGATATAGAATTTATTAAAACCGATTCAAATAAAAACTGCCTGATGAGTTGCGAATTTGTACCACCAAGTACTTTTCTCAGGCTTATTTCAGATGATCTTTTTATTGAGCTTATTGTAAGAAGATTTACAAAGTTTATCCATGCAATCAGAATGATAAACCATGCAATGATATTTAGGAAAATAATAGAGTTTTTATTTCCATTTGGAGCCAGCTCATGCATAAAATGCGAAGTTAGATGGATATCTTTTACAGGTTGAAGCAGATATTTAATTTTTATCTTATATTGTTGCATGAAATCACCCAGCTCACTATTAATAAATAGTTCTATTTTATTATTTATATCATTTAACTCTGTTCCTGGTAGCAATTTAATGTAGGTGTAGAATCCGGAATAAACCCATCCGTAGGTTTTTACATTATCTCCCAATTGATTCTCCCAGTTTATATACGATAAAAGAAAATCAGCTTTAAAATGCATATTCGATGGTTGTGATTTAAATACACCGGTAATTTTAAATGCTTGGGTTCCATCTAATTTTAATATTTTTCCAATTGGATTTTCATTCCCGAAATATTTACCAGCCATTTTATCCGAAATAACCATTGTATTTGGTTCACTTAACAAACTATCCGATGATTTGTAAATCATTTGATATGAGAACATCTCAATAAAATTGGGTTCAGCCCAAAACATATTTTCCTCCCTAAAGGATAAATCATCAATTGTTAATATTCCTTCAAGCTTATATGCTCTTGTATATTTTTCTATTTCCGGAAATTTATCTTTAATGGCAGGTCCCACGGTTGGACTAGCTGATGCAAACTGAACTTTCTCGCCCGTTTCTGTTTCTCTATCGTACAATACACGGTATAAATTATCAACATCTTTTATATGTTTGTCATATCCAAATTCGTAATTCACATATAATGAAATGAATAAGCAGGCAGCAATACCTGTTGATAAACCGATAATATTGATTATCGAAAAAATTTTATTTTTAGTTAGGTTTCTAAATGCAGTGATTAAATAATTCTTTAACATAATGTTTTTTTAATTTTTTATTTCGCTTTTTAAGAATATAATAAAAATTGTTAGTGCTTTATATTCAATGATTTATAATAAAATGTAGTATTGAAAATCGAACATATTTGGTTCCAATTTATTGAATTGATTTATGAATTTGTCATTTGATTATTCATATTCATTTTGGTTTAATAACGTGAGTTCAAATAAGAATTAGAAATAGATTCTTGTTTTATAATTCTAAAACTATTCAAAATACATTGATATTCATTAAGGTTGTTTTTAAAAAGGCTCCTGCCAAAGGCAGACAAGCCGCTGGAGCATAAAACATTAAAATATATTAGATATAAATCAGGGTTATATCGAACTCGCGTAATATTAGATACAATTTATTTGCTGTAGGCGATATTTAACTGCTTATTTTTTAGTTTCCTGTTTTACTATTTCATTTTAGTTTGACATTCATTTTTATTTTTTATAAATTTAATAGTCAAAAATTCAGTAAGTTAAATATAAATCATGTTGTAATGCAAACAGAATTATGCCCCAAAGTTGCAAAATGCCCATTGTTTAATGGAACATTGTTAAAAAGAGCAGGGTCGGAAGAATCTTACAAGAACTTATACTGCAAATCAGGAACAAAAAAATGGCTGGAATGTAAACGTTTACAAACAGCAGAAAAAACAGGTAAATGTCCCGACTGGGTTTTACCAAACAGTTCTTTAAGTATTGATGAGATCGTGAAAAAGATGAAAGAAAAAGGAGAGCTGGCCTAATTTAAGTATAATTTTTTGTGATAAACATTAATGCATCTTGTCTGATTATTTATATCTCGATGAATTTGCCGGGTAATTGTTGGCAATTTTATACAATTGAGAATGCCAAATGCTGATACCAGAATCACTGGTATTATTTATATTCATACCGATATTTCCATTCTGTACAAAAAAAGCTGTCAATTTATATGACAGCTTCTTAAAAGGAAATCCTTAAAAGGATTATTGAAAATTAATACCCTGCTTATTGTTTGTGTATTTTATCAACAGTTGATATTTAAAATCGGAATATAATTTATGAATTTCATCGGTCGAATTCCACGAAAGTTTTGTTAGTAATTCTTTTGCCTTTTTAGGATTGGTTTTATAAAGTTCCTGGGCTTTTTTATCTGTTTCAATAATTTCATTGAATATTTTCTCTTCCAAAGGGTTTCTTGCTTCAAGTAAGTCTTTATAAGCATCCTGCCATTTTAAATAAAGCAAATTATCAACAAAGTCAATGGCCCATTTTACAGAATTCTCGTTAAAAGTTTTAGGGTCATAATTGTTTAGTTTTGGATTTACTTCTGTAATTCCGGCATACAATGGGAAATACATACCCACATGCTGGTTATCTTGGTAAACCCAGTAAATACCACCAATTTCATCAGGCAACCAGTTGCGTAACTGGGCAACCATGCCGTAACCCCCGCGCGAAACATTTCTGCGGTGATTAATATCCAATAATTTTCGCATCTCGGTTGTAGGGAAAGGTGTAGCCAATGGACTTTTATACATTGTCCCGTCTTTACCCGGTATGTACCAGTCAGGGTCTTCGCTCATATCATAAATGGTTCCTGTAAAAACCGAACGTTGAAATTCAATTACATCTTTTACAGAAATTTTCTTTTCAGGAACAACAGAAAATGGATACATCGAGAGTGGTTCAACATACTGGATATAATCGTTTAAGCCATCGAAAGGTGATTTTAATTCTCTTTTAGGCCAATTTGCATAGTTGGGTGCATACATGCTGTAGAATAGCCAGAAACGGTCGGTTGCCCATTCGCGGGCAGTTGGAGCATATATTTCCTGCCAGATAAATGGTTTTGTTCCATTTGGATTATACCATCCTTTTTCAATGGCAAAGCTTTTATAATTTGGCGATGCCATAAAATTTTCAGTATCGTCAATATTTATTTCTTTTATTATAAGCCAGTTTGGAATAACCAAAGCATGATCGTCGGGTATTCTTTGCGCGGCCCATATAGCTCCTGGTTTGCCACTTGCAGGTTCCCATCCCGGGCCAACAGCCAGAACTTCAAAAACCCATGCTTCATCAGGATCTGCAATAACAATTGATTCTGATTCATCAACACATGATGGTAAAAATCCATAGGTATTCATTAATTCACCAATAAACTTTACTGCATCACGTGCTTTGGTATGACGTTGTAAAGCAAATATCATGGCTTGTTCAATGGTCATTATTTGTTTGCTTTCTTCACGTTTAATTCTTAATTCATCGCGCATGCTGGTTGTACTTTCACCAATAGCCAGCTGATGCTCGTTCATGTGTGAATAAGCAGAGTGAAAATATTGATAGGTATGCTCAACTTGCGGAATATACCCAATAATTTCACCATATTGCTCAAGGGGCTGGTCGATTCGCTGTATTCCCCAATAAACAGGCGCTTTTGAATCTTTTGGAAAATTCATGGCAGGTACAATGCGAATGCGACAATCGTCGCCATTGTCGGTTTGGGAAACAATAACCGAACCGTCGGCAGATGCTTTTTTACCTACTGCAATTATAGTACATGCAGTAGTCTGAAATTGATAACTTAAAAAAAGTGTAATTAGTACAATCGTGAATTTTCGTAACATAAGATAAAGTTTTGAAGAGTTGGTAATAAATAAATTTATATGGGTTTTAGCCCAATTATATCTGATAATTAAAATACTCTATTTAAAGTACTTCTAACATAATATCTGCATGCCCGCCACTACGCGGTTTACGTTTAATTTGAACATCGAGCCAGCTTTCGAGCAATTTATATATGCTTTCTTGCATGTCATCAGGGAAGGAACTTATTCTTGTTTCATGGCAGCCTCCCGGGTTTACCATTTTTACGGCTATGGTTTTTCCCGACGGTTCAACGGCTGTTGATGACCAGGCATCGTTTTCACCATAAATGTATAGCATATAATTACCTTCATTTTGAACCCAGTTATTAATATCTTTCATAGATTCAGGGTTAAATGTTGTGTTCACACCATAAGGCATTGTAAATTCAAAAGTAATATTGGTTGTGTCCTTCAGATAGTTTGTAAATGGATCAATTTCGTACCCATACATGCCAATTTCTGTAAGTGCCTGGTAAAAAAATGGTAATGTATTATTGGTTTCTTTTTCATCGAAAAAGCTGAGTGGATTTACAGCCAGATATTCTTTTAAAAGTTCATCGATACTTGAGTTTTTATCAGGAATATCGTTGCAATTGCCACACCATTGCCAGAAAGCAAAAGGAAACTCAAGCACGCTTAAATCGTATGCTCTGTCCAATCCCATGGTAAAAGTATAATTCTTTTGCTGAACAACCTGTTCTACCATAGGCATAAGTTTTTCTTTATTTTCAAAAAGACTGATTTGGTAATTGTATATTTTTTCGCGGCATTCTTTGGTTCCAACATTATTCAAAAATGTATAAACGCGGGAATCTTCTTCGCTAAAATTCAATGGGGCAACATAGGGAACACTTACATCAACATCATCAGGATAAAACCGACGATGATAAATCGTGGTTTGTCCGCCCTTGCTTATACCTGTTGAAATCCATTTCTGTTTGTAAATTTTTTTTAGTGTTTGAATAACCTCATGTTGATCGTCGGCAGCCTGTTTTATGGTTAAGTAACTCCAGGGAATACTGTCGGGGCGTGAGTTTGCAAAAAAACGATGCTCAATGGTAATTTGGTTGGCATTGAACAGTTTGCTTAATTCGCCTGGTTTATCTGTAAAAATGCTGTAACCTTCTAATATCACAACTGTTGGCCTGTCATAACCAACATGGCTTAATAAAACCCTCTGCTGAAATGTTTCGCTTTTCGGGTTGTTGTGATCAACAGGTTGTGTAAACCAAAGTTCATATGATTCTGAATACATGGAGTCTGATTCCATCACATTTACTGTAACCCCCGGTATTTTCTCAAGTGCCGATTTTAAATCCTTTGGAGGGTGATCGCATGTAGAAAAGATGAATAGTATTGAAATTAAACCCAAAATAAGATTTGAATTTATGTGTTGACCGAATTTTTTCATTTTCAGAATATTGGTTTTCAAAAATTAGTGAAAGATAAATTATTTTTTAATTAGATATTTTGTATTGTTTGAAAAAACTTCATGAATTTTGACCCATAATTCAATCATTTTAAATTCTTTAAACTTCTTCATGTTCAGTTCTTCGAATAATCTCGTTTTGCAGACTTTCTCCCAAATCGTTAAAATAATCGCTGTATCCGGCAACCCGGACAATCAGGTCGGTATATTTTTCAGGATGTTTTTGTGCCTCACGCAAAGTGGCAGCACTTACCACGTTAAACTGAATATGATGCCCGTCCATTCTGAAGTAACTACGAATTAAATGAGTCAATTTGGTAATGCTCTGATCATCTTTAAAAAACGATGGTGAAAACTTCTGATTTAATAGTGTTCCCCCGGTTTTAATATGATCAATCCTGGCTGCCGATTTTAATACTGCAGTTGGCCCTTTTTTATCAGCTCCCTGGAAAGGGCTTATTCCTTCCGACAATGGTTCGAATGCTTTTCGTCCATCAGGTGTTGCATTCATTACACTGCCGAAATAAACGTGGCTTGTTGTTGGCAGCATATTAATTCTGAAAACACCTCCACGATAGGTCGGTTTTCCATTTATTGCATCATAGAAGATATTAAAAACATCAACTGCATGCATATCTGCATAATCATCGTCGTTACCGTATTTGGGTGTTTCGTAAATCAAATCGTGCCGTAACTGGTCGTAACCTTCAAAATTTGCTTCCATGGCTTTTAAAAGCCCATCCATGCTTATTTTTTTCTTGTCGAACACATTGTACTTAATTGATGTGATGCAGTCGGTTATGCTTCCCAATCCAACTCCCTGCACATAGCTGGTGTTGTAACGTGCTCCTCCGGCGTTATAATCGACTCCATTGGCAATACAATCGTCAATAATTAATGAAAGAAACGGAACAGGCATTTCTTCCGCGAAAAGCTTTTCGATAATAACATTTCCTTTGAGCTTGATGTCAGCGAAATAGCAGAGTTGTTTTTTATAAGCTTCAAGGAGTTCGTTTATATTTGAAAATATTCCGGGATTTCCTGTTTTTATTCCAATTTGCTTTCCTGTTCTTGGGTCTGTTCCATTGTGTAATGTTATTTCGAGAATTTTATTCAGGTTAAAATACCCGGTAAGAATATAACTTTCAGTTCCGAAAGCACCTGTTTCAACACACCCGCTTGCTCCGCCATTTCGGGCATCGATTAAATCTTTTCCCTGGTTTACAAGTTCTTTTATGATTGCATCGGTATTAAAAAATGAAGGTTGGCCAAATCCTGTTTTTGTAATATGAATGGCTCTTTTTACAAAACTGTCAGGGTTTTTCCTGCTAATTTGCACCATCGAACTGGGCTGAAGAATTCGCATTTCTTCGATAACATCAAACAGGATATATGTAAGCTCGTTTACAGCATCAGAGCCATCTTCCTTTACCCCGCCCAGGTTAATCAGTGCAAAATCGGTATATGTATTGCTTTCTAATGCCGTGACTCCCATTTTAGGAGGAGAAGGGTGATTGTTGAACTTAATCCAGAAAGATTGAAGTAATTCTATGGCTTTATCTTTGCTCAGCGTTCCTTTATCTGTTTCTCTTTTGTAGAATGGAAACAGATGCTGATCAAGCCGGCCGGGATTGAACGAATCCCAGGGATTAACTTCTGTGATTACTCCTAAATGAATAAACCAATAATGCTGTAGCATTTCGTGGAATGTTTCGGGTGCATGAGCAGGTACTTTATAGCAAATGCGAGCCATTTCAATTAATTCAGCCTTTCGTTTTTGATCTTTTTCTATTTCGGCTAATTTTATTAATTCTGTGGAATAACGATGAGCAAATGAAACAATTGCATCAGCAGCAATATCCATAGCCTTGAGTTCTTCAATTTTGCTTTTCGATTCGGCTCCACCCTGTTTCTCGTATGTTTGAATCGATTCATGGATATCTTTTTTCAGATCGAGCATCCCTTTCTGAAAAATCTTTTTACCAGCCACAGTATGTCCCGGGGCACGCTGTTCCTGAAACTCGGTAAAAATACCTGCTTCATATGCTGATTTCCACTCTTCAGGTAATTGGGCGAATATTTTGTCACGTTGCGAATTTCCTTTCCAGAAAGGAATAATTTCTTCTTTGTATATTTTTTTGGTTTCATCATCAACCCTGAACCACACTTTTGGCCTGGTATCAAGAATCTCCAAATCCTGCATCGAATGTAAACTTACTTCAGGATAAGTTGATGTTTCTTTTGGAGCAGGGCCTCGTTCGCCAACTATCAGTTCGCCTTCGTTAATGCAAATCTTCTTGTTTTCAAGTATATGTTTGAAAGTCAATGCCCGTTTAACAGGAATGGAAACCTGTTTAGCTAAATCGCTTTTATAAAATTCAGTAACCAGCATTGCCCGTTCAGGAGAGAGCTTATTTATGGCAGTTAAACTCTGGGTTCTAAGGTTCTTTATTCTTGTATTCATAATTAAAAGTTAAAAGTCCATTTTGTTGTTTGATAATTGATAATTGTCTAAACTATCCTCCAATACTCACTTTCATTCCTGTAGATTCAAATTTTGTTTTCAGTAACAATAAATCATCATCAGAAAGGGCAGGAGTATCGCCCATTTTGTATTCCTTATTGAATCGTTTATACTTGCTTTTCGATATGGTATGGAAAGGTAATAAGTCAATATGATGAGTGTTTTTCAATGTTGCAATAAAGGCTTTAATATCATTTAAATTTTTTTCAGTATTAGTTATTCCGGGTATTACCGGGAATCTCAGGATTACATTTTTGTGATTTTTATCAAGCCATTTCAGGTTCCTTAAAATACCATCAACAGAAACTCCTGTGTATTTTTTATGGAATTCATTATCTATTAACTTAATATCGAAAAGAAAACAATCAATGACCCCGGCGATTTCCTGAATTGTTTTCTCTGGAGCAAAACCTGTTGTATCAAGACAAGTATGAATACCATTTTGTTTGCATGCCTGGGCAATTTCGAACAGAAATTCAGATTGCATTAAGGGTTCGCCGCCAGAAAATGTAACTCCGCCATTCGATTCTTCGAAAAAGATTTTATCTCCAGATATGGTTTTAAATAGTTCTTCAACCGAAACCTGGTAACCAATAGTAACTTTTTTCAGAAATTCTTTATTATCAAGCTTATTAACTCGTGTGAATTTTTCTGGTTTAATGCTCTGACTTTCAGGATTGTGACACCACCAGCAAGTTAATGGGCAGCCTTTAAAAAAAATAGTTTGCCGGATTCCTTGTCCATCGTGAATAGCAAAGTGTTTAATATCGAAGATTGTGCCTGTCATATACCGGATTTTTCATTTCTAAAAATCAGAATTCCAATATTGAATTTCCAATGATAAATTTAGCAGGGAATATTAATTTACAGGATAAACAATAATCCGAATGGATTATTTAAAATAAATAAAATGGAGGCCTAGCAAATCCAGCACTCGAAGAGTCCTTTGCCAAAGTTGTGGTATAAATTTGTAGAATAAAACAGATTCATAGTAAAAAATCTTACAATGCAAATATAGAATATTTGAGATTATAATGTCAATGATTTTGGTCAGGATTTTAAGAAGCTGTTCGCCGGATGCTTTTAGTAATTAGGAATAATCATTAAAAAAGCGCTCGTAATTATTTTACTAAAAATAGATTAACAGGTTAAAGTAATTCAAAATCATTACAGGAACTATAGTTTTTAACAAAACTTTAAGCTAAATTGGGTTTTAACTTACGAATTGTAAGTAACCGGCTAAGCCTTTTTTATTACATTTGTGCAAAATTCAAAAAATTAAAAAAATAAAGTCTTATGATTACAAAACAGCTTCTCGATCCCAAAAGTATTGTTGTGGTTGGTGGTTCAGGTAATATTCAAAAAACAGGAGGTAAGGTTTTAAAAAATATTATAGATGGTCATTATAAAGGTGATTTGTATGTTGTAAATCCTAAGGAAGAGCAAGTACAAGGAATAAAAAGTTATAATGATCCGAAAGATTTACCCTGTGTTGACATGGCTATTCTTGCAATTGCAGCAAAATACTGTCCTGAAACTGTTCGTATTCTTGCCGAAAAAAAAAATACAAAAGCATTTATAATATTATCAGCCGGGTTTAGCGAAGAAAATGCTGAAGGTGCTAAACTTGAAAAAGAGATTGTTGATATTGTAAATAAAAATGATGCTTGTTTAATTGGCCCCAATTGTGTTGGGGTTTTGAATCAAAATCATAATGGTATTTTTACAACGCCAATTCCAAAATTAGATCCCCATGGAGTTGATTTTATATCGGGTTCAGGAGCTACAGCCGTTTTCATAATGGAAGCCAGTATTCCTAAAGGGTTAAAATTCTCAAGTGTTTATTCTGTGGGTAACAGTGCTCAAATGGGGGTTGAGGATATTTTAAAATACATGGATGAGAGCTTCGACGCGAAAACAAGTTCAAAAGTAAAATTATTATATGTAGAAAGCATTAACAAGCCGGAGATGTTGTTGAAACATGCTTCATCATTAATACAAAAAGGATGTAAGATTGCAGCAATCAAGTCGGGAAGTTCCGAAGCAGGAAGCCGTGCTGCATCATCGCATACAGGAGCCCTTGCCAGTCCTGATGTTGCTGTTGAAGCGTTATTTCGTAAAGCAGGCATTGTACGTTGTTCTGGCCGTGATGAGCTTGCTACTGTGGCATCTATTTTTATGCACCCTGAATTGAAAGGGAAAAATATAGCCATTATTACTCATGCAGGTGGGCCTGCAGTTATGCTTACCGATGCCCTGTCGAATAATAAATTAGAAATTCCTCATATCAGTGGCCCAAAAGCGAAAGTCTTGCTTGAAAAACTTTACCCGGGTTCGTCCGTTGCAAACCCGATAGATTTTTTGGCAACAGGAACAGCCGAACAATTAGGGCATATTATTGATGCCTGCGAAAACGATTTCGATAATATCGATGCCATGGCTGTTATTTTTGGCAGCCCCGGGTTATTTCCTGTTTACGATGTATATGATTTGCTCGACGAGAAGATGAAAACCTGTAAAAAGCCAATATACCCTATTTTACCATCAATAATAAATGTTAAGGATGAGATTGATGCGTTTATTGCTAAAGGCAGAATCAATTTCCCCGATGAGGTTATTTTTGGTAATGCTTTAGCAAAGGTTTTTCATACTCCAAAACCAGTATCCGGGCATATAGAGATTCCAAAAATAGATATTTCAGCTATTCGTAAAGTAATTGATAATTCAGGAAACGGTTACTTAACACCTGACATGGTACAACAGTTGCTTGATGCAGCAGGAATTTCAAGGGCAGGAGAGGCTGTTGTTACAACACATACCGATGCTGTAAAAGCAGCTCAAAAATTAGGATTGCCCGTGGTTATGAAAGTCGTTGGCCCGGTACATAAATCCGATGTTGGCGGTGTCGTTCTGAATGTGAAAGATACCGAAACTGTTACAAGAGAGTTCGAGCGAATGATAAAAATTAAAGATACTACAGCTATTTTAATTCAACCCATGCTTTCTGGTATTGAACTGTTTGTTGGTGCAAAGGCGGAACCTAAATTCGGGCACATGGTGCTTTGTGGTTTAGGAGGTATATTTATCGAAGTGCTTAAAGATGTGAGTGCCGGCCTGGCCCCAATAGCAAAACCTGAAGCATTGGAAATGATTCGTAAATTGAAAAGCTATGGAATAATTAAAGGTGCCCGTGGCCAAGAAGGTGTAAATGAAGAATTTTTTGCCGAAATTGTAGTCAGGGTATCAGCTTTGGTTAAGGCTGCCCCTGAAATTGCCGAGATGGACCTGAATCCTTTATTGGGTAAGGCCGACAGAGTCATTGCCGTGGATGCCCGCATAAGAATAGAAAAATAAATATATTCAAGCTATGCGAAAAATTAAAGATTTGAATTCGAACGAAAAATTTCTATTGATTATCGCGATCTTATTACTTATTGCTATCCTTTTTAAATGGCCCCAGGTTAAAGACGGATTTAAAAAAGGATTTGAAAAATACGGATTTAATGATATATTTAATAAAAATAACTAAAACCAATTATATGAAAATTTTTATTAGAAATTTATTGATTATTAGTTTATTATTATTTGCAAGTAAGCTATTCTCACAGGAATCTGAAGAAAAGAAGATTGATTTTAAACTCTCTGGATTTATACGAACAGATTTTTATTACGATTCACGACAGAATGCGGAAGCACTTGAAGGTTTGCTTCATATCTATCCAAAGGATATTAGCCTGGATGCGAACAGTAAAGATCAGAATGCACAGAGTTCAGTAGGTTTAGTAGATATTGCATCAAGAATTACAGGGCAAATTACAGGGCCCGATGTTTTTGGAGCTAAATTACTGGGATATCTCGAAGTGGATTTTACCGGGGGAATAGATGGTTTTACAAGCCGTGTACGGTTACGAAATGCATATTCGAAATTAACATGGGAAAAATCTGAAATCTTAATTGGCCGCGACTGGCACCCGATGTTTACAAAAGAAGTTTTCCCAACAGTACTTTCCATAAATACAGGACTTCCTTTTAATGCATTTAATCGAAGTCCCATGTTATTTGCAGCACATAAAATTGGACAATTCAGGGTTATTGGTGCAGTCATTTATCAAAGCGATTATGCGAATTCAGGGCCTGATGGCAAATCAGCAAAATATCTTAAAAATTCGGGCATTCCGAACCTTCATTTACAATTGCAGTATAACCCGGGGGAATTTTTATTTGGTGTAGCTGCCGATTACAAGTGTATTCAACCCAGAATATCGGTCGATACTTCAATAACTTCAGGTACATTCTATGTTGCCGATGAAAAATTAAACAGTTATGCCTGGATGGGTTATTTTAAATACCAGCAACCAAAACTTGTGATTAAGGGAAAAGCTGTTTATGGACAAAACCTCTCGGAAAGCATTATGCCTGGTGGTTATGGTGTAAGCAGTATCGACAGTATAACCGGGACAGAAAAATATACCCCGTTTAATCATTTGTACCTGTGGGCTAACGTGGTATATGGCGATAAATTTAAAGTTGGTATTTTTGGTGGTTATACAAGAAATTATGGGGCTAATGACAACCTTATAGATAAGAAAAGAAACTATGGTATGGCGCTTGACATATCTTATTTATACCGGATAGCACCCACGGTAACATACAGGATTAAAAATTTCCAGCTCGGGCTTGAACTCGAATATACTGTAGCTGCTTATGGTACCAACGATCTGGAAGATTATGGTAAAGTAAAAGATACACACGAAGTTTCAAATACACGGGTTCTTTTCTCAGTTTCTCACTACTTTTAATAAATTATATTACAAATGACAGTAAAAATTATTGTATTGGCTGCTTATGCCCTGATGATAATTATCATAGGAATTATAGGATTACGTAAAACAAAATCATTTTCCGATTTTTTCCTTGGAGGGGGCAATGTCGGGCCCTGGATGTCGGCATTTTCGTACGGAACGGCGTATTTTTCAGCTGTTCTATTTATCGGGTTTGCTGGTAAAATTGGTTGGGGCTTTGGTTATTCGGGTTTATGGATAGCCTTTTTTAATGCTATTGCAGGTGTTTTATTAGTATGGGCAATACTTGGCTGGCGTATTAAAAAAATGTCGCAAGAATACAATGTTTCCACATTGAGTGAGTTTCTTGAAAAAAGATATACTAGTAGTTTCTTTAAGCTGATGTCGGCAATTGTAATATTCGTGTTCATGATTCCTTATTCTGCCGCTGTATTTATGGGATTATCCTATTTGTTCACATCTAATTTTGGAATCGAGTATTGGCATGCATTGGCTTTTATGGGAGTATTTACAGCGTTATACATTGTTTTAGGAGGTTATAAATCAATGGCAATTATCGATATGGCCTTTGGAATTATTATGACTGCTGGCGTTATCGTGTTATTATTCAGTACAGTTAATGCAGGTGGAGGAATTCCGACGATAACATTTAAGCTGTCTGAAATTGATCCAAATCTTACTCAATGGGTTGGCTCTCCCGGGCTATGGCCTTTATTTTCATTAATATTCTTAACCAGTGTTGCCCCGTTTGCAATGCCACAGCTGGTTCAGAAGTTTTATGCTATAAAAGATCGCAGATCAGTCAAAATAGGAATGATTGCTTCAACAGTTTTTGCAATATTAATAGGAGGAATAGCTTATTTTGTCGGGGCAACCACACGGATATTTCTCTCTCCTGAAAATAACCCAAATGTATTTTTAGACGGAAAACCAATATTTGACAGGTTAATGCCGGAACTATTAACTAACGTGGTTCATCCTTCGCTCTCAGTGCTTTTATTGCTTTTAATTTTATCAGCATCTATGTCAACGTTGGCTGCTTTGGTTCTAATTTCAAGTTCATCTTTTTCTAAAGATTTTTACGCGGGATTTATTAAGAAGAATATTTCTGATAAAAGTTTAACCCTCTTAATGCGGTATATGAGCGCATTCTTTGTGCTTTTATCGGTAGTATTGGCTTATTTTAACATAGATTCTATAGTGGCTATTCTTGGTATTTCCTGGGGAGCAATTGGATCATTTTTCCTTGGGCCATTTATATGGGGCTTATTTACTAAATGGGTAAATAAATTCGGTGCGTTATCTTCAGGTTTAACAGGGCTTGCGGTTTGTATTATTTTATATGCCGGGGGAATGCAATCGCCAGAAGCAGGAACCATTGGTATGATAGTTTCATTTGTTATAAACCCTTTGTTTAGTTATGCTTATAACATCTTTATTAAAAAATAAACAATTATACTTTGCATTGCATTGGATAAATTCAAACTTGAAAAGCATAAAATAATTGTATATTTGTAATACAACGAAAATAATAATAAAAGAGATATGAAAAAAATAGGATTATTCTATGGGCCTTTGGGCGGATCAACAGAAAAAGTCGCAAAAAAAGTAGCAACTGCTTTGGGTAACGAAAATGTTGATTTAATTCCCGTGAAAAATTCAAAAGCAATAAATGTCGAAAAGTACGATAACATCATTTTCGGAATGTCAACAATTGGAAAAGAAACCTGGGAATCAGATAAACCTGCAAACGACTGGGATGTTTTTTTACCCGAAATAGAAAAAATCAATTATTCAAATAAAGTAATTGCAATGTTTGGTTTGGGTGATCAAATTTCTTACGATTTACATTTTGTTGATGCAATGGGAATTGTTGGTGAAAAAATTAGTCAAAAAGGAGGGCTGATTGTTGGCCATGTTTCTACCGATGGTTACGACTTTAGAGAATCACTTGCTGTAAAAGATGGTAAGTTTATCGGATTGCCGGTTAACGAGGATTTTGAACCAGAACTTACCGATAAAAGAGTGAATAATTGGGTTAAAAGTATTAAACCCTTGTTTAAATAAAATTTAAAATCATTCTATATTAACATGAAACAAATATAGGTAGCTGCATTGGCTGCCTATTTTTTTAAATTCTTTTAAAGATGTTTTATAATCTTTTTTATAAATTAAACTTTAATTATTATTGCGCAGTCTGAAAATATTAAAAACCATGAACAAATCAATAATTCATAAAACACCTATAGATGCAGGTGTTGTAAAAAAGAAGATAGAAGCAAGCGGCCTTGAAAAAGTAGGACTTGCATCCATCCGAGAACTTGTTCGTTTAGTAAATGAAATTGAAAAGGAAACCGGAGACAAATATATCCGGATGGAAATGGGTGTTCCGGGCTTACCTCCTTCACACTATGGTGTCGATGGCGAAATAGAAGCTTTACGAAAAGGTGTTGCATCAATATATCCTATGATCGAAGGAGAAGAAATCCTTAAAAAAGAAATCTCCCGGTTTGTTAAGAATTTTATAAATATTGATGTGAATCCCAAAAATTGTTTGCCAACAGTTGGCTCAATGCAGGGAGCTATGGCATCATTCCTGGTTTCTTGCCGGAGAGATATTCAAAAAGATACAACATTATTTATTGATCCCGGGTTCCCGGTTCAAAAACAACAGCATAAAGTTTTAGGATTAAAATATGAAACCTTCGATGTGTATAATTACAGGGGAGATAAATTAAAAGCAAAGCTGGAATCATATCTCGAAAAAGGAAATATCTCAACGATTCTTTATTCAAATCCCAACAACCCTTCGTGGATATGCTTTACAGAAAAGGAATTACAAACAATAGGAGAACTGGCAAATAAGTATGATGTAATTATCATGGAAGACCTTGCGTACTTTGCAATGGATTTCAGAAAAGATTTGTCGAAACCGGGCGTTTCTCCATACCAGGCTACTGTTGCAAATTATACAGGCAATTATATTCTGCTTATATCGAGCTCAAAATCATTTAGTTATGCAGGGCAGCGTATTGGTATGCTGGTAATCTCAAACGAATTATTTGATCGCAGGTTCCCCGATTTAAAACGTTATTTTAAAACCGACGGGTTTGGTTATTCAATGGTTTATGGCGCAGTTTATTCTTTATCATCAGGAACAAGCCATTCTGCACAGTATGGGTTAGCCGCGATGCTTAAAGCAGCTAATGATGGTAAATTTGATTTTGTTGAAAGCGTTAAGGAATATGGAGAAAGAGCCAAAATCATGAAAAAACTTTTTACCGATAATGGGTTTAAAATAGTTTACGATATGGACGATAATCAACCTTTAGCCGATGGATTTTATTTTACATTTTCATATCCCGGGATAAATGGAGTTGATTTGCTCGAAGAACTTTTATATTACGGAATAGGTTCTATAGCATTGATTACTACCGGAAGCGAAAGGGCTGAAGGACTAAGAGCTTGTGTTTCACAGGTTCAAAGAGAACAATTTCCTGTTCTTGAAGAAAGATTGCGAATTTTTAATCAGCATCACAAGTAATATTTTAACCGGTAACAGTTATTGCCGGTTTTCATTTGTTTTAAATGACTGAATAATAGCTTGATAGTGAAGTGCGATTTAAGGTGTTGAATAACAGGCTAAGGCATTCCAATTTTCTTAAATTAATAGAGTAAAAATTTTTATCTTTGAAAACATTCAAAAAATAACTAAAACAAATTACAATAATGGCAAAAATTAAAGGATCAATAGTAGTTAACATTGAGCGATGCAAGGGTTGTGGTGTTTGTGTTCCTTCATGCCCTACAACGGTTATAGCACTTGCCGATGAAGTTAACGGAAAAGGTTATCATTATGCCTATATGGCAAATCCCGAAACCTGTATCGGATGTGCGAATTGTGCATTAGTGTGCCCCGATGCGGTAATTACAGTTTACAAAATGAAAGTAAACGAATAAGTATTTAAATTTATAAAGAACTATAATAATGAAAGAATTACGATTAATGAAAGGCAACGAGGCAATAGCTGAAGCAGCTATTCGCGCGGGTGTCGATGGATATTTCGGATATCCGATTACTCCACAGTCAGAAGTTCTTGAGTATCTTATGGCCGAGCAACCTGAAAAACGAACAGGTATGGTGGTTTTACAGGCCGAAAGCGAAGTAGCTGCTATAAATATGGTTTATGGTGGTGCAGGAGCAGGTAAAAAAGTGATGACATCATCATCGAGCCCCGGGATAAGCTTAAAACAGGAAGGTATTACCTATATTGCAGGTGCCGAACTTCCTTGTTTAATTGTGAATGTTGTTCGCGGAGGCCCAGGCTTAGGAACCATTCAACCTGCCCAATCCGATTATTTCCAGTCAACAAAAGGTGGTGGACATGGCGATTACAGATTAATCGTTTTAGCTCCTGCTTCAGTTCAGGAAATGTATGATTTTGTCGGGTTGGCTTTTGAATTAGCCTTTAAATACAGAAACCCGGCATTAATTCTTTCTGATGGCGCAATTGGCCAAATGATGGAAAAAGTGGAAATAAGCGACCAAAAACCACGATGGACAAATGAGGAGATTAAAAAGATGTTTCCCTGGGCTACAACGGGTAAAACCCCCGACAGGCCTCACAATATAATTACATCACTCGACTTGGATCCTAACAAGCAGGAGAAATTTAATCACAAACTGCAGGCTAAATACAAGGAAATTGAAAAGAATGAAGTTCGTTTCGAAGAAATTCAAACCAAAGATGCAGAATACCTGTTTGTTGCTTACGGTACAAGCTCGCGTATCTGCCAAAAATCAATCCAGTTAGCAAGAGCAAAAGGAATAAAAGTAGGTTTATTACGGCCACTTACATTGTTCCCATTTCCATCTGCCCGGTTGTTCGAACTTTCGAAACAGGTTAAAGGAATTTTAACTGTTGAAATGAGCGCCGGACAAATGATAGAAGATGTAAAACTGGCTGTAAGATGTTCGATACCGGTTGAGCATTACGGACGTATGGGTGGAATTATTCCATCTCCGGAAGAAGTGGTTACTGCCCTTGAACAAAAATTTTTATAGGAGGACAAGAAAATGGCTGAAAATAGTATAAATAAAGATATAGTTAAAGAAGAAAACCTGGTATTTAAAAAAACAGGTCTTTTTACCGATAAACCCCTAAGCTATTGCCCGGGTTGCGGGCATGGTACTGCTCATCGTTTGGTACTTGAAACGATTGAAGAAATGGGAATTCAATCCGAAACCATTGGTATTGCACCTGTTGGTTGTTCTGTGCTGGCGTATGAATTTATGGACATCGATATGCAGCAGGCAGCTCACGGAAGAGCTCCGGCATTGGCAACTGCAATTAAAAGGTTGTATCCCGAGAAATTTGTATTTACATACCAGGGCGATGGAGATTTGGCAGCTATTGGTACTGCCGAAACCATTCATGCATGTAACCGTGGCGAAAATATAACGATTATATTCATAAACAATGGTATTTACGGTATGACCGGCGGACAAATGGCTCCAACAACACTGCCAGGTATGAAATCTTCTACTTCACCTTATGGACGTGATATCCAGTCTATGGGTAATCCTTTAAAAATTACAGAACTGGTTGCCCAGTTACCGGGAACATATTTTGTTTCACGCCAGGCTGTTCATACTCCTGCTGCTGTCCGCAAGGCTAAAAAAGCAATTAAAACAGCATTCGAGAATCAAAAACTGAAAAAAGGACTTTCGTTTGTCGAGATAGTTTCAAATTGTAATTCAGGTTGGAAAATGGAACCGGTTCAGGCTAACCAATGGATGGTTGACAATATGTTCCCGTTTTATCCTCTGGGCGATATTAAAGTGCCTGCTGAACAATAAATTCGATTTCAAATTTAAACGATTAAAAAACTAGAAAAATGACTGAAGAATTAATTATAGCCGGATTTGGTGGACAAGGAGTACTTTCGATGGGAAAAATTCTTTGTTACTCGGGTATTGTTCAGGGACAGGAAGTAACCTGGATGCCATCATACGGACCCGAAATGCGTGGTGGAACTGCAAATGTAACTGTTATTTTAAGCGATGAACGTATCAGCTCACCCATAGTTGGCGAATTTGATACTGCCATAATACTTAACCAGCAGTCGATGGATAAATTCGAGAAAATGGTTAAACCTGGCGGGGTATTGGTTTACGACAGTAATGGTATAACACGCCACCCTGTGCGTAAAGACATTAATATTTACCGTGTTGATGCTGCCGAAGAAGCTGCAAAAATGGATTCAACAAAAACATTTAACATGATTGTTTTAGGTGGATATTTAAAAATTAAACCTGTTGTGAAAATGGAAAATGTTGTTGCCGGGATTAAAAAATCGTTGCCCGAACGTTACCATCACTTAGTTCCTATGAATGAAAAAGCAATTCAAAGAGGAACAGAAATTGTTAAGCAAATACAAAAAGTATAATACTACTTTGTAAATATAAAAAAATCCGGGGCCAAAAGCTTCGGATTTTTTGCCTGATCCTGTTCGAACGGTTGCCGGGGTACTTTCTGAGTTTTAGCCCTTCATGGTTTTATCGGGCCAATAAAGCGTAAAATTTAGATAATAAATGTTAAAAAATCACTAAACCCGTATTTTGATACCGTGTTGTAAGTAGTGCCTATTCTGACTTGTCGATAAATCTGTGTACTTCTTCTTTTAAATTAGGTATGTGTTTGGAAATAATTGCCCAGATATTTTCATCCGAGATACTATCATAGGCGTGAATAATCTGATTTCTTAGTCCAACTATCCTTTTTGCATATTCAATTGGAAATTCAGGATCTTTCTTTAAGATTCTGTTTACAGCTTCACCGATAATTTCTAAATCACGTTCTACGGCTCTTTTTAATAAAATATTTGATTGATAATACTTAAAATCTTTAGGATTTTCTTTGAAATAACTTTCAATTTCGGTTATTGCTTCATGAATATCATACAGCCATTTTAGAATCCGCTCGTCCATATACTTTCATTTTATTTCTATCAATTGAACGCTTAAGTATCGGGTTCTTTAAGGTTTGAATTTCTAATAAATCAATTTTTCTTTTAAATAGATTTTCTAATGCCTCTTTAAAGTCCATGTAATTATCAAAATAATTATAAAGCTCTACGTCTTCGAATTTTACAAGAAAATCTATATCACTTTGCTTATTAAATAATTCAGTCAAAACTGAACCAAAAACATACAATTCACTAACCTTATATTTTTTGCATAAGGAAGTCAGCTTACTTTTATGTTGATTTATCAAATTCATACCTTACGAAGATAACAATTAAATGATATTCCGTCAAATATTTTGTAGTTTCTCTAATTCGTGTAGTTCAAAGGCATTACTTACTACGGTTTCGGCATATCAAAAGTGAGGGTTGCCCGGCGTTCCAATTAGCCGTTGTAAATTTTAAAAAGGGTGAGAAACACTTCACCCCGCATGCAATTAGAGCTGCTGTTAGCAATTGTATAATTTTAATTACAACTATATACTATCAAATCATAAGAACATAATGAACCTTTATAATCAAATAATTCTTGTTTTACCAGCTTATCATTTTCATAGTGATATATAAAATAAATATTTAGTACCCCTGGATCATAATATTTTTCACTTTTTACTAATAGTCCATTTTCATATAAATATTTATCTTCTTCATAAGTGTACATGTCAGTAAAACCAAAACTCCAGTGTTCGTGAATTTCTCTTACTAAAAGATTATTTGAATATTCAAAATTGTCAATAAAATAATAGCTAATCTCACCATAAGTATCATATCTGTATCTTGCTTGATAAACTAAATTGTTATTTTCAGTTTTTTTATGAAGTTTCTCTTTTAATAAACCATTTTTGTAATAGGTAATTACAGAGTCCATCTCTTGCCCATAAAAATAATAACTATTACAGTCAATTGATTCCATGTGTGTTAATAATTCATTTTCATAATTATAAACTTCCCAAGCTGTAGTATCATTTGTGCTGCTTATCACATATGAAAACTGAATTTGATTTCCAGAGTATAATTTAATTGTATAATTCTGAAAATCTGTTGAATAAAATTCACTTCTAGTTAAATTATTTAATTCATCATATTCATATAAAGCAAGATCCCCATAGGAATATTCTGTTTTAATTAAATTGTCACTTTCGTAATAGTATTTTACCCAACTGTGTAAACCACCATTTCCCAAATAACGATTAACTGTTTTAGTACATTCATTTGATGTTTCAACTGAATCATCTTTCTGGCAACTTACAAGAATTATTAAAAATGAGAGCAGACAAATTACATTTCTTATTAACATTATAATAGCATTTTGTTTATATATACCAATAAACTACACATGTAAACTCAAGAGTTATTTCGTGTACATTTTTTTAATACGTTTTTAAAATTACAAAAAAAGATAAACAAAAACAATTCGGATTAATTGGGATGCAACCTGAAAAGCTTATATTTCAATGTGTAATCAAAAATCGAAACAGGATGTTGAAAAACAATAAAAACTTATTTTATAATTACAAAATATTATACAATATTGCACAATAATTACGAATCATTATACACCATGAGCCAGAAATTACAGATTGATGCCACCGACAGGAAGATTTTATCTTTTCTTATAAAAAATGCACGAACCCCGTTTTTGGAAATAGCCAGAGCATGTGGTATTTCGGGAGCTGCTATTCACCAGCGGTATAATAAACTGGAGGAATCAGGGATTATAAGCGGTTCGAAATTCATGATTAAACCCAAAGCGGTGGGTTACGATATTTGTGCTTTTGTTGGTGTTTACCTGGAAAGAGCGCATAACTATAAAAATGTAATCAGGGAAATAGAAAAAATACCGGAAATAACCGAATGCCATTTTACTACCGGGAACTGGGCCCTTTTACTTAAAATATACTGCAAGGATAACCAGCATTTAATGAATGTGCTTGTAAACACCATTCAGAATATTCCCGGGGTTGCCCGCACAGAGACATTTATTTCGCTCGACCAGACTATTGACAGGGAGTTTGGCATTTAAAATTCATAACTCATAACTCATTCATAAATAGTACTCCCGGCTATAAATTAAAAGGAGAGGAAAAAATAATTTTACATCTGGGTTTCTGCAATATCATTTGTTGTTTCTGCTTGACTTGTGCAGGATGCAAGAATTTTCCCGGCATGATTTTAGTTTTAAATTAGGGTTTAAACTAAACAAATTGAAAATTGCAAAAAGAAGAAAGCTAAAAGTTTCAGTCTCTCAAAAATGTATTCGTGTTTCGATTTTAACACGCTTATTTTATAATACCTGATTTAGCAAAAATAACCTCATCACGTATAAGTTTATTTATTTTGTCTTCGGAATACCCCAGGAAGGTACTTAAAATCTGTATTGTATGTTCTCCATAATGCGGAGGTGCAGAAATTGGTGCAAATTCAGTATCTTCATCAGTACTAAATGCTACAGTTCTAATCCCTTTTATTGGTATTCTTTCAGATGTTTCGGAATGCATTATCATTTCGATGGCTTCAGGAATTTCGAAAACCTCTTTCATGTTTAATACGCCGCCTGCCGGGATATTATGCTTTGCTAATTCTTCTAAAAGAAATCCTCGTTCGAATTTAGAGATGAGTTCCTGGAGAACTTCAATTATCTCTTTCCTGTTTTTTACCCGTTCAAAATTTGTATTGTATTTTGGATTTGATGATAATTCATGTTTTCCCAGCACTTTGCAAAGATCGCTGAATTGCTTATCGTTTCCAACAGCCAGGACGACAGGTCTTTTATCTTTGCTGTAAAATATTGTTCCGTAAGGTACTATATTCGGGTGATCGGAGCCCATGCGCTGAGGGATTTCACCACCAACGAGCCAGTTGGCAGCCTGATTCGCGAGCGATGAAATGCCACTTTTCAAGAGGCTTGTTTCAATGTATTGCCCCTTGCCGTTTCTTTCGCGCTTGTAAAGTGCCAGCAGGATTGCTTCTTTAACCTGGTGCCCGGCCAGAATATCCATTAAGGCTACAGGCATTTTTACAGGATTACTCTTGAGTTCTCCATTCATGTATGTAAAACCGCTTTCTGCCTGTATAATTGCATCATACCCGGCACGTGGATTCGACAATCCATAACCTGTTATGTGTGCATAAATTAATGATTTATTAATGCTCCTTAGTGTTTTGTAATCTGTCTTTAGTTTCTCGGCATCACCGGGTTTGTATGATACCAAAACAATATCGCAAATTTTTACAAGTTTATAAATCAATTCCAGGCCCTCGTCCTTATTCAGGTCAACAGATATTGATTTTTTACCCCAGTTTACACAACTAAAATAGCCTGAAATATCAGTGTCGGGGTTTTCTGTTGGTATTTTCCACGTTCGTGTAACATCCCCTTTTGTTAAGAGATTTTCTACTTTTATTACTGTAGCCCCAAGCTCGGCTAGAGCAGCACCAACACCTGGCCCGGCTAATACATTGGCAAGTTCCAGAACCCTGATATCTTTTAAAGACTGATTCATTTTATTAGCAAGTTCTTTTTCTATTATTTTTCAAGCGGATTAAAGTCCGGCAAAAAGTTCCGTTTTATACCCACGATCTTTTTAGCCTATTTTATTTATTCTTTTATACTTCGAATATAAATTGCCAATGAGTATAAAAAATACCGTGGCAATAATACTCGCGTAGGTTTTATCAATATCGAACCAGCCCATTTTCCTGGCAATTAAACTAAGAATAATTGCAAGCACCCCGCCTGTAAATGCAAATCGGACAGCAGCCTGTGAAATCCAATTTAGTTTATATACTCCCAGCAGGATTACAATAGCCCCGATTGCGCGTATTGCATATGAAACATAACCCGCATCCAAAACAGCTCCATGTATAAATATTGCCATCGGAACAGTAATGAGGTTTACAGCGACAACAAGTTGCCGGGCGGTTTTTAGGATTTTTTCGTCTGGTGCATTTTTATTTATCAATCCATGATAAATATCTTTAGTGGCAATGGTAACAATTGCAAAGTTCACAGGGCCAATGGTTGAAAGTATTGCAGCAAGTATAGCTGCCAGAGCAAGCCCTCCTAAAACAGGATGAATAAATGAAGGAGTCATAAGTAAGGTAGGCAGAACCTCCTTGGCATCTGTAATTGTTGATGGGTCGATAAAAATACCACTTCTGGCCATTAAACCCAGGTAAGCAGTCATAATTCCAAACGGGGCAATAAATAATGCCGATAATATGGCGGCACGTTTGGCAGTTAAAGGATTTTTCGCGGCGAAAATGGGCTGAATACTTGCCTGAGCAGCCATACCACCAAAAATCCCTCCCAATATGAGACTAAATGCGGCAGTCCATCCTAAACTAAAAGGGTTGTAATAGTTATGTGGAGCACCGGCAGCAATGAGCTTTTCAGATAAAACAGATATATCGCCGATAGCAACAAATCCAACAATTAAAGCAATTCCAATTCCTACATACCTGACTACAAGGTTTATTATAGCAACAATAGTAAGAGCGTGCATTCCACCAACATACATATAAATGGTAGTGATCACTGCTCCTGATAATACTGCCCAAATCCAGTCGATTTTAAATATTGGTGCCAGTACATGCGAAAATGTGGTTAATTCAACGTAAGCCAAGGTAATAAATGCAACAAGAAATGCAATTGCAGAAATCGTTCTTGCTTTTTTACCAAAAATGCTTTCTATCATTTCACTTACTGTGTGTACTTTTCTTTCCCTGTAATGCTTAGCCAATGTATAACCTAAGATTATCATCCCGATAGCTGTTGAAATATTGTATAAAATTGGCTGAAGGGTTTTCGTGTTAAATGCTTTTTCGCTGACACCAATTGTACTTAAACCTCCAAGCCACTCGGCTGCAACTACTATTGCACATACCAGGACTCCAAGATTTCGCCCTGCAATTAGAAAATCGGATGAGGATTGGGATGCAATTTTTTTAGTGAAAAATGAAATCCCGATTACCAATGCAAAATAGCTTAATACTATCCAGAAATAAATATTATAAATGAGTGATATCATATAACTTAGTTAATCAATTTTTAAATTTTGCCTGGCAAGATAAGAAAAAATATCTGGATGGCTGATTGAACAATCAAAAATGGATAATTTTTTATTTAATAAACTACTTCTTATAGAAACGTAAATAAAAAATACGATTGATGAAATAAGTGTAAAAACGAGGGTTAAAAATTCTTTTAGTTAAAGAAACTATCCAGTTTTTTAATTGCCGACGGGAGCGTGAAAACAACAACCCTGTCGTCTGTTTTAATTTGAGTATCGCCTTTTGCAATATATCCTTTATGATCGCGAATGTACCCCCCAACAAGCGCATCTTTTGGGAATTCGATATTACGAAGCTTGTCTTTAGTAATCATGCTTCCTTTGCGGGCAACAAATTCCAGCACTTCAGTATCCGATCCGGTTAAACATTTCATTGATTCTACCTCGGAACTCATTGTATATTTAAAAATACGGCTTGCCGTAATCAGTTTTTTATTGATGATGGTATCGATACCCATGCTTTCTCCCAAATCGATATAATCGATATTTTCTATTTCGGCAATGGTTTTTTTAACACCCATTTTCTTGGCAAGCACACACGACAGGATGTTTGTTTCAGAATTTCCTGTAACAGCAATGAAAGTATCCATGTTTGCCAGGCCTTCTTCCATTAATAAATCAATGTTGCTGCCATCGCCGTTGATTACCAATGTGTTTTTTAAATAATCGGCCAGCTTAAAACTTTTTTCTTTATCTTTTTCAATAAGTTTGATATTGAACCTTCCCTCAAGCATTTTAGCTGTTCGTTTACCTATACGGCTGCCACCAATAATCATCACGTTTTTTACATCGAGTTTCTTTTTACCGGAATACTTCATTACATCGTCGAAACCCGATTTGTTGGTAACAACATATACCAAATCGTTTACCATAAACGAATCGTGGCCACGGGGAATAATTGTCTGCCCGTTACGGGTAATAGCAACAGCCCTGAATTCGATATCTTTATTCTGCCTGGTAACTTCCATCAGTGTATTGTCGATAACAGGTGCATTTTCGTCGAGTTTTAAAACGAATAATGAAAGTTTGCCACCTGAAAAATCGACTACCTCAGAAATTTCATATCCAAGCAAATTAACAACCTCGCGTGCTGCAATGCGTTCGGGATAAATCAGATAATCTATTCCCAGCCCGGTGAAATGAGATATATTTTCCGGTTCAATATATTCGTAATTATCAACCCGGGCAATGGTTTTTTTAGCACCCAGTTTTTTTGCTATCATCGTTGCAAGAATATTTGCTTCTTCAGAATGTGCAACGGCTATAAACAAATCGGTTTTTTTTATTTGTGCATCTTTAAGTACCTCGAACGATGTTGCCGAACCAGTAATAGTCATCAAATCGAGATTGGCATTAATAGTTTTTAAACTTTCCTCATCGGGATCAATAACTGTAATATCATGAAACTCACTGCTTAACATTTTCGCTAGGTGGGTTCCTACTTCGCCTGCTCCTGCAACAATTATTTTCATCGTATTTAATATTAATTTAAAAAACCATTAGCTGAAAATTGAAAAAGAACAACAAAGTTAATTAAATATTATTTGAACCTGTTATTTATATTTTTAATGTTACCGTTTAGGTTTTCTGCTAAAATAGTTGTTTTTAGTATAAATGCTCCTTTATCTGGCACTGAAAAATAATGAAATCCAAAAGCATCACATTCTTCTTTCCATTGTTGTATTTTATATGCCGGATTCGATGAATCAAAGATCAACAAGTTAAAACGAAAATACGTTTGAATTTCTTCAATCGAAATATTCACATTATTTGACAATATAATGTAATCAGTTTCCAGTATTCCTTGTGTTTCGTAATTTACCAAATCATTCTTATTTAAATGAACAATTCTTAATTTATTAAATGAATATGTGGTTATAAGTTTCTCATTTGTCAGCTCTTGCTGATTGTATATAATTTCGGGAGATTTTATTTTCTGGAAATCCCAGAATGGTTGAACGTTGAAAGGAACTAACCCGGCAAGCTCTTCTTTCTGTTTGTTTACATACAATTTATCTTCTTGCCCGGCATAGAATTCTATTGCCGAAGTTTTTGGAATGTTGTACACGATTAATCCTGATTCATTATTTCGTGTATATGATTTTAAAGTATTGTACGATAGAAAAAAGATGAGCAGTACAAGAGAATACCGGAAATAATTTAATCGTTTTGAAATAATAAAAAATGATATCATCAAGAGCAACGACAGTAATAAAATAAACTCTGCGCGATCGATGTTTAATGAATTAATTGTTGAATAAGGAATACTTTCTACCCATTGAACAGAAAGATTCATGGCTTTTACAAGCAACTTTAACATGTACGCAATAATTTTTGAAAGGGGTTCAGAAAACGAAAAAGCAAGCAGGGCAACAGCAAAATAAATGACGAACATGGACAACGGAATTACAAAAATATTTGATAAAATGAAATAAGCCGGGAATCGGTGAAAATAAAAAAGAGTAAGCGGGAAAGTACCGATTTGGGCAGCCAGTGTAACTGAAATAAGCTGCCATAATTGATCCGGCAAATAACTTTTAAATTGTAATAATGGGTAAATGCGGGGTTGAAAAAAAACAATACTCAGCACGGCAATATACGATAGTTGAAACCCGACATCCATTATATAAAAAGGATTGTAAATGAGCATGACAAATGCAGCGGCAGACAGGGTATTATAAATATTGCTTCTGCCAGAAAAAATATTTCCTACACAAACAAATGAAAACATAATCGTTGCACGCAGAACAGAGTTCGAAAGCCCTGTTATGAAAGCATAGCCAAATAAAACCAGGATTACCAGGATATATCTTATAATCCGCCCATATCTGTTGCGTTCAAGAAAAAATAGTAACCTGCCGATGATATAAAAAATAACTCCCACGTGCAAACCCGAAACAGCTAATACATGCATTGCACCTGTAGCCGAAAAACTTTCTTTTATCTCGGGGCTTAATTCTGATGTGTAGCCTATTGTTAGTGCCGATAATACTGCAAATTCGTCTCCGTCGAAGTTATATTTTTTGTACAAATTGAGCAGTTTCTGCCTTACCTGATTTGATATTAAAAAGATTTTTGCCCCTTTATTTCGGGCTATTACAGAGTATTGATCGGGTTTTACATAAACCTGGTAATGAATATCTTTATAAAATAAATACCGCTTAAAATTAAAACTGTTTGGATTTCCGCTGTATTTTGTTTCGTTAATAAAACATCGTGCAATAAACCGGTCTCCCATGACGGGTGTTTCAAAGGCAGAGTCAGTTCCAAAATAACAAATCAGCCTGGTGTGCATTGGTTTTATTGATATTGAATCTTTTATTCCTTCAAGCTCTATGATTGCCTTTATAGAATTCTGCTTTATTTCCGGAGCTTCTGCTATGGTTGCAATGAATGTATATTTACCTTCTGCAATTTCTGCTTTTTTGTCGTATTTATATTGAACAAGGGCCATCCCGGCAAAAAGAATAAACAAACTCACTAAAACGCCAAAAACACGGTTTATAACGAAGTTATAAGCAGAGTTTGTAAATTCAATCACGGCAATAATTACAAAAAAGAAAATGCAAATTTCGAAAAATGGGAATTGAAGGCCGGGGAAGTTGATTTTTATGAGTATTCCTGCAATGAGTGGCAGAACAAACCTTACAAAAGGAGCCTGATGCAGGAATTTCTCGAACATAGCCTTTCGTTTTAACTAAAGTTAGAAAAATATATTTAAAATGGCAATGGGTTTATTTTTTAATTACGATTGTCCGATAAAAAATATAGATATATAATGATATCTTGAAACAATAAGACATCCATGTTTCTTTCGCCCTTACAGGGCTTTCCTTTTTGGTTGGCATTGTTTTACCATACTTTTGTTCCTTTGGAACTCAATAAAAGCCCCATCGGGGCAAAAGTATGGTAATAATCAGTAACTTACAAAAATCAAAAGTGCTGTAAGCACGACAGTAAATACTTGTTAAAAGTTTTACCGGACAATAGTGATTTTTAATAAATAATTTCCACCCGGGGGGTAGGGAGTAGATGATAATTATTTTAAGAAGTAATAATTTTATTATTCTGGTACTACTCATAAGTCTGAGACAACAAAAAAAACCGCCCTTCGGGGGCGGTTTTTAAAACTTTTTAAGAGTGTGCTTATTGAATCATCAGTTTCTGAACTTTTACAGAAGTACCATCGTTAATTCTGATGTAATACATTCCTTTAGCTTTTTCGCTGATGTTAACCTGTTCTTTGTACAAACCATCCTGTTCGATTTGTTTTTGATAAACTACCTGGCCCGCAACATTTACAATTTCCACGTTGAAAGTTCCTGCTTTTTGAGCATTCAGTTCGAGTGTGAATTGTCCGTTGTTTGGATTTGGATAAATATTCATTGTAACAAATCCGGAAGGATCATTAATTCCAGTAGTAATACTATAAGAACCAGCTAATTCGGTTATTAAGGCACCATCATTTGCTTCAATTACATAGTAAATTGTGCTTGAAGTAGAAGCAGGAATTGTACCATTAAATACAGAAGTAAATCCTTCCTGTGTAAATGTAACACTAGTATTTTCAGAACCTTCGGCAGTTCCCCAATACAATGCACCAGTCATATTTTCGGCAGTTGTTTCAACATCAGTAAGCGTTGCTGTAACAACAACATCATCAGCAGTTGTTGGAGCATTTGGAGTTAATGTAACACCTGAAATTTCAGGATAAGTATTTATATCTGAAGCGCTTCGTGGATAAATTTCGAAAATACTTCCTCCGTTGTACCATGTTACAACACCCGTAATATCATATACTTTATCTATTGTTAAAGCTAAATCAGCATATAAAGATTTGTAAATTGTAATATCACCACTACCATCATTTACAACGTAACTTCCATTACTTCCACTTATACAGGTTGCCCCGGTTATATTTACCAATGCACTTTCATAAGCTTCATTACTAACTTCAAGGGTTGTTAATTCAATTGGATCAGGAACTGTATTGCCTGAACTTAAAATAGTAAGATATGTAACACTCGCAAGCTCAGTTAATAGCTGATACTCAGCAACTGTAGCAACTAATTCTACACTATCACCAAGAGAAACAGGGAAAGTACTTGCATAAACATAAATAGCATCCCATTCACCATCTCCATTCTGTAAATAGAACGATGTTGTTGTACCAGTTTTTACAGCAGTTACAATACCCGAAGTTCTAATTTGTTGATCTTTATATGGAGAATCAGCAGGTGTTCCAGTTGTATATTGTATATCATGTATTGTTACATAATCAATTTCTTTAACCTGCATTGTTACTTCCCAGGCTTTAGTTGAAGCATCCTGCGCAGTAACAGTATATGTTTGCGGGGTAGCGAAATCATAAGCCAGGGTTGTGTCAGCAATAGTAGCTCCTGCCGAAATATCGAATAATGGTTTAACACTGCTTACATCGCTGCCATAAGGCATATAAACTGTAATTTCACCAAGTGCACTGTTTATAACTGCACTATCCATGTCAGCAACTTCAATCTCTAAAATTTCTGCATAACTGCTTAATGTTGGAGAAACTGTAACAGTTACTGTCCATGCTTCTGTAGTAATGCCATCTTCGGCAGTTACTGTATAAACAACAGGTAATGTAAAATCTAAAGTATCGCCTGATAAAGGATCGATTGTAGCGCCTGCCGACAAAGTTATGGTTGGTGATAAGGCAGAAGGATCTGTTCCGTTTATTACTGTAATATCTACAGTAGAAGTTCCTTCGTTAATAACGGCTTCTCCCAAGTCATAATCATTTCCAAAAGTAAACTCTGTAATAGCTGTTTCGCTGCTTGCTGCCGGGGTTGGAGAACCCAGGTTTGCAATGAAGTCTTGATCAAACACTTTCCATTCAGAATTTTCTGCAGTTGTTCCTGCTGATAAGTCCCAATCAACTGTGCCATGAGTTGTTTCAACTTTTCTTAATATGGTGTGGTTTGCAGTAGCATTTGTAACTCCTGCCACATTCCATGCAGTTCCGGGGTCAACTAAATCATATCTTCCGATAATATCAATAAGAGTTGTGTCGGTTCCATTTATTTTGAATAGGCCACGAACATCATCACCATTAAATACAGCCACATAAGAAGTTCCATCAACGTATGGGTTAAGAATTGCAGTGTCAGTAACTGCTAAAATTTCGGCTGCTGCTTCAGCATGCGAAATCACATAAACGTCTCCATCAGCTAAATTGGTAGAGGCAGGAAAACTGAAAAATGAAGTCCATGTGCTTCCATTGGCATTGATACGGATAATATAATTTGACAAGTCCACAGTTGCACCTGTACCATTATAGATTTCAAGTGATTTATTATTTCCTCCACCTTCAATATATTCAGAGAAGAATATATCTGTTTCAGGAACTGCCAATACATCAAATGCAGCACTCACTTTTTCGTTTAATGTACCGCTTGCTGCTGTCAGGGTTACACCTGTTGCTGCATCGGAGAATGCAACTGAGCTGAATGTTGCTTTTCCCATCACAGGAATAGCTGTTACAGGACTGCCAACCAATGTAGCTCCTGTTGCCGTGAGGCTGATATCGGTAATGTAGTCGGTATCCACGTTTCCATTAGAGTCAACAGCATTAACTTTTACAGATGGTTCAATGTCGTTACCAACATATACATTTACAGGCTCGGAGAAGAAAAATAAATCGGTAGCTGTTACATTTAATGTAATATTGTTACCAACCACATCTGCTCCAAAGTCGGCTGCAAATTCCGAACCCGTAGGATCGGCAACAAAACCATGCGCGGCGCCTTCAATCATCAGTTGAATAATGCTTCCATCATCAACTGTAGTATTTAATAACAGGTAAACTGTATAGGTTGAATCTTCGCCATCAGGAATAGTCAAGGCATCAACGGCAAACGGAATCTCGATTGAACCGGCTGTTATATTCGGTTCGCCTGCAAATGGGATATTTATTCCGGATTCGCTGATCAAATAACCACCAGATATGTTGTCGGTAAAAGATACGGTATTGTTTGCACCTGCTTTTAAAGTTATTTGAGTAACTTTTGTAGCCATACCATCCAATGTTCCTAAATCGCTAATAGTAAAAGAAAATACAGGTATTGAATCAGTAACAACAGATTCAACTGTAGCAGCAGCAATCTGGGTTACAGGAGCAACCACTTTGCTGTCTTTGTCAGTATCGGGTTTGGTTGTAAATGACAGAGTATCTCCATCTGTTACATTTTCTAAGGTATCTTCAACAGCTCCAAAAACAACATAATACGTTGTATTGAATTCTAAATCGGCATCGGGATTGATAGTAATAATTTTTTTAGTGGCATCAATAGTTGCAGTATTAGCAACAGTTAATCCGCTACCAACAGAATTTTTCTCGAAAGTAATTAAGCCTGCAAGGTCTGCATCAACTAATTCTGTAGAATCTGTTTTTAAAACCGGTTCGTCAAATGTTAAAGTTACCGTTTTGCTAATTTCAATTCCTGTAGAAGCATCCGTTGGATCCCATGTGGCTACTGGAGGATCGATATCTGGAGCAGAAACAGCTTCTGCCCAAGTTGTTCCTACACGGATTCCATCAATAAATCCTGTTGGAGAAGTAGAAGAATTTCTAACAGCAAAACGTGCAATATCCGTTGGGTCAGTTGTTAAGGCAGATGTTTGTGTTAAATCAGCAGAAGGTTCTGTTGTAGTTATAGCTGGATTAATCCATAACGATACAACGTCATTTGTATTACCAGAGATTAGATTGTATTTTACTACTAATAAACATGTATCGTTAACTGGAGTAAAGTCAGTTGTACTAAATACAGCAGCTGAATTTGATGAAGAAGTGCGAAGTCCAATTTGATATGTTCCTGCAACGCTCCCAGTTCTAAATGAAATCCTTCCAACTAATAATGATGTTGAAGAACTTGGTAAAAAAGCAATTCCATAATCGCCAGTACCACTAGTATTAGCAGGAAGTCCTGTAACAGTTGAAAGGCTTATTAGAAATGCAGCATAAATTGTTGATCCTTCAGATTGAGTTGTAAAGGCACGATAAGCATCTTCTGCAACTGAATTTGAAATATTCAAAGCATTTCCAACTCCAGATGATGCATAATCCATATAAGATAGACTACCACTTGTTACCTGAAGGTATGATGTGCCACTATAATTTACCCAATTTCCTCCACTCACATTATCAGTTCCCGCTAAAGTAAGGTACCCTGTTGAGTAATCAAAATTCTCTTCAAAAAGTAATTGTCCCCATCCGACATTAGCCCAGATGAGAAAGGCTAAAAACAAAAATGTTTTCGTTAGTAAATGTTTTTTCATAGCGTAAATTTTTGGTTTGTATTGAGTTAACTTGTTTTTTAATAAAAAAGCCCGGTTCCGGAATAAATACGGAAAGGGAGGTCAATTTACCAACAAAATTTAATTTTTACAATAAATTGTATTACTTAATTGTTAACTCATTGTTAAGAAATAGGATTTAGAAAAAAAACCTGAAAAACAGGCAAAAAAAAGTGTTTTCCAATTCCATCCCGGGAAAAGGGATTTTGTACCTCTTTTGGAAAAAAGAGAGTCTATTTTTATTTCCCCCTCCTTGGAAAAGTGGGTGCAGGGGGATTTGTAACAAGTAAGTAATTCAAAACACAAAATCCCCCCGTCCCCTCTACCTGTCAGCAGACAGGCTTTAAGAAAAGGGGGGTGTAAAATTTCCTTTAAGAAAAGATGTGTGTTTTTTAATATTTTTTTCACTATTGTCCGGTAAAATTGAAACCAATAAAGATATCGCAACTATGTTGCTTCACAAATTCTATAATGTATTTATCTACAAATAAATAGCAACTACTCTGCTAATACTGCGTAGCACCTGCCTGCCGCAGGCTGGGTAAAATCTTTGTAGAATTAAATAGTAAATAAAAATGAAGCCACTTAGTGGCGAAATCTAAGAAAAGGCTTAATATTATTCATATTACAAGATTTAGTAAAATTTTAATCGGACACCAATGTATTTTTTTAAGAAAGAGAGAGTATGTTTATCCTTTTCTCTTAAAAAAAGGAGGAAAAGTATAAAAAATACCACTATTGTCCGGTAAAACTTTTAACAAGCATTTACTGTCGTGCTTACAGCACTTTTTATTTTTGTAAGTTACTGATTATTACCATACTTTTGCCCCGACGGGGCTTTTATTGAGTTCCAAAGGAACGAAAGTATGGTAAAACAATACCAACCAAAAAGGAAAGCCCTGTAAGGGCGAAAGAAACATAGATGTCTTATTGTTTCAAGATATCATTATTTATCTATATTTTTTATCGGACAACAGTGAAAAAATACCTAATAAAAATATCAGGGTTAACCCTGATGTTGAACTCACTGGTTTGTAATATAATTTACATTTATTTAGTTTGAAGAAAAATGAAGAATCAACTTCCTGAACCCCTGCCAGCGGGAGATGAAATTTAAACAACATTAAATCGTATTTCATTATTAGTTAGATTTGTAAAAATATTAAATGGCAAAACAATGAAAGGAATAAGCTTTGTAACCAATGCCAAAGGCGAAAAAGTAGGATTAATGATCGACTTGAAAGATCATGACAAAGTTATTAATGAATACATTGAAGATTTATTTGACTTGATTGATATCAATTTCCGAAAAAATGAAGAAACATTTTCGTGGGATGAAACCAGGAAAAATCTAAAGGAAAAAGGAATTATTGATTAAGTCCTGCTATGGAATATCGATGCAAATTAAAAAATCTGCAATTAAGGAATTATCAAAACTTCCAAAGCCAATAGCTACAAAAGTGGTAAGGTAATAGATCAATTTAAAATAAATCCTTATCCAAAAGGTTATAAGAAATTAAAAGGATCAGATAAAGATTATCGGGTAAGAATTGGAGACTACCGAATTTTATACTCTGTTTATGATAATGTATTAATTGTTGAAGTTATTAAAATTGCTCATCGCAAAGATGTTTATAAGAAATAATCTCCACAACTGACAAGTACACCCGTTTAAGCTGAATTTCAAAATCAGCTTTTTTATTTTTCCCATCCATGAAAAGGGGAGAAAAGAGTACAAAAAAACAGCAGGGTTAACCCTGCTGCTCTTGTTATCTAATGTTATCAAATTATTTAGAGAAATCGCGTGATGCCAATCGTTTATACCCGTTGTATCTCCATTTAGCATCTTCCTCGGCACGTTTAAACAATTCAACTGCTTCCTGGGGGAACGATTTGGTAAGTGATGAATAACGTACTTCACTCTTCAGGAATTCCTGGAATTTACTCCAATCGGGTTCTGTGGAATCCAGCTCGAATGGATTCTTGCCTTGTGCTTCCAACAATGGGTTGAAACGGTAATTGTGCCAGTATCCGCATTCAACGGCCAATTTAGCCTCTTGCTGTGTTTTACCCATACCTGCATTCAGTCCGTGGTTAATACAGGGAGCATAAGCAATAATTAACGATGGCCCCGGGTATTCTTCAGCTTCTTTTAATGCTTTAAAATACTGGTTTTGGCTTGCACCCATGGAAACCTGGGCAACATAAACATAACCGTACGACATGGCCATCATACCCAGGTCTTTCTTGCGTGTGCGCATACCTGCAGCAGCAAATTTAGCTACAGCACCAACCGGAGTTGATTTTGAAGCCTGACCACCTGTGTTTGAATATACCTCTGTGTCAACTACTAAAACATTAACATCTTTACCCGATGCCAATACGTGGTCCAACCCTCCGTAGCCGATATCATAAGCCCAACCATCGCCACCAAAAATCCACTGTGATTTTTTTGCAAGATATTGTTTCAAATCAAGAATATCTTTAGCAACGGGATGTTTTTCGCTTTTAAGTGCTGCTAACACTTTTCCTGTAGCAACTTTTGATTCATTCGCATTTGCCATGTTGTCAATCCATTCCTGGAATGCAACTTTAGTAGCTGGAGCAACATCGTTCATTGCAGCAGTCATCTTTTCGTAGATTCTTTGGCGCATTTTATCAACACCAACCGACATTCCCAAACCATATTCGGCATTATCTTCGAATAATGAGTTAGCCCATGCCGGGCCATGTCCTTCTTTATTCATGCAATATGGAGTTGATGGAGCCGATCCTCCATAAATAGATGAACAACCTGTAGCATTTGCAACCATCATTCTGTCGCCAAATAGCTGGGTAATTGTTTTAATATATGGTGTTTCACCGCAACCCGCGCAGGCACCACTAAATTCGAATAATGGCTGTGCAAACTGGCTGTTTTTAACACTCTTCGATTTTTCTAATATAGTATCTTTATATCCTACTTTAGTATGCATGTAATCAAAACGTGCATCTTCGGCCATCTGACTTTCAAGTGGCTGCATAACCAGGGCTTTGGTTTTTGCAGGACAAACATCAACGCAGTTTCCGCAACCGGTACAATCTAATGGACTAACCTGCATTCTGAATTGGTATTCTTTTGTTCCGCCGGTACCTGTAACAGTTTTTGTTCCTTCAGGAGCATTTTTAACTTCTTCAGCAGTTAGTAAAAATGGACGAATTACTGCGTGAGGACAAACATATGCGCATTGGTTACACTGAATACAATTTTCAGGAATCCATTCCGGTACTGTAACAGCTATTCCTCGTTTTTCAAACGCTGTTGTTCCTGCAGGGAATGTACCATCTTCTCTTCCCAGGAATGCACTTACCGGTAAATCATCCCCTTTTTGAGCATTGATAGGTTCAACTACATTTCTAATAAATTCAGGAATGTTTTTGTTTTCTGCTGATGCTTTTACAGTGATGTTTTTCCATTCGGCAGGGATTTTTACTTCTGTAAGCTCGCCTCCACGGTCAACCGCTGCTTTATTCATATTCACAACATCTTCACCTTTACGTCCAAATGATTTTACAATGGCTTTTTTCATTTGTGCTTCTGCCAACTCGTAAGGAATAACATTTGCGATTTTAAAGAATGCAGCCTGCATTATCATATTGGTTCTGTTTCCTAAACCAATTTCTTCTGCAATTTTGGTTGCATTTATAATGTAGCATTTAATCTCTTTTTCGGCAAGGATTTTTTTCATGCTGTCGGGGAAACGATTTTTTGTTTCTTCAGCATCCCAGATACTGTTTAAAAGGAATGTTCCGCCTTTTTTAATTCCTCGCAGCATTTCATATTTATCGAGATAAGCAGGAACATGACATGCAACAAAGTCGGGTGTACCAACCAGGTACGATGAACGAATGGGCTGATCGCCAAAACGTAAGTGCGAAACGGTAATACCACCCGATTTTTTTGAATCGTAAGCAAAATATGCCTGGGCATATTTATCGGTGTTATCACCAATAATTTTTATTGAGTTTTTATTTGCTCCTACAGTACCGTCCGATCCTAAACCATAAAATTTACCTTCGAAAGTTCCTTTAGGAACAACACTAATTTCGGGTAATAATGGTAACGATAAGAATGTAACATCATCAACAATACTAATTGTAAAGTGGTTTTTTGGTTGGGGCAAACTTAAATTATTGTAAACAGATATAATCTGTGCCGGGGTAGTATCTTTTGAACTTAATCCGTATCGGCCACCAACAATAAGTGGAGCTTTATCTTTACCATAGAATAATTCACGAATATCCATGTATAATGGTTCGCCATTCGCTCCTGGTTCTTTTGTCCTGTCTAAAACGGCAATACGTTTCACGGTTTTTGGAAGCACTTTCATGAAATATTTTTCAGAGAACGGACGATACAGATGAACAGATATTAAACCCACTTTTTCGCCCTGGGCTATTTTGTAATCAATTACTTCCTGAATTGTTGAAGTAACTGAACCCATAGCAACAATAATATTTTCAGCGTCTGGTGCACCATAATAAGTAAACGGGTGGTACTCCCTGCCGGTCATTTTAGTAATTTCCTGCATGTATCCTTCGATCATATCAGGAATTGGTTCATAAAATTTATTAGCAGCTTCACGGCTCTGGAAATAGATATCAGGATTTTGAGCTGTACCTCTGGTTACAGGATGTTCCGGGTTCAAAGCGCCATCCCTGAATTGTTGCAATGCTTTCCAGTCAAGTAGTTTTGCAAGATCTTCGTTCTCGAAATACTCCACTTTCTGAATCTCGTGAGATGTTCTGAAACCATCGAAGAAATGAACGAATGGAACTCTTGATTTTATAGCTGCAAGGTGAGCGATACCTGCTAAATCCATGATTTCCTGTACGCTACCTGTAGCAAGCATTGCAAAACCTGTTTGGCGGGCACTCATCACATCGCTATGATCGCCAAAAATTGATAAAGCCTGGGCAGCTAAACTACGGGCACTAACATGGAAAACGCCAGGTAATAATTCACCGGATATTTTGTACATGTTTGGAATCATAAGTAATAATCCCTGTGAAGCAGTAAACGTTGAAGTTAAGGCTCCAGATTGTAATGAACCATGAACTGCACCAGCTGCCCCGCCTTCAGATTGCATTTCGGTAACCTGTACGGTGTCGCCGAAAATATTTTTTCTTCCGTTTGCAGCCCACTCGTCAACATATTCTGCCATAGTTGATGAAGGGGTGATAGGATAAATCGCGGCAACTTCGCTAAACATATATGCAACATGTGCTGCTGCATAGTTACCGTCGCAAGTTATGAATTTCTTTTTTTGTGACATTTCTAACTCCTTAATTTATTTAATAATAAGATAATTAACGTAATTTTTGGACTTACAAAATTAGAATAAAATTCTAATTTATTCTATGATTAGAATAGAAATTAGCCTTTGGTAAAGCCTATTCAGTTTCAGTCCAAATTAAGTCATATCTGCTTCATTCACAAAATAAAAAATGCGGAAAAAATCCGCATTTTACTATATAATGTGTTGTTAAACATCCTATTCGCTATTCATAGAAACAAGGAATTCTTCGTTCGATTGGGTTTTAACCAGCCTGTCGCGTAAAAACTCCATGGCTTCAACTGAATTCATATCGGTTAAATAGTTACGCAGAATCCAGATTTTATTTAATTTGCTTGATTCAATCAATAATTCTTCGCGTCGTGTACTTGAAGCAGTAATATCAACAGCAGGATAAACACGTTTATTCGAAAGTTTCCTGTCGAGTTGTAGCTCCATGTTACCTGTGCCTTTAAATTCTTCGAAAATTACATCATCCATTTTAGAACCTGTTTCGGTTAGCGCTGTTGCAAGGATGGTTAATGAGCCACCTTCTTCGATATTACGTGCAGCACCAAAGAATCTTTTTGGTTTATGAAGAGCGTTTGCATCAACACCACCAGAAAGCACCTTGCCCGATGCAGGAGAAACGGTATTAAATGCACGTGCTAAACGGGTAATTGAATCTAAAAGAATAACTACATCGTGCCCGCATTCAACCAATCGTTTTGCTTTTTCGAGAACGATGTTTGCAATACGAACATGGCGTTCTGCAGGCTCATCAAAAGTTGATGATATAACTTCGGCATTTACACTACGAGCCATATCGGTAACTTCTTCCGGACGCTCATCAATTAGAAGTACAATCATATATACTTCAGGATGATTTGCCGCGATTGCATTTGCAATTTCTTTAAGTAAAACGGTTTTACCTGTTTTCGGCTGGGCTACAATTAATCCGCGTTGTCCTTTACCTATAGGTGCGAACATATCAACAATACGAACAGATAATTTGTCGTTTTTGTTGTTTGTTAAACTAAATTTTTCTTCAGGGAATAATGGTGTAAGATAGTCGAATGGAACTCTGTCGCGAATATAATCGGGGCTGCGGCCATTTATTTTTTCAACTTTTATTAAAGGGAAATATTTTTCACCTTCTTTTGGCGGGCGAATTGCTCCCTCAACACTGTCGCCTGTTTTTAAACCAAAAAGCTTTATTTGCGATTGTGAAACATAAATATCATCGGGCGAGTTCAGGTAATTGTATTCTGACGATCGTAAGAAACCATAACCATCGGGCATGATTTCTAAAACCCCGGAGTTGGAAATAATACCCTCAAATTCATACGAACGGTCAGTAACTTTTTTCTCGAATGTTCGCTTTTGAAATGGTTCTTTTGAATGTTTTTCGAAGTTCTTTTTAGGTTCTAAACTTTTTTCAGATTCAATTTCTACAGGAGCAACAGGTTCAATTACAATATTGTCAATAACAGGGGCGGTGGTTTCTTCAATTATTGGGAATGTTGTGTCAATGTCATCCCCATTTAAAGAAAAATCGTTGTGTTTACTGGCAACTGTTTTTTCAAATTCTTTAACAGGGTTATCCAGTTTGCGATCGGCTCGTTTAATAATTTTAACTTTTTCTCGCTGCTCGGTTTCAGGTTTTGGGGTTTCTGTTACCCGTTTTCGAATGTTGGTTTTTCTCTCGGGTTTTACTTCGGTTGTAGCGTTTACTGCTTGTTGATCAAGGATTTTGTAGATTAAATCCTGTTTCTTTAACGATTCTGCTTTTTTAATATCCAATTGCTTGGCAATTTCTTTTAACTCATTTAAAAGCTTTTTATTCAATTCAAGAATATCGTACATAATTTATTTGAAAATTTATTTATTGATTTTTATAATAATCGGTTAAAATAACTAATCATTGATTTAACCTGTAAATTGAACGATTAGTTTAATGTAGGAAATGTAAAAACAAAAATGTTTTTTGGAAAATCTATGCAATATTAAAGATTTCCTCATAAATACCAAAATTGTTGACTGGTTTTTTATAAAAAAATCAAAATATCTATATATATTTAAAAAAAAATATGCTCAAAAGCATTTTGTAAACATATTTGAATAAATTTGTAACTGTTTGTTTGAAAATAACGTATTAATCATGCTACAAAATCAAACCAAACCAAAGAAATGAGACAGTTAAAAATCATAAAACAGGTAACCAACAGAGAAACTGCCTCCTTAGATAAATATTTACACGAAATTGGGAAGGTTGATCTTTTAACCGCGGAAGACGAGGTGGAGTTAGCGCGTCGTGTAAAAAGCGGGGAGCATTCAGCATTAGAAAAACTTATAAAAGCAAATTTAAGATTTGTTGTTTCTGTTTCAAAACAATATCAAAACCAGGGATTAAGCTTGCCCGATTTAATTAATGAAGGAAACCTGGGTTTGATAAAAGCTGCGAAACGTTTCGACGAAACACGTGGTTTTAAATTTATATCCTACGCAGTATGGTGGATCAGGCAATCGATTCTTCAGGCTCTTGCTGAACAGGCCCGGATTGTTCGATTACCTTTGAATAAAATTGGTTCGATAAATAAAATAAATAAGGCACTTTCGGAGTTAGAACAAAAATACGAACGCGAACCCTCTATTGAAGAGTTATCGAAAGCAATAGAGCTTGCCCCGTCAGATATCAAAGATGCCATGAGAAGCTCCGGCCGTCATGTGTCAATGGATGCCCCGCTTACCGAGGGTGAAGACGGTGATATGTATGAAGTATTACTTAGTAATGATAATCCAAGCCCCGACGGCAATTTATTAAACGATTCCCTCCGTAAAGAAATTGAACGGGCTCTTTGTTCGTTAACTGAACGCGAAGCAAGTATTATTAAATTATATTTTGGATTAAACGGAAAACATCCATATACACTTGAAGAAATAGGAGAGGAATTTAATCTTACCCGCGAGAGAGTCCGCCAAATAAAAGAAAAAGCAATAAAAAGATTGAAACAAACCACGCGTAGCAAGATTCTTAAAACATATCTCGGGTAACCATTTAAAACATTTGTAAGAAAAGGAAACATCGTGTTTCCTTTTTTTTATCTATTTTTGTTTTAATAAAAACAAGAAATTATGCAACATTTAATATCCCCATCATTACTCTCGGCTGACTTTGGCAATTTACAACGCGATATTGAAATGATAAATAAAAGTGAAGCCGATTGGTTTCACCTTGATATTATGGACGGGGTATTTGTTCCGAATATTTCGTTTGGATTTCCCGTGATAAAGTACATTAAAAAACATGCGAGAAAACCACTTGATGTCCACCTGATGATTATAGACCCGGATCGTTATATCGAAGAATTTAATAAAGCAGGAGCCGATATTTTAACAGTGCATTATGAAACATGCAATCATTTACACCGTACCGTTCAAAATATCAAATCACATGGAATGAAGGCCGGGGTGAGCCTTAACCCACATACACCCGTTCATGTCCTTGAAGATATTATTGCAGATATCGACCTCGTTCTTATTATGTCGGTAAACCCGGGTTTTGGCGGACAAAAATTCATTCCAAATGCTTTGGATAAAATAAAAAAACTAAAAAAACTGATACTGGATAAAAAATCAAATGCACTGATTGAAGTAGATGGCGGCGTTGATCAAACCAATGCTAAGTTATTGATTGATGCCGGATGCGATGTTTTGGTAGCAGGAAATTATATATTTGGCTCACCGGATCAGATAAAAACAATTTCAGAACTCAGGAATATATAGGTTATAAAACAAAAACATCCTTAATTTTTAAGGATGTTTTTGTTTTATGTTGTATCTGAATTTTTATTCTTTTCCATCAAGGTAATCCTGAAGATAGCTGTAACGTTCGGTTAGTTTTCCATCTTTTGTAATAGATGCACGTTCAATTATTCCTGCATCATCGTTACCAAAAAGCGATGGATATACTTTATCCATTAAATCGGAACCAAAATCGGCCGAAGCATTTCGTGGCAATTCGCCAGGCAGATTATCAATAGCCATAACCGTGATATTTTTAGGACTGATAAATGGGCGTTCATCTTTACCTGTTGCCGGATTGTACCCGTAGAATGGGTCGGCAATAGTTGATGGACGAACAGTTGATGCAATTGGCCCGTTCACATCGCAACTTACATCGGCAATAACTGTTATCTTGAACCCGGGTTCAAGGTAATCTTCTTTGTTAATAAGTTTGGGTGATTTTGGGTCCCAGAAATGACATGCAATGTAAATATCAGTAACTTTTGTATAGGGTTTAAAAGTTGATTCATATTCTTCAGGATGTTTAAAGAAATGTTGGAGATTAAACTGCATGCCTCCTTTATGGCGGACATAATGCTCAGGGTCGAGCCGGCAAAGAACAGCTTCATCAAATTCCCTGTTTAAAAACTCATCAGGAGTAACTTCACGTAAATTTAATTGCCTGAGTGTTTCCATTGCTCCCATTGCAACACGTCCACCTCCGGTTACAAGAATTTTTTTCTTTTTTAACTTGATAAGTTTTAATCCTGCATACATTTCGTCCATATCGTGGCATTGGTGTGCAGGTTTCAGTTGAAACTCACCCATACGAATACCTCTGCCACGTAACCCATTGTAAGCTCCAACAATACCAGCCCATCGGCCAAATGCAACGATTCGCTGCCCGTTATAATCAGTTAAATATTCATAATCTACCAACCGGATTTTTTTGCGGATAATCTCCTGGAGCAACCCCCTGTTGTAAGGCTGTTTTTTGGCAACATGGGCAAAAAACAAATATGTTTTTCCTGGAATAAGTGTCGCAGGATTTACTTCTTTAACACCCAGCAGGATATCACAATCACTAAGGTCTTCCTTCATTTCCAGGTTGAGGTATTTATATTCATCGTCTGTAAAACAGCGAATATCGCTGGGTTGTATAAATAATTCAGTATTTGGAAAACGTTCAATAAAATTAACTGCCAGAGGTGGAGTTACGGGAACTCTTTTATCGGGTGGGTTTTTTGTCTCGCGTAATACCCCAACTTTTATTTTTTTATTCATTTACTTTTGTGTTATGAGAAATAATTTTTAAAGCTTTAAAATTAATTTTTTTTAGTTAATTACCCATAAATAGAGCAATCTTTTTGTATCTTTGCAGTTCCAATTGGGGGCTGTTTTGGTTTTGACGGTAATGATAATTGGAGTGTAAGCATGTCGAGCTTTGTGTGTTGGCTCGTAAATCTCAATACTCAAAACAATAAACGGCGAAAATAATTACGCGCTTGCTGCTTAATCTCACTCAGTGAATTAAACTTAATTCTGGGGTCTAGGTACTTCAGAACAAGCTGTCTCTCAAAGAGCGATGTTTAACCGCGCTTGACATAGAGGCATCGTAAATGTTAAACTAGCATGGTTGGCGCTTCGATGACCACGCGAAATAAAGAAGATAAGGATTGGTTCGCCTGCCTGACGGCAGTCAGGGCTGCTCTTTGCCAGGCCATTCACGAAAAACAACAAAGAGATAAGCATGTAGAAAACATTTGGGTTTCTTATTCGGACGCGGGTTCGAGTCCCGCCAGCTCCACTCTAACAGAGTACAAAACAGTGCAAAACGCACTAAAATTAATGATTTTAAGAGAAACTTCGGTTTCTCTTATTTCATTTTAATCTAAAAAATCCATTATTTAGGTGTGCAATTCGATTAACAAAAATATAATATTCGAGTAAATGTTACTCATGTGCAGGTGTTTTAGAATTGACAACCACACTAATTATGTGTTATTAAACATAAAAATTCCATTTTGGTTTAATCTATTGATTTAGAAAGAGTAATTTTACTAGCTTTTAATGTAATATGCATTAATTTTAATTCAATCTACTCTTGTTTATTGTATTTACAAATTGAATTTATATATTCACAAAATTAAAATTACCTTGTTTAGAAACCTATTACTGTGGGTTTTATAAGCGAAGCTATATCTAAAAGTAAAATTCTGTTCATATTAATTTTGGAATTTTTTAGAAAAACATTCTAAAAAATTCCAAAAGTGATTTAGTGTTCTTTTAAGTATGAAAAGCTCGGCCTGCTCAAAAAAATGGTATGTATTTTACACGTATCCAAAATTTGAAAGAAAAGTCCATAAACTTTTGCAAGAAGAAAGTTATGAATCATTCTTACCTTTGCATTGGGTCGTTAGGCAATGGAGTGATAGAAAAAAACGTTTGCAAGTACCATTATTCCCCAATTATATTTTTGTAAAAATTGAATATAATAAGATTTTCGAAGTTATTAAGACTCCCAAAATAATAAACTGTGTAAAATTTAATAAAACACCAGCTTTCCTTAAACAAGATGAAATTGATAACATAATACAAATTATTGATAATAGATATCCTATTGAAGTTTGTTGTAATATGAAAACAGGTGATTCTGTAATAATAACGGAAGGTTTACTGGCAGGAATGAAAGGTGTTTTAGTTGAAGAAAGAGGTAGTAGCAGGTTTGCCGTGAGAGTAGAATCGCTACAACAATCATTGTTAGTTAATGTACCAATAGTTTATTTGGAATCTAATAAAGTTTCTGTTTAGTTAACATTTTATATCTCGGTTAAGTTAAATGATTATTGATTATACATTACAAGATATTTTTTTGAAATTAAGCGATTATTCCGACCGAGGAGTTACTTTTATAAATAGCAGTAATGAAGATATTTTCATTTCATTTAAAAAAATGAATGAGAATGCGAAATTTATATTAGGATTTCTTCAAGAGTATGGTGTAAAAGATGGTGAAGAATTAATATTCCAATTACAAAATTCTCAAAGTTTTATAGAAACTTTTTGGGCTTGCATTCTGGGCAGAATTATTCCTGTCCCGGTTAATTTTGCGATAACACAAGATTTAAGGGATAAATTATATAATGTATTTTCAGTATTAAAATCTCCCTATATAATTACTACTCAAGAAAATTATTCTAACAACTTTCCTAAAGATAATGTAACAGACAATTTGTCGAAAAGGGTAATATACTATGGTGATGTAAAATTGAATAAAATAGGTAAAATCAAAAAGGCATCAGAAAAGGATATTGCTTACATTCAATTTTCATCCGGCTCAACCAATGACCCAAAGGGAGTTGTATTAACTCATCATAATCTTATTTCAAATATCAATTCAATTCTTAATGGTATTAATAGCCCTAAAGATGGTGATAGGTTTTTAAGCTGGATGCCCTTAACTCATGATATGGGATTAATTGGATTTCATTTGACTCCTCTTGCTGCAAAATGGAATCATTATATTATGCCCACGGAATTATTTATGCGAAACCCATCTCTTTGGTTAAGGAAGATATCGGAATATAAAATAACTTTTACATCTTCACCAAATTTTGGTTATCAATATCTCTTAAAACATTTCAGACCAGAAAAGAATCAGGATATTAACCTGTCAAGCATAAGAATAATTGTTAATGGCGCAGAACCCATATCGTTCGATATATGTAAAAAATTTACTGAGTATTTTAAAGAATATGGATTGAAAGAGAATACCATATTCCCTGTATATGGACTTGCAGAATCAAGTTTAGCTGTAACTTTTTCTAATCCGGAAGAGAAAATCATTACAATTAAGGTAGGTAGGAATAAGTTAAATATTGGAGATGAAATCGACCTGCTTCAGGTTGAAGAACCATGTGTTCAATTTGTGAGTGTAGGTAAACAAATTAAAAACACATTTCTACGTTTAGTTGATAATGATGGTAATACGTTGGATAATACTTTCGTAGGTAAAATTCAAATTAAAGGTGATAATGTAACTTCAGGGTATTACAATAATAATGAAGCTACATCAGATTTAATTACGCATGATGGATGGCTTAATACAGGAGATTTGGGTTTTAAGGATGTTAAGGGCTATTTATATATTGTTGGCAGGGATAAGGATATCATATTTGTCAATGGGAGAAATTTCTACTCGCATGATCTTGAGAGAATAGCAGAAAAAGTAGAAGGAATAGAGTTAGGAAAGATAGTTGTTGCAGGGGATTTCAATTTTAAATTATCCCGAGATGAGATAATAGCGTTTGTATTGTTTAGAGGGAAACAGGCAGATTTTATTCCTATTGAACAAGAATGCCGAAAGGTGATTAATGAAGAAATAGGAATAACCCTGGATAAGGTTGTTCCTGTAAAAAGTATTTCAAAAACTACCAGCGGGAAAGTTCAACGGTATAAATTATTAAGAGAATACCAGAAAGGCGAATTTGATCAAATCGTATCGTCTTTAGATGAACTAATAAACAAAAATTACAAGGAAGAAAGTACTTTACCTAAGAACAAATCTGAAGAAAATATCTTAAAAATTTGGCAGAAGGTTCTAGAACGAGAAGATATTGGAGTAAATGATGATTTTTTTACTCTGGGCGGGAATTCTTTAAAGGCAGGCCATCTTGTAATGAGCCTTCAGGAAGATTTGAATTTAGAAGTTTCTCTAGGAAGTTTTTATAGATTTAGAACAATACATGAACTTTCAAAATTACCTCTAATAAAGCCTGTTGAAGAAATAAAACCTTACAAACAAAATAATAATAATAAATTCGGATTATCTCATGCCCAGGAAAGAATTTTTTATCATTATCATTTAAATAATGATTCTATAACATATAATATACCTCAGGCTTTCATTATTGGAGGCTATGTTAATATAAGCCATCTTAAAAATGCTTTAGCTGAATTAATAAAAAGACATGGTATCTTAAGAACTACATTCCATCTTCAAGGAGACACCCCCTACCAACAAATACATAAAGAGTCTTTTATTTCATTTGAGAAAATAAAGTTGAATAATGAATATAACCTTGAAGAACAACTGGTAAAATATATAGTCCCATTTAAATTAGAGATGTTGCCTTTAATCAGGGTAAATTATGGATTTTTACAAAAAAATAAAACGATTTTACTCATTGATATTCATCATATTATATCAGATGGAACATCGCTAATTAAAATAATTGATGAGATTTTCAAGCTTTATAATGGTGAAATATTAAAGATCCCCGATGCACAATATATTGATCACGTTTTTTGGGAAGAGAAGTTTTTAAAATCGGATAAAATAGCAATTCATAAAAGCTTCTGGTCAAACCAATTTAATGATAATATTCCCAAGCTTAATTTACCATATGATTTTTCAGAATCAAGAAAGGGAAGTGATAAAGGAGCTAAGTATTTTAGAAGTCTTGGAAAAGAAATAAACCATTCATTAGAATCATTATCGAAGAACAGTAGCATATCAAAACCTGTTATTTTATTTGCATGCTATTCTTTACTTTTGAATAAATTAACAGGGCATGAGGATATTATAATAGGAATAGCTGAGTCAGGACGTAATCATATTAAGGTTCTTAATTCCATAGGAATGTTTGTGAATAATCTCCCTGTTAGAGTTTTTCCGGATGGCACAATGAGTATTAGTCAGTATTTGACCAATGTAAATAAACAATTTTTACAAGCACTTAACCATAAGTTTCTTCCATACAATGAATTATTAAATATTTTAAACATAAAAAGTGCGCAAGGTCGAAACCCGTTATTTGATACAATGTTTGTCTATCAAAATATGGATATCCCTGAATTATCAACACAAGATTTAAGTATTACTCACTATCCGATTGATCCTAAAGTTTCAAAATTTGATATTACTTTAGAAATTATTGAAGGAGATGAGTTAAATTATGGATTTGAATACTCAACATTGTTATTTAAAAAAGAAACAATAGCTAAATTTTCATGTTATTTTGAAAGAATAGTTAATGCAATAATTGAGAATCAAGAATCCCAAATTAAAGATATAGACATATTATCAGGTATTGAAAAGACGAATCTGATATCAAAATTTAACGAAACGGAATCAGATTGTCCAGGGAAACTAATTCATGAGTTATTTGAACAACAAGTTTTGAAAACTCCTGATTCATATGTGCTTATACACGGAGAAAAAAGAATAACCTATAAAGATTTTAATCAAGAAGCAGATAAACTAGCATCTATTTTGATAAACAGGGGTATTGAGGTTGGAGATTTTGTTGTAATTCTGGCAGATCGGTCAATTGAATTTGTAGTATCTGTATTAGCCGTGCTTAAAGCAGGAGGTGCTTATGTTCCTGTTGATGATAATTACCCGGTTTCAAGAAAGGATTACATTATAAAAGATTGCGCCGCGAAATTTATTTTAACTACAAAGTCAATTTATGAATTAAATAAAGATCTCTGTTCAAGCATTAATGATAATAGAATAGTTAATGTTAATGAGTTGGATAAGTACAAGTCAGGTACCTCGAGAAAAAATGTTAAGGTAGGTCCTGATAACCTTGCATATATGATTTATACTTCAGGAACATCAGGACAGCCCAAAGGAGTTATGATTGAACATAAGAATTTATTAAATTATGTATGGTGGGCAAAGGAAGTATATGTAAAGGGAGATCGGGTTAATTTTCCTTTATTTACATCCATAGCTTTTGATTTAACGGTTACATCCATATTTACTCCTCTTATTACAGGGAATGCGCTGGTTATATACAACAATGATGATCAGAATTTATTAATAGAAGAAGTCTTAATGGATGATAAGGTGGGTGTAATAAAACTCACCCCGTCTCATTTAAGGTTAATAAGAAATGATCATAAAATTAAAGCAGATGAGATTAAAAACCTTAAACGCTTCATTGTAGGAGGAGAAGATTTGAGTTCTGAATTGGCCAGGGTAATTTACACAATGTTTAATAACAAAGTTGAAATTTACAATGAATATGGGCCAACTGAAACTACAGTAGGTTGCATGATTTATAAATACGATAATCAAAAGAAGTATAATAAATCAGTGCCAATAGGTAAACCTGCATACAACTCAAAAATATTTTTGTTAGATCAATATTTCAAACCGGTTTCTCAGGGGGTGATAGGTGAAATTTTTATTGGAGGCAGATGTGTAGGCCGGGGATATCATAATAAAGAAAGTTTAACAAAGGATAAATTTGTTTTAATTCCAGAGATTTCTAATAGTAAGTTATACAAAACAGGTGATTTAGGAAGATTTGTTGAAGGGGATGATATTGAATTTTATGGCAGGTTAGACCATCAGGTTAAAATAAACGGGTACAGGATTGAGTTGAATGAGATTGAACTTTGTATACAGGAATTTAATGGGGTGAGGAATGCTGTAGTATTAAAATCAGACATGAATGAATCATCTGTATTATTTGCATATTATGTAGCTGATGAAAGAGTTGATGAAACTGCTCTGCGTGTATTTTTACGAAAGCATTTACCACACTACATGGTTCCTGCTTTATTCTTTAAAATTGATAATATCCCGTTGACACCGAATGGTAAAGTTGATAAAGAAACATTAATGAAAATAGAAGTATCAACGAATAAAAATGAATTCAGATATGCCGAAAATGATATACAAGAGCTTCTGATAATTATATTTCAAGATGTTTTGGGTGTAACCAATATCGGGCTTGATGATAATTTTTTTGAACTGGGTGGAGACTCAATAAAAGCGGTTCAAATAACATCAAGGTTATACGACAAGGGTATTTCACTAAATGTAAAAGATATACTTACTCACCAAACCATATCTCAAATAGCTGTTTATGCCAAAAAATATGATAAGGTTTACGAACAAGGAATTGTTTCTGGTGAAAAAGCTTTAACTCCAATAGAGAAATGGTTTTTTGATCAGAAATTTGAAAATCCAAATTATTACAATCAGTCGGTGCTTTTAGAGTTTAAGCAAAGGATTAATAAAGAAATTCTTGAACAGGTTTTTAATAAACTCATTGAACATCATGATGGATTAAGATTAAATTATAATCCGGGAAAAAACTGTATGTTCTTTAATAATAGTTATTTAAAGGAGCAGTACAGTATAAAAGAATTTAAAATTAGTAATCAAAATGATTTGCAGACTATTGGAGGGGAATTAAAATCGTCGTTTGATATAACAAATACCTTATTAATAAAATTGGGAATTATTAAAGAAGAAAATAAGAATGACCGATTGTTAATTACTGCACATCATCTGGTTATAGATGGTGTTTCGTGGAGAATAATATTAGAAGATTTGTACAAATTATATATTGCAATAGAAAAGGGAAATGATTTTGATTTACCAAAGAAGACAGGAAATCTCTTAGATTGGCAAAATTCGCTGACAGATTATTCTAATTCTGACGAACTTAGAAATCAAATTGATTATTGGAGAAATACTGGCGGGAAAGAATTTCTTTTAAGTAAAGAAACAAATTTCCGCGAAATGAAGATAAATAATTTTGAACGATTAACGTTCAGAATTGATAAAGCAGAAACAGAATATTTATTGGGAGAAGCAAACAAAACATATAATACTAACATTCAAATTTTGTTGCTTGCAGCATTGGCAAGAGCCGTTAAGGAGAATACAGGTATTGGTAAGTTATTGTTCGAACTGGAGAACCATGGTCGTAATATTGAAAACGTAGATGTTTCAAGAACAACCGGTTGGTTTACAGCAATGTATCCGGTTTGTATTGAATTAACTAAAGATGATATTGGTAATATCATTAAAGAAGTAAAAGAAAACATGAAAAAAGTTCCTGTTAATGGCATTGGATATGGTATCTTAAAATATCTAGCCGGAACTTTTGACACATTAACAATGAAAAACTGCGAAATCAGGTTTAATTATTTAGGCCACTTTGGCAATGAGATATCAAATGATCTATTCTCTTATTCTGATGAGTATTCCGGGAAAGATATTTCTATTGAAAATCATTTTACAACCAAGATAGAAATGAATAGCTTAATAGTAAATGGAGAGCTAAGTATTGAATTTAATTATTGCAATACTATATTTCAAAAGTCAGATATTGTTTTGTTACAGGAAGGATTTATTAAACACATCAATAATATAATCTTGCATATTAAAAATAAAAACGATATATATTTTACTCCGTCTGATTTTGAATACACCCTTGATGAGCAGGATTTAAATATATTGTTTGAATAATATTAGCCAATGCTGGTAAAATAATCAATGACTTGTTTTAAGAAAACTTCCTTATTATAGATTTTTACTACGCTGAAAAGAATTATATGACAGAGATTAACGGTAGAATGAATTTTTTAGGTGAAAAGTATTGCTGGAGCTTACTATCGGGTTTTAATATTACAGAGAAAGAACTTGATAGTTTAAAGAGATATTTACAAACAGTTTATGAAAATTCATTATATTATAATAATGTATTCTTTGATGAAAAAATACATTTGACAAAAACATATATACCAGTACAATTAAAAAACCTTTCATTAAAAGATGATAATTATATATCAAGTAAAGACTTTATTGAACAAGTATTTAACAAAAAAACATTTGTATTTGGGAAAATGGGTTGTGGTAAGAGTACTCTGATGCATTATCTTATTTTATTAAAATTGGAAGAAATTAAACAGATACCAATATTCATAAAATTCAGATATAATGAAGAAATTAATAGCATTAAAGAGTATCTGAAGTTTGTATTAGAAAATGATGGATTCTCTGATTTAGTTGAAATATTTACACAACTTTATACACAACAAAAGCTTTATTTTATTTTTGATAGCATAGATACTTGTCACTCCGGGGTACTGACAAGCATTATTAATGAAATTAATACAATTCAATCTCCGTTCATTTTAACATCAACCTTAAATAATACAGATCAAACATTTCAAAATCTAATATTAGATTTTGAAATGTTTGAAATACAAGATATTAAGATTGATGATGCAATTCAGTTAATAAAAAATTACGATAAAGTATTTAATTCAAATTGCTTAGATTGGCTAAAAAATGTAATAAGAGATTATACCGAAATTGTAAGTCCGTTATTTAATAACCCTTTTATGGTAAGTTGTATTTATAGATTATCCATATTGGGCAATAAACTGAAAGATACTGAGCTTGATTTAATGAAGAATGATCCCCGGTTGCACCCTCTGCAAAATATGAATATTAACCTTGGCAAATTAAGAAACAGGGTATTTCAGGTGCCAATAAAAATTCAGGATAATCATAAAATAATATCAAATTATAAAGATTTTGCGTTTACTAAAAAACTCATGAAATCGTCCGGCAGGGATTTAATAATCGAACCTTTTTCGGGAGGTTTGGGTGATCATTTGTTATATAGCCATCTTCCACGAATTGCAAAAGAATCGGGAAAATACGACAGGGTATTAATATCCCAGAATTCTCCTTGTAGAAGCGAAGAAGCAAAATATTTAATATGGGAATTAAACCCTTATGTTGATGGATATTGTTTTGAAGAAAGTAACAGTTTTTATATAGAAGATATTGAAAATTCAAAACGAAATCCAATTAGCCAGGGTAAAAAAGCCGCTGTGATGTTTGAAGCTATTAATAATAGTGTAGAAGATTGTAATGTGCTTGATAACCTAATGTTAAAATTGGGTATTGACGATAATATAAGAAAACATGAGCCCGAAATTTATTATAAGCCAAAACAGATTGAATTTTTGCAGGGGTGTAATGTTTATGATCCGTACTATGTTTCAAATCCCAGGATTGAATTACACAACCAATGGTTAGTTGAAGAATTCTTCAAGACAAATAGTATTAAACTGAATTATCAGATGAAATTTAATAATGATAATGGTTACAATTTCCAGAAAATAATGGTCAGAAATTTTTCGAATTATTTAACTACATTAAGTTTAAGAGATTTCTGTGATGTTTTATTTTCTGCATTACACTTATATTGTTTAACTACAGGCACTGCATCACTTTCAGCAGCATTGAATAAAAAGGCAATTGTTTTAATTGGAAAAGAAAAGCTAGTTTGGCATCATTCCACAATAAATCAATATGTTCATATAGTAGAACCGAAATAACGAGTTTTCTCATTTTTACAATAATCTTTCAACATATAAATAAAATATTATAATAATGGTGTTTTGTAACGAAAAAACTAATCCTAAAATTTAAACATATGAAAACAATTTATTTTTTAAATGTGTTGTTGTACTTTTTTATGAATCCGATTTTTGCAAATAATGATACAATGCTTATATGTGGTAAAGCGTATGATTCTGAAATGAAAGTAAATGTCTATTTTGATAATAAATCTTACAGTAGTGAAGTAGATAATCAGGAATTTAGTATGAAAGTTCCAACTAATAAGGGATATGGTTATATTAGATATAAAGAAACATATAAAGTTTATTTTTCAGGAAAATCTGGTTACAATTTTCAATTTAATGAAACAAACGGAAAGGAAGAGCTTGTAATTAAGAGTGAACAGGATGAAATTAATAAATACTTAATGGATAAAAATAAGCGATTAAAAGAAAATGAATTGGAAATAAGATATTTTAATTTGCCAATATATAAATTAAATTATATTGAATTTACCCATTTTGTTGATTCTGTTTTTTCTTTCCAGAATTCAATCCTTACTAATGAAAAATTTCAAGATGATTATTTTAATTATATTGAAAACCTTGAGCTCGCAAGTATGAAAGCTAGCTTTATATTAAAATACCTTTTGATAAATGAGGTTAATAATTTACCTGATAACGAAGTTTTTAAAAAAATTACTTTAAATGATACTATTGGTTATTATGGATCCGATGAATATATACAATTTGTAAATCTTTATATTGATAAGGTATCACAAGATTCAATTAAAAACAATGGTTTGTTGCTTAGCGATTATGTTTTTGTAAAGTATAAAATGATTAATCAATTAATTAGCGATAATACCATAAAATATGATATGCTTTCAGGGCTTTTAAAAAAAGCAATTTGTGATTTTGGAATTACAAAAGAGGTAACATTGATTTATAATGATTATTTAAATAATAGGGCTCCTGTTTATAAAAATGATGATATTGAAAATTTATATATAAGAATGAACGCTCTTTCCAAAGGAGAAATGCCATCTTTGGTGGCTTATGATGTTGATACCAATGAAGTATTTCTTGAAAATCTGACAGGAGAAAATATTTTCTTATTAATTTATTCATTTCGTTGTAAGGAATGTTTAGATGAAATACAATTTATAAAAAAGAACGAGTCGTTATTTACAGATAAAAATGTTACTTTAGTAACTATAGCTATAGATGGAACCTATGATGAATGGATATCTTTTTTGAAACGGGAAAATTTAGAAAAAGGAATACATTTACACGCATTTCAAAACAGAAGGGAGATTTTAGAAAAATTGTTAGTTATGAAGTTGCCCGTAGGTATAGTTATTGATTCTAATTTTAAAATAAAGCAGATACGTGTGCAAAAACTTACAGATATAAATTTAAATGAAATACTTACTTTTTAATTAATCATCCTGATGAAACAAAATTATATTCCATTGTTTTTTAGAAAAATCTTTAAGAATAAAATTTCAAGCATAATAAATATACTGGGTATTTCATTGTGTGTTGTATCTGTTACATTAATATTAAATTATGTAGGTTACGAGTATAGTTATGATTCATTTCATGAGAAAAGCGATCGGATTTATCGGATAAATCTTACTCAATATAAAAATGGAGAGCTTTTGCTTGAATCAGCAAGAACTGATAGAGACTTAGGAGAAGTTCTTACAGAAAGCTTTCCCGAAATATTGGGTTTTTCAAGATTGGTTAGAAATAGATATAACCTGATAACTATTGATAAAAACACGTTTGTTGATGATGCAATATTCTACGCAGATAGTTCCTTTTTTAATATTTTTGATTGTGATGTAATTTATGGTACAAAAAACAACCTCTTAAAAGCACCCAATGAGGCTGTTTTAAAGAAAAGTATAAGCGAAAAATATTTTGGGAATACTAATCCCGTTGGAAAAGAAATTAGAAATGGCATACAATCATATATCATTGTTGGTGTTATCGAAGATTTTCCTCCTAATTCCCATTTACAGTGTGATATTTTGCTTTCCTTTCATAATACATTGATGATTCCTCCATTAAGAATGCAATGGAATTTTTGTGATTATTATACCTATGTTTTATTGGACTCAAAAACATCCATCGAAAAAATAATTAACCAATCACCCGATGTTATTCAAATGTATAATGGAAATTTTCTGGCTCAGAATAATATAAAATCTGTTTATTCTTTTATTCCTATCGAAGATATTCATTTCTCTCAAATTGAAGACGAACTTGTTATAGGTAACAATATGATGAATATTCGGATTTTAATAGCTATAGCAATATTTGTTATTATTATAACTGTAGTGAATTATAATAATTTATTTGTATCTGTATTTTTGTATAACTTAAAGACCGTATCTCTTAAAAAAGTTTTTGGTATAAGTAGAATGCAATTGTTATCTGAAATGTTTATCGAATGTTTTTTTATGGTATTTATCGGTTTTATAATTGGGATGATTTCTTTTTATCTTATCTCGGATAAATTAAATAATTATTTGCTTAACATTAATTATACTATTGATATGCTTAATAGCTATGTATATTGGTGCGTTAGCATTTCAGGTATAGTATTATTGTCAATTTTATTGAGTATATATCCATTTTGGTTATCTAATAAAATAAGTCCTATTTCAATATTTAGAGGGAAGGTGCTAAAAAATTTAGGTATGAAGCAAATGGCGAAAGCATTTTTGACGATACAATTTTTAACTACATTTTTTTTCTTGGCTGGAACTTTTGTTGTTATTAAACAGGTTAAATACTTTAAAAACTTTGATTCGGGACTAAAGTTAGATAACACAATCGTTGTAAAAATTCCTTCTAATTCCCAAATGTTATACGAAAAGATGAAAGTATTTAAATCAGAATTGGAAAAAGAATCCGCGATTGCTGATATTACTTTGGCCAGTGCTATCCCTGGCTCACAAATGGGGCATATTGATGTTTATAAAAAGAATGATTTTAAAAAAGAAAAAAAAACAGTAGGGTTAGTTTTTGTTGATGATAAATATTTTAACTACTATGATATAAAGTTATTAAAAGGGAATAACAACGATTTCATTGAAAATGAATATGAGCAGAATATTATCGTGATGAATGAGAGTGCGTATAAACTCTTAAATTATTCTGATAATGAAATTATGCAAGATTCTAAGATAATTTGGGACGATCAGGAACTGAATGTTGTAGGAGTTGTTAAAGATTTTAAAATTACATCTTTAAAATATGGACAAGAACCCGTTATTTTTAAATTGTCTAAAAAACATGGATTTGATTATTGTTCAATAAGATATTTCCCCAATAGATTCGATGAGACAATAAAAACAGTTAAAACTGATTTTGAAAATTATTTGCAACTCCCATTTGAATTTGTTCTGTTGAAAGATATGTTAAATAATCAATATGCGTCTGAAATTCGTTTTGGACGATTCTTTGGCTTATTTACGATTGTACTGGTGGCATTATCATTAATTGGAATTTGGGTCCTGTCATACTTTAATCTGCTTAAAAAGCAAAAAGATATGGCTATTAGAAAAGTCTTGGGTGCAAGTCCGTTTGTCATTCTTAAAGCTACCTATAATGATTTGTTTATTACCATACTTATAGCTTTTATTTTAGCTACACCAATAAGCTATATAATCTTGAACAAATGGATAGAAAATTTTTCATATAATATTACTATTGGAATTTGGTTTTTTATTATACCGTTAGGTATTATAGTAACCATTTCTTTTCTTATGATTATTTTTCATGTAATAAAACTTATAAAAACTTCACCTGCCCATATACTTAGATATGAGTAAGACTGTTAATTTAATCACTATAACGTTTTTTAATGAATTGTAGTGGTTATTTGCTACTTAGCTCCTTAATTCTTTAATGATTTTTTCAGTATTTTTTTAATTAAATAGCAATTTCAAAAATATTAGATTAATAAAAACCATAATCCGGGTAGTTTAAAACGAATGATATTTTTATATCTCAATTTAGTATTGTTTACTTCAGTTTGCAAATAATTAATTGACAGGTTCTTAATATCTGGTTTAAAGAAATAAAATCTAAACCTGTCTGGAATAATTCAATTCGATCATATTTATGAAAACAATAGATAAAAAGAATGTTAAGACCATTCTTCCCTTAACATATCTGCAAAATTCAATTTTTGTTAATTCTATTGGTAAAAAAAATAAAGGGCTTTATATCGAACAAACGAAGTTAAAGCTCTCCGGGGTGATTAATGAAGATATATTTAAAAATACCTGGCAAATCATATTTGATAAATATGATGCTCTCCGTACAATATTTCGTTGGGAAAAACTAAAAAATCCAATTCAGATAATCTTGAAAAAATGTATTCCTGAAATTATTATTTTGGATTATTGTAACTATAGTGATATAAACGAGCAGATTGAAAAACTTAGAAAAAACATTTTAATTAATGGTCTGGATATCGAAAGACAATCTCTTAAAATATATCTAATAAAGGAAAATAGTCACAGCTATACATTATTGGTTATAAATCATCATATATTAACAGATGGTTGGAGCCTTGGCATTATTCTGAATGAGTTTAACAACATATATGAATCACTAACAAATAACATCAGTTTTTCAATATCGCAAAGCAATGATTATTGTGAGCAAATAAAAAAAATAATTGACGTAAATAATTTAATTCATTCTGATTACTGGATTAATTATCTTTCTGAGATTTCGAATACCCGGGCAGGGAGTAAAACTCTACGGTCAAATAATAAAGAAATAGTTTCTATTGATTTTGAAATAGACTCCAGGTTAGAAAAAGAGATTGAAGTTTATGTTAAAAAGCATAAGCTAACAAACCATACGCTATTTTCTTCTGTGTGGGGAACACTTTTGCAAACAATCAATGATGTTGATGATGTTATATTCTATAATACAGTTTCAATTAGAGATCGATCAATTGGGAAAGCTGATAATTCAGTCGGGTTGTTTATAAACACTGTTCCACAAAGATTAAAATTTAAGAAAGATATAACATTTAATGATTTATTAAATTACGCTAAACATGACCTCATTAACAGGAGTGATAAAACAAATGTTGATTTAGGAAAACTATTTGTAGATGCGAAAATTAATATTCCTCAGTTTGATATTAACTCGTTGTTTGTATTTGAAAATTATCCAGTTGAAACCGTTTTAAAAAAATCACAAAAAGACAATATAAAAAGGAATGAATTTATTGCAGGAAATTCAATAAATGCATTATCAGATAATCAAATAAAACCATATGGTATTCCTGGACTTGAAATTGTAGATTATCAGTATTATAGCCAACCGGATTACGATTTGACATTAATTATAACTGATTTTGATTTTTACAAGCATAAATTATTCTATGATAAAAAATTATTTGGTGAAGATGCAATAAATCAGATTGTTGAAAAATATCTTTATTTTCTTAAAGTAGCTATTGAAAACCCGTATGACTGCATTTCAGAATATTTCGATATTAATATTCGTAATTTGATAAAGAAAGAAATTACGGGGCAAGATAAAATTCTTCTTGATAAAAAAACAAAATATACAGAAGACCATATTACAAACACGCTGGTAGAATTATGGTCTGAAATATTTGATATTGACATTGATAAAGTAAGTGATGAGATTAATTATTTTGAATATTATAATTTTTCTTTGAAAACAGTTCACTTGGTAAATAGGATTAGACAACTATTAAATATTGATATCTCGATTACTGAAGTACTTGAATGTACAACAATAAGTAAGCTTGCACCATTAATCAGGCAAAAAAGGGTAACAGAAAATAGGGCTTTGTTAACATTTTCAGAGAGAAAGGAGCATTATTGCCTTTCACAAGAACAACTGCGGTTATATTACATGCATATAGTGCACGAAAATTCGACACAATTTAATGCCCCAAAACTTTTTGCAATTAATAAAAAGCTTAGTACCGATGATATTCGATATTTAAATATTATTGTTAATAAAATTATACACAGGCACCAGGGCTTACGAACTATATTCAAAGAAATAAACGGTGAAGTGCGGCAAGTGGTACTACCAGCTTCGAGTTGCAGTACCGAGATAAATATTGAATATTTAGGTTATTTGACTAAACTCGATTTATATCATACAATATCTGAAGATAAATCTCTTAAAGGGAATGCTGATAAACTTAATTCACTATTTAACACTTATACCAAATCATTTGAATTATCAAAATTTCCATTATTCCGGATATGGATTTTACAATTACATGATGAATCTAATTTCATTTTAATTGATATTCATCATATTATTTCAGATGGAGTATCAATGTATATTCTGATTGATGAAATAAAAAAAATATTTAATTCATTAGTTATTAAGCCTGTAAATTATTATTATACAGACTATGCTGATTGGCAACGTTATAAGTTCTTGCCAAATCATGTATCAAATGAAATTAATTATTGGAAGAATATGTTTGCCAAAATATATTCACCCCTTAATTTACCTTTTGATTTCGAAGTTAGTTCTTCAGAAATATTAAAAGGCAATAAGCTGTATTGGTCCATTGAAAAGGAAAAATATAATAGATTGTTGAAAATATTAGAAAATAATCGATTAACCTTATATGCGTTTTTTCTATCAGCTTATTATTTGTTGTTTTTCAAATGGCTTCGAAGACAAGATATTGTAATTGGAATAGTAGCATCGAAACGTAATGATAAACAGCTCGAAAATTTAGTGGGATTATTGATAGATTCTTACCCAATTAGAATAGATTTAGGAGTTGGAGCAAATGTTTCTGATTTGATATCAATTGTTAAAGAAAGATTGTCTGAGATATATAGAAACAAGGGAATCCCATATCACGAGATTCTTAAAATAGTTGCTGCCAATGATCATAAACTTAAAAATTCATTAATTAATGTTATGCTTAATATACATGACTATGTTGATAATGAATTTTATGTGAATAATATAGAAATATCTGAAATTGATTTTTATCATGAGTTACCCAAAACAGATATCTCTGTGGATATTATGAAGTACAAGGAGACATTAAAATATGGGATAGAGTATAATTGCCAATTATTTAAAGAAGAAACCATACTAAATCTGGGTAATGAGTTTGCAAATATTATTGATAGATTAATTAACATTTTTGAGGCTGAAAAATACGATCTGGATTTAAGCTTTATATTCGATAAAGAATCACAACATATCCTTTCAAAAAATAAACCTTCTATCGAGTTTAATGATACTGACTTTCAATTTCTGGAAGAATTTGAAATGCATGTGAAACAAAACCCCGGGAAAGTAGCTTTAATCTTTGAAAATAAAACTGATAATTATAAAACAGAGAAATTTACATATCAACAAGTTGATGATTATAGTAACCGGATTGCTAATTATTTAATAGATAATGGTATTTCAAATAATATTATAATTGGTTTATTTATAGAAAATGGAATCAATCGTATTATTTCAATTCTGGGAGTATTAAAATCAAAAGCAGCATTTCTTCCATTGGATATAAACATACCTAAAGAACGTGTAAATTATATTTTAAAAGATAGCGGAATATCATACATTATTACAGATAAAGAACTCGGCGAAATAACAGGGAAGATAGAGTTGCTCGATTATATCAAACTCACTGAATACCCCGGAAATAGATCTTTGACATTACAACGCGATGCAAATGATTTAGCTTATATTATCTATACATCAGGATCTACAGGACAACCTAAGGGGGTGATGGTAGAAAACAAAAATATGAATAACTATATTGAAGCATTTCTTGATGAATTTATGATTACTTCAGAAGATATTTTTTTACAACAAGCTAGTTATTCTTTTGATACTTATATTGAAGAAGTTTTTCCCATACTTTCCATTGGAGGAGAATTAGCGGTAATACCAGAAAACGATAAAAGAGATATTTCATATGTAGCATCATTTATTCAACGGAATAAAATCACTATAGTCGATTGTAGTCCATTAATGTTAGGGCAATTAAATAATATACCTGACATTAATCTATTAAATACCGTACGAATTTATATTAGTGGTGGGGATGTTTTAAAAAGTACTCAAATAAACCGCTTGTTTTATAAAGGGGAGGTTTATAATTCATACGGGCCAACAGAAACAACGGTGTGTGTTACATATTATAAATGCGAAACAATTGATATCGAAAATCAACCTATTGGTAAGTCTATTAAGAATTATTCCATTATTTTAAGCACAGCATCAAATTCTAATAATGTTTCTCGTATAGGCGAAATTATGGTTGTTGGTAATGGTGTAACACGAGGATACCTGAACAATCCGGAATTAACACATGAGAAATATATATCACTGGACGAAATACAAAAAATCAGAAAGTATAAAACCGGTGATATTGGTAAACTTAGAGATGATGGAAATATTGAGTTTGTGGGACGAATTGATGAGCAGGTTAAAATAAGAGGTTACAGAGTTGATTTAATTGAAATTGAGCAAAAACTTAAATCATTCAACAAGATTAATGACGCAATAGTTACATACCACGAAGATCATGACTCCAGGCGAATACTTAGTGCTTATATAGTGAAAAAGACGGGAGAAACAATTGTAGTTCCAGAAATTAGATCATTTTTACAAGAAAGCCTGGCCGAGTATATGGTGCCTCATTTATATTATGAAGTTGATGAAATTCCCTTTACCAGTGGTGATAAACCTGATCGGCAAACTGTAAAAAAACATGGACGGGCCATTACAAATATTCTTGAATCTGATTTACATGAATTGTCAGCCACAGAAAAAACTCTTTTTGAAATATGGCAAACATTATTAAAACATGACAATTTTAACAATAGAAGCAACTTTTTTGAAATAGGAGGGGACTCAATTTTAATAACAAAAGCAATTACACGCATCAGGAATGAATTTTCTATTGAAATATCATATAAAGATTTTTATAAAAACCCAACCATCCAGGAAATTGCAGAAATAATAAATAATTCGGTAACTATAATTGATGAAAAGAAACTTGAAAAATCAGAATATCATGATGAGGCTCCATTATCATTTTCTCAGGAACGAATTTGGTTTTTACAACAACTTTACGAAAATAATAAATCATACAATGTAACCAGGGCACTTACTTTTAAGGGAGACTTGAATATTTATATATTCCAAAAGGCAATTGAGCTAATAATTGAAAAGCATGAGATTTATAGAACTGTTTTTAGAAAAAACATCAACACAGCATATCAGAAGATACTACCTGTAGTAGATTGTAAAGTTAAAATGCTGTCAATTGATGAGATTGAAAATAAAAATGAAGGAATTAATTTAGAACAATGGATATTAAAAACGGGAAGAGAGATTTTTGATATTGAAAATGGCCCTTTAATTCGATTTTATCTGGTACAAATAAAAAATAATGAATATTTTTTTCTTGTAGTCGAACATCATTTAATACATGACGGATGGACACAAGGACTTTTGTTAGAAGAGTTTGTTGATATTTATAAAAAACTTCAAGATGATTCGTCATATCGCCCCGAAGCTTCTAAGCTTCAATATGCAGATTTTGCCATCTGGCAAAAACAGTATTTTTCACGAGAAGTACTGCAAAAGCAAATGGCATTCTGGAAAAAGAAATTCGATGTCGAAGTACCTGATCTTAAACTTCCATTCGATAATCAAAGCTCAAGTTTCTTTGATGGAAAAGGTGAATTGCTTGTTATTGAAGTACCGAATAATCTTGAAGAAAGACTAAAACAATTTGCTATATCAAATAATACAACCCTTTTTGTTGTGATGCTGGCAGCATTTAAGATCGAGTTGTATCGCTATTCACAAATAAGCCAAATATGTGTTGGTACAGGAGTAGCCAACCGTATTGACGAAAAACTGGAAAGTGTTTTGGGAATGGTGATTAATACAATTCCTATTTTAACACACATAAAGGATGGAAACATATTGGTAAAAGAGTTTATTGCTTTGGTGAAAGAATCTTATTTGGATTCATTCCAGTATGCAAATACTCCTTTTGAAAAAATTGTCGAAGCAGTTAAACCTGAACGAGATTTAAGAAAAATGCCACTTTTTCAGGTGTTGTTTAGTTTTATGGATACTCCTACTAAACGCTTTGAATTGCCGAATATTGAGATTACCATTGAGAATTCTCATAATCAAACTGCAAAATTTGATATTAATATTGTGATTGTGCCTACACACAGCGATAATAACAAGGTAAACGATTCAATGCTTATTGAATGGGAATATAATACAGACTTATTTGAGAAATCAACTATGCATGAAATGATGAATAATTATTTTCAACTATTAAATATAATGGTTGAATCATCACAGTTGACTATCTCAGATTTACCAGTGCATAGCGAATCAGCCCTTAAAAGGTTACTTTATAATAAGAATGAAAAATTTGAGCCAACAGATAATGGAATTATTAGTTTATTTTCAAATCAGGTAAAAAATAATAAATATAAAATAGCTTTAGTTTCTAATGATTTACAATTCTCTTACGAATATTTAGATACTATAACTAGCCAGTATGCCAAAAAATTAATAAAATTTGGAATACAAAAAGGTAGTATAGTAGCATATTTACTTGATAAAGATTCAGATTGGATTATATCAACTCTTGCTATTTTAAAAGCAGGTGCATTGTATTTACCAATTGAGAATTCTTTGAGTAAGAAGCAAATTCAATATATTTTACGTGATAGTGAAGCACAATTAGTTATTACAAAAAAACAGTATTCTGACTTAATAGATAATTTTAAAAATATTTTATTTAATGATCTTTTAAATCAAGAAGTAGTAAGTAACTTCGATGTTGAATCAATTGAAAGTCGTGATTTAGCTTATATCATGTACACTTCAGGAACCACGGGAAATCCTAAAGGAGTTATGGTTGAGCATGGTTCAATTGTTAGGTTAATTAATAACCCCAATTATGTTAGTTTAGACAATTACACACGTTTGCTTCAGACAGGAGCTCAAGCTTTTGATGCATCTGTATTTGAAATATGGGGAACGTTACTTAACGGAGGCACATTGTTTTTAGTGAATAATAATGAGATACTGGATTCTGAATTATTAAAAAAATCAATTGAAACTTTCGATATAAATATCATGTGGTTAACTGCCCCGTTGTTTCATCAACACTGTGATGTTAATATTAACTTGTTTAAACCATTAAAACAGTTATTGGTCGGGGGAGACGTTCTTCAAACAAATAAAGTAAATCTATTCCTTAATAAAAACCCTGATGTAAAATTAATAAACGGGTATGGCCCAACAGAAAATACTGTATTTACAACTTGTTATAAAATAAACGAAGAATCAAAACATTCAGTATCAATCGGATATCCGATAAATTTTACGGGAGTGTATGTAGTTGATAAGAATTTACAATTACTCCCGAGAGGTGCCGAAGGAGAATTGATAACAACTGGAGTTGGATTATCAAGAGGATACCTGAATAGACCGGAACTTACAAACGAAAAATTTGTAAAAATACCCTTCAGGAATCATGAACTTGCTTATAAAACAGGAGATATTGTTAGATGGAGATCAAATGATACTTTGGAATTTATTGGTAGAGAAGATAACCAGGTAAAGATTAGGGGGAATCGTGTTGAGATTGGAAGTATAGAAGCACATATAAATAATCATTGCAATGTGATTTCTGTTGTAGTTAATGTTGTTGAACAGAATGGAAACAAGGCGTTAGTAGCCTATATCTTGACCAACAAAAAGCTATTTCCCGAAAATATAAAAGATTATCTTCGGGAATATCTGCCAAAATATATGATCCCGGATTATATTATTTTCGTTAAGCATATGCCTCTTAATAAAAATGGCAAAATAGATAAAGATATACTTTATAAGGAGTATCAATTGCCAAAATATGAACATATTGAGGCAGATGATTTAGATATACAAGAAAAAGAAATAGCTAGAATATGGAGTGAGATATTATCTGTTGATATAAATGCAATACATAAAAATTCAAACTTTTTCGATCTGGGAGGACATTCACTAAATGCAGTAATTTTAATTTCAAAACTTAGAGATAGTTTCGAATTTGATTTAAGTGTTGTGGATATATTTAAGTATCCTGATTTACAAAACTTTTCTAATTGTATTACAAAGAAAACATCAGTTTCCCGGGCAAGAAAATTAGAAAAAGCTGCTGAACAGGAATACTATGAGTTATCTTCACCTCAGAAGCGATTATACTGGCTCTTGCAATTGTATAATGATTCTGTGGTTTATAATATAAGTAAGGTTGTTGAAATTCAGAATGTAGTTGATGTTGAGCACCTTAATCATGCTTTTTCCACGTTAATCATGCAGCATGAAAGTTTAAGAACATCTTTTCATCAAGTTAATGGAGATGTAAAACAAAAGATTCATACTGAATTTAACTTCGAAATAGTGATAAAAAATATCAATGAATCACAGGTTTATGAAGAGATAGATAAGTCAATTAAACCGTTCGATTTATCAATGCATCCCCTTATTAGAGTAAATTTGTTAAGGGTGAGTGAAGATAAAAATATCTTGGTAATTGACTTACCACATATCATTGCAGATGGGGTATCAATTAATAAACTGTTAGAACAATTCACGACAATATATAAATACGGAGAAATAGTACCTGCTAAATATCAGTATAGAGACTATATTGTTTGGTACGAAAAGTGGAAAGCTTCAAATAATTATATTGAACATAAGGAATTTTGGAAAAACATCTTTTCCTCTCCTGTACTAAAGTTAAATCTTCCAACCGATTTTTTGACAAAGAATTTAAGTAATTGTAAAGGCAAGAATATCTACTTTACAATTAATCAAGATACGATGTTACTTATACAAAATAAACTGTTAGCTGGCGACCAAACCATGTTTATGTTTCTTTTGTTTAATTTCTTTGTACTGATAAGCAAATACAGTGAAAGCGATGATCTTACAATAGGCTGCCCGGTTTCAGGACGAACCAAACATGAGTTCTTCGATATTATGGGACTTTTTGCAAACATGCTTCCAATACGGTTTCGATTAGATAATCATATTGAGTTCGAATTATTGTTTAAGAATTTTTCGCAAAGTGTGGTAAAATATTATAATTATCAAGATTATCAGTTCGATGATATTGTTAATAATTATGGATTTAATACGGAGAAATCGAACAACCCTTTATTTGATATTGTATTTGCATACATCAATAATAAGGGACAGGAGAACCTGCTTAAACAGATGAATATGCACCCAATTAAATTTGAAAAAGGGACTACACCATATCATCTTCTTATGAATGTGTTTGAGTTCGATAATAAAATAGAACTGGTTCTTGAGTATGCTACTGATTTGTTTATGGAAGATACTATAGAGGAGATGTACTCAAATTATTTATTTATTATTAATCAGGTTATTAAAAACCCTCAAATTAAACTTAAAGACATACAGCTAAAGTTTATTGGACAACAGGCAAATACTGTATTAGATAACGATTCACAAGATTATCTTCTTTAAATCATCTTATCGATTTAAAAATCTCCGATATTAAATAGAGATTAATCGTGATTAGTCAAAAGAAAAAGGCATATTCCTATTAGTATATAAGTACACTTTTAAAACATGATGTATAAAAATAATGATTTTAAGGTAAATGGCGTGATTTATTTGGTTCAGTTACCATTCTGGACTCCCCTAATTCCGCCACAAGGTATTGCAAAGATAAAATCATATCTTCAATCAAATGGTTACCGCGTAAAAACTTCAGATTTGAATGTTGATTATGAAGTGAAATCAACCTATGAATCACTTTTAAAAATAATACGAGATATAGTTCCAAAAGAGAAGTGGGGAAATTTTTATGATAACATACATGAAATAATAAAATATTCTCTTTTGTTGGTGTTAAATGAGCCTGATTATGAAAAAGCACATCCGATTTTAAAAAAGATTTTTAACTATTATTATTTAGTAGAACTAACAAAAGAAGATTCAGCAAGGATTATAAGTCTTTTAACAGAATATTTCACGTATCTTGAGAATTCAATTGTAAGCCAGATACTTAACGATGAAGAGATATCTGTATTGGGTTTATCATTACATAGTGGTAATTTGGGATCGGGGCTCTATGTTTTAAAACGAATTAAACAAGAAAAACCATATATCAAAACGGTAATTGGAGGGAGTATTTTTATGGGTGAATTAAGAAATAATACACCAGACTTTAATCGTTTTTATAATAAAGCTGATAAATTAATTGACTATTATATTATTGGTTCAGGGGAAAGCTCATTCTTACATTTACTTAAAAATAGGTTCTCTTCAACAGAACGTGTAATTATTTCGGATCCCGCAAAAGAAGCTGTATTAGGCTTTGGTATTAAACCAGATTTAGATGATTTTGATATCAAGAAATATCCATACATTGCCAGCTACGTGTCTCAAAGCTGTCCCAACAAATGTAGTTTTTGTAACGAACGTACTTTTATGGGAGAGTATATCGAACGAGACATTAATAGAGTGGTTGACGAGATAGAGCATAATTCAAAATTGTATCAAAAAAATATGATTTTTATGCTTGATGTATTGATGAATAATTATATCACCCAGTTTTCAAAAGGACTAATTCAAAGAGGCCTTAATATTTTCTTTGACGGGTATATTAGAGTATCTGATCAATTAAATAATTCAGATCAAACTCAATTATGGCGTGAAGCCGGATTTTATAGAGCAAGGCTTGGAATTGAAAGCGGATCACAAAAAATACTTGATTTAATAAATAAAAATATTACAGTTGAACAAATATATAATTCATTAAAAGGGTTGGCAGGAAAAGGGATAAAAACAACAACGTACTTGGTTATTGGGCATCCTGGTGAAACAGATAATGATTTTAAAGAAACTCTGGATTTGCTTACAAGATCTCAAGAATATATTTGGCAGGCTGAACCCCATTTATTCCGGTATTTTTATACAGGCCAAAGCGATTCGGAAACGTGGGCGAAGTCCAGAATTCCACTTTATACCGATGAAGAGCTTGATATTCTTTTTTTTCAAACTTACAATCTGGATTTATTACCAACTCGAACAACTAGCTTAGAAAGAATTTGGAGAATGATGGAACATATTGAAATGAAGGGAATTGTTAATCCTTTTTCTGTGTACGATAAATTTAAAGCCGACGAGAGATGGAGTGGTTTGCATGAAAATTCAGTGCCATCAGTTGTTGAAATGGACGAAATAAGCAAGGTTACATATGGTTCAAACAAAATGAAAGATACGGTATCTACAAGGCTGGAATTTGAAGATAATTTCTTATTTTAAAGCATGAAACTATGAATAAATTTAGTGTCCCCTCTGATTTTGATATAAGTACAATTGACTATTACAAGCAACTCAATAATGAATACGAAAATTCAAAAGTTGTTGAAACATATGGAAATGTTACCAAAGAAAATATAATTGAATCTGGAAGGCCCAAGAGTGTGTTGCCTGATGTAGATTTTAAACAATTAGAAAATTATATTTCTTACTCGCTAAAAAGTAAAATCAATTTTAATTATACATTAAATGCAACTACACTGAATAATAAAGAATTTATTGAAGATGAAGTTGAAAACATTATTAGATTTCTTAAACGATTAAACGATGCAGGAGTAACATCATTAACAATTGCGATGCCCTCAATGATTGAATTAGTAAATAAATCGTTCAATTGCTTTAAGATAAAAGCGTCAACATTATGCCAGATTACAAGTGCAAATAAGGCCTTAATGTTTAAAAGGCTTGGGGTTGATCGTATAGTGGTTGATGAATCGATAAATAGAAAATTTAATAAATTAAAAAATATTCGTGAACAATTTGGACCCGATGTTGAACTTATTGCAAATGTAATATGCCATCAGGATTGTATATATCGGATGTTTCATTATAACCAGATGTCATCAATTTCTTTATCCGAAGGAAATGAAATAAGTGAATCTTATTACCCTCACCGGTGTTTGTTGCAAAGATATAATAACGTTAGTAATTTAATGAAACTTTCCTGGATAAGACCAGAAGATTTGAAGTATTATAATAATATTGGAATTACTAACTTTAAACTACAAGGACGACAAGCAGTAAAAACCAAAGGCCATCTAAAAACAATTAAACATTATTTTAATCAGAAATATGATGGAGATTTAATGGATTTATTAAATATGTACGATCCATTAAATAGCTTTAGAATATTTATAAAAAATAGCGATTTGGATGGTTTTATTAAACCTTTTGTCAGAGATGAGTATGATTTCTGTGAAAATAACTGTGAAAAATGTGGCTATTGTCAAAAATATGCCGAAAGGATAATTGATATGAGCCATGCTAATGATATAATCCAAAAGACAAAAGAGTTTTATAATAAATTTGATCCATATTCAGATCAGGTACAAATAGTTGGAGAAAGAGTAGGTGGAAATTATATTGAAAGTGAGATTGATGATAGAATCAATACAGAGCTTAATGATTTTAACTTGTAATAATGAATTTAATGTTATAAGTAACTTTGGGTTTTTTAATAACTTATAAATAAAATTTAGATTTAAAATAATCTTTTATATTTCAAAATATACATATATGCAAAAGGAAGGTGATTCTCTGACACTAGAAAAAAATGATTTTTTATTGAAAAAGTACTGGAGTAAAAAAATGGAAGGGGAGTATATAACCTCCATAGCACCTTCTGATTTCAAACAAGTTGATACTGATTATAAAGAGGGAATAAGAGAAATTTATTTCCCAAGTGAATTATCTGATCGGATTCTTCATATTGCAAATAATTCAGATACACGCTTGTATATAATATTACTTGCCGGTACAATGGGGTTTTATTCCAAATATACAGCAAGCAGCAATATATTGATAGGCTCTCCTATTTTTAACGAAAAAGAAAATAAGAATTTTATTAATGCATTGTTACTCTACAGATGTGAATTGAATACTAAATTATCATTTAAGAATATATTACCAGGAGTTAAAGATGAAATTTTTGAAACAGTTAAAAAGCAAAACTATCCAATTAAAAAGTTAGTAAGTAAATATGAAAATGAAAATTTTATCTCAACTAAAAAAATTGTTGATTCAATTGTTTTGTTGGAGAACATTCATGAGTATAGTTTAATATCAGATTACAAACCTGGATTTGTTTTTTCATACAAACAAGTTGATGGCAAGCTAATTGGCAGGCTAACCTATGATTTGTCAAAATATGACCCTGAAATTATAAATGACATTATCGGGAATTTAATTTACTTCTTTAGTCAGCTTTATTTTAATACAGATAAGCCCTTAATAGATATTGATTGTATTAGGACGGAATCAAAAGAATTTCTTTTAAATAAATCTGAAGGAATATCAAGAAAACTTGAGAATACGAATATTATATCGTGGTTTGAAGAAATAGTTAATAGATTTCCAAATCAAATAGCATTAATTGAAACTATTGAAAGTCAATACAAGCAAAAAGATGTTAATAATAACAACGAAATATTATCAAAGGTTAAAGAGCATTTCAGCCAGAAGAGAGAGAACATAAATGACTTAAATGTTGTAACATATGAAACTCTTAATAGAGAATCAAATATTATTGCGCGATATTTAATAAAACAAGGTGTAATACAAAATCAAATTGTTGCCGTATTATGTGATTCAAATGCCCGATTGATTCCAATTATCTTGGGGATATTGAAATCTCAATCTACATATTTGCCAATCGACTATAATCTCCCGGTTAATAGAATTAATCATATTATAAAAGATAGTTGTCCCCGGGTTATTGTTACAACAAGTACTATATTTAATTCATTTAAAGGAAAATTATCTGAAAAAACTAAATATATATTATTAGATCAGGTTGATTTTGATGGAACCGATGAAAGTAATCCCGAATTAACAATTGAAGATAATTCTCCGGCTTATATAATTTATACATCAGGTTCTACAGGAGTTCCTAAAGGCACCATTGTTAATCATAAATCGCTTTGTAATTATATCGATTGGAGGATCAATTATTATGGTATTACCAGTTCTGATTTAACCTTGCAGTTACTTCAGCATTTTTTTGATGGTTATTATTCAAATTTGTTTCAAAGTATTTTGTCGGGAAGTACTTTATTGTTGGTAAATGGAGATAGGGTATTAGATTACGACTATATGAAACTATTATTTCAACAGTTTCAAATTACAAACCTAAGTATAATACCAAGAATATTAGAAACAATAGTTGAACAGGTAAAATTTATACCTGAATCACTCAATCGTGTTATTGTAGCAGGTGAAACTGCATCTGCTCGTTTAATTCAGATTTTAAAAGAATACAACCCTGATATCAGGATTTATAATGAATATGGGCCAACAGAAACCTGTATTGGGATTTTTAGTAAAAGAATTGATAATGAAGCGAATTTAAAAATTATAGGAAGTCCGATTCAAAATAATTCCGCCTTGGTTATTGATCCGGAATCTCTGGACTTAAAACCAGTTGGAATAGCCGGAGAGTTATGCATATCAGGATTTAATTTGGCGAGAGGTTATTTGAACAGAGTAGAATATACAGACCAAAAATTTGGTTATCGAGATCATAAGTTCTTTTATAAAACTGGCGACACGGTGAGATATTTGAGCAATGGAGATATGGAGTTTATAGGTAGAAGAGATGATCAGATGAAAATTCGCGGATTTCGTGTTGAGATTGGAGAGATTGAATCTTGTTTAAAGCGAATTGAAGAAATTGAAGATGGAATTATAATTCCTGTATCGAATAAAAATGACGATATAGTTTTATGCGCTTATTATAAAAGTAAGAAAGAAATAGATAAAGAACTCATAAAGGAAAGTCTTGAACAATACTTGCCCGGGTATATGATACCCAATCATTATGTTAGGCTTGAAGCATTTCCCGTACTCCCTAATGGGAAAATGGATAAAAACGCTCTTCCAAAGCCTGGCTTAGAATCAAAGCAAGAGAAACCTGCCAATAAATTGGAAATTGATCTTGCTCAAATATGGAGTAAGGTTTTAAAAACTGAAGTTGATAATATAAATATTGATTCAAACTTTTTTGAATTGGGAGGACATTCTTTAAATGCAACACTCCTGATATCATCTATATACGATAAATTTGCTGTAAAAATTCCGATGAAGGATTTTTTCAGGAACCCAACTATTAATGGGTTAAAGAAATTTTTTGAAAATGAAGATGAAATATTGAAAGATATATCAAAACCAGAAAATAAAGAACAGAAAATGAGTCTATCTCCTGCTCAGCAAAGACTCTATATTATTAATCAAACTAACCCGGGTTCAACAGTTTATAATATGCCAAGTATATTTCGGTTAGAAGGAGATGTTGATTTAAATAAGTTGCAACAGGTTATTAATAAGCTAGTTGAAAGACACCAGAGCCTAAGGACACGTTTTTATGTTGAAAACGACAAGATATTTCAAGAGATTTACACTGAATGTAAAGTATTTGTAGAGCATAAAGTTGTCGATTCTAATAATTTAGAGAATGAAATAGCAGGTTTTATAAAACCATTTAATTTAAACCAGGCTCCATTATTACGTGCCGCAATTTTTAAAGTGGTTAATGAATTTATATTGGTTATTGATATTCATCACATAATTGCGGATATTGTTTCAATATCGATTTTAATCAAAGAGTTTTTTGAATTATATAATGATAGAACTGTAGAGGCAATTAATTATGAATTTGTTGACTATATTCATTCAATTTCGGAAAAGGAACACTTAGCAAGAATTAGTGAGCAGGAAAAATTCTGGTTAGAACTTTATAAAGTATTACCAAACAAATTAACTCTGCCAATTGATTATTCCCGTCCTAAGAATATTGATTATGATGGTGATTTTATTACAATAAAACTCGACGATTTTATTTCTAAAGAAATTAAAGAGTTTATTAAAAATAACGGGATAACCCCGTTTATATTTTTTATTAGCCTGTATTACATTTTTCTATATAAAATTACCGGTTCAACGGATGTCGTGATCGGATTCCCAAGTATAAACAGGAAAAAAGTAGATTTTCGAAACATTGTAGGAAATTTTCTGAATACAATTCCAATTCGGTTTAATCATGATTTAAAGAAAACATTTAATGAAATAATACTAGAAATAAGAGATGTTATACTTGACTGTTTCGATAATCAAGATTACCAGTTAGAAAGTTTGATTAACAAATTAGATTTCAAAAAAGAAGAAGGAAGAGTTACATTAATTGATACGTTATTTAATTTTATACAGGAAAATGACCTAAAGCTTGAATCAGATAAATTGTGCTTACGCCCCTATACATTAGATAATAAAACAACAAAATTCGATTTGTCTTGTTATGCTGTAGAAATCAACAATTCATTCTTAATAAAATTAAATTATAGGAAATCGTTATTTAAAAGATCTACCATACAACATATGCTCAATGGTTTTTATAATTTAATAACTCATGTAATTGAAAAACCAGATGAAAGCGTATATAAATATAAAATCTTTAATACTATTGGACCCGTCCAAAAAAATAGTATAAAGAATTTTACAGGTCAAAATTTGCAATTGAACGGAAGTGATGATTATCTTTTAAATTCCATTGAAGAAAATATACTGAAATTATCAGAAAAGAAATCTTTTGTATTTGAGGGACAATCATACTCGTATAAACAATTTAATGATTTGGTAAAGTCATATTCGTACAGATTAGCAGACGAGTACTCTAGAATTGAAAATGGACATATATTTATTTTAATGAATATGGGGCATGAACTGGTAGCAATGATATATGCTTTATATAAAGTCAGAGTGCCTTTTAGTATAATTGATCCGTTATTCCCTCCCGAACGCATTGCAAAAATAATTGAAAAATCAGATAATTCAATACTGGTTAGCGACTTTGATTATTTGTCAGAATTAGAAAAACAATTAGCATCAGGCAATACGATACTAATTGATTACAATACAATTGAAAATAGTGATATTTATAATTCCCCAATTTTAAATAGAAGTTCCGATAATCTTGCTATTATCATTTATACATCAGGATCAACAGGAGAACCCAAAGGAGTATGTCACACGTATAATAATATCAATTATTATTTGAAGCAATATTTAACAAATGTACCTTTCAAAAGTAGCGATAATTTAGCTTTACTTACTCATCCTGCTCATGCAGTTGGTTTAATAGATATTTTTGCTTCATTATCCACGGGGATGACACTTTCAATATATAATATTCGTGTTCCTGCAAATCTTTCAAGATTAGCATCATGGTTATTGCTCAATAAAATTACAATACTTCATACTGTTCCATCAGTATATCGAAGTATTATAACCCAGGTTGAAGCATACAATATAGTTCCCGAAATGATAAACATTGTAATATTGGGAGGAGAAGAAGTTAGCAGAACAGATTTTAAAAATTTTAAAAAACATTTTTCAAAAAACTCGTTATTTATTAATTTTTATGGTGCTTCGGAAGTATTGGCAATATCATTCTTAAAATTAGGGTATTCCGATGAGTGCTCAAAAGCAAGACTTTCTTCAGGAAAAGCAATAGAAGAAACAAACGTGAGAGTTATAGATGAACACGGAAATGAACTCGAAGATTTTGCCGTGGGAGAAATTGTGATTTATAACAATTTTTTAACAACGGGTTATTATAAAAATCCCGAGTTAACGCAAAAACATATTGTATTTAACAATCATGAGAAAATGCAAGCAGGATATAAAACAGGGGATATCGGACGAATTTTACCTGGAGGAGAATTTGAAATACTTGGAAGAATTAATGATTGGGCGAAAATTAGAGGATTTAGAATAGAATTTAAAGAAATTGAAGAACAAATGATGGAAATTGATGCTATATCAAAAGCAGCTGTTTTCACATTTTCTAAACAACCAGGTAACAATGAAAGCATAGGTGCTTTATATGAGGGTGATAAACAATTAAATTATCAAGAGATTAAATCAGCATTAATTAAAAAATTACCATCCTATATGATTCCTCAGGCAATTTGTTGGGTTAGCGAGTTCCCATTAAACCATAATGGTAAATTTGATACAAAAGTTGCTCAAACCATTATTAAGGCAAAAATACCCACCCAGGATATAGTCAAACCTACAAAGGAACAAGAAAAGAGAATCGCGGAATTGTGGAAACAAGTTCTTAAAATAGATGTTGTCGGGATAACTGATACTTTTTTCGATTTGGGAGGAGATTCTATTAAATTAATAGAACTTAATATGCTTATTAATAGGGAATACGAGATAGATTTCCCTGTCGAAACAATTTTTGAATATCCAACCATTCAAAGTTATGCCGAGTTTTTAAACGACCAGCCTAAGGAAAAGAATAAACTTTCAAATAATACCGAGGCAAAAGGTAGGATTATGCGAATGCGAAAGAAAGATAATTAAAGTTCTGCTTGTTTTTTTATTAAAAATCCCGATAAATTATTTAAAATATTTCGAATTAAAATAACCAAATAAAATGTTGTCATGAAGAGTGTTAATCCAAATAGTAAAACGGGACTTGAAATTGCTGTAATTGGTATGGCCGGCAGATTTGCATCTTTTTCAAATATCAATGAATTTTGGGACGGATTAATTCAAAATCAAGAAAGTATAAAGTTTTATTCAAAAGAAGAACTGCGGGAAGCAGGAGTAGAACCGGGACTATTAGAGAATAAGAATTATATTAGAACTATTGGTTCTGTATTGGAAAGCAAAAAGAAATTTGATGCAGAATTCTTTGGATTTACAGATGATGAAGCTTTAAAACTATTACCCCAGGCCAGAATATTACTTGAGTTATCGTGGCAAGCATTAGAAGATGCAGGATGTAAAATTGAAAGGAATAATGAGTCAATAGGAATTTACGCGGGAAGTTCTGCCAGTAATATTTGGGAAAACTATTTTGGCTTAAAAGCAAAAAATGCTTTCGAAAGATTTACTGATAGTCTTTATGTTAGTAAAGATATGATATGTTCTAGAATATCTCATTCTTTAAATTTAACCGGCCCAAGTGTTTTCATTAATTCAATGTGCTCAACATCTTTAGTGGCAATTGATATGGCTTGTAAATCATTACTAAATGGACAATGTTCCATAGCACTGGCAGGAGGAATAGAATTAAATTATCTCGAGAAAGGTGGTTATGTATATCATGATGGAATGATTACTTCATCTGATGGCCATTGCAAAGCATTTGATGACAAGGCTGATGGAACGATCAATGGTGAAGGAGGGGGAATTGTAGCATTAAAATGTTTAGATTCAGCAATTAAGGATGGAGATTATATATATGCTGTAATAAAAGGCGGAGCTGTTAATAACGACGGAAAGCAAAAAATAGGCTTCACTGCACCAAGTGTCAAAGGACAGGTTGATGTTATTCAAAAGGCATTATCATTTTCTGAAGTCAACCCGGAAGAGATTGATTATGTTGAATGTCACGGAACAGGGACTAAATTAGGAGATCCCATTGAAATATCTGCTTTAACTAAAGCTTTTAGTACTACAAAAAAACAATATTGTGGCATAGGTTCTGTTAAAACAAATATTGGACATCTAAATTGTGCAGCCGGAATTGCCGGGTTTATTAAGACAGTAATGATTTTAAACAAAGGTATTATTCCGGCAACGTTGAATTATAATTCCGCAAATCCTAAAATTGATTTTGAGAATTCTCCTTTTTATGTTGTAAATAAAAACACTGAACTGGATAAAACAAGAGTTAATAAGGCTTGTGTTAGCTCTTTTGGAATTAGTGGTACAAATGCACATATTATTCTTGAAAAATTTATTGATACCAGAAAAACACGTACACTAGACAATAAGCACCATTTAATCCTTTTATCTGCAAAAACTGAGAATGCTCTTTCGGATGTAGTATTAAACCTAAAGAATTATTTAATAAAAAATTTATCAGTAAATTTAGGTAAAATGTCCTATACTTTGATCCAGGGGAAAGATTATTTTAAATATCGGGCTGCATTTGTGGCTTCCAAACCTGAAGATCTCATAGATAGTATTAACAAATGGTTCGAAGATACAAATAGTAAATATCTTATTCCCGAAAATACAGGTAATTTACCTGTAATATTTATGTTCCCTGGGCAAGGAGCTCAATATAAATATATGGGAAAAGATCTTTATTATAATATTGAATATTTTAGAAATAATGTTGATGATTGCCTCGAGAGTTTAAAATTTATTGCAGGAAATGATTTTTATCAAATTGCAAAATATTATTTCTTAGAATCCCAACCTGAAGATAAACTTAAATCCATTGATATTAATGATACGTTATTAGCACAAGTGCTTCTTTTTATTTTTGAATATTCACTGGCAAGGTATTTTATTTACATAGGAATTAATCCATCAGCTCTGACTGGACATAGCCTGGGAGAAATTGTTGCTGCATCAATATCAAATGTATTGGAACTTAATGATGCTATTTGGTTGGTATATAAACGGGGGAATTATATGGCATCAATGGACAAAGGAGAGATGATTAGTATTCCATTGCCCGATCAACAGGTACAAAATATTATTTGGGAAGGTATAGAAATTGCAGCCGAAAATAGTTCTGAATTATGTACTGTATCAGGAAAATCGAATGAAATTGAAAAGTTGAGAAATGAATTGAAAAAGCAAAATATACCATTTGTTAATTTAAATACTTCGCATGCTTATCATTCATATATGATGGAACCAGCCATTCCCTTATTTGTTAATGAAATAAAAAATATTAAATTCAACAAACCTGTTTTGCCATTTTTGTCGAACGTAAGTGGAGGATGGATATCAGATCATCAGGCAACCAATCCCGAATATTGGGGTAAACATATCAGAAGCAAGGTACATTTTAATAAAAGTCTTTCGTTACTTCTTGAAAACAACAACATATTTATAGAAGTTGGACCGGGTAAAACCTTGTCAACTTTTATAAAAAACCACAATATGTACAATAATAGCAATCATGTAGTTAGAACAATCCCCGGTTCAAAAGAAGGTTTAGATGCTTATTCCTTTGTATTGCAAGCTATTGGTTATTTGTGGTGTTGTCAAAAGGAAATTAACTGGTCAGAATTTTTTCTACATCAGGATAATGCAAAAATTCCATTACCTGTATATCCTTTTCAGGGAAAAGAATATTGGTTAAGTTTTAGTGAATTAATAAGTGTATTTGATAAGGCAATACCACGAGATAATTTAAAAGATGAATTTTATTTATACAAGCCAGTATGGAAAAGAAATGACTTATCATACATTATTAAAGAAAACAACAAGAAGTATAGCAAAATATTAATTATTTCTGATCAAAATATAGCCAAAGAATTTAAATCAAAATTTATAGAAAAAGGAATTGAAGTAACTATCGCGATTCCTGCTAATGAATTTCGGAATGATGGTGAAAATCAATATTATTTTAATTTATTAAAAGAAAATCATGCTGATGAATTATTTAAAGATTTAGAAAAAACAGATCGGGTGCCTCATTCAATTTTATTTATAATGGAAAAAGAAAAAATTGAATGTAATGATAACCGCCTCTTTGATAAATATATGTCAGTTTTTAATAGAATAAAAAATATTATTATCGGATTGAGTACAAAAAGAAATCAATTGATTGATTTCTATATAATAACTGAATCAACATATAATGTTACAGGAACTGAAAAAATTGAATACCTTCAGTCGGCCTGCCGTGGTTTATGTAAAGCTTTAATATATGAATACCCTAATTTAAAGTTTAATATTATTGATATTGATAGTTTTTATAATGAAAATAAACCAAATATAAATTTAGTAAGTACTATTTCAGATTCAATATTATACGATGAAATAGAATCTGTTACAGCATATAGGAATAATTGCAATTGGTTTCTGGATTATGATAAAATTAATAGTAATGGCCAAAAAAATAATCCTGTAATTAAAGAACAGGGCACTTATATTATTATTGGAGGTTTGGGCAGAATAGGATATGAAATATCCACGTACCTGATACAAACATATAATGCAAATGTTAGTATAATTCAAAGAAATATTGGTAACGACAATATTAACAACCCTGGCGTTGATTCTCGACGTGAAAAGTTGGAAAGCATTAGCCAAAATGTAAAATTTTATAGTATTGATATTACTAATAAGCGAGAATTAGAAGCAGGAATATCTGATATATATAACAAGTATTCAAAAATTAACGGGGTATTTTTTGCCGCAGGTTATACTGAACTTGGATTAATAAAAGAATTAGACGAAGAGAAAATAAAAGATATGTTTAATACTAAATTCCATGGTTTAAAAAATCTTTTAAGTTGCATAGAATCATTGGATTTAGATTTTTGTTCGGTTTTTTCATCCATTTCATCCTATTTTGGTGGTTTTGGAATGTCTGCATATGCATCAATAAATTCAATTGTTGATACATACATTGAATATATTAATCAAAACTCTAAATATCCGCTTATTAACATAAACTGGGATGCTTGGGAAGTAAACACCAGTTCTGCCCCCAAGAAATTAGAAAACAATATACCAAAAGGTATTAGCAGCAAACAAGCTTTAGAAGCATTAATGTTAATATTAGGGAAAAAACCTTGCAAACAAACTTTAGTCCTGAACAACTCTGTAGAGAGATTTAAGATGATTAATACTATTTCGAAAGATGCTGATGTGGAACAATATGAAAATAACAGTCTGGATAATATTTATCTGGATGAAATTGATTTTACAGAAACGGAAAAACTTGTTGCAAAAATTTGGATTAAACTTTTAGGGAAAAACAAATTAAAACAGGAAAGTGATTTTTTTGAGTTGGGTGGAGATTCTTTAAAAGCGATGAAATTTCTAAATATTTTAACGCAACAGAAGGAAACTTCAATAACTTTATCTGAATTATTTGAACTTAGAACTTTATCAGAGATATCTAAATATATTGATAAATCAGGAGATTGTTGGAATGTTATTGATGATATTGTTGAACAAATAATTTCCGGAAATGAAAAATAATAGGATTGGAATTGGCATTATAGGATGTGGTTGGATAGCCGAAAAAGCTCACATATCATCATTCTTAAAAATAGATGATGTTTATATCGCTGCTGTTTGTGATAATGATGTGCAAACAATTAATAAATTCAAGGAAAAATTTCAAGTAAAAAATTATTATAATAACCCGGAACATCTTATAAATGATGATAATGTAAATGCAATTGTTATTTCAACACCTAACTCAACACATTATACATTATCGGAAAAGGCTTTGTTAGCAGGAAAGCATGTATTATGTGAAAAACCAATTGCTTTTTCTTCTGCTGAAGTTGATAATTTAATTAGAATATTAAAAAAAACAAACACCATTTTTCTGCCTGCATTTGTAAATCGATTCCGCAACGATGTTCAATGTGTAAAAGATATATTAGATAAAAATCTTATTGGCGAAATTATATCAATTAATGCTCAATGGATTAGAAGAGCTGGTGTACCAAGACCGGGGAGCTGGTTTACACAGAAGGATAAAGCAGGCGGAGGTGTTTTAATGGACCTGGGGCCACATATCATTGACATTATTTTAATGTACATTAAATTCGAAAAACTCAACAGTGCCCAATTATATTGTAAGTACGACTATGATAAATATCCCCAATTAAATGCAAATTGGTATAGCGACAATTCTCGTGATGTTATTTTTCCCGATGTTGAAAGCAGTGTTATTGCCGAACTTAATTTAAACAATGATTTGATTGCTAAAATTGAAGTTAGCTGGCTTTCTGATATTAAAAATGACATGACTTTTTTTATTATAAACGGGGAAAATGGATCAATTGAGATGAAAACACTTTTTGGGTTTAGCACAAATCGATTATGGAGTGTTGATGAAGTTTTGGTAAAAAATAGTACGGGCGAAATAATAAAAAAAGTAGAGTTTGATATTACCCGTAATGAATCTATACACGCATTTGAACGAATGGCTCATTTTTTTATTTCGTCAATCAGGGGTAATAAAATATCAGCATTGAACTATATTGATGCATATAATACAACCCTTTTAATCGAAGAGTTATATAAACATCAAAAAAAATAATATGTGTTTTCATGGTATTGTGAAAACCTAAAATTGTAAAGTATTATTTCAAATCATTTTATTGCACTCAACATCTCTATTCGTTATGCAGAATTATTTAATAGGCATAGATATTGGCAGAACCAATATTAAAATAGGTGCACTCGATCATAAAAACAAAAGTGTATTTCCATTAAAGTCATATAAATTTCAGACTATGGATTCAGCTTATGCTGAATTGTCAGTAAATGTGATACAAAGAATACGCCAGTACATGAATGAGCACAATATCAGCCATAGTCAACTAGGTGGTATAGGGGTTTCCTTACCTGCTTTATTTAATCGGGAAAATGGTAAAATAGTGAGGTGGCCTAATAATAGATTATGGGATGGTCTTGAATTTAGAGACTTAGTAATAAATGAGTTTAATGTTCCTCTGGTAATGGAAGATGATGCTAATTGTGCAGCCTTGGGAGAATCTTTTAACGGAAATGCAAATGGGTTTAATCACTATGCCTATATTACAGTTAGCAGTGGAATTGGTTGTGGGATTGTTCTTAATGGAGAAATATATCATGGTGCATCAGGTTGGGCAGGGGAGTTGGGGCATACATTATTTTACGGGGAAAAGGTTAGTTGCAATTGTGGTAATAAAGGATGTATTCAAGCTCTCTCATCGGGAGTGGCTATTTTTAGTACGATACGAAATAAGTTAAGTGAATATGAAAAGGCTAAATATAATGAGTTAGAAGAAATTATAAGAAAAAGTGATAATCGAAATGAAATAAACCTGGCATTAAACCAGGCAGCTTTATTTTTAAGCTATTCAATATTCAACTTATACATGATATTAGATTTACAATTAATAATAATTGGAGGAGGTGTTGTAAAAATTGGTTCATTATTTACAAATCCTCTAACCGAAAATTTTGAAAAACTTCTTGAAAATGTTGGACGAACTTGCCAGGTTCTATTTACTGATCGGGAAACTGAAAATGGAATATATGGAGCACTGATGTTAATACAAAAAAAATTACATAACATAAAATCGTATCCCGGCTAAAATATGGGTTCCAAATTTATTTGTAGTTTAAAACAAGTGTTAAAATTTTGTTTGTCTTTGATTTTTAATCCTTTATAATACATGTAAATATAAATAATAGCAATAACCTGGTACAATAAATAAAATTATGAAAACATCCAAAATAGCTATAATAAACGGGCCTAATATCAACATGCTGGGAATACGTGAGCCGGAACACTATGGTAATGTTCAATGGAAAACTATAGAACAAAATCTGACCGAAACGTTTGATACTGAACTTCTTTTTTATCAATCAAACCATATGGGCAATATTGTTGATTACATTCAGAGCCAGTATTTAAAAATAGATGGAATTATTATTAACCCGGCTTCTTTTTCAACTATTGGATATCCTATATTAGATGCAATAAAAGCGATTAATGTTCCTTTTGTTGAAGTTCATATTTCAAATATCTTTTCAAGAGGAGGATGGCATTCAGAATCTGTTTTTTTACAGGATGCCGTTGGTGTGATTGTAGGATTTAAAAATAATGTTTACTCATTAGCAGTACAAGCAATATTAAGTTATTTAAATATTAAAAAATAAACAGTATGAAAAACTCAAAAATTAATTTAGTTTTAGACGAAATGGATTCTTCCATTGAAATGCCAGTGTGGCCACAATATGATCATAGAGAAAAAGAGCTTCTGCTTGATGTTCTCGAAAGTAGAAAATGGTGGCGAATGAATGGTAATAAGGTTGATACTTTTGAGAAAAAATTTGCAGAATTTTGTAATGCAGAATATTGTATTGCTCTTACCAATGGAACACATGCGCTAGAGTTGTCTCTGGCAACACTTGGAATTGGTAAGGGTGATGAGGTTATTGTTCCTGCAATTACTTTCATTTCAACAGCAACAGCACCAATATATAATTGCGCAACACCTGTTCCTGTCGATTGTGATCCAAAAACCTTTTGCATAATTCCTGAAGCAATTGAGAAGGCAATTACTCCAAAAACAAAAGCTATTATCCCGGTACACATGGCCGGACAGCCTTGTGATATGGATCGGATTTGTGAAATTGCAAAAAAATATAATTTGAGAATTATTGAGGATGCTGCTCATGCGCATGGTGCAGAATGGAAGAATAAAAAAATTGGTACTTTTGGTGAATTTGCTATTTTTAGTTTTCAGAATGGCAAAATAATGACCTGTGGCGAAGGAGGTGCCATTTTAACAAATTCTAAAGAGCTTTATGATAAAGCGTTTTTAATACATAGCGTTGGTCGTCCAAAATTTGACAAGGTTTATAAGCATCTTGAGTTAGGTTCGAATTACAGGATGAGTGAGTTTCCTGCTGCTATTTTGCTTGCTCAACTCGAAAGACTGCCGGAACAAAATAAGTTGCGTGAAAAAAATGCCAAGATTCTGGATAATTTGCTTAAACCTGTTGAAGGAATTACTCCCCAAAGTACGGATGAAAGAGTAACAATTAATACTCATTATATGTACATGTTTTATTATGACGAATTAATGTTTAATGGAATTACACGCGAAGAATTTGTACAATTACTAAACGACAATGGCATTCCTTCATACATTTGTTTTCCTATCGTAAGTAATACCGATTTTTTCAAAGAAGGCAAGTTTAGATCATACTTATCAAAAATAGATATAACGAATATACAAGCTCTTCCAAATGCAGAAAGAATGGCTAAAGAAGTTATATGGTTGCCTCATTATCTTCTTCTTGGAAATGAAGCATTTATTAAACATATTGCAAGTGTAATCCTGAAAATAAAAGAAAAGGTTTTAGTTTCCATGTTGTAATTAAAAGCTCAAAATAAGATAAGGTGCTTTTTGTACTAAAACACCTTATCTAAATTAAACATATATGTTTACATGAACTGTATTTACCATAATAATTAACCTGACTTTATTTCTGTTAAATTAAAAATGATGAAGAGTTCTATATTAGCTAGTTATTAATGTAAAAAAGCAAGATGAAATTTTGTGTAGTTTTTGATTTTGATGGCGTTATTATACATTCAAGAGATGTACAGCAGATAGCATTTTATGAAAGTTACAAAATGTTTAGAGGTGATGGAAATCCGCCGTTTGAAGAATTTCTAAGCCAAAGCGGCAACTCAATATCAGCAATTTTTAAAAAAATGAACTTCCCTGTTGAAATGATTGATATATATAAAAAAATAAGTCAGGAGAATCTTCATCATATATTAATTACCCCGGGAATAGAAAAATTGTTGATCAAACTAAAAAAGAACGATATATATTGCGGATTGTGTACAGGTAAAGATAGGATTCGAACTATTGAAATATTAAACTATCTTAATCTGTATGATTATTTTGATAGTATTGTTTGTTCCGATGATGTTGCTAATCCAAAACCAGAAGCTGAAAGTTTATTGAAATTATTGAATGAGCTTAATATCGATAATAGCAATGCTGTTATGGTAGGCGATGCTATGAATGATATTTTGTGTGCACATAATGCAAATGTAAAAAGTATTGCTGTTTCCTGGGGCGATTGTATAGACCATAATATTTTAAAGGTTAACCCGCATTATCTTGTAAAAACCGTGGATGAATTGGAAAAATGTATTGAAAGTTTAGTATTCCTGAAAAATCCTTGCTAAGTAAATGTTACACATACTCAATAAAATTGATAGTTTAACGCTAACTCAGAAAGAAAAACTCTTATCTGAACTAACTTGTAAAAAGATAAATTTCAAGGGCAAGATGATTCTTGAGTACCCGCTTTATTGCACAGAGAAAAAAGAGTATTACCCTGTTTCATCAGCTCAATTTCGTGTATTTATTGCAAATCAGGTATATACATTCAATTCGGCATTTAATAATCAACTGGCTTTTGTTTTATCAGGAGAATTCGATATAGAGAAAATACGTGAGATATTTAATAAGTTAATAACCCGGCATGAAGTTTTAAGAACCTCTTTCTTCGAAATAAAGGGACAAATATATCAGAAAGTTCATGAACACGCAGAGGTAAACTTCCAGGTAATACAGGATAACAATAAACCTTTAGAGACAATAATTAAGGAATTTGTTAAACCTTTCGATCTTGCATTAGCACCATTGTTTCGAATAGGCGTGTGTAATATTAAAAACGACGAGGTGTTTTTAATTCTTGATATTCACCATATTATTTCTGATGCTGAATCACTTATTTTATTTACAAATGAATTTATTGAATTATATAAGAGTTATGATCTCGGTAAACATTTATATCAATACCGTGATTATGCTCAATGGGAAAACGTGATAAAGAAAAAAGTTCTTTTCATATTGCAAAAAAAATTCTGGAATGAAATTTATACACCACTTATTGATGTTAAACTCCCATTTTTAAATAAACCAGAGCAAAAGGATTATTCGGGGGATGTATTTGAATTTTCTATTGAATTGGAAGAAAAAATAGAAATTGAAAAAATGGTTAAGTCATTAGAGCTAACACTTTTTATGTTTTTATTAGGAGCATTTGCTTTAACAATTTCTAAACTAACATACAAAAATGATATTATAATCGGTAGCCCGGTTGCTGGCAGGAGAAAAAATGAGTTTGAAAAAATAATGGGAATATTTGTAAATATGCTATCCTTCCGGTTTAAAATAAATAATCAAAATACAATTCAAGAATTTTATAACATTATTAAAAATGATATATTGAATTGTTTCGATAATCAGGAATATCCATACGATGAGTTAGTGAAAGATTTGAACTTGAAAAAAGCTCTGTTTGATATTGTTTTTGTATTTCAAAATGCAGGAGGAAAATTAAAAAACAAAAATGTTGAAATAAATGATGATTTAGCTATTTCTCCATTCAAATTTTTTAATAAAACATCAAAATTTGCACTTTTGCTTGAAACCTGGGAAGAAGAAAAACGATTGGGATTAAGATTTGAATATTCTACTTATTTATTCGATAAAAGCGAAATACAAAAAATGTCTGAGAATTATAAACAGGTTATTCGTACAATTATTTCCAATAAATCAATTTTTTTGTCCGAAATAGAAACTTTTAAAAAGGCAAATACATTTGACAAATTAGCTAACCAATCAGAAATACAAGATTTTGATTTTTAATACTGAACAAATGAAATCCAGCGAAATAAATAATATTCTTTTCATGTTACCTCCATTTTGGGATCCGTTAATACCTCCGCAGGGGATAGCACACATTAAAAACTATTTAAAAAAATATAACTATAATGTTAAAACCTATGATTTTAATATTTATAAGAATTTTAGAGATATTTATACCCGATACTTCAATACATTAAAAAAATATGTACCACTCGAAAAGAGAGGTAACTTTTTCAATATTGGTCACGATGTTCTTCGAAATCATATGTTAATCAACTTTATAAACAATCAAGATGATGAATATTATATTTTTTTAAAAGATATTATTTACAAAACCTTTTATGTACAACTCGGAATAGAAATATTAAAAGAAGTAGATGATATTATTAATTCCTTTTATTCGATTTTTGAAAAAGAATTGAATAAGATTTTCTATCAAAATAAATTTCAAATGGTTGGAGTATCAGTTATGAGAGATAACATCGCTCCATCTCTGTTTGCCTTGAGATATATTAAAAAAATTGATCCTGCGGTAATCACTGTAATGGGAGGAAGTATTTTTTCAGATCAATTATTAATAGGAACACCCAATTTAGATTATTTTTTAAAAAATACTCCCTATTTGGATAAGGTGTTTGTTGGTGAAGGTCAAATTTTATTGCATAAGTTTTTATCAGGAGAATTGGATAACGAAAAAAAACTATTTACTCTTGATGATATCAATAGAGAAGCATTAGCCTATTCTGATTTAAATTTCCCGGATATGGATGATTTTGATGTAAAGCATAATTACATGTATCTGGCAATGAATGCATCAAATAGTTGCCCTTATAAATGTAGCTTTTGTAATGTAGCTAATTTTTTTGGTGATTATCGCGAAAAAGATCCTGGTATGGCTGCGGCTCAAATGATGTCTTTATATCAAATTTATGGAATACGTATTTTTTTTATGAATGACTCTTTGCTTAATAATGTGGCTGATAACCTTTCGACTGAATTGCAAAAAAATAATACTCCTTTATATTGGGACGGATACATGCGTGTTGCAGATAATGTTTGCGATCAGAGAAATACAATTCATTGGAGAAAAGGCGGTTTGTATAGAGCAAGACTGGGAGTAGAAAGTGGTTCCAATAGAGTTTTGAAATTGATGGGAAAAAAAATCTCTATTGAGCAAACCAAAGAATCTCTGAAAAGTTTGGCAAATGCTGGCATTAAAACTACAACTTATTGGGTTATTGGTCATCCTGGCGAAACTGAAGAAGATTTTCAGTTAACCCTGAAATTGCTTGAAGAAAGTAAAACCTATATTTACGAAGCAGAATGTAATCCATTTATTTTTAGTTATTCGGGACAATCAGATTCTGAAAATTGGCATAACGATCGCAAAATTTTATATACTCATGTTCCCCAGGAAAGAATTATTATTCAAGACTGGACCAATAATACCTACCCTTTGCGTGAAGAAACTTATGAAAGAGTGAATAGGTTTGTTCAACGTTGCAATGACCTGGAAATTCCAAACCCATATTCTTATTTCGATATTTATAATGCAGATAACCGGTGGAAACTTCTACATCGTAATTCAGTCCCGTCTTTAGTTGATATTTATGATGGAAACATTGACCTCTTGGAATCCAGAAAAGTTGAAATTATTAATAAAATTTCTAAAATAAATATTGAAACAAACGATTTTGATTTTTAAACTACTGCTATAAACAAGTTGTGGGCTGATTGCCCATGAAACCAGAAGAACCCATTGTACATGATTTCTTGATATTTATTAACTTTAAACTTTATAACGGGGAGAAAACCCTGCTGTTTCATACTGCGAAACCGTTATAATTTTATTAATATTTTTTGAGTAGTTAATAATGATTACTCGATTCAAAACCCGACTTTCAGTTTTTTTAATCAAAAGTAATTTTAATTAAAGTAATCTTTCAACCAGTATGGAGTCTTACATTATTTTGGCAAACATCAATTTGAACAATCGTTAACAATTAATTTTTTGCGTTATGATAAAATACTATAGTATTCCGGCAGATTTTTCCAAAAATACAATTGATAGCTTAGCATTATTGAATTCTAAATATTCTACATCCCAGGTTATTGAAACATACGGAAACATTACAGTTGACAATATATTTGGATCGGGCAGATCGTGTTGTCAATTGCCAGGTTTAGATATTGATTCTTTAAAAAAATATGTAGAATATTCAAGAAACAAAGGAATAGAGTTTAATTACACGTTTAATGCTTCATTCGTTCAAAATCAGGAGTTTACTAAAAAAGGAGTATATAAAATAAAAGAATTCATTTATAAAATACACAAAACAGGAATAAAATCATTAACTATAGCTTTACCTCAGCTTATCGAACTTGTTAACTCAATGCAATTGGGATTTAAAATTAAAGCTTCAGCTATTTCAAGCATCGATAATGTTAACAAAGCACTTGCATATAAATGGCTTAATGTAGATAAAATTGTAATTTGTGAGTTAATAAACAGGGATTTTCATGAATTAAGAAATATTCGTGAAGCCTTTGGTGAAAAGGTTGAGCTTATAGTTAATACACCATGTTATAAAGATTGTTCATATAGAATGCCTCATTATAATCAAATATCATGCGATTCTGTTAATGTCACGAATGATGTGAGTTTTACTTATTTTGAACATAAGTGCATGATACGCCGATATAGTGATATTGCTAATTGGATGAAAATTAACTTTATACGCCCCGAAGATATTAAACTTTATGAGAAAATAGGAATACAACATTTTAAACTTCAGGGCAGACAAGCAATTCTTAAAGATGGAGATATTGTAAGAACTGTTGAAGCATATTTTCAAGAAAATTTTGATGGCAATCTCATTGATTTGATAAATCTTTTTTCAAAGTTAAATCCATTCCATGTAAATATCGATAATAAAAAATTGGAGGGTTTTATTGAACCATTTTTTAAAAATCAATCCTTTTGTAAACATAATTGCAATAAATGCAATTATTGCCGAAATTTTATATTAAAAAACCTTGATGTTGAAAGTATTCAAACTGTATGCGATATGGCACAACAGTATTATCAAAATGTTAAAACTTATGCAGATTTTATTTCAGAAGTTAATGTTTCCGATGCTCAAAGAATTTCTGTTAATAATATCGATGCTGAAGATTTTAAGTTCTAATTTATAAAAGGTATGTCCACCAATTTTAAATCAAACAATCAGTATAAAATAAAATGGAATGCAAGCGCCATTTTTTATGAACTTGTTGCCGACAATAATAATGAATTGCTCTTTCCAATAATCAACAGGTTGCATTTTCAGTTAAACAAATACCTTTTTTACTACGAAAACAGTTTTTTGGATGCATTTGAGATTCAGTCGAACGAATGGCCAAATTATATAGGACTACAAGCAATTAGAAAAAATAAAGTTATAGTTAATAGGGATTTATTTAGCTTATTGTTGCTTTTTAATGGTCAGAATAGTATTGAAACAATTTATAAAAACTTTTCGAAAAAGATAATTGAAATAATGATTATTGACCAGGGTGAATGTAAAAAATACAAAACAACTACAAATTCCTTTTCGGGTTTTTTGCGAATTATTAAATTACTTTACAAAAACGATATTTTAAAATTAAAATCATTAATTATAAATTCTGAGAATAGTTCAAAAGAATTAATCCAAAATTACTTCAATATTGATGAAATACTTGCAAGAAAAGAGACGCAGGCAATTGTTAAGGAGCGTATCTGCAAAGTGCCTTGTGATAATACAAATAAAGTATTACTCCTGGGCGATACTAAAGGTTCTGCAACTATAGGATTACTATATCTGGCAAGTTACATAAAGCAAAATGGTATAAATGTGAGTTGCCGGTTAAATAACTTTTCGTCGAAAGAAACATTAGAACAGGATATTAAAAATAGTATTAATAAGTTGAACCCAACTATTGTAGGGATCAGTTTAAAGTGGTTTTTACATATAGCCAGAGTGTTAGAAATAGCAAAATATATTAAAGATATTGATAAAAATATAAAAGTAGTATTAGGAGGAAATACAGCAAGTTATTATTGGAATGAAATTATTCAAAATGAAAATATAGATTATATCATATTGGGTGATGGAGAAGAACCTTTATTAAAGTTATGTAAAAATGATACAGAAATTCCAAATTTAGTATCTAAACAGAATAATGCGGTTTTAAACACCCAAATATCATATAGACAAGGTAAAAACAATAATAACCATATATTTCTTTCAGATCTCAATGATATTTTTATTTCACGAAAAGACCCCTACTTATCAGATTATTTATACGTAAATACTGGTAAAGGATGTGATTGGAATTGCTTTTATTGTGCAGGTTGCAGGGAAACACAGATCGTAATATTTAATAGAAGCAATGCTTTTGTCAGAGATATAAATACAATTCGAAATGATATTCAAATATTCAAGAAAATAAATAGTACACTGATGTTCGATTTTGATATTCCCACTCAAGATGATGTGGAATTTTATAAGAATATTTGGAAGGGAATAGATTTGTCAAGGTATTTTTGTATTTTTTTCTTTTGGGCAGTTCCATCAGATGAACTTGTTGATTTAATTCATCAGACTTTTTTCTACAGCTATCTATATATAGATTTACCGAGTTTTGACCAAGAGAAAAGAATGAGACTTGAAAAAGAAGGATTGACTAAAAATCAACCAACGAATGAAGAAATTATCCATTTTTGTGATAAGTGCGAAGAATTAGAGAACATTTCTTTTGGAATTTGTACCATTTGGGGAACCCCGTATTTTTCTATTAAAGAAGCTTCTTCTTCAGAAGAAATAGTTTCAAACCTGTATAAGAATTACAATTCTTTCATAGGAGTGGAATGTATGAAATTACATGCTCAACCTGGTGCACCTATATTGCGACAGCTTGATAGGTTTGAAATGTATTCTGATGCAGATAACTATCAGCAATTTTACAATTTTAGTGTGCTAAATCATAAATTAGATAAAGAACAAAAGGATATTTACCCGTATATAAATTTTAAAGACTCATTATTACAAAAACAGGTAAATTATTCATTACAAGATATTTCAAATAAAATTCTAAAGTCAATCGAAAATAAAAAATATCTCGATGTAATAATTGAATCCAATAAGGAAGAAATAGAAAAACTCTACAATAAGGGTATCATTAAAGGAAAAGCTGATAATATTTCTGCAGACAGTTTCAATTCTGTAGAAGATATAAAGCAAAATAATATGCTGCATGGTTTTGAAAATGACTTGTTTTTTAAATATATCATACAGAAACTTAACGGGCAAATACTCTAATAACCTTAAATAAAGCAAATAATAAAAGTAACAGATTCTATTTATAACCAATCCGTAATGGATTTAGAATGTCAAAATCAATATAAAATTTAATTTAAAAGAGTTTAAAAATTAGATAAAATGGACTATAATAATGAACAGGATTATTGGCTGGAAAAATTATCAGATACTACTGAAAGATGCAGTTTTCCTTACAATTATCTAACAAGTAATATTAAAAAAGAACTTTTGTCATTTAACATTGATTTGCCTGCAGATGTTACAAACAAGTTATTGCAAATAAGTGGCGATTCTGATTTTCGATTATTTATACTTTTAAAAGCAGGATTATTTTTACTTCTTAACAAATACACGGGGAAGAAAAATATTATTATTGGCAGTCCTATAATGAAGCAGGAAACCGATACAAATTTTATTAACACATATTTACCTGTAAAACTATATTTAGATGAAAACCATAGTTTTATAGAGTATTTAAATAATGTAAAAAACGAACTTATTCTTGCTATTGATAATCAGAATTTTCCAATAGACACTATTCCCGAGTATCTCGGATTATCTAATCAAATAAAAAACCAAACATTTTTTGATATCGCTGTTTTACTGGAAGAACTTCAAGATAAAAAATATATAGAACACTTAAAGCTAGACATGATTTTCCGTTTCTCGAAAAAGAATGAAGGAATAAATTTAACTGTTGACTATAATGGGAATTTATATAAAAAACAAACAATAGAAAGAATTATATCACATTTATCAATATTACTGGGTAATGCACTTGAAAACAAGAATAGTTTGATTGGTGCAATTGAGTGGTATAAACCAGAAGAAAAAGAAAAGGTACTTTATCATTTTAATCAAACCGATAAGAATTATAACCTTGATAATACTGTTCTTGATATTTTTAAACAAGCATGTAATATCAATCCAGATCAGATTATTGTAAGTTGCGATGATAAATCATTGTCGTACAGGATGTTGGATTTTATGTCCGATCAATTTGCAGGATATCTTCAATCAAAAGGTGTGATAAAAGGCGATTTGGTAATTATCAAAGAAAAACCATCTATTGACTTTATAGTTAAGTTGTTGGGAATAGTGAAGTCTGGAGGAGTTTATATCCCGGTTGATACACAAGCTCCAAATGAACGATTAAAATCGATTATAATAGACTGTAGGGCCAGGTATTTTGTTACTGATGAAAGTAATTCTGAAATTTCAGAATTACTTGAAGAGAACGATGTTAATATTATTAATTGCATTGGATCTATGTTGGAATTTGAGTTTAAGCCTGTTTCAATTACCTCCGAAGATATCATTTACATAATATACACATCAGGATCGACAGGTAAACCAAAGGGTGTAAAAATTTCTCATCGCGGAATATCGAATATGTGTTTTTCTTATGTCGATATATTTAAAACCAACTTTAAATCTACAGCCTCCGTTGTTTCTAATCCTGCATTTGATGCAATGGCATTTGAACTTTGGCCCAATTTAACAAACGGAGTAAAAACATGTGTTGCTCCAGAGAATATAATTCATGATATTAAAATATTGGTTAATTGGATCAATACGAAGAACATTACAACTCTTTACCTTCCAACTTCAGTTGCCGAAATTATAATGAATTACAAAACCACAATGCCATCCGTTCAAACTTTGGCAACTGCAGGCGATGTATTAAAGGAATATCCCGGTAACAATATTAATTATGAAGTTTATAACCTATATGGTCCTACCGAAGACTCGGTGTGGACAACCATTTATAAAGTACCTAAAGACAATATTGAAAATCAGTTTCCATTAATTGGGAAACCCTTGTTTAATAAAAAAATTTTTATTGTAAATAACGATTGTCAATTATTACCCTGCGGAATACCTGGCGAAATGTGGATTGGCGGGGCTGGTATAGCTAAAGGATATGTTGGAAATAATAATGAAGAGAAATTTATTGAAACCCCATTTAGTTCAACCGGAATTGTTTATAAAACAGGAGATTTAGCATGTTGGCATGATGATGGAAATATTGAGTTTATTGGGCGCAAAGATAATCAAACAAAAATTAGAGGTTTCAGAATAGAACTTGATGAAATTCGTGTATGGCTTTTAAAATACCCAGAGATAAATGAAGCAGTTGTAATTATTAAAGAAGTGGGGCATGAAAAATATTTGTGTTCCTATTATACATCATTAAAAAATATAGATTTAGATGAACTTAAAACACATTTAAAGAAGTATTTGCCCTATTATATGATTCCTAATTACTTTATTAAAGTAGATAAGTTTAATCTTAATAGAAGTGGAAAAATAGATAAAAATGTATTACCAGCACCTTCAAACATATTAATTGATATTGTAAAACCCCAAAATGATAATGAACAAAAGCTATTTGACATTTGGGCCGAACTTTTGGGAACTAATGATTTTGGAATTGATCATAATTTCTTCGAGATTGGTGGACACAGTCTGAGGGCAATAAATTTAATTTCTCTTATAGAAGACAAATTTATGGTCAAATTTCAGTTTAGAAAAATATTTGAATTTCCAACAATTCGAGAACAAGCTAAGTTTATTGAAACCATAGATACAGAAAAACAACATGAAATACTACCTGTTGAAAAAAAACAATTCTACCCGGTTTCTTCTTCACAAAACAGATTGTTCTTGCTTCATCAAATGGAGCCAACAGCAGTAGCATATAATGTCTTAAATTATATTGAATTGACAGACAAGGTTGATGTTAATGTTTTAAAGAATGTATTTAATATAATTGTTGATCGCCATGAAGCATTTCGAACAAGTTTTTCGATAATTGACGGACTCCTTTATCAACGAATTCAGGATAACGTAAATTTTGAAATTGAAAAATACCTGGTGAAGAATGGACACGAAAATGAAATGACAAAGAAATTTACCAGGCCATTTGATTTAGAGAAAGCTCCTTTATTTCGAATAGGTTATTTTGAAACTGAAAAAAATCATCAATTTCTGTTAATTGATATGCATCATATTATATGCGATGCAGTTACTCAGAAAAATATTGAGGTTGAGATAAAAGAAATTATTCAGGAAAAAACTTTAAAACCACTACGCATTCAATATAAAGATTATTCATTATGGCAAAATAGCGAGGGCTACCAGAAGAAAGTAGAAAAACAAAAATTATTTTGGAAAAATAACTTTAAGGGTGAATTACCCAAAGTAAACCTTCCTATAGATTTTCCACGCCCCAAATTTAATAGTTTCGATGGTGCAGTTGTTTCTTTTACACTTTCTCATGAAGAAACTCAAATAATCAGGTCTTTGACTGAAAAGTATAAATCTACTATGTTCATGACAATTTTGGGTGTATATAATATATTTTTGTCAAAACTTTCAGGAGATAATCAAATAATTGTGGGTACTCCAATAGCCGGGAGAAACCATAAGGATTTAGGCAATATTAGCGGGATGTTTATCAATACGCTTGCTATTAAATCAGATATTTATTTAGATACAAAAATCGGAGAGTTCTTTTTAGCAACAAAAGAAAACGTAATCAATGTATTTGAGAATCAGGAGTATCAATTTGACGATTTGGTTGGAGAGTTATCATTATCTCGAGATACAAGCCGAAATCCAGTTTTTGATGTTATGTTTAATATGCTTAATCATTTAGATTATAAAGATGATGAGCCGGATTTTGAAACTGAACAATCTTTAAATCACGATCAAAGGCCATCGAAATTTGATTTAAATCTTACAGCTATCGATTATGGAAATACAGTTTATTTCAATTTTGTTTATGCTACTTTATTATTCAAACCAGAATCGATCGATCGATTTATCATATTTTTTAAACAAATCATCAATCAGTTAAATGGAAGTGATGATAAAAAAATATCCGATATTGATATTGTTGTTGAATCTGAAAAGAGAAAAATTCTTGACGAATTTAATAATACAAAATCTGATTATCCAAATTTAACAATTCCTCAGTTATTTTATGAGCAGGTAAAGATTTCTAAAAACAAAATAGCTGTAGTCGATTCAGACAATAGTATTACATTCAGTGAATTAGACAAAAAATCGAACCAAATTGCCAATATGTTACATCACCTTGGTGTGAATAAAGGCGATATTATTGCTATTATGCTCCCTGCATCAGTTGATTTAACGATATATATTTGGGGTATTATTAAATCTGGGGGAGTATTCCTGCCTATTGATATTGATACACCCGTTAATCGGCTAGATTATATTTTATCTGATTCGAACGCGAAATTTTTAGTCTCCGACTATCAATATACATCCAATCTAACGGGTACAAACATCATAAATGTAAATGATTCAAATTATAACGAATATGAGTCTTCTGATATTTACCCGAATATTACAAACAGCGACATTTTATATGTTATCTATACATCAGGAACTACAGGGCAGCCTAAAGGAATTAAAATAACACACAAAAATTTAAGTAACTATTATCATTGGGTATCCCAAAAAACAGAAGTATCAAATAACGATCATATATTAATTAATAATGTATTCTCTTTTGATTTGGTTTATACCCAATTCTTTAGTGCATTATTAGGTGGTGCTAAATTGTTTTTAATCAATAAAAATGAGTACTTATCTGGAGATTATTTTACGAGATATACCGAAAAACAACTTATAACATGTCTAAAAATGACACCATCCTTGTTTTCGGCTATTATTCATTCAAAGGAATTCAACAATAAAACATTCTATAGTGTCCGGTCTGTCATTTTGGGCGGCGAGGCTCTCAAGATTGAAGATGTTAAATATGTTTATAACATGTATCCAGACATTCAATTCATAGATGAATACGGACCAACAGAAACAACAATAGGGTCTGTCGCTAAAATCATTGATTTTAATGATTACCAACATATTAAAACAAGTACCATTATTGGAAAACCAATTTTTAATACCCAGGTTTATGTATTAAATGTTAATGGTATTAAACTTCAGCCTTTTGGAATTCCAGGGGAATTATGTATTGGTGGGGAAGGTGTTTCAAAAGGATACATTAATAATCAAGAATTAACAAAATCAAAATTTATTGACAATCCATTTATTCTAGGTGAAACTATTTATCGAACGGGTGATTTAGTTCGTTACCTTCCTAATGGTAATTTAGAATATATTGGAAGAATTGATAATCAGGTGAAAATTAGAGGGTATAGGATTGAATTACATGAAGTTGAAAAAGTAATACTATCGCATGAACATATAAAAGATTGTATAGTTTCTGTATTCAATGCCAATCAAAATAACGACAATATACTCTGTGCATATATCGTATATAAAAATCGGGGTACAAGATTAACTGATAATGAAATAAAAGAATATCTTTCTTTGTACCTTCCCAATTACATGGTTCCGGTATTATTTATAGAAATTGATAAAAAACCACTTACTTTAAATGGGAAGGTAGATAAAAATGCTTTACCCATTCCGGATATAAATACGGAAATGGATTTTGTGGCTCCAATTAATCAAATTGAAAAGAAACTGGCAGAAATATGGGCAGATGTGCTGGCAATATCAAAAAACCAGATAGGTTGCAAACAAGACTTTTTCAGACTTGGAGGTCAGTCGTTCAAAGCATCACAATTAACATATACAATCTCAAAAGTATTTAATGTAAAATTTAATTTAAGAGATATTTTCTTTCATCCAACGATAGAAGCGCAGGCTAAATTAATTAGTGAAGCAGCACCTATTCTTTCTTTAAATATTATTGCTCCTGCTAAAATAAAAGAATTTTACGATTTAGCTCCTGCGCAAAACCGTATGTTTTTTCTTCAACAAATTAACCCGAAAAGTACAGTGTATAATTTGCAGTACACTATAAAACTTGATGAAAAATTTGCAATACATTCAATTGAAGAAGTATTCAAACAGCTGGTCAGCAGGCACGAAAGTTTACGAACTAGTTTTCAATTAATCAATGGAGTTCCCAAACAAATTATACATAATTCTGTTGATTTTAATATCGAAAGTATTGATTTAAGGAATAATGCAGGTTATCCTGTAATGAAACCTTTTGATCTGTCAAAAACCCCTTTATTTAGATTATATTATATAACAGATTTATCTGGAGAATTAAACTTGTTAGTTGATTCTCATCATATTATTAGTGATGAAGTATCTCAGAAGATACTATTTGAAGAATTTCATGAAATTATTGCAAATAAGGTTTTGAATCCTGTTACAATTCAATACAAAGATTATTCTGAATGGTTAAAACAGCCTGATCAGGAAATAATTGTAAGAGAGCAAGAAAAATATTGGTTAGGTAAGCTTTCTGGTGATTTACCCAGGTTAAATCTACCTACAGATTATTCTCGTCCCGAGATTCAAAATTTTGAAGGGGCCAGTACAAATTTCTTACTTAATAATAACGAACTGAGTATTATTAATCAGTTATCGAAATCATTAGGATTAACACCCTATATGTCATTGCTGGGGATATACTCCATTTTACTCTCGAAACTTAGTGGTAGTGAAGATATGATTATTGGAACTCCTTTCGCCAATAGAAATGATTTACATTTACAAAAAATAGTTGGATTACTTCTAAATACTATTGTATTAAGAATTCAACCTTCAGGTGATAAAATTCTATTAGATTATTTCTCCGAAATAAAGAAAAACGTGATAGAAGATTTGGAGAACCAGGGATATCCTTTTAGTGATTTGGTAAATAAATTATCTTTTCAAAGAGATGCATCAAGAAACCCTATTTTTGATGTTATGTTTAATTATGTCGATAATTCAGATGTTGTTATAAATAATGAAAACTCACAAAATATCAAATACAATGATATCAGATCATTAGAAAATACAAATTTAGTATCATTAATAGATATGAATGAGTCGGAATTCATTCATGTTTCCGGTGTAGCAAAAATTGACATTTCGTTAACAGCTATTGAATTTAATAATTCTTTAATGTGCAGTATTGAATATTGTACTAAGTTATTTAAGAAAGAAACAATTAATCGGTTTATAAAATATTTCAGGAGGGTAATAAATCAGATTGGCGAAAATCCAAGCCGTAAAATTAATTCTATTGAATTAATTGATCCTGCTGAAAAAACCAAGTTGCTTTCAATTTTTAATGACACAAACGAGGCATATTCGAAAAACAAGCGTATTATTGATATATTTGAAGAACAAGTTAAAAAAACTCCTGACAAAGTAGCATTAATATCTTCCAATAACTTTTTGACTTATAAGCAGGTTAACTCCTTTTCAAATCAAATAGCCAGAAAAATACAGGAACGAGGAATCAAACATGAAAATATTGTAGGGGTATATCTTGATAGATCTGTGGAAATGATAATTTCAATATTGGGAATATTAAAATCCGGAGCAGGGTATCTTCCAATCTCAACATCGGACCCAATTGAACGGGTAAACTATTATATTGGAGATAGTAAGATAGATGTGCTAATTACAGACAGAGAAAACGAAATTCAGGAAATAAAAGCGTCTGTATTGTTAATTAATGATAAGAGTATAAGAGAATATGATGATTCAAATGTTGAAAATAACAGCAATTCAAACAGCTTAGCTTATGTAATTTATACATCTGGATCAACCGGAAACCCAAAAGGAGTAGTTATCGAAAATCATTCAGTAATAAATAGAATTGAATGGATGAAAAGGACTCTTGATTTTACAGCGAAAGATATCTTTTTGCAAAAAACAACTTTCACATTTGACGTATCAGTTTGGGAAATTTTCGGATGGTTTTTTGCCGGAGCCAGTTTACATGTTATACAACCCAATCATGAAAAAGACCCTAAGGCATTAATTTTATACATTGAAAAAAATAAAATTACAATTATTCATTTTGTTCCATCTATGCTGGAAGCATTTATTACTTATCTGGAAAGTTTAAATAATTTTAATACGAATTCATTAAAATGCATCTGTACAAGTGGAGAAGAATTAAAACCCGATCAGGTAAGCAGGTTAGGCAAAATATTAAGTGATAGCAATAAAATCAAATTGATTAATTTGTACGGACCTACTGAAGCAACGGTTGATGTAACTTATTTTCAATGTCAGTTTAACGAGTTTTATCATAATGTCCCGATTGGTAAACCTATTTCAAATACACAAATTTATATACTTGATTATTCGAGACAACAATTGCAACCAATAGGTGTCGCAGGTGAATTATGTATAGGCGGAGTAAATTTAGCGCGTGGATACATTGGGAAAACTCAATTAACAAAAGAGAAATTTATTGACAACCCATTTTTCCCAAGTGAAAAAATCTATTGCACCGGAGATATTGCCCGATGGTTACCAGATGGAAATATCGAATTCTTAGGAAGAATAGATAACCAGGTAAAAATAAGGGGATTTAGAATTGAGTTAAGTGAAATTGAGAATTGTCTTTTACAGCATGAAGCAATTAAAGAATGTGTAGTAGTAGCAAGAGAAAAACAAAATGAAAAATATTTATGTGCTTATGTAAGAATTGCAGGCAACAAGTTAGAGATTGATTTTAAAAGTTTACTTACTGACAAGTTGCCAGCCTATATGATTCCTTCTCATTTTATGGTTTTAGATAATTTTCCATTAACCAGTTCAGGAAAAATTGACCGCAAAGCTTTACCTGAACCAGAAATTGAATTTACACGAGATTATGTAGCCCCTGAGAATGAAATTGATGTTAAATTAGCTAATATTTGGGCTGATATATTAGGCCTTAGACAATCGGAAATAAGTACAAATGCGAACTTTTTTGAATTGGGCGGACATTCTTTAAAAGCAATAGAACTTTCATCGAAAATAAGAAAACAATTTAAGATTGAAATTGAAATTGCAACAATATTAAAAAAACCTATTCTTACCCAATTATCCAGGGAAATTCAAAATATGGAAAATAATCGGCTTGTATCTATCCGCCCAATTGAAAAGAAAGAATACTATCCATTATCTTCGGCCCAGCATAGAATGTATTTAATGCATTGCATAAAACCTGAATCAGTAATCTATAATATTTCACAAACCTACTTGATTGAAGGAGAAGTGAATATTAATGTGATGAATGCAGCATTAGATAAAATCATTCAAAAACATGAATGCCTTCGTATATCGTTTAATATTATCAATGACATACCGGTTCAAAGAATCAATTATAAATTAATAAAAAAAGTTCAGTACATTGAGTACTTTGAAAATGATATAAATGATTTTATACAAGGGCTTATAAAGCCCTTCGATTTTAAAGAACCTTCATTATTCAGAATATATCTTATTAAGAGAGACTTAAATAAATACATTGTATTCTTTGATATTCATCATATAATTGCAGATGGAATTTCTTTAAAAAAGCTAAGTGAAGAATTTTTGAAATTAATTGCAGGACAAGAAATTACTAAATCATATGTACAATATAAAGATTTTGTGTTTTGGCAAAAAGCACAAAGAGAAACTGACAGGTATCAGAAACAAAAACAATATTGGAATGGTTTGCTTCAAAATAAACCAATAAAACTCAATTTGCCGTATGATCTTCAAAAAGTAGCAAGCCCACAAAATTTATCAGCGATAAATACATTTGAATGTAATGTTGAATTGTCTGACAAAATCAAAGAAACGATAAAACGATTGAATATTACTCCATATCAATTTTTTCTGTCTGTATTTAATATTTTATTGTCGAATATTTGTGATCAAGAAGAAGTATTGGTTGGAACGGCAATGGCCGGACGAAATCACTCTGACTTAGATGAGGTTATTGGAATGTTTGTGAATATGTTGTTAGTTGTAAATTCGGTTTCACAAAATCGTCATGTTGACGAATTTATTTTAGAAGTAAAAGAGAATCTTATTGATGCTATTGAAAATCAGGATTATCAATATGAAGATTTAGTAAATGATCTTTCAATAACAGAAGAAAGAGGAGTACATTCATTATTTAATGTTTCTTATGCATATAATAGTTTCGAAAGCCAGTATTTTAATAACGGGGATTTAAAAATCAGTAAATATGATTTCATAAATCTTACAAGTGATTCAAAATATGAATTAAGTTTATATGGAACACGAATTCACGAGAAATATGTATTTCAAATTCATTATCGTATTGATTTATTCAATGAAAACACTATTCGTTTTTTAAGTGAATATTTTAAAGATATCTTATTACACATCACTGAAAATAGTAGTATGCGAGTAGGAGATATTCCATGTTTATTAAACAAAATTAATAAGAGCTCTGATACAAATATTGAGCCGGGTGACAGTTTCAATTTTTCTTCAAACTAAAAAAGTACATCAAAGAAACCATAAGTGTTCTTGTCCTTGTTTATGCGAACAGTTCTAAATAAGAAAAAACAGGTGGTAGTGGTGCCGGGCTTATAAATTTATTCGTGTAAGTCAATTTAAACCCTAAAAACAATAAAATTGGAAATTATGAATAATCTCGAATTGAATATTATATCTGCACAACGAAAAAAAGAAAAGGATTTCTGGACAGGGAAATTATCAGGTAATTGGACTAAAACTATATTTCCTTATGATTATCAAAAAGAACCAGAGCTTAAAAAAATGGATGAAATAAATGAGCAAATACAAGGAGAGCTTTTTGAACAAATAAATAAACTCAGTAATAATTCGGAATTAAATATATACGTAATATTTTTTGCTGCACTGGCTATTATCTTAAAAAAATATACTCAAAACAACGAAATAATTATTGGAAGCCCGGTTTTAAAAAACGAATTAGAAACGAATACGATTAATAAAAATATTGTAGTTCGAAGTGTAATCGAAGATCAGCATTCATTTCAGGATATTTTAATCCAACAAAGAAAAGAAATTGAAGATATATTCATGCATCAGAATTATCCCTTTGAAAAACTTGTTGAGATTTATAATCAAAATAATCAGGGTATAGGGAAATTTCCTTTATTTGACATCGCTTTAGTATTAGAAAATATCCACGATGTTAACTATTTACCAATGCAGGATATAAATATAATTTTTGAACTATGTAAATCAAAAAAAAATATTCAGTTTAAAATTAGATACAATGCAGAAGTGTATGAAAAAGAAACTATAGAACGGTTAAAAAATAACTACACGCATTGTTTGTCCGAACTAATTGAACATAAAACAAAACCTGTCTCAAAAATTGATATCGTATGTGATTCGGAGAAGGAAAAAATTCTTAAATATTTTAATCGAACAGATGTTGATTATTCAACAAAACAAAATGTTGTTCAATTATTTAAAGAGCAGTTATTAAAAACTCCATACAATACAGCCCTTGTTTTTGAAGGTCAGAAAATTTCTTACATCGAATTGGACAAAAAATCAGATTCTTTAGCGAATAAGCTTTTAAATAGAGGTTTTTATAAAAAAAATATAGGTTTATATTTTGATATTTCGGCAGAGACAATTATAGCAATGTGGGCGGTAATTAAAGCAGGTGCCGTTTTTATTCCAATAGACTATTACCAACCCAAAGAACGGATTCAGAAAATTATTGAAGATAGTAATCTTACTCTTATTATTTCCAATTCGGAATTAATACATACTATACAATTTAATGGTGAAGTTATTAATATCCAGGGGGAAGATGATTTTAATAACCAAAAAGACTTTACAGCTAACCTGAGCTATGACAATTTATATGTAATTTATACATCAGGAAGTACAGGTAAACCCAAAGGTGTAAGTATTACACATGCAAATGCTATTAATTATGTAAGTTGGATTTCTGAAAAAATTGCTTTAAAACCAGAAGATAAAACAATCCTTACAACTTCCTTTGCTTTCGATGCAAGTTATACTCAAATTTTTGGTTCCCTTTTAACTGGTGGCGAATTACATCTTGTACGTCGCGAAACATACCTTTCCTCTCAAAAATTGCTGGACTATCTTGATAGCAACCAAATTACAATATTACACCTTACACCCACGTTTTTTAACACTATTCTTGTATCATTAGCTTTTGATATTTCTAAGTTGATAAATATCAGGTTGTTAATTCTTGGCGGTGAAGCAATAAAAGTTGACGATATTGAAAAAATATTTAAAATGAAACCTGAAATTCAGGTAATGAATCATTATGGCCCAACAGAAACTACAATAGCGTCAGTAGCGCAGCTAATAAAATTTGACGAATTCAAATTGTTTAAGGAAAGGCCAACTATTGGGTTTCCAATATCAAATACAAAAATCTATATCTTCAACAATAATAATTTATTATCGCCCATAGGAATTCCTGGAGAAATCTGTATCAGCGGAAAGGGTGTTGGAAATGGATATATTTTCAACGAGCAATTAACGTGTGAGAAATTTGTTGAAGATCCATTTTGTACCGGAAATAAAATGTATAAATCCGGAGATATTGGCAGATGGACAAATGATGGAAAAATTGAATACCTGGGTAGGATTGATGATCAAATTAAATTACATGGAAATAGAATAGAATTGGGTGAAATAGAAGAAAGTTTAAGAAAATTTGAAAATATCACTGATGCAGTAGTTGTAAAAACAAAAGATAAAAATAAAAAGGAAATATTATGTGCTTTTTATATATCCAATACAACCATTCTTTTTCAGGATATTAGAGATTACCTGGTAAATCAATTACCTGGTTACATGATTCCTGCTATTTTTGAGAAACTGGATTCATTCCCAATGACCACAAATGGAAAAGTTGATAAGAAAAAGTTACAATTCTTGAACATAAAACACCATAATCAAAAAGAGTTTATTGCCCCATCAAGTTTAATAGAAAAAGAAGTTCTTGAACTTTGGAAAGAAACACTTGGAATAGAAAATATTGGAATAAACGAAAGCTTTTTTGAACTTGGCGGAACCTCTTTTCAAATTATAGAATTATCGGAAAAAATAAAAAGAAAATTTAATAAAGAAATCTCTGTAATTCAAATATTTGAAAATTACACTATTGGACGGATGGCCAAAGTTATTAATGAAAATATAACTAATATTATACCTGAAGAGCAATTGGAATATGATACAGACAAAAGTATTTTAAATAGACAAAAATTACTTAAACTAAGAACAGAAGAATAGTATAAATAATAAATATGAAAAACATTAAACTTACAGGTTTAGAAGTAGCAGTAATTGGTATATCGTGCCGCTTTCCCGGGGCAAATAATTTGCAGGAGTATTGGAATAACTTAAAAAATGGAGTAGAATCAATTACATTTTTTACCGACGAAGAACTAAGAAAAAGTGGTATTGATGAAAAATTAATACAAGACCCCGATTATATCAGGGCTGCAGGGGTTTTAGAAGATAATACTTGTTTTGATTCATCATTTTTTAACTATACCCCTAATGAAGCAGAAGTGATGGATCCACAAATACGAATTTTTCATGAATGCGCATGGAATGCTCTTGAAGATGCTGGTTATAACCCAGAGAAGTACACTGGCAGAATAGGATTATATGGTGGTGCTTCGCCTCAGTTTAAATGGGAAGTATTTTCTGAGTTATCAGGAAAAAATAAAGAAGTTGGTCAATTATATGCAAAATATCTTACTAATAAAGATTTTCTTTTTGGATTAATTTCATATAAACTCAATTTAAAGGGGCCATCATTTGCTTTTTATACTGCTTGTTCAACTTCATTAGTGGCCGTTCATCTTGCCTGCCAATCTCTAATAAATGGGGAATGTGAGATGGCATTAGCTGGTGGAGTAACAAGTAGCAATTTTGCAAATGAGGGATACGAATATATGGAGGGAATGCATAATTCTGCAGATGGCCATTGTCGTACTTTTGATGCCGGCGCTACAGGTATGTTAGCAAGTGATGGAGCCGGAATTGTTGTGTTAAAAAGATTGGAACAAGCGATCGACGATAAAGATCATATTTATGCTATAGTGAAAGGGTCGGCCATAAATAATGATGGAAATGATAAGATTGGATTTGCTGCACCAAGTATAGCAGGGCAGTCAAAAGTTATTAAAGATGCCATAAAAATGGCGAATATTAAACCGAATGAAATTACATATGTTGAAGCTCATGGTACGGCAACAAAACTTGGTGATCCAATTGAAATAAATGCCTTAAAAAAGGCATTTAACACCCAACAACAACAATTCTGCAGGGTTGGTTCTGTTAAAACAAATATTGGACATTGTGATAGTGCTGCAGGAATAGCCGGTTTTATTAAAGTAGTACTTTCTTTAAAAAACAAGCTTATTCCGCCGAACCTTCATTTTAAGGTTCCTAATCCTGAAATTGATTTTGAAAACAGTCCATTCATTGTTAATGATAAACTTTATGAATGGAAAACAAATGAAGAGAAGGAGCGAATTGCCGGGGTAAGTGCTTTTGGAATTGGAGGAACGAATGCACACGCTATATTGTCGGAATTTATTGTCGATTATAAAACTTCATTGCCCAATATTCATTCACAATTAATTTGCATTTCAGCTAAAACACCGGAAGCTCTGGTTCGAATGTCAAATAACTTATCTAAGTATCTATTTGATAATCCCGATATTGACCTTGAACGGATAGCATATACTTTAAATATAGGCAGAAAGGAATTTGAATATAGAAAGATAATGGTTGCTGATAATACAAGCCATTTAACAGAGATATTGAAAAACCAGCCTTTACAACCAGCCGATATTTCGTTTATACATCCCAATATAGTTAGAACCAATATTTTTGTATTTAGTGGTCAGGGATCTCAATATATTAATATTGCTAAAGAAATTTATAAAACACAACCTATTTTTAAAAACTCTGTTGATAATTGTTGTGCAATTATTAATAAACTTTTAAATATTGAATTTCAGTCGATTTTGTTCCCCGGGGAAGATACAGAAGAAGCAAGAGAATTATTAAACAATATCCATTATTCGGGTCCTGCCAAATTCATTATAGAATATTCTGTAGCCCAACAATTAATGTTTTTAGGAATCCAGCCAAGCGGAATGATTGGGCATAGTTTTGGAGAATATGCAGTGGCATGCTTGGCGGGAGTCTTTTCTTTAGAAGACGCCCTTACTTTGATTGTGAAGCGAGCGATTGTAATGGAAAAATCCCCTGTAGGCAAAATGATGAGTGTACCTCTTTCTCCTGAAGAAATAAAACCCTATTTAAATGATAAATTATCACTGGCAGCTGTAAATACCCCAGATCTTTGTATTGTTTCCGGAGCAGTAAAGGAAATGCTTGAGTTTGAACAAAAAATACAAAATAATGGAATTGAAGGTTTATGGATCAATTATCCTAGAGCAAGTCATTCAAATTTGATGTTAGAAGTATCTAACGAGTTTAAACAGGAAGTTATGAAAATAACACTTAGTTATCCTGTATTGCCTTATATTTCCGGACTTACGGGTACATGGATAACTAATGAACAGGCAATTGATCCTCAATATTGGGCAGACCATCTTGTAAAGTCAATTCTCTTTTCTCAAGGTATTCAAGAACTAATGAAGCTTGAACACCCTGTTTTTATTCAGGTTGGAGGAGATAAAGGATTACCCTTAATTATTCAACAACATGCTAAAAAGGAAAAGGAAATAACTGCCCAAAGTATGTTGCGACACAAAAACGATTATCTGACTGATTATAATTTTTTCTTATCTCAACTGGGAGAACTGTGGAAAAACGGGGTATTTATTGATTGGGGAAAATTCTATTTAAATCAATCAATACATCGGGTAAATCTTCCCGGATACTCTTTTGAAAAAAATTTATTTTCTTCTTGTCTGGATATTGAAAGGATTGATATTTTTCCACAATCTACAAATCAACCAGATAGCTCCAAATGGTTTTACATCCCTTCATGGAAAAAAACACTTTCTTGTCAAAATGAAAGATACCAAAAGCCTAAAACATGGCTTGTTTTTATTGATGATTATGATTTTGGAAATATACTCACCGAAAAACTAAGGAAAGATTCAAATATTGTTATTACAGTAAAAAAAGCAAGTTCTTTCAGAATAATCAATGATAAAGAGTATGAAATAAATATTAATAATACAAATGATTATGAATTATTAATTACTCATGTTATTAAAACACATGTAATACAGGAAATAATTTATTTATATACACTTCAGGAAACCAATCAAGAAGAACTTTCATTAAAGAACTTGGAACAGAGACTTTCTATAAGTTATTTTGCACTATTAAAAATTGTACAATCAATTGGAAATATTTCAATAGACAATCAGATAAATATATCAATTATTACAGGTAACTCGCAGGAAATCATTGGGAATGATTTATTTTTTCCTGAAATAGCAACTGTTCAGGGGCCTGCAAAAACCATACCTATTGAATATAATAATATTAGCTGTAGGACAATTGATGTCGATCTCAGAAATGACAAAGCACAGTTAGCCGAAGATTTAAATATTGAATTAAAAACAATTATAAAAGATAAAGTTATTGGATACAGGAATGGGCAACGATGGATTCAATGTTTTGAGAATGTTGAAATTAAAGAAGACAATTCGATTGATTTCTCGACAATAAAACCTAATGGAGTATATTTAATTACGGGAGGTTTAGGCGGTATTGGTTTTGTTTTATCTGAATATCTTTTAAAAGAATACAATGTAAATTTAATACTTACAGGGAGAACCGCATTGCCTGAACGAAGTTCAAACGGAACATATAATAAGTCAGCTATTTCAGATAAAAAAGTCTTAAATCGGCTAAAACGTTTGGAAGAACTTGAAAAATATGGGAAAACGATACAATATTATAACTTAGATGTATCAGAAATTGATGAAATGGAGCAAATGGTTGTTTCTATCCATAATATCCATGAGCGAATCGATGGATTATTCCACTTAGCAGGAGAACCTGATGGTAAAATTATCCAGATGAGATCAAAAAAAGATGATGATAAAGTATTTAAATCAAAGATTAAAGGAACACTGGCCCTGGAAAGTTTAATTAATCAATTCGATATTGATTTTATAATTTATAGTTCATCCCGAAATGCAATTATTCCCGCCATAGCTCATGTTGGACATACTTCTGCAAATGCATTTTTAGATACATATGCACATTATCAAAATGAATTCTCTAAAAAGAAAATAAGAACTTCTATTAATTTTAATAGTTGGAGTGAGATTGGCCAGGCAAAGGAATCAATCCAAAAGTTGTCAAATAATCAATCTGACAATATTTACAGGCAAGAACTATTTCATCCGCTTTTTAAAAATAAAATTAAGTATGATAATTTAAGTATTTATGTATCACACTTTTCAAAAAAATCATGGTTTTTAAATGAACACAGAATTGACGATCAGTTAGTTCTGCCAGGAACAGCATATTTGGAATTAGCGAGAATGGCTTGCGAACATGAGTACATGGCCCAATCAATAACTCTCTCTGACATTTGTTTTTTACAGCCTCTTATATGCGGTGATTCGGAAATTAAAGAAATAAGAGTTATCATTAAGAAACTCGAACAGGATAGTGAATTTGTAATTATTAGTGATAATAAATCGGGATTATGGACAGAACATTGCATCGGCAAACTGGCAATTCACGAAGAATTACTTTCCCCAAAAATAAATATTGAAGAAATTCAAATAAACCCAAAAACTAAATTAACACAAAAAGAAAATACCCGGCACATAGAAAGCAATTCAGGTATTAAGCAATTTGGAGAAAGATGGCAATGCATTACGAATGAAGAAGAATATGATAATAAAGTCATAAAATTTCTTGAGTTGCCATTAAAGTTTATTGATGATTTCAAGGAGTTTAAGTTACATCCATCTTTGTTGGATTGTGCCTTAGGAACCTCAGTTGAGTCTGGATTTTATTTACCTTTCATGTATCGAAATATTAGAATTTATAATTCTTTACAACAAAGTATTATTAGCATTATTTCAAATATTAAATTAAACGAAGGCAATAAAAAATCAATTACATGCGATATTCGTATTTGCGATAAAAGGGGTAATGTTTTAATAGAAATTGATGAGTATACAAGGGTAAGTATTTCTATGCCTAAAGATATCAAACAAATTACACATCCAACAACTCTAAATCAAAAGAAAAACTCATTAATAGTTGAAGAAATGATTGAGCATGATGAATCATTTCTCAAAACAGTAGGTAGAGATAATTTTAATAAAGAATCATTAACTAATAGTGAAGGAATAGGGATATTTAGAAAAATATTAAAACTTAATAAACGGCCACATCAGCTAATTATATCAAAAAGTGATTTCAGAAAAATTTTAGAAATAGATAATATTAAGAAAGATAAAGCCTTTGATATACAAAAACCATTATCGGTATCGAATAATAAAATCAAAAAGCAAAGACCCCTATTATCAAATGAATATATTGAACCCAATACTAAAATTGAGAAAGAAATTATTGAAATTATTCAAGAATACATGGGTTACGACAAGATAGGAATAAATGATAGCTTTTTTGAACTTGGTGGTGATTCATTAAAAGCTGTGTTTGTGATTAATGCCATTCATAAAATATATAAAATTAAAATTCCTATAACCGAATTTTTTAAAGAACCAACTGTTTATAGCCTGGCTTTGAGAGTAGAAATGCTTATAAATCATAATGATATATTTGAATTGAATACTCAGGCTCAGACTCAAGAAGAAATTATAATATAATGCCTGCTTTAGATTTATTAAATGGGACCCTTCTAAATTTTATATTCTTTTGGGCTTTGATTTATCCTTGTTTTAACCTGGAAGTATAATAGTCAAATTTATTTTAGAGTAATAACTAAAGATCGCTTTGTTTATAACTTACTAATTTAAGGTACCCCGAGAACTGATAATTTCTTTACGAAAAAATCTATAAACCAAAGTAAGATTAAGCAGTTTAGAAAAAACATATTCAAATATTTTCTTCATTTGAATGAATTTAACCAAATTACATGAGTATATACCAACTATTACTTGAACTAAAAAAACAGAATATAAATATTCAACTTTATAATGGAGATTTAAAACTACAAGCTCCAAAAGGTGTTTTGTCTCCCAACCTTGTAAATGAGATTAAGAAGAATAAGCAAGAGATAATTACATTTTTATCTGAGTCCCTAATAGAGGATACACGAGGTGAAATAGCTATTGTAGAAAAGAAAGAATATTACGAAATGTCTTCGGCTCAGCATAGATTGTACTTTCTGCATCAGTTGAATCCAATTTCTTTATCATATAATGTTCCGGAATTTGTTAGGTTAGAAGGGAAATTAGATAAAGAAAGACTTGAAGATTCATTTAAAGGACTTATTCAATTACAAGAAAGCTTGAGAACATCTTTTATTTTAGTCAATAATACGCCAAAGCAGAAAATATCAGATAAAGTTGATTTTAAATTGGAGTATTATAAGGAAAATGAAAATGCAGACTCTTTTGTAAAAGAATTTGTTCGTCCTTTTAATTTAGGCCATGCACCATTGTTTAGGGCCGGATTAATAGAAATAACTCCGGAAGATCATATTTTAATGGTTGATATTCATCATATAGTTTCTGATGGTAGTTCAAATGGTATAATGATTAAGAATTTCATGTCTCTTTATAATAGAAACATATTACCAATTCAAAAAATCCAATACAAGGATTATGCAGAGTGGCAAAAGAGCAATCATCAACGAAAAGCAATAGAAAAGCAAAAACAATGGTGGGTCAATAAATTTAATGGCGATTTGCCTGATTTAGATTTACCCTTAGATGGAATAAGACATAAGGATAAAGTAACACAAGGAGATACTGTTTTATTAACTTTAGATTCTCAAATACTAAATCAATTGGATGAATTAGGAAAGAAGAATGGAGCTTCCCTATTCATGGTTCTTCTGTCAGTGTTCAATATTTTATTATTAAAACTAAGTAATCAGGAAGATATTATTATTGGAACACCTTCAATGGGGCGAAATCATAGCTCATTAGAGGGTATTATTGGTATGTTTGTAAATACATTAACATTACGAAATTTTCCCAAAAAAAACATTACCTATCTTGAGTTTCTTAATGATTTAAAAGTACGTGTGTTAGATGTATTCGACAACCAGAATTTTCAGTTTGAAGAATTAATAGAAGAACTTAAACTATCGAGAAATACAAACCGAAATCCTTTATTTGATGTAATGTTTGTTTTCCAGAATATGGACAAAGCAGAATTGAATATTCCCGGGCTTAAACTTTATCCGTATAATAATGATACAAATACATCGAGATTTGAACTCACATTAACTGCAGTAAAAACGGGAGAAAAAATCAATTTAGCATTTTCTTACTATGCAAACTTGTTTAAAAAACAAACCATTGAGAGCTTTGCAAGCTATTTTGAAAAAATAATATATAGTATTAGTTCAAATCCCAATCAAAAACTTCATCAGGTTGATATCTTATCTTTTGATGAGAAAAAACAAATTCTTCAGGAATTCAATCAAAATTTTAAGCAAGAAGAACCGGCAACTATTACTGATGTTTTTAATAAAATGGTTATAATGCATAAAGATAGAATTGCATTAGATTTTGGTGATTCATGTATTAGTTATCAATACCTTGATACAATTACAAGCAAGTTAGCACAACTCCTTTGCGAACAAGGTGTAAGAGAAAATTCAATTGTAGGATTAATTGTGAACCGATCTATTGATTCGATAGTCGGATTGATTGGAATAGTAAAAACCGGGGCAGCTTATTTACCAATCGATGAGGATTTACCAAACGACCGGGCCAATTATATTATTAAAGATAGTTCAGTTTCTTTTGTTTTAGACACAACCACAAACGGTAAAGATTTAGATGTTTATGTTAAAAAGTTATGGATTAAGAATCTAAATTTAGGCAATAATGGCAAGTCAAATATAAAGACAATTAAAATTACCCCAGATAGTTCATCTTATATTATTTATACTTCTGGCTCAACAGGAACTCCCAAAGGCGTGATTATACCACATAAAAATTTAGTAAATCTCATAAAATCACAAATTAAAAGCCTAAATATTGGATGTAACGAAAGAGTATTATTATTTTCTCCTTTAACATTTGATGCATCTGTTGAACAGCTCTGGTTGCCACTATTTACAGGAGGCAGATTAATTCAGGTAAATAAAGACTTATTACTCGATTGCTTAAAAACAAACGATTATTTAAAAAAATATCAAATTACTTGCCTGTATGGCGTTCCATTTTATATTGAAAAGTTATTTCTTAACGATATAAGGAGCTTAACGAAGTTAGTTATTGGAGGTGATATTTTAAGTGCAAATCATATTAAAAATATTAAGGAAACGATAACCATATTTAATGAATATGGACCAACGGAAACTACTGTTACTGCTACTCAATTTAAATTTAATAAATCTGATAATTTTAAAAGTATTCCAATTGGGAAACCAATAGCAGGGAAAAGAATTTACATACTGGGTGAATATGGCGAAATACAACCTATTGGGGTAAAAGGAGAAATTTGTATTGGCGGTTCCGACTGTTCTTTAGGATATATTAATAATGTTGTTCTAAGTCATGAAAAGTTTATTATTAATCCGCATATGCCTGGCGAAATTCTTTATAAAACAGGTGATTTAGGTAGATGGACTAAAGATGGTAATATTGAGTTTATAGGAAGAATAGACCACCAGGTAAAAATACGAGGCTATCGTATTGAGCTTGGAGAGATAGAAAGGATATTATTGAACCACAAAGATGTTAAAGAGTGTGTTGTTGTGGCAAGAGAAGAAAAAAATGAAAAGTATTTATGTGCATATATTGTATTTGAATACAAACCAAATATTGAAGTTCTTCGAAGCTATTTAAGTGGATTATTACCAGATTATATGGTGCCTTCGTACTTTGTGGAGATGGATGAATTGCCATTAACCACGAACGGAAAAATAAATAGAAATGTCCTATTAGCTCCGGTGAAAAAAGTCAACAATGATTATATAGCTCCTTCAAGCCCATTAGAAATACAACTTGTTGAAATATGGGAGGATGTTTTAAATATTTCTCCAATTGGTGTAACCGATAATTTTTATAAAATTGGCGGACATTCACTTTTATCAATTACTTTATTAAATAAAATTGAAGAAAAAATCGGTGAAAGAATTTCATTGTCATCTTTTCTGCAGAACCTTACCATTAGAGATCTTGCAGCATTTATTTCTGAATTATTTTCGTGGGCAGGAAATTTTCATATAGATAACTCATTAATTGAAGCCAGAGATAATAAAAAAAAGGTGAAGATTGCCAATTTAAAAACCAAAGGAGAAAATCCCCCATTGTTCTTTGTTGCACCACTGGGAGGGATATTACCTGCAACAAGCATCATCGGAATAATCGATTTATCGTTACTTTTAGGCGAAAACCAACCTTTTTATGGTGTGCAATTCCCCCCTTTATTTTCGGATTTAGAAAAAGAAATTAACCTTGGTAAAAAACCAGATCTTTCTGATTATATCTTAAATGAAAATTTAATTCAACAAAACATAGCTGAATGTATAAGCTCTATTAAGGATATTTATAAAGGAGAAAAGATATTTATTGGAGGTTTTTGCACAGGCTGTATTTTCGCCATGGAGTTGGCTGCACAAATTGAAAAACACGGGTTTAAAGTACAAGAAGTATTTCTGGTTGATCCTCCTTTAAAAGAAGATTTTTCTAATCATTCAGATGATAAACAGCTTAAAAAGGTGCTGGATCGGGAATTTAATATTAACGATATAGCTTGGTTTATAGCCAAGGACCTAGGATGGAAAGAAAAAATAAATTTACACGATGTTATTATTTTGCTAAAATCAGTCAATAAAGAAGAAATATGGGATGCAGGGGTTAATATTCTGAAAGAACATAATTCAGTGAACGAAACAACAAAATCTCAAGATTTAAGAATCTCTTATTATACAAAATTTTATAATCAAGAGTTAATTACAACCTACTTGGCCGAAATAAATTACAAATACCCTAAAATTGATACAGAACAAACGACTTTAATATTTGCAGGTGCAGATGAACTAATAAAAAACATGGAAATGCGGGATATTATAAGAAAATATTTTAAGAATAATATTACTTTCGAAAGTGTAACAGGGGATCATGGTACTATATTTCAGCAGCCTCATATCAGTAAATTATCCGGAATAATTAAGAATAATATTAAGAATAGCTTAGTTGTTAACAAAAAAGGTATTTAATCCGGAAACACATCAAATATTTAATTCCAATTTAATCCGATGAGACTATAGATATTTTATCTGGTAATTGAAAGAAATAAGGATTGTTATCCAGTCAATTTTATTTAGAGCTGTTAATATTTATCGAAAAGATACGATTAAACTATAAAGCAATAGTATATACAAAAAATGCTTAAAGAAATAATAATCTTTGATGAAGGTAGAGATGATATTGAGAATATTACCATAGGTATTTTCCCGGCTAAAGGGAGGTACTATCGTAAAAATATGTCCAAAAATGATAGTGGATTTTTTCATGTCGAAGTTGATTTACCACATGGAATATCTTACTATCATTTATATTTAAATAATGATTTTTTGAAGGAATACATAGATATTAATACATCAATTGCAAATCATGATTTAAAGTCTAGAGTACCTATTGTTTTGAAATCAGATATATTTAATCATATTTTTTTTAAAAACGAAGATAGATTCATTTCCTATGTTCATAAAGATTTAATTGAAGTTAAGTTAATAAGCTATTATTCTTGGATTAATAGGATTATACTGGTAGATGAGAAATTACAGGAATTTGATTTTCATGTGAGTTTTAAGAATGAAAATAAAAAGTACTGGTATATACGATATAAGAAGGGTGATGCGAAAAAATTTGCCATTAAATTTGGAGACAGGGATAGGATGTATTGGCTTATAGAAAATAATAAGGCGACCTCAAATATTGAAGAATCTACATTTTTCGAATTTCCTGAGTTTTCTCAAAATCAGAGTGAAATAAATATTTCGGGAGCAGGTTATCAAATCTTTCCCGATCGATTCTGTAAATCGAAAAAACAAACCGAGAATAAAATATTCTATACATGGGGTAGCCAACCCGATACTTACACATATTTTGGGGGCGATATTCAGGGAATTCTTGATAAACTTCCAATAATTAAAAGACTGGGTGTTAAGTTTATTTATTTAAATCCAGTATTTTTTTCTAAAAGTGCTCATAGATACGATACGATTAATTACAGGAAAATTGATCCAATAATTGGTACAAATGCTGATTTTAGAAAATTAGTTGATAAGATCCATTCTTTGGGATTGAAAATTATTGTTGATATCTCTATCAATCACTGCAGCACTGATTTCATTCCATTTAAACATTTATTAAAATATAATGAAAAATCAAAGTATAAAGATTGGTTTATTATTTATAATTTCCCGGTATCAATAAATTGTGAGAATTATAGTTGCTGGCAGGGGTATAAAGAATTGCCCCAATTTAATTTTAACAATTTAGAAGTTCAGGATTACCTGATAGAATCCGCATTGTATTGGTTAAAAAAATATGATATAGATGGTTGGAGAGTGGATGTAAGCGATGAAATTCCCGATCAGTTTTTATATAAATTTATAAAAGCCAATAGAAGAATTAAAAGGGATATCTTGTTAATAGGTGAAAATCTTCATAACGATTCAACTGATTTTGTATGTAATAATGGAGGCGATGGAATTACAGCATATGGACTTTACCAAGAAGTGTTTATGTTATACTTTGTTGAAAAAAAAATCAATCTGAATGGCCTTGCAGAAAATCTGGTTGATTATATATATACTCATTCTTTTAATGCGTTAAGAAAATCATGGGTGTTTTTAAGTAATCACGATTTACCAAGATTTTGTTCATTAATAAATGATGATGCGGATTTTTATTTAGCATTTTGCTTATTATACGCTATACCTGGAACTCCAATATTATTTTTTGGCGAAGAAATAATGCTAAACGATCACCCTGGCTATAACAGATGCTCGATGAACTGGGATAATTATAAATTAGATCATCCATCTTTTTCATTCTTTAAGAAAATGAATGAAATAAGAAACCAATTTAAGGATATTTTTGATAATGGCGATTTTAATATTTTATATCTTGATTGCAAAAAAAATCTGTTTATTATTTCTCGAAAATATATGAACAATGAGATTTGTTTCATTTTAAATTTCTCGGAAGAAGAACTTAATTTTAATTTAGACAGTATTATCAACCAAGGTAAAAAATATAGATTATTATTTGGAGACCCTATTAATAATAACCACATAAAATTGATTAGAAAAAAAGCAAATTTAATTTTAATTTATCACTAAGAGTTTAATGAACAAGAATAAAACAATAGTTCACATTGCTTATGAAGTTGCGCCATTCTATAAAAAGGGAGGACTGGGAGATGTTGTTTCTGCCTTACCAAAATATTTATCACAGAAATATGATAATGTAGTTGTCTCTATCTACTATAAAGGATTAATGAATTGTTTGGAGAATTATTCTACCCATGATTTTATTGTAGAATTGCAAGGTATTGAGTATAAGTTTAAGTATTATTATTTAATTCGGAATAACATTGAATATTATTTTCTTAATATGGAAGATGAGTTTGTATATTCTAATAATGTATTTGACAATTTCAATGGAGATAATCCGTATAAAAATCTATCATCAATAGTAATTTTTTTATATTTTGGTAAAGCAGCTTTGACTCTAATTCAAAGTAGAATTAATAATCTAATGCTCTTGATGTGTCACGATTGGCATGCTGCAGGTGTTTTTGCTTACCCATCTATTATAAAAAAAATTGTTGGAAAATCAAATTTATTGGTAAGTACATCAATACTCATTCATAACTATGAACATCAAGGAAATATATATGATGATATTTTCCCTTTTTTAGAAGACGAACCGCATATTCTCTTAAAGGACTTATATTCAAAGTTTGGCTCTGCAAGCTTATTGGGCTTGGCTATTGAGCATGCTGATTATATTTTAACGGTGAGTGAAAATTATGCCCAAGAGTTAAAAAAAGGAATCGCTCCACATGAAAATTTAAAGTTCATATTAAATACCAGGAAAAAAATAATAGGTTTACAAAACGGGGTTGATTATAACATTTGGCATCCAAATAGAAGTATATATTTATCAAAGAAATACAATATAGATTCATCTGAAAATAAAAAGTATTATAAACAATTAATATTTCAAAAGTGTGGATTTGATCAAAAGAAACTAGATGAAGTACCACTAATTCTATTTATGGGCAGGTTAACCAGGCAGAAAGGAATAAATTTATTTTTTGATGGCAATAACGAGAATCAAGACTATGCAATCGAATTTTATAAAAAATTATTTGATTTAGGAATAAAGTTATTTGTATATGGAAATCCTTCAGGAGGAATTAATGGTAAAATACATACATCGCTTTCTTTTCTTCAGGAAAAATTTAAGGACTCATTTTATTACGATCCTTATTATAATGAAGAAACGGCTCATAATTTACTAGCTGCTGCTGATATAACATTGCTCCCATCTTTATTTGAACCATGTGGGTTGGTTCAGTTATATTCTATGGCTTTTGGGGCAATTCCAATAGTTACTCCTGTTGGGGGACTTAAAGACTCGGTAAAGTGTTTTTATGACGAAAGGCAAAAACCAACAGGATTTTATTTGAAAAGTTTTAGTAGAAATGGCCTTTACGAATCTATTAAAAAAACCGTTGAAATATATAAGAATTTCCCGGAAATATGGAATGAAATTAAAAAAAATGCAATGGAAGAAAATTTTGCATGGGAAAAAAATGTACAAAATTATTTCAATTTTATTGACTCTGTCCAAGTCGGAAATTACAATGTAGTTTAATCCTTTGGCGGTTACTATTTTATTAAAAAAGCATTCTTAAACCAAAATAGCAATTATATTCTTTTACTAAAATTACCTGTAAAAAGATTGGTATCAGAGTAAGAAAATTGTAGAGTTAGAAATTCCCATTAATGATTTATGATATTATAAAATGAACAGTTTAGAATTAATTGCCGAGTTAAGAAAACTTCATATTAGTATTAAAATAATTAATGGCGATTTAAAGTTGTCTGCTCCAAAAGGTTTGTTATCAAAGGATTTAGTAAGCTTAATAAGAGAAAAAAAATTAGAGATAATTAATATCTTATCTCAAAATGAAAGCATTATAGTAAATTCTGAGAAGAAAGATTTTTATAGAATGTCATCTTCCCAGAAAAGGTTATTTACATTGCAATTATTAGATACAAATTCCAAAGCATACAATATTCAATGGATTATTCAACTGGGAAATAAGGTTAATAAAAGTAAAATAGAGACTGATTTTAAACAATTGATATCACGTCATGAGAGTTTGCGCACGAGTTTTGAATTAATAGAAGATGAACCTATACAACGAATACAAGAGAGTGTAGAATTTAAAATAGAAGAGTATTTGATAGATAAATCAGAAGAAACAGGTATTCGAACTAACTTTATACGATCATTTGATTTATCACGTGCCCCTCTTTTTCGGGTAGCAATAATTGAGATAAAAGGAGGAAGCAGCCTATTAATGATAGATATGCATCATATCATAAGCGATGCTTCCTCTGATGCCATACTTGAAAGAGAATTTGTTTATTTACTTAATAATAAATCATTATCCCCAATACGGTTGCAATATAAAGATTATTCAGAATGGCAACACGATGAATGTAGGAAAGAACGAATAAAAGTACAGGAGCAATATTGGCTAAACAAATATGCTGGAGAACTGCCCAAATTAAACCTTCCGCTAGACTACATACGTCCATCGATACAAAGTTTTGAAGGAGCTTCAGTAAGTTTTGTTTTTAGCGAGGAAGAGACAAGTTTGTTTAAGTCCTTAGCAATGGATAACGGGTTAACATTGTATATGTCTTTACTGACTGTTTACAACATATTACTATCAAAATTAAGTGGTCAGGAAGATATCGTTGTAGGAACACCATTTGCAGGAAGGAATCATGCGGATTTAGAAAATATAGTTGGAATGTTTGTAAATACCCTTGCAATGAGGAACGAAATAAGAGGAGATTACACTTTAACAGATTTATTAAAAAGGGTAAGGCAAACAACCTTGGAAGCATTCGAGAATCAGGAATATCAATTTGAAGACTTGGTAGAGCAAGTATCCTCAGAACGAGATGTAAGCAGGAATCCAATTTTTGATGTAATGTTTAATCTTTTCAACCAGGGGAATTATCAACGGGATCTCAGAGGCTTTGATAGTTCAAATTACATACATACTCCGGGAATTTCCAAGTTTGATTTGAGTTTATCAGCAATAGATTTTGGAGAACAGTTATTGCTTAGTTTTGAGTATTGCACCAAACTATTCAGGCCAGAAACAATAGAAAGATATATAAGATATTTTAAACAGGTAGTAAATCAAATAGTATTTAGCCCGGGGAAAGAAATATCAGGAATAGATATACTAAGCCCCGAAGAGAAGCATCAGCTTTTGTATGAATTTAATAATACGCAAGCAACTTACCCAAAAGATAAAACTCTGGCTCAATTGTTTGAAGAGCAGGTAGAAAAAACCCCGGATAGGGTTGCAATAATTGAAAAAGATCACCATGTAACATATTCCGAGTTTAATAAGAAAACAATTATTTTATCGAAGCATCTTTCAAAACAAGGCTTGGAAAAAGGGATGAAAGTAGGTTTATTAAAAGCGCGTTCAATAGATTTAATGATCGATATTTATGGAATAATAAAGAGCGGGAGCGCTTATGTTCCCATAGATATTTTTCACCCGACAGACCGGGTTACTCATATAATAAACGATAGTAAGATAGATAAATTAATTATTGGTTCAGGGTTATCGGAGAAGGTAAAAAATAGTGAAGGATTAATAATACCGTGCATTCCCTTACAGTCTGAATATACAAATGCTTCAGAAGAATCTTACGTATCAGAATCGATTAGTTCCACGGATTTGGCATATGTAATTTATACGTCAGGTTCAACAGGCAGTCCCAAGGGAGTCTTAATCGAGCATCATTCGGTTGTAAACAGGATTCATTGGATGCAGAAAAGCTATCCAATAGGTAAAGGTGATATACTAATTCAAAAGACGCCTTATAGCTTTGATGTTTCAGTATGGGAATTATTTTGGTGGTTTTTTAATGGGAGTTGTTTAAATATTTTCCCGCAGGGCGGAGAAAAGGAACCATCTCTAATATGTGATTCAATAGAAAAGAATGGAATAAGTGTTATTCATTTTGTACCATCAATGTTAGATGCATTTTTAGAATATTTTTCAGGAGAAAATTTGAATAACAGGATAAAGAGTTTGAAGTATGTTTTTTGTAGTGGAGAAGCCTTAAAAGTAAACCAGGTAAATAATTTTTTCAAACAAACAGGAGAATTAGAAGAAATACGATTAATTAATTTATATGGCCCTACAGAGGCAACTGTTGATGTTTCGTGTTTTGAGTGTTTTCGGGAAGAGCTTTATTCAATCATACCCATAGGGAAACCAATATCTAATACCCAGTTATATGTATTAGATAAACCTGTGAAGCATTTACAACCAATAGGAGTAACAGGAGAGTTATGTATTTCCGGAGTACAGTTGAGTCGGGGGTACTTAGGGAATGATGAACTAACATCAGCGAAATTTATAGGCCATCCATTTAAAGAAGGCGAAAGGTTATACCGCACAGGCGATTTAGCCCGATGGTTACCCGATGGGAATATCGAATTTTTAGGGAGGATAGATCACCAGGTCAAGATACGCGGGTTCAGGATAGAACTTGGAGAAATAGAAAATGTTTTATTAAAGCATGAATTTATAAAAGAATGTGTAGTTCTGGCCAGGGAAGTCAAAGAAGAAAAATACTTATGTGCGTACATTGTAAGCAAAAAACGAGTTACTCAAGATCAACTACAAAATTATTTATCAGAATATCTGCCGGATTATATGATACCATCGTATTTTGTAGATATGGACGAGTTCCCGTTAACGAGCAACGGGAAGATAAACCGCGAAATCTTACCTGTTCCAGAAGTAAAAGCCGGCGATGATTATGTAGCCCCGTCGAACGAGACAGAGAAAAAGT
>MENK01000002.1 GCA_001768235.1 Bacteroidetes bacterium GWB2_32_14
TTTACCATGCTACTAATTTAAAAAAATTTAGTTAGCAAAGCTAAAACATACATTACCACCGTCAAAGACGGTGGTTTTTTAGATTCTAATAAAAAAAGCGCAACTTGGTAGTTACGCTTCAAATTCAGGGAAAAAAATCTATTCTGTAATTCCCAACTGCCTGAAAATAAAAGCATCTTCCAATGCATATTCTTTTAAAGCCTGAAAACGTCCTGAAGCACCGCCATGTCCTGCTTCCATATTCGTGTATAACAATAAAACATTGTTGTCTGTTTTCATATCACGTAATTTAGCAACCCATTTCGCGGGTTCCCAGTACTGAACCTGCGAATCGTGTAATCCTGCAGTTACCAACATTGCAGGATAATTCTGTGCTTTTACCTGGTCGTAAGGTGAGTACGATAACATATAGTTGTAATAAGTTGAATCTTTTGGATTTCCCCATTCATCGAATTCGTTGGTTGTTAAAGGAATTGTTTCGTCGAGCATAGTGGTAACCACATCAACAAAAGGAACCTGGGCAACAATGCCTTTGTATAAATCGGGGCGCATATTAGCTATTGCTCCCATTAATAAACCACCTGCACTTCCCCCCATTGCAAATAGTTTTTCGTTGCTGGTGTATCCTTGTTCAATTAAATACTCAGAACATGCTATAAAATCGGTAAACGTATTTATTTTATTAAGTAATTTACCATTTTCGTACCATTGACGGCCATAATATTGTTCGCCACGAACATGAGCAATAGCATAAACAAAGCCCCTGTCGAGTAAACTTAAACGTGTTGAACTGAAATACGGATCCATTGTAGCTCCATACGATCCGTATCCATAAATAAGTGCCGGATTTGTTCCGTCAAGTTTAATTCCTTTTCTGTAAACCAGAGATATAGCTACTTTTTTACCATCGCTTGCAGTCGCGAATATTCGTTTCGATTCATAATTTGTTTTATCGAATCCTCTTAAAACGGCTTGTTCTTTTTTTATTGTCTTTTCGCGGGTAACCATGTTATAATCAATAGTAGAACTCGGTGTTGTAAGCGAAGAATAGCCGTAACGCAACAGGTCGCTGTCAAAATCAGGATTCATTGAGATGTATGCCGTGTACGTTTCTTCACCAAAATCGAGATAATGTTCAGAATTATCGCTCCACTTAATAATTCGTACCTGATTTAATCCGTCTTTTCGTTCTTCCAGAACTAGGAAATTTTTAAATATTTCAATATTCTCAAGATAAATGTCATCGTTATGAGGAATTACATCGATCCAATTTTCTTTTCCGGTTTTATTAATCGGTGTTTTTACCAGTTTAAAATTAATGGCATTTAAATTTGTGCGGATATAGAAATAATCGCCAAAATGAGAAACACTATATTCTAATCCCTTTTCACGGGGTTGAATTACCATAAACTCCCCGCCAGGATTATTTGCATCTAAAACCCTGTATTCATCAGAGACAGTACTGCTCGAACCAATAATAATATATTTTTCTGATTTTGATTTATAAACATACGTGTTAAATGTTTCATCTTCTTCATAAAAAATTTCTTTATCATTCAAAGTACCTGTACCCAATTCATGCCTGAAAATTTTATATTCACGTAAAGTCTGATCATCTTTTTGTTCATAGAACACCGTTTTATTATCGTTTGCCCATGCAGCGCTTCCACCTGTATTTATAATTGTTTCGGGGAATAATTCACCTGTTTCAATATTTTTAAAATACAGGGTATATTTTCTTCGGCTTACAGTATCAACACCATAGGCCAGAATTTTATTGTCAGGGCTGATACTTAATCCGCTTACATGAAAATATTCAAATCCATCGGCCATTTTGTTTACATCAAGCAAAATCTCCTCAGGGGCTTCAGGATTTTCCTTTTTTCGGCAATATATTGGATATTCCTTACCTGTTTCGTACCGGGTGTAATAGAAATATCCATTTTCTTTATAAGGCACACTTTCGTCGTCTTCTTTTATTCTTGATTTCATTTCGTTAAATAAATCTTCCTGAAACTTCTCTGTTGGTTTCAAAATCGCTTTCGTGTAATTGTTTTCTGCTTCAAGATAAGCTATTACTTCAGGGTTTTCACGTTCGTTTAACCAGTAATAATTATCGATTCTCGTATCACCGTGAATAGTTAATTCTTTTGCAATTTGTTTTGCATCCGGAGGTATTATAGCTCCATTCTGGCAAGAAATTAATACAATACTCAGCAAAAGAGATAAATAAATGGCTTTCCAATTAAATGCTTTCATTTTATAGTTTTAGTTAGTTAATATCTAAATAGTTGACGTAAAAGAAAATAAAAAACAACAGGCCCGGAAATCTTTTGATGTAATTCTTTTTCCGTTTAAATCAAATTTTGAAAGAGAAACAGTTTTCAGCTAAAATAGTTCAGTCTTTTTTTTAAATTTTTATCAAAACGTTTTAGCACTTATTTTACGTCTGTTTATCAGGCTTAAAAAAACAGGTATGTAAAATATGCCCCCATATATTTGCTTTTACGGTTTATTTTCAATAATTTTTTTTCGGAATTGAGCTAAACCTAAGCCATTGTATATGAGAAGAACTCTTTTTTTATTCCTGTGTATATTCATATTCTTTTATGATATGGAAGTTGTATATGCTGGTTCTACAGAGAAAGGAGTTCCATTTATTACCAATTACTTAAACCAAAATTACAAAGCCCACAATCAAAACTGGGGCATACTGGAAGATAACAGGGGAATCAGGTATTTTGCTAATGGCGACGGGGTATTAATCTACGACGGGAGTAGCTGGGAACTGATTGAGTTGCCAAATAAAATATCATCAAGAGCATTGGGAAAAGACCAAAAAGGGATAATATATACAGCAGGGACAAATGAATTAGGTTACCTGCAACCCGACAATCTTGGGAAAATACAATACATTTCGCTTATAGATTCACTGGGAATAAACGAGACAGGTATTATTCGCGATATTCAAACTATAAATGAAAATATTTATTTCCGCTCTTCAGATTATTTAATTCGTTTGAATAATCAGGGGTTTTCATACTGGAAAGCTCAATCAGCCTTTACAATTCAGTTTTTATACAATACTGATTTATTAATAATTGACGAACAATATGGCTTGTACAAATTAATTGGCGATTCATTAACATTAACTTCTCACGGGAAAGAATTTATAAATACCGAATTCTTTTTTGCATCTCAGTATAAAAATGAAGTTTTACTTGCAAATAGAAAAAAAGGATTGTACAAGTATGAGCCGGAATCTGCCGGAGAGAATCAACTTAAACCAATTATAAGTAACGCAAACAAAATTTTAATTGACGAGTTTGTTAATTGTGGAACTATTTCTGAAGATGGAAAAATAATTCTGGGAACAAACAATGCAGGATGCATAATTGTAAATAATAATGGCGAGATAAAAGAAAAAATTGATAAAGAATCAGGCTTACAACACAACAATGTTCATGCAATATATATTGATGCAGACAAAAATCTTTGGCTGGCCCTGAATAATGGAATTTCACGATGCGATATTTCAGCCCCCATTACACATTGGAATGAATCGACCGGATTAGAAGGAATTATCGAATCAATTATACGTTACAAGGGTATATTGTTTATTGCAACCCAACAGGGTATATATTATTTTAAAAATAATCATTTAAATAAACTTCAGAATAATATTGCCCAGGCATGGGCTTTTCTAAATTTCAAATCACCCAAAACCAACAGGGATATTTTACTTGTTGGCGCAACCAACGGAGTTTACGAGATTGATAAATTAAACCTTAAAAGTGTTGTAAACCTTTCTACTATTTACAGTTTATATCAATCAAAAATAAATAAAAACCTTGTATTTATTGGTAAAAATAACGACCTGGGTATTTTGGAATATGACGGGTTAAAATTCAACTATTTAGGTTCTATACCCCATTCAGGCATTAGCATCCGATCAATTACCGAAGATGAAAACGGTGAAATCTGGTTAAGTACTTATCGTGATGGTGTAGTTCGTATTAAGCTGTCAGATGATATTTTAAATCCTAAAGAAATAACTTATTATAAACTTGAATCAGGATTGCCATCATTAAAAAATATTTTAATATATCATTTAGACGGTAAAATGGTTTTTGCAACCGAATATGGCCTTTACTTTTTCAATTACAATGAGAATAAATTTACAGAAGATACACGTTTTAGAAAGATGTTCCCGGGCGACAAGAAAGATGTATTTTCATTAATTGAAGATCCTGCCGGGAATATTTACTATACTCAACTGGTTAATAATCGTGGTTCTATTGGCTATGCCATTAAAAACCCTGACGGAACATATAGTTGGAATTCTAAAATATATAATAAAATTCCCGAGATGATGATTCACAGCATATATCTCGATTATAATAATGCCCTATGGATTGGCGGTACAAATGGTTTGTATAAAGTTGAAAAATCAGAGTCAGCAGAATTTAGTAAAAGCTATAATGCTATTATCAGAAATGTAACAATTAAAAAGGATTCTTGTATTTTCTATGGCAATTATTACACTGATGATAAGAATAAAAAATACTTTTCCTTTAATCAGAACAATTCATTAAAGTATAAAATCAGCTTTCATAATAATACCATTAAATTCAGGTACTCTGCGCCCGAGTTCAGTAATGAATCTGAATTGAATTATCAGTATAAGTTAGAAGGATTTGATGATAATTGGTCTGGTTGGACAAAGACAACAGTAAAAGAATATACAAATTTATCTGAAGGAACCTATATTTTTAAAGTAAAAGCCAAGAATATTTATGATATCGAAAGCAATGAAGCATCCTTTTATTTTACTATCCTTCCGCCATGGTATAGAACTATTTTTGCCTTTATTATATATTTCATCCTGGCCGTATTATTGATTTTTACTATTGTTCGTATTAGTATCCGCCGTTTAAGGTTTGTAAATACCGAACTGGAAAGACTGGTCGAAAAAAGAACAAACGAAATCAATAACCAGAAAGAAGAAATTCTTGTTCAATCGCAAGAACTTGAGCATCAAAACCAGGAGCTTGAAAAACTCTCGATAATTGCCCGTGAAACAGATAATGCTATTGTAATTGCAGATATAAACGGGAATATTGAATGGATTAACGAAGGGTTTACCCGGATGTATGGTTATTCTTTTTCTGATTTGATGAAAAAGAATTATAAAACAATGGCAGACTTTAGTTTGTCTGCAAATATTAAAGAAATAATCGAATTCTGTTTACGAACTAAAGAAAGCAGGAACTACGAGTCGTTAAATCACTCCAAATCAGGACAAAATATTTGGTCGCAAACAACAATTACTCCAATTACCAACGAAAAAGGAGATGTCATAAAACTCATTGCTATTGATTCCGACATCAGCAAATTAAAACTTGCCGAGATGGAAGTAATGCAACAAAAAGACGAGATTCAACAACAACGCGATTTTGCCCAACAACAAAAACAGTTTATTGAACAACAGAATATAGAACTCGAAAAACACCGGACAAGGCTTGAACAACTGGTAAGAGAACGAACGGCCGATCTTGAGATTGCAAAAGAGAGAGCAGAAGAATCTGATCGCTTAAAATCAGCATTCTTGGCTAACATGTCGCATGAGATTCGGACACCAATGAATGCCATCATCGGGTTTTCGAATCTTCTTAATGACTTTGAATTAAACCAGGTTGAACGCGACGAGTTACTTCAGCATATTATTCACAGTAGCAATACACTTCTGCATTTAATCGACGATATTATTGATATTGCTAAAATTGAAGCCGGACAGCTTACTATAGACAAAAAAAATTGTGCCATAAATAAAATACTTAAAGAGCTTTTTGAGACTTTTACAGAACGAAAACAGAACCAGCTTAAAAAAGATATTGCCCTTAGAATGTCCCTGGGTGTTGAAAATCCATCGTTTTATATTTATACAGATCCATTAAGAATACAGCAATTAATTACCAACCTGGTTGATAATGCCCTGAAATTTACCGACAAGGGATTTGTAGAATTTGGTTATATACTTGAAGATAACGTTGAAAATCCAACAGTGAAATTTTTCGTAAAAGATACTGGTATAGGCTTATCCAAAGATCAACAAAAATTGATTTTTAGCCGTTTTACAAAAATCGAAACCGATAAAAAGAAATTATACCGCGGAGCAGGCCTGGGACTTGCAATTTGTAAAAGTATTGTTAATATTCTCGATGGCGAAATATATGTTGAATCCGAATTAAACCAAGGATCCACATTTTATTTTACCATCCCTTATTTAAAAATTGCCGAACGCGAAAGACTTATAAAAGAAACCCGGGAAAAAGAACCCGATTATAAATGGCCGGGAAAAACAATACTTATCGCTGAAGACGAAGAAAGCAACTTCAGGTTCCTCGAAATGTTACTCTCAAAAACCGAAGTAAAACTAATACATGCCGAAAACGGGAAACAGGCAATTGAAATGTACCAGAAAAACGAAGTTGACCTGATTTTGATGGATATTAAAATGCCTGTTTTAGACGGGCTGGAAGCTACAAAAAGAATAAAAAATATTGACAGTGAAATACCAATTATAGCTCAAACTGCATTTGCCATGGAAAATGATGAGAAACTGAGCCTCGAAGCAGGATGTAACGCGTATATATCAAAACCTATTCGTAAACACAAGCTTTTTGAATTGCTTAACGAGTATTTAATGAATAAATAAATTGTTTTAATAACCTGAATTCGATTTAAGAAATACTATTTAGCTGACGATTTATACGTATTTTAAGCAACTGAATTATTAAGTATTTCTTAAATTTGCCTGACTTAAAATGTAAATACGTGCTATATCCTGATAATTTTGAACAAAAAATTGGTTTCGACAAGATTCGTGAAATGCTTAAAGGCGGCTGCTTATGCAATCTCGGTTGGCAAAAGGTCGATAAAATGCGATTTTCTTCGTCGTATTCTTTTATCGAAACCTTAATAAACCAGGTTAACGAATTTAAAAATATCATGTTAATGGAAGCTGATTTTCCATTAAACCATTTTATTGATGTTACCGATGCATTAAAAAAGATACGGGTTGAAGGAACTTACTTTTCGCCCGAACAACTTTTCGATTTAAAACGCTCGCTCGAAACCATTAAAGCCCTTTTAAATTTCTTTAAAGCACGAAAAGAAGAGCAAAAATATCCCTATTTACAAACATTAACAGCAAATGTTAAATTATATCCATACCTGTTTGAACGTATTGATTCCATAATAAATAAACAGGGAAAAATTAAGGACAATGCATCACCCGGGCTCAATCAAATTCGTAAAGCAATTAGTGAAAAAGAAAGTCTGGTTTCAAAACGATTACAAGCTATTTTAAAAAATGCACAAAAAGATGGTTTTATAGATCAGGATGTAACACTCGCTATTCGCGATGGACGTGCTGTTATTCCTGTTGATGTTACTCATAAAAGAAAAATCAAAGGTTTTATTCTTGACGAATCGGCTACAGGTAAAACAGCCTATATCGAACCTGCAGAAATTGTAGAATTGAATAACGATATTCGGGAGTTAGGATACGAAGAACGACGCGAAATAATTAAAATCCTTACCCTCTTTGCATCCGATATCAGGCCTTATATCGACGAGCTTCTTCAAGCGTATGATTACATGGGAACAATCGATTTTATCAGGTCAAAGGCTATGCTGGCAAATAAGATTAAAGGGATTAAACCCATATTTAATAACAGGCCGATGGTACAATGGAAAGATGCTGTACATCCGCTTTTGTATCTTACATTTAAGGCTGAAGGAAAATCGGTTATCCCTTTAACAATTGGCTTAAATAACGATAATCAAAGAATATTGCTTATTTCTGGACCTAATGCAGGGGGAAAATCAGTATGCCTGCAAACGGTCGGGCTTTTACAATACATGTTCCAATGCGGGCTGCTTGTTCCAATGAACGAGAATTCCGAAATCGGCTTATTCGAAAATCTGTTTATCAACATTGGTGATGATCAATCCATAGAAAACGATTTGAGTACGTATAGTTCGCATTTACTGAACATGAAGAACTTTATTCGCAATGCCAACAACCAGACATTGGTTTTAATCGATGAATTTGGTTCAGGTACTGAACCTATGCTTGGAGCAGCCATTGCCGAAGCTATTCTCGACAAGCTAAATGAGAATAAAGCTTTTGGAGTTATAACAACTCATTACACCAGTTTAAAACACTTTGCTTCTTCAACATTTGGTTTAGAAAACGGAGCAATGCTTTTCGATACCGACAAAATTCAACCCTTGTTTAAACTTTCTATTGGTGAACCCGGAAGTTCGTTTGCGTTCGAGATTGCCCGCAAAATTGGTTTGCCCGAAGAAATTCTTCAAAAGGCAACATCAAAAATTGGTAAAGATCATATCGATTTCGATAAAAACCTGAAAGATATTATCCGCGATAAGCGTTACTGGGAAACCAAGCGTGACAGCATCCGTAAATCAGAAAAAAATCTCGAAGAGCTTATTGCAAAATACAAGTTAGAAATTGAAACATCGGAAAAGTCAAGAAAAGAAATACTAAACAAAACAAAAGCCGAAGCCCAGCTATTGTTGGCTGATGTAAATAAACGAATCGAGAATGCTATTTTCGAAATACGCGAAAGTCAGGCCGATAAAGAACGTACAAAAACCATCCGTAAACAACTCGATGATTTTAAAGCCGAAGTAAATGAAATTGATTTAAACGACGAAGAAAAGGTAAATAGAAAGATTGAGAAACTTGAGCAAAGAGAGAAATATGGAAAACCAAAACTTATAAAAAAACCAAAACCAGTTGTCGAAAAGAAACCCGGGCAATTCGAAAAAGGAGATAAAGTAAAACTTATTGGACAAAATTCTACAGGCGAAGTGCTCGATGTAAATGTCGAAAGCATTATGGTTGCATTTGGGAACATGATTACAACACTCAACTTTAAAAAACTTGAGAAAATATCTGAAAAAGAATTTAAACGATTGAATCCAATATCAGGAAAACAAAGTTCCCAGAGCTGGGATTTTGGAGAAAAAAGACTCAATTTTAAACCTGAAATTGATGTGAGAGGTAAACGAGCCGACGAAGCCTTGCAAATGGTTCGTGATTTTATCGACGAGGCAATTGTTATTAATATGGGAACAATAAAAATTCTTCATGGTAAAGGAGACGGCATTCTTCGTCAGTTAATTCGCCAATATCTTGGCAGCGTGAATGTTATTAAATCATTTCACGATGAGCATATACAATTTGGAGGCTCAGGAATTACAATCGTAGAGTTTGAATGATCATATTTTTTTGTAAATTTGGATAAACCAAATCCTAAACATCTTGATCCAGATTTATACCCATAAAACCACAGCCCGGTTGGAGTATATCTTAAAATTTATTTTTAACGATATTTACAATACCGAATATCAGGTTACTACTGATAAAGATAGTTTTATAAAATCGAACCTTCCAAAAATAAATTATTCATCAGAAATTATTAAGGATTCATTCCAGATTGAGCCTGTTGAATTATTATTTGAGACAGATATCCTTCAGAAAAAAATCTGTGTGAATCTCTGGAATAATCAAAAAGTATTTTTCCAGGCCAATACCGGTGATTTGCCATTTGATATTTTTGCTGCCAGTTTTTATTTAATCAGCCGTTACGAAGAGTATTTGCCATTTAGTGCCGATCAGCACGGGCGGTTCGAAGCAAACCAGAGCCTGGCATATAAAAATGGATTTTTATACGATCCCATTGTCGATCAGTGGGCATGTATGTTAGCAGGATTGCTAAATCAAAAGTTCCCCAATTTCAAAACCTGCAAAAGGGAGTTTAAATTTATTCCAACAATTGATATTGATAATGCCTATGCCTATTTGTACAAAGGAACAGTTCGTACCATCGGGGCGGCCATGCGCGATTTATTTAAACTTGATATAAACGAAAATGTTAAACGGTTCCAGGCACTGGCAGGCGAAAAAGATCCATTCGACACATACAGTTACATCGATTCACTTCACGCGCAATATGGTGTTAGCCCTGTTTGGTTTTTCTTAGCCGGAAACTACAATACCTACGATAAAAACCTGCCTTTAGATAACGATGCGTTTCAATCGCTGATAAAAGAGATTTCAGAACGAGCCGAAGTAGCCATACACCCGTCGTATGAATCGAATCAGAGTTTCGAACAACTTAAAAGCGAGTACGATTATTTATCAGGAATAACAGGTAAACCCATAACAAAAAGCCGTCAGCATTTCCTGAAGTTATTGTTTAACGAAACCTATCAGAATTTACTTAAACTGGGAATAAAAGAAGATTATACCCTGGGTTATGCTTCCGACGTGGGTTTCAGGGCAGGAACATGTACTCCGTTCATGTTTTATGATTTGTACAACGAGCATGAAACCGAATTGAGAATTTTCCCATTCCAGGTTATGGATGTAACATTAAATCAGTATTTGAAACTTACCGTTGAGGAAGCCGAGAAAAAAATCAAAGAAATTATTGATAAAATTAAAGCTGTGAATGGAACATATATCTGTTTATGGCATAACGAATCGTTGAGCGACCACGGATACTGGAAAGGTTGGGAACCTGTTTACAAGAAAATGCTCGAAACCATATTTGAAAAATAAAACTCAAAGTAGGATTATGACAGAGTTTATGAAATTTTGAAGAATACTCATGTTTATTATGCTAATATTAGTAATTATAATGTTTACTCAAATTAATTATTCTGACCATTATTACTAACAGAAGTGAATATATTTCAATATTGAGTGGTTTGTTCTTAATATTAGCAATGTATCTATCCAATAAAACTGAAGCGAAAAAGAAATAAAAAACTCAATGTTAAAAATAAAAATCAAATTAATTTATCTAATTCTCCATCAGGCTTTTACATAATTAAAGTTAAAACGAATGGTTTTGAGCAGAATGAGGTGATTATAAAAATAGATTAAGAGTAAATTTGTTCAGATTTTACAGATTAAGTATTTCATTAAAATAATGTAAGTTGTTATTATTTTCTCGAAGTATTTAACTATTTTTTAAATTATAATATGATTAAATCAATCGTAAAAATTGCATCTTTATTGATTTGGATAACATCTTGTAACCATTTTAATAAGCCAAATGAGAATATAATAAATGAGGTTTCTAAAGACAATAAATTAGTAATCAATAAAGATAAACAGAATTATGTACAGATTAGAGAAGGTATTAAAACAAAGGAAACAAAATCCTATTTTAATCAAGATACTTTTTATATCATCTGTAATGTTGATTCTTTAATCATAAAACAATATTTTAAATTACCAGAAAATAATCCGGGGCTTATCAATAAGGTTGATGAAATATACATTGTAGAACAAAAAAATAAGGAGAATTATTTGTTTGTAAGCATATATTTGGGAGATGCAACTCCTTATAAGTCATATTTAATTGATTTTAAATTAAAAAAAAATATAATTGAAACCGATTTTTATCAAACTTATATAGGGTGTTCAAATAATGGTTTATATCATTTGTTTGAAGGAGGAACATCTGGAGGAATAAGGGAATTTGCAATTTTTAACTCAAAAAATAAACTGTTAAAAAAATCATCATACTATTCATCAGTGAATGATACTAACCAACTAAAATGGCAAGGAAATAAGATTTACTATTTCAGCGATATTCAAGAAAGATTTTTGGTGCCAGATAGTATTTCAAAATTAACTGATCAATTTATTTATGTACAAAAATATGAATGGAAGGAAAACATTGATTATGTTCTAAATGAGTTTATGAAAGCGTATATAGAATAAAAATTATAATTAGCCCTAAAATTTAGACAACAATTAAAATTGGAAATCAAATACTTAAAGCATAACCAAATAGATAAACGAAAGTGGGATTCTGCTATTGAGAATGCACAAAATGGTTTGGTGTATGCTCTTTCGTGGTATCTCAATTCTGTTTCACCCAAATGGGGTGCATTGGTAGTTGGCGATTATGATGTTGTAATGCCTTTAACTCATAAAAGAAAATATGGAATATCGTATTTGTATCAACCGATTTTTATACAACAATTAGGTATATTCTCTAAAGATAAAGTTAGCTCTGAACAGATTGAAAGTTTTATTAACTTGATATCGAATAATTATAAATTTATTGAGATTTATTTAAATACTGCTAATCCACGATTAAATAATGATTTTTTTAAATTACGAAACACTCAATTAATTCATATCTCAAAATCCTACGAAGAACTTTATTTAAAATATGCAAAGAGTCTTAAATTAAATTTGCATAAAGTGAGTGAATCAGGTTTAATTATTCAAAAAAAAGGGAATAGTTTTGATTTTATTAAACTTATGCAAAATATGTTTGAAATCAAACATATTCGAGAGATAAGAAAAATTGACTTTAAAAATTTAAAAAATATAATTGACTTTAGTATAAATAATAACCTAGGGCAATTTTATTTTGGTTATTTGAATGATGAGCTTTGTGCTGCTGCATTCTTTTTAAAATGGGGAAATAGAGTTATTCTTTATACTGCTTTGAATGAAAAGGGCAGAGAAGTAAGCGCCATGTTTGGTTTAATTGATAGGTATATTCAGGAAAACGCAGGACAGGATTTAATTTTTGATTTTGCAGGATCAAATATTCCCGGTGTAAAATACAGGAATCTTGGATTCGGAGCCACAAACGAAACCTATTTTGCTTTTAAATTAAATAACTTGCCAATTCCTTTTAAATGGTTTAAAAGGTAAAACTATTCTCGATAAGGTTCAATCTTTTTAATCACCTGTGCAGGATTGCCTGCAATAATCTGATTTCCATCAGGGAAAGATTTTGTAACTACAGCTCCTGCTGCAACAATAGTATGCTCGCCAAGTTCAACTTCAGGTAATATGATACATCCTGTAGAAAGCCATGAATTTTTTCTGATAATAACAGGTTTTCCAGTTAAATAGGTATTGAAATTTAAAACATCATGATTCTGGCTAATAATGGAAACCTTTGGCCCCGTGATAACATTTTCTTCAAAAATGATTCCATTTCTACCGTCAATATAGCACCCTTTTGCATAACCCGGGTACTTTGTACCTCGTAGAATTTTTTCAGGGCATTTTACCTGTGATGTAAAATGCACCGGCCAGGGAACATTCCGGTTATAACCTGCAATCTTTTGTTTATAAGCATATTTAAGTAATTCTGAAACCGGATAATTAGAATCATTTTTATTTAGTTCTTTAAATAAAAGGTTTAAAAAAAAGTAGATTGCTGATTTAAATATTTTTTTCATATTTATTTATCATGATTCTGTAACCAATAAATGCTAAAACAAAATACAATAATGCTCCTAAAATGGAAACTCCAATTATCATGATTTCAAATTTACTCGATTTTGTAAAGAATATTACAGTTAAAATTAAAATCAAATAAATTATTTGCCAAATCAATAATATCCCATTCTTTCGGGTAAGTGAAAAAATGTTACTTACACTTCGCATTGCAAAACTAGCTATTGTAAGCGGGGCTAAATATTTTGCAATTGATCCTGCTGCTTCCCATTCTTTTCCCAATACAAAACTAAACAATTCTTCGCCCCAAAATATAATTGGAATCATAGCAATAACTGCAATAATTAAATTTGAAAAATATGAAATCATAAAAAACTTAACTTTTTTTTCGGTTTCGCTTATTTTTTGATAAAAAACAGATGTAAATGATTGTGTTATAAAATTTAATGGATAGTTGATTACTTTAGTAGCGTTCGTATATAACCCAACCAGTGTTGTTGAATAAAACAAATTCAAAATATAAATTAAAATATCAACAGATATTGAATTTAAAAAACCCATTGGGGCCGAAAAATAGGGAAAATTGATATTTTCTTTTAATTGGGTTTTTATATCATTTTTATCAATTCCTCTAAGTTCGTATTTTTCCTTTTTGAAAAACTTTAAAGAAAACAGGATTAATTGAAAACACTGACCCAGTATATGGCCAATAAAGAGCCCTGTTGATTGAATGTAATAGAGAAATCCAAATCCAATATTTGAAACTGATGTTGATCCGGATTGGAAAATTGTAGCTGAAGCTAGAAATTTAAATTCTTTTTGCCTTGTGTACCATTGTGAAAATATTTTTATTAACCCTAATATTAAAACGCTTAGAGGAAAGAAATAAAAATATGCTGGATTAATAAATTTGGTAAAGATGTTATCATAACTTTTTAATATTAAAATAATTACAAAACTTATTAATGAAATAAATATTACTATCCAGAAAGTTCCTTTTATTATAGATAATGCATCTTCTTTTTGTTTAGGGAGAATTATTGCTAGCTCGTATCTACCGGTTGAAATTGTAGCAATTACATTTGCTAAACTTAAATAAATTGCAATAAACCCAAAATCCTCGGGTGTATATATTCTGGTAAGAAAAGGGATTGTAATTAAAGTAATAATCTGTGCAATTGTTGACCCTGATAGTAGAGTAAGAATGTTTTTAAGAAATTCATTATTTTTTTTAAAACTTTTTAAGATATTATTCATTAGAAATGATATTCATATTTCTATTCTTTCAAACTCTCGAAATCGATCTCATCAGCCAGTCCTTGTTCAAAAATCTTACCATTATCGAATTTAATAGTTCGTGCAGGAAATTGCTTTACCATGTTGTAATCGTGTGTTGCCATAATTACAGCTCGTCCGTTATTGCTAATTTCTAAAAGCAGCATCATTAAATTTTCAGAAGTTTCAGGATCAAGATTTCCTGTTGGTTCATCGGCCAGAATTATTTCCGGTTCGTTTAGCAGTGCTCGTGCAATAACCACACGTTGCTGTTCACCTCCCGATAGTTGATGAGGCATTTTATATCCTTTGTATCCAAGGTTTACCCGTTCAAGTACTTGTGCTATACGATCGTTAATTTCGGTTTTATTTGTCCAGCCGGTAGCTTTTAACACGAATTGTAAATTGTCGTGAACACTGCGGTCGCTTAATAACTGGAAATCCTGGAATACAATTCCCAGTTTTCTTCTTAAAAACGGAACCTGTTTTGTTTTTAATTTTTTAAGATCATAGCCGGCAACTTTACCATCGCCATCTTTTAAAGGGATTTCGGCATTAATGGTTTTTATGAGACTCGATTTTCCGCTACCAACCTTGCCGATAAAATACACGAACTCACCTTTGTTAATAGTTAGGTTTACATTGGTTAATATCAGGTTATCTTTCTGAAAAATTCGTGCATTTTCAAATTCAATAATTGTATCAAGTCCCATATTTCAAATAATTTATGTTGTTTGAACGCTGTCCCGAAAGCTTTCGGGAACGCTGATTTTTATGATTGTATATGATTTTCTTGATTTGAAAAAACCTTCCTTTTTAATTCAGGCTTTTTACCAAAATTAAGCAATAAACCCACTTCGATTTCTGTTGCTTTTAAATAATTGATTAATTGATATTCATGCTCTTCGCACAACGACTCAGCTGCTTTTAATTCAAGAATAATTTTATTTTCAACAGTTAAATCAGCATAATATTCACCTACTTCTTTGTTTTCGTAATAAACTTTTATCTGTCTTTGTTTTTCAACAAAAAGACCCATTTCAACAAGTTCATGAAATAGAGCATTCTCATATACTTTTTCTAAAAATCCATACCCTAATGTATTGTAAACCTTGTAAAATGCTTTTATAATTTTATCAGTAATGTCAGAATATTTATAATTATCGGTGTTAATCATATTAATCTGTGTAATCTGCGTTCTATTATTATTTATAAATCAAGTTTATATAATTTGCCAAATGGTACATCTTGAATTAAACGTAAAATTTCTGTTTCGTATTTCTCAAAACCCGATTTCTTTATCGCTTGCTCAGGATGCGATGTTTTAAAATGTGCTATCAGCACGAATTGATCGTCACGCAATTGAACATAATCGGGAATTTTGTCTGTTCCTTTGGTTTTTAAAAAATACATATTGCCCGTTAATTTGCAGTTTGGTACAAAATTAGCTAAAGATAAAATATTTTTAATAATTAACAGTTTTATGTTAATTAAAAAGCCTTTTTATAAAGGTCTGTTACGTTTATTCTTGTTAAATTTATGCGAATTTCAAGCGGAATATAATATGAAGCAAAAAACAATATTATTTACCAGTATCATTCTTCTGTTATCATTTGTTTTTAAAGCACATAGCCAAAAAACAATACTTTTAACCGATGCCGATAAACTCTATAAAAACGGGATTGAATTATTCGGGAAAGAAAAATTCGGTGTCGCGCAAGAGCAATTTAACAGCGCGATAAAACTTTATGGTAAAAATGAAATCGAGTTCAAGGCAAATGCCGAATTCTATTCAGCTTTATGTGCTATTGAATTGTTTAATGAAGATGCCGAGTACCTGATGTCGAAGTTTATTGCCGAGCACCCTGAAAATTCGAAAGTAAATTCAGCCTATTTTCACATGGGCAAATTCCAGTACCGCCAGAAAAAATATTCAAAGTCTGTATCCTGGTTCATTAAAGTAAATAAACAAAAACTGAACAACGATGAGCTTGCCGAGTATCATTTCAAGTTAGGATACAGCTATTTTATGACGAATAAATTCGATAAAGCAAGTACCGAATTTTACGAGATTAAAGATGTAAATACAAAATATACTGCTCCGGCAAATTACTACTATTCACATATTGCTTACCATGATAAAAATTACGAAACAGCATTAAAAGGATTTCAGCGATTAACCGAAAACGAGACATTTGCCCCCGTGGTTCCATACTATATTGCCCAGATTTACTATTTACAAGGAAAGTACGATGATGTTATAAGTTATGCACCACCTTTACTTGAATCGGCCAGTGCAAAAAGAACTCCCGAAATTGCCAAGATTTTAGGCGACTCGTACTACAAAAAACAACAATATACCGATGCATTAAAATACCTTGAAATTCATGCTAAGGAAGCACCAAAAGTTGAACGCAAAGATTTCTACCAGCTGGCTTATTCGTATTACAAATTAAACCAATACGACAGTGCCGTGGTAAATTTCGAAAAAGCGGTGGATGCCGGCGACCAGCTTGCCCAAAACGCGTATTTCCATTTAGCCGATTGTTATACAGTGCTTGGCGAAAAAAACAAGGCACGCATGGCTTTCGAATTTGCATCCAGGCTGGATTTCGATGCCGAAATAAAAGAAGAATCCCTTTTTAATTATGCTTTACTTACTTATGAGTTGTATCATTCGCCATTTAACGAAGCTATTGATGCTTTTCACCAGTTTATCAGGCTTTATCCAAATTCCATAAGACTCGATGATGCGTATAACTTTTTAGTAATGGCCTACTTGTACACGAGCAATTACAAAGAAGCATTAAATTCACTCGATAAAATAAAGGATAAAGATCAGGGAATGAAAGAAGCTTACCAGAAAGTAGCTTATTACCGTGCTCTCGAACTATTCAACAACCTGCATTACCCCGAAGCAATTGAAACATTCGATAAATCCTTACAATACCCGGGATATAACAAAGCAATATCGGCTCAAAGCCATTACTGGAAAGCCGAAGCCTGGTATCAACTAGGCGAATATCAAAAAGCCATTGATGAATACACTAATTTTTTGCTAACCCCCGGGGCATTCGACCTGGACGAATATAATATTTCACATTACAATTTAGGATATGCCTATTTTAAAATTAAAAACTATCCTGAAGCTATTCAATGGTTCAGGAAATTTACAAGTATCTCAATTAACGACTCAACTCAAACTATTGCCGATGCATACAACCGTATTGGCGACTGCTATTTTATAAGCCGTACATATTGGCTGGCAATTGATTTTTACGATAAAGCCATTTCAAATGGAAAACTCGATAAAGATTATGCCTTGTTTCAACGAGGATTCTCCCTGGGTTTACTTGCCCGTCCCGAAAAAAAGCTGGAAACATTAAACCGACTAATCAATGAACACCCACAATCTGCATATATCGATGATGCATTATTCGAGATGGGAAAAAGCTATCTCGAAATAAAAGATCAGGATAAAGCATACGAATATTACCTAAAAATTATTAATGAGTATTCATCGGGCAGTTATGTAAAAAAATCACTTGTCCAGTTAGGCCTGATTTGTTTCAGCATAGATAAAAACCAGGATGCCCTGAATTATTACCAGAGAGTTGTGGCTGAATTCCCCGGGACTCCTGAAGCAAAAAATGCACTTACCGGAATCAAGAACATTTATGTTGAAATGAATAATGTTGATGCCTACTTTACTTATGTAAACGGGTTAGGAGAGTTTGCCAATATTAGTATGAACGAGCAGGATTCATTAAGCTACACTTCTGCCGAGAAACTTTACATGAAAGGCGACTGCCTTCAAGCTATCGACCAATTGAACAATTATATCCAAAAATATGGCGAAGGAAGTTTTATTTTAAATGCTCATTTTTATTTAGCCGATTGTCATAACCGCATAGGTGAAAAAAATAAAGCATTAAAAGCATATAATTTTGTGATAGATAAACCTAAGAATACATTTACCGAACAAGCTCTGATTTCTGCTGCATCAATCAACTTTGTTGATAAAAAATATGCTGAAGCATTAAATTATTATATTAAACTCGAAGAAGTTGCAGAACTGAACAGCAACCTTATTGAATCACGTGTTGGCCAATTGCGTTGTAACTATTTGTTAAACGACTATAATAATACAGTTGTTTCTGCCGATAAGGTTTTACATACCGAAAAGATTTCTGATGAGTTAAAACGCGAAGCTCACTATAATAAAGCAAAAGTGTTGTATGCCGACAATAAAAATGTGTCAGCACTTGACGAATTCCGGATTCTTTCGCATGATGTTAAAAGTGCTGAAGGTGCCGAAGCAAAATATCGTATTTGCGAAATTTATTTCAACGACAAACAGTACGCCGTTGCCGAACATGAGATTTTTGATTTTATTTCCCAAAAAACATCCCAGGAATACTGGCTCGCGAAAACATTTATCCTGCTTTCCGACGTGTATATTCAAAAGAATGATAAATTCCAGGCAAAACATACTTTAAAAAGTATTATCGATAACTATAACCCGAATGCTAAAGATGAAATTATTGCTGTTGCAAAAGAAAAATACAATAAAATAATCGACGAAGAAAAGTACGAAATGGATAAAAAAGCAAGTGAAGAAACAGAGATTAAATTTGATGACAATACCGATGGGAAATACGACAAGCTTTTTGAACAAAAAACAGATACTTTACAGGTAAATTAAAGATATTTAGATATGATCCAAAAAATAATTACTTATATACTATTGATTGTACTTACGCTTGTTTTTACAAAATTTTCGTATTCACAAGAAGAACAGCTGGCAAAAGAAGTACAAGTTGTAAAACCATATGAACCTACCATATCCGATGCATTTAAAATCAATCGTTTACCAAGAATTACGGATACACTAAAACTTGTTCCGAAAGTAAAATATTCGCTTCAAACCAAACAATTAAACCTGGGATATTCCATTGAACCCATAAAACCTGCCAAAATGGTTGGTGAACCCCTTGTTGAACTTTATAACAGCTATGTTACAGTTGGTATAGGAACAAAAGTTTTGCCCGTGATTGAAGCCTATGTTAACAATCTTCGCTCAAAAGAGTATTCCTATGGGGCATATTACAAACACATGTCATCATTTGCAAAAATAACTCTCGACGACGATATTCGCCAGGATGCAGGTTTTCACGATAATGATTTGCGGTTTTTTGGAAAAAAATTTATTAAGAATACAATCATTTTTGCCGACATGGGGCTTAAAAGCAATACCATGTATCATTATGGTTACGATACATCCGTTGATACCATTCTTCTAAAAGATAATATCAAACAAAATTTTTTACTTCTCGATCTGAATGCGAATTATAAAACCAATTATATAGATTCAACACATGTAAACTACGATTTTGGTTTTTCACTTGATTATTTAAAAGATAATTTTGAAAATCATGAACTTGCTTTTAAAATAAACGGAGATATAAACAAAATTTTTACTTCGGAAATGATAGGTGTAAACTTTAGTATTGAGCATTATTCAGTGAACGAAACCATTGATTCATCAAACAATACTGTTGTAAAAATTAATCCCTGGGTTGGCAAATTTGGCGAAAAATTCAGGGTGAAAGCAGGGTTAAATATCTTTTCCGATAACAGGGGCGATTTCTCAAATACCTATTATTTCCCCACGGGCAGCCTTGAATATAATATTGTTAACAATATTATAATCCCGTATGCAGGGGTAGATGGAAAATTAGAAATCAATAATTACCAATCTACAACTACTATAAACCCTTTTATTACTCCCGGCCTGGGGTTAAAAAACACCGATTATAAAATAATACTTTTTGCAGGATTGAAAGGGAATTTTTCATCATCTATATTCTATAATTTCAAAGCAACATATTCGCTTATCGATAATATGCCATTTTTTGTAAACAACCTTGAACAAACCGATAGCATAGGCAATCAGTTTAATGTGGTTTACGATAACATTCAGTTAATATCCTATTTTGGTGAATTATCGGTTGCAGCCAGTGAGAAATTAAATTTCCACATTATGGCAAATTACAGGGATTATAAAATGGATAAGGAAGAAAAAGCATGGCACAAACCAACTTTCGACCTAACATTTGCTGCCAGGTACAACATTAAAAATAAAATAATCGTGAAAGCAGATTTGTTCGCCATAGGCAAACGATATGCTAAAATTGATGACACCGGAAATTTTAATGAACTGGAATCAGTTATTGATATCAATATTGGAGCCGAATACAGGTATTCTAAAATCCTTTCCGGGTTTATCCAGATAAACAACCTGCTTTCTGAAAAATATTATACCTGGAACTATTATCCTGCTTATGGTTTAAATATTTTACTGGGAATAACATATTCATTCTAAATCCTTTTATTTGACTGTGAATTAACTGTTAATAAATCAACCTATTTTGACCTTGTTTTATACCAATAAAGTCATTCATTTTTAGTATATTTACCTGTTTAAAAAACCAGAAGAAAATCGATGTTTAAAGCATTGATAAACAGGAAGAAAAATTCAATTCTGAAGAAAGAAAAAATCATTTCAATTTCTGTATTAATATCATTTCTTTTTTAAATAAATAACAGAAAGATTTTTACCCTGTTTCAAAATGGTTTTATAGTAGAATATATTTTTTTAGTAATTTAAATATAGTACGATGAGCGATCTTTTAAATGAAGAAGTAGAAGGAACAATAGCAAAAGGAAGTAGTGATTATTCTGCCGATAGTATTCAAGTACTCGAAGGTTTAGAAGCTGTACGTAAACGCCCTGCAATGTACATTGGAGATATCAGCGAAAAAGGGTTACACCATTTGGTTTACGAGGTTGTCGATAATTCAATTGATGAAGCATTAGCCGGGCATTGTAAAAATATTGACGTTACAATTAACGAAGATAATTCGGTAACTGTTGTTGATGATGGACGCGGAATCCCGGTTGATTTCCACGAAAAAGAAGGCCGTTCTGCCCTGGAAGTTGTTATGACCGTTTTACATGCTGGCGGAAAATTCGATAAAGATTCATACAAAGTATCAGGGGGGTTGCATGGAGTGGGTGTATCTTGTGTTAATGCTTTATCTACAGTTCTCACGGCCGAAATTCACCGCGACGGTAAAATATATGAACAAGTTTTCGAAAGAGGAAAACCCAAGGCTCCTGTTAAAGAAACAGGGACAACAAATAAAAGAGGAACTATTATTACGTTTAAACCCGATGATACTATTTTTACTGTTACTGAATACAAATATGAAGTTTTAGCTACCCGGCTAAGAGAACTCGCTTTTCTTAATAAAGGAATTAACCTTACAATTACCGATAAAAGAGAAGAAGAAGAAAAAGAAAACAGTAATGGACAGAAACATTTTCGTTCAGATAAATTCCATTCCGATAAAGGACTTAAAGAATTTGTTGATTTTCTTGATGGAGCCCGCGAAAAATTAATAGATGACGTAATTCATATTGAAACAGAAAAAAACGATATTCCTGTTGAAATAGCTTTAAGTTACAATACATCTTTTACCGAGAATGTACACACTTATGTTAATAATATAAATACAATTGAAGGAGGTACACATTTAGCCGGTTTTAGAAGAGGTTTAACCCGTACTTTAAAATCATACGCGGAAAAATCAGGAATGCTTTCGAAACTAAAATTCGATATCAATGGAGATGATTTTCGCGAAGGTTTAACGGCAGTTATATCGGTTAAAGTTCAGGAACCCCAGTTCGAGGGGCAAACAAAAACCAAACTCGGAAACTCCGATGTTATGGGTGCTGTTGACCAGGCCGTGAGCGAACAACTTGCAAACTATCTTGAAGAAAACCCCAAAGATGCCAGGACAATTGTTCAGAAAGTAATTTTAGCTGCAACAGCCCGACATGCGGCAAGAAAAGCCCGTGAACTGGTTCAACGAAAGAATGTTCTTTCAGGTTCAGGCCTCCCGGGGAAATTATCCGATTGTTCAGAAAAAGACCCCGCGCAGTGTGAGCTGTATCTTGTTGAGGGTGACTCTGCAGGCGGAACAGCTAAACAAGGCCGCGATCGCCGCTTCCAGGCTATCATGCCTTTGCGCGGTAAAATATTAAATGTTGAAAAAGCCATGCAGCATAAAATCTTTGAAAACGAAGAAATAAAAAACATTTTTACTGCACTTGGCGTATCTATTGGTACCATTGAAGATTCAAAAGAACTTAACATCGAGAAAATAAGATATCACAAAATCGTTATCATGAGTGATGCTGATGTGGATGGAAGCCATATCCAGACGTTGATTATGACTTTCTTTTTCCGCTATATGACTGAGCTTATAAATCGCGGGTATATTTATATTGCAACTCCCCCATTATACCTGGTAAAAAAAGGAAAAACACAAAAGTATTGCTGGACAGAAGAAGAAAGAAATGCTGTTGTTGAAGAACTTGGTAAAGGAAAAGACGGATCTGTCGGGATACAACGATACAAAGGTCTCGGTGAAATGAATGCCGAACAACTTTGGGAAACAACAATGAATCCTGAAAACAGGATTCTTCGCCAGATAACTATCGAAAGTGCTGCAGAAGCAGACCATATTTTCTCCATGCTTATGGGCGACGAAGTTCCGCCTCGTCGCGAATTTATCGAGAAACATGCTAAATATGCACGCATAGATGCTTAACATACACGAATTTAATTTAAAGGAAGTTTAATAATAAGCTTCCTTTTAAATTAAAAAACCAGGAAATTCTATTTTTATCACTATTGTCCGGTAAAACTTTTAACATGCATTTACTGTCGTGCTTACAGCACTTTTGATTTTTGTAAGCTGCTGATTATTACCATACTTTTGCCCCGATGGGGCTTTTATTGAGTTCCAAAGGAACGAAAGTATGGTAAAACAATACCAACCAAAAAGAAAAGCCCTGTAAGGGCGAAAGAAACATAGATGTCTTATTGTTTCAAAATATCATTATTTATCTATATTTTTTACCGGACAACAGTGATTTTTAATATATTTCACGAAGAAAAATCAAACGACACGGCAGGCAAGCTTTTAACTAATTATACTAAAATCTGCCTTTTTGTTAGCAATCTTTCTGAGTTGATTTGCTAAAATCAGGTTTTCTTTCATTTCCAAATTCCGATCAGTGTCCAAAATTTGTTCTGCTATATCACGGACAAATTGAATCAATTGCCCGTCTTGCGCAAGATTTGCAATCCTGAGATCAAAAGCCAACCCGCTTTGCTGAGTTCCTTCAATATCGCCAGGCCCGCGTAATTTCAAATCTGCCTCGGCAATTTCGAAACCGTCATTGGTTTTGGTCATGATATCGATTCTTTTCCGGGCTTCATTCGATAGTTTAAATGATGTCATTAAAACACAATACGACTGATCGGCCCCACGGCCAACTCTTCCACGCAACTGATGCAATTGTGCCAAACCAAATCGTTCGGCACTTTCAATAACCATAACTGATGCATTTGGAATATTAACTCCCACCTCAATTACCGTAGTTGCAATCATTATATGTGTTATGCCTTTTATAAATAGTTTCATGGCAGCATCCTTCTCTTCAGATTTCATTTGCCCATGCACAATACTAACAGCATATTTCGGAGGTGGAAAAGCACGGGTAATACTTTCAAAACCATCTTCCAGGTCTTTATAATCCATTGTTTCCGACTCTTTAATTAAGGGGTACACGATATAAATCTGGCGACCCTGTTCAATTTGCTGTTTTATAAACCCGAACAACCGCAGCCTGTTCGAGTCGAATAAATGAATGGTTTGAATAGGTTTGCGCCCGGGAGGCAATTCGTCGATAACCGAAACATCTAAATCGCCATATATAGTCATTGCAAGAGTACGCGGAATAGGAGTTGCTGTCATTACCAATACATGCGGAGGATGTTCATTTTTTTTCCATAATCGTGCCCGTTGTGCAACACCAAACCGATGTTGTTCGTCAATAACAACCAGCCCCAGGTTCCTGAATTGTACTACATCTTCAATTAGTGCATGTGTTCCAATTAAAATATGGATATCGCCATTTAGTAAATCATTATGAATTTTCTTACGTGCTGCTGTTTTTGTTGAACCTGTTAATAAACTTACATTTACGGGCAATCCTTCTAAAAACTCCTTCAACGTTTCATAGTGTTGGTTGGCAAGAATTTCTGTCGGAGCCATTATACACGACTGAAACCCGTTATCAAGAGCTATAAGCATGCTCATTAAAGCTACGAGCGTTTTCCCGCTTCCCACGTCACCCTGCAATAAACGGTTCATTTGTTTCCCTGAGCCAATATCTTTACGAATTTCTTTCAACACCCTCTTTTGTGCTTCTGTTAATTCGAAAGGTAAATTTTCTTTATAAAATCGATTTAAATACTCTCCTACTTTCGAAAAAATAAAACCATTCGATTTATGAATACGGATGCTCTTTTTTTGTAAAATATTCAACTGGATATAAAAAAGCTCTTCGAATTTTAACCTGTATGTAGCTTTATTCAGCAATTCGGCATTTTGTGGAAAATGAATATTCATTAACGCTTCGTCAAGCGATAATAGCTTGTATTTTTGAGTTAAGAAATCGGGTAACGATTCGGGAATCTTATTTTTTAAATTATTGAGCAGGGTATTAATCAGCCTGGATAATGTTCGTGATGTAATAAAACTCTTTTTAAGTTTTTCAGAAGTATTGTAATGTGCTTGCAAACTGGCCTGAATTGTATTTTCATTTTTCAGGCTGTCTTCAATTTCGGGATGAATTACATTGTATTTTCCACTGAAATAGCCTGGTTTGCCAAAAACAATATATTCGTGACTTAACACGAGGCTTTTCTGGATATAATTGAATCCTTTAAACCATACCAATTCCATTCTTCCTGTTCCATCGGCAAAAAATGCCACGAGTCTTTTTTTATTCCCTCCACCAACTATTTCAAAACCCGTTATTTTCCCTTTAATCTGAACATAGGGCATTTCGGGAGTTAATTCTTTTATGGTATAAAATTTCGATTTGTCGATATACTTATAGGGAAAATAATACAACAAGTCTTCGAAAGTGGATATATTTAGTTCTTTACTAAGCAACCCAGCCCGTTTAGGGCCAACTCCTGCTAAAAACTTGATTTCCTGTTGTAAATAATCGGACATAAAATGAAGTGCCTAAAATTTAAAATGCCTAAAATACTTTAAACCCAAAATATAAATCGTTGTATTAATTTTATCTTTGCTTCACAATATTAAGATTTTTTTGATATTTAAAAATATGATATCCCGATTAAATTACCCGATTCGATTTATTCAATATTGGTTATTTGCAAAACATAAAAAGGGGCATGGAATACATTCGCCATTTGTTTTCAATTTAATAAATACAGTTTTTAATAAAAGAAATACAAGCATCGAACTTGAAAAAATAGTTAAAATTTATAACGAATATAAGAAAAACGTACACCAGGTAACTTACACTGATTTAGGAGCAGGAGCAACTTCTTCGGGCACTAAATCCGTTTCAGTGGGAAAAATTGTAAAACAATCGTCTGTTACTAAAAAATATGGGCAGTTGTTATTTAGTTTAATTCGCTATTTTAAACCAACAGACATACTGGAATTAGGGACATCAGTAGGAATTAGTACTGCATACATCGGTTTAGCTGCCCCTGCATCAAACTATACAACCATTGAAGGTTCTGATGCTAAATTGAAAATTGCAAAACAAATCTCCGGGAGGCTTGAATTAAAAAACATCCGTTATATACATGGAGAGTTTGATAAGATATTAGAATCTGTACTAAACGGTTTTAAGAAATTAGACTTCGTGTTTTTCGATGGGAATCATAAAAAAGAACCAACATTAAATTATTTTAATTTGTGCCTAAAAAAAGCCCATAAAAATACTGTTTTTGTTTTTGACGATATTCATTGGTCAAAAGAAATGGAGCAGGCATGGAAAGAAATAAAACAGGATAAGAATACACGTGTAAGTATTGATCTTTTTCAAATGGGGATTGTTTTTTTCAACGACGAGTTATCATATCAACATTATATTATAAAATTTTAAATAAAAATTGACCGTAAACTTTTAAAATTGATTAAATTCGTATTCTTTAAAAATACAAGTACTAAAAATGGACAAAGTAATTGCAATCAACCAGCTTGTAAAAAACTACTACGTAGGAACTGAAACCATTTATGCTTTGCGTTCTGTAACACTCGACATACAAAAAAACGAATATGTAGCCATAATGGGGCCATCAGGTTCGGGAAAATCAACCTTAATGAATATTATTGGTTGCCTCGATACCCCAACCGGGGGGCAATATATCCTGAATAAAAACGATGTCAGTAATTTAGATGATGATCAGCTGGCAGAAATCCGTAATAAAGAAATTGGCTTTGTTTTCCAGACATTCAATCTTTTACCCCGATATACAGCACTCGAAAATGTAACATTGCCATTGATATATGCGGGAGTTAGTAAAATAGACCGTCAGAAAAGAGCAAGTGATGTATTGGTAAGCGTGGGATTAGAAGATAGAATGACACATAAACCTAACGAATTATCAGGTGGCCAGCGGCAGCGGGTAGCTGTTGCCCGGGCAATGGTTAATTTTCCTTCAATTATTTTGGCCGATGAACCTACGGGAAACCTGGATTCTAAAACATCAATGGATATTTTAAACTTATTCGATGAGATTCACAAAAAAGGAAATACAATAATTCTTGTAACTCACGAGGAAGATATAGCTAAACACGCGCATAGAATCATCCGTCTGAAAGACGGGCATATTGAATCAGATGAGATAAATGAGCATCCTGCAATAAGAAATTAATTGTAATTAAAACATTTTGAACAGTTATTCGTTTCTCATAAAAAATTATGAATAATGGAAATGAAAATTTACACTAAAACAGGAGATAAAGGAGAAACATCTCTTATTGGTGGAACACGTGTACCAAAATATCATGACAGAATAGAAGCTTATGGTACTGTGGACGAGTTGATTTCATATATAGGTTTAATTCGTGATCAGAAGATTGATAGCAACACTATAAATACCCTGATTGAAATACAGGACAGGTTAATGACATGTGCATCGATACTTGCAACAGATTGTGAAAATTGCAAGGTGAAAATCCCTGAACTTTACGATAGTGATATTGAATTCATCGAAAAAGAAATTGATAAAATGGAAAAAGACCTGCCCCCGCTGAGTTCGTTTATATTACCCGGGGGACATAGCACCGTTTCGTATTGTCATATTGCACGTAATGTTTGCAGGAGAGCCGAAAGAAATTCAATTAAAGTTCAAAATCAATTTAAACACAGTGAAAAAGTTATTCAATATTTAAATCGTTTGTCGGATTATTTGTTTGTATTATCGAGAAAACTTTCTACCGACCTGTTTGCCAGGGAAATTCCGTGGAAACCAAGAATTTAAAAAAAAACTTTACTTTTTTAATATTATTTCTATATTTGCAAAATTTTAAGGGTATAATTAAAAATAATTATATAATATGTATTGGACACTAGAATTGGCATCAAAACTTGAAGATGCACCTTGGCCGGCATCAAAAGAAGAACTTATTGACTTTGCAATTCGTTCTGGAGCACCATTAGAAGTTATTGAAAATCTTCAGGAAATTGAAGATGAAGGTGAAATCTACGAGAGTATTGAAGATATTTGGCCTGATTATCCAAGTAAAGATGATTTCTTTTTTAATGAAGATGAATATTAAAAAATAAAAAGGGAACTCAAAAGGTTCCCTAATTTTTTGTTTCCCAGGTAAAGATATCTTTCATTTCTTTAGGCCTGAAATATTCCAGCCATTGAAACCCTTTCAGTTTTGTTTCTTGCAGCTCATCGAGTGGATATAATGTGCCGGCTGGCTGTTTAATCATGTTTATACGCTCAACCTGGTTGTTCCTGAGGTAAATAATTAAATCGCTGCTTTCGGCCTGGTTTACCCCTATTATAACATCCTTGTCTTTTGTAAAATAAATTGTTTGGCCGTTTCCAAATACATCAACCTTGTATAACCGGTTGTTTCTAATATACCCGACCATTTGTTTGCCGCGAATCTGGTTAAACCGGGTAGAATCTTCCTGTGAAACAATAAATCCGGCATCAATCAGTTTAAAATGATCCATTTTACGATTTTTAGTATGAATCTCTATTAAGTCAGCCGTTAACTGGCTTCCTTCTGACCAAATAACAGGATTCCGGTACATTCGAATTACAGAATCCTGAAATGAGTGAGCCATTGAATCGCACATTCCCTGGAAATCATCCCTGAAAATTTTTACTTTATGATATGCTTTAAGAATTCTAAACGTACCCGTAGAATCATAATTTGATTTTAAGGTATCGGCATGAAGAAATAAAGAATCTGTTCTATCTGTAATTTGAATAAGCAGGGCACTATCAGTAATAAGAAAATTTTCAGGTTCTTTTTTGTAATAGGCGTAATTGCCTTTAATATGAATATGTTCGGTGGTATCAATTAAATCAATATTTTTAATTGCAATACCAATACCATTGGCATCGTCGTAGTACAAGCTGTCGCCTTTTAGTATTTTTTCTTTATTCTGATATACAGCATTTTCATTAAACTGGAATTTTTTTTCTTTGGTTTTATACCACCCGTTTTCGGCATATATGTGATTTTCTTCGTTGTATATGTTTGTTGGCCCCACGAAATAAGCAGTCTCGGTTTTCGTGTTGTATTCCAAAGTGTCTGTTATCATGGTATAATCGGGAGAAATACCAATAACACTATCTTTAAAAAAAAACAAATCCTTTTTTGAATAATAATATCCAATAATACTTGTAAGTTGCTTGTCGTTGTTTATAATCTTACCTCTGTTGAAATACCACGCGACATCTGTAATCGTATTAAAATTAAGGGAATCGGTTGTAAGAACTGTTTCACTATCTTTTAATATAACATTTCGGCGAACTTCTCCAATATTTGTATTTCCATTGTATCGCATAAAATCGCCATACATGTGTAATGTATCGCCGCGATTTACATGAACATTGCTGTATGCGTGAAAAGTATTTTCATTACTATACAAGTATGCACTATCGCAATACATGGTTGCATTATTGTGTTCAAGCACAACATTCCCGATTAAACGGCGTACTCCTTCACCAACTTTTTTGGCGTACTCAAACGAATTTGAATTAATAATCTTTATTTCTTCTTTTTTTTGTGCCTGAAGATGAACAGATACAATTAATTCGAAAACAAAAACGAGTGCTATGATGTGATATTTACGAAACATCTAATGGTATTACAAAATAAAAACTATTTAATCCATCCATTTTTTAAAAACTCACAATTTTTAAATGAATCGTCGATATGAATATAGGTTTTCTTCTTATGTTCCTCGAGCCAATTTTCAATAACAGTTTGTTGTTTTGTCATCAGAGCCATTTGTTCTACTTTCTCATAATCATCTTTTAAATTGGCTTTATGAGGCTCTTTCATCTGTTTAATTTTAATAATTTTATATACTATATCGCCTTGATCGTCGGTAGATTCGAATGGTTCTGAAATTTCACCTATTTTTAATTTTTGAATTACATTGTACATTTCCTGGGGTAACTCGTCGAGTTCAAATATGGTTGAAGCATTTTGTTCATTCACCATGATACCCTCGTTGAGTCTCGATTTTTCGTCATCGGAATATTTAACGGCAGCAACTTTAAACGTAATCTCTTCATTTCGAAGCAATTTAGCAATACTGTCGAGCCTTTCGGTTGCTTTTGCCTTTTCGTTAATATCAATTTTAGGTTTAATCAGGATATGGCGAACATTAGCCTGGTTGCCTTCTTTTGCAATGAGTTGTATAATATGAAATCCAAACGATGATTCAACAATACGGGAAACACCATCGCCTTTCAGGTTAAAAGCAGCTTTAGCGAATTCCGAATCGAGTTCGTCCTGTGTCCTGAAACCAAGCTCTCCACCTTTTCTTGCTGAACCAGGATCTTCAGAGTATAAAACAGCTAATGTTGAAAATCGCTCGCCATCGGTAATTCGTTGGCGTAAACTCAAAAGTTTTTCACGTGCTTCGGCCTTTGCTTCTTCATTTGCCGCGGGACGTATAACAACCTGCTGAATTTCATATTCAGTATTTATCATTGGAATACTGTCGGGATGTATGTTTTTGTAATACCTGGAAACTTCATTTGGCGACATACTTATGTCAGAAACTATTTCGCTTTGCATCATCTGGGTGAGAAGTTGCTCATTAATTAGAGGCCTGAAATCCTCTTTTATTTCAAGTATGGATTTGTTATAGTATTCTTCAAGTTTTTTCTCTGAACCAACCTGGCGTATAAAATACATTAATCTTCGCTCCAGCTCTGATTCTACACGATTGTATCCAACAGTTAAACTGTCGAGTTCGGCCTGGGTTAGTAATAATTTTTGAGCAAGTAATTCTTCCAACACTTCACATCTCATGTTTTCGCTTTTATACCCTTGCGCCAACATTTGCAAAATCTGGTTCTCAATATCTGATTGCAAAACTATTTTATCGCCAACAACAGCAACAACCTGATCGATCATTTGCTTATCCTGGCCCTGAATAAAATGTATTGATATAAATAAAAATACGAGCGTAAATGCACTTTTAATTTTTGAAATCATAATTTTATATATAATTAATAAATAATAAATTCATCTCTGTCGGAAGCATCATTGTATATGTTATTCTCGAGTTCTTCAATAAATGTAAATTTTCGTTTGTTCAGAATTATGCCTTTAATTTTTAAGCTCGCATAATCCAGTGGTTGAATTGTGCTTCTCAGTTTGTAGTCGTTAATCTTAACAAAATAGTAAAAAACAGAATCCTTTACTTCAATAAATCGCTGGTTAGTTAATAATCTTTCTTCGTCGGAAACATTTATAGGGATTTCATTAAACAGGTTATTAAACGGTATCCATTGATTATTAAAATTATTGTATTTTGTTGCATACTGGTAACAATATTCGTCGAGCTTGCCCATATCGTCGATATCGTCAGATTTACACCATTGCCTTAAATTGGCAATATCTGGTGCCTGGCTCGATACTTTTACATAAACTGCTTTAATAATACTTTGATTTAAAATAAAATTGCCTGAAAATTCATTGTAATATTTCTCTATTTCGGATTCAGTAACATTGGTATCAAGTTTCTGGTTTATCAACTCTTGTTGGTATCTGAAAATTAGCAATGACGAACGGTAATCTTCAATTTGTTTTTCAATATCCCTGTTTTCGTCAGATAAATTCATCTCAGCTTTTCGAAGTAAAAGCTGTTTTTTAATCCAGTTATTAATATAATTACGAGCAACCTGGATACTATCTTCTTTTTTAATATTTGCCGGGAAAAAGTCTTTTAGTTCGCTTGAATACAAGTATTTTTCGTGAACCTTTGCTAAAACTTTATCATTCTTATTTTCGTTGTTTGATGAACAACTGAATAATAAAGTTAAAACAACAAGTAAAACAATTGGATAAATCTTCATTTTCTATTTCAATTAAGTCTTTATTTAATTGTTGAAAGTACTTGATTATTTATTGAAACACTGTATTTTGAATGAAGAGAATGAATCCATTCCTTTTCAATAAAATTTTGATAATCCGAGATTACAACGCCTTTAATTTCATCCAGGGGTTTGTAGCTTTTTTTTATCTTTTCTCCTTTTACCAATACAAGGTTTCCGTTTTCAATATTATTCTTCCCATTCCATATTTTATTGTCAACATATTCATTTTCGCCCTTGTTAAACAACTTCGATTCTATTCTAAGCTGAATATTGCTGTCGGTATTAAATTGGTTTAATAAATCATCATTGGTTACTTTTGTTCCAAAAGTACTTTTTGAAATTGTTTTTGATACTTTTTTATATACATTCTCATTAGAACAGTAATACACGGTACCATCAAACTTTTCGTCAGACATGTAATTTTCCTTATTCTGATTATAAAAATCACTAAGTCCGGCAGAATCATTTACTGCTTTTGACCAAACCATGTCATCTGTTAGTTCAAATAATAACATTCCATCGTGGTATTCATTTATAAGATACCTGAACTCGGGATACTTGCTTTCTAAACGTGAGTTTTCTGTTTCAAGTATTTTATTTTCTATAAACTCAAAAAATAGTGATTTATAAATCTCGGGGGTCAGGTTATTTTTTCCCTTGAATTTGTTTATATAATCAACATATTCTTTTTCTTTAACAACCTGGTTATAGAATGAAAATAAGGGTTCGTTAAAATCCGATTCGGGATTCAGGTACTTTTGATTTATGTAAAGTTTATTATCTGTTGCATCGGTATAAAACGGAATATTTTCTTCGACAACTTTAAAATTATACTCAATTTTTAATTTCTCGATCAATGCCTTTCTTGCCAATAAAATCCGTTCATCTTTACCAACTTTATATTTAATTTCCGCCTCCATTTCAGAAAAAGAACCAATTTCTTTTCTGTCTATTCGTTTAAGAATATGCCATCCAAAGCTGGTTTTTACAGGTTGTGATAATTCATCATTTGTTTTGAGTGCAAAAGCTGCCTGCTCAAATTCAGGAACCATTCTTCCCGCACCAAACCAGGGTAGTTCTCCCCCATTTTTTGCCGTTCCTTTATCTTCAGAAAACTCTTTTGCCAGAACCGCGAAATTTTCTCCTTGTTTTAACCTGTGGTAAATATCGTTTATCTGTGATTTCTTTTTCTGCTCATCAGCAGGCAAAATACCTGCAGGGGTTAATAGCATGATATGAGCAACCTTAACTTCACCTCGTGCTACTCTCGAATCTGTTTTTTTAATGACATGATATCCAAAACGGGTTCGGACAGGCATTGAAACTTCATCATTTTTTAATTTGTAAACAGCCGATTCGAATGGATAAACCATTTGAAATGCTGTAAAAAATCCCAAGTCGCCACCATTGTATTTAACCGAAGGATCATCGGAGCTTCCTTTGGCAACATTTTCGAAGGCTTCGCCCGATAGAATCCTGTTGCGCAATGCCACAGCTTTTTCGTAAGCATAAGCTGTATCTTCAGGGCCTGCTTCCGGTTTTACACCTATTAAAATATGGCTTGCTCTTACTTCAGTTTTTAGTCTGTCGTAAGCTTCTTGAATTAATTTCTCATTCGTTTCGTTATCGGTTAAATACGGGCGGGCTAATTGATTGCGATAACCGTTTAATTCATTTTTAAAATCGGGAAAAGTATCCAATCTGAGTTTTTCTGCCTCAATAACTTTTAATTTGAAATTAATAAACAACTTTAGGTATTCATCTATTGAAGTTATTTCGCCTGTTGAAATATTTGTTTTGTTTTTACTGTATATTCTTAAAAACTCATCTTTTGTAACCTGGTAATTATCAATAGTAATTAAAACATCGTTATCATCCTGAGCAATAGTACTAATTGACAGGATTAAATTCAAGATAAGTAAATAAGTTATTCGTTTCATCATTCAAGTATTAAAATCAAATTAAACATTTTCAATTATTCGTGTCGGCTGTAATTTGGTGCTTCACGAGTAATTGCTACATCGTGAGGGTGACTTTCATTTATTCCGGCAGTTGTAATTTTCACAAACCTGGCATTCATAAGCGTGTCAATATCAGCAGCTCCGCAATATCCCATACCGGCTCTTAAACCACCAACAAGCTGGTAAATAACTTCCGAAAGATTTCCTTTAAAAGGAACGCGTGCAGCAATACCTTCAGGAACCAGTTTACTGATATCATCCTCAACATCTTGGAAATAACGGTCTTTAGAGCCTTGTTGCATAGCTTCAATAGAACCCATTCCTCTATATGATTTAAATTTTCGCCCGTTATAGATTATTGTTTCGCCCGGTGATTCTTCGACACCTGCAAACAATGAACCAGCCATTACGGTATTTGCCCCGGCAGCAATTGCTTTAACAATATCTCCTGAATAGCGCAATCCGCCATCACCAATTACAGGTACTCCTGAACCCCGGATAGCTTTTGCAGCTTCATAAATTGCAGATAACTGGGGTAATCCGACACCTGCAATTACACGGGTTGTACAAATAGAACCCGGGCCGATACCAACTTTAACTGCATCAGCACCTGCTTTTACAAGAGCTTGAGCAGCTTCTGCTGTACCAATATTTCCAACAACAACATCTATTTCCGGAAAATCTTTCTTTACCATTTTGAGCATGTCGATAACACCTTTTGAATGGCCATGCGCTGTATCAATAACAATTGCATCAACCCCGGCTTTTACAAGTGCTGATACCCTTTCGAGTGTATCATGAGTAACTCCTACTCCCGCGGCAACACGTAATCTTCCTTTTGAATCTTTACATGCTTTCGGGTTATCTTTTATTTTGGTAATATCTTTGTATGTAAGTAGGCCTATGAGTTTGTTGTTCTCGTCAACAACGGGCAACTTTTCAATTTTATGTCGTTTGAGTATATCGGCAGCTTTTTCTAAATCGGTAGAATGATGAGTAGTAATGATATTATCTTTTGTCATTACTTCAGCAATTTTCTTGCTCATCATATTTTCGAATCGGAGATCTCTGTTTGTAACAATACCTATAAGGGTTTTATTATTATCAATAACGGGAATACCACCAATTTTATATTCTTTCATAAGACTAAGAGCATCGCCAACAGTTCCGTCTTTTAAAATGGTAATTGGATCGTAAATCATTCCATTTTCGGCTCTTTTAACAATTTTTACCTGGCGTGCCTGTTCATCAATACTCATATTTTTATGAATAACACCTATCCCTCCCTCACGGGCAATTGCAATGGCAAGAGCTGCTTCAGTAACAGTATCCATAGCGGCAGAAACAATCGGAATATTCAGCCTGATATTTCTTGTAAAATATGTTGAAACATCAACATTTCGTGGCAATACTTCCGAATATTGAGGAATTAACAATACATCGTCGAATGTAAGTCCTTCAAGTGTAACTTTTTCTTTTAAAAACGACATTTTAATCAGGTTTTTGTGTAATTTTAAAATTGTGCCAAAATACAAAAAATTAGCAAAATATTGGGTTTAAATTTTCAGAATATCAAAAGAATCGATTTTTTTAACGATTTTTAACCCTTTACAAAAATACAACTTATTGTTTAAATGAACCAGTACGAACAGATATTGCTAAAATACTGGGGATATTCAAAATTCAGGCCCCTTCAGGAAGATATTATACAATCTATAATGTCGGGTAAAGATACCCTTGCTTTAATGCCAACAGGTGGTGGCAAATCAATTACTTTCCAGGTTCCGGCATTAGCATCCGAAGGTATTTGTATTGTTATTACCCCGTTAATTGCTTTAATGAAGGACCAGGTTGAGAATTTAAAACAAAGAGAAATTAAAGCCATTGCTATTTATTCGGGAATGAGTTACGATGAAATCGATATTGCCCTTGAAAACTGCATATATGGAAACGTTAAATTCTTATACATTTCTCCAGAGCGATTAGAAACCGATATTTTTAAAATGCGGGTTAAGCACATGAATATTTCCATTTTAGCAATTGATGAAGCACATTGTATTTCGGAATGGGGGTATGATTTCAGGCCATCGTACCTGAAAATTGCCGAATTCAGAAATCTTATACCTGATGTTCCCGTACTGGCCCTAACTGCAACAGCCACTCCAAAAGTTGTTATCGATATCCAGGAGAAACTGCATTTTAAAGAAAGAAATCTATTGCAAAAAAGTTTCGAACGTAAAAATCTGATTTACCTGGTACGAAATGTTGAAGATAAGTTAAATTATTTATTAGAAACAGTACAAAAAGTAAAGGGAAGCGGAATCATTTATGTTCGAAACAGGAAAAAAACGAGAGAAATAGCTTTGTTTTTACAAAAAAATAAAATCTCTGCCGATTATTATCATGCAGGCTTAAAGCTTGAAGACAGAAATTTGAAACAAAACGCGTGGAAATCGGGAGCAAAAAAAATAATGGTAGCAACAAATGCATTTGGAATGGGAATAGACAAGCCCGATGTTCGATTTGTTATACATATTGATTTGCCCGATAGTATAGAAGCTTATTTCCAGGAAGCAGGGCGTGCAGGGCGCGATGAGAAAAAAGCTTATGCCGTTTTACTGTACAACAACTCCGATAAAGTTAAAGCTGAACAACGATTAGATGATAATTTCCCCGATATAAAAGAAATAAAAGCCGTTTACCAGGCTTTGGGGAATTATTTTAAAATTCCTTATGGCGGGGGAAAACTGTTATCATACGATTTTATTATTTCTGATTTTGCAAAAAACTACAACTTTAATCTGATTAAAATTTTAAGCAGTTTAAAATTCCTTCAATACGAAGGTTATATCGAACTAACCGACGAGTTAAACAGTGCATCAAAAATTCATTTTAAAGCAAACCGCGACGATTTGTACAAGTTCCAGGTTGCAAATGCCAAGTTTGATGGTTTTATAAAGCTCGTACTCAGATCATATACCGGGGTGTTTTCCGATTTTGTAAATATTGATGAAGCATCACTGGCAAAAAAAGCACAGATAGATATTCAGGTAGTTTACGAATACCTGAACAGACTAAAATCTTTTGGCATAATCAGTTATGTTCCAAAAAAGCGAAACCCGTTTATTGTTTTCACCGAAGAGCGGCTCGATGATAAATCATTACATATATCACGAGAGAATTACGAATTTCGCAAGCAACGTTATTTCGAGAGATTAAAAGCCGTGGTTCATTATGCTGCATCGAGTAATAAATGCCGAAGCCAGATTCTGCTGTCATATTTTGGCGAAAAAGATCCCGACCGCTGTGGTATTTGCGATGTATGTTCACGCCGGAATGAACTGGATTTGAGTAAGTACGAATTCGATATTATACTTGACGAGTTAAAATCTATACTTCACCGGAAAGAACTTACAACTGGCCAGCTCCTGCAACTTACCAAATCGAATAAGGAAAAAACTATTAAAGTAATTCAGTGGTTACTCGATAACAATAAAATATCGAAAAATGACAAGGATACTTTAACCTGGGTTGCTTCCGAAACGTAAAATCATTCTGTAAGCTAAAAAATCAAGAATAAAAAGAAACACTTTTTTTATACCTTTGCCACAAATTTCAGAGTTAAAAAACAATGCAAAACGAAGCTGATAATAGTTTTATTTATTCTCCAAATATTACCGAATTTGTCACGGTATCCGGGCAATACTGTATTTTTGTTGAGAATTGTATTTCCTATTCCACATTTGATTTATTAGATAAAGCCCGCAAAATACTGGCCCTGCTGTATATAAAAGGCTCGTTGCTTCCAAAACCCGGGCAGGTGTATGAAGATGAAAATGAAAAATTTGTAACCGAAGAAGACTGGTCGATTATTCACGATTCAATTCAAAAAAAACTGGGTAATTACGATGAATATCTGGATATAATAAACCCGGAATCATTAAAAACCGCAGAAATAACATCGGCATCCATTTCCGAAAATATTGCAGATATTTACCAGGATATTAAGAATTTTATCACCTTGTTCAATATTGGAACTGAAGAAATAATGAGCGATGCAGTTGGAGAATGCCAGTTAAATTTTGAAGAATTCTGGGGGCAGAAAGTGGTTGATTCGTTAAAAGCAATACATACTCTTTTATCGAAGTATGATATTCCCACGAATGATGAAATATCAGGAGACGATGATCCGGATTCTACAGATGGCCCTGATACATCGAACTGGATTTTTACTAAAAGACAATCGGATTATAATAACCTGAATTAAATGTTTGCAGAAAATATAACTAACGAAGAAATTAAAGATTTCCCGCTTTTGCAGTTTACCGGAGGGATTTTTATTATTGATACATTCGAGAAACTTGATTATTACTTACCTTTACTAAAAGATCAGAAAATGCTTGGTTTTGATACCGAAACAAAACCATCCTTTAAAAAAGGAGAAAAAAATTCTGTTTCGTTATTACAACTCACCACATCAAGCGAAGCATTCCTTATTCGGGTTAATACTATCGGATTACCCGATGAGTTGATAGAAATATTCGAGAATAAAGACATTAAAAAAATTGGATTGGCATTAAAAGACGACATTTCTATATTAAACCAGGTAAATAAATTTAAGCCTGAAAATTTTATCGATTTGCAGATTTATGTTAAAGCATTTGGGATTGAAAGCAACAGTTTAAAAAAAATTGCTGCCATTGTATTTAATAAACGTATCTCAAAAGCACAACAGGTAACCAATTGGGAAAGACAAGAGTTAACAGAAGCACAGCAGATATATGCTGCTACCGATGCATGGGCTTGTTTACAGATTTATAAAAAACTAACCGAACAATTTTTTTAAATTTTAGAATAAAAAATAAACTAAATAAAATGAATCTTCCCAAAATAATATTAAAACCAGGTAAAGAACAATCGATAAAAAGATATCATCCCTGGATTTTTTCAGGAGCCATACAAACCATGAATAAGGGAATAAACGAAGGTGAGTTGGTTACAATTACTGATTCGAAAGGCGAATTTCTTGCCATAGGGCATTACCAGATTGGTTCTATAGCTGTTCGCATAATATCCTTTACGAATACTGAAATAGACCAGCAATTTTGGAATACTAAAATAAAAAAAGCATACGAGCTTCGAAAAATGCTGGGTCTGGCAGAAAATAAAAACAATAATGTTTACCGGTTAATACATGGTGAAGGTGACGGTTTACCCGGCCTGATCATTGATTTTTACAATGGAACAGCTGTAACACAAATGCATTCTATTGGTATGTATTTATGCATGAATCAGATTACTGAAGCACTTAAAAATATATATGGAAATAAATTAACAGCCATATACGATAAAAGCGAGTCGACTATCCCGTTTAAATCCGATATTTATCCAAAGAACGGGTATTTATATGGAAGTTTATCTGAAGATATTGTTTTAGAATATGGAAATAAATTTAAAATAAGCTGGGAAGACGGGCAAAAAACAGGTTTTTTTATCGATCAAAGAGAAAATCGCAAACTATTGTCTGAATATGCTGAAGGCCGGGCGGTATTAAATGTTTTTTCATATACCGGAGGATTCTCTGTTTATGCACTAAATGGCAAAGCAAAATTCGTTCATTCGGTTGACAGTTCGCAAAAAGCTATTGACCTTACAAATGAGAATGTTGCCATGAATCTTCCAGGTACTTCAAATCACGAGGCATTCGCAGTTGATGCATTCGAGTTTATGAATACAATAGATAATAAGTATGATTTAATTATTCTCGATCCCCCGGCATTTGCGAAACACAACAATGCACTTAAAAATGCCTTGCAGGCTTATAAAAGGATAAATGCAAAAGCCATAGAAAAAATAAAACCGGGAGGCATACTTTTTACATTTTCCTGCTCGCAGGTAGTCAGCAAAGAAGAATTCAGGAAAAGCGTGTTTGCTGCTGCTGCAAATACAGGCCGTAATGTTCGCATTTTACACCAGCTTACTCAACCCGGCGATCATCCTGTAAATATTTATCATCCCGAGGGTGAGTACCTGAAAGGATTGGTTATTTATGTTGAATAAATAAAAGCATATCAGTTATTTAATTATTTTTACATTTCCGAACATCAAAAAACAGGAACATGAAAAATTTATTTTTTCTGCTTTTAATTATTGTTTTTTCAATAAAATCAGGATTTTCACAATTTATATATCCCGCGGGTAATTATTCATCAACAGATAAGAATGTCGAATTATCACACTTCGATATCAAAGACACATTACTTCTCTTACCATTAGGTATAAACGGAATGCAGATATTAAACATTTCTGATTTAACTAATATTCAGGAAGTTGCAAAGTACGAAGAATATGAAAAAAGATACCAGAAAAAAGTATATGGTAAAGCGTATGATGTAAAAATTATTGAAAACAGGGCTTATTTAGCCTACGGCGAGCTGGGATTAAAAATTATTGATATTACAGATCCATTTATGCCATACAGTATTGGCACTTATTACAGGCATCATGATGTAAACCGTGTTGAAATTTTTGAGAATTTTGCTTTCCTCGGATTCATTGACCTGGGACTCGAGATAGTTGATTTTAAAGATTGTAATAATATTTCGATGGTTTCAAGAAACAACATATTAGGTTTTACAATCAACAATATTCAAATCGTACCTCCCTACATAATTGTTACAGGGGGTTCAAGGGGGATGACAATTTTCAAGTTTGTTGAACCTTTAACTCAATTTAAACCATCTGAATTTCCAAGGGAATTTATAAACGAGAATGAATTTAACAAACTACTGGTGAGAGGCCCTGTTGGTTACCTGGCAAATGACGCCAGAGGATTATCCGTTTTAAATCTTAAATTACCTCTTTATCCTCATGAAATATTAACCATGAAAACCAATGGCAAAGCAATAGATTTGGCTATTGACAGAAATTATCTTTATGTTGTTTGCTCTAAAAGCATTGAAATATACGACATTAAAGATCCTGAAAAACCTGAAAAGATATCTGAATATGTTGATAAAGATAAAAAATTCCAAAACATACGAATTCAAGGGACAAACCTGTTTGCATCCTATACGCTTGGAAGTAATGAATACGGAATTCAGGTTTTTCAAATCGAATAATTTTTGTCGGGAATTTTTAACTATTCATCACGAAAAACTTTGAATCTATATATTTTATATTTATATATGTATTTTGCAACCTATTTTTGTTGAGAAAATAGCACATCTATGACTACATTACGAGTTAAATCGAAAACATTGACAGTTCTTATCCATATCCTGGTATGGACTACTTTAATTTTGCTACAACTGTTATCACTACAGTCAATGCTAAACAACAGGCCCCCGGATATAAATATCCCTGATTTCTTTCCAAAATTTAACTACCTGAGATTTTTTATACAAACACTTGCAATTATTACGCTATATTACCTGAATTACAGCCTGTTAATGCCCAAACTACTATTTAGGGATAAAGTAAAATGGTATATTATTTCGTTAATCGGAACATTAATCGTTTTTTTTATTATCAATCAGTTTATCGATATTGCAGGAAACCCTCACAAACAGTTTTTCAGAAGAATTCCAATGCCTTTCTTTATCTATTTATTTATAATTGCTATAAGTACAACAATTAGGCTGGCGCAAAAATGGTACGAGAACGAAAATCATAAAAAAACACTTGTGCACGAAAAAGTAAATTCAGAACTTTCATTATTAAAATCGCAGATTAATCCCCATTTTCTGTTTAATACCCTGAATGGAATTTATTCGTTAGCGAACTCAAAATCAGATAAAACGGCCCCGGCAATAGTTAAACTTTCACAGCTTATGCGGTACATGTTGCACGATTCAAAACATGATTTTGTACCTCTAAGTAAAGAAATTGAATATATTCAGACATTTATTGAGCTTGAAAAAATGAGACTATTCGATAATATAACTGTTGAATATAGTATAAAAGGAAATGCAGAAAATGATAAAATAAGGCCATTACTGCTAATTCCAATAATTGAGAATGCATTTAAACATGGTATTGATTCAACAAAAAATTGTTTAATAAAAATTAACATCTTTATAAAAGATTCCCGGCTCGATCTTAAAGTAGAAAACGATATTTTCCCGGACAGATTAACAAAAGAAAAATCAGGATTCGGCCTGGCAACTATTCGCAGGCGTTTAGAACTTGAGTATCCCGATGCACACACGTTATATACTTTTGAAGAAAACAACAAGTATTTTGCCAATTTATTTATTAATTTAGCTTAATGAACTGTATAGCCCTCGATGATGAACCTCTGGCACTTTCGCTGATTGAAGATTTTTCGAAAAAAATCCCCTACCTGAATTATATTAAATCGTGTAAGAATGCATTTGAAGCTATTGAAACCATTCAGAAAAACAAAATCGATCTTATCTTTCTCGATATCAACATGCCTAACATTACAGGCATCGAGTTTATAAAAAGTCTCGAGAGTAAGCCAATGGTAATATTTACTACAGCGTATTCTGAATTTGCCGTTCAGGGATTCGAATTAAATGCCGTGGATTACCTTGTTAAACCTTTCCTTTTCGAGCGGTTTTTTAAAGCAGTAAATAAAGCTTACGATTTATATAACCTGCATAAGAAAACCACGCAGGAAGTAATTGAAACGCATGATAAAGCAGAAAACTTCATTTTTGTAAAATCGGATTATAGCAGCGTAAAAATATTATTAAATGATATTTTCTATATCGAAGGATTAAAAGACTACGTTAAGATACATTTGCATGATAAAAAGATTTTAAGTCTTATTACCATGAAAAAAATGGAAGAGACTCTTCCTGCTGATAAATTTATCCGGGTACACAGGTCGTTTATTGTTGCTCTGGATAAAATCGAATCAATTCAGCGAAACAGGATTATTATTCAAAAAAAATGGATTCCTGTCGGAAACAGTTATAAAGATGATTTTTTTAAACGAATCGATAGTTCAAAACTATAAAGTATAAATCATTCGTAAATCCGTCTTTATTTTCGTCGATAAAAATCTTCGTTCTATCCATACATTTTCTCAATAGGTATAGTTTATTTCCTTTCAGCCTGCATAAATTACAAATTTGCCTGAAATACTAATAAATTATATCATGAAATGCAAAATCAGATTCATTATTTTAATTGAAGCTTTACTGTTATATGGATGTAAATCGGTTTACAATTCATCGTATCAGTATGATCCACTTTCAATCGATGGTACATCAAGTGATTGGCAATCAGTTCAGCTAACTGAAAAAGAAAGTGTTTTCTATGCAGTTACAAACGATTCAGCAAATATCTACCTGATGTTAAATATAAATGATGATAATCTTCAAAAGAAAATATTTATGTCGGGACTTTCTGTTTGGATTGATCCTGCAGGAAAAAGAAACAACCAACTGGGAATTATATGCCCGATAAAAAAAGATATGGGAAAAATGAACCGGGGGTCAATGCAGCAGCCCAATGAAATGAACAGGTTTACAAAAAACCCGCTTATTGAAGCTGAATTTATCGGGTTCGAAGAAAAGAGCCTTACCTGTATTGCATCTTCAAACCCTTACGGCATAGAGATTTCTATTAATTCCGACGAAAACAGGCATCTTTTTTACGAGCTTAAAATTCCTTTACGTGCTTTAAAAAAATCCATATCTGATTTTAAGAACCAACAATTAAGTTTTGAAATTGAAATTGATGGTATAGATATGCCTCAAATGGGCAACAGGCCAGATGGAATGGGTGCAGGTATGCCCGGTGGAACAGGTGGTATGCCGGGAGGAAATATGGGAACACCTCCTTCGGGGGGCAGGCCGGGGAATATGCCTGGTAATTCCGGAATGGAAGAATTACAATACACCACAAAATTCTGGATTAAAAACATCAACCTCTCACAAACAAAACAAACATGCAATTAAAACAAATCAGGCAAGGCGTTCTGCTAATTATCCTTTTGGCAGGTTTTTACAATATGCAGGCACAAGATATCTCGAAAATAAAGGTTACAAAATTTTATTTCGGCAAAACAAGAACAAACATTATTGCCGATTTAGAAAAATCATATTCAATTTTTTTTGATTATGATCCTTCTTATTTTAAGAATGATCTTTTCCCGGGAAAAACATACGAAAAAATCCCTCTTACAGTTGTTCTTGACGATTTACTGAAAAATACAGGATTGTATTATAAAATTATTGACGAAAACATTGTAATAAAGCCCATTGGCACAGAAATAAATATCCGCGAAAAAACCTATGAACGTAAAACCAACTTTGCTGTAAAAGGAAAAGTACTGGATAAAGTTACCGGCGAAACCTTACCTTATGCACAATTATTAATCGCGGGAACAACAAAAGGTTCGGTAACCAATGCCGATGGATTCTTTACCATCTTCAACATTCCAACGGATACCTCACTAATTGTTGTACATTATGTAGGATACGATGTAAAACATGTTTTACTCTCACCACGATTGGTTTCAAACGATATCGTTATTGAGTTGAACCCCTCGTCAACAGCAATAGATGAAGTAGTTGTTACCGCCGAACGTGAAGAGTTGATGCGTGTCAGTGAATCGATAAGTAAAGTATCGTTAAATCCGGCAAAAATAAGAGAATTACCATCGCTCGGCGACAAGGATTTGTTTCGCACTTTCCAATTGCTTCCTGGTATTAGTGCAAGCAACGAGTCGTCGAGCGGTTTATATATCAGGGGCGGAACACCCGATCAGAATTTGGTGCTTTACGATGGTTTTATCGTGTATCATGTCGATCACCTGTTTGGTATGTTTAGTGCTTTTAATGCCGACGCCATAAAAGATATTAAACTGTCGAAAGGTGGTTTCGAATCGAAATACGGAGGCAGGGTAAGCAGCGTGGTTGAAATTATCGGCAAGGATGGCAATGAAAACGACTTCTCTGTTGGCGCAGGTATCGGGTTTTTAAGCTTTAACGGGTATATTGAAACACCTATAACAGATAAAGCCACGTTTATAGTAGTCGGAAGAAAATCATTTCAAAGTTTTTTATACGACCAGTTTTTCGATATGTTTAACAGTACCGAGAATGAAGGCCCAATAATGCAAAGGCCGGGAGGTGGAAACAAATCGATGATGGAAGTTGAACCTACATCCTATTTTTACGATATAAACTCGAAATTAACTTACAAACCAAATATTAAAAACACCTTATCGCTGAGTTTTTATAATGGGCAGGATAATTTAGACAACTCCCGCGAGTTCGATTCGCCTTTCGGGAACATGTCAATGGGTACAACCGATTTAACCAAATGGGGCAACTGGGGTTCCAGTTTAAAATGGTCGAAAAAGTGGAGCGATAATTTATTTACCAACTCTCTTGTAGCCTATTCGAAGTATTATAGTTTAAGAGACATGTCGTCGGAACGAACTTCGTTTAATAACGAGGGAAGTAGTATATTTAACATGGGGACAAATGAAAACAATACGCTTCAGGATTATTCGTCCCGTTTTGAGGGGGAATACAAATTCTCGAACAAAAATAAAATTGAAACAGGTATCCAGTTAAACTATTTTGCTGTTGATTACGGTTATTCCAGGAGCGATACCCTAACTGTTCAGGACAGGTACAATGAGAATTTCCAGGGGGCTTTATTTTTACAGGATAACTGGAAAATAACCGACAAACTTCAGGCAATTACAGGTATTCGAACAACCTATTACCAGGGAACAGAAAAAATATATTTTGAACCCCGTTTTTCAACATCGTACCAGTTATCGGAATACATCAAGTTAAATGCTGCTGTAGGTAAATATTACCAGTTTGCAAACCGTATAATTCGTGACGATATTGAGTCGGGAAGCCGCGATTTCTGGGTATTATCCGATGGCGAAACCATTCCTGTAACATCTGCAATGCACTATATATTTGGAACAAACTACGAAAACCTGAATTATTTGTTTAGTGTTGAGTTATTTTATAAAGATTTAGAAGGATTAACCGAATACTCTATGAACTTTATTCCATCGTTCAGGCAAATGGATTTTGATGAGTTTTACAGTACGGGAACAGGAAAAGCACAAGGAGTAGAGTTTCTGGTACAAAAGAAATACGGCAAATTTACAGGCTGGATGGGTTATACATTAAGCCAGGTAAAATACAAATTCGATATTTATGGCAATGATTATTATCCTGCAAGCCACGATGCTACTCACGAATTTAAAACTACAGCAAGTTACAAATGGAAAAAATTCACCTTTTCAGGTACGTTTATTTATGCAACAGGTAAACCCTATACTGCCCCCACGGGTAGTTACGAAATTGCTATGCCCGATGGATCAATACAAACATTTCTTTCCATCGGCAGTAAAAACTCGCAACGATTACCCGATTATCACCGGCTCGATTTGGCAGCCAATTATGAATTTGGGTTAGGCGATTTTGGCAGCGGGTTAATTAGCTTGTCGTTATTTAATGTGTACGATCACACGAATATCTGGTATAAGGAATTCAGTGTTGTTGACGAAGGCTTAATAGAAACCAATGTAAATTACCTTGGCATTACCCCTAATTTATCCATTTCAATAAATATTAAATAATTATGTTAAGATATATAACTATTATTGCAGCTTTACTGTTAGTGATTTATTCATGCGAGGAGAATACACCGGAGGTAAATATTGATATGCCTGTTGTAGAAGCCTTTCTTTATACCAATCAAACACTCGACAGTATCCGTATTGTTAAAATTTTACCTTACAACGCATCGGGCGATACCAATATCGTAATCAATGACCCTGATGTGGTAATAACATCAGGGCTTGAAACATTCACATTTAAACAATCGGAAAGTAATCCCGAATATTTTGTAAACACGGGTGACTCGTTATATGTAACCGGGGGAAACACGTACGAAATATCGTTTATATACAACAACAAACAAGTATATGCAAGTACAACAGCATTAAGTATCCCGGTAAACTTAGCCATTTCAGATACTGCAATAACTATTGACGATGAGTCGGATATGCCATTCTGGGATGCCGAATCTGAATTTGAAATTTCCTGGGATAATGATAATGATGAATACTTTATGGTTAGTGTTCAACTTACCGATACAACATCGTTGGAGCAAATTAATGACAATATTGACGATCCGTCAACTTCCATGTTCATGTCACCGGTTAATTCCAGCAGTATTAATATGAATCCACGAATGATACAGTATTATGGTAATTACAGGGTAATACTAATAAAAGTAAACACCGAATATGTTGAGTTATTCGAAAGCTATAACCAGAATATTTCGAGCCTGGTAGAATCGCCTTCGAATATTGAGAATGGAAAAGGAATTTTTACGGCCATGAGTACTGATACTGTTTATTTCGATGTAGTACGCGATTAATATCTGCTTCAGAATAAACCGCCTGATGAAGTGTTTTACATGTAGTTGTACTTTGAAACGGAGTATATATTATTAGAAAAACAACCATTAAGCGGTTTAACATTAAAAAAAACCTTTTCATCGGTAAAAACTTGTTACCAGTCTATTTCATTTTTTAAGCAATGCAAACCAATGTAATATTGCTCATAATTAAAAATTTGTAGTATGAAAAGTATTAAATATCCATTTATTCTGATCCTGGTTTTTATTTCATTTTTCGCAAAAGCACAAACTGAAAAATGGACTTTAACAAAATGCCTGGATTATGCTTACGAGAATAATATACAGGTAAAACAAAACAAATTAAACAACGAGATTAACAGTTTAGAAATAAGCCGGTTAAAAGCAAACAGGATTCCGACATTAAACGTGGGCGATAACCAGAGTTTTAACTGGAGCAAGAACTCAAACGACAATTTTTACAACACGAATACTTTTTCAATTAATTCGAGCATCGTTTTGTTTAATGGTTTCCAAAATACTAATTCTATAAAGCAATCGGAATTAAATTACAAAGCAGGCGAATATGCAATAGAAGAAACAAAAAACAGTATCAGCCTGTCAATTGCCAACTCATTTTTAGAAATTGTTTTTTATTCGGAACAAATAAAAATAGCTAAAAACCAGCTTGAATCAACAAAAGGGCAATTACAAAACATAAAAAACCGTGTTGATGCAGGAACATTAGCTATCAGCAATTACCTTCAGCTCGAGGCACAGTTGTATAGCGAGGAGTTAACATTAACAAATACAGAGAACCAGTTACGTATTTCAAAGCTTAATTTAATGCAGTTAATGGAAATTCCTGCAAGCGATAAATTCGAAATTGAAATACCCGAAAATGTTACCATAAAAGATTTCCCGAACCTGAATCAAACGATTGAATCCATGTATCAAACAGCATTAAGCATAAGGCCCGAGATACAGGGTGCGGTTCTCAATACTAAAAGCAGTGAACTGGATATAAAAATTGCTAAAGCAAGCCAGCTGCCTAAACTCACGTTAAATGCAGGTATTGGAACACAATTCTCAAGCTTATCATCACAAATGAACTATGGCGCTTTGGAAACATCAACTATTGGTTATTTACAGAGCAATCCTGCCGAGTTGGTATTAAGCGAGCAACCTTCGGTTTATTATAGCGATTATCCATTTTTTGATCAGTACAATGATAATCTTTACGAAAGTGTAAGTTTAAATCTGTCTATTCCTGTTTTTAACCAATACCAGGCTAAAACAGCAATAGAAAAATCAAAAATTAATTTCAAATATGCCGAGCTGGATTTAGTAAACACGCAAAATTCTCTTCGCAAGAATATTGAACAATCGTTTACCGATTTGCTGGCAGCACAAAAAGAGTATGAGGCAAACCAAAAGCTGCTTACTGCATATGAAAAATCGTATTCCGATGCTCTTAAAAAATTTAATGCAGGAATGATTAACTCGGTTGATTTTTTAATTGAAAAAACAAACCTGATAAATGCCGAAAACAGCTTATTGCAATCAAAATATAAATTAATATTTAAAAACATGATCCTTGATCATTACCAAGGAAAACAAATAATACTATGAATATGAAAAAAGCAGTCCTAATTTTTAGTGTATTCACTTTAATTCTTATAGCCCTATTCGGATTTTTAAGAATGAATAACACGAGTGAGCAAATACAGTTCGAAACAGAAATCATTTCTACAGGCGATATAAATTCGTCGATAACAGCAACAGGGTCGCTGGAAGCAATCACTACCGTTGAAGTAGGAACACAGGTTTCAGGTATTATCCAGAAGATTTTTGTTGATTTTAATTCGGTTGTAAAAAACGGGCAGACAATAGCCATATTAGACACCACCATGTTGTACTCTTCGCTTTTGAGTGTGAAAGCTGATGTACAGCAAAAATCAGCAAACCTGGAATATACAGGGAAGAATTTAGAACGGGTAAAAATGTTGTTCGAATCAACATCAGTGGCTGAATCGGACTACGACCAGGCAATATACAATTACGAAACGGCAAAAGCCAATTATGATGCATCCATAGCCAGCCTGGAAAAAGCACAAATCAACCTGAGTTATGCAACCATTATTTCACCAATAAACGGGGTTGTAATATCGCGCAGTGTTGACGAGGGGCAAACCGTTGCTGCAAGTTTCAATACCCCCACCCTGTTTACCATTGCACAGGATTTAACCAAGATGCAGGTTGTTGCCAGCATCGACGAAGCTGATATAGGCCAGGTTAACGAAGGAAACAAGGTTTTATTTACCGTTGATGCATACCCCGACGATGAGTTTGAAGGGAAAGTAATTCAGAAAAGACTTGAACCAACCATTTCGCAAAACGTGGTTACCTACAATGTTTTGATTGATGCACCAAATCCAGATTTAAAGCTTATGCCCGGGATGACAGCCAGCCTGACAATACTTGTTGAAGAAGAAACAGGCGTTTTAAAAGTGCAATCAAAAGCCTTACGGTACAAACCATCAGACGAAGTATTAAAAGACATGATGAAAAACATGCCAAAACCGGGAGAAATCCCGCCTCAGGCTAATCAGCAAAAACCAGCAGGCTTTAACCCCGTGAATCTATCGGCAAGCTTACAGAAAGGGGAAGCCCTGGTTTGGGTAAAAAAGGATAATGTTATCATGCCACGAAAAATTAAAACAGGCTTATCAAATGGAACATATATTACCATTTTGGAAGGATTAAACGAAGGTGATGAAATCGTGTTAAGCGAGAAAGTTGTAAAAAAAGCTGAGGTAAAAGAAAGTGAATCGGAAAGCCCGTTTATGCCTAAAAGGCCGGGAAGCAATAAAAAATAAGAATATGACAAAGAATATCATTTCGTTACGATCCATCGATAAAGATTACTTTGTAGGTGATATTACGGTAAGAGCCTTGAAAAGTATAAATATGGAGATTAACGAGGGCGAGTTTACATCGGTTATGGGTGCCAGCGGATCGGGAAAATCTACTTTATTAAACATACTGGGATGTCTGGATAAATCCACTAAAGGAGAGTATTATCTCGACAACCTGTTAATTAACAGCTTAACAAAAAACCAGCTTGCTTATATACGCAATCAGAAAATAGGATTCGTTTTTCAGTCGTACAATTTATTACCTAAAACAACCGCGTTGGAGAATGTGGAGTTGCCGTTGTTATATAATAAGTTGGTTGATTCCAGGGAACGAAGAGAACGGGCTTTAAAGGCACTTGATGCCGTTGGATTATCCGACAGGAAGTTTCATATGCCAAATCAGTTATCGGGTGGACAACAGCAAAGAGTTGCCATAGCCCGGTCTCTCGTTAACAACCCCGTATTGATTTTAGCCGACGAACCCACGGGGAACCTCGATACCCGGACAAGTTACGAGATAATGGCCTTGTTTCAGGATTTAAATACACAGGGAAAAACAATTGTTATTGTTACACACGAGAACGACATTGCTCAGTTTACGAGCAGAAATGTGGTTTACCGTGATGGGAAAATTATTCAGGATGAAATGGTAAAAAACAAGAAAGATGCTTTGGCTGAATTAAATAATCTGCCCGTGGATAATAATGGTGTGAATAAAAAATAAATCTGATGAATATAAAAAATCTATTAAAATTAGCTATACAATCGCTCCAGCGAAATAAATTCAGGTCGTTGCTTACCATGCTGGGTATAATTATTGGTGTTGCGTCGGTAATTGCCATGTTGGCCATAGGACAAGGTTCAAAAGTAAGTATTGAAAAAAATATATCCGGCATGGGTTCCAACCTGATTATGGTATTCCCCAGTGGGGATATGCGGGGTGGAATAAACATGGGGATGAGTGATTCGAAAAAAATAAGCCTTGCCGATTGCAATGCCATAGCAAGCCAATGCGAATCGGTTAAATGTGTAACTCCTGTTGTTCAGACAAGCGGGCAGGCCATTTCTGCAACAGCGAACTGGCCAACAAGTTTACGGGGAACGAACGAGAACTTTTTCGAAATCAGAAACCAGAAAGTAGTATCGGGAAGGTCATTTACGCCTGAAGAAATAAAGCGGGCCGCGAAAGTATGTGTAATTGGTGAAACCGTGAAAAATGAATTATTCGGGGAAAACGCCGATCCAATAGGTGAAAAGATAAGATTTAATAAAATTCCTTTCGAGATTATAGGAGTATTGGAAACCAAAGGGCAAAGTACCATGGGTTCCGACCAGGATGATATTATTATTGCACCTTACACTACTGTTCAAAAGCGAATAATGGCAATCACTTCCATACAACAGATATTTATCTCGGCAGTGAGCGAAGAATCATCACCCCGGGCAGTAACAGAAATTGAGGAAACATTACGAAAAACCCATAAGCTTACCGGTTCGGAGGAAAATGATTTTGATATTCGTACACAGGAAGAGATAATGAGTATGCTTTCGTCAACAAGCCAGGTTATGACAGCTCTTCTGGCTGCAATAGCCAGCATATCTTTACTGGTAGGAGGAATTGGTATTATGAATATCATGTATGTTTCAGTAACTGAGCGTACACGTGAAATTGGATTACGTTCGGCTGTTGGCGGGCGCGAGATTGATATCATGTGGCAGTTTTTAATCGAGTCAATAATCATGAGTTTAATGGGTGGTGTTATCGGTATATTGCTTGGTACTACAATTGCCTATTCGGTTGCATATTTCTTAAACTGGCCAATAGGAATAACTGTAAAATCAATTTTCCTGGCATTCTTTTTCTCATCGTTCATCGGGGTATTTTTTGGATGGTACCCTGCACGAAAGGCAGCACAGCTCGATCCTATAAATGCATTGAGGCACGAGTAAAACAAAAAGATAATTTTTTAACTTCTATGTATTGATTTTAAAAGGGATTCTCCCGCGAAACAAAAAGCGCGCGGGGAACCCCGTGTTAATGAAACCAAGGGTTGACAGACCGGGATTAAACCGGGATTATTAAATATTTTCTTTAAAACCCACTTTTTCTCTTAACAGGAACAAACCAGTAAACGTAAATAACCCGTTTACAATCAGTAGCTCAAAGCCGAATTTGTAGCCAGACAACCATTCTGCTGAATATTTATTAAGTATCAGGCATAATACCGGTGATATAATGGCAACAAGGGGAACAAATCTGTCTTTAACCTTGTATTTAGTAAATAATCCAAAAGAATACAATCCAAGTAAAGGCCCATAAGTATAACCTGCTACTTTAAACGTGGCACTAATCACACTTTCGTTGTTTATTGCATTAAATAAGATGATTACAAGTATCATTGCCAGGGAAACACCCAGATGAACTATTTTTCTTGTTCTTCGTAAACGTTTTTCTTCAGAATTGCCGGCATTTAAAATATCAACAGTAAACGAAGTTGTAAGAGCAGTTAATGCAGAATCGGCGCTACTATATGCAGCAGCAACTAACCCGATAATAAAAACAATACCAACAACAGGGCTTATGTAACCCTGGGTTGCAATCAACGGGTATAAATCATCTGTACGAACAGGAATTGCAATGCCATTTTTTTGAGCAAAAACAAACAGCAACACGCCCAATGACATAAACATCAGGTTAACAGGAACAAGGATAATGCTGAACCAAAACATGTTTTTCTGGGCATCTTTAATATTTTTGCAACTCAGGTTTTTTTGCATCATATCCTGATCAAGCCCGGTCATAACTATTGCAATAAATGCACCCGCGAAAAATTGCTTAAAAAAGAAATTTGCACCTCTAAAATCATTAAAGAAAAAGATTCTGGAATGCTCGTTATCAACTACCGTGTTAACAAGTCCCGAAAAATTCAGGTTTAGCTCTTTGCCAATAATTACAATGGTTGCACCAACAGCAGTTAGCATAAACAATGCCTGCAATGTATCTGTCCAGATTATTGTTTTAATACCGCCTTTAAATGTATAAAGCCAAATAAGTAAAATAGTAACAAATACCGATATCTCGAAAGGAATGTGTAAAGGGTTAAACACCGTAATCTGAAGCACGTTTGCAACAATAAAAAGTCGTAATGCAGAACCAATCAGCCGTGATAAAAGAAAAAATGATGCCCCTGTTTTATACGAATAAACCCCGAAGCGCTTATCAAGATAAGTATAAATTGAAGTCAGGTTTAGCCTGTAATACATAGGCATAAGCACAGTGGCAATAACAAAATATCCTGCCAAATAGCCCAAAACCATTTGCATGTAAGAGAAATTGCTGTCAACAACCCATCCGGGAACAGAAATAAAAGTAACACCCGAAAGTGAAGCGCCAATCATTCCCAGGGAAACAATATACCAGGGCGATTTTCTGTTTCCAATAAAAAACGACTGGTTATTGGCGTTTCTGCTTGTAAAATAAGCTACTATAAGAAGTATTCCGAAATAAATTATCAGGATTGTCAGGATAAGATATGGATTCATAAAATTGTTTGATAAAATTTAAGCTTATGCAAGAATACTAAAAACAATTCTAAATAAAAAAATTGGGAATACTGTGAATTGATATTATTTTTGGGCAATAAACCAGATACAATCCAAATGATTCAAAACTTTACATCCAGGTTACTCGAAAGCGCGGTAGATGAATTTGCCAAATTGCCCGGCATAGGTAAGAAAACAGCACTCAGGCTTGTTTTACACTTATTAAACCAGGATGTCGGTGATGTTACTCATTTTGGTGAAACGCTGATTAAACTTCGTAAAGAAATAAAACATTGCACGAGTTGCAATACCATTTCCGATACCGACATTTGTACGATATGCAACAATACCAGCCGCGATCATTCCCTGGTTTGTGTTGTTGAAAATGCCCGCGACATGATGTCTATCGAAAACACGCACCAGTACAACGGCATATATCATGTTTTGGGTGGAATTATTTCGCCCATGGACGGAATAGGCCCAAATGACCTGAAAATTGATACTTTATTTAATAAAATTCAGGAAGGAATAGTAAAAGAGATTATCCTGGCTCTAAGCACAACCATGGAGGGCGATACCACGAACTTTTACCTGTATAAGAAATTTAAAAATTACCCGGTAAAAATAACAACCCTGGCCAGGGGAGTTGCTATTGGTGATGAGCTTGAATATGCCGATGAAATTACTCTTGGGCGGTCAATTGTTAACAGAACTTTATTTGAATCTTCAATTTAACTTGTTAGATTTGAAAAATATTTGTTATTTTCACAGAAATAATATTGCTACTGATAATCAAAAATTAAAATGAAGCAGATTTTACTCATTATTTTCATCGTTTTTTCAATAAATACAAGCATTTTTTCGCAAGGTTCAATTGATGTTGAATCTATTGTTGATATGGGAAACGATTTAATTAAACTCAATGATTACAATGCTGCTTTAGAAAAATTCAACGATGCCCTGAATTCGCTCCCGGGTTATTCTCCTGCTATTGACGGGAAAGCAAATGTTTATTTATTGCTCGAAGATGTTAAAGAAGCCGGAAAAATTGTTGAAGATGGGATAAAAAAGAATCCTGATTTTGCTCCTTTTTATCTTACCCGGGGGAAAGTATATATTATCAAAGGACGATTCGAAGATGCCATTGATGATTTAAACAGGGCGCTCGATCTAAATTCACAAAAAAACGATAAGGAATTTGAGAACATGGTTTATGTTAATCGCGGAGCAGCTTACCAGAAGCTGTTTGAAAACGAAAAAGCACTTCAGGATTATTCAAAAGCCATCGAGATGAACCCGGACAACCCCAATGTATATATGTACAGGGGGGTTTTATATTACCAAAACAACGAGTTTAACGAAGCTATCCTGGATTTTAACAAAACATTGGAGATTGATGAGCAGAATCATTTTGCCTATTATAATCGGGGAATGGCCTATTTAAAACTCGACGACAACGATAAATCATGCCGTGATTTCCATAAAGCATGCGAACTTGGAAATACAAATGCCTGTAAAATGGTTGTGAGCCGTTGCCTGAATCTTAAAAAGTAATTCCAAATTACGATTTAGGATTTAAAAATTTCTATACACTATCTTATTTAGCTATTCGGATTTTTAAGAATATCTCTAATTTTACGAATTACTTCCTCGTTATTTATGGGCTTGGTAAGGTAATCACGAGCTCCTTTATCCATTGCATTTTTTATGCTCCACGAATCGGTTCTTGCTGAAACAACAATTACAGGGGTTTCTTTATTTAAACCTGTCTTTTCCTTTCTGTCCATAAACTCGAATCCATCCATATCGGGCATCATTAAATCAAGAATGATTAAATGATATTTAACAGAGTGAATTAATTCTATCGCCTTATTTGGATGGTCGGCAATAACTACTTCGTATCCTTTATCATGTAAAATACTTTCTATTAAAAAAAGATGTACAGAATTATCATCAACAACAAGTATTTTTTTATTTGAATTCATAAACAAAACTATCAGATTAAGAATACAGGAATTATTCAATATATTTAGGCGACCAAGATATTAACATTTTGATTAAAAAACAATTATCAATAAACAATTAAGAAACTATATTTTGGCATTTTAGAGTCTCCTGCAAGCAGTTCCCCGGGGCTTTTAGATTTCTTACCGTGTAAAAACCCACTGGTTTTCGGTTGATAAACCACGATTGAATAAATACCCATCGGTATCGAAAGCTTTTAAATCTTCGGGATTCTCGATACGGTTTTGAATAATAAACCGGCTCATATAGCCACGTGCTGTTTTGGCATAAATAGTTACCTGCTTAAACTCATTGCCTTTAAACTCTTTAAATACAGGAGTAATAATTTTGCCTTTTATCTGTTTGGGGTTAATCGCTTTATAGTATTCGTTCGAAGCAAGATGAATAAGTACCTTTTGTTTATGTTTCGATAGTTCAGCATTTATACTTTCTGTTAGTGTTGTTCCCCAGAAATGATACAGGTTTTTTCCACGCGGGTTAGCAAGTTCGGTTCCCATCTCGAGCCTGTAAGGTTGAATTAAATCGAGCGGGCGAAGTACTCCGTACAAACCCGATAAAATGCGAAGATGATCCTGGGCAAAAAACAAATCATTTTCGGAAAGGGTATTGGCATTTAAACCAATATATACCTGGCCTTTAAATACTGCAAGTGCCTGTTTTGAATTATCGGGAGTAAAGGGTAAGCGCCACGACAAGTTCCGTTCGAAATTTAATACTGCCAGTTCGCTGTTAATGCCCATTAATTTCCCCAAATCTTTTGGATTCAGTTTTACAAGCTCCTGTACCAACATTTTAGAATCGCTGAGCAAATCGGGTTGTGTAAACCGGGAAGTTTGAACCTGGTTTTTATAATCGAGGGTTTTTGCAGGCGACAGAATATGAAGCATATTTCAACTTTATACTTTTATCATTTATCCTGTTTTCAGGGCAGTCTTTATCTTGGAATATCTAAATGTATTTTCTGGTCTTCTACATATTTAAGTTTCACGTACAGCACGAGCGACAATATTGAAAACAGAGGGTATGTTAATGCTGAAACCAATGAATTAATTACTACAGACCATATTCCTATTTCCTGCATATCGGAATTAAACAGTTCGAATAAGTTACCGGATTCGCTCCAGTTATCTATAAACATCAATGCATACGGTATAGATACTATCGCGCTTAAAACCAAAGAAATCAGGATAATAATAAGTATAAAAAGAACCAGGGAACCAAGAGTTGGCCAGAAATCTTTATGAGCAAGGCCAAAAGAACGGCCAATAGCTTCGAGTGCATTTTTCTGTTCTACAACCACGAGAGCGCTTCCGCTAATTAAGGTAGTTCCAAGGTATGCTGCTGCTATGAATGCCCCCACGATAAAAAATATCACCCCGAATGCCATACCTAATATTAAAATGAGCATGGTAACAATAAGGAAAAAAATCATGTGGACAGCATACTTTTTTACCGATTCACTTAAAATTGAACTTACAGTTATGTTTTTATCAAAATCCCTGGTATATAAATAGTTAATAATAAACGAGTTTAACAACCCGTAAACTACAACAGAACCAATCATAAACATGAAAATGGTATTCATGAAAGACCCTAAATTATTTTGTATTTCTTCAGGATTTACTGTTTGAATCAGCTCATAAAATCCGAATTCATAAATAAACAGTTGGAGTGCAAAAACAGCTATAAAACTCGAAAGATACAAAGAGACAAAATTTTTAGAATAGATTTTAAATACGGTAAAAATTGCCGAATCTACTTCCATGGGTTTGTACAGGCTGTGTTGTTTTATATCAAACATTTGTTTTTCGTATTTTATTTATTTCTGTAAAAATAGCAAATATCAAATAACAATGAGCAATTATCAATCAACAATGTGTTACTATCTTTTAGTTTTTATTATTTTCACTGTACCATGAGCAAAAATAAGAACTAAAATTTACAAAAAATTCGTATTTCAATATTTTTTACTAACTTAACCTGCCATTTTATTAAGAAATGAGTATGTTTTAAATTCTCTTTAGACGAATAAACGATATATGAAAACACATTCTACACAGAAATCGGTATTTGCGGTTTTATTTTTTCGAATTGTAATTACCATATTGTTATTAAACTCCGTGCTGGCAATAATAAACATCCGTGATGCAATAAAGATACAACAACAAAGCGAAGCAACACTGAGGGATAAAATAAGAGATGAGATTATCGGGTTAAGCGATTTTCAGACATCGGCATTAAAAACCTTCGAGAAATCGTTTTACGATTTACAAAAGGGAGTACTTGAAAAGATGGCATCAGAAGCCGATATTGAAGATTTAAGAACAGAGAACCTGACAAACAGGCTTCGTTCCATGGGGCTCGACACGGTTTTTCACGATTTATATATCATTGAAGAGAATATTATTGTAAACACGACCTACCTGCCCGATTGGGGGCTTGATTTTAGTGCTTTTGGCAACGAAAGAATTGCTTTATTGGATCGTATTCAAAAATCAAAGACCTTTTTTGCCGAGAAATTTCAATTCGAGTCATCGACAAAGAGGCTTCGCTCCTACTCGTACCAGGCAACCAAAGACGGGAAATTCATTATCGAAATTGGGAGTTACTCGGAAGTAGCCGACAAGATTATGGAAATGTTCCGTACCCGCCTGAAAAAAATATCGGAAGAAAACGAGAATATTGTTTCTGTAAACTATTGGTTTGGAAATGCCGAGTACCAGTTCCCTATTATTGATGAAGCGCTGAACAGGTATATTCCCGACAGCATTATTACTGATGCTTTTAACCAGAAAAAAGATATAACGGCCGATTTTACTGTTCGTGATCAGGAAATGAATATCGAGTTCATGTACGTTAAGCAAGACCCGGCAACAAGGCTTCCCGACTTTGCCCTTTCGGTAATTACAGATAACACAAACCGCATGGCACCTGTTTATAAAATCATACAGCGCCAGGTATTCTTCACTTTCTTTTTCTTAATCCTTATAATTGGTATTATTTACCTGGCCACACGATCGCTCAAGGAATAAAATAATTCAAAAATCAAAATAAATAATTAGCTTTTAGTGTCTGTCAATCAATTATTAAAATTCATGTGATTTCTTTATCAGTTACAATTTGTTGTATCTATTAATTAATTCTATCAATTTATTCTCATTAATAATTAATATCATTTTCTTTTCTAAATAGTTTTGGAATTCTTTTTTATCTGAAAGATTTCTCAATAAACTTTCTTTATTTTTTTCGATTAAAACTGCAGGTTCTTTATCTTTTTTGATATAGTATGCTTCAACTACTGAAGTACTTGCACTAGTTGATGAACCAAAATATTTACTGGCCCTGTTTTCTTCTTCGTTTTGTTTTATTGATCTTTTTAATAATAGTTTACACTTACCATTTTCAATAATCTCAAAATATCCTGAATTTAGAGAAAAATCAGTACTATAGTAATCAGAATATATAAATTTTTTATTACCAATTGAAATTATTTCAATATTCGTGGGGTTTACAACCGACTTTAATTCTATTTGATCAGTAAAGATATTGTATCTATAGAGGTAACCTGTCAAAAGTTGATTATTATTCAACATCATTAATCCCCCCTGCCAATCTTCATTTAAAAAAACATTTACCTGGCTTGTTTTCAGCTGTTTTTGAATAATTGATTCTATGTTTAGAGTGTTATTCTCCTTTTTATCTGAATGCAATTTAGTATCAGATTGTCCAAAAATTAAATTTATAAAAAAGATATTGATAAGAAGAAAAAATGTGTATTTCATTATATTAAATATTAGTTAGTTTATTTTATATGATTTTATGATGAAAAAAATACAAATATATTTTTTTTCATCATATTTTAAGTTGAACATATTTTTTATTTTGGATTCATAGAAATATAATAATAGCTTAATGAATAATCGAATTCAATGTAATGATAAATTTAAAACATAAGTATTTTGGACAACATAATTACAAAATAGTTTATTTTATAACAAGAAATAATACTTTTTTTTCAATCATAAAATAAACTAACTAATATCTAAATATATTCTGTATATTTTTACACCTGTAAAAAATTAAACGATGGCACAAAACTTTACAAAAGACATGCAGTACTATAAGTTTTGCATGTATGGTTTTTTAAAAGATTTACGATTTTTTGAGCCTTTTTTGATTTTATTTTTCATCGAAAAGGGGTTTACATTTTTACAAATAGGAACCCTTTACGCTGTTCGTGAGATACTTATCAATATAATGGAGATTCCCACGGGAGTTGTTGCCGATGCTGTTGGCCGCAGGCGGTCGTTAATATTATCTTTCTTTTTCTATATCCTCTCGTTTGTCATATTTTTTATATCGAAAAGATACCCGGTTTTTATAGCAGCCATGTTGTTTTATGCCATTGGAGATGCTTTCAGGACAGGAACGCATAAAGCAATGATTTTTGAATACCTGAAAATTAAAGGGTGGAAAGATCAGCGGGTACATTATTACGGGCATACCCGTTCGTGGTCGCAGGCAGGGGCTGCTGTTTCAGCTTTAGTTGCCGGGGTTGTTGTATTTTACAGCGGGAGCTACCAGTATATTTTCCTGTATTCCACAGTACCCTATTTGCTGGATTTGTTCCTGGTATGGAGTTATCCGAAAGCACTCGACGGGAATATTGGCCCCGTGCAATTTAAAGGATTAAAAAAGAGAACAGTTGATGTAACCAGGGAGTTTATTTCTTCATTCGGGAATATCCATGTAATAAAAGCAATAGCAAACCTGTCTGTCCACAGTGGGTTTCATAAAGCAATTAAAGATTACCTCCAGCCTGTTTTACAAACCTTTGCATTTACCTTGCCAATACTTGTTGGTATAGCTGATAAACAGCGTGCCGCGCTAATTATAGGGATAATTTATTTTGTGGTATATATTCTCACGTCGTTTGCCGCACGAAAAGCAGGAGCTACAACCGACAAATTAAAGTCAACACCAAAAGCCTTGAATGTTACTATGATTTTAGGATATGTTATGGCAGTGGGCAGTGGATTACTATTTCATTATTCATTTTTCATCTTATCTATTGTCCTTTACATAGGTATTTATATTGTCGAGAATCTCCGGAATCCAATCGGGGTTGCCTATGTAAGCGAGTTGTATAAACAGGATATACTGGCCACAGCATTATCTGCCAACTCGCAGGCTAAAAGTTTAATGGCAGCAATAATAGCTCCCGTGCTGGGTTTTTTAGCCGATACGTTCGGTGTGGGAATTGGATTAGCTGTTTTGGCTTTTGCCCTGATTATTACTGCCCCTGTTTACCTGGCCAGGAAAAACTATGAGCCGTGAGCTCCCTGAATATCAATTTTTAATTAAATCACGTATTGTTTAAGTGTGTTTTTTTAATTATCTTCGATAATCAATATAAGCAAAAAAAAGTAATCACCCCCAACCGGGACTGAGGGAGCGGACGCATGAATAAGCCAGGCATTACAACAGATATCTTTTTCAGGCTCGAAAAAGGCGAGCACAAGGGAAAAGATGTTGTCTTTTTTAACGCTTCAAAAACCGATCAGATACAATCCAGGATAAGGCAAATACCTCATGTAACCTGGAGTGCTTCGAAATCGAAATGGTATGTAAATAGCGAACATCTCGATTTATCAATCATTTTTAATTTATTTAAAGATATTGTCCGGGTTGATATAGATACTATAAAAACAACAAAGCCCGTTGTGATCGGGAAAAAAAATCTGTCAAAAGCAGCACAGGTATTAACCGGGAAATCGAAAGCGTATTTAACTAAATATACCGATTGGTTGCATCACAACAGGTACAGTACATCTACTATTAAAACATACAGTGATTCGCTGCACGATTTTTTACTTTACCTTGAGCCCAAAGATGCCAGCCAGGCAACCGACGATGACCTTATTGATTATATAAACAAACGGGTTTTTGAGCATGAGTTAAGTGCCAGCCTGCAAAACCAGGTTGTAAGTGCTGTTAAGTTATTTTACAGGGACATTGTTAAGGCTCCGCTTGATGTGGAACAAATACGACGGCCAAGGCGTGAGCACAGGTTGCCAAATGTACTATCGAAAGAAGAAATTAAGAAGATATTAAACGCTCAAAGAAACGTGAAACACCGTACCATGTTAAGCCTGATATATGCATGCGGGTTAAGGCGCAGCGAGTTATTACGTTTAAAACCAGGCGATGTGGATAGTACCAGGGGATTATTAAAAATTTACCAGGGCAAGGGCAAAAAGGATCGTGTTGTCCCTATATCGGGAAAAATTATTGATATGCTTCGCGATTATTACAAGCTATACAAACCCAAGACCTGGTTATTCGAGGGCCAGTACGCGGGGGAACAATATAGCGAAAACAGCTTACGGAACATATTGATACAGGCACTTGAAAAAGCAAAAATTAATAAACATGTTACCTTACACTGGTTGCGACACAGCTATGCTACACATTTACTGGAAAGCGGAACTGATTTGCGTTATATTCAAGAATTGCTGGGACACAAAAGCAGTAAAACCACTGAAATTTACACCCATGTAACAACCCAGAGTTTACAAAATATTCGCTCACCCTTTGATGATTTATGAAAATAATATCTATATTTAAAAAATATAAAAGTCAACTTTATGGTGCTTATACACCCGGGATGGATAC
>MENK01000003.1:0-155175 GCA_001768235.1 Bacteroidetes bacterium GWB2_32_14
GATTTAACATCTAAAACCAGTACAAGGTTTAGTATAAAAAGAATTATGAAATATTTTACTGTTTGTCTCATTTTTTTAGCTGATAGCCTTTAGCTCATAAAACCTTTAATAATTCACTTCAACCACTTTACTCATACCCGACTCTCTGCCATTGTTAAAAACCGCTTTTACAACATAAAAATAGGTATTGTTAACAATGAGTTTTTTATCCGTAAATTCATATTCTTTAACCGACATGTAAGCTGCCAGCGATTCAATACTTGTCCCTTTATAAATGAGAAAGTGTGATACTCCCTGCTGATTGTATTTCCAGCTTAACTTTATAAATTTCTCTGTTCTGTCTATATCAGAATCTATTTCTTCAACAACCGGCTTATTCTTATTCTCAAACTGTTTTATTTTTATTGGATTAACTGGTTTTGATTCCAAACCTGCTTCATCTACTGCTAACAGGGTGTATTCGTAGAATTTTCCAGCTACAACAGAAGTATCGGAATATGATTCAACAGAATCTGTAAGGTAAAAGATGGCATTTACTTTCCAGCTTTGTTCATCTTCAGCTTTTCGATAGAGAATATGTTTTGCCACATCGACACTCGAACTGTTATGCCATTTCAACAGTATTCCAGATTCGTTTGTTTCGTAAGCATAAAAAACAGGTTGCACAGGTGGAATCTTATCAGGCCTTTTTAACTCAATAATTTCGGAAAAATCACTGGGGTTAAAATGTTGATCCACGGATTGCATCTTGTAATATATTGTTCGTGTTAGTGTATTAATATTAATTGTGTCGATAAAAACAGTATCTTCAACAGGGTTAACAGTTATCTGCGAAAACTCTGCCGAACGAAAGTTCGATCTGAATACACGATACCCTAATAAATCCATTTCTGTATTCGGGATCCATTTTAAACTTACTATTCCCGTAGTATCAACAATACCATTTAGTCCTGTTGGAATTACAGGAGGAATACTATCAATTATTTGAACCATATAGGGGTACGATTGATAGGTATGATTGTAATGATCTTTAGCTATGATTTTATAATATGTATAAGAATACGGAGGTTCATCAGCAAACTTTCTGTTTTCGGGAGGTATTATTTTTTTGTTTACTGTTTCGAAAGGGCCTTTATCATTAACAGATCGTTGAATATCGAATCCCGAAATATAACTATTTAATGAATCAGGAAATGCCCACTCAATGGTGGCTACTTTATTAGAATAAATCTCAACACTACTGATATTAGGATTTACAGGTAAGCGTTTATATCCCATACCTGAAATAGTATCCGAGGGTTCAGAGATTTCTCCGAACGAAGTTACTCCTTTTATCCTGTAAAAATACTCTTTGTCGTTTTCAGGAAGAGAATCGATAATAAACATTCTCTCGGGTGTTTCGTAAACAGATGTTGTTGTATTTATTAACGGATCGTCAGATATGGGGTTGAATGTTTTTCCGTTATCGTCGGAACGTTCAACCTTATATGCAATAAATACATTTTGAAATAATTGATGATTCCAGCTGATTAATGCTGCCCCATCATTAAAATCGCCTCTTACATCAATAGGTTTTGGAAGTGGTTTGTAATCTTCAGTTCCAACATAAACATACCCTGTATCTATTTGAAGTTTTTCTGCAGGAACCATTGAAATAATTAAATACAAATACTTTTCACCTTTTTTTACAGTTTTATCAGTAAACAGTAAACCGGATAAATTCGCAGTATTTGTTGAGAAATCAGCAGCTAACAATGCAAATGAAAACCTTGATTCCAATTCTTTTGATTTGTTAATTACAGAAAGAATATCAGAACCATCAATACCGTGAGTTACTTCAAATGATTCTCCAAAAATGGCTTGTGCTGCTATTGCAACATATTCATCTGTTTCAGAATATGGCTCCCATTGGCTTAATGGTTTTGGTTTAAAAACATCTGTTGTTGGACTTATTGAGTCCGGTTTTTCTAACAAAACACCATCGCGCATAAGCGTAAATCGTTCTATCTTGTATCCATACTCATTTAAATAATACCATGCTGCCGGTTTACTTGGGGCCCAGCGAACTTTAATAGAATCGGCATATGGCCTGGCAATAACACGGATCTTTGCTTCATCCTGCGATTTAGCTATACTGGATATAAATAATACAATAATCAGTAGTAATATGTATTTTACCTTCTTCATTAATTATAAATTATTAGTAATATTAACTCTGTATTTAGAACTAACTTCGTTTCTTCCCGGCACAACATACTTAATATCAAAAGGATATGTTCCTGAAGATACTATAGGAAAAATTGTTTGCATTAAAGTTTCATACCAGGTTTTTTTATCTCCTTTATACCACTGAGAAGCTGCTTGTTGTTGAAGATCGAGGAAGTCGTTTGCATAAAACCAAATCAGGTTATATACAAATGCACCTTCAGTTGCTGTTCCAAGCGGATAGCCTCCACTTATTTCGTCATCTGTTAATGTTTTATTAAATGGAATTTGTCTGATATAAAGAGCTCTTACAGGAGGAATTCCAATATCAAAATCAGGTTCTCGCCAGTTTATTTTCAGTGTTGATTGCGATTGATACGGATTATAAATTAATCCATTAATTACATTTTTATAATAATTATCTGTTAATACAGCTTCAAATTGCACTAGTGGAGTAATTTCAGTAGTCCAATATGTTTCGTATTTCTCGAACAACTCTTTTCCGAATAACGTAACACCTAATTCATGTACATCTGAATGAATATTCCTTCTGAAACCCGTAGAAATAAACATATCATCAAGCTTTTGTTTTAAAGTAGAATAGTAGCTTGTTCTGAAATATGAGGTAAAAATAATTTTCTCTTTTAAATTTTTAATTTCACCTTCAACTTCTCTTGTTTCTATTGTTACATCCTGCTCATTATCACTTTCGTCAATTTTAACCATTTTACTCTTTGCACTTACGTTTTTATCAATAGCATCCTGTTGTAGAGGTATATTAACAAGATCGAAAGAATAAACCGTATTTTCAATCATGCCAGAAGGAATAGTGTATTCAATTTCATTGTTTTGCTTATAAATAATGTTGAATAAAATAATTGAACCATTAACTGCAGAATAACGTCCTTTAGTTATAAAATCGGTATTTGTTTGAAACAAATAATCCTGCCCTTGTTTTAATTGAATATATCCTTTGGCATATTCTTTACTATAAAAATTATAGTGGTTAAGAATTGGGTAACAATATTCTACATTATTCAGTGGTATGTAATCCGGAGCCTTTCCAGTTGTAAAAGTAACTTCCATTGATTCGGTAATAACGTTATTACCAACTTTAACAGGTAACCATACATTGCGATCGCGTTCTTCGAAGCTAATCTGAACAACAGCTTTTATGCTTGATTCACCAGGTAAAATATCTACAGGTTGTAATGCTATTACAGTATGATCCGTATTCCATTTATAATTTACTTCTATTTCCTGTGCTCCCTTTGTCAATTTAAAATGATCTAATCTAATTCTAAATGCTTTAAGTTTTCCGTCAAGATCGACCATTTCAAATACTTTATCAACCTCCATATTAAATACAGCCTGAGGCGAATTAAACACATCAATATCTGTTTGGCCAGTAGCAGGAGTTAGTTCCGAAATAACTTCAATTCCTTCAAGGACACTACCTTCTCCAACAAATTCGCATTCTTCACCAATTGTAACTTCGAATTTACAGTTTCCCTTAATCATACCACCTAAAAGGCTATAATATCCACCAACAATACCTCTCATCCATAAAGGATTTGGAAGTTTAGCCTGTAATACAGCAGCCATGCCTAAATCAAGTATTTCGTATTTTTTAGTTTTACCAAATATCTTAACTTTTATTCCAACCTTTCCTGAAAAATAAGCAAAAGCCTGACCGTTTGCGTACCATCCATTTATACCAAGCTCTTCACTTCGTCCGGCACATTGAATATCGCCATAATCTTTCATCATTAAGTCAAAACCTAAACCAGCAGTAAAGCGGGCATAAAATATAAGGAATGTCAAATCACCGGTATCCATAGTTATCCTGGCTCCAAAAGCAATTCCTCTTCCAGATGCAAGTTCGTTTTCTGCACCCATATAATTAAGATCAATACCTCCTAATATTCTCGATACTTCAGCAGGTGGTGGAGGACTACCGGGAATGTTATCACCGACCATAAAGTAACTTTCGAGACGAAGTATTCCAAGAACTTCCAGTCCAACAGGATTATCAGGAGACCCCACGTGTATATACCATTCATCAGGAGAAAAATGCATAACTGATTCCCCGGCTAAATCACCTGGTCCTATTCCTTTTATTATTCCTCCTGCTACATTAACATATACTTTAAGATTAGCATGCAAAGTTTTCGCAGGAAAATTCATATTAATATGAAGTTCTGCCGATAACGAAGATGTTGTAGTTCGTTCAGGAGTTTTCCCTCCTTTCATTTCATCAATTCGACTTTGTAGCTTAACTAATTGTTGAGCAGCACCAGGTAACTCGGGTGTTATAAAGTTTGCATTTCCAAGAAAATCTATTGTACGCAAACCTCCTCCAACATTAAACACAATTTCAAGAGTTGCATCACCGTTAAATACAGTCTCAGAACTATTCAAAATCAGCCCTACAGATGCTTTTATTCCAATTAAAATTTCTTTATCTGGTCTGTATATAATATTAGACTTTGTTAAACCTAAAGTTCCACCAAACTCTTCACCGAGATCAAGTTGACGCATATGATGAAAAACACCTCCGCCAAATTTATTAAGTGCAAATGCACCTATAGGGATTCCTGATTTAAATGTAGCCATAGCATCTGCATACCAATACCTATATCCATTGACTTTTCCAAAGAGAGCCATTCCCTCGATTTTAATCATGCTTACAATTTCTATTGTAGCTTCTCCTTTAAATCCATTACCATAATATTGGTCGTTTTTGAAGAATTCTAAACTGCCAGCTACTTTATAAGCACCACCATCAATATTAACAGCTATCTTAGTTAGTTCTAAATAACTGTATTTCCATGATTGAATTCCGTCGAACTCTCCCATTTCTCCCACAATCATGAGTCCACATTCAGCACCAAAACCACCATCACCTTCTCCAACCAGGTTTAATATGATATTAAAAGTTATACCTATTTTAATATCGGAAACCTGTTTAAATCCAATATTTTCAATACTAACAGGGAAGCCGGCTGTTGATTGTTGAAGTGCTTCAGAACCAAAAGAAAAAGCTCCTACTTTAACGTATGGACTAGTTGATGCAATCTCTAAAGCTTCAAAAGTAATATCGGCAAGTGAAACACCATTATCTGAAAGACTAATACTCGCACTTCCATTTAAAACTGCGCGTGGTTTAAACTCTCTATCTTCGATAATTACATCAATAAACGAAGTTTGCTTTAAAACAACATCGGCTGCCCAAACATCAAATTTTACATCTTTGGTAGTTGAAATTGTAAATGCATAGTTCCCTCCCATATCAATCAAAGCAGTATATTCCAGAGGATTATCTGCTGATAATATTGGTACCTGCACTTTACCGTTAAAACCAGCTTTAGTAAGCTGATTTGCTACCAGCTCAACTCCAATTTTATCGAGAGAAAAGGCCCAGTTTCCCATTTTGCCTTTATCAAGAGATATTATGTTTTCTGCAATTATCTTTCCGGAAAATCCCTGATCATCAATAATCAGATCGTATGCATTAAAAGACACGCTGTCAAATTCTTTTGGAAGTCTTATTGATACATAACCTAAATAAAAACCGCGCCATAATTTTTCATTTCCGGGAAGAAAATAGGTTGAAGTATATCCTTGCGGAAATTTCATTCCTGCAAAATTAGCATGATCGCTAAAATCAAAAACAGCATCTTTAACTGTAAAACCTACTCCATCAAAACCTTTAACTTGAAAAGCAGGCAAACTTAAACTAACTATTAAGTCGTTCCAATCAGCCATTTCTGCTGTAAAACTGCATCTTACTTTTTCACCATTAATAATGTTTCCATTTGCATCCTCGGGAACAAGAATATCGGCAGAAAATATGATATCTGCTGATATTCCCATTTTTTTAAATCCATTACAATCCCAAATTACATATGATGAACCATCACCTTTGATGACCAAATCAATACCATCACCAAATCCAATTTTTACAGAAGAAACAAGCTCCAAACGAATATCTTCTTTTAAACCTCCTCCAAACGATAATGGAATATTTAATCCTCTGAATGATAATTTCTTACCGCTTTGAGGAATTTTGAATGACATATATGCATTAAAATATGCACCATCGGATTTAAAACTAACTTGATCAATTAATATAATATATTCAAGTCCACCTAATTCCGTTTTTATACCAACAGGTAAACTTATAATTGCAGCTGAATCAAGTTTGTCAATAAACCGATTTTCACTTTTAACCAGTTCAAGCAATTCATTTGTTACTTCCTCATAGTAAACTGATGAATCGGAAGGAGAAACTGCCAGTTCATTATTAAACGAAAATGTGCTATTCGATTGCATTTCCTCGCCAACTACTTCAGCAAAAGTAAATTCACGAAACTGATTGATTGCATATTCATCGAATTGCTTTTCAACTTCCTTGTTATCAGTTAATTCAAAATTATTATCTATATTGTTTTCGTATATGCAATTATTATCTGCACATACATACGAGTTGAAACAAAGAATAAAAAAACATAGTGTTGCACCTGCAGATAGATATAGCCTCATTTTTCGATTAGATTGAAATTATATATAAATTTGATATAGTACCAAATTGAGAAGAAATATGTACAAAATAGTTAATTTTATTACGAAAATAATTATTACGTACCAAATAATTTTACGAAGCCATGTGTTTTATAACATATCCAAAAACAGGCAAATTGAAAATACAATTTTCTGAAAGTAAAAGATTTGGATATCCGATTTGTACTATCTATAAATACTAACTATTACGTACAAAGAATTATTTACCAATACTATTCTAGTAACTTTTTGCCTGCTTATACCAACCCAAATTTAAAAATATTCTAAATAAGCAGAAATAAATTTACAGAATTTTACCAAACCAATGGAGCAGTTTTCCGTTTCCTTTTTCCAGGAATCGCTTTTAATTTTTTTGTACCCGATTGAATTTTAATTACCTGAATATTTTTTTAATCTTCTAAAAATAATTATTCCCAATTTGACTTATCTTTGCGAATCATTTTTTATTAAAAAACCCGAAATAATTCAGCCTGATGGTGAATTATTTGATTTTTATTACTGTTTATCCATCGAATAGTGTTAAATTAATTCGTATTTAAGTTTACTTTATGGACAATAGTCAATTTCTTATCTTGTCAATATGGGTAACTGTTGCCGGGTGGCTCGCAATATATGTTACTCCTGCCCGGTTTAGAGGAAATGTAACCGGCATATTTGTTTTTATAACTGCAATGTTAACTTCTATTCCGGCAATTCATGTGCTTACCTTAAATAAAATTGAATTTGCTATTTCCGGCATATCATTAATTGGAAATATACCTGTTCGCATTGATTCATTATCGGCATGGTTTATTCTAATCATAAACTTAACAAGTTTAACAGGTGTTGTCTATGGATTAGGATATATGAAGCCGTATGGTGATCAGAAATCAAATCTCACCTTACACTGGATTCAATATTTGCTTTTTCATTCGTCAATGCTTTGGGTATGCATGGTTCAAAACAGCATCGTGTTTTTAATTGTATGGGAATTGATGTCGCTTTCATCCTTAATGCTTGTTATATTCGACCATCAAAACAGCAAAACACTCAAGGCCGGATTAAATTACCTGGTTCAGATGCATATTGGCGTAGCCATATTAACGGCGGCATTTATATGGGTTTATCTTTCAACAGGTTCATTGGATTTTGCTGCAATAGCTCAATTCTTTCAAACACATTCAAATATCTGGCTATTCCTGTTGTTTTTTATAGGATTTGGAATTAAAGCAGGGTTCATTCCATTTCATTCGTGGTTGCCTCATGCACACCCTGCAGCACCGTCGCATATCTCCGGTGTAATGTCGGGTGTTATTGTAAAAGTCGGGATATACGGAATTTTAAGGATGATTACCTTTTTAAGCACTGATTATCTTATTCTTGGAGAATTGATCCTGGGGCTCTCGGTTCTAACAGGGTTGTACGGAATTATTAATTCAGCCATTCATCGTGATTTTAAAAAGATGCTGGCCTATTGTACTATCGAAAATATTGGTATTGTTGGCATTGGTTTAGGTTTAGGCCTGATCGGGTTAGGTAATGGGAATAACATAATGATTATTTTAGGATTTGGCGGGGCATTGCTTCATACCTTAAATCACTCTTTATTCAAATCGTTATTATTCTTCTCAGCAGGTTCTGTTTACCAGCAAACTCATACCCGTGATATGGAAAAGCTGGGAGGGTTAATACACGCGATGCCTCAAACAGCATTTCTTTTCTTAATTGGCGCATTAGCAATTGGCGGATTACCTCCATTTAATGGCTTTGTTTCTGAATTTATTTTGTACAAAGGAATGCTCGAAGGAATAAGCAGTTCAAATATGTATCATGTAATACTTATTATCATTTCTTTCGCAGGATTGTCAATTATTGGAGGGCTTTCCATATTGGTATTTACCAAGAGTTTTGGAACCATTTTCCTGGGAACTCAACGAACCAAACTGCATTCCGAACCTGTTGAAGCATCCTTGTCAATGCGATTACCTCAATATCTTATTATTGGGATTATGTTGCTTATTGGGATTTTCCCTTCATTCTTTTTTTCTTACACATCGCAAATTGTTATTACTTCTTTCCCGGGTTTGGAAAATATAAATTCAGGCTCTTTAACTCCATTTATAAATAACTTATCGTTAGTTGGTATTTATGCAACTGTATTTCTTGTTTTGATTGCGTTGGTTTATTTTACCCGGTTATTACTTAATAAGAAAAACCTCACTCAAACATCACCAACCTGGGGATGTGGATACGTGGCACCAAGAGCATCAATGCAATACACGAGCAAGTCGTATTCAAAAACACTCGGCAAATTGCTGGGATTTATAGTAACCGAAAAGAAAAAATATACCGAACTTGAATCTTCTGAAATATTCCCTGAAGAAAGAAAACATTCAGCCTATTATGTTGATTTTTTTGAAAACAGGATTATTGAAAAAATAACAAACCGCTTGCAATATTTCATGAACCTGTTCCAGTTTATTCAGAATGGAAGTACGCAGATGTATATTATTTATGGCTTGTTCTTTATTGTAATCGTATTTTTGGGTACATTATTTAATTTTATCTGATGAATCTTGTATATGCTATACTAATTGTGGTTTTTTTATCATTAGCGATAATACCATTCTTAAATTCAAAAATGAAAGGTATTCTTACCCTGGCATCTGTAATTAGTGTCAGCATACTTAGCAGTATTCCTGCAATTAAAGCATTAACAGGAGAATCTACAGAGCTACTTTTATCGGGTACAATAGTTACTTCGACTATTCCTGTCAGAATTGATGCGCTTTCGGCCTGGTTTATCTTAACCATAAATTTTACATTTATTACAGGGATAATTTATGGGATAAGCTACATGCAAGCCTATAAAAAGCAAAAAGCAAATTTATCATTGCATTGGATAAGTTATATTTTGGCTCATACTGCTCTTGTTGCTATTTGTTCAGTTCAAAACAGTCTTGTATTTCTTATTGCATGGGAAATTATGGCATTGTCGGCTTTTCTTCTCGTGATTTTTGAAAGCTATAGTGCTAAAACCTTAAAGGCCGGGATAAACTATTTAATACAGTCGCATATCAGCATACTCTTGCTAACATTGGGTTTTATATGGATTTTTTATAAAACTGGTTCATTTGATTTTAATGCCATTCGCGATTTTGCAAATTCAACAACTGCTTTTGGTGGCTTGGTATTAATGATTTGTTTTTTTATGGGATTTGCAATCAAGGCAGGATTTGTGCCATTTCACACATGGCTTCCTTTAGCTCACCCTGCTGCCCCCGCACATATTTCAGGAATAATGTCGGGAGTAATTATCAAGATTGGAATTTATGGAATTCTTAGAATGCTTTTTTTAATCAGAACCGATTACCTTGCAATTGGTTATTTTATTTTATTCATTTCTATAGTTTCGGGAGTATATGGAGTAATGCTGGCTATTTTGCAACACAATTTGAAAAGGCTATTGGCTTATCATAGTATCGAGAATATCGGGATTATTGGTATTGGAATCGGTTTGGGATGTATTGGTTTAGGTACAGAGAATAACCTGCTTTCAATTCTTGGATTTTCGGGTGCATTATTGCATACGTTGAACCATTCGTTGTTTAAATCACTTTTATTTTATAGTGCAGGAAATATTTACCAATCGGTACATACAGTAAACATTGAACAATTAGGTGGTGTTGGCAAAAATATGAAACAAACAGCTTTTTTATTTTTGATCGCTTCGCTTGCAATATGTGGATTGCCTCCCTTTAATGGCTTTGTTTCTGAATTTATTATTTACAGTGGCATTTTTAACGGGATACACGATGCCACGTTTCTAAATCTTATGTTCCTTATATTCTCGATTTTTGGATTAGTACTTATTGGCGGATTAGCAATTCTTTGTTTTACAAAAGCATTTGGAACAATTTTTCTGGGTTCACCAAGACATTCATTCCACCAGAAACCAAAAGAAAGTAATTTTGCAAAACGAATTCCCATGTACTTAATTGTTGTTTTAATTATTACCATTGGTATTTTTCCAACTGCATTCTTAAAAGCCTTGTCACTACCAGTTTCTCAATTGAGTGGAATTTCAACCGCCGATTCTATTCCTTTAGAAACATCTGTCTCAAAAACAATTTCGCAAATTGGTTATGTTTCCTTGCTATTTATAGTCATTGCAGGGGTGATATTTTTTATACGAAAGAAATTTACAGTTTCAAATTTATATAAAACCTCTTCAACCTGGGGATGTGGTTATACGGGACAAGTAAGCAAGATGCAATATACTGCAAGCTCGTTTGTGAGAAATTACAGGAAACTTGCCGAACCGGTATTATATGTTCACAAGTTTAAAAAAGAAGTAAATGGAATTTTCCCCGGCAAAGCATGGCACGAAACTCATCCGAAAGATAAAATTGAAGAACTATTTATTAGTTCTCCAATAAGGCAATTCAAGCATTTTTTAAACTTTTTTGGTAAATTACAAAGTGGAAACCCACAAATGTACATTCTATATGGAACAGTATTTATAACCCTGTTAATTGCTGTACCTCAAGTTTATGAAATAATAAAAACATTATTAAAATTTTTAAATAATTTATAAGATATGATAAGCCTTGCATTAATCATTTTGGTAAGCTTTTTTTTCACGGGTATTGTTATCCGCACAAAAAGTATTGCTTCGGGACGTAAAGGCCCGGGAATATTTCAGCCCATGAAAGATATTTTCCGATTGTTTAAAAAAGGTGCTGTTTATAGCGAAACAACAAGCTTTATTTTTCAGGTTGCCCCAAGTATCTATTTTGCTTCGGTTGTAATGGCTATAATGGTTATCCCGTTTGGTCAGTACAAAGGAATCATTTCTTTTGAAGGTGATTTTGTATTCTTTGCCTATGTTTTAGCTATCGGTAAGTTTTTCAGCATTATATCAGCACTTGATACAGGAAGCAGTTTTGAAGGCATGGGTGCAAGCCGCGAAGCACTTTACTCCATGTTAGCAGAACCCGCGTTCTTCCTGCTTATGGGTTCCCTTGCCCTGCTAACAGGTTATACATCATTTCACGAAATATTTATGACATTCCATTTTGGTTCATATATTTCTTATGCTTTGGGTGTTATGGCAACATTCGTGCTGGTTATGATATGTATGATTGAAAATAGCCGCATGCCTGTTGATGATCCAAAAACTCACCTGGAGCTTACCATGATCCATGAAGTAATGATTCTCGATAACAGCGGTTTCGACCTGGGATTAATTTTACACGCTACAAACCTTAAATTTGCCATGTATGGTGCTTTAATTGCTAATCTTTATTTTGGCGATTTGCCACTTTATTATTCCATACCAATTTTCCTTGTAATTCAAACTCTTTTTGCTGTTTCTGTTGGTTTGCTCGAATCCTTCACTGCACGATACAGAATGAGTCATAATGCTCAGTTTATTTTTACATTGTCATCCGTATCCCTGCTTATATTTTTTGGAGTGCTGATGATGCTGGGTAAACTGATTTAATATAACGAACTAAAAAAAACAACTATGATAAATGTTTTGCTTATAACTTTTGTAATAACACTGCTTTATATTTCCATTGCAAACCGCTTGTTAACTTACGTTAAAATATTGGCATTTCAGGGGATTTTGCTTTTTGGGGTAGCATTTATTGAATTAATCGAAATCAACCCGGTAAACCTCGCGTTTATCCTGCTCGAAACGATTATTGTTAAAACAGTTGCAATACCAATGTTTTTAACCCATGTAATAAAGAAAAACAGGATAACCCGGGAAGCAGAGCCTTTTGTACCCAATTTCGTATCTCTTATTATTGTTACCATTATTATCATTGTTACATTCCTTATCTCGAATAGCATTGCCGATACTCATTTAGATAAGATATACTTTGTAGTAGCCTTGGTAGCCCTGTTTAGCGGGCTATATATTATCATCTCCCGAAAAAAAATTATAACCCATGTTATTGCTTATGTGATAATTGAAAACGGGGTGTTTATTCTGTCGCTGGCTGTTGGTAACGAAATGCCCATGCTGGTAAACCTTGGAATATTACTCGATATTTTTGTCAGTGTATTCCTTTTAGGTATTTTCATTAATAAAGTGGGCGATGTGGTAAAAGATATTGATATTACTCAATTAAGTAATTTAAAAGATTAATTTGAATTAAAATGATTGGAATCTATTTAACAGCAGCTGTTTTAATAAGCGGTTTAATTTTTGTCAATAGAAAAAGGCAGGTAAATAAACTTCTTGTAACTCTGTTTATTGGAGTGCAATGGGCATTTACTATTTATGAATATTATCATAAGGGCATTGTTGAGTTAAACTATTTTAAACCTGATGCATTAGCTATTTTGTTACTTGCAACTCTCAGCATTATTAGTATTCCTGCCTTGTTTCATAGTTACGATTATATTTATCCCGAAAAAGATAATCCTAAAACAAGATCAATCTATTATGCAGCAATGACAATTCTTATTGCTGCTATTGGGGCAGCCTATCTTTCAAATCATATTGCCGTAACCTGGATTTTTATTGAGATTACAACCCTGAGTGCATCAGCATTGATTTTTCATCGCAGAAACAGTGGTTCACTCGAGGCAACATGGAAATATATATTTGTTTGCTCCATCAGTTTAACCTTTGTTTTTATAGGAATTTTATTTTTAAGTATTGCATTAGGCCATAGCGGAGAACAAGGCCTCTATTTCGATGCTCTTGTAAACCAGGCAGCAAATCTGAATACCTTCTGGTTTAAACTTGCATTTGTATTTATATTCGTTGGATTTACAGCTAAACTCGGGTTAGTTCCCATGTACACAGCTGGCATTGATGCTAAAGATAAAGCCCCAACACCAGCTGCCGCCTTATTCTCAAGTGTTTTAATGAATGTTGGTTTTGTTGGGATTTTCAGGATATATGCAGCAGTGGCTCACTCATCAATACATGGCTGGGCAAATCATGTGATTATGATAGCCGCATTCCTTTCGGTATTTATTGCAACTGTTTACGTATTAAAGGTTAAGAATATCAAACGAATGCTTGCCTATTCAAGCATTGAACACATGGGATTAGTTATGTTGGGGCTGGCAGCAGGCGGAATTGGTTATTACGCGGTTGTATTACATGTTATACTTCATGCTTTTGCAAAATCGGCTCTTTTCTTCCAAATAGGACAAGTTTATAATATTTACAAGAGTAAAAACTTATATTACCTGGGGAGTTATTTTAAATACAACCTGCCGGGTGCAATTATCATATTAATAGCTTTTATTTGTGTAACAGCAATGCCTCCGTCAGGACTTTTCATAAGTGAGTTTTATATTTTTACAGCATTGTTTAAAAGCGGGTATTTATTTGTACTAATTCCTGTACTTATATTATTAACAATGATAATCTGGGCCATGGGCAAAAATTTCTTAAAACTATTATTTACACCACCAGTAAATTTTGATGAAACTAAGATTGAAAAAGTAAGCCATCTCGAAACTTTTTCACAGTTTATATTGCTTGGATTGGTTATTTATCTTGGGATAAATCCTCCGGCAAAATTTGTTAATTTAATTAATGAAGCAGTAAAAAATTTAATCTTCTGATATGAATTATTCAGTACTAAAAAATAATCAGCGTGTACCGGTTAATTCAATACCGGTAATCAGGTACGAAGATTTTATGGACACGATTGTTTCCACCCTGATGAAGGACAAAAACAATCATTGTGTGAATTATTTTGGTTATCATCACGAAAGCAAAATCAAACTCATTTGCTGCATTGCCGATGATGCGAATCATTGTATCTATGTTCTCTCTTCCCTGGTTGAGCAAACAGCTATTTTGCCTTCTTTTTCGGCTCATAACCTTTCCTTTGAAAAGTATGAACGAGAAATACATGAGAACTTTGATATCGGTTACTCAGACCACCCCTGGCTTAAACCGGTAAGATATCCATTTCATGCTGCTGATAAAAGTAAAACAATATCCAATTATCCCTTTTATCAAATTGAAAGTGAAGAATTGCACGAGGTTGGTGTTGGCCCTATACATGCGGGAGTAATAGAACCCGGACATTTTCGGTTTATTTGCAACGGAGAACAAATACTTCATCTCGAAATCCAACTCGGTTATCAGCACAGGGGAATTGAGCAGCTATTCCTTGAAAAGAAAAAGCTGTTACAAAGAACTACACTTGCCGAAAACATTACCGGTGATACAGTTGTCGGCCATACAGGTACATTTGCAAAACTTTGGGAGAGTTTATGTGGTTATACTGCAACTCCGGAATTAGAATTTGCAAGAACACTGGCATTGGAACACGAACGTATTGCAATTCACACAGGTGATTTAAGCGCCATTTGTACCGATATAGCATACCAGCTGGGTAGCTCGGTATTTGGAAGATTAAGAACTCCTGTTATTAATTATTTCCAGATTTGGGGAGGAAATCGTTTGTCGAAAGGGTTAATCCGTCCGGGAAAAACAAATTTCCCATTTACAAAAGAACTTGCTAAAAAATGGATTGAAGTATTCGATGCATACGAACCCGATTTTACAGAAATGGTTAAACAAATGTTTGATCTGCCCTCTGCATTAGCCCGGTTAGAAAAAACAGGTGTTGTTTTAACAGGTGTAGCTGAATCTATTGGAATGGTTGGAATGGCAGCACGTGCCAGCGGAGTAAACAGAGACGTACGCCTTTCGCACCCTGATAATTTATATAAACAACTTAATCATAAACCAATAGTAAAACATCATGGCGATGTTTATTCAAGAACACAAATAAGAAAAGAAGAGATTTTTCAATCTATAGGATATATCAAACAATTGTTAACAGATATTCCTGAAAATATGAAATATACAAATGAATTAAATACTCCGGAACCCGATTCTTTTGTTATTTCCTTAACCGAAGGCTGGCGTGGTGAAATTTGCCATTGTGCAATTACAGGCAACAAGGGCGAACTCATTGTTTACAAGATTAAAGATCCTTCGTTCCATAACTGGCTTGCATTGGCCCTGGCCGTTCGTAACAATGAAATCTCTGATTTCCCGATTTGTAATAAGAGTTTTAATTTGTCGTATTGTGGACACGATTTATAACATTGAACTAAAAGCATATGTTAAATAATTTAAAAATAATGTATCATCAGGGGAAGCAATACATTCCTGATGTTACAACTGTAGAAGTACCAGGCATATTCAGAGGAAGGCCAATAATCAGCGATGTCAGAATAAATACCGAAGAGCTAATTCAACTATGCCCTACTAATGCAATAAATAGAGAACCAATAAGTATAGATTTGGGAAAATGTACTTTTTGTGGTGAATGTGCATTTGCATTTCCCGAAAAGATACGTTTTACAAAAGATTACAAACTCTCAACCAATGAGCGTAATCGGTTAATTGTTGTCGAAGGACAAGACAAGCCGATAGACTTAAATCCTGATTTAATTCGTAAAGAAATTCACAAACTTTTTGGTGGTTCACTTAAACTACGGCAAGTTTCAGCTGCCGGAGACAACAGTTGTGAATGGGAATTGAATGCAGCAGGAAATGTTAATTTCGACATGGGCAGGTTTGGTATTGAGTTTGTCGCTTCGCCACGCCATGCCGACGGGATTGTTATAACAGGCCCTGTTTCAGAAAACATGGCTGAACCTCTTCAAATTTGTTACGATGCTACTCCCGATCCTAAACTAATTATACTTGCAGGAACAGATGCAATAAGCGGTGGAATTTTTGATGGCGCCCCTGCTTTAAACAGGTCGTTCCTGAATAAATATAAAATTGACTTATATGTTGCAGGAAATCCGGTACATCCTTTGAGTTTTATAAATGGAATTCTGCAACTGATAAGAAAAATCAAATAAAATTATTCCTGTATAAATAAAAACTCTGGCAGGATATCCTGCCAGAGTTTTTATTTATTTGCAAGCTTTTAAACTACAACCATTTAACCAGGCAAAAATCCTGACGGTGAGGTAAATTTGGGTTTTTCGCATACACCCTGATTCCGGCATCGAATACCCCGGGCTCTGTTGGTGTAATATCCAGCGAATATGTAACCAACGAGTTTTCGATATTCATTATTTCAAAATCCTGTGTATGTTTAATCGAGACCCGCTCACTATCAACGGGTTCGGCAACTACCAGTTCAACACCAATATCATCAGGAGATAAGCCATTCAATTTAATTTCGACAGTAGCACTATATTTTTTTCCAATAACAATCGGTTCTTTCGAAACATCGAATTGTTTAATAGATAATATCTCGAGACTTTCCCAGCAACGAGATACTTTCTTCTTCCATGCTGCAATATCCTTAGCCATTTGGAAATCATCAGCCATCATTTTTTTACCTCTTTCTGCTAACTTATAGTAAAACTTATTTTCGTACTCGGTTAACATGCGGTGAGTTGTGAAGTTTGATGCTACTTTTGCAATTGAGTTTTTAATAAAACCCACCCATTTCTCGGGTAAACCGCTTTTATTACGCTGGTAATATGCAGGAACAATTTCATTTTCAATGATATTGTAAATGGTTTCCGCATCAAGCTCATCCTGGTAATCGTTGTTTCCGTATGTTTGCTCTTCGGGTAATGCCCATCCTGCATCGGGAGAATATCCTTCTACCCACCAGCCATCAAGAACGCTAAAATGTAAAACACCATTCATTACAGCTTTCATACCACTTGTACCCGATGCTTCCATTGGCCTTGTAGGATTATTAAGCCAAATATCAACACCCTGAACCATGTTTCGGGCAAGCTCCATATCGTAATTTTGAAGAAAAATTACTTTCCCTATAAATTCCGGCTGTTTTGATACTTCAACAATACGTTTTATCATTTCCTGTCCTGCAGTATCGTTCGGGTGAGCTTTCCCTGCAAAAATAAACTGGATAGGTTTGTCGGGATTATTTACAATTTTACTTAATCGTTCAATATTCCGGAATAATAAATATGCTCTTTTATAAGTAGCAAACCTGCGTGCAAATCCAATGGTAAGAACATTTTCACGAAGGTTTTCACGAATCTCAATAATCTGTTTCGGGTTATCGTATTTCATCGTTTCCGGCTCGAGCAATCGTGTTCGCAGGAAATTAATTAAATTCTTTTTTTGTTGTTGTCTTAGTTCCCATATTTTACTGTCGGCAACATCATAAACTTTGTCCCAGCAATCTTTCGTATATTCGTGATCTGCAAACTCTTTACCCGGTTCCATGTGGCATAAAATTTCCCAACCGGCAGAAGCCCAGGTCGGAAAATGAACACCATTGGTAACGTAACCAATATGCAATTCATCAGGGAAATACCCCGGCCATAAATTTTTAAAAATATCCCTGCTCACCTTGCCATGTAACATGCTTACCCCGTTTACTTCCTGCGACATATTCGCTGCAAGAAAACTCATTGAAAATTTTTCGTTCGGGTTATTAAAGTTTATTTTACCCAAATCTATGAACTGATCCCATGAAATTTTCAACCTGTCGGGATAATGGGCAATATATGTGCGAAGCAGGTTTTCCGGAAATGCATCATGGCCAGCGGGTACAGGCGTGTGAGTGGTAAAAAGTGATGTTGACCTAACAACTTCAAGCGATTCAGTAAATGATAATTTCTCGTTTTTTATTAAACTGTTAATTCTCTCTATTCCAATAAACGCCGCATGGCCTTCATTACAATGGAAAACATCGGGGTTAATACCCAGTGCTTTTAATGCCCGTATTCCTCCAACGCCAAGCAGGAGCTCTTGCTTTAGCCTGTTTTCAAGGTTTCCCCCATATAGATGATGTGTAATGCTTCTGTCTTCAGGTAAATTATCCTCAAAATCGGTGTCAAGTAAATACAGGTTATTTCTGCCTATTTGGATTTTCCAGATTCGTGCATACAAATTTCTACCCGGGAAAACAACTGTAATTGTTAACCAGTTTCCATTGTCATCGCGAACAGGAATAGCAGGTATCTTCGAAAAATCCTGAGGTTCATATTCGGCAATTTGCATTCCTGTTGAAGAAATCTGCTGTGAAAAATAACCATACCTGTACAAAAGCCCAATACCTGTTATATCTGTATTTTTATCACTTGCTTCTTTTAAATAATCTCCGGCTAAAATACCCAGTCCACCCGAATAAATTTTTAATGAACTATGTATTCCAAATTCCATCGAGAAATAGGCAACCCTGGGCCCTGTTTGCTTTTCTTTTTTGGAAATGTAATGTTGAAAATGCTCGTAAACACTATTGAGATTATTCAAAAAATTATCATCTTTCTCCAGTTCCTGGTATTTACGAAATGAGATTTTTTCTAAAAAAAGAAACGCATTATATCCACTTTCTTTCCATAATGCAGGGTCTATACTTTCAAAAAGTTGAATTGCATCGTGATTCCAGCACCACCAATAATTTCGTGAAATCTGATCGAGAGCTTCGAGTTTCTTTGGTATATTTTTCTGAATCATTAACCTGATCCAGGTAGGTTTATTTACTGCCACAATTTGTTCAATATAAGGTAATTGTTCCTGCCTGTCCTGATCAAGAAGTTTATCGATACGTTCATCAACTTTGCTTAATGCAATATGAAATGCTTTATAATAATAACTTATTAAATTCTCCCATAAAGCAATTTTTGAAACATCAACAGCATTTTGCTTAATACCATCACGCTGTTGAGTATCTATTTCGGTAAAACTTTTTATTTGTTTTGAAAGATTTTCAATTACAAATACATCATTCGTATCGGTACGTTCAATAATTCCGATACCTGGATGAATATCTTTATAATTGTTCTTTACCCACAATCCAAAACCGGCCAGCGATGTTGTTATTGTAGGAACTTCAAAAGCTAAACTTTCAAGCGGAGTATATCCCCAGGGTTCGTAATATGACGGGAATACTGTTAAATCAAGCCCTATCAACATCTGATAATAGGTTTTATTAATAATACCATCGTTACCATCGAGATAGCAAGGTACAAAAAACAACTTTACTTTATCGGTTTCGTTATTGTTGATACCAAGCTCCTTAGCACGTTTGAGAATTGGATCGTAATCGGGATCAAGCAAATAGTGTGTTATGTGCTTATTGCTTAATACAATAATATTTTCGCTGTCCTTGTCCATAAGGTTATGAAAGACATCTTTTCGCGGGCCATGATGGCCTGCAGGAACCATAATAAAAGCAAGGATATTTTTTTTCAGTTTTTCGTCTTTGTTTAAAATGCCTAAAGCTTCAATAAAAACATCAATTCCCTTGTTTTTAAACTCGTACCTTCCTCCCATTCCAATAAAAATGCTATCTTTAGGAACTTCGCATGTTAAAAGGGCTTCGGCTACTTCGTAAAATTTTATCCTGGCTTCCACCCTTTCGAGTTTAAACTCGTCACCTATAGGAACAAAGCTGTTTTCAAAACCATTTGGAGTAACCATGTCCACTTTTTTGGAAAGAAATGCTGCACATTCTTTTGAAGTAATGTCGCTAACTGTTGTAAAACAATCGGCATTAGCTGCTGATAACTTCTCGAGCGATTGTTTTGACACTACATTAAATTCGAGTGCTTTAATATCGGGATTATATTTTTCGATATTATCATAGAGAGGGTATCCATTCCCGGCAATAGATCTTCCAAGTACCGTGGCATGAGTGGTAAACACTGTAGCAACTTGTGGTAAAGCATAATCTAAATACAATAAGCCTGTACCAGTCATCCATTCGTGAAAATGAGCAACAATTTTATGGCCACGGCTTAAATAAAAACGGGTATAACTCTCGATAACCTTACCTGCTGCATAACCAAATAACGCAGGTTCAATATAATCCCACTGGCCGGCTAATGAATCCAGCTTGTATTTCTCCCAAAAAATCTTAAAGATTTCATCTTTTTGCGAGATAAATGTTGAAAAATCTACCAATACTGCAATCGGGTTACCAATAATATTCCATCGTCCAACTTTAATTCTTAACCCTTCGCTTGCCGATCTTTCTCTCCATGATTTAAGCATTTGCTTGTCTTCAATAAATTCAGGATGTTCAGAAGTATGACGTAAAATATCGGGACCGATAAATATGTGATTATTTTTGAGAACTTTTGAAAGTGTAATGGCTTTGGTTGAAATAACGGTATGTATTCCGCCTACTTTATTGCATACCTCCCAGCTAACTTCAAAAAGATAATCAGGGACATTTGTAATTTCATTCTGCATAACTGGTGTTATTTAAGGTTCTTATGATTAATTGATTTCTTTTGTTTGTTTTTATCAGCAATTTTACTTTTTACACTTTTTGTTTTACCTGATTTTTCAATTTTTACCATTTTTGATTTTTCAGTTGATTTAGCAAGTACTTTTTTCTTAATAGCCTTTGGTTTTATCTTTTTATTGATAGTCTTTGATTCGGTAATATTTTTTAACTCGGCAATTTTTTGTTCATACTCGATAATCATTTTTTTGATTTCAATTGGCAATAAAGTTTTAAGATCATTTCTGGTTATCTCTTCGTCTATCCTGAGCATGAAATCGCTTAAAATATTCATAAAATTTATAAATGCATCGTAGGGAGTATCATAAGGATTAAAATATTTATGAACATCGCCATCGGAAAACCACTTGGTACACATGTAATAAAAGTGGTCGCTTGTTTGAAGGTATTTCCAATCACGAATCAGGTTTTCATCATTCACCAATTTTATTTTTTCCCTGATCGCGTATAATTTATCAAAAGCATCATCCTGCAAGTCGTTTCCAAGCCATGCAGTAAGATCTCGTTCTTCGTCTGCCCACGAAATAGGGTGTTGAACATGCATCGGTGCTATTGGCTGATGTTTTTCGGCTGCTTCGGAAGGTGTTAAAAATTCAAAGTCAGAATTAGAAAATACTCTTCGTGGCAAATGACGCATAAATTCAAATATGCCTGTTTCTTCCCATTGGTGCTCACCAAAAGTTTCATAATCCATAAACAGGTTAATTATTTCTTCTTTTGAATCAATACTATTTAACCAATTTACATATTTTTCGGTTGTTAAGGGCCATTCATCCCAGGCCCTGTTCGAGAAACGAAAAGCAATATCATCGCTCAGTTTAAAATTCTTTAATAACAATTTTAATTTGGGATTTATTGCATTGGTATATACATAATTAGGGCTTTTCCATCCTAAAATATGTTTGGCTCCTTCGCAAAGAATTGCTTTATATCCCATTTCGGAAACCATCTCGCCAATTTTATCAGAATAAATCAACTCGGTATTACGAAAAACAGTTGGTGTTTGATTAAAATGCTGTTTAATTTTAGCTCCATGCAAAGCAACCTGGTTTTCAAATTCTTCCCTGCTTTTTAACGATGATAATGAATGTGAATATGTTTCGGCAAGAAACTCAACACAACCGGTTTCGGCAAGTCTTTTAAAACTATCTAAAACATCGGGAGCATATATTTCGAACTGATCAATTGCAGTGCCCGATATGGAGTAGCTGATTTTAAATTTGCACCCATACTCTTTAATTAAATCGAGAAATAACTGGTTTGTAGGCAAATAACATTTATCGGCTACTTTTCTCATAATTGTCCGGTTTGCATAATCGTCGAAATAATTATGGCGTGCACCAATATCAAAAAACCTGTACCTGCGTAACCTGAAAGGTTGATGAACCTGAAAATAAAAACAAATGGTTTTCATATATTTTTTATTTTTTACTATGCATTAAACGAATTGTAAATTTCTTTAACCTGTAATGCAGCATTTTCCCATTTCAAGTGCAATACTTCTTCTTGTCCCATGCGTCTGAAAAAACGGGACAAAGCATCATAATGAATAATTCCATGAATTGCATCGGCCATTGCATCAATATCCCAGAAATCAACTTTAATCGCATGTTTTAGTACTTCCGCAACACCCGATTGTTTTGAAATAATAACCGGAACATTGGCTCTCATGGCTTCGAGTGGTGAAATCCCAAAAGGTTCAGATACTGATGGCATTACGTACAAATCGCTTTGCATAAACATTCTGTTAACATCATCCCCTTTTAAAAAGCCTGTAAAATGGAACTTCTCACTTATCCTGAGTTCGGCCACACGCCGCACCATGCGATTGAGCATGTCGCCACTGCCAGCCATCACAAAACGAACATTTTTATATTTTGATAATACCCTGTTTGCTGCTTCAACAAAATAATCAGGCCCTTTCTGAAAGGTCACACGGCCTAAAAATGTAACTACTTTTTCTGGTACAGATTTATGCCATTCATGCTGATTAAAATCTTTATCGAACTCAACGGCATTATGCACTGTAAAAACTTTTGATTCATTTATTCCATAACGATGAATAACAATATTGCGGGTATAATTGCTTACACAGATTACTCTGTCGGCAGTCATCATTCCCTTACGTTCGATATCGAAAACATTCTGGTTGATATTTTCGCCGGATCGATCAAACTCTGTGGCATGAACATGAATTACAAGAGGCTTTCCTGAAACCGATTTTGCTGCAATACCTGCAGGATAAGTAAGCCAATCATGTGCATGTACAATATCGAAATTATTCTTAGAAGCAAGTATTGATGCTATAACAGCATATCGCGATACTTCTTCCATTAAATCTTTTCCGTATTTACCGGAAAACTGGTAATGTGTCCTGAAAATCGAATGTTGAATATCCGTTTTATCGTGTAAATTCTGAGAAACGATTTTTGTAAATTCTTCAGGCGAAACATAAGGAATAAGATTCGAACCTATTTCCATCATGGTAATTCGTTTCCAAAAATCTTCAATTAGCAATGAATCCCTGTTTACTTCAATATCGGAAGCACTAAGAATACGGGCAACATTGTAATCTTCGTCGCCATAAGCTTTTGGGACAACAAAAGATACTTCCACCCCATTTTTGGCTAATCCTTTAACAAGTCCATAGCATGCAGTACCTAAACCACCTGTTATATGGGGAGGAAACTCCCATCCAAACATGAGTATTCTCATTCGATTAAGAAATTAATTTTTTACTTAAAAATCTGAATTAAAAAGAAACTGTTGGCTTAATAAAAGATAATCTAAACAGAATTACTTTTTACTCAGAAGCTCTTTTTCCGCTTTAATCCAGTTTTCAAGATCAGTTCCCTGGTAACCACTTTCAACATATATTTCATAAGCCCTGGCCTGAATCTCTTCATCAGTAGGTTTACTTTTTTTGGGGGTTGAAACTGTTTTTTTCCCTGTTGCTGTCTTTGTTACAGTTCTTTTTGTTGCTTTTGTTTCCATAATTCTACGATTTAATTACTTTAAACCTTTAATTTCTTTAATTCTGCAATATATTCGTAATACTTCGGCTACGCTCCATGCTTGTGAAATAGCTCCCCTGTTACGTTGTGGAGGATCTCCATCGAAAATCTCCGAAATTGAAGATAATCCGTATTTTGTCATATCTTCTTTAAAACTAGTTACAATATTTTCTGCCTGAGGAATAGCTTCTTTTCCATAGATTTTGAATATTGCATCAACATAATGCCCCAAGAGCCATGGCCATACAGTTCCCTGATGATACGCACTATCACGTTCGGCCTGGTTTCCCTCATAACGGCCATGATATTTCGGGTTACCGGGTGATAATGTTCTCAATCCTTTGGGAGTTAAAAGTTCTTTTTCTACAACCCTTATTACACCTTGCATCTGCGGCTCGGTTAAAGGGCTATATGGTAATGAAACTGCAAAAATCTGATTTGGACGAACCGAGTTGTCCGAGAATTCATAATCAACCAGATCATACAAATATTGTTTTTCTTCGTACCAGAATACATCAGAGAAAGACTTTCTGGTCAGGCCGGGAATGTTTCCCCATTCTTTAACAAATTTTGAATCGTTAAATTGCTTTGCAAGGTCAAGAGTATAACACACGGCATTGTACCACAGAGCATTTATTTCCACAGCATAACCTGCACGAGGAGTAACCGGTTTTCCTTCAACCACTGCATCCATCCATGTTAAGGCTCTTCCCTTTTCACCTTGCCAGATTAACCCGTTGTTGTGCATTTTTATATTAAACTCAAGCCCCTTGCGATAGTTATCGAGTATCTGTTTCATTTTTTTCCCATAGTCGTGCCAAATGATATTATTATCGTTAATCGCTTTTGCATACATCTGAACAGACCAGAAAAACCAGAGGGGAGCATCAACTGAATTAAACGCGGCATTACTATTTTTTCCAATATTTGGAAATAACCCGCCTTTTAGCTCATGAATCATTGTATCGAGTACATTCTTGCACGATTTAATATCTCCGGTACACAAAGTTAAGCCCGGTAAAGAAATAAATGTATCTCTTCCCCATCGTCCAAACCACGGGTATCCTGCAATAATTTCGGTAGTTTTTTCACGTTCCACAAGAAATTGACTGGCCGAATTTTTCAGGCAATTTTCAAAACTATCCTTAGGCGGGCGCCGCTTTAATTCGGTTTCAAATTTCCGATTTAGCCCTGTTGGTGTAGCTTCTGATGTTGATGCAGAAAAAATTATAGTCTCTCCTTTTTTAATGGGTATTTCAAAAAAACCAGGTACAAATAAATCTTCCTGGTATTCATACCCGCGGTTCAGTTCTTCGAGATATTCAATATTGTAATACCAATCGGGTGAAGCAATAAATTCATTCTTTTTATTTAGTTGCATGTACAAGTATGGAAAACCGGGATAAAGCTTTGATTTAATCCCGTTTTTAACATTCTTATATTTTATATCTGCATACATATTTGCTTTCGATAATTTATGTAAATTTCGAAATGCTAAAAAAGGTTTAATGCGCAGACGCGTAGGTGAATGAGCATCTTTAAGGGTATAACGAATCATAAACTGCTCTTCGTTATGAACAAAAAGGAGTTCTTTTTCCAATACAACACCCCCTACTTTATATGTTAACTTGGGAGTTTGATCGTATTGAAAATCTGTTATATATTTGTGCCCTCGTGGTTCGTACACCCCTATTCCCGGGAATTTATGAATACCTAAATTAAACGATTTTCCATGCTGTATAACTGTTTCATCAACTGAAGAAAGTAAAACATGGTTTTCATCGTCGAATTCTTTAATGGGTAAAACCATTAATCCGTGATATTTTCTTGTATTACATAAGATTATTGAGGTGCTAAAGTAACCTCCTGCCCTGTTTGTGCTTAATATTTCTTTTTTTAACGAGTATTCAAGGTTAATAATTTCATCTTTATTCAAGTCAAGATAAGCCATACGGGTACTTTTTAGAACGTATTTAATGTATTTAATTTATTTACTATTCAGGTCTTCTATTGCAACCTGTATTTCAGAGTAAGAAATAACGGGTTGATATAAAAACTTACCCGTTATCAAGTAAACAAGATATTACTTTTTGTATTTCTTTGTTTTAACTATAAATTAAATCAATATTAACAATAAAGCAAAAAAGCAGAGTCAGAGTATTTAAAATTGAAATCAATAATTAACAACGCTTAAAAAACTATAATATCACACTAAATTAGAGGTTTTTAAAATCAGAATCAACTTAAAAACTAAAATTTTTGCTTACAAACCAAAACTAAAAAAGGAAAGTATTGTTTACACACTAAAAAGTCATGTATAAATTTATATTGATAATCATTTTTTGTTTCGTTTCAATGAATTCAAAATCACAAGATACCATGCAATACAAGCAATTAACACCAGATGAAGAAAGGGTAATCCTTTACAAAGGAACAGAAATGCCTTATACAGGGGAGTATTTAAATAATAAATCGAATGGTATTTATACCTGTAAACGTTGTGGGGCAGAATTGTACCGATCGGGTGATAAGTTTAACTCGCATTGTGGCTGGCCCAGTTTTGATGATGAAATCAAGGGTGCTGTAAAACGAATACCTGATGCTGATGGAAAAAGAACGGAAATTGTTTGTGCCAAATGTGATGCCCACCTGGGGCATGTTTTTATTGGCGAAGGGTTTACTCCCAAAAACACAAGACATTGCGTGAATTCTATTTCTTTAAAATTTCAACCCGAACAAAAAAGTAGATGAAGGTTTTATCCGCTTAACAGTCTATAATAAAGTTTTTATACCTTCCAAAATTTTTTAATTGAACAGTTTTTCCTAACTTAGATTTCGTTTAGTTTTTTTATTTAAAATCTTTACGCAACGGAATATTTCAATTCTTCATCAATAGAATAAACTTTAACCAAATGAATTATGAGAAAAATAATTTATTTAATTCTTTTGAGTTTCCCCCTGTTTATAGGAAGTTCAAATGAATTCGACAATCCTTCGGACTATTTTCCGGTATTAATGGAACGAAGCGAGCTTGAAAAAAGCGTATTTTACCGAACTCCTCAGGATATTGTTAATCCCGGTAAAATTTATTATAAAGACAATACAATTTATCTCGTTGAAAAATATAAGGGAGTTCATGTCATTGACAATACAAATCCTTCGAATCCGCAAAACAATGCATTTATTAACATTCCCGGATGTATTGATATAGCGATTAAAAACAACAGTTTAATGGCCGATAATGCCATTGATTTGGTTTCTGTCGATTTGTCGGAAGGTGTTGAAAATATTAACGTAACAAAACGAGTTATGAATATTTTCCCTGAAAGCACACCTCCCGATTTAGATTATATTCCATATATGTTCAATCATAGCAATAGGCCGGAAAACACCATTATTGTTGGATGGGAAAAAAATAATTTATAAAACAGGATGAATATTAATACAGATGAAACCAATAAAAATTTTCAGCATATTTTTTTCGTTAATCCTGATTCTGGGTTGCGAAAGTTCTGACATTGGCACTACTACTGATGATTCAAGTGATACCGGTACTGCAGGTTCTCTTGCACGGTTTACTATTGCGGGCAACTATTTATACACCGTTGAATTACAACAACTAAAAATTTTCAATATCAGCGACGAAAAACAACCGGCATTTATTAAACAAATATACCCGGGCTTCGATATTGAAACCATTTTTTCAAAAGATGATTATCTTTTCCTGGGATCACGTTGGGGAGTTTATATTTTCGATATTTCTAATCCTGAATCGCCTGAAGAAATCTCAATTTATAGTCATATTTATAGCTGCGATCCTGTTGTTGTTTCTGGAAATTATGCCTATTCAACACTAAACTCTTCGGGTTCTTGTGGAAGAGGTTTAAACCAGCTCGATGTTATTGATATTTCAGATATTGAAAATCCAACCCAGGTTGCAGAAATTGAAATGGAAAGCCCAAAAGGCCTTGGTGTTTCGGGAAATTTGCTATTTGTTTGTGATAATGGAATTAAAGTGTATAACATTTCAAATCCTGAATCACCTCAATATATTAAAAAAGAAGCTGTTGACGCATACGATGTTATCCCTGTTGGCAATTTATTGCTGGTTGCAGCAGAATCGGGCCTTTACGAGTATGAGTTTGATGCTAACGGCAATTTAACTTTTGTAAGTACATTATACACCATAACTAAAAAATAAACAGATGAAAAAAGTACTCATTCTAACAAGCATATTCATTCTTGCTATTTCGGGCCAGTTATCAGCTCAATCAGATACATTGGCATTTAAAAAAACGATTTACTCGTTTATGCCACAATATTTAATAAACAGAGGCATTCGAATTGATATTGAAAAACAAATATCAGGCAAACACTTCATTCAGATTTGTCCACAATTCTACCTTAGCGAAAAAGATAACGATGAAAGCTTTGTTTATGATGAAAATTCATATAACAGCCTTATTGGTGGTGGAGTCAATGTATATCATAAAATATTTGCACATTCCAATTTTACTAAAAATGGCCTGTATTTCAGTTATGGTGTATCCTATAATTATTTCGAAATTGAGTATTTCGATGAATACCTTGGCTCAACTATAAATGCCAACGCAACAATTCAAAAAATGGGTTTCGATATCACCCTGGGTTATCAGTTTATGATTAAACAAATCATCTCTATCGATATATTTACCGGGGCAGGAACACGATATAGTATCATGGAAACCAACAGCGACAATAAAGACAAGTTTAATGCTACTTATTTCGGGTATAATTATACAGGAAACTTATTGCTGCTTGGTGCAAGAATTGGTGTTATTCTTTAAAATTATTCTACTTAAAAAGCCTGACAATTTAAAATTGAAATTATGAAACCAAAATATATACTGATTTTTATTTTCCTTTTTGGGTTTAATCAATATAGCCGTGCACAAAAAGATATAAAAGAAAACCTTATCGTTTTCTTTTCTCCTCAATACATGATTACAAATGCCATGCGGTTTGACATTGATATTCGCCAGGGAGAAACCAACAAATGGTGGGTTGTTTCGCCATATTTTTATTTCGATAATTCATCTACAAGTATTCTAAACCCGGATGAAGAATTTGAAGATAGCTACGATCCACATACTTACGAAGAAATGTGGGGATTAGGATTGGAATTGCGACGAAAAATGTTTTTACTCAATCGCAATTTCGATAAAGGGTTTTACTTATCATTTGGTGCAAATTACAAGTATTTTGATATTACCGGAGATAATGTAATATATATCGAAGAAGAAGGTGACGACGGATTAATATATACCAGAATGGCTGATATTTCTTATTCAATTAATATTAATAGTTACTCCGGGTTTGCAACTGTTGGCCATCAGTTTAAACCTTCTTCTAAATTCTTTATTGACTTGTATGTTGGGTTTGGGCTGAAATACAGTTTTCATAACTCCCCCCAGAATGTATCTGTAGAATATAACCGGGATTTTACTGATTATGGTTATACCGGAACTCAGTTTCTAGGCGGATTCAGGCTGGGAGTTGCTTTGTAAAATATATTATAACCAGATGGTGTACGGCTTGTTGGCTATCTTTTTGCCACGCGGGAGAAAAGTTAAACAAGCCTGACTGCCATCCAGGCAGGCTCAAGATGACAACAGGCTGTATTTAAAACCATCACCCTGAGCTTATCGAAGCATGGACAATGATAAAACATCTTTACAGCCTCTTTTTCTTCACTTAAAAATTCGCATTTCAACATTTTTTGCATCTAAAAATCGCAGCAATAAATTTTTTAATTTGTCTAAATGGATTTGCAAATCCTTTTCTCCGCTAAACGAAACAATATTCATATTTATCTGTTTTGTTTCATCTGTTATTTTAACACGCTCCGAGTCGCTTGTAGGACTTCCGAATTTCCCGATTTTATCGCTAAATACTGCAAGATTTTCAATATTTAATATACCACGCCCAATACCAAAATACTCATCATCTTTTTCCCCCAGGGTGAATTCAATTGGCGGATAAAGTTTTGAAACATCGAATGCACAAATTGAAAAAAAAGACGAGATAGAAACAAGATTGTTAATATCAACAATATTATTCACATTATAAATTCCTTTATCTTTAACTACCCGCCTTAACAATGCTTCAGACGACACTCTGTATCGTGCAGGATCTTTCCCAAATGCCTTATACGCTTTCCGGGTATCTGAGATAGGTTTTAGTTTTGAAATATCTTCTACCGAATGGTTTAAAGCAAAATCTATACATGCTTTATTTAGCAACTCTTTTAATTCATTGCACGATGGCTTTACCAGAATATTTGCCTGAATAGAAGCAATTGCAATTGTTTCCCATTTCGATTTTAATACCTTTGAAACAGTGATATCAAACATTTTATAAGTTTTTCTTTTTTTACTGCTATAAATCTAGAAAAAGTTTATTTCTTTTGCCAGGTTTAACTAAGGTATATGATTACAAAAACAGTAAATAATACAACTTACTTTCTTTTCGAAAATTTATTGAGTTACAATTCTATAAACCATTTCACATCAACTCGTTTAGGCGGTATAAGTACCGGGCATTTATCGGGATTAAATCTGGGTTATACGGTTAACGACAATCCTGAAAATGTAAAACATAACTTTGAATTATTAGCCTACGCGACAGCAATTCCACAAGCTGCCATAGTTTTTCCCAGGCAAACTAATGGAGTTAATATTGGAATTCTGAAATCTGTCGATGATATTTTCCCCGATACCGATGCGTTAATAACGAATGTTTCAGGTGTTTGTATTGGAATCAGAACTGCAGATTGTGTTCCGGTTTTACTCTACGACCCGGTTCAAAAAGTTATTGCAGCAATACATTCAGGGTGGAAAGGTACTGTTGAGAAAATTGCAAAATCGACAATTGAACGAATGATGAAAGAATTTGGTACACAACCACGGGACTTAATTGCGGCCATTGGCCCTTCAATCGGGCCCGATGTTTACGAAGTTGGCCCCGATGTAATTGGTTATGTAAAACAGGCTTTTACCGAAAATACTGTGTTAGTACCTGTAAAAAATAACGAAAAAGCATTTTTTAATCTTTGGGAAGCCAATAAACAAGTGCTTATTGAAAGCGGTATTCCATCAAATCAGATTGAAATTGCAGAAATGTGTACCTATTCACAACCCGAACTGTTTTATTCAGCCCGCCGTGATAAAGGAAAAACCGGCAGGTTAGCCACCGGAATTATGATGATTTAACTATGTATCCTGTTCTCAATTAACACTGACAACCTCGTACAATACTTCCCCTTTTTCATCAATAAAGGCTTTGTAATACGTTCCTTCGAATTCGTAATAGGTATTATTTTCGATTGTTACTTTTTTATAACCATCGGGTAAAGCATCTACAACCGCGCCAACCGGTGGCTCAACAGTAATGTATTCGCTATCATCAACCGATTTTACATAATATGTTCCATAATAATAGAAATACCTGCGGCCACCAATCACAAAATGCACATTTCCGGCAGGCAATGTCCTTACACGAACTCCAAGTGGCGCTCTTACTACAACATACGTATTACCATGAGGTCTGTAATAAACACCCGCGTGATAATGATAATTAACACCAGAATATGGAAAAATAAATGTTCCTTTTGGAATGGCTTTGTATTTATATCCCCAATGAGGTAAATCCCTGTAACGGTAATTCGGTTCGTTTCTTCCATTATGATGTTTATCTCTTTTTTGAGCCTGCAATGTTGTTAATGTAAAGCTTAACAGTACAAGAACAAAAATCTTTAAAATATGTGTTGTTTTCATAGCTGACTTAATGTGAATTAAACTTCGAAAGTAAATTCAAGTTTTATGCCAAAGTTTAACGAATAAGTTAAAACAATAAGTTTATCTCATTTAATTGATAAATCAATTAAATTATTATTTTTGTACACGTTATGTCAATTTATTCATATCGAAAAATCTCAAAACTTAAATTCACAATTATGAAAAAACTTACTTACTTATTATTATTTGCTTTTATAGCAAGCTCAGTATTTATTGCTTGTGATGATGAAGAAGAAACAGTATCTCCATTTCACACGGTAAAATTAGGTGCTCAGGACAATACCAGCATTGGTGGTTTTTATTCAATAAACGATAAAAAAGTTTATACTCAGGATGTGGCAGCAACGAAACAAGAAACAATTGATTTTTTATGTTTCTACGAAGAAGGTAATGACATTTCTCTTGCATCTCCGGGAGCAAATATTACAGATATTTTTACAGGAACAACATCTCCCGAAACCTGGACAACAACTGATACTACCTGGTTTTATCAGACTGAATTAACTACTGTTCAATTTGATGCATTAACTGAAGATGACGAACTTATTGTAACTTCTTATAATGCTGATGAGGCACGAAGGAAAGCAAAGCTTTTAACAGTTGGAAATATATATGCTTTTAAAACTCAGGATGCATATTACGGATTATTCAAAGTAACAGAAGTAGTTCCTGATTCTATCGGTTCTGTTGAATTTACTTATATTATTAAAAAATAGTTTTAAATTTTACATAATACCTACGAGAGTTTAAACTAAGTTCTCGTAGGTTTTTCCTTTTTAAGTTATCAATTGCAAAAATGTAACTTGATAAACTTTTCAAATAAATCCTGCCCTATATGAGAAAAATTTATACCCTTTTTATTTTAATTATCCTTTTTTTATTTGTCCGATGCACAAAAAATGAAAGTGTAGAATCGAATCCCTTTATCCTGCTAAAAACAGGCGATGCATACACAGCTAATGAAGCCAGGGTTCCTGTCGGAGGGCAGCTAAAATTTGGATTATCTGCCGTTGGCGATGGATTTGCAATTACAAATCTGACCATTAAACGTGTTACCACATCAAATACCATAATTGAACTCGATAAAGGTTTGTACCTTAAAAAAGGTGGCCTGGATACAATAGTAATCTTTACCAAAGGCTCATCAGAAACAGAAACATGGTTATTCTCAATATTAAACGAAAACAGGGACACGGCATCTGTTTCAGTAAAGATTTATTTGGGCGAAGGATCTGCATATGGCGATATAAATTATTTCCCTAATATTACAATTGCGTATCAGAACAATACAGAATTTCCTCATTATTTAGATTTACATTCCGGAACAACATATAACGAAACAACAATTACAGGTAATGAATCAAATATCGATTTAGTCAGTTATTATTATTTAAGTTCCGGAACATCATCTCCTACTTTATCATGCCCGGGTTATAATTCTGCTGCAGGCTATTATCCCGAATTAACCAATTGGACAACAAAAAATTCAACTCTTTACGATTACAGCACTACCGATAATGATCTCATTTCAATTGCGCAATTCGATGCTTCACAAAATGATAGTTTAATGGTTACTGCATATATTCCAAACAGCACAAGTGGTACGTGTAAGTTTTGCTATACAGGTAAAGTAATTCCGTTTAAAGCTAACAATGGAAAATATGGCCTGATAAAAGTAATCAGGGCCGATGAAACCGATACGGGGTCAATTGAAATATCAATAAAAATTCAACAATAGTCTCGTGCAATAATTTATCCCAATATGAAAAAAATAATATTCATCCTGTTTCTGTTTAATTTCAGCTTTTCTTCTTTTGCTCAATCAACACTTGTTGGAAAAATTTTCAATTCTGTTACATCAGAAGAAATTTCATATGCTAATGTTACTTTAAATAAATCAATAGGTACCACAAGCAATGAAAACGGAACTTTCAGATTCGAAAATTTAAAACCCGGCGATTATATCCTGAATATCAGCTTTGTTGGATTTGAGAGCCTGTCCCAAAAGATAAAAATCGAAGAAAATAAAATTCTGGAGTTTAACTTTAGATTGCAACCCCGGATTTACACAACCGATGATATTGTAATTACTGCAACAAAAACAGAAAATTACATCCAGGATATTCCTACCAGGATAAACCTACTAACTCCCCGCCAAATTCAGGGTATTACAGCTCAAACTACCGACGAACTATTGAATAATATCCCCGGAATAACTATAAGCCGTTCGTTTGGTATCTTCTCCCATAAATCATCAGTTACTATGCGAGGCCTAAGTGGCCAGGAACAAGCCCGGATTCTGGTTTTAATTGATGGTGTTCCGACAAACAAATCAGATGGCGGCTCGGTAAACTGGAACCTGTTAAATACAGATATGATTGAACGAATTGAGGTAATCAAAGGCCCGGGTTCATCCCTGTATGGAAGCAATGCTATGGGAGGCGCAATCAATATCATTACAAAAAAACCTGCCGAAGAGTTTAGCGGCCGGTTTAGTGTCGATTATGGAACCTACAATACCATGCGCGGACGAATCAATTTATCGGGCAGATTATCAGAAATTGCCAATAAAGGGTTTTACTGGAACCTGAACAGTTTTTACAGGCAAAGTGATGGGTACATTACCCAGTCAGAAGCCGACCAACAGGCAAATCCATATATTGTGAATTCAACATTGCAAGAGTGGAGTGCCTCAGCTAAACTGGGTTACGACTTTAACAAAAACAATGGCTTCGAACTTGATTTTATTTATTATGACGACAAGCGAGAAACAGGGGAAAAAGTATATCAACCCGATGGAAACAAAACCGACCACGATACATATCATATTCGGGCCCGTTATTTTGGTGAATCAAATAAATTAACCTACAACATCAGTTTTTTTTACCTGAACGAAAACTATAAGAAAGTAAATGAATATTTAAAAGATGATTATACTTTTTATGATGTGCTGTCTGTCCGTGAAGATTTAGGTGCATTATCATCTGTTTCCTATTCGTTAAATAAAAATAAGATCACTACAGGAATAGACTTCAAACAAGGTGCAGTAGATGCCAAAGATGTTTATTACACATCAACCGATATCGTTTACAATCGTGGGAAAATGAACTTTCTTGGTTTATTTGTTCAGGATGAAATAAGCATCCTGAACGAAAAGCTAAAAATTATAGCGGGTTTACGATTCGATTATGCCCGGTATTTTGATGGTAGTTTCGAAATTGAAAACCCAACGGGTGAGACTACTTTCATGACAGATTTCGAAAATACTGATATGCAGGAAGATGCCTGGAATGCATTAAGTCCAAAATTATCGGCACAATATAATTTCAATCAGGATTTCAGGTTCTATGCCAGTTATGCAAAAGGATTCAGGCCTTCAATCCTGGATGATTTATGCCGCTCGGGACGTATGCGTGGGGGATTTAAACTGGCTAACCCAACGCTTCAACCCGAATATTTAAATAACTTCGAAATCGGAACAGATATCCGTTTATTCAATAAATTAAGATCCTCTGCTACTCTTTATTATTCATTGGGTACCGATTTTATGTATTATGTGAATACCGGCGATTCCATTGATATGGGATATGGATTAAGGCCTATTTATAAACGTTCAAATATTTCAGAAGTATCAATTTATGGTGCTGAAATTGAATTTAATTATCTTTTAAACGAACAGCTTATTTTTAATGCAAATTACGCATATACTCACTCACAAATTAGCAATTATAAGCCTTTAAGCGAAAGCGACCCAATTGATTTAACCGATAAGTACCTAACCGATGTTCCGGCAAATATGGTTTCACTTTCTGTTTATTGGAAGAATAGAATTGTTAACACATCCTTGACAGCTAAATACACTGATGAAATGTGGGTAAACGACTTAAATCAATATGATGAAATTGTACTCGATGATAAATACCCCGCATATACCACGATAGATTTAAAATTTTCAAAAGATTTTAAACGAATCTTTGCAAACCTGAGTATTCAGAATATTCTTGATACTAGATTTTACGACAGCAAAGGAGCCGTTTGTCCGGGACGCTTTATTACCATTGAACTAGGAACCAAATTTTAACTAAAAATAATAAAAACTATGAGATTATTTACAACCCTTATTGCATTATGCTTCGCAATCGTTTCGTGCAATCAGAATACCCAGAAAAAAATTTCTGAGAATTTAAATCAACCTTATGTAATAGATACTACGAATAATAACTTTTACGATAACGTGGAATCGTACGCATTGCCATTAGTAGAACTCGAAATTACAGGTGAAATAGCAAGTCCTGTAAAAGTTGATTTTACAAAACTTGCCAAACACAATATAATCGTTAAAGAAACACGGTTGGAAGGAACCGGGAAAGATAAGTTTGTTGGAGCATACCGCTACGATGGTTACTCGTTATTCGATATTTTAAACACCTGTGTCTTGAATAAGAAAAACATTGAAGAGTTTCGTCCTATTATTGATCTTTATGTTGAAGTTGAAAACAATACAGGTGAAAAAGTAATTTTTACCTGGGGCGAAATTTTCTATCCAAATAATTTACATAGAATTATTATTGCCAGTGATGTAGCACGAATTGTTCCATCAAAAACGAAGGATTTATGGCCATTACCAACAAATAGTAAACTGGTTGCAGGAAATGATTTAATTACCGAACGTAATATTTCAAATCCTGTAAAAATTACAATAAAATCATATGATAAATCATTTCCAACAGAAAAGGGAATGAATCCAATGTATTGCAAGGAAGTGAAATTATTTAAAAACAATGAACAAATTGCAACTCTAAATAACACACCTGAAGGTTTACAGAATGTAACGTTTAATACCATTTTTTATGGCCGTGGCCGTGGAATACACAGTACATCGCCGTTTATTGGAGTTATTTTAAATGAAGCATTAAAGCCTTATTTTGAATTTAACAAAGAGAATCTGCAAAAAGGATTATTCTGTGCAGTTGCTAAAGACGGGTATCGGGTAGTGATTAGCTATTCGGAACTATTTAACAGAAACGATCAGCAAGAATTCTTACTGGTTAAAACGGAGTTAAATGAAAATGGAGGATTATTCAGAATCTTCCCTGCTTGCGATTTCTTTTCAGACAGGGCTGTAAAATCTCTGGAACAAATTTATTTTACAAACAACTAATCAGTCAGATACTCAATAGAAGCATAGTTGAGTATTAAAATATTTCTAAATTAAAAACGATTCGCCAGTTGACGAATCGTTTTTAATTTTAGTTGTATTTCTTAATAAAATAACATAAGTTTATTGAATCAAGTATTTTTATTGCCGGGGATAAAACTACCATATTAATTGAATATTTAAAATGAAGATCAAGTATCTATGCCCTCTGATTTTTATCGGGCTATCTTTTTTTTCATGCACTGTTACTAAATTGTCAGAAAAGTATAGTTGTAACTTTCTTGATGAATCTGTAGAAACCATTAGCTCTTTTAAATCATCAAAATCAATCTTTTCATCTCCTGTATTTACAAAAAACGACCATGTAATCGTTGGTTCACACGATAAAAACATTTATTTCTTTGATAAAGATGGAACATTAATAAATACTTACAAAACTAACGGGTGGGTACATGCATCGCCTGCAATCTTGTCTGATGGAACAATTGCTATTGGCTCATACGATGGATTTATTTACTTTTTTAACGAAAATGGAAATCTACTAAAGAAATACCAGCCAAAAACAGGTTCCATGTTCACATCAATAATCGAATTACCTAATCGGTTACTGGTATTTGGCACAAATAAGAAAGGAATTATTTTTTACAATCAAGATGACAGTACATCAATAATTTTTCCGAATAGAAAATGGGTACATGGAACTCCAGGCAAAATTGGAGATAATAATATCGCGATTGGCACTAACGATAAACACATCTATGTTTTAAATTCTGAAGCTAAACTCGTGTCAAAAGTAAAAACAAAAGGCTGGATTATGCATTCTGCTCCATCACAAATCAATAATTACAGCTTTGCAATTGGATCGTACGATAAAAGCCTATACATCTGTAATACAAATGGAAATTTAATTTCATCTTTTAAAACGAAAGGAAGAATTCATGGTTCTCCTTTAGTTCTGAACGATTCTAAAATTGTTTTTGGATCATTCGACAGGTTCATCTACTTTTTAAAACCGGATGGTTCTTTATTTAAAAAATTCAGAACCAGCAAGAAAGTTGTTTCTTCACCAGTTCTTTTAAATGATGGAACTATAATCGTGGGATCATTTGATAAATATTTATATTTCTTTACAGCAGCAGGAGATTTTTTAGGGAAATATAAAACTAAAGGCAAAATATTTTCGACACCAATTATACTCAGCAACAATATAATAGTTGTTTGTACAACCAACGGTTATATAGAATTTTTACAGATTAAACCTTTTACTTTAAGTATTTAAATTACAATTTTTCGGCAATAAGTTCCTTTACCTTCCGTGTTAATGAATCAAAATCATATTCTTGCGGATATACAGGTTGTAAATAGCTAACTTGTATTTTTGTAAATGGCCGCGGGAAATGAGAACCTGCGGGTAAAGCCTTAAAAGCACCACGGATAGCAACAGGTACAACCGGAACATTTAACTCTTTGCTTAATATGGCAAAAGTCTTTTTAAATTCAGCAAGCTCTCCCGTTTTAGTCCTGGTACCTTCAGGGAAAATAATGACTTTTTTGCCTTGTTTTAATACCTCTGCCATTTTCTGAATCGATTCCTTCAAATCGGTATTGATATCCATGATAATTACATTATTTTTATTAGCCATGAAGTTCAGGAACTTATTCTGAATGTGTTTTCGTTTGGCATAAAAATAGGTTTCTTTAATTACACTCCTTTTTAGAAAAGCAGTAATAAAAAGACCATCGATATAGCTTTGGTGATTTGGAGTAAATATTACGGCACCTTCAGGGATATTTGATAACCCGTCACATTTAATTCGGAAATAGAGCTTGAAGATATTTCTTGACGATTTAATAATGAACGATTGAGTTGGCCACGATTTTGGTAACTTCAGGTGAATCTTTTCTTTTATAATTGCTGACCAGTTATGCATTTCGAAAGTTTGGAACATTTTATTTTCCTTAATATGTTCAACCATTTTACCAATAGAAGGAAATGTTAAAAGTTTATCTTCAGGAATCTTAACGCCGAAAGTACGTTCAATAAAATCGATGAGTGTAATTTTACCGAGTGAATCAAGTGCAACATCAAACTCAAGGTGATCATCAGGTGAAATAGTCATATCAACCTGGCTCTCGAGAAAAGTTTTAATTGCAATAAACTCTTCTGATAATGAATGTTCGGATTGATCCTTTTTCCTTGCCGGTTTTTCGAAAAGTTCTTCCAACTTAAAGCGTTGGATTTTTCCAAGACGTGTTCGTGGAATTTCCTCTTTTATCAGTGAATATTTCATGATTCGTTTATAAGAAGTAAGCTCTGAATTAAAGGCAGGTATTATTTCTTCCTTGAAAAGTTTCTCGGGATCCTTAATTTCTTTTTGAGTAAGCACTTCGTAATCGGGTAAAATTACAGCATGTAATAAATCACTGAGTAAAAAGACACCAGCCTCTTTAATAAAAGGAATCTTTTCCAATTTTTCTTCCAACTCAACAGGATTAATATTTTTCCCATTTGGAAGAACAATAATTTCTTTTTTACGGCCGGTAATAAAGAGATAACCTTTTTTATCGATATACCCTAAGTCGCCGGTATATAACCAACCATCCTTAATCACTTCAGCAGTTTCTCCCGGGCGATTGTAATAACCCTTCATCACATTTGGCCCTTTAGCTACAATTTCACCATCGCGGATTTCCATTGTCAAACCAGGTAATGCATGGCCAGGGGAACCAATGAGAACTTTCCCGGGACGTGTAAATGTTATCATGGGAGCAGCTTCAGTCATGCCAAATCCTTCGAGAACTTCAAACCCAATTGTTTTGAAGAAACCTCCAACGGTTTTATTCAATGCTGCACCACCTGAAACAAGGAATTCAAGATTTCCCCCGAATCCCTGGTGAACTTGTTTAAATATTTTTCTACCTAATTTTTTGCTCCCGGTAACTTTTACTATTTTAAAGAATAACCGCCCAATGGTTTTAGCATCAATTTTAGCCTTAATACCTTTATAAAGCAATTCATACAACCGGGGAACACCAATCATAATGTTTACTTTATTATTCTTTAGTGTTTCAAGAATATCAGCCGATAACATTGACGGCGACATAACTACAGTGCCACCCACCGCTAATGGAGCAGCCATTGAACCTGCCAATGGGAAAATATGATGTAAAGGCAATAATACAAGCACTTGCCTTTCCGGGGTAAAAATGACTACATCTTCGGATACCGCTTTAATGTTTGCTATCAGGTTTGAATACGAAAGCATAACTCCTTTTGGACTTCCTGTTGTACCTGATGTATAGATAATAACAGCTGTTTCTTCTTTGTTCTCTGGTACATTCCAAACAAACCCGGATGTTACAGGCAACAAATTAAGTTCATCAAGATTTATTATTACCGGGCTATAGGTAAGATTTGACTGTACTTTATCGAATTTCCTGCTTGTTTCGTTACTGATAAAAACGACTTCGGGTCGGCAATCATTTAAAATATAAGAAACATCATCAGAAGCAGCTAAAAAATCTATAGGAATAACAGTACATCTATTTTGCCAGGCTGCATAAAAAGTAAAAATCCATTCAGCCCTGTTTTCAGCATGGATTGCAATTTTCGTATAATTTTTACCGGTAAAAAGTTGAGAAAAGGAATTTATTTCATGAAATAACTCTGAATATGTAAAAGTTTTATTCTTAGTTATAAGAGCCGGCTTATCGGTGTAATTTGTATTTATCATGTTTAAAATTTTTAATCCAATTATCAACTGAATTCCTTTTGAATTGAAGATACTAATCGAATTTATTTTTGCAGTAAAATTAAAGTTTTTTTCGATATTGATAAATCTTTCATATTGATTGGAACACGGTTAAAATGGCAAGGCTCAGAAATTTCTGAGCCTTGCCATCTTTTTAGTTAATAATAATCCGTGCGGTATTTATTTGATTACCAACTGCAATTTTTATTATATAAACTCCTTTTGCATAATTGTAAAGATTTATTTTTTTGTTTGAAAATTCATTAAACCCTTCATTAAACTTAATTTTTCCTGATAAATCTGTAATTTGAATATTCACATTAAATGCTGTTTGCTCAAATTCAATGTTTAACTCATTATTAGCAGGTATTGGAAAAATATTTATTCCTTTTAATTTAAGATCTTCAATCCCTGTAGGTGTATAATTAATTGACCATTGAGTAGCTGCAGTATTTAAGTTTCCTGCTCTATCAATTGCAACTTCTGCTGCAATATCAACAGTTACAGCTCCACTGGTTGTTGGAGTAATTTGAGCTGTAAATAAAGTATTGTTCGAAGTATTAAACGCTGTAATTGCTCCATTTCCAACAACAATATCAGTTTGTTCAAATCCTGATACGATTTCATTAAAAGTAATTGTAATATTTATTGGACTACCAGATGTTGTGCCGCTTGAAGCAGATGAAATAACAACAGATGGTGATTGTGTATCAAGGACAACTTCAAATGCATTGCTGACAGGGCTTTCAAAAACAGGACTAGATGAAACTACTTTTACTTTATAATTTGTCCCAGGTATTGTTCCTGCAGGAATTTCTCCATCAATCGTTCCTTCAACATCAGATACAAGATTTCCTATCTCAACCTGGTTTGTAAAACTTCCCGTTTCATCAGATAGATAAGCAGTAAATGTATTTGAAGTAAATGTTTCGTTTAATTCATAATTTATCTGGATTTGAGCAGAACTATCGTTGGAAACATAAAATGGGCCAGTAATTTCGTTAAGATAAATCTCAGAAACCTCAAATGCCGATAAGTTTGACTTCCATAATCCTCTTCCATATGTACTAGCATATAATACACTGTTTTCAGAAATTGAATTATCGTAAAAGATTTCCAATTCAGTAACAATAACTGATGGAAGATTGTTACTAAATAAAGCCCAGTCAGAACTACCATCTTTAAAGAAAACACCGATATCTGTTCCAATGTATAAATGCTGTGTACCCGATAATTTATTTTGAATTATTGTATTTGCAGGGACACTTGGTAAGCCACTCGATATATTATTCCATGATTCTCCTCCATCAAATGATTCATATGCCTTAACATTATCATATCCACCAAATGTAATCCATACATGTACCGGATTAAATGCATCAACAGAAATATAGGTAATACTATTTGATGTTGATGGCAGATTTGATGTTAAATTGTCCCAATTTGAACCACCATTTGTTGTCCGGTAAAAACTATCAAAATCTGTAATATATAATGTTTGATTATCGGAAGGTGCTATAGCCATAGATCTTATTCTATTAGATAATGATAGTGAAGAAATTTTGGTCCAGGAGTCGCCTCTATTTGTTGTTTTCCAAACATCTGCATAACCAACATAAATTGTTTGATTATTTTCAGGATCAATTAAATATGGAGTAACCCATGCCCCATCTTCTCCTCCAGGTATATTTGCAGAAATATCAACTGCATTAGACCAATGATCTGTTGTTCTATCAATTTGACCATTAGTGTATGTTGCATATTGAACATTAACATCGGTATAATCAATTAAACACTCCATTCCATCTCCGCCTTTCACATCGTACCAGGTACCAGATGTAATTAATTTACTTCCATTATCTTGTAACCCTAAAATTACCTCATCGGAAACTGTTTGAGAAACTCCAAGTTTATATATTTGGCTAATTATCATTCCATCCGTTAAATCAACCCAGCTATCACCGCCATTAGTAGTTTTATATATACCCCCATCGTTAGCTTCAAAAAAGGTATTTTCGTCTCGAAATTCCATATAATGTTTGTCGGCATGTACTGCTGGTACCCCATTAGCTCCATACCAATGGTTTACTATGTCCCATGTAATTCCTCCATCTAAGGATTCCCAGCTATTTATTCCACCAAGGAAAATATGATTTTCATCAACAGGCGAAACCGAAAGCGTTAAATCGTACCATCCCTGTCCACTAACATCTGAGTCGCCATCAAACCAATTTAAAAGATTATTTCCAGAAATTGTTCCATCATATATTTTAGAAAAAGATTCTCCACTATTTTCTGATTTGTAGATTCCCTCTAATCCACCATCACCTGTACAAGCCATGGCATATACAATTGTAGAATCAGATTGAGCAACATCTAATTCAACTCTGTAAACTGTAGATGGAAATGTATATACAACAGACCAATTCGTTCCGCCATCATATGTTTTATATATTTTCGAATCATCTGAATAGGCAACAGTAGCGGCAAATAATACAGTATCTTCGCAACCATATTTAAATTCCATATCATAAAAAAGACCGTTCTGTACTTCCGACCAGCTATCTCCACTATTTGTTGATTTAAATATGCCGCCATTTGTTGCAGCATAAAAAATATTTTGTTGCGTAGGATGAACCAACATTCTAGTGATTCTGTAACCATTTGAAACATTAAAGCTTAATCCTGTAGATGTCCAAGTATTCCCTTCATCAGTCGTTTTTAAAACTCCTATAGAATAGTTATCTCCTGCATCCCTGTCTCCAGTTGCAATATAAATTGTATTACTGGTTTCGTAATCATTCGGAATGATTATATCACTAACTCCAATAACCGGTAAAGTATCAGTTAATACTTCCCAAGAGTTACCTCCATCAATTGTTTTCCACAAACCACCTGATGGTGCACCAACCCAAAATATATCTGGATTACTTGGATGAAAAGCAACACAATTAATTCTTCCTATACCTGCATATCCTCCATATGAATTATCAGGACCCATATTTTGCCAATTTGATAAGTCTGATTTTGATTTATAATTTTTCAGGTACCCGGATTGAATTTTTAATATATTAATATCAGGAAAATCACCTGTTTTTCTATTGATTCGTGTTTCCCAATACCACTCCCAACGTTTAAATTGTTTCCATCCTGCTGCTTTATATTTTTTGCCATTTATAAAGTAATATCCTCCTTTTACATCATATTTACTCCAATATTCATTAAAATCTTTTTGCATATCGAAGAAAGATTTTCCACCCTTTATTTCGCTTGGAGCATAAAACATTTCTTTCCAGTTTTGGGAATAGCTTATACTCTTGAATACAAATGTAATAAGTAATAAAATGATAATTTTTTTCATAATTATATGATTTTAAAGTTCAAATTCTTTATAAATTATTTGTTTTTCAGATTGTTTAATCTGATATATGATCGTTATTCTGTATTTCCCGGTTTTAGGTGATATTTTTATGGTTTCAGGTATTCCATATTCATTTTTTTTACCACACCAGCTCTCTTGTTTATTCCATACATAACCATGAACCTGACCAATATATAGTTCTTTTTTTTCTATAGGCTTTGCGCATGGTGCACCACAAGGACAATTTAACACTCTCACCTTTTCCCATTCGTTATTTACCAGTCGTTGAATATTAGTTTGCTGTGGACTATAAATATTGATAGTATCGTTTGATACATTTTTAATTTGAAACAAAACCTGGTTTTCAGAAATAATAACTTCTGTTTCAATACCAGTTGATGTTTGACTTGTAGGAATCTTTTCGGACGACTTGCACCCAACAAACAGGACTATTAACACGGCAAGGGAAATATATTTCATGTGATTTTTAATGATGGTTTTAACAAAGATACAAAGAATTATAAATCCTAAAAATTAAACAGATTAAAACCTGTTTTGTTCTTTATATTTATTGATTGTAACATTAATCAGGTTCATGCGTCTAATTTACATATCTGTGCTGCTCTCAGACCTGTTATTAACAGTCATTTGCTATTACTCTATTCATTTTACAGGTTTTTGGGCAGCATTTTTTAATAAAAATCATTTCATTCAATATATGTTTATCTTTGTTACAAATTATCTAAGAACATATCTAAATGAAAACTCTAAACATATTTTTTTTATCACTTATTATTATTGTAGTTGCTTGCCAGCAAACGCAAACTAAATCGGACTTACCCGTTAAAAATCCTGATGGTTCATGGATTAAAAAAGCATATTATGAAAAGAGTGGCAAATTAAAATCGGAAATAACTGTAAAAGATAAAAAGAAAAATGGACCTGCTAAAGAATATTATCCATCGGGTAAGCTAAGAACTTTGGTTAATTATGTTGATAATGTAACCGTTGGGGAAACTATATGGTACTACGAGAACGGACAACCATACCGGGTTACACCATATATTAACGGAAAAATGGAAGGCATAAGAAAAACATATTACGATAATGGAAAACTACAAGCTGAAATTCCTTATAAAAATGGTGAAGCAATAGAAGGATTAAAAGAATACGACAAATATGGAAAGCTTATAACAAATTACCCTCAGATAGTATTCGAACTTAAAAATAATCTTAAAGTTGATAATAAAATCATACTTACATGTAAACTTGATAAAAATGCAAGGGATTTGATATTTTTACAAGAAACCACCAGCTCTGACAACAAAAAAGTTTTATACCCTTTGCCTATAAATAATGGAATTTCTCGATTAGAATTTTATATTCCATCTCAGGTTACTGTAAATAAAACGGTTACTATTTGGGCAAAATTTAAAACCATGTTGGGGAATCCATATACAATAAATAAAACATATCAGTTAAAAGTTGATACGTATTAATCTGATTAGGTTTTTATAAAAACCGGCATTTTATTGCCGGTTTAATAAATTAAAATGGTTTTACAGGAATACAAATATCCAGTACAAATTTATATTCGGGGTGATCTGCAGGATCTTGATGGTACAATTCATAAGAGTTCCGATCATCGGGTTGGTAACCACTTTCTGAAACCCAAATACACATTGTATTCCAAGCTTGTTCGAATTCTTTAACATCAATTTCAAAGTGCCCTACAGCATATTTCCCTTTTGGTAAAATTAGTTTTCCAAATTCTCCTTCGGGTTTCATATCATTTTTCACTGTAATACAAGCACTTTGCCTAACCTTTTCAATTTCGGTAACATTGGGATCATCATGATACACTGTTACTGTCTTAGTATTCTGATTAAGAAGTCCTCGTGGCCCGGCCCATTTAAATAATTTTTCATAAGCTTTCCCGATTTGATCAAACTGACCGATATGCCTGCAATAAATCAGATTTAGTTCGGGCATTTCTTTAATTTCAACATTTGTTTTCATAAGTTTCTTCCATTTTTCGTTTAATTCCATAATGCGAATATAGTCGGAGGAAGATTTTTTCAGTTTATCAATCTTGCTATCGAGTTGACCATTCTTGCTAAGTTCGTTTAACATTTTCTGCCTGTAGTCTTTTGCACTGCATTTAAAATATTCCTTAAATGCACGGCAAAAAACAGAGTTACTGCTATAACCACAATAATATGCTATTTCTGTAATCGAAGTTTCCGGATTATTCATGAGTAAACTTGCTGACTTTTCAATTCGCAACCGTTTAACAAAATTGTTTAAAGTTTCGCCCGTAAATGTTGTGAATATGCGATGAAAATGAAATGGGGAAAAGTTGGCTATATCAGCCAAAACGTTAAGGTTTAGTGGTTTGTCAAGATTTTTATCAATATAATCAATAACCTTGTTTACTCTGAAAATATATTCTTTTTGAAAACGATTAGGGATCATTTTTTATATTTTAAATGATCCCTAAAGATAAAAATTCATACTAAATTAAAAAACTAAAAACTATTCATACCTGAGTGTATGTGCCGGATTAAGCATTGCCGTTTTATAAGCACGATACGCGATAATTACAAGAGCTATAAACAATGAGATTAATCCTGATAAGATGAATAACCACCAATTGGTTGAGATATGCTTCGAATACCCTTCGAGCCAGTTTGTAGTTACATAATAAGTTACCGGCCAGGCAATCATATTGGAAATTATCATAAGAATAAGGAACTCTTTCGACATTAATTTGATAATTCCACCAGATGTTGATCCTAAAGCCCTGCGAATACCAATCTCTTTGGTTCGTTGCTCTGCTAAAAACGATGTTAATCCCACCAATCCCATACTTGCTATAAGTATCGCGAGAATAGTTAACATGAGCGAAAAACGGCCAAATTTAAGTTCATCTTTATATAAATTATCAAGTTGTGTATCCATAAAATCATATTCAAAAGGCCTGGTAGGTACAAACTCTGTCCATTTATCCTGAATATACTTTAATACTTCGGCATAATTTTTTGTATCTACCTTGATAGCAATGTATTGAGAAAATGCCTGCGGGCGCCTGAAAATATCTATCACGAATTTATTCATTGGCCGGTGCAACGACATGGCATTAAAATCTTTTACAACACCAATAACACGTTCGTCTCCATCTCTTGATGTAATTCTTTTCCCTATAGCCTCTGCATTTGTCCAACCTAAATCTTTTGCCATAGTTTCGTTAATCATAATAGCATTTACGGTATCTGAAGGAAAATCTCTCGAAAATGCACGCCCCTCAACTACTTTTATATCGAATGTTTCAACAAAATCCCAATCAACCAGAAATGCCGGAATATAAAAACGTTGTCCCGGGGTTAAACCCTCGATCTCATAATCTCTTGTGTTATGATTTACACCCAGCACATCTTCCATCCCTGTTACATATTTTATGTTCTTATGCTTCAGGAGTTCATCTTTAAACGCCTGATAATTCCTGAATAGTTGCCCCTTATTCTTTAAAAGGATGATTTGCTCTTTGTTAAAACCAATATCTGTGTTTCGTAAAAACTGAAGTTGATTATACACAACCATGGTTCCAATGATTAAACTAATTGAAATTGTAAATTGTATTACCACCAATACTTTTCGGGCTGTTGCATTTCTTGCTCCTCCTTTTAGAGTTCCTTTTAAAACTTTTAAGGGTTGAAAAGCTGATAGGAAAAAGGCCGGATATGTACCGGCAAATAAACCTACTATTAATCCCAGGCCTAAAATAAATGCCAATACCTTAAAGCTTATAAAAAAGCCATTTGCTATTTCTTTCCCTGTAAAATTGTTAAACGCGGGAATTAAAAGTTCTACAAGAAATATTGCAATAAGCATTGCCAGGAAACTTTGAACAATTGCCTCGCTTAAAAACTGAAAAGTAATTTGCGAGCGATAACTTCCAAAAACCTTTTTTAATCCAATTTCCTTTGCCCTGCCTGCCGAACTGGCTGTAGCTAAATTCATAAAATTGATACAAGCTAATGCAAGAACTATTGCAGCTACAATTGATAAAATATATACATAAAGAATATTGCTGTTGGTACGCATTTCATAAACATGGTGCGACTTTAAATGAATATCTGTTAATGCCTGAGTATATAGCGTTACATCAGCATTTTTAAGGTCCGTATAATGATTTTCGTAAAACTCGGGGAATTTGGCATCTAACTGCTCATGAGTTACTCCTTCTTTTAATAAAACATACGACCAACAAGGATTCCATATCCATGTTGTTGGAAACTGACCATTTCTGTTAAACTGTCTGAAGGTATTTAAAGAACCCAACAAATCAATTTTAAAATGCGATTGAGATGGAATATCCTTTATGACTCCTGTTATTTCAAAATTGAAACCTTCCTCGGCACGAAGCGATTTTCCGATTGGGTTTTCGTCTCCAAAATATCGTTTTGCAGTTGACTCGGTAATAACCATTGTTCCCGGGCGATCAAGTGCTGTTTCAGGATCGCCTGCAATAAACGGGAAGGTGAAAATGTCAAAAACAGTAGAATCAGCCATATAGAAATTCTTTTCGTTATATTTGATTATCTCTGTTTCACTTTTCTGGTAGTCGAAAAAGAATTCAGGACGCATAAAATTGAAAAACCGAACTGTTTTCTCTATTAAATTTGGATAATCAATTTCCAATGTAGGTGCGCATGGAAAAGAACATGTTGCTGCATCTTCATCTACATCGTTGCTATTGTATAAGCGATTAACACGATATATACGATCCGCCTTTTCATGAAATTTATCATATTTCAACTCATCTTCAATATAGAGAATAATAAAGATAAAACTAGCTAAACCAATAGCTAATCCTCCAATATTGATCAGTGAATAATTCCAATATTTAAGGATATTCCTGATTGCAATTTTTAGGTTGTGCTTAAACATGATATGTAAAGTATTTTAGGTTTATACATTTCTGCTTAATGTTCAAACATTATACCATCAATATTTACATGCTGATTTAATGATATTTACACAGATTTACACATTCTTTTTTTGTTCGTAATCAGTACACGCTTGTTCGTTTTCGGACACCAAAAAAACCGTTTTAGTATTTAGTATCAAGATTTAAGAAGAATTAAGTTCTTCAGTTTAAATTTTGAATCAACTTGAAAAATTTTGATATTCAATTCTTGATACAAATAATCTTAAAAAAACTTATTGAATATTCAATTATATTTACACAACATATTTTATTTAATATGGCATATAAAGATATATCGATAGAATTACCAACCGATTATTCTGAAGCTGATCTAAGGGAAAAAGTTAAGAAACAACTTGGTATAAATAATTTCTCATATCAAATTGAAAATAAAAGCCTGGATGCCAGGAATAAAAGCAGGATTCATTGGTTAATTCGTGTTGGTGTTTATTCCGATGAACTAAAAGGTACCAATCCAGAACCTCTCCCAACCCTGCAAATTGATTATAAAAAAAGAAACAAGAAAATTGTTGTTGTTGGAAGCGGTCCGGCAGGTTTTTTCTCTGCTTATATTCTTCAAAAAGCAGGATTCAATGTAACTCTTGTTGAACGTGGTTGTGATGTAAACACGAGAGACGAAGGAATAAAGAAATTTGAAAAAACAGGAGTTTTTGATACCAAAAACAACTATGCTTTTGGCGAAGGTGGTGCAGGAACTTTTTCTGATGGTAAGCTTACTTCACGCTCCAAACATATTTCGATTGAAAAACAATTTATACTTCAAAGTTATATTGAGGCTGGAGCTCCAGAAGAAATAGCTTACCTGGCACGCCCTCATGTGGGAAGTGACAATTTAAAGAAAATTGTTAAAAACTTACGACAGGAATTTAAAAATACGGGTGGTAAATTTTTATTCGAAACTCAACTTGTTAATCTGATAATTAATAAGAATAAAGTAAAAGAAGCCATTCTGGATCAAGGAAGTTTAGATGCCGATTATTTTATCATTGCTTCGGGTCATTCTGCCTTCGAAACTTATCGAATGCTTATTAAACAAGGTATTCCATTTCGCACAAAAAACTTTGCCATTGGCAGTCGTATTGAGCATCATCAGGAAATCATCAATGTAGCCCAATGGGGAAAAAAACAACTACCTGGAGTAAAAGCAGCCGAGTACCGCTTAACATCAAACCCTGAAAATAGCCTGCCTGTTTATACATTCTGCATGTGCCCCGGGGGAATCGTTGTTCCTGCAACTGCTTACTCGAACACGAACATTGTAAACGGGATGAGCCTATATGGTCGCAACGCCCAATTCGCTAATGCAGCCTGCGTTGCAGGAGTAAATCCTGAAAAACTTATGGGCAGAGAAATTACTGCACTCGAAATGCTCAATTGGCTTGAAGGACTTGAACAAAAATTTTATGGATTTTCAAAAGGATACAGTGCCCCTTATTGCAGTATTCAGGATTTTATATCGAAAAAAGAACCACAAAAGAAAACCCGTACCAGCTATCCTTTAGGTTTAAATGCCGCTCCTTTGTGGGAAATGTTACCTGAGCCTGTGAGTAATTCCATGCGCAAAGGACTTTTGGATTTTTGCCGTAAAATAAAAGGATTTGAAACAGGAAATATCATGGGACTGGAAAGCAAAACATCATCTCCCATCCAGGTTTTAAGAGAAGAAAACCTTGCTGTAACTGGTTTTGAAAATTTATTTATTGTTGGCGAAGGAAGCGGTTATGCCGGGGGTATTATTTCCAGTGGAGCAGACGGAATAAAAGCTGCAATGAGTATTATCAATTATCATTAATAACTTTTATTCTATTTCTTACAAAACAAATATTCTTTTCGAAACCTTAATCTCATCAATTTCGTTTTTATAAATAAATGTAAATTTGATATTTTAGAACCATCATAAATTAATGTTATGAAAAAAATTTTATTAACCTCTGCCCTATCAATACTTGTTTCTCTAAATTCTATTGCTCAATGGACATCAGTACTCAATCTAACTAGTTCGAACACCAAAGGCGTATTTATTGCAGTTGATCAGCAAGGCAACATCTATTCGGCCGGCAATGCCTTTAAAAATGCAACAGAGAAAGACAACTACTTTCTGGTAAAATATAGTCCAACAGGCGATACGCTCTGGACCCGCAACTATAATAGAAGTAATGAAAATGACCAGGTTGCTAAAATCATTGTAGATAAGAATAATAACGTTATAGTTTCAGGCACATCATACAGCAGTACTAATGCAGAAGATATTGTAACCTTAAAATACAATTCAGGTGGCGACTTATTAGATACAAATATTTTTGATGGAACAAATCATTTGGCAGATAAAGCCGTGGATATAGCAACTGATGATGATGGAAACTATTATATCTGTGGATCAAGCCGATTAGTTGCACAAACAGGGTACACATTAATTAAAACGAATAATAACTTGGAAAGAAAATGGATTAATACATTTACTGCATATTATGGTGCCGATCCTAAAAGCATTTCATTTAACCAAAGTAGTCAACAGATTGCTATTACAGGTTATCTTACCGATTGGGAAAACGATTATTTCATTGGAACTATTGTTTATGATTCATCAGGCACAGTAATTTGGGAGAATTATTTTCAGCAGATTGAAGGATTTAATGCAGTAGGTTTTGATGTTCATATGAATAACGATGAAACAGTTTATGTGTGTGGATACGAAACCAATGCATCATCAAATAAATGGGAAGCTATTCTCATGAAATACAACTCAAGTGGGGATACTCTTTGGACTAAAAAGGTTTCACCCGGTGAAAGTTCAAATTCGCTTTTTAAATCATTAATAACAGACAATTCAGGAAACATTTTTGTAACCGGAGTGAAGGGAGATAGTGTTATTACCGCAAAATACTCATCTGGTGGTGAATTGGTCTGGCTGAAACAGCATGCCGGTAAAAATAGTTTTTCAACTGAAGACACCAGGGAAATTATTAAGATTGATCAAAATGACGATATATTGGTTGCCGCCAGAAGTTATGTTTCATCCGGCGGTGGAACCATGTTAATCAAATATTCTCCAACAGGAAATCATTTATGGACCAAATATTACAATGGTTCACCTTCTGAAATGGATGAACCTCTTACCTTTGATATTGATGAAACCAGTAATGCCTATGTAGTTATTAACTCGCGAAACAGTAATTTTTATTTTGATATGGCAACCGTGCAGTTTACTCCCGCTACAAATCCAACTTCAATACATAAAATTCCTGAAAAAAATCTGATCTCGATATATCCAAATCCATCACAAGGTATTTTTTATATAAACGAACCAATCAATAATACAGCAAATTATACTATTTTTTCTTCGGATGGAAGACTTGTATATTCAAACAAAACTGATAAAAATAGAATTAATATTGACCACTTGCCCAATGGAATTTATTTTCTTGAACTTAAGACCGAAAATATAAGTAAATATTCAAAACTGATCATTCAGAAATAGCAAAGAATCAATTATTAATCATTAAATACGCTAAAAAATTTCTTTGGAATATTGGTTTCGAAACGAACTACTTTATTTGTCACAGGATGCTTAAATGCAAGTACTTTAGCATGTAAACCAACTCTGCTGATAGGATTCTGTGTTGAACCGTATTTTTTATCTCCCACAATACAATGGCCTATATCCTGCATATGAACCCGGATCTGGTTTTTACGGCCTGTTTCGAGTTTAACTTCCAGCATTGAATAATAGTTGTTTTTTTTCAACACTTTATAATGAGTTATTGCTTTTTGCCCTCCATTGTCGTATGAGCTGGAATGCATTTTTAATGCTACACTTTCTTTTAACCAGGATGTAATTGTTCCTTCGTTTTTTTCGACACTTCCTTCAACCAATGCAACATATATCCGGTCTAAAACTGTTTCGTCCCATGATTCCTGCAGCTTCTTCTGAATATCCATGCTTTTTGCATACATCATTAAACCCGACGTTTCCCTGTCGAGGCGGTGTACAACAAATATTTTATTTCTTGGATTTTCCTTTTTTACCTGATCACTTAAAATAGTATATGCTGTTTTCTCCCTTTCTTTATCGGTACCAATAGAAAGCAAGCCAGATTTTTTCTCTATTACAATTAAATAAGGATCTTCAAATACGATTCGTAATCCAAAAAAACGATTGTCTTCTTTAACAGGAGTAAAATTTACAAGTACTTCCTGTCCCGGTTCAAGCGGGTGATTGTATTGGGTTATAATTTTTAAATTTATAGTTATTTGCCTGTGAGTTAACAAAGCTTTTATACTATTCCTGCTTTTACCAGGTAATTGAGTAATTAAAAATGGTAAAAGTTCGCCATGTTCATTTACTTTAAGCAGGGTTTGTTTTGCTTTGCCTTTAACTGGGTGTGATTTATTGCTGGGTTTGTACATGATTTATCGGAGTAAATAAGATTCATTGGCAAAGGTATTAAAATGAAATGAATAATTTTTAATAATTACCGCTAAGCAGCAAAGACGCAAAGAGAATTACTTAGCATCATCGCAGCCTAGCGGTTCAAAATCATAATTTATTATTCTACCCTCAACGATTGGGCAGGGTTTGCATTTGCTGCTTTCCAAGCCTGGTAGCTTATGGTAATAAATGTTATTGCCACTGTAATTAAACCGGCAAGAATAAAAACAAACAATCCCAGGTTTGTACGATAAACAAAATTCTGCAACCAGTCACGCATGAAGAAATATGCCAACGGGAAAGCGATAATCATTGAAATAACCACAAGAATTAGGAATTCTTTCGATATTAATTTTACAACTGTACCTTCGCTTGCTCCCACTACTTTTCGTATTCCTATTTCCTTTGTACGTTGTTCAACTGTGTATGATGCGAGTCCGAATAAGCCCAAACATGCAATCAGTATAGCCAGAACTGTAAATAATGTAAATATAAATCCACGTTTCTCATCGGCTCCAAATTGTTCATTAAACCTATCAGATAAGAACGAATAAGTAAATGGTTGATTTGGGAATATCTCATTCCACCTTTTTTCTATGTATTTAATAGTTCCCTGAACATCATTGTCTTTAAGTTTTGCATATACTATCTGGTTATTTACCCTGTAAATCATCATCATTGTTTCTATCTCATTATACATCCCTGTTTGATGAAAATCTTTCATAACCCCAACCACGGTTGCTTTTATAACATCCTGCCCGTTTCTTCCTTGAAGTTCGACCTTTTTACCAATGGGTTCATTCCAGTTTAAACGAGCAGCCATCGTTTCGTTTACAATAACACCAAGCAAAGTATCAGAAGGCATATCCTGTTGAAAATCGCGTCCTTTCACCATTTGTATTCCTAAAGACTCTACCAGGTCATGATCAACAACTGCAAAATTCAATCCCCGTGGTTGCATTCCATCATCGGTTTCAACTGTAAAAAGAACTTTCCCGGAACCTTCTCCAACACGTGTATTGGTTGATCCCACTTTTAAAATATCAGGATTTTCAAGTAAAGCTTGTTTAAGTACGGGATATTTATTAATCATCTCACGTGTAGATAACTCAAGGCTGATAACATTTTTCATATCATAACCCAAATCCTTTGTTTTCAAGTAATTTAATTGTTTAAAAACTACAAGGGTAGAAACAATCATTGCCACAGAAATTACAAATTGAATTACCACGAGTACTTTTCTGAATAAACTTCCCGAAGAGCCTTTTGTTATTTCACCTTTCATAACAGTAAGCGGGCTAAACCTCGATAAATAAAATGCAGGATAACTTCCGCCGAATATTCCAACAACCAGAATTACTCCAAATAAGCTTAACAGAATTACGGGGCTATAAATGATATGTAAATCAAACGATTTTCCTGCAAGCTGATTGAAATTAGGGATAAGTATAATAATTAAAACAATACTTAGAATGAGTGAAATAAAAGTAAATACTGTTGATTCTGTAAGGAACTGTAAAATTAAACTTCGTCGGTTAGAACCAACCACTTTTCTTAATCCAACCTCACGGGCACGTTTTGCAGAGCGGGCTGTTGCAAGGTTCATGTAATTCATTGCAGCAATTAAAATCAAGAAAAGAGCAACTATTCCAAAAATATAAACATAAGCAATACTGCCTGTTGGTTCAGGCTCCTGGGCATTGCTTGATTTTAAGTGGATATCAGTAATCGGTTCAAGGATATAATCAATTTTAATTCCCAGATTTTCAAAAATCGGTGCCATGTACTTTGGGTACATCTCCTGAATTTTGGTTTCGAATTGTTTAAAATCAGTTCCTTCGGGTAAAAGCAAATAGGTAAAAACACCAAAATTGCCCCAATTACCAAACTGTGCAGGCAAGCTCTTGCGTGATGCCAGTGCATCGAATCTATAGTGAGAATTGTGAGGTACATCTTTTATAACACCTGTAACTTTATAAGCCTCATCTCCAGTAACCAGGGTTTTACCTATAGGATCAAGTATCCCAAAATATTTGGCTGCAATAGTTTCAGTTAAAACAATGGTATTAGGCTCTAAAAGTGCATCTTTGGGGTTTCCTTTTATAAATTCATAAGTAAAAACATCAAAAACAGAAGAATCAGTATATGCAAAATCTTCTTCATAAAATTCTTTATCTTCATATTTAAAGAGTGCTCTTTGAAAAGGAATAAACCTAACGGCCGCTTCTATTTCGGGATAATCTGTTGTTACTTGTTCTGCAAATGGTATTTGCGCGATAATCCAGGTAAACTCATCATCTGTTTCTTTAATATGAGATGCAACCCTGTAAATTCGATCTGCTTTTTCATGATAGCGATCGTAACTTAATTCGTCCGATATGTAAATTATAAGGAATAAAGCACTGGTTATTCCGATGGTTAAGCCCAAAATATTCAGGCTGCTATATCCAAAATCTTTAAGGATATTTCGAATGGCTGTTTTAATAAGGTTTTTTAACATGACATGTATATTTTTATTGATTTAAAATTATTCTTAAAATTCAACACCGCAATTACCAATTAGTTAAAGTTTAAAGAAAAATCCCGGTTCATTATCTATCAGAATTTATACCATTCTTTATAAGCTATTAATTTTATGATACTTATACAAAAAAATCATATGTAAAATTGTAACGTATCCGAACACTTCCCGAACAAAATCGGACAAAATTTAAATTAATATCCATTTTGCTTTTCGTAAATATTTATTGATATTTGATATTCAAAAAATAAAACCAAATCATGTCAAACAATTTCGTTTATACCATTTCGGCAAGAGGTAAAAAAGCAAATCAGCCGGTAGAAAAGTACCTTAAAACATTTTTCCCGAATATACCCCTTCATAAAATCGATAGTGTTTTTGGATTTGTTGAACCATCGTCGTTTTATAGTGGAAGGCCTTTTACAGGACGCCAAATCTCAAATAAAGACATTGATTTTTTAAGAAAAAACAATATTGGAGTTCGAATTCCTTTTACAAATCATTTTGCAACTGAAAAAGAATATTTAAAAAATAAAAAAATACTGGATAAATACCACTATAAAGGAAATTCAATCATTGTAACCAACGATAACCTGGCCCGATGGATAAAAAAAGATTACCCGTTATACCAGGTAGAAGCGAGTCTTTTAAAAGAAGTTAAGAACCTTGACGAGATAAATCATGCACTTAGCATTTATGATACAGTTGTTTTACCCATGAACCTGAATAACAACCACGAATTATTAAAAAGTATAGAACAAAAAAACAGGATTACACTTTTTGGAAATGGTGGTTGTGCCCTTACCTGCCCTAACAGAATTTGTTACGAGTATATTTCGAAACGAAATAAAGTGCTTACCACCACAAATACTATATTCAGGTATCTTTACTATTGGTACTACTTTGTTTTAAGGAACAAATGGTGTATGAATAAAATAAAACCCCGCAAGCTGCACGGGATAAAAGATTTTGATCTGGATGTATTAGCCGGACTCGGGTTCTCCCGCTTTAAAATGCTCAGGGAACACGCGGGAAGAAAATCAGGGTACTAAAGAAAAAATTATAAATTATGAATTGTTACGGATTTTAACTTTCAGACTATTTCCTGTACATTTTTTCCCTTAATTCCAGAATTTTCTCATTGGTTATATAATCATCGTAATCCATCAATTTATCAATAACTCCACTCGGGGTAAGTTCAATAATTCGGTTACAAACAGTTTGAATAAACTCATGGTCGTGCGAAGACATTAAAATATTGCCTTTAAAAACAGTAAGTGTATTATTAAAAGCCTGAATTGATTCCAGGTCAAGATGATTTGCCGGAGTATCGAGAATCAATACATTGGCATTTTTTAACATCATTCGTGAAATCATACATCGTTGCTTTTCGCCACCAGAAAGCACATTTGACTTTTTATATATTTCTTCGCCAGAGAAAAGCATTTTCCCTAAATATCCACGTAGAAACAACTCGCTGGTATCTGTCGAATATTGTCCTAACCAATCAACAAGCCTCATATCTGTTTCAAAAAACTTTGAATTATCTAATGGCAGGTATGCTGTTGTAATAGTAACACCCCATTCAAATGTACCTGAATCTGCTTTATCGTTTCCATTAATGATTTCGAAAAATGTTGTCATCGCTCTTTGATCGCGTGATAAGAAAACAATTTTTTCTCCTTTCTGAACAGTAAAACTTAAATCTTTGAAAAGCACTTCTCCTTCAATACTCTTGCTTAATCCATTTACTTCCAGTATTTTATTTCCTGGTTCACGCTCGGGTTTTAAAATTATTCCCGGGTATTTTCGTGTTGATGGCTGAATTTCTTCAATATTCAGTTTCTCAATCATCTTTTTACGACTGGTAGTCTGTTTCGATTTTGCTACATTGGCACTAAAACGGGCAATAAACTCGAGTAATTCCTTTTTCTTTTCTTCCGCTTTCTTATTCTGAGCCTGTTGCTGGCGTAATGCCAACTGGCTCGATTCGTACCAGAAACTATAATTTCCGGCAAAAAGCTGAACTCTTCCAAAATCAATATCAACTGTATGTGTACAAACTGAATCTAAAAAGTGTCGGTCGTGCGATACAACCAAAACTGTATTTTCAAAATTCGACAGGTAATTTTCAAGCCACATTGCCGTTTCAAGATCAAGATCGTTTGTTGGCTCATCGAGTAACAAGTTGTCTGGTTTACCAAACAGTGCCTGGGCGAGTAAAACCCTAACCTTTTCCTTACCACTAAGCTCTTTCAATAATTTATTGTGATGAATTTCCTTAATACCTAAACCGCTTAAAAGGTTGGCCGCATCGCTTTCGGCATTCCACCCGTCCATTTCGGCAAACTTATTTTCAAGTTCGGCAGCTCTCATTCCATCGGCATCAGAGAAATCTGGTTTTGCATACAGTATATCTTTTTCCTGCATTACTTTCCAGAGCTTACCGTGGCCCATTAAAACCGTTTGAATAACCGAAAACTCGTCAAACTCAAAATGATCTTGTTTTAATACAGATAATCGTTCTCCCGGACCTAAATTTACCGAACCTCTTGTTGATTCCATCGCCCCTGAAAGAAGTTTTAAAAATGTAGTCTTTCCTGCTCCGTTCGCACCAATAATTCCATAACAGTTTCCGGGAGTAAACTTTAAATTCACATCCTGAAACAACATTCTCTTACCAAACTGAATAGCCAAATTTGAAACTGTAATCATCTGAAATAAAATATATTAAAAATTTTGTTCGTGTTTAATTGAAGGTTGGCAAAAGTAAATATTATTTAATTATCTAAAAATGAATTATTAAAATATTTAAAATAAAAAATGTATGTTAAAAAATTTAAATATTAAATAGCTATTTTCAGATAGCATTTATATTTTTACAATCATATACTTTAACACAACATGGAACTTCATTCACTGGAAACCAATCCTGAGTACATAAACCTGCAAACAGAAATGATATGGATGCAACGCTGGATAATGGAAACTCAGCAACGATTGGTAATTATTTTTGAAGGCCGCGATACAGCTGGTAAAGGAGGAGCAATTATGCGTTTTGTCCGGTTTATTAACCCGCGCGGATACAGAATTGTAGCATTACCAAAACCAACAGAGCATGAAAAAGGACAATGGTATTTTCAACGATACATAAAAGTGTTACCCGACCCGGGAGAAATTGTTTTTTTTGACCGTAGCTGGTACAACCGGGCAGTAGTAGAACCGGTTATGGGATTTTGCACCGACGAACAATACCAGTTATTTATGAAACAGGTTGTTTCTCTTGAAAAAATGCTTATTGAAGATGGAATCAAAATTATAAAATTTTGGTTTTCCATTGATGTGGAGGAACAAAAACACAGGCTCGAAGAACGCAAGAGTGATCCTTTAAAACAATGGAAACTAAGTACTATTGATCTTCTCGCCCAGCTAAAATGGAATAACTACACTGAACATAAAGATGAAATGTTCAGAAGAACCGGAAGAAAGAATTGCCCGTGGGTTATTGTCCGGGGTAAAGATCGCGATAAAGCAAGGCTTGAGGCAATGCGTTATGTCCTGAATGAAATGGACTATCCCGATAAAGGAAAAACAGGTGAACGAATTGAACCCGACAAAAAGATTGTTAAAATAAAATTCTACTAAAAAGTAAACCCGAACTTCAATTTAAAATACCAGGATATGAACCGGTTTGTTTTACTGTTTATCCTTTTCGTTACGCACCATTTTTTATATTCGCAAGCCATAATTCAAAAAACAGATACAGATTATACTCTAAAAATTGAATCGGATAGTATAATCCGCCACCTTACCTTTTGGAAAGAAAAAGACTCTGCAGGTTATTATGGTTTTAAATATTCATACACCAAATTTACCCCCCTTGTACAACCAATATATCTGAAGAATGAAATTAAAACCATTGAGTTTTTATGGAATCGTGCTACAGACAGTATTCAAATTAATTTGAATACTATTTTTATTGGTTATCCTGAAGAATATCATGATATTCTGATAAATCACATTCAAGCTTTTAATAGTTCTGCCGAATGGCAAAATCATTTAAAGAAACATGGTAAAAAACTGGATTATAAGTTAATTCATAAGATAATGCTCGATTACAATGTTTATAAACCTTTAAATGATTTTCTTTTAACCAGGGGGTACGAAATTTCAGAATACACCACAGAAAAGCATGGTTTTATAACAAAGGAAACATTAATAAAAGCAGGTTTCTCAGGATCTGAAATTATTCCAATGCCATTTATGGTTTGGATAAGTATAAAAAACAAAGGGTGTTCTAATACAGAAACACCCTGATTCAATAATCTTTCTTAACGAGTACTATTCATATTTTAGTGAAACCGCGGGATTTATGCTGGCCGACTTAATTGTCCTGTAGCTTATAGTGGCCAATGCAATAACTATTGCAACAACAAAACCAATAATAAAATCAAAAACATTTAAATTAATTCTGTAATGATAATTCTGTAACCAGTTATTGCCAATATAATAAATAACCGGCCAGGCTATAATGGTTGAAATTGATATAAGTACAATAATTTCTTTTGAAATTAGGTAAAATATATTTGGAATGGATGCACCCATCGCTTTACGAATACCAATTTCTTTGGTTCTTTGCTCAACCGTAAATGATGTCAGTCCAAACAGTCCAAGAGATGCGATTAAAATTGCCAGAATTGTAAAAATAATCGCGAGCTTGGAGTTACGTGCTTCTTCCTTATACAAATTGTTAAACGATTCATCAAGGAAAAAATACTGCATTGGCTCGTTAGCCGTAAAATCCTTCCATACATTTTCAATTCCGTGAATAGTATTATTAATAGAATTAGCTGATATTTTAACAGTTACAAAGCCCCAGTTTATATTTTCGTTTTTAAAATTAAAAATGTAAGGAGTAATCTCTGTTTGGAGCGATCTGAAATGAAAATCCTTTACAACACCAATCACGGGAACATATGTTATTGAATCAGGATTATCGTTATCACCAATAAACCGGGTTTCGAGTGCAGGTGAAAAATTATAATGTTTTACAGCCCGTTCATTAATAACACAAGCTTCTTCATCAGACGGATGGTTCTTATCGAAAAAGCGTCCTTCGGAAATCTCTATCCCAAATGTTTCCAAATAATCATAATCAACCCAGTTTGATTCAAGTAGCAGTGTTTCTTCTCTCCGTCCTTCTACTAAGTACCCGTTGTTGTTATTGTTATGTGAAGGAACTGCTGTTGAAGCACTAACCTTCTGCACCCCCGGCACTTGCAACAGCTCTTCTTTAAATGATTTTATCCGTTTTCCAACAACCTCTGCCCTGCGAATAACCAATAACTGCTCTTTTTTGAAACCTAAATTTTTGTTTTGCATGTAATGTATCTGGCGAAACATTATTGTAGTACCAACAATAAGGATTATTGAAATTGAAAACTGAATAACTACTAAAATACTCCTTAACCTTCCATTTTTCATACTGTCTTTTATGTTTCCTTTTAAAACAAGAACTGGTTTAAAAGCTGAAAGATAAAATGCAGGATAACTTCCTGCTAATAAACCTACAAAAACAGTTATGATTATAAGTACAGGAATAATATACCATCTCTCAAAGAAATTCAATTCCAGATTTACCTGGAGCAGGTTATTAAAATAAGGCAAGCTGAGTTCAATAATAAAAACGGCTATTAATAAAGAGAAAAAAGCAAGCAATAAAGATTCTGTTAAAAACTGCCTGATAAGCAATCCTTTTGTCGAACCGCTTACTTTTTTTATTCCAACTTCTTTTGCACGTTTTGCTGCTTGTGCTGTTGAAAGATTCATGAAATTAATGGCAGCGATAATTATTATAAGAATTGCAATACTTGCAAATATGTAAAGATATTTTGGATCATTTGCCGGCTTAGTATCCTGCTGGATTTCGGGTTGAAGGTGTATGTCAAGCAATGGTTGCAGAAATAGAGTATATTTATTGCCCTGAGAAAAGAAATCATCAAGGGAAATACCTATAAATTGCTGAATAAGCGGCCCTACATATTTAGAAATCATCCCGGGTATTTTAGCATCTACATCTTTGTAGTTTGCACCTGGTTTTAATAACAGGTATGTATTAAAACTGTTTGAAAGCCATTGATTATCATTTGCCCTGCGATTGGATAAGAATGAACCTATAATATTTGCATCAAAATGTGAATTCCCGGGTAAATCCTTAAAAATCCCAGTAATTTTATAAAGAGAAGAATCGTTGCCAATTTTAAGCATTTTATCTACTGGATCATCATTTCCAAAAATCTTTTTTGCAGTCGATTCCGATAACACTACTTTATAAGGAGCATCAAGAACAGTTCGAATATTCCCTTTAACTAAAGGAATGCTGAATATTTTAAAAAAGGACGAATCTGCTTCAATAAATTTATCTTCTGTAAAATTCTTATCTTCATATTTTATAATCGTTTCACCTTCAATATTTAACCTGGCATAATCTTCCACTTCGGGAAATTCCTGCAGCATTGTTGGGCCAATAGGTGTTGCTGTTGACGAAGCTTGTAGCTCCTGCCCTCCAATTTTTCCATCGAGTATAATACGGTAAATACGGTCGCTTTTTTCGTTAAAAGTATCATAACTTAATTCGTGTATAACATACAATGCTATTAGCAAACTGCAAGCTATACCTATAGAAAGCCCCAGAATATTGATTAAAACATAACCTTTTTGTCTGCTAAACGAACGGATGCTGTGTTTGAAAGTATCTTTTATCATATCTCTTCTTTTAATAAAAAATCAATTTATAAAAAACGAATCATATTTAAAATCGTTGTTACTGGATTTTTAAATCTTAAATTTATATTTTATTCCTTTTATCAGACGCATAGAAAATTGAATTGTTACAAAATTTATTTTAAAAACTGCAATAAATCGAAAAGTTAAAGTCAGGGTATATATGAACGATAAAAATGTAAATAAAAAATTTATACATTTTATTTCCGGGGAATACCGGAATTTAGTTGTTTATGTTAAAAAATATATGAACGAAAGATACTACAATATAACAGCCGAAGATATTATCCAGGATGTTACATTAAATATTTTTTCAACTGTAGAATTTGATTCCCGTATTGAAAATATTGCAGGATATTTCTACAGGTCACTTAGAAACAGGATATCAGATATAAGGAGTAAAAAGAAAAATGAACTATTGATAGATAATTTTTCAAACGATAATAACGGGAATTCATTTTTTGAATCCCTTTTGACTGATGAGTTCGATGATTCAAAAACAATTAATGACAGTAAGTTTTATCAAAAACTACATGAAGCACTTGAAGAGTTAAATCCAAATCAACAAGCTGTAATTATTGCAACTGAAATTGACAATTGTACATACGACGAGCTCTCTGAAGAATGGGGAATTCCTATTGGCACATTACTTTCGTGGAAAAGCCGTGGAATAAAAAAACTAAAGGAAAAAATCAAGCTTGATGATTTTTATATTGATAATGAATAATTAACATAAATTAAAAAATCAAATAAATTATGAAAACACATTTTTGTAATGATGATAATCCCTGGAAAAGAGGATTTAAGTACGCGGGAATATTCATACTTGGAGGTATAGCTGCTGTGGGATTTGCCGTTTTGTTCGGTTATTTTGTAATGCTGCTCTGGAACTGGCTAATGCCCGAAATTTTTGGATTAACAACAATCACATTCTGGCAGGCTGTTGGAATTATTATCCTTGCCCGGTTAATTTTTGGTGCATTCAAACATCACGACAAGCATTACCACGACTATCCGGGAAAGAAATTTAACTCAAGATGCAAAGATAAGGAATGGTGGAAAAATCATAAAAGTAACTGGCGATATTTCGACGATTACTGGAGCGAAGAAGGTGAAGAAGCTTTTAATAGCTATATCGAACGTAAAATAACCAAACCCGATTCAGAAATTAAAGAATAAAATCACCTCCAGCTATGTATATAAAGCATTATGGAAAAGCATCAGGCTTTACCATAATGTTTTTTTATTCTTCAGGATCATGGGAATTGTGTAAAACTCCCTGAAAAGAAACAAATTACGAGGTTAATTTAACTTCTTTGTGAATCGTTTTTTCGAGTAATTCAACTGCTGTTTTAATAAAGTACGAACACTTTTTATTAAATACATCAGCACTTTGAGCTTCATTCCGGCCTTCCCGTGTATTTAAATCAAAATTTATTAAAGCCTTACAGTTAATACTCCCATGATATTCAGCAAACTGTTTTGAAAACTCCTGAATTAAATGATTTGTAATTTCTTTGGCTTCGTCGTCGCCTTGTTTATATTTGCCACGAAGATATCCTATAACCATAAATGCTCCGGTAGCTGCTCCGCAGGTACCCTGCATCCGTCCCATTCCACCACCAAATCCAGAAGCCAAACGAAGTGCTGTTTCTTCGCTAATATCCATTATATCAGCAAAAGAAACAATAACCGACTGGGCACAATTAAAACCTGATGAATAAAATTGAAGAGCTTTTTCTGAACGGTTCATAGCAAAAAAATTAGGCTGGTCGTCGGTGATGAATTACCTGGTTGAATTTTTCAACAAAAACATTACTGCAATTTACTAATTTGTACTTAGGAATAGAATGTTCAGAAAAATCAATCTCTACACGTGCCGAAGGGTTCTTTTCTAAATGCCCTATTACTTTTAAATAATCTTTTACCACATCATACTCGATATAGTCAATATCAAAAGGATCTTCTAACTCAAACTCATTTCCATTTTTATAACAAGCAATTGTCATATATTTTTATTTTTTAATTTTTATTTCCATTAACAAACTTGGGGCCAAAATGTTTTAACCTATTTATTAAAAGACTTAACCCGCTGAGGTGAACTAACTAATTTTATGTTGATTGTAATAAAATCATTACAAATTCAAAGATGATTGTTTTTGTGAATTGGTTGCGTTAGTTAAATTATTTATACATATGAAACATGTTTCTAATTTTATGCAAGCAAATAACGTTACTAATTATGAAGTGAAAATGAAGTTAACTTTTTTATACTATGAAAAAATGGAACAACAGATTTAATCCATTATTCCATTTCAAAAAAAGTATTAACAAAAATCAAAAAAACTTAAACTACCTGCATCCTGCTATTTAATTATAAGTTTCCTGGTTGCGGTTTTCTTTCCCCGTGAAATCTGGATAAAATATTCGTCCGCAGTTAAATCAAGTTCTTTAGTATAAATTCCCGAGAAATTTTTTTGTTCATCGGTAAAGCTGCTCTTACCTGATTTATCGAATATATTGATTTTCAATGTTGCCTTATCCTTAACTTCAAGGTTGAGATTTAACTTTTGTGTATTCGCTTCATACATTAGCTTTAAATCGCTAATATCAAGCTCATTACCAGGATTAACATCTTTTTTAATATCAACAAGTAGTTTTTTATCATCGTCGTTTAAATCTTTTATCATTATAATTGATTTATGAATTTTTGATTCATCACCCGTTTTCAAAACAAATACATCTTCATTCGAATAAAACTCTCCTTCGCCATCGTTCATAACTACTGTTTTGTAATTACCATCATCTCCAGATTTAACAATTACTTTATAAGCTTTTTCAGTTTTAACATCTTCACCATCGGCAGTTACAAATACCTGGATATCTTTTTTATCTCCGGTTTCAGAAATAATGTTCTTGATCCGGATTACTTTTAAGCTATCTTCAGAAATTGTTGAAACATCACCTGATTCACTTACCCAAACATATACATTGCTATCATCATCCGCACTATCGCCGCTTTTATACTTTTTAATCATCATTTTATTTTGGCAGTTATGCAAACTGGTATCTTTAAACATCTCTACATCATCACCATCACTAATAAATAGCATGTTTTTAGCTGAATGTTCTTTAAACTTTCCATCATTGGAACAAATAATTGTAACTTTTTTCTCTATTTCCTTTTTATTTTCATATTCTTCGTCAAGCTCTACCCATATTTTCATTAAGGAATCTCCTTTCTCGCATTTCTTGCCGTCAAACATGTAAATTTTCATTTTACAATCACCGGCTTTGTCTTTTTTCAATTCATTAATAATGCTTTCCACATCTTCTGTCAGATGTAAACCAGAAAAATCAACATCTTTAACATCTGTATTTATTAAAACCGTGTCAATAGTTGTTGTTTTGCCATTTACTTCTTTTATTATTTTAACTTTTATTTCTTCCTTATCCTGAGCATTAACAGAAAAGCTAAGGATTAAAATCGCTACAAGTACAATACATGTAATTAACTTACTATTTGTTTTCATTTTTATTTCTCCTTTATTAGTTTTAAAGATCATGAAACAAACTTACAAAACATTGATAATCAAAAATCTTAACATCTGGTTAAAAAGAGTTAAAGAATTGTTAAAGTTTTCGCGAGGGTTGTATTTATATTTATATTTGGGCTTGAAAATGAATTTATTTAAAATGAAAAAAAACCTGATTCATTTATTAATTGTCATAATGGCTATCTCTCTTTCAGGGATAATTATAGTTCAGTTTTTCTGGATAAAAAATGCAATCCGGGTAAAAGAAGCCGAATACAATGAGAATATCAGGGAAGCAATGGGGCGTATTATTCAAAAAATTGAACGAAAACAACAAGTTGTATTTATATCCGAAAACTGGAATAATGGTTTTATGAGTTTATCTTCCAACCCTGATTCACAAATAAAAGGAAATAACTTCTATCAATATTTTACCAACGACACTATATTTATTATAAATGATGAACAAACAAATAGCTCTAAAAATGTAGATGTAAAGATTACTGTAAAGACCGATAATGAGAAAAAAAAGGTTTTATGCGGGAATGGTAACAATACAGAAAAAACTGTTGTTTATGTAAGCCCTGAATCTAAAAATAAAGTTGAAGAGGATTTCATATTTCTAGCTGATTCAGGACAAAATATCTCAAGTGTTAATACGTATAAAATAAAAAAAACACAGCAACTGGAAGAAACCATTGAAAAAATGGTAGTAGAGTTTGAAACCAGGTTTAGCTCCGTTGAACAACGAATTAATATTGAAAATATCAGGGAGTTAATTTACCAGGAAATTATTGAAAAGGGTATTGATTCTGACTTTCAGTATGCAATAATAAATGTACAGAATGACAGTATAGAGAACAAATCGCCAGAATTCAGCAAAAACCTTATGCCCTACTCATATAAAGCAAATCTTTTCCCTGATGATATCGTTGATAAATCAATCTACCTTTATTTATACCTGCCCGGTAAATATGGATTTATTTACAAATCTCTGGTATATTTACTTACCGGGTCTGTATTTTTTACCCTGGTTATTATTCTAATTTTTGGTTTTACTATCCGTATTATTTATAAACAAAAAAAAATATCTGAAATTAAGTCGGATTTTATAAATAACATGACCCACGAATTTAAAACTCCAATTGCAACAATTTCTCTTGCTGCCGATTCAATATCAAATCCTAAAATAATCAATGATTCAGGTAAAATTTCAGAATATTTACGAATAATAAAAGAAGAAAACCGGCGCATGAACAACCAGGTTGAAAGCGTTTTGCAAATGTCGTTGCTCGAGAAAGACAAATTTAAATTGTCATTGACCGAAGCAAATTTACATGTATTGATTCAAAAAGCGATTCAGAACATTGAGATACAGATTAAGCAAAAGAATGGCACTTTAAATTCAGTTCTTCATGCGCAAAATTCTGTAGCACGAATTGATGAAATTCATTTTCTGAATATCATACATAATCTGCTCGATAATGCGAATAAATACTCATATCAAAATCCGCAAATTAGTATTTCAACCCGGAATCAGAATGGCAATATTTTGATTTCAATAGAAGATCAGGGTATTGGCATAAAAAAGGAAGATTTGGTTCGTATTTTTGATAAGTTTTATAGGGTTTCGACCGGTAATATTCATAATGTAAAAGGTTTTGGGCTTGGATTAAGCTATGTAAAAGCTATTGTAACCCAGTTCGGTGGAACAATTCATGCAAGCAGTGAACCCAGGAAGGGTTCAAAATTTGAAATCAGTTTACCTGTAATACCTGTAAACAATGAAGAATAACAATCATATTTTTTTAGTTGAAGATGATGCAAACTTTGGTTCTGTGTTAAAATCATATCTTGAAATGAACGATTTTACAGTTACCTGGGTTCAGGATGGTGCTAAAGCCTTTGATACTTTTTTACAACAATCTTTCGATATTTGCATCCTCGATATCATGTTACCCAATATGGACGGGTTTTCAATCGCCAAAATCATAAAACAAAAAGAAAGTGAAATACCTGTTATTTTTTTAACTGCAAAAACCCTAAAAGATGATATTATTGAAGGATTTAAAACAGGTGCCGATGACTATATTACAAAACCTTTCGATTCCGATATTTTACTTTATAAAATTAAAGCTATTTTAAAGCGCAATTATTCAAATTCTGAAAACGAATCCCTGTTTATAATTGGAAAATACGTGTTCGATTCAACTTTACGCGTTCTTAAATTCGAAAATAAAAGTATTCGTTTATCACCCAAAGAAGGCGATTTACTTAAAATGCTCTGCGCAAATAAAAATAAAATGCTTACCCGTGATAAAGCATTAAAGCAAATATGGGGCGATGATGGCTATTTTACAGCAAGAAGCATGGACGTTTATATTACCAGGCTTCGTAAATATTTACAAAACGACCCTTCTATTGAAATTGAAAATATTCATGGAAGCGGGTTTATTCTGAATATTAAGGAAACCTGATTTTTAATGCTTAATAGTCGTTGTCTCTTTTCCTTTTTTTACCCAGGGTTTTTCCGCCCAGAATACCCCAGCCTCCGCTACCAATAAGAAACCCGAAAGCATACCATGCACCATTGTTGTTTTGAGCATAAACAGTAATATCATCTCTAAAAAGCATTAACACGAAATCAATTGGAGCAATTATTCCGTGCCATAAGCCACCCCAGAATCTATAAGTATGCCCTTCGAGACAAGCATCTACAATTTCATTATTTGAACAAGATGAAAAAAACGCTAAAAGTAAAAATGCAATTGCAAAAAAACCAAGCTGTTTGTGAATGTTCCGTGTTTTCATATTTTTTTTGAAATTAGTTTTTATTCAAATTTTGAAGATAAATTTAAAACTTACTTGTAAATATTCAATTATTCTATGGAATTAGTTCGATATTTTACAAATAAAAAAGGACGTAGAAAAAGAACTACATCCTTAAATTCAATAAATCAAAAATCTATTCCTGATCTGTTTCTTCAGCCTGCTGAATCTGGGTTTCCAGTTCTTTCACTTTTGTTTCGGCCTTATCAATTTTTTCTTTTTTCTCGATGTATTCTTTTTCCGTTATCTTCCTGTCTTTCTTGTCTTTCTCCAACTTTTCTTTTGAAGCATTTATCTTTTCTTTAGCTTCGTTCACCTTTGCCTGGCTTTCAGAAACTGTTTGATCCAATTCTTTTTCTTTGTTTTCCTTATTCATTTTAGCTTCACTTGCCCGTTGTTGCCCAAATTCTTTACCCGACAGTTCACCTTTATCTTTACCGTAAGCATTTCCTCTATCTTCTCCCTTTTCTTCCTTTTTACCTTTATCATCTTTACCTTTTTGTTTTTTATCGACTTGTTGATTCAAGGTATCATTTTCTGATTCAATTTCATCAGGTTCAGTTTTCTCTGCATCTTCGTTATCTTTTATTTTATCATCTTTTTCTACCTTTTTATCTTTTTCTTTATGTTCTTTTACTTTTTCATTTTTATTTTTTTCGTGTTTTCCTTTTTCCTGGGCATAAACTCCCGGTATGCTGAAAGTAAAGATAAATGCAACAATTAGTGCAATTATCCATGTATAATTATATTTCTTCATTTTTATGGTTTTTAAGGTTAAGCTATAATTCATTTACAAGGTTTTCAAGTTCTTCGGCAGATTTTTCAATTTCTTGTTTTCTCTGATCAATTTGTTCAGAAATAGAATCGAGTTTTGCTGCTTCTGTATTTAGTTGTTCTATTTCCTTTTTTTCAGAAGCACTGGGGCCACATCCTGCAATAAATAAGGATACTACGGATAATAAAAGAAAGATTTTTTTCATATAATTTGTTTTTAGGAGTTAAAAATATTTTACAATTTACTAAAATCTAATTTTTCAATCAAGTAATTAATTGTTTAATAATTAGAAAATATTTGTTGATTGAACCAATCGTTCTATTTTTGTGTTTTACTTCACACTTATGAAATTAAAAATGAAATTAAAGATGACATTACTAATAATTTTCATTATTATCATTGCCATTCCTGTGGCAATCAATATTTTTATCCGGGTGAGCCCTGTTTTCGGAGGAAAAGCAAAAGGAGAAAACCTTATTCGTGTTGAAAGTTCGCCAAACTTTAAAAACGGAATATTTCAAAATCCAGAACCAACAATTATGATGGTTAAAAATGGTTCTGCACTTAAAACACTACGAAAATTTATGAATGGTGTTGAAAATGGCAGGCCTGCTGAACCGGTAGAAACTGTACCGTTCGATAAGAAAGCATTTACAAAACCTGATTCAGGAATTGTTTACACCTGGTTTGGGCATTCTACAATACTTGTAAATATTAATGGCACAATTATTCTTACAGATCCGGTTTTCAGTAAAGCTGCATCCCCTGTATCATTTATAAACAAAGCCTTTGAATATTCAAACCATTATACAGTTGCAGACTTACCAAACCCGGACATGGTAATTATTACACACGATCATTACGATCACCTGGATTATAAAACCATTAAAGAACTCGACAGCAAAACCGGGAAGTTTTATGTTCCGCTTGGTGTTGAAGCACATTTGCTTCGTTGGGGAATATCTCCTGATAAAATTAGTATTGCCGATTGGGGCGAATCATTCTCCGATTCAGGATTAAGGCTGACCTCTGCTCCTGCCCGTCATTTCTCGGGCAGAGGAACCCGCGACAGAAATAAAACCTTGTGGTGTTCGTGGATAGTTCAGTCTGGTGAAAATAAACTATTTTTTGGCGGTGATTCCGGTTATGGCAGGCATTTTAAAGAAATTGGCGAGAAATATGGCCCTTTCGACTTAACTTTTCTTGAATGCGGGCAATACAATAAACAATGGCCTAATATTCATTCTATGCCCGAACAAACTGTTCAGGCTCATATAGATATTAAAGGGGAAAAACTTGTTCCCATACATTGGGGAAAATACAGGCTGAGTTTACATCCATGGACAGAACCTATAGAGCGGGTAACTGTTGCAGCCAAACTACAAAATGTTAAACTTATAAATACTAAAATTGGTGAGATTATTACTTTAAACTAAAAACTCCATTATTTCAATATTTCAAAAATTGACGTTTCTATCTCTTTCATGTTAAAAGGTTTTCTGAAGTATTTATGAATTAGCCTCTCATTTAATGCATCCGCGATTTCTTCTGTAATATCGAAACCCGTTAAAATGAAATATGAGATTTCAGGGAATTCTTTTTTTGCTAACCTGATAAATTCTATTCCATTCATTCCGGGCATTTTCATATCGCTTATTACAACTTTTGTATGATTGTTTTTTTTAAGCAATTCATAACCTTCCAAACCCGACCCGGCTGTTAATACATTAAATTTATTTTTAAAATTTAATGCAAATAGCTTTAAATTGATTGGTTCATCATCAACGTAAAGCAAAGTTGGTTTCTCATTCATTTTTTTTCTGTATTATTAATGGCAGATTAATTTTAACTGTTGTTCCTTTATTTAATTGAGATTCAAATTCAATAGTTCCATCATGTTCCTGCAAAATATTATACGTGATTGAAAGTCCCAATCCTGTACCTTCGCCGGCTTCTTTGGTTGTAAAGAACGGGTCCATAATCTTAGGTATAATATCATCTCTCATTCCACAACCAGAATCTGTAATTGCTATTTCAATTTTTCCCTTATCTACTTTGGTCTTAATCGAGATAGTTCCTTTTTCGTTTATAGACTGAACAGCGTTGGTAAGTATATTTAATATTACCTGATGTAGTTTTCCCTCGTTACAAATTAAAAGGTGTGGTTCTGTTGTATAACTTTTAATAATTTCGATTTTATACTTTATTTGATTTTGAAGCATTACCAGGCAGTTATCAATAATTGAGTGTATATCACATTTAATTCCCGGCAAATCATCGCGGCGGTTATAGTGATTTAAACTTGTAACAATAGCAGCAGCCCTTTCAACTCCCACGTTTATTCCTTCCATGAGTGGAGCAACTTCATTTATATGATCTTTTAAATTCTCATCAAAATAATTTTCTAAACCAATAACTCCTCCTTTAATAAAATTTAAGGGGTTATTTATTTCATGCGCTACACCTGCGGCAAGCACACCTAATGATGCCATTTTTTCTGCCTGAACAAGTTGTTTTTGTGTATTTTGCAAATTGAGTAACACAGCTTCCAGTTCTTCCCTCTGGTTATGTAACTCTTCGTTAGTAGAAACAAGTTCTTCGTTAGCTGTGGCTAACTCTTCAGTACGTTCCTGGACAAGTAACTCGAGATGATTTCGGTGTTTCTCAAGCTCTTGTTCAATATTCTTTTTTTCTGTAATATCACGTGTAATGGTCTGCAAAAAAGTCTGGTTGTTTAATGTTAACTTTGACATGATCCCACTAAACCAATGAGTTTTACCCCAGGTATCAATAAAACGGTTTTCGATAATCCCTGTATGAGTTTTTGTTCCCGATAAGAGTTCCTTTATTGCTTCTGTAATTATATGAATATCTTCAGGATGAATATGTGCCGGCCGATTGGGGTTTGAATAATCTTTTTGAGTAATTCCCGTGATTAATTCAAGAGAAGAATTACCAAATACTATATTCCCTTTTAAATCTGAAATCATTATGATATCAGGAAATGCTTCAATAATCGTTCTATATTTTTCTTCGCTTTCTTTTAATGCTTTTTCTGCCAATTTCCGGTCGCTAATATCAACCATGGCACCAATAGAAGCAATAGTTTTTCCTTCAGGATCCAGTATAGGTGCTCCACTAACCAGAAAATCAATTTTTTTGCCATCTTTTGCCAGAAACGGGATTTCATAATGACTCTTACTTTTATTTATTCTAACCTGATTGGCTTGTTCAATTAGGTGATAATCCCGGGGGTCGTGCAACATTTTATACCCTATTTTTCCAATAATCTCTTCAGGAGAATAACCCAATTTTTCAGTAAATTTTTTATTTACATATTGCACAATATGATTATTATCTGCAACAATAATAACTTCGTTCAGGCTCTCCACAAGTGTCCGAAATTTTTCTTCACTTTCTTTTAAAGCCTTCATGGTTTGTTTTCGTTCTGTTATATCTACAACAAAACCCTCGTAATATTTACTTTTACCATTAGAATCTCGAATCGCCCGGGAATTTTCACGAATTATAAGAACCTCTCCATTTTTTTTTCTCCATTCCGATTCAAAGTCCTTTACAAACCCTTGTTTTTCGATTAATTCAACAAATCTATCTCTCGACGAATCTATATAAGCATCGTTATTTTTCAGGTTATGTTTCGAAATATCTTCTATAGATTCAAATCCAAACATGTTTATAAATGCCGGATTGGCTTGCAAAATATGGCCATCGGGTGTGGTCTGGTAAACACCGACCTGGGCATTTTCAAAAATATTTTTATATTTTATCTCGCTTTCTACAAATTTTTGTTCTGCTTTAATTCGAATCTGGTAATCGTGTTCAACTTTTTCCAATACCATATTGTTTATTCTCACGATCTGATATGTAGCAACACCTGAAAATACAAGTGCAACTGATGTATCAACCAAATAATCAACCAGCACAGAACTGGTTAAACCAAACTCATCTTTAAATAACTGGACAAAAATGAATAGTACAGTAATATTTACAAATACATAGATAAAAATGGTTGATTTAAATTTACTTATAAATAAGGGAATGCTATTTATTATTGCCAGGATAATTACAATAGTATCAATCTGAGAGATTACATCACCCTTTCCGGCAAACATTATATACCAGACACATATATTTGCCGAAATCATAAATAAATGAGCAGATAGATTAAAATACCCCTTGATTAATAGTTGTAAACAAGCCCCAAAAACAAAAAGCAAAATAACCTCGGGAATTATAATCGGTAAATATATTTTATTCAGCAAACTGCTTAATTGTACATAAGCTGATGAAATTGTGAGTAGAATAAGCCCTATAATAGCTGCAATACATATATTATAAAAAACACGAACTTTTAATTGTGTTGTAAAATCTGTTTCCTGGTAATTTTTTAAAATTTCAGGCATCTTTTCTCCCGATGAGTTAATTGATTCTTTATTCTTATTTATCGGAATTTCCATAAATTCCAGTTTACAGGTTATGTTAAAACTATTATTTATACATGACAACAACCAATCAGATAAACTTACTGCTAATCAGCACCTTTGCCCGGGCAATTAAATCTTTAATGATTAGATATCAAATATTTATATTTATTAAATTTATGTAATGTTTTATTAATTTACAAGATTCAATAGAACCATCTGATAATTTACGCTAAAAGGCAAATAAAAAAGGGCTATTGTTTCCAATTGCCCTACTAAATATGGTCAAAAAGTTTTAAATATTCTTTTTAATATAATCCCATGTTTCGGGTTTCATTTTCGATCCAATTACTTCTATTACTTTGCTTGCACATAATGAACCAATTCGTCCACATTTATCCATTGGCATATTATTTACCAAACCGTACAAAAAGCCTGAAGCATATAAATCGCCTGCCCCGGTTGTATCAATTGAATTTGCTTTAAATGGTTCAATTATATATGTTTTTCCATTGTTTTTAACCAACGATCCTTTTTTGCCAATTTTAACAACAGCAATCTCGCAATATTCAGCCAATTCGTTTAATGCTTCTTCAGGACTCTTTCCTGTAAATGCTTTTGACTCTTCTTCGTTTGCAAAAATAATATCAACGTAATCTTTTACATATTTTTTAAAAAAATCAATATTCTCGTTAACAACATTATAACTCGCCATATCAATAGAAATCTTCATGTTATTTGCTTTAGCCAACCGGGCAGCCTTATTCATTAAAGCATGGTTCTGTACAAGATACCCTTCGATATGAAGATATTGATATCCTTTAAACTGTTCAGCATTCAAATCGTTCTCGCTAAGCTCAACTGCAGCACCCAAATAAGTTGCAAATGTACGTTCCGAATCGGGAGAAACCAATGCAATGGCTCTGCCAGTATCTGTTTTGCTTTTTAGCATTATAGGCTCAATTTTGTTTTCGCGCATATCTGAACTAAAAAATTCGCCAAACTCATCGTTACCTACTTTTCCAATATAACCGGTTGCGGCTCCTAAATTTGCCAATCCATGTATTGCATTTGCAGCAGAACCTCCTGACGATTGTGATTTTTCAAATTTTGAAGTAGCCTGGTTAATTTTCTCGGCAAATTCGCGATCCGACAACTGCATACTTCCTTTCTTTAAAAGAAATTTTTCAAGAATCAAATCATCAGGTAATTTGGTCATAATATCAACCAATGCATTTCCTATTCCCAGTACTTTATCCATTATTTTACTTTTAAATTCATAATTAGCTGCAAAAGTAAGAAGATAATTTTAATAGACTTATAATTCAATTAAAATCATCAGTAAAATATATCTTAAAAATTTTTGTTTTTTTAAACTTGGTTACAGGGGGATTTAATCTTTCAGGTTTACGTTTTAATAAAAAACCGTCTTAAAATATTAAGGCGGTTTTTAGATTTATTTAAATCAATTATTTTACAAGCCAATCTTTTGCCGATTCAATATCGTCAAATCCGACAATATTCGTACCCGAAAATAAATTAATCGTGTTTAAAATTATTCGTTGTGCATTCGTTAACCCAACAAAAGCTTTTTTCTTGCTGTATTTCTTCACCTTATTATTAATCTCTTTTAAAGATTTTAATGTTTCACTTGTAGCATACGAACCTTTCACATCAATGATTTCAAGCAAATCTTTTTGACCTGATTTTACAACAAAATCAGATGTTTCATTCATAACTTTTAAAGCTTGTTCAGATGTTTTTAAATTTGTCCAATCTGAAAAATAAATTTTTTTCCCATTATGAAAAATCGGGTAAATCCGTTCTGACATTCTTATTCCTCCAACTTATATTACTTTTTGCAAATCTAAATATAAACATAGTGTAATACGTAGATTATTGTAAAAAGTTAAAATTATTGAAATGAATATTTTCATTTATAGCAATTCATCAAGTTTTGTAATAACATTTTTTTCTATCCTGTCAATTACTTTACCCGCATCAGCTTTAATAAACTTATCCCCGGTAATATTTTCGTACAATTCAATATATCTTTCGGAAATTTGATTTACAAAATCATCATTCATTTCAGGCATTTTTTGCCCTTCTTTTCCCTGGAAATCATTTGCAATAAGCCATTCACGGACAAATTCCTTAGACAATTGTTTCTGCTGTTCCCCTTTGTCCTGCCGTTCATCATAACCTTGAAGATAAAAATAGCGTGATGAATCTGGTGTATGAATTTCGTCAATCAGGTATATTTTACCTTCTTTTTTACCGAATTCGTACTTCGTATCAACCAATATTAAACCCATTTTTGCCGCTATTTCTGTTCCCCGTTTAAACAAAGCGAATGTATATTTTTCGAGTTGCTCATACTCATCCTTGGAAACTAAACCTTGTTTAATGATTTCTTCTTTCGAAATATCTTCATCGTGCCCTTCATGTGCTTTTGTAGTAGGCGTAATAATTGGTTCAGGGAATTTCTGGTGTTCCTTCATTCCTTCAGGCATAGGCATTCCGCAAATATGCCGTTTACCCGATTTGTACTCTCTCCATGCATGACCGGTTAAATAGCCACGAACAACCATTTCAACAGGATATGTTTCAACAAAATGCCCTATTGTTACCATTGGGTCGGGTGTTGCAATTTTCCAATTTGGAACTATGTCTTTTGTTGCTTCTAAAAATTTATCGGCAATCTGGTTCAATACCTGACCTTTGTATGGAATTCCTTTTGGTAACACAACATCAAAAGCAGAAATGCGGTCAGTTACAACCATCACCAAATATTTGTCGTCGATATTGTAAACATCACGTACTTTACCTTTGTACACACTTTTTTGTTTTGGAAATTTGAAATCGGTTTTTACTACTGCCTGTGCCATGATTTGAAGTTAAAAGTTTAAGGTTTATATAATTTATAATCAAAACTACTAATCTGTATTTTTCTTATACGCATTTACTATATATTTAACCAGATGATGTCTAATAATATCACGTTCATCAAAATATAAAATTGATATCCCTTTTATTCCACCAAGAAAGCCCAGGGCCTGAACCAAACCTGAATCAATTTTCCTGGGTAAATCAATTTGTGTAATATCGCCAGTAACAATAAACTTTGCATTTTTACCCATACGTGTAAGAAACATTTTTAACTGGTTTACTGTAGTATTCTGGGCCTCATCGAGGATTACAAATGCATTATCGAGTGTTCTTCCGCGCATATAAGCTAAAGGGGCAATCTCAATTATTCCATCTTCGATAAGTTCTGCAAGCTTTTTAGGATGAATCATATCCATAAGAGCATCGTACAATGGACGCAGGTAGGGATCGAGCTTTTCTTTTAAATCACCTGGTAAAAAACCCAGGTTTTCGCCGGCTTCTACTGCCGGCCGGGTAAGGATTATTCTTTTTACTTCTTTGTTTTTAAATGCTCTTACAGCTAAGGCAATAGCCGTGTATGTTTTGCCCGATCCTGCCGGCCCTATTGCAAACAATAGATCGTTTGTATCGTACTCATCAACGAGTTTTTGCTGGTTAACAGTACGGGCCCTGATAGGTTTTGCATTATTACCATAAACTAAAGCATCATCGGTGTCTTCTTTCCTCTTCAAAAGGGATTGACCCTCTCCTTTTAACATGGATTCGAATTCGTTATCACTAATTTGTTTAAACTTTAAGAAATACTCGATAATAAGTTGTAATTTTTCTTCAAACTCATTTATCTCAACTTCTTCACCTTGAACTTTAATTTCATTTCCACGGGCAACTATTTTTAACTTTGGATTGTATTCTTTAAGTTTCTCAAACCGGATATTTTTAATACCATAAATATTCACCGGCTCTATTCCTTCTAAATATATAACCTTTTCAATCATAAAATTTTAACAAATATTGATTACTTTTGATTTATTCAAAAAATAAAACCTTTTCCCGAATACTCATCAGGTAATAAGTATTCAAAGGTAAAACATAAGTTTGAAAATAGTTAAATAATTCGTTATGTAAATAATAATATTCTATATTCATTTTAATTGTAAAAAAATAGAATTCAATTATTCCAATAGGTTATTGTTTAAAACCCGAGATAACAAATAAATATTTATTACTTTTTGTTTTGTTGGACTTTATAATAAAACATATAATTTTATAAGCTTAAAATAATAAAAATTTCCTTTTTAACTAAATGCCAATAATAACCTTAACTACCGACTGGAATAACGATGACTTTTACATTGCATCGGTTAAAGGAGCATTTTACCGTGAGTGTAATAATGTTGTTATTGTTGACATTACGCACAAAATAAAAACATTTAATATTTTTCATGCTGCATTTATTCTTAAAAACAGTTACAAACTATTTCCAGAAGGCACGATACATATTACCGGAGTTAATACTGATGGCAATTCGGAACAGGCGTTTTTAGCTGTTGAGTCGGATGGACACTATTTTATTGGAACAGATAATGGAATTTTCAGCTTGCTGTTTTCTGATGAACAGGTAAAAGCTGTTTCAATTGAAAAATATCCGTCAACCAGCTTTGCAGTATTGGAAACTTTTGTTCAGGCAGCCAGAGATTTGATAAATGGAGCCGCAATTGAAAGCCTCGGTGAAAAAGTGGAAAAGTTTGTTCGCAGAACTCCTTTACTTGCAACTATTGAAGAATCTACAATAATTGGGAGTATTGTTTATGTTGACTCATATCAAAATGCAATTACAAATATTTCGCATGAATTGTTTACCCAGGTTGGAAAAGGCAGGGCCTTTAAAATATATGTACAAAGTAACGGGAATGTAATTTCCAAAATAAATAAGAAATATGGTGAAACATCACCGGGAGAACTGCTGGCAATATTCAACTCAATAAATCTTCTGGAAATTGCAATATTTAATGGAAATGCAGCAGAACTTTTAGGGTTGGATACAAACTCAACTGTTCGAATAAAATTTCAATAAATTAATATAATCGTTCGCTTAAAATGAAAAAAGAACTTGAAGCTTTCAATCGTTTACTGGAAATAATGGATGAATTGAGAGAGAAATGCCCCTGGGATCAGAAACAAACGATAGAAAGTTTGCGCACACTTACCATAGAAGAAACCTATGAACTGGCCGAGGCAATAATTAAGAATGATATGAAGGATGTAAAGAAAGAATTGGGAGATATTCTATTACATATTGTTTTTTACTCAAAAATTGCATCAGAAACAAAATTATTTGATATTACTGATGTAATAAATGGAATAAATGAAAAACTGGTACACCGTCATCCTCATGTTTTTGGCGATGTAAAAGTAAAAAATCACCGTGAGGTAGAAGAAAACTGGGAAGAAATAAAAATGAATGAAAAAGACAGCAAAAAGTCTGTCCTGTCAGGAGTACCTGACTCATTGCCCGCGCTTATAAAAGCAACCCGGATTCAACAAAAAGTACGGGGTGTTGGATTCGATTGGGACAAACGAAGTCAAATCTGGGATAAGGTTCGCGAAGAACTTACCGAACTCCAGCATGAAGTTGAATGTAACGATCAGGAAAAAATTGAAGCCGAATTTGGAGATTTGTTTTTTTCAATAATAAATGCAGCAAGGCTTTACGATATTGATCCCGAAACAGCACTTGAACGTACAAACAAAAAATTCATTAAGCGATTTAAATACCTCGAAGAACAAACAATAAACAAAGGTTTATCATTAAAAAACATGACTCTTGAAGAAATGAACCATTACTGGGAACACGCAAAAAAATATGATAAATAAATCAAACTTGCCGAAACTTTGCTATATTGTAAATCGTTAAAAAACAGTAAATAAGCAACTGATTTTATGTCAAAAGATTCAATTAGCAAGTATTTAAACCGGATTTCTCAATTAGAACAAGAAAATAAACGTTTAAGAGAAAAGTTAAGTACTGAAATCAGTCGGAATGAAGTTGCTGAACAAAAATTTATTACCAGCGAACTAAACTTACTAAACCTGATTGAAGCAATTCCTGTACCCGTTTTTTTTAAAAGTAAAAATGGCGTGTATATTGGATGCAACGACGCATTTGCGAAGTTTGAAGAGTTGCCTAAAGAAAAAATCATTGGTTCATCGCAATTTGAAATTTTCCCAAAGGGAAAAACAAAAGAATATGCAGATCACGATAAAGAAGTTTTAGATAAAAAAAAGACTATTATTCGTAAAAAAACAATAACTATTAACAATAAGGTTCGTCATGTAGAAATTCACAAATCGGTTTTTAAAGATATTATTACTAATAATCAGGGTATTGTAGGAATTATTATTGATAATACAGAAAGAATTAACTACGAAAATGCAATAAAAGAAAGCGAGAGAAAACTTCGAAGTTTCATAAACCAATCGTACGAAGGAATTATTATTATTGACAGAAAAGGAACAATCCTTGAATGGAACAAAGCAATAGAAACACTTACGGGTATTCAAACAGATGAAGCATTAAATAAAAAATTTATCGATTTTGCAAGAGAAATTTTTCCTTTGTACCATGATACAGAGAAATTTGAGAAATTTAAAAACCAGATTCAGCTTTTATTAAACTCGAGCGATGCATATCTTTTTAATAAGTTATTCGACACACAACTCAAACATAGAAATGGGAATATTTACGATATTCAGCAATTACTATTCCCCATACATTTAAAAGACGACTATTTAATAGCAAGCGTAACCGTTGATATTACTGATAAAAAGAAAGCTGAGCGACAGATTCGGGATAAAGAAGAGTTTTTCAGAAGAATAACAGAAACAATAATCGACATGATTAGTATTTCTGATTCAAAAGGTAAATACACATACATTGGCCCCTCATTCAAGAAATATCTTGGATACTCGCTTAACGATTTAAAAGGCAAAACACTATTTGATTTCATTCATCCCGGCGATAAAAACGCGATGATAGAATTATTTCAACAAAAAATTTCAACAAAAGAAAGCGGAACAGCCGAATACAGGTTTAAACATAAGAATGGTCAGTATATCTGGTTAGAAACAACCGGTAAAGGAGTATTAAATGAAAACGGGGATATAGATCATATTTTTTATACATCGCGTGATATTACAGAACGTAAGACAAACAGGATTAATCTAAGTTTCCTTGCAAATTCAGCTCTTCAGTTTTTAAGCCTAACAAAAAAAGATAAAATATTTGAATACCTCGGGACACAAATTTCAAGTATTAAACCTTCATCGTATGTAGCAATTTGCTCATTCGATTTCGCGAGAAATATTATTAAAGTTGAAAACATACATGGATTCAGAAGGTACCTTAAAAACATGGTAAATATGCTGGGAACGAACCCGGTTGGAATAGAATTCCCTATTTCAAACATAAATTTAAATCTTACAGAATCAAAGATTCATAAAATACATATCCCCGATTACGAATATAACTTCCCTGCTTTATCCAAAAAAACATTTTTGGTATTGGCAAAACTTTTTAAAATAAATTATATCTACTACATTCCATTCAGAGTTGAGAATATAACATACGGAACAGCAGTTGTATTAACAAAAGACATCTTACCTGATAACATCTTAAATACTTTTGAAACCATAAGTCATCAGGCATCTGTAGCATTATACAGGCATAATATTGAAGAAAAATTAAAAGAATCGAAACTAAAAGCAGAAGAATCAGACCGGTTAAAATCGGCTTTTCTTGCAAACATGTCGCACGAAATACGAACACCAATGAATGGTGTTCTCGGGTTTTCACAACTTTTAATAAAAGGAGAACAACCACGTGAAAAAACAAATCGCTTTTTGAATATCATTTACAATAACAGCAAACAATTACTCAACATTATTAATGATATTATAGATATCTCGAAAATTGAGTCCGGGCAATTAACAATTTACAAGAGTAAAACCAATATTAATGATATTTGCTATGATTTAGTAACTTTCTTTGAATCAGAACTTGAAAAAACCGAAAAACAAGATATTGATTTTAAGTTTATTCCAGCTTTAGATGATCGGGATTCTGATATATATTGTGACGGAAACCGGTTATACCAGGTTCTTGTTAATCTTATTGGCAATGCTATTAAATTTACAGAACATGGGTATGTGAAATTTGGTTATACTACCGATAGCGACAAAAAATATATTGTTTTTTATATTACTGATAGTGGTATTGGTATATCAAAAGATAAAATTGAAGTTATTTTTGAACGATTTAAACAAGCCGACGACAGAATAAACAGGAAATTTGGTGGTACAGGTTTGGGTTTAACTATTTCGAAGCAACTGGCAGAACTAATGGGAGGAAAACTTTGGGTTGAATCTGAGCCCGGGAAAGGATCTACATTTAGTTTTTCCTTACCTTATATTTCAGATAATATCAATTCAAATATTCCAACGCCACTAATCGATAAAGTTGAGAAAAACTATATTAAAAATAAAACCATTTTAATTGTTGAAGATGATTATACCAGCTTTTTATTTATTGAATCGCTACTTGAAGATTTGGAAGCAACCCTTATATGGGTTGAAAATGGTATTGCAGCAATTGATATGGTAAAAATAAACCCGCTAATCAGTATTGTTCTTATGGATATTCAAATACCCGGTATAAGTGGTTACGAAACTACAAAAAAGATAAAAGAATTGCGGCCCGAATTGCCAATAATTGCCCAAACGGCTAATGCAATGGAAGGCGATATGGAAAAAGCTTTGAAAGCCGGTTGTAATGATTATATTTCAAAACCAATAAACCATCTTCAATTGATAAAAAAAATAAATGCGGCTTTACATAATTAAAAAATCCGCTTTTAGGCGGATTCAAAAATAAAATTATTCTGATTTTTTCTTAGTCGTTTTTTTCGGAGTTTTCTTTTCAGGCTTTACTTCTTGTTCTTTTACTTCTTCTTCTGTCTTATCTTTAGGTTCTTCTACTGGTTCTTCGAAGTTCAGAAGATTATGTTTAAGCAAAATATTATACCAATTTATAACTTTCTTAATATCTGAAACATACACTCTTTCTTTGTCGTAGCTTGGGAGTACCTGTTCAAAGTATTTTTTTAATTCATCATTTGATGATTTATGGCTTATAGCTTCGCCACCGTTTTCTTTATCGAAAATTGCTTTTAACACATTTTTCAAGGCAATATCTTCTGTTTCAGTAAAAATTGAAATATCGTCTAACGCACTAACCTTTGCAGATGCATGAGCCTGCATACGTTTTTGATCTTCAAGAGATTCTACAATAATACCATTTCTTGCCTGTGAAACATACTTAAATAAACCACCATGTCCTGAAATCGATAAAATATCTTTTAACATATTCGTTTTTTTTATTTAGATTTTACAAAAATACAATACAAATTAGTTTACCAAAAAATTATATGTAAAAAAATGATGATTATATGATATTTCTTTCTTTTTTAATTTTTTCGTATGCCTGGTTAACCTTTTGAAATTTTCCTTTAGCAGCATTCTGAAAATCTTCACCTAAATGACTTACCTTATCGGGATGGTATTTTACGGCCATTTTACGATAAGCTTTTTTAATTTCGTCAACTGATGCAGACTTTTCAATCTCAAGAATTTTATATGCCGAATCGGTATCTTCAACAAACATGGATTTGATAGATTCAAAATCTTTTGTTGAAACACCCATGTAACTTGCAATTATTGCTATTGTATTGAGTTCCGCTGGAGCAATATGTCCGTCGGCATTCGATACTCCCATTAAAAAATGTAATAACTGAAGGCGGGATGCGTAATCAAGGTTTTGTTTTATTTGAACGCTTACAGCTTGTAAAGGAATATTCTGGTTTAAAATATCGCGTAACATTTTAAGTGCCTCAGCTGCAGAATCTTCTCCAAAAGTTTGGATAAAATATTTTTTCACGTAATCTAACTCCGAACGTAAAACTTTACCATCTGCTTTCATCACAGCTGCAACCAAAACCAGGAGGCTCATTGCAAAACTGCCTGTAGTTGTTGCAGAATATGTTGTTGTTGCTTTAAATTCCTGAGTATCGAGTAGTGAACCTAATGCAAAACCTAATATCCCTCCAATAGGGCCAAATATTGCCCATCCTAAACCTCCCGCAACCCATTTACCAAATTTCCCCATTGTGAATTATTTATTTATAATTTTATTGTGAATTTCTAAAATTTGTTGAAGTATCATCTTTTCATTATCATTAATAATATTAAAATCAGCCAGTTGCATTCTTTGTTCATCACTAAATTGGTTGCTCATCCTGTTTCTAACTTCTTCATAAGTTGATCCGTCACGTTTCATAACCCTTTCTATTCTTATTTGCTCAGGCGCTGTTATGTTTATAGTATAATCAAGCTCTTTGTACGCCCCACTTTCGAATAATATCGCGGCTTCTTCAACTACATAAGGTTTATCTTCATGTAATTTACACCAGTCAATAAACTTTTGCCTTACCACGGGATGCACGATCAGATTGATTTTTTGTAAAGCATTTTTATTTTTAAAAACTATCCCGGCTAATTTTTTTTTATTTAAACCATTGTTCTCGTAAATTTCTTCTCCGAAATATTCTGTTATAGAATTTATGATATCTCTATTTGTGTTTAAACAATCTTTAGCTACATTGTCAGCATTAAAAACAGGAACTCCGAGTTTTTTTAAAACTTCACAAACTAAAGTTTTTCCACTTCCAATTCCACCTGTTACGCCAACTTTTAGCATTATTTTTTTTCGATAATATATTCTACTGTATTTGGGTTATATCTTACTGATTGTAAATACTCAGGGTAGCGAATTAATTTAATATTTAGTCTGTTTGAAGTTGGGTTAATGTCATTGAAATCAACAATAAAATCAAATAATTGAGGGAATACTTTTTCATAATCGCTTAAACCTACAAAATAAATTACATTTATTTCATTCGGGAAAGTCCGTAATACAAGACTATCAGGCACATTAACTACTTTTAAAGCAACATTTTGTGTACCTTCAGTAAATTTTTCAACACGTATTGTAACATTTGCTTCATCTTCAGAGAAGTCAACATTCTGAATTTCAATTATATCAAGTTCCTTCTCAATATCTTTCTCAATATTCTCAATGTTTATTTTTTCTGTATAAACATTTTGAATGGTATCAATCAACGGGTAAGCACCTGAAATAACTATACTGTCGGGGATAATTTCGGCTTTTCCTTTTAGCATGTATTGTTTTCCAGTCATGGCATTCAACCGGGAAACAACTGGTACTTTTTTACTTACTACCCGGGCAAAGTCGAAAAAAAGAGTGTCGGGGTCAATATCCAGCACACGAAGTTCGTATCCTATTTGCTGATTTATTTGTTCTTTAAGGATTTGGGAAAACGTAAAAAACTTCGTAGTTTTTCCTTTAGAGAAAATTCTCAGGTTCAATGAATTAACATCGATCACAAGAGGCAGAAATTTATTACCGATTTTATATTCGATAATTTTATACCCCCGTGCTTTGATTCGCAAATTAAATGTTTTCGTTAATTCACCTGAAAGTATTTTATTTTTTGGAATATTTGTATATCGGACAGGAATTGAAATTGATGTTTCATATTCTTTCTCCAGTTGATTTAAAAACCATAAAACAGATGAAAGAAGAACAAAGAACAAAAAAATGATAATTCTTTTATCAATTCTTAGTTTCTTATTTTCTAATGTTTTAACAATAATATCGTTATTACTACTTGTAATCACTTGATAAATAAATTAAGCAAAAAATTAAGCGTTTAATTCTAGAATTAAACGCTTAATACATATTATTTCGATTCAATATCGCTTGAATCTCTTAAAATTGCACTTTTATCAACTTTTATTCGAACATTGTTATCAATTTCAACAATAACATAGTTATCTTTTAACCCGTCAACTTTCCCGTAGATACCACCTGTTGTAATTACTTTATCGCCTTTTTGAAGTCCTTCTCGGTATTTTCTTAATTCTTTTTGACGTTTCATTTGAGGACGAATCATAAAGAAGTAAAATACAACAATAATAAGTAATAACATCAGGAATGACGCATATGGGCTTTGTCCCTGGGCTGGTTGCCCCATTAATAATACTAAATTATTCATTTCTTTTAATTTTAATTAATTGATTTATTTGGTTTTACATTTGCTTTTATGGTAAGCGTTTTTTCTTTTATTATCGTGTTTAATTTAAGAGTTATATTTTTATATTGAACACCATTTCGTCCTGCACTATCGAACGACACTTCTATTTTCCCATTTTCTCCCGGCTTTACAGGTTCCTTACTAAAATTCGGCACAGTACATCCACAGGTTGAATAAGCATCGTGAATAATTAAATCGCCTGTACCTGAATTTTTAAACGTAAATATACATGAAACTTTTTCGCCTTCGATTACATTACCAAAATCAAAAAACGTTGTGTCGAATTTTATTTCCGGAACATCTTTCCCTGTTGTAAAATTATTCGGGTTTTTATCCGGGTTATCTGATTTTATATTATTACATGAAAGAACGAATGTTATACTTAAACAACCAACAAATGCTATTTCTAATAATTTAAACCTGCGCATAATTTTACAAAATAAAAACATTTTTATAAAATGAACAAAATTGTTAAATCTCACCGATTAAACCTCGTCCTGATTTTTTTATTTTGCCTTCTTTTTTTAAATGTTCAACTATTTTATCTAAAATACCATTTATAAAAATATTGCTTTTTTGAGTACTATAGAACTTTGCAATCTCTATATATTCATCCAGGGTAACTTTGGTTGGAATTTCGGGAAATTCAACCAACTCCGAAATTGCCAGGCACATAATCACGTTATCGATAAATGCAACACGTTCAACATCCCAGTTTTGAATAAACTTTGAAATAAGATCTTCGTTTTCTTTATAATTCAGGACTACTTTTCGGAATAACCGTTTGGTAAAATCTTTATCTTCATCGTTTTTAAACAGGGGCATTAACTCAGTATTTTCATCGCTGTTTACTTTAAACGATCTGAATGATTTTATAATCATCTGAATAACAAATTCAATATCATCATTCCAATATATGCTTTGTTCTTCAAGGTTCTGGTACAATGGTTCGTACTGGGCGATTATATGAGAATATACTTCTGTAATAAACTTCTTGTCTTCAGTAAATGATGAAACTCCTGAATTCATGTACGATTTATATAAATCAGAATCTTTTATCTCGTTATAAAGGTTTTTAATTAGTTCAGGATAATTTACCCAGCTAAGTTTTTGGTTATTCAAATATGATTGAAGGGAAGTATTTTGTTCCAGCTTTTTTACAAGTAAATTTTCAGTAAATTTTTTATTTGGATTTAAATCATCATACGTTGGTATGCGTTTTTTCGATGCCAGGTCAATTCTTGATTCTGCATAATTCACAATATCAATGATTAATAATATGAGATAGTGGTATAAATCGTAAGATTTCTGAATACTGAAAAACAATTCTTTTTCCGAGTGATTTATTGACTGGTCGCTCGATTTAAAATAAGCGTAACTAATTTGAAGAATTTTTACCCGTAATAGTCTTCTGCTAACCATTTTTAAAGAACTCCTAACATTAAAAATTATAAAAATATGAGCTGCAAAGTAACGGTTTTTTAGTTCTGATAACAACTATTCATTCATTTTTTTACATGACTTTTTAGAATTTTCATAGAATTAACATTCGCCCGGTTTTTAATTAATTCAAAACAGGCTTAAATTTAAAAACAGCGATAAAAAAGGGTTAGGGATTTGAAAATAATATCCTGGTTCTAAAAAACGGATTCGTTCTAAAAAAAAATAAAATATAAATGAAATATTAAATATTTTTTTACTTTTGGGTGTTGATATTTTGAAACTACTAATTTTTATTTACGATGGACGGATACGAAAAACATGACGAAATAGAGAATAACGGACGTGAAGAAATATTCTCTAAAGTGGTACGAGCTGGTAAAAGAACTTACTTTCTGGATGTAAAAGCTACAAAAAGAAATGATTATTATCTAACCATCACAGAAAGTAAAAAAAGATTTAATCGCGACGGAAGGCATTACTTTGAAAAACACAAGATTTTCCTATATAAAGAAGATTTTGAGAAATTCATTGAAAACCTGACAGAAGCTATCGACTTTATTAAAGTGAATGTTCCTGAAATTCTTCCGCTTGAACATGCTGAAGTAGGAGTTGAAGCTGAGAATAATAACGGATATACTTCCGACGTTGAATTCGATGACCTGGGTGAAAAAAACTGATTTATAAAATCAAAAAAGCTGACTTCATTGTGAAGTCAGCTTTTTCATTTCGCATCAATCGTATTTATGCATTTTATCTTCAATAGTAACCTCCCTGTTTTTTCTGTTCTGAATTTTTAAATATACCAACAACTCATCTGCTCCATTACTAAAACAGGTATTTTGTATTTGTTCAATCACTTTCATTATCTCATCATAAGGCCCTTCAATTACTGTTTCGAACGGGCAAACTCTGTATTTTAATCCCGATTCGCGAATAACCTGTATTGCATCATCAACCAAATCATAAGGTTTTTTAGTATCCGACTTCGGTAATACTTGTACAGCTATATTTACTATGTTTTTCATTGTTATTTTTTTACTTTTTCTCAGAAAAATATTTTTCTACTTCTTCAATACTCAACAATTTTACATTTGTTATTAAAAACCGGGTACTTAAAAAGTTCCCGAATTGATTGGATTCGGCAATTATATCATCAACTAACTTATTAATATCTACTTCAATGGGAATAAGTGAAATCAGAATATAATACTGGTTAAAAAATTCAATTTTTTCAATCACAGAGTTATTCTTTTTAAATCCACACTCTGATTCGGTTTGAATAATTTTTCTCTGACTATCAGTAAAAAACAAACCTGCATTATGCTTACCTGCTATAAAATAACGCAGTTTAGAATCTTTACCACCTAAACCAGTTGAAATAAAAACCTGGTGTTCGTCCATTAATTTTGATTCAAGGCCTATCCTGCAATATTGAAACGATAATAAAGCCCATGATTTAAGCTCCTGACTAGCATTTTTAAGATAGTTTTCAAGTACTCGGTATGCCTGAACACTTTCACATATCGACAATTCTGCTAAAAGAACTTTCTTCTCATCATCTGGCACTTCAGTATTCATTAACTTTCCGGATTCAGATAGTATTACCTCATCATCTCGCTTAGTTTTCTGTAAATCATTTACAAACTCAAAAAAAATCATTTGCAGGTTAACATCAACCTGTTCTTCGAGAATACTAAACTTTCCTCCTGATTTCCCGACCAGCTGGCTAAGTTTTTTGTATGTTTCGTCTGATTTCATAAAGAATATTACTTAACAAACTTAACTATAAATATTCGATTTGTTGGTTTGTATTTAAAAACAATTGATTCGTTCTGGTGTTTAATATACCAAATCATCAATTTAAAAATACCAATAATTAGGTATTGTTAAGGGTTTTTATAAAATATACTTTTGGGCAGGAAACTGAAAAAGGCATAAAATCAGGACTAATAAATGAAATTATCGCAGTTAAAAGATAAAGACGAAGGATATATAACTAAAGTACGAGGCAGGGGAGCTTTTCGCAAACGAATTACAGAAATGGGCTTCGTTAAAGGGAAAAAAATTGTTGTTGTTAAAAATGCCCCTTTAAAAGATCCTATTGAATACAGCATTATGGGTTACGAGGTATCGCTGCGTAAAAGTGAGGCTGCATTAATCGAAGTAATTACAAAAGAAGAAGCACAAAAACTGGATATAAATAAATTCAATGGTGTAATTACCGAGGAAACTTTAAAAACATCTGCTAAAAGTAAAGGAAACGAAATCCAGGTAGCCTTAGTAGGTAATCCAAACTCGGGGAAAACAACACTCTTTAATTTTGCATCACGTTCAAGAGAACATGTCGGAAATTACAGCGGAGTAACTGTAGATTCCAAAACTGCCCATTTTAAACTCGATGATTATTCATTCAATATTACAGACTTACCGGGAACATACTCATTATCTGCATATTCTCCCGAAGAGTTATTTGTCCGCAAATTTATTTTAAAGGAAATTCCCGATGTAGTTATTAATGTTGTTGACGCGTCGAATCTTGAACGAAATCTTTACCTTACAACACAACTTATTGATATGGACATTAAAGTTGTGATTGCCCTCAACATGTATGATGAATTAAAGCAAAAAGGTGATGATTTTGATTTTGAATCGTTAGGTAAAATGATTGGTATTCCAATTATTCCCACTATCAGTTCTAAAGGTTATGGTATAAAAACCCTTTTTAAAAAAGTTATTGATGTATATGAAGATAATGATCCCTCTGTTCGCCATATCCATATCAATTATGGAAAAGACGTGGAACAATCAATTCATAATATACAAGAAGTTATATGGAAAAATGAACGTATCTCAGATACTGTATCATCGCGATATTATGCTATAAAACTATTAGAGAAAGACAGTTCCGCGAAACGAACTTTATCAACCTGGGAAAATTATACAGGAATAAAATCAGTTGCCGAAAAAGAAATAAAAAAAATTGAATCTCTGCTTCAGGAAGATAGTGAAACCATAATCACAGATTCGAAATATGGATTTATTGCCGGTGCATTAAAAGAAACTTATAAAGGAAACATAAATACCCGCAGAAAAAAAACTGAACAAATCGATCATTTTCTAACACATAAATATCTTGGTTTCCCGATTTTTATCTTTTTCATGTGGTTTATGTTTCAGGCTACATTCTCACTTGGACAGTATCCAATGGACTGGATTGATAAACTGGTATTGCTATTTAGTAATTTTATACATACCATTATGCCCAACGGGGCTTTAAAAGACCTGTTGATTAATGGTATTATTGGTGGCGTAGGAGGTGTTATTGTATTTCTTCCAAATATATTAATCCTGTTCTTTTTTATATCGCTAATGGAAGATACCGGCTACATGGCCCGCACAGCATTTATCATGGATAGAATAATGCACAAAATAGGATTACATGGTCGTTCATTTATTCCTTTAATCATGGGTTTTGGGTGCAATGTCCCGGCAATAATGGCTACCCGAACAATTGAGAACAGGCATAACCGCATCCTTACTATGCTTATAAACCCGTTTATGTCGTGTAGTGCAAGGTTACCTGTTTACGTGTTGATTATTTCAGCATTTTTTCCAAATCATCCCGGAACAGTGCTATTTTCGATTTATGCTATCGGTATTATTGTAGCAGCTTTAATGGCAATATTATTTAAGAAAACCATATTTAAATCAAACGAGGTACCTTTTGTAATGGAACTACCACCCTACCGTGTACCAACGATTAAAAATACATTGCGCCACATGTGGCATAAAGGAGCTCAGTATTTGCAAAAAATGGGTGGTGTTATTCTTATAGCTTCAATAATTATTTGGGCTTTGGGATATTACCCCAAAAATGTAAACTACGCCAAAAACTACGATAACGAAATAAATATTGCTAAGAATAACCAGGCTTTAAATCAGGAACAAAAATCGCGGGAAATAAACAAATTAATTACAAATAAAAACTCTGAAAAACAAGCAAGTTCTTACATTGGACAAATAGGAAAATTTATTGAACCCATAATGCGGCCTTTAGGCTTTGACTGGAAAATGAGTGTAAGTTTACTTTCCGGAGTTGCTGCAAAAGAAATCGTTGTAAGCACAATGGGTGTATTATACCAGGCTGGCACAAACGGGAACGATATTGCAAACAATTTATCTATCAGATTACAAAACGACAGAAATGAAAATGGAGACTTAAATTTTTCTCCACTTATTGCTTACGGATTTTTAATCTTTATTCTTTTATATTTTCCTTGCGTAGCTTCTATTGCAGCAATTAAAAAAGAATCGGGGCATTGGAAATGGGCATTGTTTACCGTGGTTTATACCACTTTTTTAGCATGGCTCTTTGCTTTTGCAATTTACCAGATTGGAAGTTTAATTATTTAATGATATATGATACAAGAACTAATTGCAATAATTATAGTTTCGCTGGCTGTTATTTACACGATAACGAATACGATAAAATTCTTTGCCAATAAGAACGAACAAGCGTGTAATTGTTCCTCCTGTGATTTTAAAAAAGAAACCAGAGACCTGATAATTAATAAAAAAATAAATTAAATTCCATTTTTTGATTTTTCCATTTACTATAAATTCAAAAAGTATTATATTTATATCACGATCATATAAAATATAATATGGATTATATACTGCTAACTGTATCTGTTATATTAATTGTATTGGGATTGCTGGGATGCTTTTTACCCGTAATACCCGGCCCTCCTTTTAGTTTTTTAGGTTTGCTTGCAATCGAATTTACCCGGTTTGTTGATTTCTCAACTAATTTCCTGATTTTTATGGCTGTAATAGCTATTGTTGTTACAATTCTGGATTATGTTGTACCCATTTGGGGAACAAAAAAATTTGGTGGTACAAAAGCAGGAATGTGGGGGGCTACTATTGGATTAATTGTTGGAATGATTTTTCTTGGCCCCTTTGGAATGATACTTGGCCCTCTCTTTGGTGCAATTATCGGCGAATTAATTCAAGGTACAAAATCAAATGAAGCTATGAAAGCCGGGTTAGGTGCTTTTATTGGTTTTTTGCTGGGCATAGGGCTAAAACTCGCGGCTTCATTTTACATGACTTTTCATTTTATTAAAGCATTTTTCTAGAACATCATTTATTCTGATTTTAAATATTTTTTCATTTTAAAACAAAATTTATATCTTGTTGATTCTCATTAAATCTGTACACGATGTCCGAAACACTAAAAAATATTATTGTACCTGTAGATTTTTCAGATCATTCTGTAAACTCCATCGACGAAGCTATATTACTTTCTAAGTTAACTCAAAGCAAAATCCATTTGCTTAATATCATTGAATTTAACGATTGGTGGAACTCCCTGATTATTAATAAAGAAATTAAAGATAAGCTAACAGAGCTTGCTCAATTAAATTTAAAAAAATTAACTGAATCTTATCCCGAAGTACATTTTGAAATGGTAATACTTTTTGGAAAAAGGCACGAACAAATTTTATCATATTCTGAGTCTGTTAAAGCTAATTTTATTTTATTATACGATAAACATAAAGATGAAAATGAAAGCAAAATAATAGGTTCGACTGTTACCCGGATTATTACTAAATCAAAATGTCCTGTTATAACAATTAAAAATAAAGTAGTTTCTGAAATAAATAAAATAATTGTACCTGTTGATTTATCGGATAAAACTGAAGCGCAAATACTTTCTGCTATTGAATTTAGTAAAAAAACAAATGCCCGGTTACACCTTGTTTCTGTACTATTTAAGGGATTTGGCACAAAAAATTTAAGAATAAAAGCTAAAGCACAACGATTACGAAGTACATTGAAAGAATACAATATACCTTTTACTATCAGTCTCATAAAAAAACATAACGCGTACGCTTATCAGGATATTCTTGATTTTTCGGATAAACAAAATGCTGACTTAATAATAATCATGACTCATAAAGAGAATTATGGTTTCGATAATTATATTGGAGCATTTGCACAGCAAATTATTAATTATTCAAAAGTTCCTGTAATGACTATTACATCGGAGGCAACCCGTTCAGAAACAGGGACAATAATTAATAATTTTGTTGATCCTCTAGGAATTTACGACCGGGAAAATACCATATAAAAAAGAGCGCCATTGAGCGCTCTTTTTTAAATATATTGTTTTTTATTAATTTCCTAAAGTAGCTACCATAACAGCCTTAATAGTATGTAATCTGTTTTCAGCCTGATCAAACACTAATGAATTCGATCCTTCAAAAACTTCTTCTGTTACTTCAATACCATCTTTCAAACCAAAATCTTCAGAAACCTGTTTTCCAACCTTTGTATCTGCATTATGAAAAGCAGGAAGACAATGCATGAATTTCACATTTGGATTTCCACTTTTTTTCATAATTGCGCTATTAACCTGGTAAGGTTTTAAAAGCTTGATTCTTTCAGCCCAAACTTCTTTAGGTTCGCCCATCGAAACCCACACATCGGTATGAACATACTCTGCTCCTTTAACCGCTTCTTCAGCATTCTCGGTAATAGTAATTCTTGCACCTGATGTTTTAGCTATATTATTACAATCTTTAATTAAGTTTGCATCTGGCCATAATGCTTTTGGAGCACCAATACGAACATCCATTCCCAGGATAGCACCAATTACTAGTAAAGAACGCCCCATATTAAAACGAGCATCACCTAAATATGCATAAGAAATTTTTTCAAGCGGATTGTCTGAATGTTCCATCATTGTGAGAACGTCAGCCAACATTTGAGTTGGGTGCCATTCGTTTGTTAAACCATTCCAAACAGGAACGCCTGCAAATTGAGCCAATACTTCAACAATATCTTGTCCAAAACCACGATATTCAATACCATCATACATTCTGCCAAGAACGCGTGCAGTATCCTTAACCGTTTCTTTGTGTCCTAACTGACTTCCGGTTGGTTCCAGATAAGTAACATGAGCTCCCTGATCATGAGCTGCAACTTCAAAAGCACAACGTGTACGAGTAGAAGATTTTTCAAAGATCAAAGCAATATTTTTTCCTTTTAATCTTTGTTGTTCTGTACCAGCATACTTAGCTTTTTTTAAATCTTTTGATAAGTTTAAAAGAAATACTAATTCTTCTTTAGTAAAATCAAGTTCTTTTAGAAAATGCCTGTTTCTTAAATTAAATGCCATAGTGATATAATTTTAATTTATTATTTTTACTTGGTTCCCTGTAATAACAAAATATTAATTCTCGTACTCTAAAGTTATTTTAGTACCATAACTCATATCTTCAAGCTTGGTTGATTCTGTAATGACACTCATTTTGCCCCCTTTTTCGATAAATTGGAGACAAGCTTTTATTTTAGGAGCCATACTACCCTGAGCAAACTGGCCTTCGGCTAAATATTTTTCAGTATCTGCCTTGTTCAGAAATTCGAGTTTTTGTTCGTTTGGTTTTTTATAATTGATATAAACAAAAGGAACATCGGTTAAAATATAAAATTCATCAGCATGAATTTTTGCAGCTAATAATGATGAAGCTAAATCTTTATCAATAACAGCTTCTGCCGGCCGAATTCTGTTTTCTTCATCAATATAAACAGGAACACCTCCACCTCCAACAGCAATTACAATATTCCCCTGGCGGGCCAACGATTCAATAACTTTTTCATTCATTATACTAATTGGTTTTGGTGAAGGTACTACCCTTCTCCAGCCACCATGAGCTTTTACTTCTTCTTTAAAAATCCATCCTTTATCAGTTATTAATTTATCTGCTTCTTCTTTGGTATAAATTTTACCAACCCGTTTTTGAGGATCTTTGAATGCAGGATCATCTTTATCAACAACCACGCAAGTAACAAGTGTTACGATTTCTTTATTGATGCCATGTTTTAACAAAACATTCTTCAACATACGTTCAATCATGTAACCAATGCCGCCTTGTGAATCGGCAACACAAATATCAAGAGGCATTTGAGGAATATTATACATGTGCTCACCCGCGTCATTTCGCATTAGAATATTTCCAACCTGAGGGCCATTTCCATGGCCAATTACAATATCGTATCCCTCTTTAATTAAATATACCAGGTTTTCTAATGTATCGAATGTATTTTGTTCTTGTTCATCAATTGTTCCTATTTGATCACCGCGTAACAATGCATTACCACCTAACGCAACTACAGCTAATTTATTCATAATCATCAATTTATGTTTTAAAGTTTTAAAGCTACAAATCTATAAAAATTTTATTCAAATTGGCAAATTACTGTATTTCTTTATATAAATACCAGATATGATAAAAAACATATTTTTTTATCAAAAAAATTGAATTATACAACCAAGATTATATCTCTTCTTTTGTTTTTATTTCAAATATTAGTAATTTAGTTCACAATAATTATACTTATATGGTAAATTAATCTTAAAAGATGAAGATAAAAAACACCCTCCTGATTGCTGTTGCATTAATAATCATTTCAATATTTTCATGTAAAAAGTTCGAATTTAAAGACAGGATTAAAGAAGGATATATTGAATACAATATTGAATATTTAGACGATAGCTTAGACAGGTTTATGAAAGGATTATTACCAAAAAAAATGATCGTTAAATTTAAAAACAACAACACGATAAATAAAATTGAAAGTTTATCGGGAATTGTCAGCTTTACCCATATTCAAAATTCAAGAGATAAAAAGAATACCACTTTAGTAAAGATTATGAATAAAAAATACAGGTATGCCGAAAAAATAGACGAATCCTCACTGTTCTTTGAAGATATTCCCGGAATAAAAATTGAAACTCTTGACGAAATAAAACAAGTTGCCGGACTTACATGCTATAAAGCAAAAGTAACAATTCCAAATCGCGAAATTGAACCATTTTACATTTATTATACAAATGATATAATTATTCATAAACCAAATGCAAACACACCATTCAGATCGCTTGATGGCGTTTTGTTGGAGTTCCAGGTTAAGTTGTACAGTATGAACATGAAACTCACTGCAACTAAAATTGTAGAAACTGAAATTGATTCCGATGAATTTAAAATTCCTGAAGGTTATATTCCCATTAATCGAAAAACAATGGAAAAAATCTTATCTACACTTAAATAAAAATTTCAAAAAATTTTACTTACATATAAGCTATAAATTCCATTAATAATTGCTATTAATTATTTTACTTTGTAATATTAATTCTTACATAGTACCAGATAAACGATTCATAATAAAATGGCAAAAAAAAATATTGATTCTGCAAATAAAAAGAAAACATCATTTTTAACAGACGAACGTTTAAAAATAATCTTTGGAATTTTCATTCTATTTCTTTCTGCTTTTTTGACACTTGCATTTTTTTCATACCTGTTCACATGGAAAGCCGATCAAAGTTTTGAATTTCAGAACGTATTTTCCCTTGCAGATATTACTGTTGAAAACTGGTCGGGTAAGGCCGGAGCATTTTTCGCCAATGTTTTTATGAATAAATGGTTCGGCATTTCATCGTTTACACTTCCATTTATTCTTTTAGTTATTGGATTAAGGCTTTTAAAATTCAGATGGTTCCCATTACGAAAGACAATTAAACTATTATTAATTACCACTATACTCGTTTCAATAGTACTGGGTTATTTGTTTGGTACCGCAAATGGTTTCCTGGGCAGCGGATTAGGCGGCGGGCATGGGTACATCATATCCCAGTGGCTTAATTCATTTATTGGTAAAACAGGTACTGCATTTTTGTTAATTGTTTCAATTCTTGCTTTTGCTTTATTTACTTCAAACAAAGTTGTAGAATGGATGAAAGCTCTTATTGAAAAACTATTTACAAAAAATATTAAACCGGGTGAAGAAAATATTGCTGACAACAGTATTCCCGAAGCATTATTTGAAGAGCCCAAAATAAACGAAGAAGATATTGTTGAAGAAGAAATTGATGACAATTTAGTTTTTACCAGCCGCAAAAAAGAAATCCCTGTTGTTAGGGAAAAACCGAATATCAATGTTAGTTTAACTGAAGATAATAATATTGAACTTACCATAGAAGAAACTGTTCACCCAAACGACACCGTTGATGGTATAAAAATTTTAGAATTACAAGATTACGATCCAACTCTGGAACTATCATCATATAAACTTCCGACATTGGATTTACTTGATGATTACAGTAAGAATTCCGACGGGCAAATAAACAAAGACGAGATTATAGCAAATAAAAACCGGATTGTTGAAACTCTGGCTAATTATAAGATCCAAATCGATAAAATAAAAGCTACCGTTGGGCCAACAGTTACTCTTTACGAAATAATTCCGGCTCCCGGGGTTCGAATATCAAAAATTAAAAATCTTGAAGATGATATAGCTCTTAGCTTATCGGCATTAGGAATTCGAATTATTGCTCCAATACCAGGCAGAGGAACTATTGGAATTGAAGTGCCTAACCAGAATCCTGAAATTGTTTCCATGCGTTCAATAATAACATCAAAAACATTTAGCGAAACAAAATACGATCTGGCGATCGGGTTAGGCAAAACCATTTCGAACGAAACATTTGTAATAGATTTGGCAAAAATGCCCCACTTGCTTGTTGCCGGTGCCACAGGACAAGGAAAATCTGTTGGCCTTAATGCCATTATTGCTTCATTGTTATATAAAAAGCACCCTGCACAGTTAAAATTTGTGATGATTGATCCTAAAAAGGTTGAATTAACATTGTATTCTAAAATTGAACGGCATTTTCTGGCAACACTTCCCGATACCGAAGAATCAATAATTACCGATACACAAAAAGTAGTAAACACGTTAAACTCGTTGTGCCTGGAAATGGATCAACGCTATGATTTACTTAAACTGGGTCAGGTTAGGAATATTAAAGAGTATAATGCTAAATTTATATCACGGCACTTAAATCCCGAAAAAGGACACCGGTATTTGCCATATATCGTTGTTATTGTTGATGAATTTGCAGATTTAATAATGACAGCGGGACGAGAAATTGAAAGCCCTCTCACACGATTAGCTCAATTAGCGAGAGCGATTGGTATTCATTTGATTATAGCCACACAACGGCCATCAACCAATATTATTACCGGAACCATAAAAGCAAATTTCCCTGCCCGAATAGCATTCAGGGTTTCATCAATGATCGATTCCCGAACTATCCTCGACAGCCCCGGTGCCAACCAACTTATTGGACGTGGAGATATGCTTATATCTTCGGGTAGCGACCTTGTTCGCCTTCAATGTGCATTTATTGATACTCCCGAACTTGAAAAAATTGCTGATTTTATAGGTTCACAACGCGGATATCCATCGGCATATCAACTTCCCGAATATATCCAGGAAGGAAGTGATGAGGCCAGCGAAGTTGATTTATCAAAACGTGATGCTTTGTTCGACGATGCAGCAAAGCTTGTTGTAAGGCATCAACAAGGTTCAACATCATTAATTCAACGGAAATTTTCCATCGGGTACAACAGGGCAGGAAGAATTATCGATCAGCTTGAAGCTGCAAATATTGTAGGCCCTTTTGAAGGCAGCAAAGCACGGCAGGTTCTTTTTAGTGATGAATATTCTTTGGAACAATATTTGAAAGAATTCTCCGAGAATAATTAATACTCCATAATTTATTAAAACATAATTTCCTGCCAGTCCTGACCATCTGCCTGGAAATTATAAATGCTAAAATCAGTTAAGATGAAAAAAATATTTTTTATAATAAGCTTTACACTTGTTGCATTTACTATTTATGCACAGCAAGATCCTGAAGCAAAAAAGATACTTGACAAACTCTCTCAAAAAACAAAATCATATAAAAATATTGAAGCCGGGTTTAAGGTAGATTACATTGATTTAAAAGATAAAATTAAAAATTCATCGGAAGGAACAATAACAATGCAAGGCGAAAAGTACAGGTTAAACTTTATGGATACCGAGGTTTTTTTCGATGGCAAAACCTTATGGAGCTATATTAAAGATGCTAATGAGGTAAATATTTCAGAACCTGAGAATGACGATTCTGATATTCTTAATAATCCGCAAAAATTATTTACTATTTACGAGAAAGATTTTAAATACCAATTAATTTCTCGAAATACTGAAGGGGGAACATCAAATGCGATAGTTGATTTATACCCTTTTGAACTCGAGAAGGATTATTCGCGAATTCGTCTTCAAATAAATACCAGCACATTTCAACTTAAATCGGCTACTATATTTGGAAAAGATGGTTCCAGCTACAGTGTTAGCATTTTTAATTTTAATACCAATATTCAGGTTGAAACAAACTACTTCACCTTTATAGAAGCTAATTATCCCGGTGTAGAAATAATTGATATGCGTTGGTAAAAATAATTACGCTATCTTTTCAGGATACTTGATACGTATATGATAGATATTTGCAAGCTTCTTCTTAAAGATTGATTTAACAGTAGAAATATCTTTAAAAGTGATATCAGAGATATCAAATTGCATATCATTCATCTTATTATTAATAATCGATTCAACAATATTATCAATTGTGGAATCATTATAATCGGTTAAACTTCTTGAAGCAGCTTCAACAGAATCGGCCATCATTAAAACTGCCATTTCTTTTGAAAATGGTTTTGGCCCGGGATAAGTAAATTTATTGATATCAATTTCTTTATCGGGGAACTTTTTAATATACGAACGATAAAAATACTGAACTTTTGATGTTCCATGATGTGTTCTGATAAAATCAATTAGTTTTTCAGGTAATTTATGTTTTCTGGCCAATTCAATCCCATCTGTTACATGGTTAATGATTATATTGGCACTTTCAACAAATTCATGCATGTCATGGGGATTAAACCCGGTACGTTGATTCTCGATAAAATAAAGAGGGTTTATCATCTTCCCAATATCATGATACAATGCACCTGTACGAACCAGTAAAGGGTTTCCTCCTATTTTAATAATTGCTTCCTCTGCCAGATTTGCCACCTGCATGGAGTGTTGAAATGTTCCGGGAGCTTTTTCGGCTAATTCTCTCAATAATTTCTGGTTTGTATCCGACAACTCCATTAATGTTACATCGGAAAGAAATCCAAATATCTTTTCGAATATATATATCAGCGGGTAAGCTAATAATACAAAACCTCCGTTAATAGCAAAATAGACAAAATTATTCCATTCAATATTCGAAAAATTTCCTTCTTGTGTAATTGCCATTCCAAAATAAACAAAGCTGTATGTTAAAAATACCAGGGCGGCAGAAAAAATAAGTTTCCCTCTTCTGTATAAATTGGTTAAACTAAAAATTGCAATTATACCTGCAATAAAATTTAGAAAAACAAACTCAAACCCATTCGGGGCAAAAAAACCAACAAGCAAAACAGTTATTATATGAATAAATAATGCAAGGCGGGAATCATAAAATGTTTTAATAATTATTGGAACCAGCGCGAAAGGAACTATATAAATACTATTAACACTTATTTTTAAAGTAATACTTGCTATTGAAACTACAATAAGAACAACCATTAATATGAATAAGGTTTTCAGGCTGTTTTGCAGTATATCTTTTCTGAAATTTAATAAAAACAAAAAGAGAACAGCTATACAGGCAAAGACAAAGATTATTTGTCCAAATAAAATAATCCTGTAATAATAGGATGAACCTAACTTAGTTTCAAAATCATGTTTTAACGATTCTAAAACAATATGAATTTTTCCATCAATTACATCGCCTTTTGCAATAATTCGTTCACCTTGCTGAACCATTCCTTTAGTAAGAGAAATATTTTTAAGAAGGGTATTTTTAACATTTTCAGATGTTTTTGAATCATAAAAAATATTAGGATGAACAAATTCGTATAAATTAATACTTTTATAAAATCCAGAGTTTTTTAAACCATCCTTTTTTCCTGTTATATAGCCTGCATTTTTTTTAAGCACATACTCATAAGCGGTTTTCTGGCTGTAAAACTCCGAGTACAAATGCTCCTGGGCAATATTATCTTTTAAAATAATCAATTTTGAATTCTCAGAGAACCCTTTTGTAATATCCGATACTTCAACAATTCCACTATTATAAACTTCTTTTAGAAGATTTATTGAAAAATCTTTAAAGTCGGAGGTATTTACAAAAAAACTGTGATTTTGACGCTCTCCCTGGCTTATATTGGGGTATTTTCTTTCAAAATATTCAATTTGTTTTTCATTGTAATATTGAATAAACTTATCCATTTCCAGTATTAAAACTGAACTATCGAAAATAAAATACGGGTTATATGATTTAAGGATACTATCCTTTTCGAACTGAAGTTGCTTCTCTCCTTTATATATTGGAAAATCAAATGGAGCAATTAATGTTTCATGTAACCAGGGGCGTCCTTTCTGAAACTCATACCTGAATTTACCCTCTCGCGGGAAAAGTGAAACAATAATCGCTATGGTTGTAATAAATAAAATAAACCTGAAAATAATCTTATAATAATTCCGAAAAGGTTTAAGAAATTTTTTCATCACATTGCTATTAATTAGAGTGCTAAAACATAAAATACAAATGTATAAATTTTACAAATAGTTTGACTTGTATTTATTTCTTATAATGTATCTTAAACACATATTAATTACCTTTGTTAAGAAAAACATTTTTTTTACAAGGATTTATTATTTTTATACTATAAAATAAACAGATACAATGATTTCGTACGGGATTAGTGAAATGGCAGTAATACCAGTAAGAATGGAACCATCAGATAAAAGTGAAATGGTTACGCAAGTTCTATTTGGTGAAACATTTAAAATTACAGAAGAAAAAAACAACTGGGTTTTTATTGAAATCATTCATGATGGTTATAGAGGATGGATTGATAAAAAATTATTGTCATATAGTAATCCTAATTATATTGATTGTTCCGTTAATGAGCCTTTTATAATATTATCGGAAGTTTTTACCGAAATTACAGAAAAACAAACAAGTGAAATAATAAGAATACCGTTTGGCAGCACTTTGCCCTGTTTTAATAAAGAAAAAAATGAATTTAGAATAAATTCAACTATTTATACGCTAGCTAAAAATCAGGAAATAGAAAACAATAAGAATCTTATCCAGAATGCCAGAAAGTTGCTAAACACCCCCTATTTGTGGGGAGGAAAAAATCCTTTTGGAATAGATTGTTCAGGATTTGTTCAGGTTGTATATAAGACTGCAACTATTTTTTTACCACGTGATGCAAGTAAACAAGCTGAAATTGGAACAACCATCGATTTTGTAAATAATATAACCCCGGGCGATCTTGCTTTTTTTGATAACAATGAAGGCCAGATTATTCATACAGGCATATTGTTATCCGAAAAAAAGATAATCCATGCTTCAGGAAAAGTAAGAATTGATACTTTCGATCATCAGGGAATATATAACGAAAAACAGCAAAAATATACACATAAGCTTCGAATTATTAAACGTATAATTTAATACTACTATGGGGAAATTATATATATTGGTTTTTATTATTTCGGCAATCATTGTTATTTACATTATAAATAATAGGAGACAAGAAAACCGGAACAAGAATGAAGAAGAACAATGAGCTTTACATACGAATATCCTCGCCCCTCTGTAACTGCTGACATTATTGTCTTCTCTAAAGTTAGGCAACCGTATCAAATTTTACTTATAAAAAGAGGACATGAACCTTACAAGGATAAATGGGCATTACCCGGAGGTTTTATTGAACCAGACGAGGAACTGGAAACTGCAGCTCTTCGTGAACTTAAAGAAGAAACCGGTTTAACAAAAATACAACTCAGGCAATTCAAAACCTATGGAAAGGTTGGCAGAGACCCACGCGGAAGAACTATTTCTGTAATTTTTTATGGATTCATAAATGCAGAAAATGATAAGATACTTGCAGGTTCAGATGCTGCCGACGCTGTTTGGTTTAATATAAATGAAATTCCTCCTTTGGCCTTCGACCATTCCGATATTATTTCTGACGCTCTAAAGGTCTTGATTTAATTAAAAAAGGAATGACAAATTAGCATATAACAACTCATTATTCAGTTTATTTGTCATTAATATATTGGGGAACATTATTTGTATCAATTAAAAATAATTAAGAAATTGAACTTATAAAGTTTATACCATGAATCACATTGAAATTCAATCCAAATACTCAGAGATTTGTAATCTTATTTTAAATAAAGAAATATCTGATTCCATTGTACAATTACAATTATTCGCAAATCAATCCAAAAAGCAATATCATCAAGATCAAATTGAGGAAATTCAAAACACATACTCAAATATTTTAAAGCATTCATTTACAAACATTAACGATCCTGAGCGAGATAATATTTATAAACATTTACAACGATCGTTGTTTGAATTAACAGACACAATTAATGAATGTTTGTTGACAGAAACCTCCGGTTTAACAATTTACAAAATGAAATGGTCTTTAGATCGTAAAAGAGAGTTGCACTCCGATGAAGCCGTTTCGCTAATACATTACCTGACATTTGACAATGAGCTGGATGAAATTTTAAAGAACAATAACATACATCTTTCAGGCTCCACAAACAAGACCATTTCACGCCAACAGGCATTGCGCGATTTATTTAATTACTTATGGCTAACCGATAAATACCAGGAAACGGAAAAAAAAATACTGGAAACCATTTGTTTTTCCGAAAAAATACCCTGGCATGATAAAAGCCTTATTGTAAGTGCGATAACTTTAAGTCTTTTACGGGTATTCGATAAAAATAAGTTTTTATCATTATTAAATTTCTATTATTCAACGGAAGAACAGGTATGGCAAAGAGCGCTTATTGGGCTTTTATTAGGATTTTATAAATACGATAAACGGATAGATTTTTATCCCGAATTAATAATTGAAATCGAAAAAATTGCGAAAACAAACGACATTGACAAACTAACCGAATCAGTTATAATTCAGATTTTTAAATCAAAAGATACCGAAAAGTTAACAAAAAGATGGGAAGAAGAAATACTTCCCGAAATGATGAAAATGCAACCCAAAATCGAGGAAAAACTCGATTTAGAAAATATTATCCCCGATAAATTTCTGGAAGATAAAAACCCGGATTGGGAAAAAGTATTTGAAGACTCACCAGGACTGCTCGATAAGCTTCAGGATTTTAGTAAAATGCAAATCGAAGGTTCAGATGTTTTCATGAGTGCTTTCTCACGATTAAAACATTTCCCATTTTACAATGAAATAAGCAATTGGTTTGTTCCTTTCTATAAAGAAAACGAGTCTCTTACCCAACCAGCAAAAGAAAATGATACCAAGCTGCTTCCATTCATAGAACAACTCGAGAAATCTCATTACATGTGTAATTCCGATAAATACTCGTTTTGTCTTAACTTGCAATATATTCCTGAATCACACAAAACAATGATGATGGATTTGTTTAACGAAGAAATGAAAAATATTGAAGAAATCTCAAAAGATGAAAACCTGATAAATAGCTTTGCCCTTACAAAAAGTATTTTTACACAGTATCTTCAGGATATGTATCGGTTTTATAAACTGAATCAATATAAACACGAGTTTTCTGATATTTTTAGCTGGAAATTTGATATCCAGAATACCTTTTTCTTTAAAAAACTGGTTTACAATTCCGATATTACCAGAAATATTGCTGAATTTTTTCTTGAAAACAAACATTTTCAACAGGCATCTGAACTTTTTATAAACCTGGAATCTACTGAAACAGACATTGAACTATTTGAAAAGATTGGTTATTGTTACCAGCAATTAGGGAATTACAATTTAGCACTGAATTATTACAAAAAAGCAGAATTATTCGACAGTAAAAAAATATGGATAATAAAAAAAATAGCTCTTTGTTATCGTTATTTAAATAATCCTGAAAAAGCACTCGAATATTACCTTGAAGCTGAAAAATCGGAACCCGAAAATTTATACATTCTTGCATATGTTGGTCATACTTTAGTTCGCTTAAAAAGATACGACGAGGCTCTAAAATATTATTATAAAGTTGAATATTTATCACCTTCAAATGATAAAATTCAACGCCCAATCGCATGGATTTCATTTATTTTAGGAAAATTCGAAATCGCCAACAAATATTACCTGGAAATAATTGGTTATAACAAAAACGAATTCGACCTTATACACCTGGGACATGTACAGTGGTGTATGAAAGACCAACAAAAAGCAATTCAATCATATCAGGAAGCATTGAGATTGTCAAACAATGACTTTGAGTCGTTTTACAAGGCTTTTAATGATGATATTCATTACCTGCTTAAATACGGAATTAATGCTATCGATATCAGTTTAATGAAGGATTATTTAAAACGGGGGTTTTTTAAACTATTCCAAATTATTAAATTGTTGTTTTAATGTTATTTATTCTATATGTTATTTGCTTTTTATTTTCCGGTTTTATATAGTAATCAAAAAAATCCGACTTTTAGTCGGATTTTTTTGATTTGTACAAGCTATCGTTTAAATGGTTTATAAAAAAACTTTTCCCAATGGACAACTTCTTTTAAAGGTTTACGCAACTGTTCATGACGGTTTGTATCTACTTCATCAGCAGGGTATCCAACAGGTAGTAGTACCATTGGTTCAACACCATCAGGTAAATCTAATAAGCGAACACATTTCATTACATCGAATTTACAAACCCAGCAAGAAGCTAATCCAAGATCGGTTGCAGCTAAAGTCATGTGATCAACAGCAATGGCAACATCCAGGTTCGTGTGGATTTTACCATCAGATCTGCGCCATGCATCACGGTGGTCGCCACAAACAACAATAATTGCTTTAGCAGATTCGAGCCATGATTCCTCGTAACATTCTCGTATTTTTGCGAGTGGTTCAGGCTCAGTTATTGCAACAAAGTGCCAGGGTTGTTTGTTTTTTGCAGATGGAGCAATTCTTCCAGCTTCCATAACCTGAAGTAAAAGTTCTTTATCTACAGATTTATCCTGATAATTGCGCGACGAATATCGTCGTTTTGCCAGTTCTAAAAATGTCATATTTCTGAAATTTTAATATATTACTCAACAACTATTGTTTTATCGAATATTTCAACTTTATCCCCTTTACGTATTTTTGCTCTTTTCCTGCTCTCTATTTGCCCGTTTAATTTAACTATACCATCATCAACAAGCTGTTTTGCTTCACCCCCGCTCATACACATATTGGTAACTTTTAAAAGCTTAATAAGCTCAATATAGTCCAATTCTGAATTTAGCTTAAAGTTAATCATATTTTTGATTTTTTTAATTCATTTATTAATTGAGTCATCATTTCTGTAGCTTTTCCCTGTAAAAAGACATCAGTTATTGTGCTTGTAAATAACGATTTTTCAGGATTTATTTCAATAATCTGAGCCCCATTTTGTTTGGCAACAGATGGAATCATTGAAGCCGGGACCACTTCGCCGGTTGATCCTATAATAATTACCAAATCTGCTTTTTCTGCTGCTTCAACAGATTTCTGGTAAGCCAGGGCTGGTATTGATTCGCCAAAAAATATAAAATCGGGTTTTAAAACTCCATGGCATTGATTACATAATGGAACAATATCGTTCAGGTTTACTTCTGATGTTAAATAATTATGGCCACAATACGGGCATACAAGCATGCGTGAATTTCCATGAAATTCATATACTTCTTTGCTTCCGGCATCGGTATGCAAATTATCAATATTTTGGGTTATAACCGCTTTTATTAATCCCATTTTTTCCATTTCGGAAAGTGCAAAATGTGCCGCGTTGGGTTTAGCAGCGCCAAAAAAATCATAAAAAATCTCTTTTATAACCTTCCACGAATCAATGGGATTAAGAAAAAAATTATTCAGGTCGAGTACATTGGGATCGTACTTACTCCAAAGTCCGTCCTTACCCCTGAAAGGAGGAATGCCGCTTTCAACAGAAATTCCTGCCCCTGTAAAAGCAATGGCAAATTTTGAATTAATAATTAATTCAACTGCAGAATCTATATTCACGCCTGTTGCCATTTAATTATAATTTTTTCAATTAAATCAATATCTTTTTGCGTTTCTTCATCAATAAAATATTGAATAAGATCTGCTTTTATCTGTGCATACAATTTATAAATTTTATCGATATAAACCTGTTCATATTTATCTTTAAGAAGTTTGTCGTACATTTCAATCATGTTAACCTTAGCCCGATACTCATAATATGGGTTAATGGTTGATGTTTGTAACATTTCTTCAAGTGCAACAATAGCTTTCATGTATTCGCCTGAATTTCGCATAACCTGATATTTATTATAGTATGCATGAAAATAATCTGGCATTTCTGAAATGTATTTTTCAGCATGTATATACGCATTTTCACTATCGTTAAGCCTGGAATAATAAGTTGATAACTGATGAGCTTTGTACGATGGGGATAAATTAAAATACTGTAATGTATCAATTATCAACTCGTAATCTTTCTTATTCCATTTCTTTTTTCGTGTAAAAGTTGTTTTAAACCATTTATTATAAGCTAACCCTGCTGTATAAAAATCCTTATCGGCAATTTCCTGAGAATCTTTGTAAATAGTTACATCTCCCGTTGTTATATTGTAATGTAAATATTTGTTTACAGCTGCATTGTGCTCTCCATAGGTAAAATAAATATCATTATTCGTATTATCTAATATACAACTTTTAATCGTATTGTAATTGTTAATACAGTAACCATAAAATGGGTCGTGAGATAACTGATGATTTTCTGTATTCGTAAGAATCTGATAACTTTTATCAACTAAGTTATGGTTATCTGTTTTCTCATTTAGCTCTTTCATTTTTCTCTCTCTTGATATATTTGATGTGCTAAACATCCAAATCGGGCTATATTGATAACGGCCTTTGTCAGAAACTGAAAGATTTTCGACAAAGAGAAAATCATCTAGCATGTTATTCTTAATAATTTCACCACGAGTTAGTTCGTATATAGAACCCGTGTTATCTTTTTTACTGCCAACTGTAATAAACCATGCATGTGAACTGTAATTTCTAAACATTTCATCTACCTGACTGATGTTCTCGGCATTCTCGAGAACATTCCTGACTTTAAATGCTAATGGCATACCTGTATTGTATTCGCTAATTTTCTTGCTATTTCCCGCGGGTGCACCATTCATATTTATTGACATACTCAAACCAGAATGATTTAACCCAGTATAAACTCCCGGGTATCCTATAAAAGTTAAATTTGTAAATGGAATTTTATTGTTAAGATGATAATTTACAATTAAGGGAAAATGAGTTAAGGCTTCTATACCAGGCCAATCGAGGTTTCTGCCATGTACTATTCCGTCCGAGTTTCTTAAAATAAATGATGTACAACTGATTTTAAAAAATAACTGAGGTACATATGCAATAATTTGTACATCCTTCAACTCCAAATCGCTTCCATCGGCTATACCTTTCATTTCAAACAGGTATTCGACCGGCATATTCCTTTCAATTTTTTTAACTTTTGCACTTAAAGCTGCATTAACAATCCATTTCTTCAGAAAAAAGTTTCCCATATATGCTTCAATCATACTATCTACAACATAATCTATTTTAAGTAAATAGTCATTCAGTAACACTCCATATTGTAAACCTGCTTCATATGAATCCCCTTTAACAGTTAAGAAAGGAACTCCTTCTTTAACTATAAGTTTTCCTTCATGAAATATTCTTGTACCATTTTCATTTACGGTAAAGGTTTTGTTCTGAGATAATAAAGAGCTTGAAAAAGAAAAAAATAAAATGAGAATCAGAATCCTTTTTTTAGACATGACAATAAAATTAATCAATATAAATTTAAGAATAATTTTATTTTGTTTAAAAAATTCAATTAAAATGAACAAAGCCAGTTTAAAACTGGCTTCGAAAATTTTTGATGATTTTATTTTTTAATATAATTCGGGATATTTCTTTGGGTTTGCTTCATTCATCATTGCATAAATTGCTTCGAAAACATCCTCGGCATTTGGATTTGAGAAATAATCACCATCGGATGCATAGGCAGGGCGATGTTCTTTTGCAGTTACTGTTCTGGGTTCAGAATCGAGATGAAAATATGCACCTTGCTCTTCCATTACTTTCTGCATCATGTAAGCAGTTGCACCACCCGGAACGTCTTCATCAAAGAAAACAACCCTGTTCGTTTTTTTAATCGAATCAGCAATCACATGTTTTCGGTCGAAAGGCAATAATGTTTGAACATCAATAAGTTCGACAGAAATATTAAATTCTTTCAGTTGTTCAACAGCATCTTGAGCAATACGAACACACGAACCATAAGTAACAAGGGTAACATCGGTTCCTTCATTCAATATCTCGGGTATTCCTAACGGAATTTTATACTCTCCAATATTGTCGGGTCGCTTTTCTTTTAACCGGTATCCATTTAAAGGTTCAATTACCAATGCCGAATCTTCGCCTTCGAGCAATGTATTATAAAACCCTGCGGCCTGTGTCATATTTCTTGGCACACAAACATAAACACCACGAATTGAATTTATAACCATACTTAATGGAGAACCCGAATGCCAGATACCTTCCAGTCGATGTCCCCGTGTACTTATAATTACAGGAGCAATTTGTCCCCCTGCAGTTCTGTAATGAGTGGTAGCCAAATCGTCGCTTAAAGTTTGTAATGCATAAAGCAGGTAATCGAAATATTGAATTTCTGCAATTGGGCGCAATCCTCGTAAAGCCAATCCTATTCCTTGCCCTAAAATGGTTTGTTCCCTAATTCCTGTATCAGTAATTCTTAATTCACCATATTTTTTTTGTAATCCTTCAAAGCTTTGATTTACTCCTCCAATATATCCTGCATCTTCACCAAAGGCAACAAGTTTCGGGTATTTTGCAAAAAGATAATCGTAGTTATCACGTAAAATTTCTCTTCCTGCAACTTCTGCTGAATTAGCAGTAAATATTGGTTTTACTTCTTTCACGTTAAGAACTGATCGTTCAGATTCGTTGTATAACGAAGTATTGTATCTTTTATAATTATCTTCATAATTCCTGTCAAGCCATTCCGATAAATCTTTTTGTAGTTTCCCACGAATATTACAATCGGTACAAACATGACGCAGTATTTTTTTTGCAGCGCTGAAATTATCTTTTCGAATGGGATTAATTATTTTCTTTAGGTCGTTGGTAATTGTTCCTACTTTATCATAACCTTCTCGTTTGCACATACATGAACGGTTATCAATAATCCCGATGAGTTTGTCTCTCTCAATTTTAACCGGTTCGGTAAATTTTTGCCAGGCAATACGTCTGGCTTCTTTTGCTTCTTCTTCAGCTTGTTTTTCAATACTTACCAATTCGTCTTCTAATGCGATTTTTTCTTTCAGAATCCATTCTCTCATTTTTCTAATACCATCAAATTCAGTTTCCCACTTCAGGCGTTCTTCTGATTTATATCGTTCGTGCGAACCCGATGTGGAATGACCTTGAGGTTGTGTAATCTCTTCAATATGAAAAACAACCGGAACATGTTCTTTTCTTGCTATTTCCACACCACCATGGAATAGTTTTATCAATCCTTGATAATCCCAACCCTTTCCTTTTAAAATAACTATTCCTGCTTTCTCATTTGTTCGCTCAAAACCTTTAAGTAATTCTGAAATACTTTCTTTTGTTGTTTGGTATTTTTTAGGAACAGAAATGCCATATCCATCATCCCAAACGGCTAAAACAGCAGGAACCTGCAAAACACCAACAGCATTTACAGCTTCCCAAAACTGCCCTTCGGAAGTACTTGCATCGCCAATTGTTCCAAATGCTACTTCATCTCCTTTTACTGATAATGTTTTAAATTGATGTAATTCTTTATTATTTCTGAATAATTTTGATGCATACGCTAATCCAACCCAACGAGCCATTTGTCCTGCCGTGGGTGAAATATCAGATGATGAGTTTTTTTGTTTGGTTAAATCTTTCCACGTGCCATCTGTATTCAAACTTCTCGTAGCAAAATGATTATTAAATGAACGCCCGCCATTTCCGGGATTTAAATTAACATCTGTTTGTCCATATAATTGGGCAAAAAATTCTTCTGCTGTAAACAGCCCGGCTGCCATCATAAATGTTTGATCACGGTAATAACCTGAGCGCCAGTCTCCATCACGGAATGTTTTTGCCATAGCAATCTGGGCTATTTCTTTTCCATCGCCAAAAATTCCAAATTTTGCTTTTCCTGTTAAAACTTCCTTTCTTCCTAACAGGCTGATTTGGCGACTCAAATTTGCCAGTTTATAATCGTTTAATACTTCTATTTTATCTAAAACCATATTCACATTTTTCTTATTTTCACTTTTCTCAATTACTTTTGTACTCATATTCTCGCGTGTTTAACTTAATCAAATTATATATTTTTTAATTAATTTCCAATAATAAATGTAAAGATTTATATACGTAGATATTATCAGTTTAATTATCTTTGCATCCGATTGTTATAACAATAAAAATAAATTAATGTTTATTAAGCTAATACTTTTAGTTATTGGAATTTTGGCTATTGCTTTTATAGCTTTGGGATTTAATATCTTTTTAAGAAATAAAAAATTTCCTCAAACATCCGTAGGCAAAAATAAGAATATGGCTAAACTAGGCCTCTCGTGTGCAAAACACGAAGAAATAAAATGCCGGCGCGAAATTGATAAAAGAACAGAATATTGCTCTTCGTGTGGATGTAGTTAAATTATTTAACAACTTTTTCAATTCTTTTCAAAATGTATTACCTTGCAGGTAAAATGGAAAAGTTATGCAAAAAACAGCATTAGTTTTTGGATCAACGGGACTCGTAGGGAGTTATCTTGTCAGTGAGCTTGCAGAAAATTCAATTTATGAAAAAGTAATTGTTTTTAATCGAAAAAAACAGAATTACTCAAACAACAAGATTGTTGAAATACTTATCGACTACGGGAAGATTTCTGAATACACCCACGAATTCAAAGGCCATGATGCTTTCTGTTGTCTTGGCTCTACAATAAGAAAAGCAGGAACAAAGGAGAATTTTTTTAAAATTGACCATGATTTACCCGTGGAGATTGCAAGGATTTGTTCTAATAATCAGGTTAGTTCCCTAATTGTTATATCCTCCATTGGAGCGAACCCGGAGAGTTCTAATAATTATTTAAAAACTAAGGGACTGATGGAAAAACATATTACAGAGTTTGATTTCACAAAAATTGTATTCGTACGTCCATCCATGCTTTTAGGACCAAGAAAAGAATTTCGTTTTGGCGAAATAGCCGGTAAAGGATTTATGGCAATATTTAACTTCCTTTTTATAGGGGAATCCCGCAAATACAGAGGTATTCATGCCCTTACAGTTGCAAAATCGATGATAGAAATCGCGAATATGCCTACCAATAAAATAGTTTTTGAATCAGATGAACTTATAGAAATTGCAAAAAATGATTAGCGGAACAGACTTTCTTAAAATTATTCAAAAAAGACAAAGCGATCGTGCTTATTTAACCTCCTCTATTGAACAGGAAAAGATTAACAGGATAATTGAAGCTGCCCACCTTGCTCCCTCTGCATGTAATTCCCAGCCATGGAAATTCATTGTTATTGATAATCCTGAAATTAAAAATAAAATTGCTGATTGCACTTCGAGCAAAATACTTGGAATGAATCATTTTACCAAACAAGCTCCTGTTCATATTGTGATTGTAGAAGAAAAAGCAAATTTTACATCAAGTGCCGGAAGCACAATAAAAAACAAGCAATTTCCTCTTATTGATATCGGCATTGCAGCTGAAAATATTTGTTTGCAGGCAACTGCTGAAGGACTGGGAACTTGTATGATTGGCTGGTTCGATGAAACCAAAGTAAAAAAGCTGCTTCAAATTCCTAAATCGAAGCGTGTTCCTCTAATTATTACTATTGGATACCCGGCAAAGGAAACCCGCGATAAACGAAGAAAACAATTAGATGAAATAGTGAGTTATAACAAATACTAGTTTGTGGTTTTAACTACCTGGTTCAAACCACATTCACTTCCATTTCCAACTCAATACCAAATTGATTATTAACAGATTTTTGTATTTCGCGGGCTAAATAAAGCACTTCAGCACCTGTTGCATTTCCCCTATTTATCAAAACAAGCGCTTGTTTATTGTGAACCGCAGCATTTCCGATGTTTTTACCTTTCCAGCCAGCCTGTTCTATTAACCATCCCGCGGGAATTTTTACGTTATTGTTGCTTTGTTTAAAGTTAGGTACATCCTGATATTGTTGCCTTATTTTTTCAAATACTGCTTCTTTGACCTCAGGGTTCTTAAAAAAACTGCCTGCATTACCGGTTTCTTCTGGTTTTGGAAGCTTTGAGTTACGAATATCAATTACGGCATTTCGAATATTCTTTAAATTTATAGATTCATATTTCTGCAGTTCCTCGTTTAAATTACCATAATTGAGCTTATATTCATGATTCTTATTAAATTTGAAATGAACATACGTTATTACCTGTTTCCCTTTTAAATCATGCTTAAAAATACTTTCACGGTACCCAAACCTGCATTCGGTATTTGCAAATTCCTGTTTCCTTAATGATTCAATATCAATGGTTTCAACTTTTAAAATAACATCTTTTACCTCAACACCATAAGCCCCGATATTTTGAATAGGGCAAGTGCCAACGAAACCAGGAATCAAAGAAAGATTTTCAACACCTCCCCAGTTTCTGTTTACACAATATTCTACAAACGAATCCCAATTTTCCCCTGCACCAACACGCAAATCAACAGAATCATCTGTTTCATTAATTATTTCTATTCCACAAATAGTTGGTTGTATAATCAATCCATTAAAATTTTTAGTAAAAAGAATATTGCTTCCGCCTCCAATAACCATCAAAGGAATATTCTTGTTTTTATGTATTAATAATAGTTCTTTTAATTCTTCTTCGTTTGAGAAAGATGCGAAATAGCGGCAATTGATATCAAAACCAAAAGTATTGTATTTTTTTAAAGAGAAATTTTCTTTGATTTCAATCATAACTTAGTATTTTTATTGCCAAAGATACGGATTGAAATGTGAATATTTTATAATCTGATGTTTAGAAAAACTAAAATGAAAAAAACAAAACAGATTTACCTTGCAGTAACAAACGACCTTGTAACCGATAATCGTGTACATAAAATTGCCAGCACACTTCTAAAATCAGGTTGCAAGGTAACACTTATTGGTCGGATTAAGTCTGATAAAACACCATTAACCAACCGGCAATACTCAACAATTCGATTCAGGATGATATTTAAAAAAGGCTTTTTGTTTTACAAAACGTTCAACATCCGGTTATTCTTTTTTTTACTTTTTCACAGGTTCGATATTGTTGTAGCTAATGATCTGGATTCTTTGCCGGCATGCTTTCTTGCTGCCCTTTTAAAACGAAAAAAGCTGGTGTATGATAGTCATGAATATTTTACAGAAGTCCCCGAACTGGTTCATCGTAAATTTCCAAAAAAGGTTTGGCAAATCATTGAACGATTATTCCTGCCATGGATTAAATATTCATATACTGTTTCAGAATCGATTGCCGAAACCTATAACTCGAAATATGGTATTGACATGAAAGTGGTGCGAAACGTACCTTATAGTGTTCAAAATATAATATCCGATCAATCAGCTCATACTGATAAATGGTTAATCCTTTACCAGGGATCGTTGAATCTGGGGCGTGGCCTGGAACAATTAATCGATGCCATGTTGTTTATTGAAAATGCCCGGCTTAAAATTATTGGCGATGGAGATATAGTAAATAAATTAAAAGAAAGAGTTATTCAGCTCGGGTTGAAAGAAAAGGTAGAAATCACTGGGAGAATACCTTTTGAGCAACTTTTCGAAGAAACCATTCATGCCGACTTAGGAATTGCTCTTGAAGAAAATATAGGGTTAAATTATTATTACGCGCTTCCAAATAAGCTGTTTGATTATATTCAGGCGAGAATTCCTGTTTTAGTTTCACCGTTCCCGGAAATGCAAAAGATTGTACGAAAATATGATATTGGAACAGTTTACGACCACAAAGATCCACAATCTCTTGCAAATAAAATCAATGAAATTTTTGAACTTAAAAACCGCCACCAAAAGTGGAAAGGAAACACGGAAAAAGCTGCATCAGAACTTTGTTGGGAAAACGAAGAAAAAATCCTGATGAAAATTTATACTCAGGTTGGATTAAATTTTAATTAATTATCTGTAAATCTTTTCCTTATTCAATGCCCGTTGATAAAGACGGGCATTTATATTGTGCTGCTCCAGAGTTTTTGCAAAGCTATGATAACCCGAAAAATCTGCTTTTGCACAAAAGTAAAGATAATCATGTTCTTTAAAATTTAACACGGCATCAATAGCTTCAATAGAAGGAACAGAAATTGGGCCCGGAGGCAAACCATAATATTTATAAGTATTATAAGGCGATTCCGTTTCCAGGTGTGTTTTTAAAATACGCTTTACAGTAAAATCGCCAATTGCATATTTTATCGTGGGATCAGCCTGAAGAGGTATTCGTTTTCTTAACCGGTTAATATATACTCCGGCAATATCGTCCATTTCATCTTTTCTAAACGTTTCTTCATCAACAATTGATGCAATAGTAATCACATCTTCTTTTGTCAGGTTAAGTGTTTTTGCTTTCGACAATCTATTTTCATTCCAGAATGTTACATATTCTTTATGCATACGCTCAATAAATTTCTCTGCAGACGTATTCCACCAGAATTCATACGTGTTCGGAACAAAAATACAAGTAATTGTTTTTGTTGTTAAGCCATACTTTTGTACAAAAACGGGATCATTCAATAACCTTATTATTGAAATTGAATCAGCCTCAATTTGCCTGGATATTTTACCAGCAAGTTGTTCTTTTGTACGGATGTTATTAAAAACAACTTTTACAGGTTCCTGTTTTCCCGAACGAAGAATATCAAGTAACTTATTATTATTCATTTGGTTAGTTAATTTATATCTTCCCGGATGAATACGATTCCTGTAATTTTTCTTTTCAGCCAGCCGTTCAAATGAATTTCTATTTACTATATAATTCTTCTTGTAAAGAATATTTACAACATCTTCAAGTGTAGAACCTGTAGGTATATATAAATAAGCCGTTTCGGACTCTTTTAAAATAACATTGGGTTGGTAAATCCGTTTGTAACTTGTATAAAAAAAGAATATCATAAAAATCAGAACTATCACAAGGATTGAAATTATTACTTTAACAAATAATGATAATTCATTTTTCTTCTTTGCCATGTAAGCTAATTTTTGAATTTTAAAAAACAAAAATAGGTTTATTTTGTTTTTATTACTTTAAAGATTTTGATTAATTATGTATAAAATTTAACAATAGGTCAATCTTTTTTGTTTATATTTATAAATAAATTGTAAATTAGTATGATTTTTTACTTTTTAAGATAAATTTTATAAATTGGGTAAAAAGCAATAAATTCTCTTATGAAAGATTTAATAATAAAAGAAACTGAAAAGACTCCTTCCGTAGCATTAGGTACTAATGGTGTTTTAAAAATCGAGGGAAGATCAATACCAGAGGATGCCGCAAAGTTTTTTAAACCAATTCTCGATTGGACAAAAGAATACACTTCAAATGAAATTCGTATAGATATTAAACTTGAATATTTTAATACCAGCTCTTCAAAGTTTATTCTTGAAATGCTACGCACAATCGAAAACAACCCGAACAACAGCAATGTGGTTGTTAACTGGTTTTATGAAGAAGGTGATTTAGATGTTCTGGAATCCGGCCAGTACTTTGAATCCATAATCGGGATTCCTTTCAAATACATCGAGTACGAAGAATTATAAAAGCTCTTATTAAAAGGGCTTTTTTAAGCTATATTCATTTTTATTAATTAACAAATTCACGTTCTCCGTAATCTTTTGATATTACTGTATTTGCTGATATTATTTAAATTGTAAATTATCATGTTACAAAAAAAGATTGATATTGTAGTTGTAATTAAAAATTCGAATCTTGTAACCGAAATTCAAAAACAATTTAACCCGGATTCATATAATTTAAACATCTTTTTTAGTGGTAAAGAAGCATATTCATTTTTAATAAATAGCAATTCATCAAACCTGATAGTTATTCTAAACAATAATTTACCTGAATTAAAGGGCCTTGAGCTTGCAAGAATATTAAAAAAGGAGGAAAAATCATTTTCATTTATCTTTTTAATAGATGAAACTATTGATAAACAAATAATTGAAACTATCCGAACCGAATCATTTTATTTTATTAATCAAACATCCGATTTCAAAAAAGAATTAATTCCATTAATTCACGAGATAGAAAATCAAAAATCGAAACAAATTGAAGACGATGCTTTAAAATTTGAATTTGAGAATTATAAAAAACGAATACAGGATCTCGAGCGTGATGTTGATTTTTATGTTAAACAAGGCGATATAATAACCAAGCAAAGAACAAAAATCCAGAAAGAAAGAGACCAACTAGCGATTGAAAAATCTGAAATTGCAAAACAAAAAGAATTAATGGAAACTGATTTGCAATTTATTATGAAACAGGGAGATAAAATTGCAGAACAAAAACATAAAATAAAAATCCAACACGACCTTGTTCAACAACAAAAACAAAAAATTACAGATAGTATTGTATATGCCAAACGAATACAATCTGCTATATTGCCGCCCAACCGGTTTATACAACATCTGTTAGCCGAACATTTTATTTTTTATAAACCACGCGATATTGTAAGTGGGGACTTTTACTGGATTAAACAGGTTGATAATCGTATTTGCATTGCTGCAGCCGATTGTACAGGCCACGGAGTACCTGGAGCACTTATGAGTATGCTTGGAATAACATTTTTAAATGAAATCATAAATAAAGATCCAAAAATCAGAGCCAATGAAATATTAAATGAGCTTAGAACACATGTTATCAGTTCATTAAGACAAACCGGAAAAACAGGTGAAAGTCGCGACGGAATGGATATTGCTCTCTGCATTATCAATCATGACTCAAAAACACTTGAGTTTGCCGGTGCAAATAATCACCTGTATATGATTCGCGATGGAGAACTTACCGAGATTAAGGCAGACCGGATGCCTATTGGTATTCACCAAAGAGCTAAAGAACCTTTTACAAACAACGAGATAAAACTCGAAAAAGATGACCTGATTTATATCTTTTCAGATGGTTTTGTCGATCAATTCGGGGGCCCCGATGGCCGAAAATTCTTAGCAACCAATTTTAAAAAACTTTTATTGGAAAATCATCAGGAACATTTGACTGATCAAAAACAAATTCTCGAAAATACCTTTGAAAACTGGCGTGGTGAATTTAAGCAGCTCGACGATATTCTTGTTATTGGTTTCAAAATTGCCTTTACCAAATCGTACCCGAAATCAAAAGATAGTTACGATTGGGAAGGAAAAGTAATTCTGATTGCAGAAGATGATGAAGCCAATTACATGTTACTTGAACGGGCATTGTCAAAAACAAAAGCCACACTTATAAGAGCTGAAAATGGTAAAGAAGCAGTCAAAATTTTTAAATCAATTCCCGGAATTGATGTTATTTTAATGGATATTCGGATGCCTTTAATGGATGGTATTGAAGCAACACAGGAGATTAAGGAAATAGACAGTAAGATTCCGATTATTGTTCAAACAGCTTTTACCATGTCGAGCGAAAAAGAAAAAAGCTTTAAAGCGGGATGCGATGATTACATTTCCAAACCAATTAACCTGAAAGAACTTTTAGCTACAGTAAGCAAATACATCGACAGAGAATAAAAAACCGGGAATACCCGGTTTTTATTTCAATTTATCAAGTGCCGTTTTTAAACGTTTCATAGCTTCAACAAGCTTTTCGTCGGAAGTAGCATAAGAAAACCGAATGTAATCGGGTGATCCAAAAGCACAACCAGGAACAAGAGCTACATGAGCATTCTCAAGCAAGTACAGGCACAACTCATTTGCATTATGAACAGTTGTTTTTCCATCAGATTTTCCAAAATAATAACTTGCTTTGGGGAATAAATAAAACGCTCCGTCAGGAATATTATATTGTAATCCTTTAATTTCTTTTACAAGACTAATTACTAAATCGCGTCTTCGTTTAAATGCCGAAACCATTTCAGTAATACAAGAGCTATCAGAATTTAATGCTGCAACAGAAGCCATTTGCGAAATAGATGAAGCCCCCGATGTTGTTTGTCCCTGAATCTTATCACATGCTTTGGCAATCCACTTTGGAGCGGCAATATACCCTATTCTCCATCCGGTCATTGCATATCCTTTCGATACACCATTTACAATAATTACTTTATCCCGAATAAAATCGAATTGGGCAATACTTTCGTGTTTGCCAATAAAATTAATGTGTTCATAAATCTCATCTGATATAATATAAATATCATTTTTAGCTTTTGCAACAACTTCAGCAATTGCCTTTAGTTCATCTTTTGAATATAAACTACCTGTTGGATTTGATGGAGAGCATAAAAATAAAACCTTCGTTTTTGATGTTATTGCCTTTTGAAGCTGCTCAGGGGTAATCTTAAAGTCATTATCAATTGTTGTTGGCACTTCAATGCTTTTACCTTCAGCTAATTTAACCATTTCAATATAACTTACCCAATAAGGTGCAGGAATAATCACTTCATCACCTTTATTTACCAACGACAAAATTACATTTGCCAATGAATGTTTTGCCCCGCACGATACAACAATCTGGTCAGTTGCATAATCCAAATTATTTTCTCGTTTTAACTTTGCAGAAATCGCTTTTAACAATTCCGGATACCCTGGAACTGGCGAGTAATGTGAATAATTATCATTAATAGCTTTTATTGCCGCATCTTTTATATGTTGAGGTGTATTAAAATCGGGTTCTCCAACACTCAGGTTTATTACATCAAATCCTTTAGCCTGAAGTTCACGGCTCTTTTTACTCATTTCCAGTGTTTGCGAAATAGCCAAGCTGGATACTCGCTCTGATACATTTTCCATTGTTTTCAGTTTTATATTGGTTGTTGATTCTGTTTTTTCCAATATGTTATAAATTTTAGTAATTTTGATTCAGCTTATTGCTATAAAATGCGAATAGCTTTAACAAGTAGCAAATATAAAACTTTTTAAAGTATTAATTTGTGTTGTAAAACAACATAACCGAAACTGAAATTGATCTTAACCTAATAAAAATGAATTACCATGAATGAAATTCTTGAGATTTTAAAATACACAATACCCGCATTGGTAGTTTTCTTAACCTCATGGATAGTTTTAAAAACATTGATAAAAAATGAAGAACAAAGAAACCGGTACGAAATACTATCCAAAACACAAAGAGTGATTACCCCAGTAAGATTGCAGGCATACGAGCGAATGACAATTTTACTTGAACGCATATCTCCTGAAGCACTAATAATGCGAACAAACAACCCGGCATTAACCGCAAAGCAATTTCAAACAGAGCTTATGTCTGTCATACGTTCCGAATTCGATCATAATGTAGCTCAGCAAATATATATATCAACAGAAGCCTGGGAATTAATAAAAAATGCAAAAGCAAATGTTATTCAATTGATAAATTCAACTGCTTTAAAATTAAATCCAGAAGCTCAATCAATAATTTTAAGCAGGATGATTCTGGAAGAACTGATGAAAGAAGAAAAATCGCCAGTTACTCATGCAATGGATTTTTTAAAAAATGAAATCAGGCAACTATTCTAATTGATTAATAAATAACAACTTCTATCTTTTTATAATGTAAAAATACATTCCTGTAGTTAACATAAAGCTTTTATTTAAAGCCTTTTCCGGGGGTAATTCGTTTACATTTAACCTTGTATCTCCATTGCTTAGGTTATACCGGTTATCAACAGTTCCGTTATCAATATTGATTAACCCCTGGCAATACCTAAAATCGAGGAAGATATCTGCTTTCCGGTTAAATCTACCCTGCACACCTACTCCGGCAATAAACCCCGCATCAAATGCAGATAAGTTTGGTTTAATATCTTCGTTAATTTTTTCATTCACTTCAAATTTCTCATAAGTTCCTGTTGTTTTAGCAGACAATAAATATGAACCATAACCACCGCCATAGACATATATTTCGGGATCTTTAGAAAACGCAAACTTCGCAAATAACGGGATACTTATATAATTAAGGCTGGTTTTTAATTCGTACCCATCGAAATTTCCACCTTTGATTTCAAAGTTTAGTTCACTATTAATTGATATTTTGGGTGAGAAAAAAAGTGCCCCGGTAATCCCTATCTGGGGCATAATTATTTTTGCATATGGATCAATAACATTGTCGCCATCAATTGTAGATAACAATATGCCTCCTTTTATTCCATAAGTTGGCGAATTATGGGGGTTTTGTGATCTTATACTACCTGCAAATGATAGAATAAAAACAAAAGTTAAAATATATAAATGATTTCCCAACCGCATTGACTAATTTTTAAAAAATCTAAATTACAAAAAAAATAAATAAGAAAAGCCTGCCAACTTATTGACAGGCAATTGTAATGTATTTTAACCCTGAATTATTTTATTAATTCAACACTTCGTTTAACAAATTTAGTTAAGTCCTCTCCTTTTAGCATATTGTTTGCAAGTAAAGCCAAATCAATAAGTTGCTTAACCAACTTATTCTCTTTCCCGTATGTTTCGAGCAATTCTTTCTTCTGTTTTTTTAGCGTTTCAATATTCTTTTCAACATCCGACAATTTATCTTTTTCAGACTGGTTAATTTCTTCTTCTTTTTTATCTTTTTGACTATTATTTAATTTTTCCTTTTCCTCTTCAACCGGTTTTAACTCGTCAAGTAACTTCGAAATTTTTGTTCCGATTTTCTTATCTTTTTGTTCCGATATTTTGGCTAAAAGCTTATGGTTTGAGTTTATAACAAGATTAAAACTATCAGGAAGATTACCATAAAAGTTCATCCCACCACTCATGGCAGCCATATCTTTCATGCGTCGCATGAATTCTGATTGCGTAATAACAATAGGATCATCGTTTTCTTTCATATTCTCAAAGGAAACAATAAAGGTGTTATTTTTAGGCAACTGGCTTTCGAACATTGCTGTAAGTTGGTCCTTTTCTTCAGATGAAAGACTTGATTCTTCAATATCATCTTTTTTAATGAGCTTATCAACCACATCAGAATCAACACGCATAAATCGTGAATCTTTAAACTTCTGTTCGAGTTGATTAATAAAATGAGTATCTAATTGGCCATCCATCAACAAAACGTCATAGCCTTTTTGTTTCGCATTTTCTATAAATGTAAATTGCTGGTCTTTATCCGTTGCATAAAGATAAACCAGGGTTTTATTTTTATCGGTTTGGTTTTCTTTAATCAGTTTCTCGTATTCTTCGAAAGTAAAATACTTTGAATCGGTATTTTTTAGAAGAGTAAAATCTTTGGCTTTATCGTAAAATTTTTCGTCTGTAAGCATTCCATATTCTATAAATACTTTCAGGTCGTCCCATTTTTGTTCAAACTGCGAACGATCATTCTTAAAAATATCTTCAAGCCTGTCGCCCACTTTTTTAGTAATATGGCTCGATATTTTTTTAACATTTGAATCACTTTGTAAGTAACTTCTCGAAACATTTAATGGAATATCGGGAGAATCTAAAACACCATGTAAAAGAGTTAAAAATTCAGGTACAATACCTTCAACCGAATCTGTTACAAAAACCTGGTTGGCATATAGCTGTATCTTATTTTTTTGAACTTCAATGTTGTTCTTAATCTTGGGAAAATAAAGTATTCCGGTTAGATTAAACGGGTAATCCACGTTTAAGTGAATATGAAATAAGGGTTCTTCTTTAAACGGGTATAATTTGTCATAAAACAACTTATAATCTTCATCTTTTAAGTCAGCGGGTTTTCTTGTCCATAAAGGATTCGTGTCATTTATAATGTGATCTTTATCTGTTTCAACTTCTTTGCCGTCTTTCCAATCTTTTTCTTTTCCAAAAGCAATTTCTACAGGTAAGAATCTGCAATATTTATTTAATAAATCTTTAATCTTACTTTCTTCAGCAAATTCTTTCGATTCATCATCAATATGTAAAATAATATCGGTACCACGCTCGTTTTTCTCAACTTCTTCGATTGAATACTCGGGGCTTCCATCGCATTCCCATTTTACAGCTTTTGCATCGTCTTTATAAGATTTGGTAATTATCTCTACTTTCTTAGATACCATGAAGGATGAGTAAAAACCCAGGCCAAATTTACCAATAATGGCTGTTTGATCTTTAAATTTATTTAAAAACTCCCCGGCACTCGAAAAAGCAATCTGATTGATATATTTTTCAACTTCTTCGTTAGTCATTCCTATTCCTCTATCGCTAACAGTAAGTGTTTTCTTTTTTTTATCGAGAGAAACACGAATAGTTAAATCGCCAAGGTCGCCTTTAATTTCGCCCATGGAAGAAAGCTTTTTAAGCTTTTGAGTAGCATCAATTGCATTTGAAACGAGTTCGCGTAAAAATATCTCGTGATCTGAGTAGAGAAACTTTTTAATTATTGGGAAAATATTCTCTGTTGTTACTCCAATTTTACCTGTTTGCATATTGTTATTTATTTTGAGTTTTACATTATTTCAATGTTTGCTTATTTTCAAAGTACATGCCATTATTAAGATACTGACAAATAGACAGAATAGAGGAAAATAACTATTTAGTTAATGAAATAATAGCAGGAATACTGATTTACAAAAATCAGTTGTTATTCGAATCCAATTCTTAATCATTCAGCTTTGTATTTTAAGTGGCAAACCACTGAGGAAATAAAATATAAACAAAAGCTATTAATCCGGCGATAAGTAAGAAAAAAATGATGAAAAGTTTAGTTGCAAACCAGCTTGATTGTTTTTTCAAGATAAAATTTTTCTGACTTAAAATTCCTTTTATGTTGTTCTCGAGCCGGAGCAGGAAATTCTCGTTTTTCTTAATAAAAGTATATGCACCAAAATGAAATGCAGAAGAAACCAAATTAATATCATCATTATCAGAGTATAAGATTACTTCTGATTTGGGATTTATTTGCTTAATTTTTTTTAATACATCAATTATTTCCACGGGGTTACCATTATCATCCATTTCAAGAATTGTTGAAACAAAAACTATGGATACATTTTTCCTGGATGGTTTCAGAAGAACAAAATCGCTGAAAAAGTCTTTGCTCCTTGAATAAATCTGAACATTATAATCATTTACATCTTCAAAGTTTGAAAGTACATCGCGAATGTACTGATCATCATTGTCGATAAAATAAACAAACACATTACTTTTTAATATCCTGTCCTTCATATTTATTGTAAATCATTTTTAAAATTAATCGTTCTTATAAAAGAAGTCAAGAGAGAAACTAAAAGTAAGCAGATTAAAACTTCAAACCTGTAATTCAATATTATTCATAAAAATCAATATTTTAAATATCTCCTTTAATTTCAATATCGGAATATTCAATCCATTTCCCCTTTTTGAATTTTAACCCGTCATACGAAAAATCAGGTCCATAAAACTCATATTGGCCCTTTAAAAATGATTTTGATGGTGATAAATGATCATAAACAATCATTTTTACATTCAAATCATATGTTAATGTCATACTTGCCCTAACATTAAATTCAAATATTACCCTGGTAAAAAACTTGTTTGATTGTTCAAAAATCTGTTCCCCGAAAACAGGTATTTCATTTTGGTCAAAATACAAAACATCAATAATTTTCTTTTTAGTTAAGAAATTATTCAAATCAGAAGCAAGCAAGGTGTAATATATCTTATTTTTATATTTTGTTTGTATAACCCGGTAATATAATGCTCCGTACCAATTTGTATTATTTAAAACAGCAAATTCCGGATTTTTTATTTCATCTGATTTATCCATTAGTTCAAATACAAGATTTTGTTTCTTCTTCTTGCTGTAATACTGAATGAATCCAAAATATTTGTGGGTTCCATCGTTAAGCGGAATATTCCAGGTATAAATTTTTAATTTGTCATCGCCTGACTGAATAAAACCAATGTTTTTTACTGAATTTACAGGGTACTTGAACGATTCTTCTTTACTTAAAAAAAAACGCATATATTCTAATACCCTGTTATTTAATATAAGTTTATTTTCATCGTTTTTCTCAGAAATTATTTTTGTAAAGCAATTATTCAGGCTATCTGTTATAGTAATTAAATCAATATTCTGAGCAAAAAGCTTATTAACAAATACAAATAGAATAAAAGAAAAGAAGACCCTTTTAGAAAAATACAATTTCGTTTTTATAAACATATTCATTTAAAATCCAGTTTATTATTTAATTGATTCATCAATTGAATCTATTAAAATACTACATGCTTTTTCGATCTGGGAGTTACTTATTGTAAGTGGTGGTGATATTCGAAAAGCTCTATCATGAAATAAAAACCAATCTGTTACTAATCCTTTTGTTATTGCTATGTCGATTACTTTTTTAACCTGCTTAAAATTCTCAAGTTCAACAGCTAAGAACAAACCGGTTCCTCTTATTTCCTTTATTTCTTTATGTTTCAAAAGCTTCCTGAATAAATTTTCTTTTGCAGGGATTGATTGAATAAGCTTTTCATTTAAGATTACATCTAACGAAGCTATAGCGGCAGCACATGAAACAGGATGCCCCCCAAAAGTGGTTATATGCCCAAGAATTGGGTTTGTTTTCAGGCTACCCATAATTCTGTTTGATGAAATGAATGCACCCAGAGGCATTCCGCCTCCCATTCCCTTAGCAACTGTTAAAATATCCGGGGTAACCCCATATTTCATAAATGCAAATAGTTCTCCTGTTCTTCCAAACCCTGTCTGAATTTCATCGAAAATTAATATCGTTTTTGTTTCAGAACACTTTTTACGCAGCTTGTCTAAAAAATTTAACCCGGGAATAATTATTCCCGCTTCTCCCTGAACCGGTTCAACAAGTACACAGGCTGTTTTGCTTGATATTTTTTCAATATCTGAGAAATTATTAAACTCAAGGAAACGGATATCCGGTAAAAGTGGCCTGAACGAGTTCTTAAACATTTCGTTCCCCATTACACTTAATGAGCCATGAGTACTTCCATGGTATGCATTTTTAAATGCAATTATTTCCGATCTGCCGGTAAATCTCTTTGCAAGCTTTAAAGCACCTTCAATCGCTTCGCTTCCTGAATTTACAAAATAAACCGAGCTCAAACTTTCAGGTAATAAACTTGTTAGTTTTGAAGCATAAGCAACCTGTGGCGATTGTATATACTCGCCATATACCATTAGATGTAAATATTTATCAACTTGTTTTTTTATTGCATCAACAACTTGTGGATGCCTGTGCCCGACATTACTAACAGAAACCCCTGAAGTTAAATCAATATATTCTTTATCATGAATATCATACATGTAAATGCCTTCAGCCCTTTCAATTTCTAATTGTAAAGGAAAATCCGATGTTTGCCCCACATGTTGCAAAAATAATTGTCGTTGTGAAATCATATTTTATTAAACAAAAAAGGGGGGAATCCCCCGGTTTAAAAAGAGTTGTAAATATTTCTACCTTCCCATCAGGTTTATATCATTCATAAATTTTTCCTTATATGCTTTACCTATAGGAATAATTTTATTGCCCTCGTTATTTTTCATTAGTATGGAATTGTCTTCTATACGGACTATTTTACTAATATTTATTATAAACGAACGGTGAACACGTTTAAAAAATGAAGATGGTAATTGATTTTCAATTGATTTCATTGTAAAATGAATAGTAAACTTTTCGGTAAATGAATTAATAATAACGTAGTTTTCAAGAGCCTCTATCCATAATATATCATCATATTTTAACCGGACCAATGCAGAATTCTTTTTAATAAATATTTCGTCCAGCTGCCTATGCTTTTTTGATTCGTGCGTATTTCTGGCTTTTAATACAGCTTTATAAAACCTGCTGTATGTAATTGGTTTAAGTAAATAATCCGTAACATCGTAATCAAAAGCATTTATTGCATATTTTTCTTTTGAAGAAATAATAATGACTTGAGGTAAATTTTTTAATGTATTAAGAAAATCCAATCCATCCATCATTGGCATTTCAATATCCAGGAAAATTAAATCTATATCTGAGGCAATATCATCAGAATTATTAATAGCTTCAATTGCATTATGGAAAGAATTTTTAAGATTAAGAAACTCTGTTCTGCCAACAAATTCTTCTATCACGCGTCTCGAAAGGGCATCATCGTCAATAATTATACAATTCATAATTTATTGTAAATATTTACTCAAATATAGGAATAATTTAATAAAAAAAGGCTATCATCTTTTTATAAATTGTACATGAAAATACAAAAAAGAATGATTAAATGTTTATTTCTTTTGATAAAATTTTTTAATAAGTAATTCTGGTTTCCTAAGGGTTTGTTTTAACCAGCAAAGCATAATCTCATCTTTTTCTGCATCAGTCAATTGCCAATTAATATCCGACATCCTGAGTTTCCGGGTTAATTCGTACATTATTATGGCAGCTGAAACAGAAATATTAAAACTTTCGGTAAAGCCCACCATTGGTATTTTAAGGTATTCATCGGCGTTATCGAGTACTATATCGGAAAGGCCATTCAGCTCAGTACCAAAAAACAAAGCAACTTTCCCATTATTCAGGTTCAGTTTTTCGAGATCGATATCATTTTTATGTGGGGTTGTTGCAATTATTCTATATCCATTATTTTTTAGAAAATGAATGGTTTCAAGAGTATTGTTTTCTGAATTATTGTATTTGTACAAATTAAGCCAGTTTGCAGAACCCAGGGAAACATCGGGATTTACCTGGTACTGGTATTTGTTTTCAATAATATGGATATCCTGTAAACCAAAACAATCGGCTGTTCTAAGAACAGCACTGGCATTTTGAGACTGAAAAATATCTTCCAGAACTACAGTAATATACCGCGTTCTATTATTAAGAACTTTCTGAAAGTTTGAAAATCGTTCTTCTAAAACAAATTCTTTTAAAAAGTCTATAAGTTCTTTGCTCATAGCTCTAAAGTAAATGAATAAAAAAAGGGAGTACAAATATAAATGTACTCCCTACATAAAAAACAATTTTGTTATTTATTTACAGAATCAGCTAGATCGCTACCTGCTTTGAATTTAACAACTTTTTTAGCTTTAATAGTGATAGGTTTACCAGTTTGTGGATTTCTACCAGTTCTAGCATTTCTTTTAGCAACTGAGAAAGAACCAAAACCTACTAAAGCAACTCTGTTACCTTTTTTCAAAGAAGTAGTTGTGCTTTTAATGAAAGCGTCTAAAGCTTTTTTAGCATCTGCTTTTGTTAATTTAGCATCGTGTGCAATTGCATCAATTAATTCTGCTTTGTTCATAATAAAAAATTTTTAGGGTTAGTAAATATTATTTTCCTATATACATACAAATATAGAGTATTTATCATGTTTTGCAAATGTTCTGTTAAAAAAAATGCGTTTTTATTGATAAAAATGAGGTTTTTGTTAATAATTTGACTAAAAAACAGAGTGAATCGTTCACTTTTGAACAGTTCGTAGTCTTTTTTATTAAAAAAATTGTAAAAGAAAATCACGAAAAGAAAAAATACAAAAATTTTGCACAAATGAAAATTAATTTTACTTTTGCCCCCGGAGAAATGGCAGAGCGGTCTAATGCGGCGGTCTTGAAAACCGTTGACCGTGTGAGCGGTCCGGGGGTTCGAATCCCTCTTTCTCCGCCAGTAAAGCAGTTCATTCGTTGAACTGCTTTTTTACAGGTTTCAATTTGACCCGGAAATACTTATCGGAAAACCTATTAAACCCTTTAAATTATTCTCTTTAGTAAATTATATATTTTAAAACAGATACTAAATTCATTTTCTTTTTTCTATTTTTGCAACGGAGAAATGCCGGAGTGGTCGATCGGGACGGTCTCGAAAACCGTTGTACTGGCAACGGTACCGAGGGTTCGAATCCCTCTTTCTCCGCCAATGAATACTTTCCCGTTGAAAAGCGGGATTTTTATTTTTCAGATGTTTGTGTTATGCGAGTTTGAAAATGATGAATAAAATAAGAGTTAAAATATCTCGAGATCGTTGAGGCGAGCGTATATTCCATTCAATTTAATTACCTCTTCGTGGTTTCCTTTTTCAACAATCCTGCCTTTATCTAAAACTATTATCTGGTTAGCGTTTTTTACTGTTGATAACCGATGAGCAATAACAATCGTAGTACGATTGTTCATTAAATTTCCTATTGCATCTCTTACTGCAAGTTCAGATTCATTATCAAGAGCAGATGTTGCTTCATCAAGAATCAATATTGGCGGATTTTTTAATATTGCCCTGGCAATACTAATGCGTTGTTTTTCCCCTAATGATAACTTGCTTCCTCCTTCACCTATTGATGTTTGATATCCATGTTTTTGTTTAATGATGAAGTTATGGGCATTGGCCAGGCGGGAAGCTACTTCGACATCTTCCTTTGATATATCTTTTTGTCCAAATACAATATTGTTATATATGGTATCATTAAAAAGAATGGTTTGCTGGTTTACGTAGCCAAACAAATTGCGTAAATCGTAGATGTTATAGTTTTTTAATATTATTTCATCAAGTAAAATTTTTCCTTCAGAAGGATCGTAGAAGCGAGGTATTAAATCAACAAGGGTTGACTTTCCGGAACCTGAATGGCCAACAATAGCTATAACCTCACCTTTTTTTATTGTTAAATTGATATTAGAAAGTACATTTATTTTATCAGAACCATAACTAAATGAAACATCTTTGAATTCAATCGAGTTCTTAAAATCAGCTATTTTTACCGGGTTTTCAATTTCTTCAACCTTATACCGGAAGTTAAGTATCGTATTAATCCTGTTAACAGATGCCATACCTTTTATAATATTATAGTATCCGTTAGAAAAAGAGCGAACAGGACTAATTATTTGAGTAAATACAGCCAAATAACCAATAAAAACGGGGGATGTAAAAGTGCTACCCGGAGCTAATACCAATTTTACACCAACCCACATGATTATTAGTATTGTAGAAACTGTGACTAAATCGCTAAAAGGTGTTACAAATACTCGTTTACGCCATGCCTTTTCTAAAAGAATTGTGTAATATTGATTGATTTTAAAAAATCTGTTTTTTACAAATTCTTCAGAATTATAGGCTTTTATAACTTTTATACCTCCAAGTATTTCATTAAGAACACTAATTAAAGAACCCATTTGCTTTTGACCTTTTAATGATGCCCTCTTCAGCGATTTACCAACGCGTGTAACAATAAATGCAGATAGTGGAAATATAACAATAATAAACAGGGTTAATTTTAAACTCATTACACATAATACATACAGGTATATAGTAATAAGAATAGGATCTTTAAATAATACATCAAGTGAATTAATAATAGATATTTCAATTTCTTTTACATCCAGAGTCATTTTAGATATAATATCGCCCCGTTTTTGAGTATAGAAATAACTTAAATCAAAATCAAGTATTTTATTAAGTAATGTATTTCGGATATCTTTTACAATATGTGTTCTCAAATGAATCGTATATGAACGTCCCAGGTAAAAAAAGACGTTCTTTAAAAGGGTAAAAACCGCAACTATAACAATAATATACAACAAAGCATCAATTTGTCCTTTTTCAGTAATTATTTTACCAAGGAAATAATTAAAATTTTGTTGAATTACAGTTGCATTAAAACGAAAAGGAATTGGGTTTTCTATCACCTGCTGTTTTGAAAACAATATTCCCAAAAAAGGAATAATCATTGTAAATGATATTACAGAAAAAATTGCAGCCAGGAGGTTGAATAAAATGCTTAAAAAAGCCTTTAGTTTATATGGTATTAAATATTGAATAATATTTTTTAATCCCGACATAATTCTTATAGTCCTCTGTATAGAATCAAAGGTATAAAAATTTCACTTTAAAACAGTGTAACTATATTAAATTCCGGTATAATTAAATGGAGATATTGATTTAAGTTCTTCCTTAATCGTTGCTGATAAATTTAATTTTTCAATAAATGAATAAATGCTTTCTTTGGTAATTTTATCTCCTGTACGTGTTAATTCTTTGAGAGCTTCGTATGGTTTGGAATATCCTTCGCGGCGCAAAATTGTTTGGATAGCTTCTGCAACCACAGCCCAGTTTTCATTTAAGTCATTAGTAATTATTTGCTCATTCACGATCACCTTTTCAAGGCCATTTACAAGTGATTTAAATGCAATAAGAGTGTGAGAAATTGGAACTCCAACATTTCTGATAACTGTAGAATCTGTTAAATCGCGCTGCAATCTCGACACGGGAAGTTTTGCCGATAAATGTTCAAATATTGCATTGGCTAAACCCAAGTTTCCCTCGGCATTTTCAAAATCTATCGGGTTCACTTTATGAGGCATAGCAGATGAACCTACTTCTCCTTTTTTAACTTTTTGTTTGAAATAATTCAATGAGATGTACGTCCAGAAATCGCGTGACAAGTCTATAAATATTGTATTTACACGTTTCATGGCATCGAACATTGCTGCAAGGTTATCGTAATGTTCTATCTGGGTAGTTGTTTGCGAACGATTTAGTTTTAAAGAACTATTCACAAACTGGTTCCCGAATTTAACCCAATCAATTTGCGGGTAAGCAACATAATGAGCATTAAAATTACCTGTTGCACCACCAAATTTAGCTGAAAAAGGGATTTGTTTAAGCTGATTAATTTGTATTTCAAGTCGTTCAATAAATACATTTATTTCTTTTCCTAGTCGTGTAGGCGAAGCCGGTTGCCCATGTGTTCTGGCTAACATGGGGATATCTTTCCACTCCGATGCAAGTTTTTTTAATTTCTGAAGAACTTCATCCAAATTGGGGTAATAAACTTTTTCTAATGCTTCACGAATAGAATAAGGTGTTGCTGTATTATTAATATCCTGCGATGTTAACCCAAAATGAATAAATTCAATGTATTTATTTAGTTCAAGAGCTTCAAATTTATCTTTTAAAAAATACTCAACAGCCTTTACATCGTGATTTGTAACTTTTTCTATCTCTTTAATTTTTTGAGCATCAGTAATTGAAAAATCTGTATAAACTTTTCTAAGGGTTTGAAAAATATCTTTATTAAAATCATTTAACTGTGGTAAAGGAAGCTCGCACAGGGCAATAAAATACTCAATCTCAACTAAAACCCTGTATCTTATTAAACCCAGTTCGGAAAAATAAGGCGCAAGTTCTTCCGTTTTATTTCTGTATCGTCCATCAACAGGTGAAATTGAAGATAAAGTATCTATTGTCATATTGCTATTTTTTAACAAAGTTAGAAAAAAATATCCCGAAAAGTTTAAAAAGTAAATTTGATTACATATTTATTGTAACTAATTTCATTCTATTAAACCTGTATGTAATTGATTTATAAATAAAAAGTTAAACTATATACAAAATCATTTATTTATTCTGATTTTTTTAATAACCACATCCATTGTATCTTTGTTGTAAGTAAAACGAATGCGATGACAAAAATTAAAGTTTCTGCAGTTTCATACACGAATTCAGTTCCGTTTATTTATGGATTAGAAAATAGTCCAATAATAAATCATATTGAGCTTTCAAAAGATTATCCTTCGGTTTGCGCTCAAAAGTTACTTGAAAACAAAGTGGATATTGGCTTAATTCCGGTTGCGGTAATCCCCAAATTAAATCATTACGAAATACTATCTAACTATTGCATAGGAGCTTCCGGGCCTGTTAGATCGGTAATTCTGGCTTCGTTTTGCCCGTTAAATGAGATAAAAACCATTTATTTAGATTATCATTCGCGATCGTCGGTTATGTTATCAAGAGTTTTAGCTCATAAATTTTGGAATATACGTGTAAAATGGACTGATACTATTGAAGGTTTTGAAAACAGAATAAATAAAAACGAAGCTGCAGTTATCATTGGCGATAAGGCATTATTGTTGGAAAAAAATTTCCCTTATGTATATGATTTAGCCGAGGAATGGATAAAATATACCGGTTTACCTTTTGTATTTGCTGCCTGGGTCTCCAATAAACCCCTGGGAAACCTGTTTAAAACCGAATTCGGCAATGCACTAAAAATTGGTATAAACAGTATTGATAAATTAAATCAATGTTTCGATTTTTCTCATTTACCCCCACATATTGATGTTTTAGATTATTTTAAAAATAACATTGATTATAACCTGGATGAGCAAAAACAAAAAGGGATGAATTTGTTTTTAAAATATGCAGAAGAAATTCAATAACAAAAAATATGCAAAAGCTAATAATTATTTTTTTTATCATAACAACTGTATTAACTGACGTTTTATCAGCCAAAACTATTAATAGTGAAGCTGACACCTTAAAAAATGTTGTTTACGTGTTTAGTATAGATAAGGATATTGCGCCTGCAATCTGGCGCTTGGTACAAAGGAGTTTTAATGAGGCCGATAAAGTAAATGCAGATTACATAATTATTAGTGTAAATACATATGGAGGGATGGTGAATATGGCTGATTCCATACGAACAAAAATTTTGGATAGCCCTGTTCCTGTTTTTGCTTTTATTGAAAACAATGCCGCATCGGCCGGAGCACTCATTTCGATTGCTGCTGACAGTATTTATATGAGAAAGGGGGCACGAATAGGCTCAGCCTCGGTAGTTGATCAAACAGGAAAAATCATGCCTGAAAAATACCAGTCGTACATGCGTTCCACGATGCGTGCAACAGCAGAAGCTCATGGTAAAGACACTATTATTCAAGGAAATGACACGATAATAAAATGGCATCGCGATCCAGGAATTGCCGAAGCTATGGTTGATCCAAGAATTAAAATTGAAGGAATATCCGATACAAGCACAATAATAGCATTTACTGCACAGGAAGCACTTAAATACGGATACTGTGAAGCCATTGTTGAAGATGTAGATGAATTAATAAAGCATACCGGAATAAAAAATTACACGATAGTAACATACGAACCAACAGGTTTGGATAAATTTATTGGTTTTCTTTTGAATCCTGTTGTTCAAGGAATTCTGATAATGTTAATGATTGGGGGAATATATTTCGAACTTCAAACTCCCGGAATTGGATTCCCGCTTGGTGCTGCAGTTTTTGCTGCAACATTTTATTTTGCTCCTTTGTATCTTGAAGGGTTAGCCGAAAACTGGGAACTCATTATTTTCATAGCCGGGTTAATTTTAATTGCTTTAGAAATATTTATAATCCCGGGTTTTGGAATTGCCGGAATAAGCGGAATTATTCTTGCTCTTGCAGGTTTGGTTTTAGCCATGATAGATAATATCATTTTTGATTTTGAATTTCATTCGCAAGAAGCATTCAGTGTAGTAAGCAAATCCCTTTTAGTTGTTTTCATTTCAATATTTGCCTCTTTCTTTTTAATATTATATTTAAGCAAAAAATTTGCTACATCATGGGCATTCTCCGGATTAGTTCTTGAATCAACACAAAAAAAAGAAGAAGGATTTGTTGGTGTTGATGTTAAACAAAAATATCTTATAGGTAAAACAGGAAAAACTGTTACCTGGCTACGGCCAAGCGGAAAAATAGAGATTGATAATGAAATATTTGATGCAATATCTGAAACAGGATATATCGAAAAAGGAAAGCAGGTTAAAGTTATAAACTTTAGTACCAGCCAGCTATACGTTTCAAAAATTGATTAACTAAAAAATGGAAAAACAATTTATTGTAAGAGATTACACCCGTAACGATTTTAATAAACTAAACCTGCTTTGGCAGGAAACCGGTTTAGGAGGAACCCAACGGGGCGATAATGAAGAAATAATCAGCAATAGCTTAAAAATAGGAGGAAAACTGATTCTTATTGAAAATACAGAAACAAATGAAATTATTGGTTCATCATGGATGACTTTTGACGGGCGAAGAATCCACCTGCATCATATCGGCGTGTTGCCACCATATCAGAATAAAGGATTTGGTAAGTTGCTAACCCGTGAATCATTAAAATTTGCCAAAGAAAAAGGATACCAGATAAAGCTGGAAGTTCATCAAACCAATAAAATAGCAATTGACATTTATAAAAAACTGGGATTTACATTTCTTGGTGATTATGATGTATATATTGTTCGTGATATAAACAGCATACAATTATAATTGTTAATTTTTGCTAAAATTGATGTTAAAATGATGTTAAAATTTTTTACTCAGGATTAAATTCTGTACTTTTATGGGTGTGTCTAAATTTAAAAAGCGTTGTTATGACAATTACATTCAATGAGTTACGTAAAATTAAAGACAATCTTCCTCATGGAGCAATTAAAGAAATTGCTCAAAAATTAAACATGAACGAAGAAACTGTGAGAAACTACTTTGGGGGAGCAAATTACCGTGATGGTCAAAGTGTTGGAATTCATTTTTCACAAGGTCCCGATGGCGGACTCGTTACTTTTGACGATACTACAATACTGGATATGGCTATTGAAATAACCGAAGTAGAAAAATCCAGGGTTTAATCGCTTTCCTTTCGCGAAAAAAAAGCAGAAGAGCATTCCTTTTCTGCTTTTTTATTATAATTTCTTACTTGAAAAATGAGCAAGCTGCAAAAAAATATAAACCAAATTGAAGATAAATGGCTTGAAAAACTATTTACTTATACCAGAATATTGTTTTCAAAAAGTAACATTACTTCACACGATCACCTGCATCATAAACGGGTTTGGAACTACTGTAAAGAAATCTTAAATGCTCTTGAATCCGAAATTTTAATTGAAAAAGACCTAATCGAATCACTTATAATAGCTACCTTTTTTCATGATACCGGGTTAACAATTACTGTTAACGAAAATCATGGATTCAAAAGCCGAATGCTGTGCGAAAACTATTTTAATGAAAATAATATTGAAAAGCCTGTAAATTTTGAACAAATACTGGATGCAATAGAAAAACACGACAATAAAAATTATACTGAAAAACAATCGCCAACTTCACTGCTTACTATTTTGTGTACAGCAGATGATATGGATGCTTTTGGACGAATTGGAGTAATCCGATATTCAGAAATATATTTATTAAGGGGATTACCACTACATAAATTGCCTGATACTGTTATTGAAAACATAGACAAACGATTTGGGAATTTTAAACAGAATTATCAGTTCTTGCCTGATTTATTTACTAAATACAAGTCAGAATACTTGATTACAAGAGAATTCTATGAAGAACTGAAAAAAGAATTATCATAAAAATTTTATAAGGAAATTATTTTATAAGGAAATCCAGCATTTTTCTATCTTCGATAAAAGCAGTAAGCCTGTCTCCAATTTTTACAGGGCCTATACCAGCAGGAGTACCAGTGAATAGGATATCCCCAATTTTTAAAGTTAAGAATTTTGAAACATGAGCAATTAATTGATCGACAGGAAAAATCATTTGACTGGTATTGGCTTGCTGAACTGTTTCCCCGTTTAATTCTAACCTAAAATTCAAATTTTGAATATCACCCCAATTATTTAAATGGACAAATTTACTCATTGGTGCAGCACCATCGAATGCTTTAGCCATTTCCCAGGGTAATCCTTTTTCTTTGCATTTATTCTGAAGATCGCGTGCAGTAAAATCAATTCCAATACCAATCTCATCGAAATAGCGATGTGCAAAACGTGGAGAAATATTTTTTCCTACTTTGCTGATTTTAAGAATGATTTCAACTTCATATTGAATATCATTTGAAAAATCGGGGTAAAAGAACGGGTGGTTATTCCGAATAATTGTTGTGTCGGGCTTTAAAAAAAATATAGGTTCTTTAGGTACCGGATTATTTAGCTCTTTGGCATGATCGATATAATTCCGCCCTATTGCTATGATTTTCATATTTCAGATAATAGGCAAGTTATGAGTTATGACTGATTTCTTTAAAAATGAAAACATTAAATCTAATATCTTAAATCTCATATTTTGATACTCAAAATTACGAATTAAATTTTCGAAGTTTTATTGCAGTCAATACCTTTTTCGTGTACAAGGGAAAATCACTATTCATCATCCATCCAAAATAGCCGGAATCTTTTTCTAAAACAGATTCAACAGTCTGGCCTTTGTATTTCCCGAAATTAAAAACTTCTTCTCCCTTATCGTTGTAAACAATACGGCCTGCAAAATCGGCATTGGTATTGTGAGATGAGAATTTAGAGAGTGACTCCATATCGTTTTCCAAATCTTTATACCTGTCAACCTGAGCTTTCAGAATTTCGTATGTAGCCATAGTATCTGCCTTTGCACTATGAGCATTGGTTAAGTCTTTATCGCAATAAAATTTGTAAGCAGCACTTAATGTACGTTGCTCCATTTTATGGAAAATAACCTGAACATCGATTAAACGAAGTTTCTTTAAATCAAAATCAATATCAACTCTTAAAAATTCTTCGGCAAGTAAAGGAATATCGAATTTATTTGAGTTATAACCAGCTAAATCGCATCCTTCGAGAAAATGAGCAATATTTTTTCCTACTTCATTAAATGTGGGTTCGTTTTTAACATCTTCGTCAGTAATCCCGTGAATATCTGTAGCTTGTTTAGGTATGGGCATCTGGGGATTTACACGCATGGTTTTACTTTCGTCTTTTCCATTTGGATGAATTTTGAGCAATGATATTTCAACGATTCTGTCGTTAGCAATATCAATACCTGTAGTTTCGAGATCGAAAAATACAATTGGTTTTTTTAAGTTTAATTCCATTATAAATTCTTTTTGCAAACATAAGCATGAATAACAAAAAAGAGCTTCGTGCGAAACTCTTTTTCAGTTATCATTAATTATTTTTTATACATTAATCATCATCGGCATAATCAGCATCAACACATCTTCGTCGATGTTTTCTCTTTCTGCAGGAAGTAAGATGCCTGCACGTGATGGATCTGAAAGTTCAACAACAACATCTGTTGAAGATAAATTCGATAATATTTCAATCAGGAAGGACGATTTGAATCCAATTTCCATATCATCGCCTTCGTATTGGCAATTCAAACGTTCGTTTGCCGAAATTGAGAAATCAATATCCTGGGCCGAAACATTAAGCTGGTTCCCTTTAAGATCAAGTTTAACCAGGTTGCTTGCCTGGTTCGAGAATAATGCCACACGTTTTAATGCATTGTATAATTCCAACCTATCGATTGTTAATTTATTCGGGTTATTGGTAGGAATTACTGAATTGTAACTCGGGTAGTTTCCTTCAACCAAGCGGGAAACAAGTTTATATTCAGACAAAGTGAAAAATGCGTTTTTATCGTCGAATTCAATTAATACCTGTTTTTGTTCTTTTGGAAGTATCGCTTTTAATAATGAAGCCGGTTTTTTGGGAAGAATAAATGATGATTCATTTTCGGATTTAACATCCATTCTCTTGTAACGAACCAATTTATGAGCATCGGAAGCTACAAATGTCATATTATCGGAATACAATTCGATAAATATACCATTCATTACAGGCCGTAGTTCATCATCGGCAGTAGCAAAAAGAGTTTTTACTATTCCGTTTAACAATACATCCGAGGGAAGTTGAACTGATGTTTTTAGGTCTTTCTTCAAGCTTGGTAATTGTGGAAAATCTTCACCATTTTGTCCTACAACATTGTATTTCCCATTTTCTGTTGTAATAACTATGCTAAAAGTATCGTTATTAATATCGAAAGTTAATGGTTGATCGGGAAATTCCTTTAATGTATCGGTTAAAATTCTTGCAGGAATCGCGATATTACCGCCATCGGTTACATTTTCAAGATGAATAGTAGTAATTAAGGTTGTTTCCAAATCGGATGCGGTAATTTTAAGTTCTTTTTCGTTTAACTGAAAAAGAAAATTATCAAGTATAGGCAGTGTGTTTTTATTGCTAATAACCCTGCTAATTGCCTGTAAATGATTTAAAAGTTCTGTGCTGGAAATTACAAATTTCATTTGTATCTATTTTAAATTTTTAATTATAAACACTTATAAATTAATTATCAATAATACGAAAAAAAACTCAATGAGCCAATATACATATTCGATTTTTGTGCTAGCGAAAATAATCAATTTCTTTGAATATTAAATCAAAATTATAATATTGAATTACTAACAATTCATCATTATTATTGAATACTGCATAAGCCCTGTTGTAGTCAAATCCGGCTTTATTACCAAACTCATCAATATTATTTTCTGCATCTTTCCTGAAGATTTCAAGTTTATTTATTGCTCCATTGTAATCTTCAACTGAAATTATACAGTAGGCAACAGATTGTTTAACAGAGTCGATTTTTTCTCCGGCTAATGTAGCTTTATTTTCATATTTAACATTTTGGAAATTAGTAAAATATTGAGCAACCTTTTCTATATTAAAATCTTGTTCATACTCTCCTTCGTTAAGGTTTTGTAATGTAAAAGTTCCTTTATTATATGCTACTTTGAAAGATTTTGTATTTGACCGGGGGTATTCAACAGTAATCGACTTAATATGTTGTGGCAAGTAGTTAAATACCGTTTTATCGCGCCAGAAATTTTCATTTGTAATAAATAACTGGGAAACCTGACCTTTAAAATCGGGAATTCTAACAATATAAGGTTCCTGTGAGTTAGTCATCATCATGTATGTTTTATTCTTGCTCATCGCGGGCTGATTAACAAAAAACTTTCGGCTAAAGAACTTGTTGTCTCTGAGTTCAACAAGAACCCCTTCTTTTTTAAGGATATTACTTATTTGATTTCTTTCAACTTTTGATACAGGTGTAAGGATATCAATACTTGTTAAAGCATTTAAAAAATTAGTAATAATCAAATCGTTAACCTTGTATTTGCCATTCAATTCCCATGTATTGTTTTTTTTACTTAACCCGATTTGTTCTTGTGATGAAGATATTTTTATTTCAGATATTTTATCGGCTGACTGAATTAAAAAACCTGTATTTCCTGATTTTAAAGTTCCATGCGGGTTTGAAAAAATATATACAGCTACAAAAGTAATCAGCAATAAAACAATTAGTATTAAAAGCCTGTTTGATTTCATTATGATTTTTAAAAAGTAATTGCAATACCCACCAATGGAGTCTGGGTCTGTGAATCAATCTGAAAATTGAAATTTACAGAAGTATTCTCAAAATACTGATTCGATAATATTCCCCTGTTGTAGTCGTGCAAAGAACGGAAAAGGTATGTTTTTGCTAAAATATGATATGTAAAGTTACCCGTAATAAAAATAAGAATTGAAGCTGTCAGATAGCCGCTTTCTTCTTCGAGATACGTGTTTTCATCAATCACTTCATCCCCTGTACTTATTGAAGGGACATAAGTAAAATGGCGATATGCAAGCAAAGGTGCAATGACCCACATTTGAGCTATACCTGCCATACGTGTATATTTATAGATATTGATATTTTCAGTTGCAATAGAATCAGTTAATAAATAGGGTTTTAGTTTTTGGCCGAACATGCCCACATTTTTCCACGTTTCACCATTATCGGGAGAAAATTTACGATTCACTATAAAGAAAGGGGTCAGCGTAATCCACATGGTTTTACTCTTATAATTCAGCGAATCGATAGATTTATTGCTTATTGTAATAGGTATTTGAGCAAAGTTTTGATATGCTATTCCAATTAGAATAATGAATATGAAAACAATCTTTTTAACCATATTATGAATACCCTTTTAATTTTCAACATAAAAATAATACAAAGCTTTTAAAAAGAACGATAAATATTGATTTTTCTTATTAGTTGAGACTTTATTTTAATTGTAATTAAAATCTAAAACTAAAACATATTAAATTCTTGGATAAATATTATACTATTTCTTTTCCAAAGACTAAGTTAGTTTCAAAAGTATTAATTTCACTTAATATCAATTAAAAAGATTCTATTAGTTCAATATTTAAAAAAAATACAACAAGTGGTTATATAATCATGTGATAATTCATTAAAACAATAAATCAAAAATAAACCGAACTTAAAAAAAAATATTTATGTAAATTTGTACTTCCTCAAAAAAATAAAAAATGAAATATCTTAAAATTATTGTTTTCCAATTATTATTTACAACCTTAATATATGCCCAAACAGAAATAAAAGAAGGATATATCATAACCAATAATAATGACACTCTTCACGGATATATTGAAAAAGATTCGCACTTAAAAAGTGCATATCAATGTGTTTTTAAAAAAGATTTAAATGCTAATGATGTAATCAGATATGCTCCAGGAGAAATATTTGCATATGGCTATAATGGAGAGAAATTTTTTATTTCTAGAGAAATAAAATGGAAAGATTCAACAAAAGAAATCTTATTTCTTGAATACCTAATAAATGGTATAGTAGATATATACTATTGTAAAAACAACGAAGGGGAACACTATTTTTTAGATAGTGAAAAGACAGGGTTTATTGAATTAACAGGAGGGAAAAATGAAATAGACGGGAAATACTCTGATTACATTGTTAAAAATACCAATCATATAGGTCTTTTACGATTAGCATTTGCTGACAGACCTGATTTTTTTAATCAAATTAATAATGTTAGTGTTAATCATAATTCATTAATAAATGTAGGAGAGAAATATCACAATTTAGTATGTACAGATGAGAAATGCATAATCTACTCAAATAAAACTTATATAAATAAATTAAATATTGGTGCTTATATTGGTTATGGATTTAATGAAATTGACAGTAAAATTATTCGTTTTCGAACAGAATACATTTTAAATATGGATGTTTCATATAATTCAATAATTGCTGGTACAAATTTGATTCTAAGTATTCCTCAAGTAAATGATAATCTGTTTCTTCGATTTGATTTACTATTTGATTATGGTAAAGCACATGCATCGCATTCATATAGTGATGATTACAGAGTATATAATTACTCTTTTGATTTCTATAACTTACATTTAAAACACACAATTAATTTAGAATATAAATATTCTTTTAAAAAAATTGAACCATATATTTATGGGGGATTCTCCGATAATATTTCTATTTATAGCAAATTAGACGGCACTTTTGTATCGGACAATCTGCAGATAAATGAAATTATTTCAGATAAAAATATTGAAATAAACTTGTTTAACCCAGGTTATAATATTGGATGTGGATTGAATTTTAAAATAAAAGATATTTACAAAATGTATTTTGATATTCAATACCATAAAAACTATTTGTTGTTTACAATAGATGAAAAAAACTCTGTATTATCTACATTAAACTTTACACTTGGTTACTATTTTAAAAATTAGTTAATAATAAAATTAAAAAGATTATGAGAAAAATTAAATTGATTTTTTGTACTGTATTTATTACTCTTTCATTAAGTGCATTTTCACAAGTAAATAGTGAGGAATTTAAAAAGGAGCAGGGAACAGAAAAGGGATATATAATTACAAATACGAATGAATATAAATCAGGCTATATCAGGAAAGGTATGGACTATGAGAATTCAAAATATATTTATTATTACAAGTTTATTAAAGCTACACCAATAAAATATAATGTTGACAGTATAAAAGAATATGGATATGATGATATTGTTTATGAAAACATTAAAATAAATGGTAAGAATATATTTTTACAACGGTTAAATAATAAAAAACCATATTTATACTATCTTAAGAGTTCAGATAAAAAAGAATTTTATTTAAAAGAAGCAGAAGATTTAAAATTATTACCTTCAAATAAAAAAGAACTAGTAAAAACTTTACGTAACGATTTAGATAGCTGTAAAGAAATTGAGAATACAATCAATTTTGCTATGTATAATAAATCAAGATTGATATCAATATTTAAGCGATATGACGAGTGTAGTAATAAAAGAATTCCATATTTTAAAATAGGAATCTCTACTGGATTAGATTATAGTACTATAAATTTTAAACCTGATTATTTTATTAGTTATGTTGTTTATTCTGGTTATGGAGTAACTCTTAATAATAAATATATTATTGAAAAGATCTCTTCAACTTTAGGAAGTAATTATGGAATATTCCTGGATATACCTATGACCTATAAACGTATGCGTTTATCATTTCGCCCAGAAATTGATTTCTCTATCAAAAAATATGAAGCATCAGATGGTCAGGGAGATTTAAGTTTTGATATTTCTTATACTAATGTAAATTTATTTTTAAGAAACAATAGTTTAAAAAATAAAGTTTCGTTTTATATGGATTATGGATTGATTTTTTCTTCTATTAAAACTAGTAATGTTAAAATTGATGCATATGAAGATGTTGATTTAAGACTAAATAATATATTATATGGAATAGGTCTTGGCTGTGGAGTTGATATTCCTGTTTTCAAACGAAATACTTTAAATATTGGTGTTAAAGGAAATCTTTTAACTGGTGATAAAAATATTTCTAGTTTATATAATGCAGGGTTATATTTAGGTCTTAGTTTCTAGTTAAAATATAAAATAATATTAAACGAGCGGTATTAACCGTTCGTTTTTTTTATAATCCCAACAATACTTCATCTGCATTCTTATCTCCCGCAATCATTTTATAAGGTGATTCGAGTAATTCTTTTACTTTAACCAAGAATCCTACTGAATCTTTTCCATCAATGGTTCTGTGATCGTACGATAAAGCAACGTACATCATCGGGCGTATTGCAACCTTGCCATTGATTGCAACCGGCCTTTCCTGAATGTTGTGCATTCCCAATATTCCCGATTGTGGCGGATTTAAAATCGGGGTAGAAAGTAACGAGCCAAAAACACCTCCATTGGTAATTGTAAATGTTCCTCCTGACAATTCTTCCAGCGAAATTCTGCCTGCACGGCCTTTATCGGCAAGTTCTTTTATTTTGATTTCAAGTTCGGCAAGACTCATCGATTCCGCATTACGAACAACCGGAACCATTAATCCTTTGGGTGTTTGAACAGCAATGCCAATATCGGCATAATCAGGATATAGTATTTCGTCGTCAGCAATTTGCGAATTAACCGCAGGGTATGCTTTTAATGCAATGGTAACAGCTTTTGTAAAGAACGACATAAAACCCAGTTTTATTCCATGCTTTTCGGTAAATTGGTTCTGATATTGGTTTCGAAGTTTAATAATTTTGGTCATATCCACTTCGTTAAACGTGGTAAGCATGGCAGTTTCGTTTTTAACCGAAACCAGTCGTTCACTTAGTTTTTTTCGAAGTGGTGATATTTTCTTATGTTCAGTTTCTCTTGAAATCTCTGTTTTTTGATTTGAGTTTATTCCTAAACTTGATTTCTGAGCTAGTATTTGTTCGATTTCATGTTTCCCAATTCGTTTCAATCCTTTTATCACATCATCTATATTCAGGTTATTTTCTTCCATTAGTTTTTGAGCTACCGGAGAAATTTTTACATTCGAATATTCCGAATTGGTTAATTGATGTTCAGCATTCTGCGTTTCCAAATTTTCTTTTTTTACATCTTGCTTAGGGACTTCGACTTTTTTAGTTTGCTGCGGTTTCGATTCTGTTGGTTTTACATTTGTGTCAATTTTACAAGCCACTGCTCCTACTTTAGTTGTTGTACCAACTGCAATAAGAATTTCAATTTTACCACTTTCAGAAGCAATAAGTGGAAGAGTTGCTTTATCGGATTCAATCTCGGCAATCTCCTGATCTTTCTCTACATATTGGCCATTCTCCACGAGCCAGTTCGACAGAACTACTTCTGTTATCGATTCTCCCGGGCTGGGTATTTTAATTTCAATCATATATTTCAAGTATCAAGTATTTAGTATCAAGATAATTTTACTTTTATCCCGCCAAAGGTGGGCAAGCTTTTAACTTTTATCTAACATCTATAAATAAGTGTGTTGCTGTTTAATTTCTTCTCGTTTGCTTCCCACATCACACTGCAATCCACAATATCCTTTTTTCAGTTCACAGGTACATTTCCTGAAAACTTTATTAATAATTTCCTGTTGTCCCAGAACATGAAGTTTATGCAATCCTACAGCAGGACTTCCACTTGCTAAACGTGCCAAAGGTTTTATATCAATTCCGGCAAATTTATCGCGCACATAATTCCATGCTCCCATATTTTCAGGTTCTTCCTGTACCCACAGCCAACGCAATGTTTGGGGATATTTTTTTATAATTTGTTGGATTTGATTTTCGGGCCAGGGATGCAATTGTTCAACCCGAACAAGAGCAATGTCTTTGGCATTGAACTCTTCTTTTTTCTCCAATAAATCATAATAGATTTTTCCACTACAAAATACTACACTTCTAACTTCCTGGATATCTACATTCTCATCATCGATAACTTCCTTGAAAGAACCTCTTGCTAAATCATCCAGTGGCGAAATGCATTTTGGATGGCGTAACAAACTTTTTGGTGTAAAAATAACTAATGGTATTGCAAATTCGCGATGAGCCTGTCTTCGCAAAACATGAAAGAAATTTGCCGGAGTTGTTGCATTCACAATTTGCATGTTATTGTTTGCACTTAATGTTAAAAAGCGTTCTATGCGGGCACTTGAATGTTCAGGTCCCTGGCCTTCGTATCCGTGTGGCAGAAATAATGTTAACCCGTTCATTAATCCCCATTTGTCTTCGGCAGAACTCATGTACTGATCAATGATAACCTGAGCAACATTATGAAAATCACCAAACTGAGCTTCCCAAATTGTTAAACCGGAAGGAGTAGCAAGAGCAAAACCATATTCAAATCCTAATACTCCATATTCTGAAAGTGGCGAATTAAATACATGAAATGGTGCCTGGTCTTCGCTGATATGCTTCAATGGAATATATTTGTTAACTGAATCTTCAATAGTTAATGTTGCATGCCTGTGAGAAAATGTTCCTCGTTCTGAATCCTGCCCGCTTAACCTTACCGGATGTCCCTCGGCAATCAATGTTCCGTATGCCAATAGTTCAGCCATAGCCCAATCCAGTTTTTCATCCTTCATCATGTTATTCCTATCGTTCATTAATTTCTCCACTTTATTGAAGAACTTTAAATCTTTTGGAAGCATGTTTATTTTATGAGCAATCGCTTTAAGCACTTTTTTATCAACTCCTGTTAATGGAGAATTTTCGAATTCGGATTTTACCGGGTGATGGTACTTTAACCATTCATTTGCTAAAAATTGCCTAATAAGAACCTTTTTGTTTTTTTGTGCAATTTCTAATTTCTGTTCAAGAAAAATTGAGTATTCCTGATCCAGTATCTTTAGTTCTTCTTTAGTACTAACATTTTGATTTATTAAAAGATTACCATAAATATCTTTCGGATTGGGATGTTTACTAATAATATCGTACAATAATGGTTGAGTAAAGCGGGGTTCATCTCCTTCGTTGTGCCCGTATTTTCGATAACACAAGATATCGATAAATATATCGGTATGAAAAGTCTGACGAAATTCCATTGCCATTTCAATGGTATAAACCAATGCTTCAACATCATCACCATTCACATGGAAAATAGGTGACTTGGTAACTTTGGCAATATCGGTACAATACGTGCTTGATCGGGCTTCGAGATAATTGGTTGTAAAGCCTACCTGGTTATTAACAACCAGATGAATTGTGCCCCCTGTTCTATATCCATTTAACTGCGACATTTGAAGAGTTTCATAAACTACTCCCTGACTTGCTATCGCCGCATCGCCATGTATAATAACAGGAATAAGCTTTTTGTAATCGTGATTATACTTTTCCCATATAATCGCTTTAGAAATTCCCTGAACCACCGGGCCAACAGTTTCCAGATGCGATGGATTAGGTACCAACTTTATATTTACCGTTTTTTTATCATTTGTTAAAAATGAATTTTCAAAACCCAGGTGATATTTTACATCACCCAGGGCAATTGTTTCATCGTATTCTTCACCTAAAAACTCAGAAAAGATATTTTCAACTGGTTTCTTTAAGATATTGGCAAGAACATTCAGTCTTCCGCGATGTGCCATACCAATGATAAACTCTTCGATACCCAGTTTTGAACCTTTCTCAATAATTGAATCCATCGCCGGAATTAATGTTTCAGCCCCTTCAAGCGAGAATCTTTTTTGTCCGACAAACTTCCTGTGAATGAAACTTTCAAACCCGACAGCTTGTTTTAAGTGGTTGTAAATATGTTTTTTCTGTGAATTTGAAAATTCCGGAGTATTCTTCTTACTTTCCATTCGATTCTGAAGCCAACTCAGAATTTCAGGATTCCTGATAAACATGTATTCAGCACCAATCGAATAACAATAGGTTGTTTCGAGATGTAAAATAATATTTTTTAAAGTTGCCGGGCCAATACCTATGTTTTTCCCGGCCTGAAAAGTTTTTTCCAAATCATCGGTATCTAAACCAAAATTACCAATCGCCAAAGCAGGTGAATATTTTCTGCGTTCTCTGACAGGGTTGGTTTTAGTAAACAAATGCCCACGTTTCCTGTAGCCATCAATAAGATTAATTACTTTAAACTCTTTATCTACCCATTCGCTGCCCTGAGTTGAATTTGGAAAATGCTTTTGTGCAAATTCAAATCCTTCGAAAAACTTTTGCCATTGAATATCAACCGAAGATGAATTAACTTTATATTGTTCGTATAATTTTTCTATTGAATCAATTTCGGAATTTCCTAAATAAGAGAATTTATCCATGATTAAACTATTTTTTATCAATACAATACATGTTCAAGTTGATTTTGTTTAACTTAACTATATTAAGTTCACGATTTTAATACTTATTAAATATAAACAAAACACTTCGAAAATCATATTGTTTAATCTATTTGTTTAGCTTTTTGAATTAAATATAGAATTGAACAAAAAATTATAAATAATGTTTACGATTATAAATTATTTAACCTAAAAATGAAAATAGGAATACTCAAAGAACCCGAATTTGAAAACAGGGTGGCATTGTTACCCGATCATGTTAAAACTCTTATAGATTTAAAAGCTACTGTTTCAATTGAAAAAGGTGCCGGAAAAAAATCATTTTTTGCTGATAATAGCTATAACGAAAAAGGTGCTGAAATAGTAAGCAGGGAGCAGGTTTTAAATGATTCAAACCTGATTGTCAGTATTCACCACTTATCAACTGATGAATATAAAAAACTAAAGGAGAGTCAAGCTGTTCTAACTGCTTTTAATCCATTATTTAATTCCAACATAGTTAAGCAGTTTGTAGAATCCGGTATTACTTCGTTTAGTATGGATATGGTTCCAAGAACCACCAGGGCACAGTCTATGGATATTCTTTCATCGATGGCAACTGTTGCTGGTTATAAAGCTGTGCTCGAAGCTGCAAATCATTTGCCATCTTTTTTCCCGATGTTTATGACCGCGGCAGGGACAATTAAACCTTCAAAAGTGCTGGTTTTAGGTGCAGGTGTTGCCGGGCTGCAAGCTATTGCTACAGCCCGCAAACTGGGAGCTGTTGTAGAAGCATTCGATGTACGTTCTGCAGTAAAAGAAGAAGTTCAGAGTCTGGGCGCTAAATTTATTGAAGTAGAAGGTGCACTCAATGATTCAAATGCCGGTGGTTATGCAGTTGAACAAACAGAAGAATTTAAACAAAAACAACAACAGTTAATACAGGAACATGCTAAAAAAGCAAATGTAGTTATTACAACAGCCCAGATTCCCGGCAGAAAAGCTCCACTGCTAATTACTAAAGATACTGTTGAAAACATGATGCCGGGTTCAGTTATTATTGATCTTGCAGCATCTACAGGTGGAAATTGCGAGCTGACAAAAAATAATGAAGCAGTTGAAATAAATCATGTTAAAATCATTGGAAATTCAAACTACGCTTCTGCAATCCCATCGGATGCCAGCAAAATGTATGGAAACAATATCATCAATTTCATGAAACTTATTATTGATGAATCTGGAAATCTGAAATTAAATTTCACGGATGAAATTGTTCGTGGAACCTGCATTACATATAATAAAGAAATCATTAACGAAAGAGTAAAATCAAATAAGTAAAATTATGGAAGCTATCTTGCAATTTATATATGTAAATGCTGAGGCAATATTTATAGTGATATTATCCATATTCCTCGGCATAGAAGTAATTTCTCACGTACCCGCGGTATTACACACCCCGTTAATGTCGGGAGCAAATGCCATACATGGTGTGGTAATAATAGGAGCTATAATTGTTTTAGGCCATGCTGAAACTACTTTGAATATTATACTCGGGTTTTTAGCCGTGTTGTTAGGAACTCTGAATGTAGTCGGAGGATTTGTTGTAACAGACAGAATGTTAGAGATGTTTAAAAAGAGACCTAAGAAATAATCCGAACCATGAACCAAATAATTGAATTCTCAAAACTCGTGCATTTCACCTTTGGTGATTCAGTTTTAGAAATTATATATCTTTTAGCTTCAATCTTATTTATAATAGGACTCAAGAGATTAAGTCATCCTGATACAGCAAAACGTGGTAATTTATGGGCTGCAACAGGAATGCTCATTGCTATTGTGGCAACTTTATTGTTGCATCGTCAGAATGAACATCGTATAGGAAACTTTGGATTCATATTTACAGCCATTGCGATAGGTACAATTACCGGATGGATTATTGCAAGAAAAGTAAAGATGACCAAAATGCCAGAAATGGTTTCCCTTTTTAATGGAATGGGAGGTGCTGCTGCTGCTTTAATTTCTTTAATGGAATTTCCACATATTAACAAAGAGTTAATCATGCAGCATGGCTTATTGAACTGGCAAGCATTAGTGATATTTTTAGGATTAATTATTGGAAGTGTTTCATTCGCGGGAAGTATAATTGCATTTGGTAAACTTGATGGCCGTATAAAAGATATTCGTTCCAGGTTATTGCGATTAGTTAATATTATTCTTCTTGTTGTAATTATCGGAATTACATTATTCATCATGACACGTGGTCAAATAAATCCGGTTGAACTCACTCCTTTTGTATATATTTTATTAGCTATTTCATTGGTTTATGGTGTTTTATTCGTTATGCCAATTGGTGGTGCCGATATGCCTGTTGTTATTTCATTATTAAACTCATTTACCGGTGTTGCTGCTGCAATGGGTGGTTTTTTATATAACAATCTGGTAATGCTTACCGGGGGAATTCTGGTTGGATCGGCAGGAACAATTCTAACCATTCTCATGTGCAAAGCCATGAACCGTTCATTATTTAATGTTATTATTGGCGCTTTTGGAGGAAACGAAACATCAGTAGAATCAGAAATTGGAACAATAAAAGAAGTTTCAATTACCGATGCGGCCATTTTATTAAGTTATTCGCGCAAAGTAATGGTTGTTCCGGGTTATGGCCTTGCAGTAGCCCAGGCACAGCACCTGGCACATGAGCTGGATATTGTTTTAGAAGAAAAAGGTCTGGAAGTTAAGTATGCCATACATCCCGTTGCGGGCAGAATGCCCGGGCACATGAATGTTTTGCTTGCCGAAGCCGATGTTCCTTACGAAAAACTTATCGAAAGTGAGCAGGCAAATGATGAAATGGAAAATGTTGATGTGGTTGTGGTTATCGGAGCAAACGACGTGGTAAATCCTGCTGCTCTTGATGATCCGGGTAGCCCAATCTATGGTATGCCTATTATAAATACATTAAAAGCCAAAAACGTTATTGTTATGAAACGAGGTATGGGAAAAGGATATGCTGCTATTGAAAACAACCTCTTTTTTCATGAAAAAACAAGAATGCTCTTTGGAAACGCAAAAGAAACATTACAAAAATTAGTTTCAGAAATAAAGAATATGTAAAAAAACTTAATTAACGTGAGTTCGATTTAAGCGTATTGTTTTAAGGCTTTATTATCAATGATTTCAATATTTAATGATGGTTTTTTAGGAAAGAAAGAATAAGCAATTAGTCCTGAAAGTAAATTTGTTAAGAAGTTTTCAAAGCTTCTATGTCTGGTATGCTCTACCTGACAGATATTCTTTAATTCATCGTTTACAGTTTCAATAAGGGCTCTTTTTTTGAGTATGATTTTATCCTGAATATGCATTAAGCTGTTTTTCATGTTTTTACGAATCTTTGTAATCAGATGAATACCATTTATAAAAAGCTGTTCAAAAAGGGATTTACAGATGTATCCTTTATCTCCAAACAGTTTTCCAAATATTTTATCATGAAATGCTTTATTTCTAAGAGGTTCTCTATCATCTACATTGCCTTGTGTTAGCATGAAATCAAGGATTTCTCCTTTGTCATTAATAATCAAATGAAGTTTAAAACCAAAAAACCATCCTATTGAACATTGTCCCTTGGCTGCCAAACCTTTAAATACTTTATTAGAATGTTCTCTACGAATATGACAAGCTCTTAATGGTGTAGAATCAATAAATGAAACCCCTGTACATTTTCCTAAACAGCAAGTTTTCAGAAATATAGCCATTGGCATGGTAGCTTTTTGTTGCAACTCTACAAAGCGATTATATGAAACTGTTTTGGGAAACTCTTTCCTGAGGTGAATTTGCACATAATGAGTGTAATAATGCTTTAAGTTACGAAATTGGCCTGCATGAAAGAAAATCAATATAGTAATTACTTCACTATCTGACAGGTTGCATGAACGGTTTCTTCGCTTTTTATCATTATCTTTTTGTAATACATGATCTTTCTTGGCTTTTTCAAATTCTTTGCAAAAATCATCAACTAAACAGAAAATTTCAGTAATTTTATCTATATTAAACATAGGGAGAAAAATTAGTTAAATATTTGAACGTTAGATATTTAAATATACTAATTCTCCCTATATTTTCAAACTAAATTATTGAATTTCTTACGTCGAACTCACGTTAATTATCTAGTGATAACTGGTAATTGATAGCTTCGTTAATAAATTGATTAAAAGGATAAAGAACTTTAAAAGTATCTATAGTTTCTTTAATGTACTGCTTTGAAACAATTAAATCTTCACTTATGTTTTTTGCAACAGTATAGTGCTTGTATTTTAGCAAATCGATATCACTAAAATCTTTCGGGAACCCCTTGGGTGGTTGTTTCAGTTTGTCTTCAGCAGATAATTCACCGAAATACTTTACAAAAGTTTTATCATGAATAATCTTTTTAAATACATCCGTATTTTCATAGATTTCTGTTCGAACAGCTTTCAACCTGTCGGCTGGTGGCATATAGATTCCGCCGGCAAGAAAACAATTTTCGGGTTCTATATGAACATAATATCCTGCATACCCAGCATTTCTGCCACCGGGAACAATAAAACCACCAAAATTATTTTTATAGGGTGATTTGTTGTTCGAAAAACGAATATCGCGGTTAATCCTGAAAATACACTCTTTAGGGTTTACATTTTGAATGGATGAATCAAATTGTGAAATTTCCATAATTACCAAAGCAATAAACTGCTCGAATTCCTTTTTTACAATTTGATATGTTTCATTATTGTTATGAAACCATTCCCGATTATTGTTATCTCTTAAATTGTAGAGAAACTGAATTAGATTTTGGCTCAACATTTTTTATTCGTTTTTAATTATTAATCTTATTATCCTGAAAAAATTGTACTTAAATCAGATTTATACCAATAAAAGTTCAAATTTATCAATAATCTAAAAAAAATTAGCTTTATATGGTTTTAATTTGTTTTATTTTAGTAAAAACAAAATCTAAATGAAAAAGTCAATACTCAATCGCTTTTTAAAGTATGTTCAAATTGATACTCAATCTGATGAAGATTCACAGACTTTTCCAAGCACAAAAAAGCAGTTTGATTTAGCTTATCATCTCGAAAAGGAATTAAAACAATTGGGATTAAAAAATGTTGATGTTGATACATACGGATATGTTACTGCAACTTTACCTTCGAATACAGATAAGAAAATTCCTACAATAGGTTTTCTGGCTCATATGGATACTGCTCCTGATATGAGTGGAGAAAATGTAAAACCACAAGTTTTTGAAAATTACAACGGCAAAAATATTCCCATTAACACAGATTTAGATATTTGTTTATCGGTAAAGGAATTCCCGGAACTTAAAAATTATATCGGGCAAACCATAATCACTGCAAGTGGAAAAACCTTGTTAGGAGCCGATGATAAAGCAGGCATTGCTGAGATAATGACAGCCATGGAATATTTGGGAAAACATCCAGAGATAAAGCATGGAACAATAAAAGTAGCATTTACTCCCGATGAAGAAGTTGGAAAAGGAGTTGATTTTTTCGATGTCAAAAAGTTTGGTGCAGATTATGCCTATACAGTTGATGGAGGACCCATTGGAGAACTTGAATATGAAAATTTCAATGCAGCATCGGCAAAAATTAAGATTCAAGGACGAAATATTCATCCGGGATATGCAAAGGATAAAATGATCAATGCCATTCTAATAGCTACAGAAATTAACGAAATGCTTCCTAAGAATGAAAGACCTGAATTGACCGAAAATTATGAGGGTTTTTTTCACATAACAAAACTAAATGGAACTGTCGAAGAAGCAGAAATTCAATATATTATAAGAGATCACGATAAATCGAAGTTCGAAAATAAAAAAGCATTTATCCAGAATATTGTTGAGTCAATCAATAAAAAATACAACCAACCAATAACCGGTATTGAAATAAAAGATCAATATTACAATATGCGTGAAAAAATTGAACCCGTAATGCATATTGTTGAAAAAGCAAAACAGGCGATGATTGAAGTTGGAGTAAAACCTGAAATAAAACCCGTACGTGGTGGAACCGATGGAGCAAGACTTTCTTATATGGGCCTGCCCTGCCCTAACATATTTACCGGGGGGCATAATTATCATGGAAAATATGAATATGCTGTTCTGGAGTCCATGGAAAAATCAGTTCAGGTCATATTAAGGATTATTGAAAATTCTGCAAGAACAGACTAAAATCATATAAAAAATACATAAAATTATATAAACCTTTTTCGCGGTTCTATATTTACATTTGTACTATGAAAAGAACTGTTACCATAGTGTTTTTAAGTTTTTATATCCTGATTTCACTTGGACTTACAATAAACTTGCATTATTGTGGGGGACAATTTGAATCATTTACCATTTTTGGCTCTTCAAAATCCTGCTGTTGTGGTAATGAAGAAATGAATAAATCATGTTGTGAAAATCAAATCTTACATTACCAGATTAACGAAGAACAACAAAT
>MENK01000003.1:155244-156171 GCA_001768235.1 Bacteroidetes bacterium GWB2_32_14
ACTAAAGGAATTGGATCTTCAAGTTAAATTTAATGAACAGTCAGCTCTGGTTCTTGGAGACGAGCGGTTGTTAACCGAAGTCCTTTCTTATGTTGTTGATAACGCAATAAAATTTACCTTAAAGGGGAAAATAATTATTGAAGCTTCTCTTATAGAAAAAGAAAATCGCCCGTTTGTCCGTTTTGATATTACCGATACCGGGATTGGCATCAGGGAAGAAGAGCAATCGATTATTTTCGAAGAATTTAGACAAGCAAGTGAAGGCTTGGGTAGGGGTTACGAAGGAACCGGAATTGGTCTCTTTTTAGCAAAGAAAATGATCGGGTACTTAAACGGAGAGATTAAAGTAAAAAGTATTTTTGGTATTGGTTCAACTTTTTCAATTATTATTCCAGCGGAAAAAAAAGATATGCCTTCAAGTGATCAGATTTTACAGCAAGACAAGAACGCCCTCCCGAACAACTCAGAGAAGCGTTCCATTCTTTCGGTTGAAGACAACCTTGAGAACCGGACAATTATAACAAAATTTTTAGAGGGACTGTTCGTAGTGGAAGATGCCGTTAATGCTATAGAAGCTATTCAAAAGGCAAAAAAAAGAATGTATGATCTAATTCTGATGGATATTAGTTTGGAAGGTGCAATAGACGGGCGAACCGCTGCAAAAGAAATTAGAAAAATTCCGGGTTATAATAACGTACCGATTATCGCAATTACAGGTTACGCGCTTTTTGCAGATAAGGACCAATTTTTACAAGAAGGTTTTAACGGGTATCTGGCAAAACCCTACCGGAAAAAACAACTCATCGATATCATTGATCAGCATCTAAATAAAATTGAATAACATCTTTTCTGGACAAATAATTGGTTCCTAATCTTACTCTCGGGATTAAGATTAAGAAAATGATTCAGCCAAAGGCTGACAGGTAT
>MENK01000004.1 GCA_001768235.1 Bacteroidetes bacterium GWB2_32_14
CTTTTTCGAACTGAGGGTTCTGGTTATAAACTTCCTCGATTGATTCTAAAACTTCTCTGACAGCTTGAAGATACTCAATTTCTCCAGGATGTTTTTTCTCTAGCTGATTAATTAATTTATCTACGTTCATGTTACATTTGTTTTTTGTTAAACAATTAACTTGTTTTATTAAGCTTTAAAAAATTTTTGGCAAAAGTATAGTTTAATATTTATATAAACCAAAAAAAGTGATACGATAAAACATGATTAATAACACATTTTACGAAAATAGAGTTCAGTGATAAATAATTATAGATTCTTTAACACTATTGTCCGGTAAAATTGAAACCAATAAAGATATCGTAACGATGTTGCTTCACAAATTCTATAATGTATTTATCTGCAAATATATAGCAACTACGTTGCTAATATAAATACTGCGTAGCACCTGCCTGCCGCAGGCTGGGTAAAATCTTTGTAGAATTAAATAGTAATAAAAATAAAGCCACTTAGTGGCGAAATCTAAGAAAAGGCTTAATATTATTCATATTTCGGGGTTTAGTAAAGTTTTAATCGGACACCAATGATTCTTTAAATAAAATTAAAAATAACTGATGGTTAAAAATGTACCATTTAAGAGAGGGAATAAACAAGCGCATTTATTTGTTTCTGAGATAAAGAAGTGATACTTATGGGCGGATATTTCGCGATTCCTTTTTTTGTTTTGGTAAATAATATGATTTCTGTTTTTTGCCCGAGAAATGATTTTTTTAATTTGAATCCGCTAAAATTGCTTTTAAGTATTTCTATTGCATTTCGTTTTTTATTAAAAGGGTTAAGTGAAACGTAATGAAAAATAAATTTTAATCCTTCGTCGGTATAATGAATATAGTTATAATCGAGGATATAATAATAAGCAATATATATACAATAAAGAATTGAAGCAATTATCGCGACTAGTATTTTATTAATATCTTTTAAATAAATTTCAAAAATGGAAGTAAATGCAATTATTGAAATCAGGGTACCAAAGCTTACGATTAAAATATACCGCCTGATATTGTATTTAATAATTGTATTCCTGTTATTTATTGTCATTGATAATATATTTTGCTGCAAATCAAAAACCTTTGTAAATATAATTAACTTTATACTTATTTGCTGTTAATTAATTAATTTTTGATTCAAATTTGGTTACTTTTATTACGTTCAATAAATTTACAAAAACATCTCATTATAAATTTCATGCAATTATCTACAGAATATTCACATATTTTTATTACATCTGAAATTGAAAAAAGCTTATTGAAAATCATAACTGATTTAAATCCGGGGAAGATTTTTTTTCTTGTTGATGAAAACTCACGACAATATTGTTTGCCAGTATTAAATAATACTGATATTATTAAAGATATTGAAATAATTGAGATTGAGAGCGGAGAAAAAAACAAATCTATTAATACAGTAACTTTTGTTTGGGAACAATTAAGTAAAAGAGGAGCAGACCGTTCGTCTTTGTTAATCAATTTTGGTGGTGGAATAGTTTGTGATTTAGGAGGATTCGCGGCATCAACATTTAAAAGAGGAATTTCATTTATAAATATTCCCACAACATTATTATCGCAGGTAGATGCTTCGGTTGGCGGTAAAACAGGAATAAACTTCCTGGAGCTTAAAAATGAAATAGGTGTATTTAATCATCCCAGGTATATTTTGATAAACAGTATCTTTCTAAAAACACTTGACAACGAAAATGTATTGTCGGGATGGGCAGAGATGCTGAAAAATTCATTAATCTATAGCAGGGCCGACTGGGACAATTTAAAAGGATATAAAATTCAAAATATAAATTACAAAAGTTTAAACGAACTTATTTCCCGATCTATAACCATTAAAAATTACTTTGTCGAAAAAGATCCAACCGAGAAGGGGATACGTAAAGCACTCAATTTTGGACATACTTTCGGGCATGCTTTCGAGAGTTTATTCATGAATACTACAAACGAGATACTACACGGAACAGCCGTTGCTCATGGTATTGTTTGCGAGTTGTACCTTTCGAATAAAAAGTGCTTATTCCCTGATGATGAGTTTAATGATTCTGTAAACTATTTCATTAATATTTATGGCAAACTTAAAATTGATGGGTCGGATTTTGGGAAGATATATGAATTAATTACTCACGATAAAAAGAATGAAGGAAAAGATATTAATATAACGTTGCTAAGGGATTTTGGTGATGTGGAAATTAATAAAAAATGTACGCGTAATGAAATTATCGAAGTTTTAAACTGGTACCGGGAGCTGTCTTAATATCATGATTTGTACAATAAAGAAAAACAATAAAAAGCTTCAGGGCTTTATTTCTCTTCCGTCATCAAAAAGTCTTTCGAACAGGATTTTGATTATTAAAGCATTATGCCCCGTGGAATTTAAAATTCACAATCTGTCAACAAGCGATGACACATTGGTTTTGCAGGATGCAATAAACAATTTAAATAACACGGTTTTTGATATTGGTGCTGCAGGAACAGCCATGCGTTTTTTAACGGCTTATTTTTCATTGTTAAAGGGCGAACGGGTAATTACAGGCAGTGAAAGAATGAAACAAAGGCCAATAAGTGAGCTTGTTGATATATTACGTGAATTTGGTGCGCGCATTGAATATGCCGAAAACGATGGATTTCCTCCATTAAAAATAATTGGAAATAAGTTGCAGGCGAAAGCATTAAGTATAAGAGGTGATATCAGCAGCCAGTTTATAAGTGCTCTATTGCTTATTGCACCATATCTTGATGGGCATTTTAGCCTGACCATAGATCAGAAGATACTTTCTAAAGAATATATCAGGATGACAATTAAGCTGATGGAAATTTATGGGGCAGATATTGTTTGGAAAGACAGAACCATACATGTTAATAAAGGACAATATAACCCGGTTGATATGCATATTGAATCAGACTGGTCATCAGCATCGTATTGGTTCGAAATGGTGTCGCTTTCAAAGAATTCAGAGGTCGATTTAATCGGGCTTCAGGAAGAAAGCCTTCAGGGTGATTCGGTTTTACCTAAACTTTTTAATAACCTGGGTGTTGAAACAACGTTTACCAAATCGGGACTAAAGTTAAAATCGCGGCCCACGGAATGTATTTTTTTTGAATATGATTTTATTGATTGCCCTGATTTAGCTCAAACACTCGTTGTTACATTAGTAGCTAAAAATATTCCTTTTAAAATAACCGGGCTTGATAATTTGTCGATAAAAGAAACGGATCGTATCCAGGCATTAATCAACGAATTTAAAAAATTAGGAATATCATTAAACCAAGAAATGAGTAATGGATTGAGTTGGGCAGGAAATGAAAATATAAACATGCCCGAAAATCACATTATACAAACCTATGATGATCATCGTATGGCAATGGCATTTGCTCCATTAGCATTATCGGGTTTTCCGGTTTCAATTAATAATTACCAAGTTGTTTCAAAATCATATCCCGAATTTTGGAACGATTTGAAAGAAACGGGTTTTGATGTGGTAGTCTAATCCTTAAAAAAAGCTTTTATTCGTTCAATCCCTTCAACTATCTCGTTTTTATCACGGGCAATATTTATCCTGATATAGCTTTTTGCTTTTTCGGAGAAATGCTCACCCGGGATTACTGCTACCTTTTGTTCGTCGTATAAATCTATAGCAAATTTAAATCCGTCAGTATAACTATCTGGTAATTCTGCCCAAACAAAATAACCTCCCTTTGTCTTTGGAACAAAAAATCCCAGTTTTGATAATTCGGTTGATACAAGTAAATAATTTTCAGTTAACAGGTTTCTTATCGACTGAATATAATCATCTCCAAAATTGCTGGCTTTCAGGTATTGTGCAATTGCAACCTGTAATACAGAAGGGGCACACAACCCAATGTAATCATGAATTGATTTTATTTTATCCATGTGGTCGTGGTGTGCAATTAAATAACCTACACGCCATCCTGTTATCGATAATATTTTTGAGAAACTATTCGTGTAAAAAATATTAGGATTAAACTTCTCGAGCGGGATGTAAGGTTTTTTGTCATAATACAATTCCCTGTAAACAGAATCGAGAACAAGGTATATTTCGAGCTCAACGCAAAGTTTTACAAGCTCAGTCATATCTTTTTTACTCCAGATTTTTCCATAAGGATTACCCGGCGAACCGACAAAAATTACCTGTACATTTTGGTTTTCGCAAACAGATTTTAGTTCGTCAAAATCTATAGAACCATCATCTTCGAAAGCAAAAGATACAAATTTCTTATTAAAAATACCGGGTAAATACTTGTAGCTTTCATATACCGGGTCGAAAGCGAGTGCAGAAAAAGGGCCGTTTATCTCGTTGCAAAAATAGGTAAATAATAATGATAAGGCTTCTGTAGCACCTTGTACAATAAGAAAATTATCTTTTGTAAATGGAAAGTCATCCTGGTATTTATGATAAAGTAAATTAAGTAAATCGTGATTCCCGTTTCCCGGGGCATATTGGTGAATATTTTTTCCGGAAACATCACTTAAAACGCGTGTAAGTTCTTTGGGTGGCTGGAATCCTGGTATGCCCTGTGCAAAGTTAATCCCTCCGTGGGTTTTAACTTTGTTGCTCATAAAACTGATGTATGAACCTTTCGGTTTTTGATATTTATTTTGCATTTTTATTTTTTTTACATTCATCGTCGATGTTTCCACGCGAAACACCAAATTTTTCTTTTTCAATATTCCCGGTAGGTTCTGTATGAACCATAACATCGTATATATTCTCGATACGTTCCATGATTTTTATCTCAACTTCCCGGGCAATTCGATGGCCTTCAAATATGGATTTGTTTCCATCTACTTCAATATCGAGTGCAATGGTGTACATGTTGGAATGGCGCCGGATTCTTACTTTATGCGGATTTGATGCACCTTCAATATCTTCTACAGCATCAAAAATTTTATAATAGAGATTGGTATCATCTATACCATCCATTAGCTCACGGCTTGTTTCCATAAAAATTCCGAAAGCAATTTTCATAATCCAAATACTTACTGCCAGGGCTGTTATTAAATCGAGAACGGGTAAATGGAGAACTTGTGTAAAAACTAATCCCGTGAGAACCGATGATGATATTAAAATATCATTTCGCATATTCTTGGCATTTGCAATTAACATGTTACTTTGAATCTTTCTTCCAACATGAAATTGATAAATAGCCATAATTGCTTTAGAAACAATAGAAAATATAGTTACATATATGGCAATAAACGATGGCATTTCATGGGGCACGTTTTTTATAATACTTGTTATTGTTGATAAAAACAATTGTGCTCCTGCAAAAAAGATAACAAAACTTAATGCTTTTGTTGCTACAGCTTCTGCCCGGTTATAACCATAAGCAAACCTGTAGTTGGGGGGTTTATTCATTATTCGGGCTGCAATAAGTGTTATAAAATAGGTAACCACATCAGTTGCAGTATCAATACCATCACCAATTACAGCCATGCTTCCCGATATAAAGCCGATTACGATTTTAAGAATTGCCAGTATGGTATTCCCAATAATTCCAATCCAGGATGCTGTTTTAATTTCTTTTGTTCGTTCCTTCATAAAATTTGATAAGGTATTATTGCAAAGATAAATGAAAAATTAACGAGAGCGTTAATGATGATTAAAATGTAATATCAAAATATCTGCTTACAACATCGTAAAATGAACTTTCCTGGTTACTTTTACATACCATGTATTTTAGTTTTAAATCTTCCGGGGCATTCGATACAATATATCCTTTTGCAGTAAAATCAAGCATGTCAATATCGTTATAATCGTTTCCGATGCTTATTGTTTTTGACTGATTTATTTTTATTTTATTACATAACCATTCAACTGCATTTCCTTTTGAAACTGTTTCAGGGAAAATTTCCATCCAGATTGATTTGCCATCTAAAGGAGATGTGGTACGAATTATTTTAAGATCAGTAAATTTTTGTTTCATTTCTTCAAATAACTCAATATTGTCGGGGAGTACAGCAAGTATCTGGCAGGCATTCCTGTATTCTTCAGTTGAAGGATCTAACTGTAAAGCAAAATCATTATAAACGGTTATCCTGTGCTCAAAATCGAGATTTGATTTTGATGCTTTAAAGTATTTAAAATTATGATTACCCGGAATTTCTTCATGAATCATAAAATCAATTTCGTGTCCGATTAAGATTTTTGATATTTCTTTAACTTCACTGCCACGAATGTATTGAGAATAAAGCAACTGTCTTTTTTTCCAATCATAAATTCCTGCTCCGGATGAAAAAATTAAATAATCGATAGGGAAATTACTTTTTAATACAGAATTTACAGAAAAAAAATTTCGCCCCGTGGCAATTACCCTGGTAACATTCTTTTCGCCAAGCCAGAATAAACTTCTCATATCGGGTAAACTAACTTCTTTTTTATCGTTAAAAAGTGTGCCGTCAAGATCGGTAATAACCATTTCCCACTTTTGGTTTGCCATATAAATTTTATTGAATTTATAAATCAATAGCAATTACATTCAGGTATGTTTTAGTGTCATCCCTGTATGTCATTGAAGTGTCAAATTTCCAATTCCATTTTTTTGAAAAGTTTCCTGCTGGTAAATTTAAAAAAATAAGAGGATTTACACCGATAAGTTTATTTTCTTCATCATAAAGTTCTTCTTCATAATCGCATATCAGGCACGATTTATTTTTAGGCAAACTGTTCAGGTGCGATTGCTGAATTGTAGCTGAAAGTTCGGTTATCTCGTTTTCAGAATAATGGTTAAATCTTTTAGCATAATCAGTAATTATGATGTTAAGTTGGCTTAAAATATTTAAGGAAATCACGAAATCGACATCTGAAGAAATTGGAAATGAAAAGCTTTTTGATTCGGGAAAGAACTTTTTTACAAAGTTCTTTTTATTTGAATTTAGAGTATGGTATGCCAAATCAATTAATCCCCCGGTAATATCTGCTTGTATAAAGTGAACATTTGTAATGTGTTTTAATTTTTTCTGAATTTGTTTGGGATGATAAATATCAACAAGAATAACATCTTCAAATTCTCTGGCAAGTTCGTTTACGGGGCAATCGAGTAACCAACCGCTGCCCAATACCATTGCTTTTCCTTTTTTTTTCAACTTCGATGATTCTAAAATAAAACGTTTGCTGTTTTCGAGATGAATATTCCAACCTGGCATTTCTCTTTGATATCTTCGTATAATGCCCTGCTGATCGGAAATATATTCCATCTTTCGCAGCATGATACTTTTGCTTAAATTGTTTAATAATTTTTTTACAGGCATCTTTTTATCTTTTGAGAGAAACATGATTTTTTTAAAACCCTAAATTAAAAATAGTAATTTTGGAAGCCAACAAAATTTACCTGTTAAATGAAAAAAAATAAAATTTTAAACTATTTGGGTTGTGTAATGTTCATTATACCTGTGTTTAACTCATGTACAAATAAAGAAAATAGTATGCAAAATCCTTTTTTTACCGAACATAACCAGGAAATAAACTTTAAGGTTATTACAAAAGACGATGTAACCGAAGCAACAAAAATTGCCGTGGAAACATCAAAGTCAGACTTGCAAAAAATATATGCCGTTGATTCAAACCAGCGTAACTTTGAAAATACGATGCTGGAACTTGATAATATGTATAACCGTTTGGTAAAAGTAAATGAAGTAATTTCACTTTTGGCCTATGTTCATCCAAACGATGAAATCCGGAACGAATGTTTAAACAGCATAACCGAACTCGGAAAATATTTTAACGAGATTGCTCTAAGTGAAGAGCTTTACAACGCGGTAAAAGATTATTCTAAAACCAGTGAAGCAAAAAGTCTGGATAGTTTTAAAAAGAAATATTTAACAGAAACCGTTGAAGAATTTGAACGCAATGGTTTTGCTTTACCAAAAGAGAAACGGGGCGAACTAAAAATAATACAGGATAAATTATCAGATTTGGGTATTCAGTTTGAATCGAATATTAGCTCTTACCAGGATTCTCTTATTGTTACTGAAGAACAGGTAAACGGGTTGCCCGATGATTATAAAAAGGAATATAAAACGGCAGATGGTAATTATAAAATCAGCTTAGAATATCCATCATTTGTGCCTTTTATGAAATATTCAACTTCAGATGAAGCAAGAAAAGAACTTTCGAGAAAATATAAAAATAAAGCAGCCGATAAAAATTTAGATATCCTTAAACAGATTCTGATTGAACGCGAGAAAATGGCCAGGCTATTAGGTTATACTACCTATGCCGAATACCGGACGGAAAACCGGATGGCCAAAAATCCAAAAAATGTGTGGGAATTTGAAACAGAACTTCAGAAAAAAGTTCGAAAAAAAGCAGAAATTGATTATTCTGAGTTAATCGAAATTAAAAGGAAATATAAAAAAGATGAATCAATAAATTCTATTGAATCATGGGAAGCATCTTTTTACGACAATATTCTTTTAAAAGAAAAATACGAACTCGATAACCAGAGACTAAAAGAATATTTCGAAGTTAATCATGTTATCGATGGCCTTTTCCAGATTACTCAACATCTTTATGGACTTACTTTTGTAGAGATTAAAAACCCGAATGTATGGCACGATGATGTTCGTTGTTTCGAAGTAAAAGAAAATGAAGAAATGATAGCGCGGTTTTATCTCGATTTGTATCCACGGCCTAATAAATATGGACATGCGGCTATGTTTGGAATGTTCCCGGGCAAAAGAATTGGAAATGAATACCAATTGCCTACAGCAAGCCTTGTTTGTAATTTCCCAAAAGCAACCGGCGAAATGCCGGCTTTAATGCTTCATGATGATGTAGTTACTTTTTTCCATGAATTCGGGCATTTGATGCACGATTTATTAACTAAATCAGAATTGTATGCACAGTCAGGTACAAATGTTGCCAGAGATTTTGTTGAAATGCCCTCGCAAATATTTGAGAATTGGGCATGGGACTATGATGCTCTTAAACTTTTTGCAAAACATTATAAAACAAACGAAATATTACCGAAAGAACTTCATGATAAGATGATTGCCAGCAGAAATGTTGGTTCGGGATTATACACTTTGCAACAAATATTTTATGGTACTCTTGATTTAACGTATCACGATAAGTATGATCCCAATGGTGCAAAATCAACAACAGATGTTGTTAAAGAACTCCAAAACGAAATAACTTTTTATAAATACCAGGACGATACTTATTTCGAAGCAGGGTTTGGCCATTTAAACGGGTATGCAGCCGGATATTACAGTTACTTGTGGGCAAAGGTTTTTTCGGAAGATATGTTTTCGGTTTTCAGGCAGAATGGGGTTATGGATAAAGAAACAGGGATAAGGCTCCGAAAAACGGTTCTCGAAAAAGGATCAACCCGGGATGAACTGGAAATTGTAAAAGAGTTTTTAGGAAGAGAACCTGGCCAGGAAGCATTCTTAAAATCGATAGGCCTTTAAATTAAAATACAGGCTACTTATTTTTAAGTAGTCTTTTTTTCTTAAAAAATTCGATTAAAAGATTGCTGCATTCATTTTCCATAATCCCTTTTATTATTTGGGTTTTGGGATGTAATAATTCGGAGTTGGTTGTTGTATATCCTCTTTTTTGGTCTGATGCTCCATAAACAATTTTACTTAATTGCGACCAGTATAAAGCTCCTGCACACATAACACATGGCTCAAGAGTTACGTAAAGAGTGCAATCAACTAAATATTTCCCGCCTAAAGCATTTGCTGCTGAAGTAATAGCTTGCATTTCGGCATGAGCTGTAACATCATTAAGCGTTTCGGTTAAGTTATGTGCACGGGCAACAATCTGGTTTTTTGAAACAATGACCGCCCCTATTGGGATTTCATCTTTGGCTAAGGCTTTCTGCGCCTCTTTCAGCGCTTCTTTCATGAAAAACTCATCGGTAAATAAATCCATGTATTCAAAGTTTCTCCAAAGATATTGATTTATGAGATTCAAAAGCGGAATGAATTTATATTTTCATTGAATCAAGTTTTTAAAACAGAAATAATATTTTAATTTCGCAAATCGAACAAACGAATAAATCTATAAAATAATAAGATATGTACAGAACACATACCTGTGGTGAACTTAGAATAAATCATGTTAGCCAGAGAGTAACTTTAAGCGGATGGGTACAAACAATTCGTAATCTTGGCGGGATGACCTTTATTGCTTTACGCGATCGGTACGGGATAACCCAACTGGTATTCGATGAAAATACACCAAAGAACCTTTTCCCGATTCTTGAAGGTTTGGGCCGCGAATGCGTTATCAAAGTCTCGGGAATAGTAATTGAGCGCAGCAGCAAAAATCCAAAAATGGATACCGGCGATATTGAAATTAGTGTGTCAGAACTAGCACTACTTAATAAATCGGAAATTCCTCCATTTACTATTGAAGATGATACCGATGGAGGGGATGAGCTTAGGATGAAATACAGGTATCTTGATTTAAGAAGAAACCCGGTTCGAAAAAACCTCGAACTACGACATAAAATGGGGCAGGAGATTCGTAAATTTTTGGATGGTGAAAATTTTATTGAAATAGAAACTCCTTATTTAGTGAATTCAACACCCGAGGGGGCAAGAGACTTTCTGGTTCCTTCGAGAATGAATCCGGGAGAGTTTTATGCATTACCTCAATCGCCTCAAACATTAAAACAACTTCTAATGGTTTCGGGGTTTGACCGTTATTTTCAGGTTGTAAAATGTTTTCGCGACGAAGATTTGCGTGCCGATCGTCAGCCCGAGTTTACCCAAATCGATTGCGAAATGTCTTTTGTTGATCAGGATGATATACTGAACATATTCGAACGACTGGCAAAACATTTATTTTATTCTATAAAAGGAATAACCTTTAGTGAATCGTTTCCCCGAATTACGTATGAAGATGCCATGAAATATTATGGTTCTGATAAACCGGATTTGCGTTTTGGTATGCGATTTTATGAATTGACTGATAAAGTTAAAGGAAAAGGTTTTGTTGTATTCGATAGTGTTGAATATATTGGTGGGTTTTGTGCTAAAGGATGTGCCGAATATTCGCGCAAACAACTCGACGAGCTTACAGCTTTTGTTCAACGCCCGCAGGTTGGAGCCAAAGGATTGGTTTATGTTAAATGCAATATGGATGGTACATTTAAATCGTCGGTTGACAAATTTTATTCACCTGAAGATTTAAAATCCTGGGCAGAATACATGGAAGCTCAGCCGGGTGATTTATTACTTGTTCTTGCCGGGAAAGAATCGAATACTTTAACCGCATTAAATAGTTTACGCCTTGAAATGGGCGACCAGTTGGGATTACGCGATAAAGATAAATTTGCTCCCTGTTGGGTAGTTGATTTCCCATTGTTGGAATGGGATGAAGAAGAAAAAAGATATTTTGCAATGCACCACCCGTTTACATCGCCAAAAACAGAAGATATTCAGTACTTCGAAACGGATCCGGGAAAGATGCATGCCAACGCGTACGATTTTGTTATTAACGGGGTTGAAATTGGTGGTGGCTCAATTCGTATTTTTAACAGCGAACTGCAACAGAAAATGTTCTCGGCACTTGGAATTTCAAAAGAAGAAGCAGAAATAAAATTCGGGTTTTTATTAAATGCATTCAAATTTGGTGCTCCGCCACATGGTGGTATAGCATTTGGTTTCGACCGTTGGGCAAGCGTGTTTGGTGGTTCAGAATCAATCCGTGATTTTATAGCATTTCCTAAAAATAATTCGGGGCGTGATATTATGCTCGATACACCGGGTAAAATTGATAAAAAACAACTCGATGAGCTGAATTTAAAAGTAGATGAAAAAATTGAAAGCAATATAAAAACATTGGTTGTAGATGATGACTATTCTGTTAATTTGTATGACGTTACTTCAATATCATGTGTATTATCAGATGTTACATATTTTAGAGAACCTTTGATAGGACCTGTAAGGATTAACAATATTCGTTCATTTTTAATTAAAGAATATTATCTTGAAACTAAGAACAAAATTCAAAATAATAATTTACATAAAATTACTAAATTCTTTTGTAAAGTTGGAGCCATAAAAAAAGTTAAAGCAGGGGGATTAGATTTATATAAGATGTCAAATGATTATAAAGTAATGCAGAAATTTACAGAAGGATATTTTCCCAAGGACTTATATTATCCAATTAAAAAATATATAAATGGATTATATTTTAAAAATGATTATTTTATTGATAATTTTAGAGTTGAAAGTAAAATTAAAATAGAAAAATAAATATTATTTCAAATGAAAAAAGGCTGCAAACGCAGCCTTTTTGCTTAATATATTGATTCTGGTTATATTTTTTTATCAGTTGTAAACCTGAAGGTGTTTACAATGTTCCACTGATTCGAAGCTCTGTCGAATGTGTATTCAACTTTTTCAATCATGTAGTTTTGTTCATTGTAGGTTGCAGTAAACCTGTTAAAGTTAGCCCAGTTATTTTTCGATATATCATATTTCTTTTCAATATACTCAACCTGGTTTCCTTTTTTGTCATAAATCAATTCCATTTCTATAGCCTCTAACCAGTTTTTCATGTTTTGGCTCCAGGTATAACGGGTTTCTCTTACTTTATCGCCTTTTCCGTTATAATCCATGCTGTATCTGCCTTCGGTTTTCCATTCCCCGTTTATGTATGAATCAGCGATTACGTTGGTTGGTGGTGAAAATGGATTGTCAAATTCCATGATGAAACGTTTGTGGTTATCCCAGTTTTTGGTTATTCCATTATAAAGGCTTATAACTACTGTGTTTTCATCTCCGTTGTCGTTGTATTTTATTAAATACTTCATCACATTAAACCATTCGTTTGTAGGCCGTTTCCATTCCTGGAACAAGATTTCTTCTTTTTTATTGCCTTTGTAAACCGTACTTCTTAATTGAGCATTTACCCAATTGTTGAATCCTTTGTCCCATGTTTGAGTAATTTCTTCAATTTCATTTCCTCTTTCATCATAAGAGTAATTAACTTTTAGGTAATTAGCCCAGGTTTTACTGTCAAGTTGGTACGTTTGAACAAAATTCTCGATAGGATCGTTTTTTTGGTTAAATCTCCTGACTTCTCGCTGGAAATAAACCCATGAATTTGTTGTTTCATCGAGTTGGAAAGTGTAAAGTGTGTCTGCATTAGCCCAGTTCATTTTTGACTTGTTGTCATCGGGTATTTCTGACTTTGGTTGGGCGTTTACGTTAAGCACCATAAAAATGGATACCATTACCCCGATTAAAATTTTAATTCTTGTTTTCATAGCTGTATTTTTTAAGTTGTACATTCTGTTTTTTGTTTTCTATATTTAAGATGCATACATCTTAAAATACCCTATAGAATATTTTTAAATTAATTTAATAAATTGTAAATCAGGAAATAAGAGCAATATAAAATAAAAAAACTGCTTTTAAAAGCAGTTTTTGAATATTCCCAAGATGAATTTTTATTATTCATACCTTAAAGAATCCGTAGGATTACTCCTTGCAGCCTTATATGCCTGATAGAAAATTGTAGATAAAGCAATAAACAATGATATAATTGCTGCATATAAAAATAGATCCGGTGTAATTTTAATACTAAAAGCAAATGTTTGCAACCATTTATTCATTCCGTAATAAGCAATAGGTATAGCAATTATATTTGCAACTAAAACCCATTTTATGAATTCTTTTGATAGTAATAATATAATATTTGAAGCTGTAGAACCAAGAACTTTACGGATACCAATTTCTTTAGTACGACTTTCGGCAATATAGGCAGCTAATCCAAAAAGCCCAAGAATAGCAATAATTATTGCAATAATTGAAAAATAAATAAAAAATTGTCCAAGCCTTTTGTCGGATTTGTATAAATTATCAATATGATCATCAATGAAAGTGAATTCATATGGCACCTCTGGTGCAAATTCTTTAAAAGTTTGTTCAATTATTTTTAGTGTGTTTAAAAAATTTTCAGGTTGAATTTTAATATTTATTGTCCTGTGCCAATCTTCATTCCAACATAACCCTTGTGGCCCAATTGCATCATGTAAGGATCTGTAATGAAAGTTTTTTACTACGCCAATTACTTCACATTCTTTACTGGGAAGTGCAGTTAAATACCATTCATTTCTGTGAAAAACTGTGCCTGCTGCTTTTCCTAACTCTAATCCTCCGGCTTTTACTGCCTCCTCATTTAGAATAATTTTTTGCTTCTGATCACCAGGATTATCAAATGATATATTTCTTCCTTCAATCAGCTCAATTTCATATAAACCAAGAAATGATGGATCAATTGAATGCAATTGAATGCTTGTTGCTTCACCATCACTGTTAAAGTCGAAACTTTCAGTATTGCCCATTGTACCAATTATTCCAGCACTATATGAAACATTAATAATCTCAGGATGATTTAGAAGTTTTTGTTTAAATGCCTCTTTTTGTTTAGTTATACCAGGGTTTAATCGAATAGCAAGGATTTGTTCCTTTTTGAATCCCATATCTGCATTTTTTAAGAAATTTAGCTGCTTTTGAACAGTTATAGTCGATATTATTAATGCTACTGAAATAGTAAATTGTAAAATAATTAATAAACGTCTTAATATAACTGCACTTTTTCCTTTTGTTTTTTCACCTTTTAATACTTTAATAGGTGAAAATGCTGTTAAATAAAAAGCGGGATAAATACCAGACAGTACTCCGGTAATTAAAATGCCACAAATCGAAATTGCAAAAAACCACGGGTTTACATAATCTATTAAGGATAGATTCTTCTGTATTAATGAATTATAGAATGGTAAAAATAATTGCACCAGGGTTATTGCAAGTAAATACGAAATAAAAGTTATTAAAATAGACTCCGAAAGAAATTGAGTTATTAATTGATGCTTATAACCTCCATGGACTTTTCTTATTCCTACTTCTGTTGCTCTTTTTGACGCTTTTGCTGTAGCCAGATTAATAAAATTAATGCACGCAATTAGTATAATGAATATTCCGATTGCAAAAAATAATTTAACAGTGTTTCTGTTTCCATGAACTGTGCCGAAATCGGATTTAGTCTGATCCGCAAAATAAACATCTTTTAAAGGCCTTATTGTCAAATCTAGCTTCTCTTCTTTTAAATCGTTGCCCCATAATTCTGTAAATTTAGCCTCCAATTTTGTTTCCAGATTTTTATTATCAAAACTAGCTGGCAAAAGAAAATAAGTTTGAAACTGCCATGTACCATAGCTATGTAAATATTCGGCCCCGTTCATTACACCTAAAATATTAAAAGGGATTAGAATGTCTATTTGTAAATGAAAATTTGAAAAATCTTTGATTACTCCGGTTACAACCAAATCCAAATCACGCTGTGTTTTAAGGATTTTATTAATTGGATTTTCATTTCCAAAGAATATTTTTGCCATTTTTTCGGTTAAAATCACAGAATTTGGAGTTTGAAAGGAGGTGTTTTTATCTCCTAAAATAAATTCTGCAGTAAATACATTAAAGAATGAAGAGTCGGCTAACATAGCATTAGGTACATTGTATGTTGTTATATCGTTTTTTAAAACATAATTACCTAAAGCTTTAAATCGCACAACTTGTTCTATTTCTGGAAACCATTGTTGTGCATCTGGCCCCATTGCTGAAGGAAGATGTACCCATTCAGCATCTCCGACTTCAAAACGATAAATCCTATCGTAATTAGCATTGAATTTATCAAACGAATATTCATCTTGCACAAAAAGCATTATTAATATAAACAATGCAATTCCAATTGAAAGGCCTATAAAATTAATAATGGAATACCCAATGTTTCTTGAGATGTTCCTTATAGCTGTTATTAAATAATTCCTGAACATACTTTTGTAAGTTTTATTTTTTTATGCATAAGATAAAATTGTACCAAAACTCATAAAGGATGCATTTTCAGTAAGATAGCGTTTATTTAAATTTTTGATTTGTAAATTTTGTTTCAAAATGGCACACTTGTTTGTATCATATTGAACCGATTCATATATTTGATTACCAATTTTATCTGGGTAACAGAATGAATAAGACCATTGGAAATATATTAATTATTGATGATGATAAAGATGTTTTAACAACTTGCCGAATGGTGTTAAAACAAGTTTTTTCAAAAATCGACACTTTAAGTGATCCCTCATTTATACCAAATATTTTAAACGATTATGATTATGATGTGATTATTCTGGATATGAATTTTAAACCAGGTGTTACAGATGGCACCGAAGGTTTGTTCTGGTTAAAAAAAATACTCTCGATTAACTCCAATGCTTGTGTGCTAATGAATACGGCTTATGGGGATATAAAACTTGCTGTTGAAGCAATGAAAATTGGTGCGGTTGATTTTATTGTTAAACCCTGGGAAAGGGAAGTGTTTATTGCATCGGTTCAATCTGTTTTTAATTTGAGCAAATCGAAAAAACAAATTCATAAATTAGAAAATACTCAGAAAGTTTTATGTAATGATATTAATAAAGAGTTTTCTCAAATAATTAGCAAATCAAAATCAATGAAACCCATATTTTCTATTATTGAAAAGGTTTCTAAAACCGATGCTAATGTTATTATATTAGGCGAAAACGGAACAGGAAAAGAGTTAATTGCCCGCGAAATTCATAGAAAATCAACTCGTGCTGATAAACCTTTTATAAATGTTGATTTAGGTTCGTTAACAGAGACATTGTTTGAATCAGAATTGTTTGGACACACAAAAGGAGCATTTACCGATGCCGGGGAAGATAAAGCCGGGAGGTTTGAAATAGCATCTGAAGGAACTTTATTCCTTGACGAAATAGGAAATCTTCCCTTAAATCTTCAATCGAAATTATTGTCGGCAATTCAGAATAGAACAATTACACGGGTTGGATCAAATAAAAATATTGACATAAATATTCGTTTAATTTGTGCTACGAATAGAGATTTATATTCAATGGTTGAAAATGGAGAATTCAGGCAGGATTTATTGTACCGGGTAAACACGGTTGAAATAAACCTTCCTCCATTACGATCACGGTATGATGATATTCCAGTATTGGTTAATCATTTTTTGCAAAAATTTTCTAATAAGTATAATAAAAGGGGACTAAAAGTTTTACCGGAATGTTATTTGGCATTAAAGGAATACTTATGGCCGGGTAATATCAGAGAGCTGCAGCATTTGGTTGAAAGAGCAGTAATTATGTCTGAAGGTAAATACATAACAGAAGATGATTTTGCATTGAAAAAATCAAGTATGAATTATACTTCCGGTTCATTAAATATTGATGAATTAGAAAAGCAGGCTATAATAAATGCTTTAAATAAATGCAACAGAAATCTTTCAAAAGCAGCAGAAGAATTAGGAATGGGTCGTAGCACCTTATACAGAAAAATGGGAAAATATGGAATTTAAAACGTTCAGGTATTATACCTTGTTATATTTGCTATGTATAATTGCATTATCAATTGCCGGGGTAATTATTTTATTAGAAAAATATTACTGGCTGGTATCATTCTGGGTTTTTATTTTTGACATTTTTCTTGTTCTCTCTTTTTTAAAATATATACAGAAAGAACATCGTAAGCTGGCTTATTTTTTATCATCTATAAGCCAGAATGATTTTACAATTCCTCATTCAACGAATTATTCTGACAAAGAAATTGATAATGCGTTTAGAAAATTATCGGATATTGTAAAATCGTTGAGAGATGAAGCAGAAATAAACTATCAGTATTTGCAAATGATAATTAACCAGGTTGATGTTGTTATAATTTGTGCTGATGTGAATAATGAAATTGTGCTTTCAAATAATGCTGCAAATCAGCTTTTTGGAAAAACAAAATTGAAAAGCATAAACTCTTTATCAAAAATAGACCCCGGATTACCGGGAATATTAAATGAATTAAAGTTAAATGAGAAAAAGTTAATCCGCTTAAACCAATCAGGAATAATAAACAGCTATTCCGTTCAGGTAGCTGAATTTAAAATAGTACAAGAGAATTACAGGTTGTTCACAATAAACAATGTTCAGAGCGAATTGGAACAAAATGAAATTGAATCGTGGCAAAAGCTTACACGGGTGATTACCCACGAAATTATGAACTCGGCAATTCCAATATCAAATTTATCGGGACTAGTATATTCACAATTATATAATAAAGATGGCATATTCATTGAAAGCAAAAATGAAGAACAAAAAAATGATATAAAAGAAAGCCTTCAAACAATTAGCAACAGGAGCAGGGCGTTAGCCGATTTTGTTCGGGCAACAAAAAACTTCACCAAAATGCCTAAACCGGAATTAGAAAATGTTTTGGTAAGCACGATTATTAAAAGAGTTACATCTTTATTAAAACATAAAATAAAAGAATCACATATTGATATTACTTATTCATGTTTACCAGAAGATATATCTATATTGGCAGATAAATCTCTGATTGAGCAGGCTCTTATTAATATTTTATTGAATGCTGTTGAAGCGCTGGAAAATATTTCTAATCCTCAAATAAATATACAGGTTTATTCTAATGAAAAAAATCAAACATTAATTTCAATATCTGATAATGCGAAGGGTATTAAAAAAGAAATTCTTGAAAATATTTTTGTCCCGTTTTATACTACAAAAAGAAATGGTTCGGGAATCGGACTAAGTCTTTCCAAACATATTATGCTTTTACATAAAGGAAATTTGACAGTAAAATCTGTACCAGGAGAAGGATCTACTATTACATTTATTTTTTAACTTTTATATAGTTACTTATTTTCAGGTGAATAACTTGAACGATAATTGTTGAAAACTTCGTCGTGTGTAAAGTTGTAATTAATAGATTTAAATATAACTTCACAGCTTTAAAACTACGAAAATGCTTACAATAAATCAGGAAGACAACAAGTATATTGTTTCATTTAATAATGTTTCCAGGCTGAATATTATTAATTCGGTTGAAATTGAAAACCAGTTGCTTGATTTGACGAATAAACAGGGTAGTAATTTAGTATTGAACCTGTCGGAGATAAAATTTATCGATAGCGCCGGCTTTGAATCCCTGCTAAAGGTTTACCGTTCAGCCAAAATGAATAATACTTCATTAAAGCTTTCGAATGTTTCTGCCGAAGCGAATGAATTATTAAAACTGGTTGAGCTGGATAAAGTTTTTGAACTGGCTTAATTGATTTTTTTGCTTGTTGGCTCACCAATTAATGTGGCCGATGTACAATCAATAATTTCAACATCAACATAATCGCCAATAGTATGATTTAATCGGGGAAAAACAACAACCTTGTTTTGTGATGTTCGTCCAAACAAGTAATCTTTCGATTTCTTTGAGAATCCTTCAACCAGTACTTCAAATGTTTTCCCCAGATCTTCTTTTTTACTTTTTTCTGAAAGTTCGTTTTGTAAATCGATAATCTCGGTTAACCTTTGAGTTTTAATACTTTCCTGGATATCGTCTTTTAAATGACGGGCTGCATATGTATTTGGCCTTTCGGAGTATTTAAACATGTATGCAAAATCATAATTCACTTCTTTCATTAAGTTAATTGTATCGGCATGATCTTGTTCGGTTTCTCCAGGAAAACCAGTCATTATATCTGTTGAAACAGCACAGTCAGGGATAATTTGTTTAATAGCATTAATCCTGTTTAGATACCATTCACGCGAATATCCTCGTTTCATTCGTTCTAAAACCCGGGTACTTCCCGACTGAGCAGGTAAATGAATATGTTTACAGATATTTTTATATTTCGACATGGTGTAAAGTACCTCATCCGACATATCTTTGGGATGAGATGTTGAGAAGCGTACTCTCAGCTTATCGCTTATTTGAGCTACCATTTCAAGGAGTTGCGAGAAGCTTACTTTATCACTCTTATCAGGTTTCCAATTGTATGAATCGACATTCTGGCCTATTAAAGTAACCTCCTTATATCCTTGTTTCTGTAAATCTTCAATTTCTTTTAAGATTGATTTTGGATCACGGCTGCGTTCAGCTCCACGAACATAAGGCACAATACAGTATGAACACATGTTGTTGCAACCACGCATAATAGATACAAATGCAGAAATATGGTTTTTGTCCAACCTCACAGGACTGATATCGGCATAGGTTTCTTCGCGTGACAAGATTACATTTACTGCTTTTTGTCCTGTTCCTGCATTTTCTAATAACCGGGGTAACTCCCTGTAAGCATCAGGCCCTACAACAATATCAACGGCCTTTTCTTCTTCAATGAGTTTTTCTTTTAACCTTTCGGCCATACAACCAATAACACCAATTGTTAGCCGGGGGTTCTTTTTCTTTATTTGCCTGAAAACATCCAGCCTGCCCCAAACCCGCTGTTCGGCATTTTCTCGAATAGAACAGGTATTTACTAAAATTACATCAGCAGACTGTATATCATCGGTTTTTTCATACCCGCTTTCATTTAATATAGATACCACTATTTCGCTGTCGGCCACGTTCATTTGGCAGCCATAGGTTTCAATATATATTTTGGTCGATATATCTTGTTTTTCCATCTCTTGATTAATAAATAAGTGTACAAATTTATTTAAAAATTAACAGCGAATAAATCGAAAATTTTTTAATTGACCAAAAAAAGGAATAATAGTTTTAAAACCGTGTGCTTATTAATGTTTTGGGGTTGTGTTATTTAACATTTTTATAATTATGAAAATTAAATTAATTGGAATTCTATTTTAAAAGTTTTTATTTAATCTTTACCTTTAATTAATTTTACAATCAATTTTAAAGATTAATTTAAATAATAACTATATGTCAGGTCATAGCAAGTGGTCGAAAATAAAGAGAAAAAAAGGTGCACTCGATGCCAAACGATCAAAAATGTTTTCAAGTGTTGTTAAAGAAATTACCATTGCAGTAAAAGAAGGGGGCAGTGCCGACCCGGAATCAAATTCGCGATTGCGTTTGGCAATAAACAATGCCAAGGGTGTTAATATGCCAAAAGAAAACATCGACAGGGCAATCAGTAAAGCCGATAAAGAAGGTGCAAATCTCGAAGAAGTTATTTACGAAGGCTATGCACCAAACGGAATAGCTTTAGTTATTGAATGTTTAACCGACAATACAAATCGATCTGTTAGTTTTGTTCGTTCTGTTTTTAATAAATACAACAGCAATTTAGGTAAAACAGGTTCGTTAAGTTTTCTTTTTGAATCAAAGGGTGTTTTTACCATTCCCTTATCTGATAAAATAAACATGGATGACTTTGAACTTGAAATAATTGATGCCGGGGCACAGGATTTCGAAGTTGATGACTCGGTTATCACCATTACAACTGCAAAAGAAGATTTTGGCAATATGCAGAAGAAACTCGATTCAATGGGTATTCAAATACAACATGCATCATTACAACGAATCCCAAACGAAACAAAGATTATCGAAGCCGATGCAGCGCTTAGGGTACTGAAAATGATTGATGCTTTTGAAGAAATTGAAGATGTACAAAATGTATTTCATAATCTCGAACTTACTGACGAAATTGCCGCGGCAATGGAAGAATAATATAGTTGTTAGAATTTAGTATCACAAGTATGCCGTGAGATACAAGAATCGGGATAACGATCGTCATAAATCTCAGGTTTAAATATTTTGTATATTTAGCCAAACTTTTTAATCTGTGAAAAAATATATTTTAGCCCTTGATCAGGGTACATCCAGTTCGAGAACCCTCCTTTTTGACAGGGATATGAATATTATAGGTTCTGAACAGGAAGAGTTTCGCCAGTTTTATCCTCATGCCGGCTGGGTTGAACACGATCCCCTCGATATTTGGGATACTCAAATACAAACTGCACGAAAATTAATTAAAAAGTTAAGTATTGATCCTGCTGAGATTGAATCAATAGGAATAGCGAACCAACGCGAAACAGTTGTTGTATGGGATAAAAAAACAGGAATTCCTGTTTACAATGCAATTGTATGGCAGGATAAGCGTACTGCAGATAATTGTCAAAACCTGAAAGAACAGGGTTGGAGCGATTACATAAAACAAAATACAGGTTTAGTTATTGATTCTTATTTTTCTGCTACAAAAATTCAGTGGATTTTAGAAAATGTTGAAGGAGTTAAAGACCGGGCTTTAAAAGGAGAACTGTTGGCCGGAACTGTTGATACCTGGTTGGTTTGGAAACTCTCGGGGGGAAAGTTACATATTACCGATTATTCCAATGCATCACGAACACTTTTATTTAATATTAGGGAATTAAAATGGGATACTCGATTACTCGGGCTTTTCGAAGTCCCTTTGTGCTTATTACCCGGGGTTAAAATGTCGTCCGAAGTTTATGGAGTTTCAAACAAATCAATATTTGGGATAGAAATTTTGATAGCAGGAATCGCGGGAGACCAGCAAGCCGCGTTATTTGGCCAGGCATGTGTTCATGAGGGAATGGCAAAAAATACCTATGGCACAGGGTGTTTTATGCTCATGAATACAGGAAAAAACATTGTTGAATCAAAATCGGGTTTGCTTACGACCATTGCATGGGGCATTGATGGCGAAATAAAATATGCACTCGAAGGAAGTGTTTTTATTGCGGGCGCTGCAATAAAATGGCTTCGTGATGCTCTAAAACTTATTCAATCGGCTTCCGAAACTGAAAAAATTGCAAATGAAGTCAAAGATACTGAAGAAATTTATGTTGTCCCTGCATTCTCGGGATTGGGAGCTCCCTACTGGGATATGTATGCACGTGGTGCAATCCTGGGGCTTACACAGGGCGTAACAGATAAACATATAGTAAGAGCTACCTTGGAATCGTTGGCATATCAAACAATGGATGTTTTAAAAGCTATGGAAAATGATTCCGGAATTGAACTGAAAACCCTAAATGTCGATGGTGGTGCTTCTGCAAATAACTTTCTCTTACAGTTCCAGTCCGATATTTTAAATGTTGAAGTTGTACGTCCTGTAAATATTGAAACAACAGCTTTAGGCGCAGCCTGTTTGGCCGGAATGGCTTCAAAATTCTGGACAGTTGATGAAATTATGAACAGAAGAAAAATAGATCGTACTTTTTCTCCGTTTATGATTGAACAAAAAAGAACAAAACTGTACAATGGATGGAAAAAGGCTGTTGAAAAAGCCATGAACTGGCAACAGTAAATAAAATAATAGGTACGGTATTTGTTTCTAAACAGGCAAAAATCTAAAAAATGAAAAATAAATCAGTAATACTTTTAATCTCCGTACTTATATTTTTTTCCGGATGTAATGCTTATAAATCAATAGAAATAGGCGAGATAAAAGATTTCAAGTTTAAAGGATTAACAGATAATATTGTAACCCTGGATCTTAATATACCAATTAAAAATCTGAATGCATTCAACCTGAAAGTAAAATCGATGGATCTTGATATTTCGGTTAATGGAAAGTATATAGGAAAAATGACAAATCCATCAAAAATTATTATACCTAAAAATCTTGATGGCATTCAAATCTTTCCGGTACAGATTGAAGTAAAAAATATTCTGGCAAGTTCAATGACATTTTATAAATTGAAAAATGCTAAAAATATTGAAATTCAAATCGAAGGGAAAATTAAAGTAAAAGCTTTATTGCATTCCAAAACTATTGTTGTTTCGGAGAAAAGAAATGTTGATATTTAACAATGGTTTATTTGAAAGCAAACATCACCAAAAAATAAAAAAAAAGCGTAATTTTGCAGCGTAATTCTTCAAAGCAACATGAAAAACCAAATACGATTTATTGCTATTTTTTATTGCGTAGTTGCTTTTAATAGCGGAATTTTTGCCCAGGGCAACACATCATATCGCTACTATTCTTATGATATTCTGAAAAATATTCAGGAAAATGAGGCCGGCAAAGGAACGATTACTATAAACCAGGATTTAAGAATTAATCAACTGGTAAACAAACATATCGATCAAAATAAAGAGCAAAATGGGATACAGGGATACAGAATCCGGATTTTTTCAGATTTAGGAAATACTGCCAGAGATAAATCACAGGAGATGAATGCTAAGTTTAACGAGCTATTTCCACGGATACCTGTTTATAGAGAGTACGATAGTCCCTATTTTAAAGTATATGCAGGAGATTATAGAACGAAAAACGATGCCCTGAAAGATTTTATCCATATTCATAAAGTATTTCCCGCGGCATTTATTGTCCCGGCAAAAATAAATTTACCAAAAATAGAAGACTAAACCCAACGTGTTAATGCCTGCTGTTAAAGATATAAATGAACTAAAAAAAATATCTTTTAAAATTCGGAAAGATATAATCACCAGTCTGACCGAAGCAGGATCAGGGCACCTGGGAGGATCGTTAGGATTAGCAGATATTTTTACCTGTATCTATTTTAATATTTTAAATCATAAACCCGAAAATCCCGGCTGGGAAGATCGGGATCGCCTGATACTTTCAATAGGCCATGTTGCACCGGTTTTTTATACTTCATTAGCTCATTCAGGATATTTTAATCCGTCAGAACTTAAATCTTTACGAAAACTGGGTTCCCGATTGCAGGGACACCCGGGGAAAGAACATGGATTACCCGGGATTGAACTTTCGGCAGGATCTCTTGGACAGGGCCTATCTGTAGCTGTCGGACTTGCCCTGACAGCTAAAATGGATTCTAAAAACTGGATGGTTTTCTCGATACATGGTGATGGCGAAATGCAGGAAGGTTCAATATGGGAAGCAGCTATGAGTGCATCGCATTATAAACTAAATAATTTAATTGCACTTGTTGATAGAAACTCTGTTCAGATTGACGGGCAAACATCGGATGTTATGGAAATTGAACCTTTGGCCGATAAGTTTAAATCGTTTGGCTGGAATGTTATTCATTGCGACGGGCATGATCATGAAAATATTATTGAATCCTATTCAAAAGCAATACTTTTTAAAAATAAACCAACTGTAATAATTGCAAAAACAAGCATGGGGAAAGGTGTCCGGAGTATTGAAAATGATTATAGCTGGCACGGAAGAGTCCCGTCGCGAGAACAAGCAGTTAAGTTTATTAAAGAATTAGAAGATTTTTACGAAATAAAAAACTGATGTTTATCTCAAGGCAATTAAAGGCAACACGTTTTGGATTTGGCGAAGGGCTTAAAGTTCTTGGCCAAAAGAATACTCAAATTGTGGCTTTGGGTGCTGATATAACGTCTTCGGTAAGTATGAATTTCTTTAAGGAAGCTTTTCCTGATCGGTTTTTCTCTATGGGAATAGCTGAACAAAATGTTGTCGGAGTTGCAACCGGTTTGGCTTTGGGAGGTAAAATTCCATTTGTTGCAACGTATGGTGTTTTTGCTGCACTTCGTACAACCGACCAGATTCGTGTTTCTGTTTGTTACAATAATCTCCCCGTAAAAATCGGGGGTGCCCATGCAGGTATTTCTGTTGGCCCCGATGGGGCTACACATCAGGCTCTCGAAGATATTGCCATTATGCGCGTATTACCCAATATGACTGTTTTATCTCCCTGCGATGCCACTCAAACAAAATTGGCAACAATTGCTTCTGTTGAACAGGTTAAAGGCCCTGCATATATTCGATTTGGCCGTGAGCCTGTTCCTGATTTTACTTCCGAAGAAATGATATTTGAAGTGGGAAAAGGACAAACTTTTAAAGAAGGAACTGATATTACAATTATTGCAACCGGGCATATCGTTTGGGAAGCTTTACAAGCGGCATATCAACTCGAAAAGCAAAATATAAACGCCCGTGTTATTAATATACACACGATTAAACCTGTTGATAAGGATATTATTATAAAAGCTGCACGAGAAACCGGTTTAATAATTACAGCTGAAGAACATCAGATTATTGGCGGATTAGGTAGTGCAGTTGCCGAAGTTCTTGTTAAATTTGCACCGGTTCCTGTTCAAATGATTGGAATGAACGATCGGTTTGGTGAGTCGGGACAACCCGATGAACTATTAGAAAAATATGGAATGAAAGCAGAACATATAATAAGTGCTGCAATAGAATTATTGAAAAAATACAAATGAATATATAAACCAGGATAATGAGCGATCAAATAAAACATGAATGTGGTATAGCTTTAATAAGACTGTTAAAACCACTTGAATATTATCAGTCGAAGTATGGTTCGTGGATGTATGGCTTGCATAAGTTATATTTATTAATGGAGAAACAGCATAATCGCGGACAGGACGGAGCTGGCCTGGCTACATTAAAACTGAATCCCGTTCCGGGTAGAAAATATATTCATCGTTTTCGCTCAAACGGGGCTACTCCTATTAAAGAAGTATTCGCCGAGGTAAACTCGTATCACGATAAGGTGATGCAAAAAAATCCTGAATTATTAAACGACCCGGTTTGGGCAAAAGAAAATTTACCTTCTGCTGCAAGTATATACATGGGGCATTTGCGATATGGTACTTTTGGTGGTCGCGATATTGAATTCGTTCAGCCATTAATGCGCGAGAATAACTGGAAATCAAGAAACCTTATTTTGGCCGGGAATTTTAACATGACTAATGTTGACGAACTTTTTAAAGCTTTAATAGATCTTGGGCAACATCCAAAAGAATATTCTGATACAGTTACTGTACTTGAAAAAGTGGGCCATTTTCTGGATGAGGAAAACCAGTTGCTTTTCCGCCAGTATAAAAACGAAGGCTTATCGAACAAGGAAATTTCAGATTTTATTGCAAAGAATCTTGATGTAAAGAAAATATTGCAAGAGGCCAGCAGAGATTGGGATGGTGGTTATGCCATGGTTGGAGTAGTTGGCCATGGTGATGCTTTTGTGACACGCGACCCCTGGGGTATTCGGCCTGCGTTCTATTATCATGACGACGAAATTGTTGTTGTTGCTTCTGAGCGCCCGGTAATTCAAACAGTAATGAATGTAAAAGCAAATAAAATCCACGAGATAAATCCGGGTGAAGCGTTAATAATTAAAAATGACGGACGTGTTACTTCCGAAGAAATAAGGGTTCCTCAGAAAAGAAGCTCCTGTTCTTTTGAACGGATATATTTCTCCCGTGGCAGCGATATGGATATATACCAGGAACGAAAACAACTGGGTCGATTACTAGTTCCTTCCATTTTAAAAGCCATAAAGTATGATATTGAAAATACAGTATTTTCATTTATCCCGAATACTGCCGAAACAGCTTTTTATGGAATGGTAGATGGATTAAAAAATCATTTATTACAGGAGCAGAGAAAAGAAATCCTTGCTTTGGGAGATAAACTGAACGAAAAAGAATTCGACCGTATCATGTCAGAAAAAATTCGTGTCGAAAAAATAGCTGTAAAAGACATCAAACTTCGAACATTTATAACCCAGGATAAAGGCAGAAATGATTTGGTTAATCATGTTTACGATATTACTTATGGGACAATCCGCGAGGGATTAGATAACCTGGTTATTATTGATGATTCTATTGTCAGGGGAACAACCTTGCGTGAAAGTATTTTAAGAATTCTGGACAGGCTAAAACCAAAGAAAATCATCATAGTTTCTTCTTCGCCACAAATCAGGTACCCCGATTGCTATGGTATTGATATGGCTAAGCTGGCTGATTTTGTAGCTTTCAGGGCAGCTATTGATTTACTTAAAGAAAGTGGGAAAGAGCATATTATTAACGACGTGTATAAAAAATCGAAAGCCCAGGAAAACCTTCCTAAAGAAGAGATAGTCAATTTTGTTAAAGAAATTTATAAACCATTTACACCGGAAGATATATCATTAAAAATAGCAGAATTACTCAAATCAAAAGAAGTAAAGGCAGATGTTGAAATTGTTTTTCAATCAATAGAAGATTTGCATGCTGCCTGCCCACAGAATACAGGCGATTGGTACTTTACCGGGAAATACCCTACCCCGGGAGGAAATAAAGTAGCAAATAAATCATTTATAAATTTTATTGAAGGGAAAAATCAAAGAGCGTACTAACTAATTGTTAAACATAAGGGGCTTTTAATACAGCCCCTTATATTTTGTACTAAAGTGTTTTAATTCCTCTGCAACTATTTTTTATGTTTGAATTTATTAAGGAATTTATTTCTGATATAGGTTGTAATATGTCTTTCCTTTTTAACAGGAAAAATATCGTTAATGGTAATCATGATACCCGATTCCTCAACTCCGCCAAAAGTATCATTGATAGCTGTCCCGAAAAATTTCATCGATGGTGAAAGATTCATGTATGCATTAATCAGGGGTGGAATATTCAGGTTAAATTCACGAACTTTCTTTTGAAGAATCCTGTAGTTTTCTTTATAGTCTTTACCTGTAAAGATGGATTTCATTTTTACTTCGTCAATATTTAATGTTAATGGTTTTTTAGGTATAACCTGTTTTTCTTTATCCGGAAACTGGCTGTTCAGAAAATATATAATCATGTTACGTGCTTCTTCATTGAAATGAGGATACATGGTTACTTTCCCGAAGTAATATTTTATCTGCGGATTTTCAATAACTAAAGCACCTAATCCGTCCCAAAGATTATCCAATGCAAATAATGCCTTACGTCCGGCAGATGCTGACTGAAATTTTGGTTGAATAAACGATCGCCCCAGTTCAATCATGTATGGTAAATAGTTTTTGCTGAATTCTTCAGAAAATTCAAATAGTTTTGATGTTGCAAGATTGTTTGGATCGCTATTCTGATTGCATACATGAAAACGGTAACCTCCCACAATTTCCTTATCTTCCGGATCCCATGAAATCAGTTGCTCGTATGGCTCATCCTGTGTATCAAACTTGTCAATATCAATATCCTTGCCTGTACCACCACCGGCATTTCGAAAAGTAAGTTCTCTCAGCCGGCCTATTTCAAGCATTACATTTGGAGAATTATGATGATTGATAATATACAACTCATTCCCTCCATTATTTGTTTTTCTAAGAAATTTATCTGTAGTTAATTCAGCTTCAATTAATTTCTTATCTATAGGGTTTATTATTTCTTTCATTCTTTCTGAAAATTTAATCATGTAAATTTAGAAAATTATTTTCTATAAAAGGATTAACAAAACGCTCTCGAATTATCGGTCTTCAAATTATATACATGTGATTTTACTTTTTGAGCCCATTCGTAAGGACTTAACGACTTGTCAAAAACAGTATAAGAAACAGGTTTCCCGAACGTAAGAGTAATGGTTTTTCCTTTTTGCCTGAACATTTCATCCGGTAAATAAAACATTTCCAGATTGGCCTTAATGCCTAATTTAGTCCGAATGCTCGAAAGATTATAAAAGAATTTTGAATTTTTCCCTTCAATAAACACGGGAATAACATCGCGCTTATGTTGAACGGCCTTTGTTATAAAGCTTTTCATCCATTCCAGGTCGGTTATTTTACCATTTATTTTTCTGGAACACATTCCTGCAGGAAAGTTTAATACCTGCAAATCTGATTTGTAAATTTCTTCTATTCGTTTTACATATTCTACGGATTGTTTTCCATGTTTATTTACCGGGGCAAATATGGGCTCAAGGTTTTTCAGGTTCATTAAAATATCATTTACAAGGAATTGAAGTGATGGATGTTTTTCACCAACAACTTTTGCAAAAACCAAGCCGTCGAAACCTCCTAACGGGTGATTTGCAACAAAAATAAATCTGCCATTTGCCGGTATATTTTCTATTCCTTTTACTACTATTTGAACTTTAAAATGATCAATAATTGCATTTACAAAATCTAATCCCATTTTATCCCCCAGGATTGGTAATGCATCATTAATTTCTTTTTGATGAACTACATGTTCAATATATCTGTATATGAACCCAGGGATAAGTTTTGCTACTTTGGGGTTCTTTTCCTTAAAAATCTCCCTGATATTTATTTTTTCCATAATAAAAATGTCTTTCCAAAATTCTTTCCAAAATAAAACAAATATTTTTTAAAAAATTAAACTAACCTGAAAATTCAGAATATTTATACTTTCTAAATTAGTCGGTGGTTATTGAACACCTTTATTTATGATTGTTTTGGAGATTTTTAATTTGAATCGTGTTGCCCTGATTGCTCATAAAGAAATAGAAGATATGTTTTGGGAAGCAAAGAATAAAGCCGCCGCAGCTAAATTTCTTTACCTCGATGAGAAACTCCCTGTCAGGGAAATATTGAAATCGCTGTTAGCGGTTCGTTGTTTGATGTGTTTCTTAAATGTCAACTACTTTCTTGACAGTATTCCAATTTCTTGTCGTAATGTTTTTCCCGAATAGCTTTTCCAGGTCGTCCATTCCTTTTCGGGTGTTCGTGGCCGTAAGGTCCAAAACACTCAAAATTGTTTTATTTTGGATGGAAATGATTTTAAACGTTTTGTCCTCTGAAAAATATGGTACGGTTAACTCGATTTCAGGAGTGTTTTTTAAAAATGAAACATAGAGACGGATATCTTTATGGACATTTATTGTTACAAAAGGGTTTTCGTTTACCAAGTCAGAGATTTCCTTTCGGGTTCTTAAAATCACAGGAACAGGAAATCCAAACGATTGTGAAAGAAAACGTTCTATCTTGTGTTCCAGTTCCTGGATATTTGTCTGTTTTGCTTCAAACACAAAGTTTCCAGTGTTCAACAAAGTTCTTACATTATCACAACCTATTTCAGCCAATTTATCACGTAGTTCTGCCATTGGCACTTTATGGTGTCCACCAACATTAATACCCCTGAGAAATCCTGTTAATGTCATCATACAATCATTTTTATCAAATAAGCATAAGTTTGTGTCTAAAATATAACGATCCCGGCATAGGAAAAGTGTGGGAATTTTGCCCGGTGTTTCTGTTCGCCCATTATAAAGTTTAAAGATAGTTAAAAATGCCAAAAAAACCGCTGAACCCCGCCTAAAATGTGAGCCAATGCTAGGTTTTGTGCCGCTTTTAGCTTTCGATTTCTAAAATGTCTTTTATTTGGCTTAGATTTTCAGGAAGATAATTTGATACAATATCCCAAACAATTTCATAGTCAACACCAAAATATTCATGAATAGCTTTGTTTCTCATTCTATACATTTCATCCCAAGGTACAGAAGAATATTTTTCTCTGATATTTATTGGAATTTTATTTGAAGCTTCCCCAATAATTTCAAGGTTTCTAATAACTGCATCAACTGTCTTGTCATCGTTTTTAAAGTCATCAAAATTATACGAATTTGTATAATTTAGTATTTTTGATATTGATTCAACAATATCTTCGATAAAATGTATATAAGTCCTTTCAGATTTTTTCACAAAAATAATGTTTGATTTATAATTCTATCTTTTAGTTGTTTTTTCAAAGCTTTCCTTGTCACAAGGTCCACTTTTCTATTAAAAATATCTTCCAGGTACTTTTCAAGTGTAAAAAATTTCCACCCAATGGGTTTTTCAAATTCAACCAGAATGTCTATATCACTATCTTCATTTTGCTCATTATCAGAATAAGAACCAAACAAACCAATTTCCTTCACATTATAATCTCTGTATAAGACTGGTTTCAATTCAGTTAATTTGCTTAATATTTCATTCTTTGTCAACATGTGAGCAATATACAAAAAAATGTTTATATAAGTATTTTTTGTCCGAAAAAAGGGGGCATTAAACCTAACGATGGCGGTATGAAACGCTCGAAAACCCACTGAAACCGACATGTTTTATGACCGCTTGTTAGCGGTAGTTCTTATTTGTTCAGTGTTTTTATTTCGTTTGTAATACATTCCTGCTATTCCTATAAATCCTTTTTAAGATAAATCATATCAACAAGTTGTATGTCGCCATCGAAAATAGGGTGGTCGTAATTGTCTGTAAAAAAATTCTTTACCCGATATGATTTTTCAAATCCACAACTTTCATAAAACGACAAGATTGTCGGCGTTTCGCCTGTCCCGACAAGCATTGTTTTGTAGTCGTTTTTGTAGAAATCAAAAATGAAATTTATCAATGCTCTGCCGTACCCTTTGCCTTGATATTTCTCGTATGTCGCTATGTTTTTCAACTCGCAGGTTTCGCTATTTATCGGCACTACAACGCAAACACTTTTCAAATCATAGTCATATAAAGCAAACAAGTCTCCACTCGGCAAATACTTGTCAATCATATTTTCCTGCTCGTCTGCCAACAACAATAAGTCAAGGAACTGTTTCTTATTTTCGATAATTTTTTCTATTTTCAACATATCTCTGTTGTTTCCTAATTTGTCAAGTTTTATTTTCCGTAGTATCGCCCTGGCTAAGCGGAATATGTATTAAAAATTAAAAAATGCTAAGCGTCATTTACTCGCTCTCGCTTATGAGAAAAGTTGTAATGGCGCTTTCTTTATTCGGGCAACTTGCCTTGTCGGCAGGCAGGTTTGTAATTGCCATTATTTTAGAAAAACTAAAAAGCTGAATTGCAAATTCAGCTTAGTACAGGGAATGTTAATATTTTATTCATAAACAATCAAAAAGTTGAGAAAGTGAAATTAATCAACAGAGGGTTTAGTCAACGACCAATGACTGTGGATGATTTTCCACTCGTTATTTTCTTCAAGCCGATACACTTCTGTACAATTCTCTTTCCAGAGCGTTTCGCCTGAGTATGAATGCAGGTTGTAGGTTAGAACGGCCATAGTACTGGTTGATTGTACAACGGGATTTATCATTTCGAATTTATCCATTTTTACTTTTCCCCGCATGCTTTCATACAACTCTTTTACCTTGTCCCAACCGTCAAGTCGCCTTTCATGTGCAGGGTCGAAATAAGTAAAGTCCTTTGAATAAAGTTCGAGATAGGGGGATGGATTACCATTGTGCCACGCATCAAGAGCCGCTGTCTCCAAAGCAATGATTGTTTCTGTAATAGTAAGCTTATCCATGATATTTTATATTGAATTGATAATTATTTTGTTTTGAGATTAATATTGCACAATTTGTCATTTAGGGCGCATTTTGCATGATGCACAACGGTCTTTGGCCACGTTTTGTGCGGGTTTTCGCCATTCATAGCTATCCGTTAATAAAGTTTAAAAGTAGTAAAAATGTTTGAGTATTCCTTCACCCCGCATAAAATGTGAAGCGCTGTTTTAGCCTGTGCCAAAACCCCATCAAGAGTTTTTATTTGCCTGTCAATACCTTTTTGGCAGTCCTTTTTAGTTTTAGCGATTTCTGTTTCTTCAATTCCTTTTTCTTTCTAAAGAATTCACTTAAAGCTTTTTCTTCAGAACTTGACAAAGGTTCTTGACTTCCAATAAAATCTACATCCAGTTCTTTTTTCCTTGTTTTCATTAATTATTGGTTTTAAAGTATTTGTCAATCAGTTTCAGTGCAGCTTGTGTTTCAATTATCATTAATCTTCCACCAAAATGGAATGCACCCAAAGTTTCTTCATAGTGTTTAATAAGTTGGGTTTTTGCAATAAATGCTAAATTTCCGTCGTGTCCTCTTTGAAATGATAGTTTACATGCAAACGCAACTAAATTTCCTGGTACACCTGCATACATTTTTATTTTTCCTTTGTTAAATGGTGCGCTTTCAATTAAATGCATATAAACATGGTCAGATTTAACTTGTACACTTAATAAACCTTGAATAATATTCGGATTATTTACAATGGTAAGTTTATAAACTTCTCTTTCAGGTTGTTTAAATTCAGTCAACCAATTAAAAACCCAACCATTTTTCTTTGTAGTTACTTTAAGGTCAGCTTGTGTAACAATAGAAACTTCAGTCGGGAAACTATCTCCTGTTACAATATTTTCAATTGAATGGGTAAGTTTGTCAACAATGAAGTCTAATTCTATTTCTTTCCTTTTGGCCATACTACAAATATACTAAAAAAGCTTTAAGTTTTCCCAAAAAAGTAGTGTTTCATGGCTATTTTTGGTATTGGCTACAATGGTCCGCAGCTAGGTTTTGTGCGGGTTTTCGCCCGGCGTTCCAATCAGCCCATTGTAAAGTTTAAAAATAGTAAAAAATGTTTGCAAAACAAGAAACCCCGCATGTTTTGTGATGCCGGGCTGGGTATAGTTGCATAGTCCTAAGCTATTTCCAAATTTGTATCTTGGTTAAATTCAATAGTCATTTTCACTTTAGCTTTCAATGCGTCAAAAACTTTCAAAATAGTTGAGAACCTAACATCTTTTGCATTTGTTTCAATTTTCGAGATTTGTGCTTTCTGCACACCAACCAATTCTCCCAATTGTTCTTGTGTCAAATGTTGTTCCTTTCTGGCCTTTTTAATCATCTCACCCATGATGTCAAGCTTCAATTCAAATTCGAATTGCTCTCTTTCTTTTGAACCTTTTTTCCCAACGTACTGGTCAGTCAATTCTTCTAATGTATATTTTTTCATTTCTTTTAGTTTTTATGTTTTAAATAGTCTTTTCTAATTTGCTCTGCTCTATCAATCTCATTCTTTGGTGTCTTCTGTGTTTTCTTAATGAATCCATGAGTGGCAACAACTAAAGTAGCTTTTGAGTCGTCTTTGTCCCAAAATGCTAATAGCCTGATTTGTCTTGTCAGGTATTTTGTTCTGAATTCCCATATTTCGCCAGATAATTTTTTAAATAATTCAGGGTCATTTACCTCCCTGGATTTCCAAATATTAAAAAATACCTTTTCTCGTGTTTTACTGTCAAGTTTGTCTAAGAACTCTTTTGCAAATTCAAGAAAGACTATTGAATATTTAATCATTTAGTTTTTTACAAAGATACAAATATTTCCTTAAAAGGAAACAAGTGTCGAAAAAAGTTTGGAATAGCGTCATTATTTTTCGAAGTCACATGCAATTATACCCAACGGTCTTGCGGTACGAAGCGGTGGGGATTTTACCCAGCGTTCCAGTCCGCCCATTGAAAAAGTAAAGTTAAATTTAAAATGTCAAAAAATCGCTGAAACCCGCATTTTTTCTGATGCCTTGTTAGGGGCTGGCGTTTATTATATCTTTTTACATTTAAAGTTGGTTAACGATCCCAAATTGGCGCATTCAACAAAATCGGTAGTTCGTCAGGCATATTGCTCTCAATAAATCTAATTCCTTCAGGTGACAATTTTCCAATTATTTTATCTTCATTGATCCAATCATTCAATTTTATAAAAGAGTTGTCAATTACTAAGTGGCTATTTCTAAATTGAAAACTATATGGTTTGTTATTACTATCAACAGGAAGGAAATGAGATGATTGCATTAACAAATTTTTACCAGTAGGTTTTGAACTCAGAATACAAGCTTTAAATCTATCATTATCGATTGATTCAATAAAAACAATTGGATGAAAATGTCTTTCTGTGTCTTTAGCGAAAAAAATGTCTCCTTTTGTCATAATCATATTTTTTTTCAATCTTTTGTGTGCTGTGTGTTTTTGCGCTTATCCCTAACGTATCGCGTATTTGTTGTGTTTGGGAGTTTGAAACTACTTTCTTATCCCACGATAGTAAAATTACCAAAAAGCGTTAAGAACTTCAAATGCGTCATCAGCCCAAATACAATAAATACGCTGTTAGCAGCAGTTGAATTCAATTAACCGCCAAATCGTCTTTTTCTGTATAGAAATTTTGCAAATACATTTTCCATATCTTTAATTGTTAAGTCTGGAAAGTATTTACGGTAAAAAAATAATTCCGCAAAAGAAGATTGTAGCGGTAAAAAATCACTAAGCCGCCCTATTACACCTGTTCTAATGATTAAATCTAAATCTTCTTTTACCCAAAAACCGTCCTTAATGCTATGAGGATTTGTTTTGAAAGAATTATATATTTCTTCCACTGGGTCATATGCTATTAATATGTTTATAATAAGATCAGTATTCGTTTTTGTACTTTCAACTAAACCGGTAATTGCTCTCACAAAATCTTCGTTTTTTATGTGATAAAGATTACCCACAACGTTTACTTTAAATTTGTATTTTTCTAAAAGTGCAGGTAATAGTTGTGAAGATAAATAGACCTGAGAAGATAAAAATTCATTTATGTTTGCCTCGCTTCTATTTTGTATGTTTTTCAAACTGCTCAAATATGCACTCACACTTTTTACATTGTTTGAAAAGGAAAAATCTATAACTTCCGTTAATTTTTCCATGGAAATGAAATATCCTTTTACTGAGCTAATTTTATTTTTTTTAGCCCATCTTCTTGAACCATCTGGAATAATACCTATATGATTAATCATTGCATTTAATTTTTATTATTTATTTCAGTAACAGATATTTTCTCACAATTCTCATGAAAATATTTCAAATGGTTATCCCAATAATTTTGCATCATCTCTCCTCTCATATGCACACAAAAATTAATTGTACTGGTAGGAGACAGAATTATTCCTTCAATTGCTCTGTCTTGATTTTTAAATTTGAATAATAAGACGGGAGCAAGATTTTCGTTTTTCTTTGACTTGCGAAATGGTAAAATTTTTCTATTCTCATACAAATTATGCAAGGTTTCTGTATGTTTATTTATCAAAGAAGTATCGTTTTTTATTTCACCTTTTGTTTTTTCCATATTGGTTACATGGTAGAGTTTTTTGCTTTTTTCCATACAACTAAAAATATTGTTTATAAATTCTTCCTCATCCTTATCTCCTTGTTCATAGCCCAAGATTAAAGAACTGGTCTTTTGAAAAAGGATAATCTCATCAATAATATCTATTTCTTTCATTATAGAATTTGCAATTTTATAGTGTTCTCTTGGCGTAGAATAATAGCCAAGTATTGTATTAACTTTGCTTGGTTTTACTATTTCTATTGCAGATTTTATTTTTAAGCAAGCGTCTTGAACAATTTCTTCTAATTTTTCATTATCAGAACCCTTTGTTTCTTTGTATTCATATTGTGCTAAGGTAACTCCTAGAACATCAGACGGAATGATAAATTTTTCACAATCTGACGGACTAACAACAAAAACTTTATCTCTGTTCAACTTCCCTGTAAATAGTCCATATTCAAAAATTACATTTGAACGAACCTCAAAAAATGCTTCTTCACCAATCATTTTTATATCGTCAGGCGAAAAGATGAATATTGCAAAATCATATTTTTCATCTGCCGCCATAAATAATGTTTCAATAAAAGTTTTGTTAAGACTAAATACATTTTGATTCCAAACTTTTATATGAAAACCTTTTTTAGGAGAATTCATTAAGGAATTCAATGTCGCTTGAACTGCATTTGCAATATTCAAAGATTGTGTTGACGAACCGATAAAAATTTTCTTCATTTTATATATTATTAATTATAGGCAATTTTCTTTATTCTGCCGTAACTCTGTCCTTCAATTGCAGCCAACTCCTTTATAACATTAGTTTTGTTGTATATCTATGGGTGATAAAATACTATAATAAATTAAGCTTAAAAATAATAAAAATTTACACGAATATAAAATATCCATTAGAGCCATATCCTAAATTGCAAATTCGGTACTTCTTTATGTATTCCTGGCATTATCAAGTGTATTTTTTGTAACTTCTTTTGTAATTGGCACGAACAATACTAGGCAATCATATTTTACCTTACCAATACAACCTTAAAAAGGAAATCCTGAAATTTTAACATTTCGTTTGTCGCTTTTCTACTTACGGGTTGTCACTTTTTAACTTACGAACCACAGTAAAAACGGGCTTTTTAGGAACTCTTTTTTATTTTTTCAAGAAAATGAATGTGAACAGATGATAAAAAGTTATTAACAAAGTGGTAAAAAATGGGATAAAGTGGTAGAATGTGGGAAATTTTTGTATATTTTTACAAGTTAAATAAGGGTAGTAATGACAACATTCATTGGAGATTATAATTGCAAGGTTGATGAGAAAGGCAGGGTTACCTTTCCGTCAATGCTTAAAAAGCAGATGAATTCTGCTTCCGGTGAGCGTTTTGTTGTTAAAACCGATATTTTCGAAAAATGCCTTATTCTTTTCCCGATGGAAGAATGGGAAAGACAAAATGCGATTATCAGGAGCAAAATAAATCCCTACAATAAAGAACATAACAAATTCTTACGAAATTTTTATAAAGGTTCTGCCGAAGTTATTCTCGACAGTAACAATCGCCTGCTTATACCCAAACGATTGCTCGATTTGGCAAACATTTCTAAAGAAGCAATTTTGGCCGGGCAGGATGGTAAAATTGAAATCTGGTCGAAAGATTTGTACGATGCAATGGCTGAAAATCAGGATGACTTTGCTGAATTGGCCGAAAAAATTATGGGAGGGAATATTAATAAGGAAATGGAATAAAGAAAATGAGTTATCACACACCGGTTCTGTTAAAAGAAAGTGTTGATGGCTTAAATATAAAGCCGAATGGGATTTATGTCGATGTTACTTTTGGCGGCGGCGGACATTCAAGAGAAATCTTAAAACATCTTAAAACAGGTAAACTTGTTGCTTTTGATCAGGACGATGATGCATTGCAAAATCAGATTCATGATAAGCGATTTTTGTTTGCACATCATAATTTCAGGTTCTTAAAGAATTTTTTGAAATATTATAAAATCGACCAGGTTGATGGAATCATTGCCGATCTCGGTGTGTCATCTCATCATTTCGATCAACCCGAAAGAGGGTTCTCTTTTCGATTCGATGGAAAGTTGGATATGAGAATGAATCAGCAAGCCAGGTTCTCGGCTGCCGATATTTTAAATAATTACGAGGAAGCTGAAATAGCGAAAATATTTTGGGAATATGGCGAATTGCAAAACAGCAGGAAATTAGCTCATGCAATAGTTTCGGGTCGCTCAGGTAAAAAACTGGTTGAAATAAAAGATTTGGTTGATTTATTAATGCCATTTCTGCCCAAACATGCTGAGCATAAATTCCTGGCTAAAGTATTTCAGGCTTTACGAATAGAAGTAAACAGAGAGATTGAATTTTTGCAAAACATGCTGCTTCAAACAACTGATGTGATTAAACCCGGTGGACGACTGGTAGTTTTAACCTATCACTCGCTCGAGGACAGGGTGGTAAAAAACTTTATAAAAACTGGGAAATTCGAAGGAGAAGCAGAAAAAGATTTCTATGGAAACTTCAAAGTCCCGTTTATTGCTGTTAATAGAAAAGTAATTATCCCCGGTGATAAGGAAATTAATGAAAATAACAGGGCACGTAGTGCTAAATTAAGAATAGCCGAGAAAGTATAATGAAAGAGAAAACAGAAAATATTGAGTTTATTGAAGAGAAAAAGGATAAGAAAGAACATAGAAAAGGTTCTGTGAAAGATATTCTCGATGGGTCAATATTAACAAATGATTGGGTGGTAAGGCAATTACCCTACATTGTTTTTTTGGTAATTCTGGCTTTTATATATATCGGGAACCGCTATCACGCAGAAAAGATTGTTCGCACAAATATTACAATGCAAAAAGAAATTAACGATTTGAGAGCAGAAGCAATTACAACATCAGCGGAGCTCATGTTTATAAGCAAACAATCAGAAGTTATTAAAAGAATAAAAAAGAACGGCCTTGATTTGGAAGAGTCGGTTGTGCCACCAAAAAAGATAATTATAAAATAAATACAGACAATGCCTTTAAAAAAGGAAATAGTATGGAGAGTCGGGGTAGTGTATGCTTTTATGCTTATACTCGGCCTCGTTATACTTGCCAAAGTTCTGTATTTACAAATTATTGAAGGGAATAAATGGAAAGAAAAGGCTCAAAGTTTAACATTAAAGGATATTACTATAGAATCGAACAGAGGTGATATTCTGGCACACGACGGCAGATTGCTGGCAAGTTCAGTTCCTTATTATGAAATCCGGATGGATACAAGAAGCTCCGGGTTAGATAGTTATACGTTTAATCATAAAATCGATTCATTGGCATTGTGTATGTCAAGATTGTTTGGTGATAAATCTCCATCAGCATATAGAAATGAAATTGTTAAAGCCCGTAGAAATGGTGAACGGTTTCATTTAATTAAACGAAGAGTGAATTATATTCAGCTGAAGCAAATGAAGAAATTCCCCATTTTTCGTTTAGGTGCAAATAAAGGTGGTTTTATTCCTGTTCAAACCAATCTCCGGATTCAGCCTCATGTCAGCCTTGCTTCAAGAACTATTGGCTATATCTCTCAGAGTGAAAGAGGAAATGTTGTTGGTATCGAAGGAGCATTTGACGAACAACTCAAGGGTGTTAAGGGTATCCGGTTGATGCAGAAGTTACAGGGTAATGTCTGGATGCCTGTTAACGATGGAAACGAGGTTGAACCTAAAGACGGAATGGATGTGCTCACCACGATTGATGTTAATATTCAGGATGTGGCCGAGAGTGCATTGCGCAGGCAGCTTTCTAAAAATGAAGCTCATCATGGTACTGCAATTCTTATGGAAGTAAAAACTGGTGAAATAAGGGCGATTGCTAATCTTGAAAGAAACAGTGCAGGTGAATACAAAGAAACATATAACTATGCTATTGGTGAAAGCACTGAACCCGGATCGACATTTAAGCTGGCTTCTATGATTGCTGCTCTCGAAGATGGATATGTTGATTTAGACGATACTATCAATACGGGCAAAGGTGAAGTTACTTATTACGATAAAAAACTTACGGATACAAAAGAAGGGGGATATGGTGTACTTACGGTTAAGGAAATATTTGAACTGTCATCGAATGTTGGAATTTCAAAAATAATAACAAGAAATTATAAAGGTAAGGAAGCAAAGTTTATCAATCGCTTATATAGAATGAATCTGAACGAAAAATTAGGAATTGATATTAAAGGTGAAGGTAAACCCGAAATTAAATTCCCGGGAGATAAATTGTGGTCGGGTGTTTCTTTGCCAATGATGTCAATTGGTTATGAAGTCAGGATGACCCCGTTGCAGATCCTTTCATTGTATAATGCTGTTGCAAATAATGGAAGAATGGTTCGCCCAAGACTTGTAAAATCAATAATGTATCACGGGAATGTGGTTGAAACATTCGATACCGAAATTATCAATTCATCCATTTGCTCACGCTCAACACTTAAAAAAGTAAGATCAATGCTCGAAGGAGTAGTTGAGAATGGTACAGCGAGCAACTTAAAGAATAATACCTATAAGATTGCAGGTAAAACGGGTACTGCACAGATTGCAAACAGGAAGTTAGGGTACACCGACAGATCAAAAATTAGCTATCAGGCATCTTTTGTTGGTTATTTCCCGGCAGATAATCCCAGGTATTCATGCATTGTTGTCGTGAACTCTCCTTCGCGGGATGTGTATTATGGAAATATTGTTGCAGGCCCTGTATTTAAGGAAATAGCCGATAAGGTTTATGCAACAAGCTTCGAAATGCATGAAAATCTTGATGATATGGAAGATATAGCTGATGATAAAGAAAAAATTCCATATACCAAAAACAGCTATAGAAAAGAAATAAAGTACGTGTTAAAAGAACTTGATATTGATTATGACGAAGGGAAGGTTGCCTCTGATTGGGTTGCCACGAGCAGGAAAGAAGAAGAAATTATTTTAAGTAATCGTAAGGTCACAGATAAACTTATGCCAAATGTGGTAGGAATGGGTTTAAAAGATGCATTGTTTCTGCTCGAAAATGCAGGATTAAAAGTAGAGTTTCATGGTAAGGGAAGTGTGGTTCAACAATCAATCCCTTCGGGTTCCAGAATTAGCAGAGGCCAGTATGTTTCTATACAAATGTCGATGAGTTAAAGTTGAAATAGAAAAATGAAAATTTTAAGCGAAATAGTAAATTCAGTTCAGGTTTTAAATTCAATTGGCAACATTGAAATAGTGGTTACTTCAATCGAGTTTGATTCAAGAAAAGTAACCCGTCAGAGTTTATTTATTGCCGTAAAAGGAACTATCTCCGATGGACATCAATATATTGATAAAGCAATAGAAAATGGAGCAATAGCAATTGTTTGTGAAACTTTACCAGAGAAAATCAACAATCAAATCACATATGTTTTGGTTGAAAATTCAGAAAAAGCGTTAGGGCTGATTTCATCTGCATTTTACAATAAGCCATCATCAAAATTAAAACTTGTTGGCGTAACGGGTACAAATGGGAAAACAACTACAGCAACATTATTATACAACCTAGTAAAGAAGTTAGGTTTTAAAGCAGGATTATTATCCACTGTACGGAATTATATCGATGATTCTGCGATTGAAGCTACTCACACAACTCCTGATGCTGTTCAGATAAATAAATTGTTGAATAAAATGGTTGAAGCAGGCTGTGAATACTGTTTTATGGAAGTAAGTTCTCATGCCATTGACCAGGAGCGGGTTGCCGGCTTGCATTTTGCAGGAGGGTTATTTACAAACATCACGCACGATCATTTAGACTATCACAAAACCTTTGCAGAGTATATAAAAGCCAAAAAGAAGTTTTTTGACGGGCTAAGTTCGGGAAGCTTTGCTTTAGTGAATGATGATGATAAAAATGGTAAGGTGATGGTGCAAAATACCAAAGCAAAAGTTAAAACATTTGCTGTTTTAACATCGGCTGATTTTAAAGCACGAATAATCGAGAGCCATTTCGAAGGATCGATGCTGAATATTGATAATGCCGATGTTTGGACCTATTTCGTTGGTAAGTTTAATGCATCCAATTTACTATGTGTTTACGCAACGGCGGTATTACTTGGCTTTGAGAAAAATGATGTGCTCACTGCATTAAGTGAATTAAAACCTGTTGAAGGGAGATTCGAAACTATTCGATCACAAAACGGGATAACGGCAATTATTGATTATGCTCATACACCCGATGCATTACAAAATGTGTTGAATGCAATCAATCAAATACGAAAAGATAATCAGCAGTTAATTACTGTAGTTGGTGCAGGTGGCGACAGGGATAAGACGAAACGCCCCGAAATGGCTCGAATTGCAGTTAATAATTGCGATATACTTATTCTTACATCAGATAATCCAAGATCAGAAGAACCAGATTCTATTCTTGAAGATATGAAAACCGGTATTGATAATGAAAATAGAAAAAAAATGCTGGCTATAATCGATCGAAAAGAAGCTATACGAACAGCTTGTTTACTTGCAAAAATTGGTGATATCATTCTTATTGCAGGCAAAGGGCACGAAACGTATCAGGAAATTAAGGGTGTTAAGCATCATTTCGATGATCGTGAAATAACAAAACAGATTTTAAACGAACTCTATAATTAAACAGGTTATGTTGTATTATCTTTTTGCATATTTAGAAAAATTTGATATCCCCGGGGCAGGGATGTTCCAATATATTTCATTCAGGTCGTCATTAACAATAATAACGTCATTAATCATTTCTCTTGTTTTTGGGAAACGAATAATCAATTATTTACGCAAACAACAAATTGGTGAAGATATTCGCGATTTGGGGCTTGAAGGACAGATGAGTAAAAAGGGAACTCCGACTATGGGAGGCATAATCATCCTGGCATCTATAATTATTCCAACTTTACTTTTTGGCGATATATTGAATATTTATGTAATTCTTATGCTTATAACTACTATTTGGCTAGGCTTTATTGGGTTTGCGGATGATTACATAAAAACATTCAGGAAAAATAAAAAAGGATTGGCCGGAAGGTTCAAAATTTTAGGACAGGTAGGATTGGGTTTAATTGTTGGATTGACGTTGTTTTTAAGTGATGATGTTGTTGTTCGCGAAAAGATTTCAGATAAACCAATAGCAGAAACTGTTCAAACTGTTGAAAATTCTGACTATTCGGGTAATACTACGCGGGTTTTAACAAGAGATGTTAAATCTACTAAAACAACGATACCCTTTTTTAAAGATAACGAGTTTGATTATGCTTACCTGGTTTCTTTCCTGGGTGAACATAAGCAGAAATTTGCCTGGGTAGTATTTGTAATTTTTGCAATATTAATAGTAACAGCGGTTTCGAATGGAGCCAACCTTACCGATGGTTTAGACGGATTAGCTACCGGTACTTCTGCAATTATTGGAACAACACTGGGTATTCTTGCATACTTGTCGGGAAATATTGTTTATGCCGATTACTTAAACATAATGTATATTCCTGATACAGGGGAATTGGTTGTTTATATGAGTGCATTTATTGGAGCTACAATTGGCTTTATGTGGTATAACTCATATCCTGCACAGGTATTTATGGGCGATACAGGAAGTTTGTCGTTAGGAGGTATAATTGCTGTTTTTGCAATTATTATTCGTAAAGAGCTTTTAATACCGATTCTTTGCGGGATTTTTTTCGTGGAAAGTATTTCTGTTATGCTGCAGGTAACTTATTTTAAATATACAAAACGCAAATACGGTGAAGGACAAAGGATCTTTAAAATGGCTCCTTTGCATCACCATTATCAGTTAAAAGGTTATCCTGAACCCAAAATTGTAATGAGATTTATTATTGTAGGTATTATGCTTGCCGTTGTAACTATTGTAACATTAAAAATCAGGTAAAACAAAAATGAATAAACGAATAATCATATTAGGTGCCGGTGAAAGTGGAGTAGGTTCTGCTGTTCTTGCTAAAAAGAACGGCGCTGATGTTTTTGTTTCTGATTTTGGCAAAATAAACGATAAGTACAAACAAAAACTGAATGATTACAGCATTGAGTGGGAAGAAGGAAAACATACACAGGAAAAAATATTAAATGCCGACGAAATAATTAAAAGTCCCGGCATTCCTGAAAAAGTCGAAATCATTCAATTGGCAATACAAAAAGGAATTCCTGTAATTTCTGAAATCGAGTATGCTTCAAGATACTGCAATGCTTATAAAATTTGTATTACCGGGAGTAATGGAAAAACAACTACCACGACACTTTTGTATTACATACTTAAAAATGCCGGGCTAAACGTGGGAATAGCAGGAAATGTTGGCCAAAGCTGGGCTTTACAGGTGGCTGAATGCAATTACGATTATTATGTTATCGAGTTAAGTAGTTTTCAGCTCGATGGAATGTACAATTTCAAAGCTGATATAGCTATTCTTATGAATATTACACCCGATCATCTGGACAGGTATAATGGAATGCAGGATTATACCAATTCTAAAATGAGAATTGTACAAAATCAAACTCCGGGTGAATATTTTATTTATTGTGCCGACGATGAAATAACAAGAAATGAAGTAGAAAAAAGAACGATTCAATCCAAAAAGCTCCCGTTCTCCATTCGGGATAAGTACACAGAAGGAGCATTCAAAGAAAATGAACAATTAGTAATTATATATAATAATAACGAGTTTACTATGTCAATACTAGATCTCGCTTTAAAAGGGCAGCATAATACATACAATTCTATGGCTGCCGGAATTGCTTCCCAGGTGCTTAAAATCAGAAAAGAAATTATTCGCGAAAGCCTGAGTAATTTCCAGGGTGTTGAGCACAGGCTGGAACATGTGCTTAAAGTACATGGCATTGAGTTTATTAACGACTCAAAAGCAACAAATGTGAATTCTACCTGGTATGCCCTGGAGAGTATGCCAAATGATACAATTTGGATTGTAGGTGGTGTTGATAAGGGAAACGATTATTCGTCACTTGAAGAATTGGTAAAGAAAAAAGTAAAAGCAATAATTTGTTTAGGCAGGGACAATGCCAAAATTCATAATGCTTTTAGCCACATTGTTGATACAATTGTTGATACGCAATCGGCTTCGGAAGCAGTGAAAACAGCATACTATCTTGCCCGAAAAGGAGATACAGTTCTCTTGTCGCCCGCGTGTGCAAGTTTCGATCTGTTTGAAAATTACGAAGATCGTGGCCGTAAATTTAAACAAGCTGTTAAAGATTTATAATAAAAGTGCCTAACTTGCCTGCCTTGGGCAGGAGTGAACTAAAGTTTGAATTGCCTAAAGTTATTAAAATGGACAACAAGGAGTTTAGCAAACAATTAGAAAAGAGGACAAAGAATTTTGCAATATCAATAATTAAGCTGTCGGTATTATTACCTAATACTCATGAAAGTAAAGTAATAAAACATCAAATTACAAAATCAGGAACAAGCATTGGAGCAAATTATAGAGAAGCAAACAGATCAAGAAGTAAAGCTGATTTTAAAAATAAAATTAAAATATGTGAAAGTGAAGCAAGTGAAACAGTTTATTGGCTAGAGATAATTTTGGATTTAAATTATTATGATATAGAGAAAGTTCAATTTATTTTAAATGAAGCTAATGAAATACTTGCAATTTTTACATCAATTGGAAAAACATTAAAACTTTAGGCATTTTAGGCATTCTGAAATTTAGGCACTAAAAAATATAAGTAAAAAAAATGAATATGCGATTGAAAGAAGTATTATCTAAATACTTTAAAGGCGATGGGGTTGTGTGGGGAGTAATTTTTGCTCTTTCGGTATTTTCGTTGCTTGCGGTTTATAGCTCAACAGGAACGCTCGCGTATAAATATCAGGAAGGGAACACGCTTTACTACTTCTTTAAACATTTTGTATTACTTGCTTTTGGTATTGCAATTATATATGTTACTCATTTAGTTCCATTTAAATATTATTCCCGCTTATCGCAGTTCTTCCTTTATTTATCGATTTTTTTACTTGCTGTAACATTGGTTTTAGGTACCAGTCTTAATCAGGCAACTCGTTGGTTGACATTACCGGTTATTGGGTTAACCATTCAAACCTCCGATTTTGCTAAACTTGCATTAATCATGTATTTGGCAAGAGTGTTATCATTAAGGCAGGACAAGATTGATGAGTTTAAGGATGTTGTAATTTCACTTGTAATACCTGTTGTAATTGTTTGCGGGCTCATTATGCCAGCAAACTTATCTACTGCCTTAATATTGTTTTTTACTTCATTCGTATTGATGTTTATTGGAAGAGTAAAAATAAAATATCTTTTATCTATAGGATTAATAGGTATTCTGGCTGTATCGCTTGTTGTTGGAGGAGTACTTATTTCAGGAAAAAAAGGGCGGGTATCAACATGGCAAAATCGTATTGAGCACTTTGTCAGTGGCGAGAGCGAAGAAAATTATCAGGCTGAACAAAGTAAGATTGCTATTGCCTCAGGTGGAATTTTCGGAAAAGGCCCTGGTAATAGTACACAACGAAATTTCTTGCCACATCCGTATTCCGATTTTATTTATGCAATAATTATTGAAGAGTATGGATTTATTGGAGGTGTAGTTGTCTTGTTTTTATATCTGTTTTTATTATATCGGGCAGGAGTAATTGTCCGGAAGACAACCCGAACTTTTGCAGCATTTCTTTCAATAGGATTGGCTATAAGCCTTACATTTCAGGCAATGATTAATATGGGTGTGGCTGCAAGTCTTTTTCCTGTTACCGGACAAACATTGCCATTGGTTAGTATGGGTGGTTCATCCATATTATTTACTGGTATAGCATTTGGAATTATTCTTAGTGTAAGCAGAAGCCTTGAAATTGAAAAAGAAACCGCGGCAGAAAAAAACGGAGAAAACAAAACGGATAGCCAAAATCAAACTGAAGATGAATCAGACGATGAGTAAAAATATTATCATAAGTGGTGGTGGTACGGGAGGACATGTTTTTCCCGCAATTTCCATTGCTAATGCCATAAAGGAGATTGATCCTGAATGTGCTATTTTATTTGTTGGTGCCCAGGGAAAAATTGAAATGGAAAAAGTGCCTGCTGCAGGATATAAAATAATTGGTTTGCCTGTTGCCGGTTTACAACGAAAACTTACAGTTAAAAATTTAACTTTCATTTTTAAATTAGTACGAAGTTTAAAGATATCAAAGAATATAATTAATGAATTTAAACCTGATGTAGTTGTTGGTGTTGGTGGTTATGCCAGTGGCCCGGTTTTATTTATTGCCAATCGAAAAAGAATTCCTACAGTTATACAGGAACAAAATTCATATGCTGGATTAACGAATAAAATTTTAGCAAAAAAATCCAAGGTAATTTGTGTTGCATACGAAGGCATGGAAAAATATTTTCCAAAAGAAAAAATTATACTCACGGGTAACCCGGTAAGGCAGGACTTACTTAATAAAATAACTAACAGGGATGAGGCGCTGAGTTATTTTAACTTGAAAAATAAAAAAACAATTGTAATTATTGGAGGAAGTCTTGGTGCAGGAACAATAAATAAAAGTGTTATTAAAGATTTACAAAAAATAGGTGATAGTAATTGTCAGGTTTTATGGCAAACAGGCAGGTATTATTATAAAGATGTCTTAAAAGCTTACGAAGATTCAGGAGTAAATAATATCAAAGTGCTTGATTTTGTTACCCGGATGGATTTAGCTTATGCGTGTGCCGATGTTATTATTTCGAGGGCAGGTGCAGGAACCATTTCGGAGTTATGCCTTGTTGGAAAACCGGTAATCCTTGTTCCATCACCAAATGTGGCCGAAGATCATCAGACAAAAAATGCATTAGCCCTTGTAAATAAAAATGCTGCTATTTTGATTCGTGATACAGATGCTGTTGAAAATTTGATAGATAACGCATTAATACTTATAAATGATGAAGCTAAAAAATCAGAATTATCAATTCATATTTCAAAACTGGCTTTAAAAGATTCAGCAAAAAATATTGCCGTGGAAGTTTTAAAATTAATTCAGTAATAAAAATGGATTTAGGTAAAATACATAATGTTTATTTTATTGGTATCGGGGGAATTGGCATGAGTGCTATTGCCCGCTACTTTAATAAAATGGGTAAACATGTTGCCGGATACGATAAAGTATCAAAACCTTTAACCAATGAATTGATTCATGAAGGAATCCTGGTTCATTTCGACGATGATGTTCAACAAATTCCTTCTCAGTTTAAAAATAAAGAGAATACTCTTGTTGTTTATACCCCGGCTATTCCTAAAAATCACAAAGGAATGAGTTTTTTTATGAGCCAGGGATTTGAATTGAAGAAACGTTCCGAAGTATTAGGAATGCTAACCGCTGCAAATAGGAGTATAGCTGTTGCAGGTACACATGGAAAAACAACGGTGAGTACAATGATTGCCCATCTTATGCGTCAGTCAAGAATTGGGTGTAATGCATTTTTGGGTGGAATATCAAAAAATTATAAAACCAACCTTCTGGTTGATCCGGATAGCAAATACATGGTGGTAGAAGCTGATGAATTCGACCGTTCATTCTTGAAATTATTCCCTCAAAAAGCAGTTGTAACCGCTGTCGATGCTGACCATCTTGATATTTATGAAACCAAGGCAAATGTTGAAGAGTCTTTCAGGCAATTTATTCAGCAAATGAATACAGGAGGCACTTTACTTATTAAGCAGGGTCTAAAATTTAAGTTGCCCGAAAGAAACGATCTCAAGGTTTATACCTATTCAATAAAAGAGAAAGCTGATTTTTTTGCTGAAAATATTCGAATAGAAAATGGATTATACAGGTTCGATTTTGTGGGCATAGATATTCGAATAAATGATTTAAAATTAGGAATCCCGGGATTGTTAAATGTCGAAAATGCAGTTGCTGCAATTGCTATCGCTTATTTGTCGGGGGTAAAAGACGACGAAATTGCTAATTCACTTGAGAAATTCAAAGGCATACAACGTAGATTTGATTACCAGATTTTACGTGATGACTTAGTATATATCGACGATTATGCACATCACCCCGAAGAATTGAAAGCAGTTATATCATCTACTAAAGAATTATTTAAAGGCAAAAAGATTACCGGAATTTTTCAGCCGCATCTTTTTACACGTACCCGCGATTTTGCTACAGAATTTGCAGAAAGTCTCAGTCTTTTAGATGAATTGATACTTCTTGATATTTATCCTGCACGCGAATTGCCAATTGCCGGAGTAACATCTGAAATTATTTTTAAAAATGTTACCTGTAAAAGTAAATTGTTGTGTTCGAAAAGTGAATTGCCGGGAGTATTAAAGACTAAAAAGTTTGAAGTTCTTATGACTTTGGGTGCCGGAGATATTGATGAATTTGTTGAACCAATAAAAAAAATGTTTTCGTGAGCTGAACTATGAAAATTATTAAAAACATAATCATCTGGGTATTATTAATTGCTTATGTAATAGCAGCAATGAGCTTTGTTACCGAACAACGTAAAAAAATTGTATGTAACGATATTAAAGTGTTTGTTGTTGATGCAAAGTATAATGCCTTTATTACACAATCCGATATAAAAGATTTATTAAATAAACCGGGGAACACTGTCTTGGGAGACCCTATAAACATTATCAATACAAAAGAAATTGAAGATGTCATTCAGAAAAATTCGTCGGTTAAAAAGGCCGAAGTTTATGTTACAATTAACGGGGATGTCAGAATTGATGTGGATCAACGAAATCCAATAGTTCGGGTTATTAATAAAAGAAAACAAAGTTATTATATTGATGATGAAGGTACCAAGATGCCTTTATCACGCAAATATTCATCGCATGTACTTATAGCAAACGGCCATATTGTTGAACATTTTGAAGTAAATAAATTTAATGGTTTTGTTTGTGAGAAAAGAGAAGAAAACCCGAACAGGAACTACATTATCTGCGATTTATTTACTTTAAGTAAATTTATTTATAACGACGATTTCTGGCGCTCACAAATCGAACAGGTATATGTTAACGATGCAAACGAATTCGAGCTTATTCCCCGTGTAGGCGCTCACCTGATATTATTTGGCAACATAGAGAATTACGAGATAAAGTTCAGAAACCTGAAAGCATTTTATGAGCAGGGTTTAAATAATGTAGGATGGAACAAATACGAAAAGATTAATTTAAAATACGAAAATCAGATAATTTGTACTAAAAGATAAATAATAAAATAACTATAAAAGAATCAATTACATTAAAAATATAGATGTATGAAACCGAAAACAGATTTTGTTGCAGCAATCGACATAGGAACAACAAAGATTGTAGCCATTGTCGGCAGGAAAAAAGAAAATGGCAAGATCGAAATTCTTGGATTAAGCAAGACCCCTTCAAAAGGAGTTAAACGCGGAATCGTTCTGAATATCGAAGAAGCAGTTAACTCTATCCAAAAAACAGTTGAAGATATTCAATTTACAATTGGCGATAATATCTCGGATGTTTTTGTAGGCATTGCCGGCCAGCATATTAAAAGCATTAAAAACAGGGGATATATCAATCGCAACTCCTACGACGATATAATAACAAAAGCCGATATCGATGCCCTTATCCAGGATATGTACAAAATACCTATCGATGTTGGTGAAGAAATTATTCATGTGCTGCCACAAAACTTTATTGTAGATAACGAAACCGGAGTTAAAAACCCGGTTGGTATGTATGGTAAGCGGGTTGAAGCTAACTTCCAGATTGTTGTTGGACAAATTGCATCAGCACGTAATATTGGCAGTTGTATAACTAAAGCAGGATTGCATTTAAACCAGCTTATTCTGGAGCCTCTTGCTTCATCCGAAGCTGTTTTAACTCCCGATGAGAAAGAAGCTGGTGTGGCACTCGTTGATATTGGTGGTGGTACTACCGATATTGCTGTTTATTACGACGATATTATAAGGCATACAGCTGTTATTCCATTAGGTGGCGACGTGATTACAAACGATATTAAAGAAGGTTGTTCCATATTACAGCGTCAGGCCGAGTTGTTGAAAATTCAGTATGGCTCAGCTTTGGGCGATTTAGCAAAAGACGAAGAAGTAGTTTCTATTCCCGGTATCAGTGGCCGCGAACCTAAAGAGATTTCGTGTAAAAGCCTTGCGTATATTATTCAGTCAAGAATGGAAGAGATTCTTAATGTGGTAATTTACGAGATTGAAAACTCGGGATATTTCGAAAAACTTAGCGCCGGCATAGTTATTACAGGTGGTGGTGCTTTATTAAAGCATTTACCTGCTTTAGTTAAATTCAAAACAGGACTGGATGTTCGGGTTGGTTATCCTACCGAAAATCTGGCTTCTGATACAATAAATGAAGTTAACCATCCCATGTATGCAACAGGTGTTGGCCTTATTTTAAAAGGATATGAATACCTTGAAAAAAACAACTCTAAAAAACAGGCCGTAACAAAAGTTCAGGAAAAACCTGTAAAACAAGAAATTGAATTTGAAGAGGAAAAAATAGTTGTTAAAGCAGATGAAAATACCAACGATAAACCGGGTTTGTTTAATAACCTGAAAAAGGTGTTTACAGATATTTTCGATGAAGATGGGGCAGAAATGTAATTTAAATCATCTCGTATAATTTTAGGTATATAATAAACAGTAAAAATAAAAAGCATGATTGAAGAATTAATAAACTTTGATTTACCTCAGGACCGATCATCCATTATAAAAGTAATTGGTGTTGGTGGCGGAGGTAGTAATGCTGTCAATCACATGTTCCGTAATGGCATTAAAGATGTAAACTTTGTTGTCTGTAATACCGATGCACAGGCTCTTCTTAACAGCCCGGTATCCGTAAAAATTCAACTTGGCGAATCGTTAACCGAAGGCCGTGGTGCGGGTAATAAACCCGAAATTGGCCGTCAGGCTGCAATCGAGAATATCGACGATGTTATTGATGTGCTCAATAAGAATACAAAAATGGTATTTATCACTGCCGGTATGGGTGGGGGAACAGGAACGGGTGCTGCCCCTGTTATTGCTAAAGCAGCAAAGGAACTTGGCTTGCTTACTGTTGCTATAGTTACCATTCCTTTCCGATTCGAGGGCGATAAAAGAATAAACCAGGCCATTGAAGGAATTAACGAGATTGAAAAATATGTTGATTCTCTTTTAGTTATAAATAACGAACGTTTACGACAGGTTTGCGGAAATCTTAAATTTTCTGAAGCGTTCTCGTATGCCGATAATGTATTAGCAACTGCCGCAAAAGGTATTGCCGAAATAATTACTGTTCCGGGGTACATTAATGTTGATTTTGCCGACGTGGAAACAGTACTTTCGAAAAGTGGTGTGGCACTTATGGGTACAGGAATGGCCGAAGGGGAGAATCGTGCCATTAAAGCGGTACAACAAGCTCTGGCTTCGCCATTGTTAAACGACAACGATATTAAGGGAACTGAAAATATGTTGCTAAATATCACTTTTGGGTCAAACGAAATTACTATGGACGAAATTGGCGAAATTGCCGATTATGTAAATAGCGAAGTGGGTTCAAGCCCCAATATTATCTGGGGTACAGGTTACGACGAAAAACTTGGCGAGCAAATCAGCATTACCATTATTGCAACAGGCTTTAAAAGCAATAGTATTCCTGAGCTTTATGCCAAGAAAACCGAGAAAACAACAATTACCTTACTTGACTCGGGTACCATTGAGAGAAAAAAATCTCCTGTTATGAAATTTGAAAAAGAACCAATTATTCAAAAAGATTCAAGTTTAGATTTTTCACAACGAACACTCGATTTCGATATTCGAAGTACCAGGGAAAAGGACTCATTCATTGTTTTGCAGAATCCACAGTCTGAAACGGAAGTGATTATTGAAACAAAAAAATCGGATATTCAGAAAAAACTAAAGGAAGCTCATGAAAAGAATAAGGAACATCGAATGGATGTCTCTAAAGTGAATGAAAACCTTGATGAGATTGAAAATGAACCTGCATATAAACGAAAAAACCTTAAAATTGAACAGCCACTTTATTCTCAGGACTCCAAAGTTTCAAGGTATTCGCTCGAAGATGATGATGAAATTACAACCCGTTTAAATACGAATAACTCGTACTTACACGATAATGTCGATTAAAAATAGTTTTACCAGAATAAAAAATGAAAGCTATGAGTTTAACAATAAAAATTGATCAGGATATTAAAACGGCAATGCTGGCCCGCGAAAAAGAAAAACTGGAAGCATTACGCGCTGTGAAATCTGCATTATTACTTGCCAGAACCGAAAAAGGGGCTACTGAAGAAATTTCCGTGGATACAGAGATTAAACTTCTTCAGAAATTAGTAAAACAAAGAAAAGACTCTGCAGCTATTTACCAGCAACAAAACCGCAAGGATTTAGCCGACAAAGAACTTTTTGAAGTTAGTATTATTGAAAAATACCTGCCCGAACAAATGAGCGACGAAGAATTAACAGAAATTATTAAATCAATAATCGGCCAAACCGGGGCTAAAGGAATGGCCGATATGGGTAAAGTAATGGGCATGGCTTCGAAGCAACTTGCAGGTAAAGCTGAAGGAAAAGCTATTGCCGATAAAGTTAAAGCATTGCTAAATGGTTAATTGTATATTGTTTTGATTTTATAAATACTGCAATTTAATTGTGGACTGGTTTTTGTAAGCTCAGTTAAATTCGAAATATTTAACTTATGACGTATATAAAAATCAGTTTAATTGTCCAGTTGGTAATCGTTTCATTTTATTCTTCTGCCCAGGATTTTGACGAGAAAGCATATAATCGCGACCTAAGCCTGAATTATGGCATTTACCCCGCGTTAATTTCAGATGCTAATCAATCGAACCTGGCTGGCACAATGGTTAGCGCACAGGGAGCATATTTCTTTTATAATAACACGGGAATTAGAACAGGCTTAACTTTTATTACCGATATGGAAGGAACAGATGCTTTTATCACCATACCTATAATGTTTGCATACAGAACAAAAACCAACAGGGATTTTTATTTAGGCTCAAACATTGATTCTTTTGGTGATTTAATCTTTCAACTCATTTTAGGATTAATTCCCAAACAGGCAGAATACCATGTTGGTATGAATATAGGGTATATCGATCCTGATAACAATATAGGTTTATCAGGTTATAACGATGGTACTTATTTTGAAGAAGGTTACAAGGTTAATCAGCGCTTTACTTCTTCTGTTGATGCAGGATTAAGACTAACTTACCGGATTTACAGGTTTGGAATTGTGCTGTCGCCCTCTGTAAGTTATATGTTTACCAATAACTTTGAATATTATTCCGAATTAGATAACAACAGCAGCTTTAATCCCAATTGGTTCATGAATCTTACTCTTGGATTGTCTTACAGGTTTTAAATTCTCAGGGAGCTTTTTTACTTGTGATTTAATATTGTTAGTTTCTTTTTATAGATTTGAGAAGAAATTCAATATAGGTAAATTACACATTGATGAAGAAAGTACTTTTAATTAACTCGAATCTCGAAAATATTCCATATCCCGTTGCCCCTTTAGGATTGGCTTTGCTGGCATCTTCGCTGCAAAATAAATACGAGGTAAAAGTTTTTGATTTTGCATTTAATTCAACCGAAAGCCTGGTACAATTTATTAAAGATTTTAATCCCGATTATATTGGTATTGGCCTTCGTAATATCGATAATGTTACCATGCGCCGTACAAAATGGTATATTGATGATATTCGTGAAAAAATTGTAAAACCAATACAGGAAAACTTTACTATTCCAATAATCCTGGGAGGAAGCGGGTTTAGTATTGCTCCAAAAGAATTACTCGATTTTTTTTCAATTGAATATGGAGTTGTTGGCGAAGGGGAAAAGACATTTGCTGAGTTGCTGGAAGTACTTGAGCAAAATAAGAATCCTGAAATTATAAATAATGTTCTAACAAGAAAAGGAGGAGTAAAGAAATTTACATTCCCCGATGAAGGATTGCTCATACTCCCGAAAGCAAATGTGGATTTATTTATTGATTTTCTTCCTTATCTTCAACGCAGCAGCTACCCTGTTCAAACTAAAAGAGGATGCGCATTTAATTGTATTTATTGTTCTTATCCAAGAATTGAAGGTAAAAAATACCGTTTGCGGCCTGTAACCGATATTGTTGATGAAATTCAGAATGTGAATCTTAGATTCCCCGGAGTTACCTTCGAAATAGTCGATTCAACATTTAACTCACCCTTAAAACATGCCATAGCCATTTGTGATGAGATTATTAAACGGGAGTTAAGAATTAAAATTCGTACTATGGGTGTAAACCCCGGGCTTGTTACAGGTGAGCTTATTCAAAAAATGAAGCTGGCAGGTTTCTCTCAGATTGATTGCACTCCTGAAACGGCATCAGATATGTTATTGAAAAAACTAAACAAGAATTTTAATAAGAACAAACTTGTTGAATGTGCCAAAATTATTAAGAATCAGGACATGCCGACCATGTGGTTTTTCATGTTTGGATTACCCGGCGAAACAGAAGAAACCATTAATGAAACATTCGATTTTATCGACAGGCATATTCCAAAACACGATATGGTTCATGTTACTGAAGGAATACGAATAATTCCTCAAACCGAATTATACGATATTGCATTAAATGAGGGAGTAATTTCAGGGAACGAGAATGTTATTGATCCGATGTTTTATGTAAGTCCGACAATTGGAAAAGCTAAATTAACCGGGATTTTAGCAAGCAAAGTGGATGAGCGTAATAACGTGGTGAACTCAATTGATTCAGCTCCTTCGCCCGAATTGTTAAAACAGGCAATTCAATTCAGGCAGGAAAACAATATTGATGAACCGATGTTCAGAACATTACTAAAACTGACAAAATAAAAACAGGGGATTAATATCCCCTGTTTTTATATAATTCTATTGTTAAATACTAATAAAACTTAGCTCTTTTGTCAACAATGTTCGAAGCTTCTTTTAAGGCTTCAAATGCCTCGTAATTTGCCCTGTTTTGTAATTGGTTTGTTGTTAAACTTTTTTGCATAGCAGAGTTAGTCGCATTGTTTTCCTTTATATTTTTTACTTCAATTACGAAAACACCTATATTTCCTTTAATAGGAGCAGATAATTTATTTGCGGCCATATTCGTTGCTACTGCAACCAACTTAGGTTCAACGCCTGTATTGGGAACAGAGTAGGTTTTGAAACTGATATCGTTTGCTTCCTGAACAGGTGTGTTTAAAACTTGTGCTAACGTATAAATTGTACCCGATTGAGACATTTTGCTTTTTATTTGTTCAGAAAGTATTTCTGCTTTTTTCTCCCGGCGAACCTGTACAGTTAATTGTGCTTTAACTTGTTCGAATGGTGCAATTCCTTCTTCTTTAATTTCAGATACAAAACCAATAACAAACCGGTCGCCCAACTCAAATATTGGATTGTTTCCTGATTTAACTATCTCGTGTAAATCAGCCTGGTAAACCGAGCGGATTAATTCTCTTGGATATTCTAATCCTGCAATTTGCTGATCTCCTTCCTGGATATTGTTAGCTACTCGTTTAACAAGTTTTTGGTTATCTATTGCTTTGGTAAATTTTTCATAAGTAATATTTGTCCCTGCAAACTGGCTGGCTTGCGCGTATGTTTGTTGAACAGTTTCTGAGCTGGCTTCAAGTTTTCTGGCCAGAACAGCAAGTTTAACCTTTTTAATCTCGGGACTTTTTGCAGTCACTTCTACAATATGTAAACCATAATTGGTTGCAACCAATTTAATTTTACCCACCTTGGAATTAAAACAAGTGTCGCTGAATGGAGAAACCATTTCATTTGCTCTGAACCAGCCTAAATCGCCACCTTTTTCGTTTGCAGCTTTGTCCGATGAGTTTTCTATTGCAAGAGTTGCAAAGCTTGCTCCTTTTTCAAGAAGGCCTTTTAAACTGTCGGCTAAAGCATATAGCTGGCTGTAGTTAACATCCTGCTGAGATGGTTGTATTAAAATATGCCTGGCTCTTACTGAATCCGGAACATTTTTTACTTCAGAAACTTTTGCAAGTTTATATGCTTCATCATCGAAATAAGGGCCAAAAAGAGCTCCTTCTTTTTCTTCGAATAATGGCCTTAAATTCTCTGGTAATTCATCTTCTTTGTAAAAGCTGTTATCGAATGATAAATCGCTGTTCAAACTTATAAATTCTTTATCGTTTTCAGTTTTTGCAAAATCTTCAGAAATTGAACTTATCCAGTTTTCAGCAGCTTTACGATCTGATTCTGATGGTACAACATCAAATGTAATATATTCAATGCTGCGTGATGCAGTTTGTTTAAATTCTGATTCATGATTATCGTAATAATCTTTTAAATCAGCAGTTGAAATTTTAACCAAGCTGTCGGATACTGTAGTGTATGGACTTAAAATAAAATTAATATCAACTTTTTTGCCTGAATTTTTCATTTCTGCATTTGCTTCTGCAGTTGTAGCAAATAACCCTTTTTTAATAAGGTTTGTATATTTCGAAAACATACGATCTTGTACCAGTTGGTCTTCAATAAATAACCAGTATGTTTTTTGCTGCCCGGTTGGGTCCTGATCGTAAGATTTTAGGAAACGAATAATTTGAAGTGTATTTACCTGCCCGGTTTCGGGATTGGTAAAAAGTCTTTGAATAATAGGATGAATATTTGTACCCTGAACCATATCCCATAGTTCCTGGCTGCTGACATCTATACCCAATTCTTTATATTCATCTTCGAGAACATATTCACGAATCATTTGTTGCCATGTTTGCTCACGAATTTGCATCATCGAGGCTTCATCAATTGTTGATTGCCCTGATGTAAATTTTGTAATTTCGGTGATATCATTTATTTCTTTTTGGTATTTCTGATAAGGTATTGACTTACCTGAAATTTCTGCAATTTCAAATTGAGAACTTGAAAATAATGTTCTTCCTGAATTTAAAAAATCACCTAAAATAAATGCAAGCAGTGCAATACCTATTATCACTGCAACTAATACCCCTGCGCGGTTTCTTATTTTCTCTAATGTTGCCATCGATTTATTTATTTATCTTTAAAAATTAAAGTTTCGAATATAACTATTTTATTCGTTTTTTTAGTTGTTTTTGTAAAAATTATGAATCGCAAATTTACTATTTTATAAATATCTTTATAATGAAAAACGAAAAATTATATTATTGATTTATTAATCTCTGGCTGAGCATGAAATTTAGGATTATTAAGACTACGTATTGGAAGCAATGTAAATCCAATTTCTTATTCTCTTTTTTTAGTCTCGGAATTTTTTTGATTTCTTAAATACCGTCGTAAGAGAAACATTAAAAAGGCTAATACTGCAAAGATAAAGAAAGGATAACTTTTTACTATACCCTCGTAGAGGGTTTGGTGAATTCCTGTAAAAAGGCAAATTGCAGAAGTTATCAGCCACAATACTTCTAATGCCCGGGATGATTTATTTTTCATTACTTACTTTAATTGTGCCTGATGTTTGGTTAATTTTCCAACCAGTCATATCCTGGTTTGCTTCAAATCCTTTTCCATGAATAATGCCATCTTTGTTAACAATCCGGACAAAACGGTCGGATGTAATTTTTTCTGTATTTTGATCCCAAACCAGGTATTCTGTATTTAGTGTATCTCCTTCGCTATTAACAGCTACAACATCATGCTCGGCTACCCAGATTTTAGTTTTCTCGTTATAAATCGCGTAGTTGGAGCGTATAAAAGAATTTGGTTTTTGAGTAGAGTCAAAAAATTGAACATACATCCCTTTTGGAAACTCAGAATAGGGCTCTTCAATGGTAAGATACCTGTTTATTTCAGGTGATTTAATAATGACTTTGGTCAGGGCAAGCTCACTATAAATTATTTCTGCATTTGTAACCGATTGGGATGGTACATTGATCTGGGTTGTAACAGTATTTATTTTTTCTATATCGTTGCTTTGGCAGGAGCTAAAAAGCAAAATAATCCCTGAAATAACAGGAATTATTCTGCTTTTAAAAAATAATAAATGAATATTATCTTGATCTGACAGTAGTAACTTCATTTATCCAGCACTTAATTGTATAACTGTCGCCATTCTTTAACCCGTAAAAGAAAATAGTTTCTGTATCGGGGAAATGGGGTTTGTAAGCTTCAATATATTGATTTGCATCATCAGTAAGGGTTGCATCAACAGCTTTTGCCTGCGCGAATTTGTCAACAGCAGCCCAATAAACAGATTTTTGCTCAAATTCATCTTCACTGCATGATTTACTTGCAGCTGCATATATATGGCCTAATAATAAGTAAGGATAACCACTGTTAGGGTCATTTTCAATAGCTTTTAACGCGTATGTTTTTGCTAACGGGTAATTTTCCTGTCTCCTGGTTACATCCGCTAATTCAATGTAATATTTTGCTTTAATCGTATTCTCGCTTTGTAATTCAATTG
>MENK01000005.1 GCA_001768235.1 Bacteroidetes bacterium GWB2_32_14
TAGTTTCGTGCCTAAAACCTAACACGGCATCAGAAAAAATGCGGGGGAAAGTAGTTTCTTGACATTTTTTATTATTTTTAAACTTGGTTCGCGGCAGATAAAAACGCAGGGCAAAAATCCCGCACTTTTTCTATGCCAGACCGTTGTATGCAAGTGTATCAGAAACGAAACAAGATAACTGGATAATTTGACATTTGAAAAATAAATTACCATATAAAATTACGGATTGATTGGATTGGTACTCCGTGGACAGGCAGGTGCAGTTTGAGTGGAATTTATTTTGTTTTTTTACCCCCGCACAAAGACAAAAGAAACCCTCCGCACAAAACAGCACATTTGCAAACCACACGTGCCATCCCGCAAATCTAAGTTTGCAAAAGAGCTGTTTTTTCGCTGACGCACACGTGCATTTTTATGAAAAACTGTATATTATTAAAATAAGGCTAAATGACAGATATTAAGAACTGGACAACATATTGGAGAAATACCCTTGCCGATGGCGAAAGGAATGAAATTGACCCCACATCAATTGATAGTAAAAAGGTTTTATCTCTTAAACCTGAACAGATAAACATTGATTTAGGTAATATCGACAAAACTTTAACCGATAAACTTTTTGAATACTTGAACAAGAAAGAGGATGAGGAAGAAATTGGCATCAATATTACATCAGTTCCAGTCTTAATTTCGCTCTTTAGTATTGCCCCAGTTGCTGAATCAGCAATAAAATCAGAAGAAAAAGAAATGTTTCCCTTCTGGATTAAAGCAATTCTAAAGATGGATGGTAGTTTACTGCCAGATGAAGAAAGTTTCCCGTATATTCCAAGGGTTTTCCTTGAACCTCAGTTAAGCGAAAAGTATTTCTATACATTATCAGATGTTGAAACCATTGATAAGGTCTTTTATGATTTAGACTATGAAGAATACAAATGGAGTGAATACTTGAAATATATACAAGGTATTTTTAGAAAAATTACCGAACAAGATATAATTGAATATAAAATTGAAAACTATCTGACCAAATACGGTTTTACTATAGTTGTTAACGATTCACTGAAAGGGGCTTCGGATGGCATCATTAAACTTTATGATTTCATTTTAAAAAATAAGAGTCATTCAAAACTTTATGAAAGAATGGCTGATGAAAATATCCCTTCCAATAAGAAAATAAGTGGAATTGGTGACTATGAAGGGGATACAATCCTTCATTATGGTCAAATGAATTTCGAATTCCCTATGTCCTTTTCACAAAGAAATGCCTTGTACCATTTTGTTCACACTAAGGATGACGAGGTATTTGCGTTAAACGGTCCTCCTGGTACTGGTAAAACAACCTTGCTTCAAAGTGTTGTCGCAAATGAATGTGTAAAGAAAGCAATCGAAGGTTCCAAACCAAGTATTATTGTTGCAACATCAACAAATAATCAGGCTGTTGTTAACATTATTGACTGCTTTACTAAAGCAAAAACTAAAGATGGGAAACTTTCAGGTAGGTGGTTACCCGATTTAAAAAGTTACGGATTATACTTACCTGCAAAAGATAAAAATGTGGAAAGGGATATTTCGCCTGATATTTTATATCACAAATTCACAGGTGAAGGTTTTCCTTCAAAGGTTGAAAATCCCGAATATGTAAAATCTGCAAAGGATTTCTTTTTAGATAAATTTGAAGAATATGCCGGATATAGGGAATATGGTGTTTCTGGAGCAGTAAATGAACTTAGGAATGAATTATTAAAGATTGATAAAGCTTTAATAACGGGGATTAAATCATGGCAAGAGTATAAAGGAATATTTAAAGTCGTTAAAGATTATTCTGGTAAGGATGATTTTTCTAATTATTTCAATGATAGTGAAATTAAATTAGAAGTAATCAATAGTGAACATGAAAAATTAAAAGCCATTCAGACCGAATACCTTGATTATTTAAAAAAAGAACTTTGGTGGAAGAAACTCCTAATAATATTTTTCAGGAGCGAACGGGCGGCTAATCTTGCAGCTTGTTTTAATGATTGCCCTATTGACTATAGTTCGGTTAACTTCCATAAATTAAAGAACTTAATTGATTTTTTCAGGGTAAAGTTCCAATTAATTGACAAAGTCAAGCATTTGAATGAATCTTGGAACAAATGGAAAACGGATAATAATATAACAAGTAATCCACCGCTTTCTTTTGATGAATTAAGTAGAAAAGAAAAAAGGAATCAAAAATATTTCTACAATGAGTTAGAAACAGGTATTAAACATGAGGCTTTTCAATTGGCTACTCATTATTGGGAAGGTCGGTGGATTATGGAAATGGAAAGTCTTGATACCGACACTTTGAGAAAAAATAATGAAGATTACGCATTGAAAAAATGGCAACGTTTTGCCATGCTAACGCCTTGTTTTGTTTCAACATTTTACATGATACCCAAATTTTTCACTTATTCGAGATTTATTAAAATGCTCAGTAATGGAAAACCTTCATTTGAAGCCCCTTCATTAATCGGGGGGATTGATTTATTAATTGTTGATGAAGCAGGTCAAGTTGCCCCCGAAGTTGGCGCAGCTTCTTTTGCCTTGGCAAAGAAAGCTATTGTGGTAGGTGATGTTAAACAAATAGAACCTGTTTGGAACGTGCCTTCAAAAGTTGATTATTCCAATCTGATTAGGTACGATATAATTAAAGGGGAATTTGATAAAAAAAGAATTGAGAAGTTGGATGATTTAGGTTATCTGGGTTCATCAGGTAGTATTATGAAACTTGCCCAAAAAAGCTGCAACTATCAACTTCATGAAATAGAGGAAAGAGGGTTTTTATTAACAGAACACCGAAGATGTTATGATGAAATAATTCAGTATTGCAATGTTTTGGCATATAATAATAAGCTTGAGCCACGAAGGGGCAAATCAAAAAATCAACCATTTATTCCAATGTCATTGGTTCATGTAAATGGTAAATCATTCACGATGAACAAAAGCAGGGCTAATAAAGAAGAAGCATTAGCAATTGCAGATTGGCTATTGAAGAACCAAGCATATATACTTGATTTTTATAGTAAGATTGCATTAAAGGATTACGAAAAAACTGATAAATCAGTTCCATTTATTGCACCTGAATTAAAAGATTTGGTAGGTATAATTACGCCATTTACAGCACAGAAATTCACAGTCACAAGTGTATTAAAGTCAAAAGGAATTAAGCCATTTGGTATGAAAATTGGTACTGTTCATGCTTTACAAGGTGCAGAACGCCCGATTGTAATATTCTCAACAGTTTATTCAGGTAATGATATTGGTAGTGGGTATTTCTTTGATAGGGGTAATAAACCCAATATGTTGAACGTGGCTGTTTCACGGGCAAAAGATTGTTTTATTGTATTCGGCAACAGAGATATTTTTAATGAAAATGGGAATACACCATCTTCAAAGCTATTTAAGTTTTTAAAAGAAGGGCATTAATATTTAATTTTAGTCATGGAATTGGCCACCATGTTTGTAAGCACATTAGCAAGTCGCAAGGGCAGCGCTCAGACCAAAACTTGCTAAAGAGCATACAACGCCAACCCAAGTAACCGCCTTTAATGGCGGTTTTAGGATTTGCCCACCCACAAAAAACAAAAAAAATTAGCGCTCCGTAGTAACGTCAGTGCGAATTGATAAGATAAAAAATTAGATTTGCTTAAACGTGTAACGAATTAACATTGAGTAATAAACACCAGCATACAACCGGCGGTACATAAACCATAGGGGTTTCAGAGGGTTGCAATGTTCGTAGTTTTTTGGTAGTTTTGGTCACGGTGGATTGGGACGTGGGTTTAAGTCCCCTACGGTTCATACCGCCAACCGTTGTATGCAAGTGTACAGAACCGACACGACACATTGATACGATTTAAAAAAATTGAAATAATTATAAAAACGGATTGACTGGATTGGTACTCCGTTGTTAGCAATAAGGGCATTTTGGGGTATCTTTGTAGACACAAAATATCAAAATATTACATGAAAAAATTGACTTTAATTTCTCTTTTATTTTTAACAAGTATTACTCTGTTTTCTCAAAAAACGCTTCCTATGGATAGTGTTATAAAACGAGATGAAGGTATTTTTTATTACTGCATAATTGACAGTTTATTAATTAAAAAATATAATTCTTATAATATTGAAAAGGCAATTATATTTATTAATGAAACAGCAGTTGATACTGTCAATTTGAGTAGAAGAAGATACTTTCCAGTCTCAATAAAGGAAAATATATATTTTAATTCTTTCATGGAATCAAAAGAATTAAATGATAAATTTTATTATTCAAAGTCAAATAAGGAATTTGAGTTTTATAATTGTCAATTTTTTAGTGACTATCTGCAAACGCAATTTTTTATATCAGAAGGTGTGTTTTTATATATAATTAACCCGATTACATGTGAAAAATTGGAGTTTGCAAATTTCAGTAAGCATGTGGAAAAGGAAACAATTAATGGTAAAACAATTCCATTAGGGGAAATTCATGATGTAAATTTCATTAATAATCAGAAAGCTATAATAGAATTGTGTTTGCTTGGTGAAAATGATTGTGAAGGTTCGAAATATTTTATTGTTGATAGTAAGAGCATTCACGATAAAACCAATAATATTAAGCCATCTGAATTTGATCCTAAAAAGCATCAAGACTATTACTCTGATATACAATTTATGGATAAAACGAGTAAAAAGATAAGAGAAAGTGTCAAAATCTCAGGTTGGCATGGTCGTGATGATTTATTAATTAATAGGTTATTTGATGAAAACTTAACCCTTTTAGGGAAAGCACTTGTACTAAACCAACCCTTTATAGCTGGAATTAATATTCAAAATGATAATGTTGTAAATTATTTTTTAGGTTCGTCTCTAAATGATAGAACTAAAGTTGTAATTCCTTATAAGTTCAATACGGAATTAGAAATTGTAATGTACAAAGTTTATAATGACATTCTGCTGAAAACATATGAATTAAAATCCTTAGAAAAGTTAGAACTAGGTATTTTAAGGAATCTAATATTTGCAAAGTATAATTACGATTTTACCACAGAGTTTTATCAAGCGTATTTTAATCTCTTTGAATTTTATAGTAGCATTGATAAGAGAAATACAAGAACAAAAAATGTAAATGACAAGCTTACTGAAATTGATAAAGCAAACATAGCTTTGATAAAAGAAATTGAAAAATAAAAAATGCCCCAATTGCTAACATTGGGTCAAACTACATGCGGGGGTTTGGTGGTTTTTTGACAAATTAAGTTATCTTTAACTTTCGGTTTCGGGGGACACTGAAACGCGGCGGAAACCCGCACGTAGCTTACCCAAGGACCGATAGTGAGGTGCAGCTTGAGGGAATTTATTTTGTTTTTTCTCCCCCCGCGCAAAGAAAGAGGAAACCCCACCCACAAAACAACACATTTGCATACCGCCGCAGGCCAACCCTGCAAACCAAAGTTTGCAAAAGAGTTGTTTTTTTGCCGACGCACCAGTGTTAACTTGATACATTTTATATATTATTAGGAGAAGCTGAAAAATAAAACAGTTAACAAATTGTGTATAAATACCCCAGTTGTTATATGGCATTTGAAATCATAAATTATACCTTTAGAATCAATTAATTTGTTTTTAATGCAATAAAATGGGTAAGAAACAACTGAATAGAATTAAGGTAGTTCTTGTTGAGAGCAATAAAAGCAATAAATGGCTTGCTCAGCAACTCGGGAAAAATGAGGCTACTATTTCAAGGTGGTGTACGAATGATGTTCAACCTTCATTAGAAACACTAACTGAAATTGCATCTGCATTAAACGTAAATATTACAGAATTAATAAAAAGTTAGTTTTTATGAATAATGATAGAATTATTGAATTAAAAAGTCAACTAGCATCTGAACTTCAGAAAGAAGTTTCAGATAATAGTATTATTCTATCCTTATCGAATGAGATAGCTAAATTAGATGAATCAGAAATTCGGTTTTCAATTGATGCTGGTATTATTAATAGGCTTGGTAAAGAATTAGTTGGAAGACATGAAACCGCAGTTTCAGAATTAGTAAAAAATTCCTACGATGCTGATGCAACAGAAGTAATACTTACTTTTGAAAATGCTTGGCAAAAAGGAGGTATTCTGACCATTGATGATGATGGTCATGGAATGACTAGAGAACAATTAATTAATGGTTTTATGAGATTATCATCTGCTGATAAAATTCATAATCCAATATCACCGAAATATAATAGAACTCGAGCTGGAAAAAAAGGCATTGGAAGATTTGCCACACAGAGACTTGGTGAAAAACTAACAATAATAACACAGACAATTAACTCAGATAAAGCAATAAAATTATCTATTGATTGGAATGTCTTTGAAACGGATAAGGACTTATCAATAATTGCTAATAGAATTGAATTTGTCGAGAAATTGAGAGAAGAAGGAACCTCATTAATTATTGACAATCTGCGTGAAGGCTGGTCTGATGCTATGATTAAACGAGTTTTTAGGTACACATCAGATTTGCTTCAACCCTTTCCTCTCTCAAAAAAGAGAATCGAACAAGAAAAAGATAGAATAGACCCAGGTTTTAAAAGTTCATATAATAGGAAAGAAGGGAATGAATTAACTAAAATTATAGACGAAGAAGAAGCATTCTTAAACCATGCCTTAGCCGAAATTGAAGGTTACGTAATGGATGATGGGCAAGGATGCTGGGCATTGAAAAGTGATAAATTAGATTTCCCTCAGGATGTTTTTCTTATTGGGAGTGATAAAGATGATAAAGATAATCTTGAGGCTAAGTATTTATACATAAAAGGGTTACATTTTAAAGTTTATTATTTTATTTATTTCGAACCAAACCTAATCCCGCCTCAAACAATGACATTTATCCGCGAGGTAGCCAATGAAAAAGGAGGAATAAGAGTTTATAGGAATGGTTTTAGAGTTTTACCATATGGAGAGAAATTAAATGACTGGTTAGGACTTGATGAATCTTCAGGGAAGAGGGTTATTTTAGTACCACACAGAAACATAAATTTTTTTGGATTTGTTGAAATTTCAGATAATACAAGTAATCTGTTTGATGAGACATCAAGTAGAGAAGGCTTATTTAGAAACGAGGCTTTTGATGAAATGGTTGATTTTGTTCAACGTTCAATAATTTCAGCTGTTTTTAAAGTTTCAGAATTAAGAGGACGTAAAGGTAGGACTGCACAAAAAGATTGGACTAAAAAGGAAAAAACGCCTACCGAAAAAGTTGATAATGCAATTGATACAATTAAAGAAGTTTTTGAAGACTCAAGCACTAAAGAAGAATTTGAAGATTCTTCAAAAGAAAAATCATATTATAAAAAAGAAAAATTTGATAAAGCTTTTAGACAATTAATCGAAGGAAGGATTGAAGAGAAAAAGGAAAAAAAGGATTTGATTGATGAACTTAATATGATGAGAATCCTTGCAGGTCTTGGATTAGTTATTGGAGAGTTCGTTCATGAAATAAAAAACTACTTTCCGGGTATTGATGCCGAAATGAATTTTCTTAGAAATGCATTAAAAGATTATAAAGAAGGTCTTGAAAGAGTAAATAACCTTGAGAATAATGTAAAATCCTTAACTACTTATTCTTCGTATTTTGACGAAGCTATTTCAAGAAATGTTTTACGAGAATTAGAACCTATTGAGTTGAGAGATGTTGTTTACCGTTTTGAAGAAGTTATTCAAAATAACCTTGAAAGAACCAAAATAACACTTGAAAAACCCATTTTTAATGGTTTTGATTTGTTCACTATTCCTATGCATCCATCTGAGTGGGCATCAATTTTATTTAATTTTTACACCAACTCAAAAAAGGCAATACGTAGAGAGGGTTCAAGTGGTAAGATTTTAATTAAATGTGGCAGAGAAAATGGAAATGTTTATTTAGAATTTTCGGATAATGGAGACGGTATCCCTAAAGACAAAGAAGAAATTATTTTTAATGCATTTTATACCACATCATCTGCTGCAGGTCATTCTGCTTCCGAGATTGATTCTTTAACTGGAACTGGTCTAGGTCTTAAAATCATTAAGGATATTATTGAAAGTTACAATGGTAATATTTTCGTGTCAACACCTGAAGAGGGTTATAAGACTACTATAAGAGTTGAAGTTCCTGAAAATAAATCAGAATAATATTATGAAACCAAAATACCTTTATATTGATGATGAGAGTCCAGAACAATTAAAATCCATAGTTAACGGTTTTAATGATATTGGTCTTATTAATGTGGAATTAGTTGACTTAAAAAATATTATAGTTTTTGAATCCCTTAAGTCCTATATTATCAAGCATAAACCAGATGGTTTAATTATTGATTTAAGATTGGACGGTGATGGAATAAACAGATTAGATTTTCCTGCAACAACTTTAGCTCAAGATTTTAGAACTTCTGCTGTTTCAACCGATTTAAAGCCTATACCATTAGTGCTTTGTTCGACTAGTTCGAAAATTCGCGCTACTTATGACACAGATAAATCAAGTCATGATTTATTTGATTATAAATTTGAAAAATCAGCGAATCCAGATTGGCGAAAATTTTCAAATAAATTAAAAAGTCTTGCAGATACTTATAAATGGTTAAACGAGAAATCAAGGTCTTTGGAAGAAATAATAGGCCGAAAAGACTGGAAGCTTTTTGATATTAGAATTTTTGAAAGATTCCTTGATGAAGAACAAAAGTTAAATTCCAATGATATAGCTCAATTTATAGTTAAGGAATTGTTCCATCACCCAGGTATCTTAGTAAAGGAAAGAACTGTTGCAGCTCGATTAGGAATTGATATTGAGGCAAGTGTAAATGAATGGGATAGATTAAAAAAAGAAATTTTATCTGATTGTTTATACACAGGTGCATTTAGTAAAGGTTGGGAAAGATGGTGGCACGATAAAGTCGCTTTAAAATTTCAATCTATTTCAAATGGTGAGAAATTACAAAACTTAAATGCAGAGCAAAGAGTTTCTTATATTAATAAAGCCGGGTTTAAAGTAAATGCAGCACAACCTATAAAGCCATATTGTAAGAGTACTGAATTTTGGTCAACCTGTGAATTTTATAAAAAACCATTAGACCCATTTGAAGGGTTTAGAATATTTGAGTCGGTTGAATTAAAGCCATGGCAAGAGCCAAAATATTTATCTTTTAGTGCTGAACTCGAAAGGAAAGGACGTGATAAAGGTTTAAGACCGCATCCTTCTGAACTTGACAGAATCAAGGATTTAAAAGAAACTCTTTCTTAAAATGGCTGTACCAGATAAAATAATGCACTTCCGTAGAGAAAGGGCTCAAGAGTTGAGACAATTCGCAGATAAATTGGAGACTTATATAGGCAATGGTATAAGTACTAAGTTATACGATGGCGTAAATCAATTAAAGAATCCTGATTATATTCCGGCATTCAGAAATGAGAAGGGTGAGTTAATTTATAATAATGAAAACATCTGGGGTTATACAATAGATGATATAAAACTTGATGTAACAACTCTAAAACATTTAAAGCCAAAAGGAATAAATAAGGCAGAAGTTTACTTAAACATTAGTGTGGTATCTGATTATCGTAATTGGGAAAAAATAAAAGACCCTTTTTGCGAATTAAATTTCAATGTAATTATTAAAGGCATAAATCCAAAAACTGAACAAGGCATACATTATTTTGGTTTTCACTTAGATAGACATAATGAATCACAAAGCTCAGATGAAATTCATCCTGTCTATCATCTCCAATACAATTTGAATCCGAAAGATGATGAAGAATTTGAATATGGTACAACTCTTAACCTCGATACACCTAGATTTTTACATTATCCTATGGATTTAATTTTAGGATTGACATATTTAATTGCAAATTTTCATCCTACTAGTTATTCAAAACTAATTGAAGACAGAGAGATAATTAAAATTCTTAAGAATTATCAAGAAAAAATCTGGAAACCTTACTGTTTTTCAATGTCAAACCATTGGAAAAATGACGGTTTACCTATTGAATGGCATCAAAAGTCTATTTGCCCATTTTTATTATGAAGAAAGAAGTTTTTAAATATTTGAATTCAATTACCTCAATGGAACCCTTATCTGTTGATAGATTGCTTGTATCTTCATTTGTTGAAATTAATAAATTATCATGTATTAAAAACAAATTTATAAAAGGTTATATAGTAGATGTCGATGAAAAAGATAATTATGAACATTTAAGAAATCTTGTTTACATAATTCAAAATCATAAAAATAATTTAGATTTTGAAGATTTAATTCAATTATTTGAATTTGTAATTTCTCCTATAGATAAGATAGTTACAGGAGCAGTTTATACTCCTCAAAAAATCAGGGATTTTATTGTCTCGAAATCTTTCTCATCACAATCTCCAATCACAAATACATGCAAAATTGCAGATATTTCATGCGGTTGTGGGGGATTTTTATACTCTGCTGCCAAGCAGTTGAAAGTTTTAACTAACTTATCATTTTCCGAAATATATAAAAACAATCTTTTCGGATTAGACATCCAAAATTACTCAATAACGAGAACGAAATTATTACTAACACTTCTTGCTATATCTGAGGGAGAAGATTCTGAAAGTTTCGATTTTAATTTATTTATTGGTAATGCACTTTCATTCAATTGGCAAAATAATACATCAAATTTTAAAGGCTTTAATATAATTTTAGGAAACCCACCTTATGTATGTTCAAGAAATATTTCTACAGAATCTAGAGCATTGCTAGATAAATGGGAAGTATGTAAATCTGGGCATCCAGATTTATATATTCCATTCTTTCAGATAGGTATTGAGAATTTGTCACCAAGAGGTATATTGGGGTATATTACTATGAATACTTTTTACAAAAGTATTAATGGTCGTGCATTAAGGGAATATTTTCAAAATAAGAAATATAGTTTTAAGATAATTGACTTTGGAAATAGTCAAGTTTTTGATAGTAAATCAACTTATACATGTATTTGTTTTATTGAGAATTTACAATCTTCTTTCCTTGAGTTTGCTAAAGGAAATGCTAATGCTTTATTAGATAATGTCTGTTATAATAAAGTTGAATATACTAAACTTACAGCCTTAAAAGGATGGAATTTAAATAAAAAAGATTTATTAGATAAGATTGAAAATTCTGGAATATCCTTTGGCGAATTGTATAAAACTAGAAATGGCATAGCAACACTAAAAAATAATATTTACATTTTCAATCCGATTAAAGAAAATGAGGATTACTATTACTTACAAAACGGTAAAGTTTATGAAATAGAAAAAGGTATTTGTAAAGATATAATCAATCCTAATAAATTTACTCAAGCTGAAAGTGTTGATTCTATTAAGAAAAAGGTAATTTTCCCTTATAATTTTATTAATGAAAAAGTAAAGCTATTAGATGAGCAATTCATTAAGAGAGAATTCCCTAAAGCCTATATCTATCTGTCAGATAAGAAGCGAATTTTATCAACGAGAGATAAAGGAAAAGGGAATTATGAAAATTGGTATGCATATGGCAGAAACCAATCCTTGGAGAAGTTGAAATACAAATTATTTTTTCCTCATATAACTCCGAGTACTCCTAACTTTACAATTGATAGTGATGAAAATCTTTTATTTTATAATGGATTAGCTGTAATTACGGAAAATGAATTAGAACTTCAATTCTTAAAAAAACTTATGTCGTCAAGATTATTTTGGACTTATATAAAGCTTTCTAGTAAACCATATGGTTCAGGTTATTATTCATTAAGTAGAAATTATATAAAGAATTTTGGAGTTTATAATTTTTCGGAAGATGAGAAGGCCTTCATTATCAAGACAAATAAAAAAAGTGAGTTGGATAATTTTATTGAAGATAAATACAATATCATGTTAGAGCCAGCCTAATTTGTAAGCACATTGCCAAAGCCCCACGAGCCACGCTCAAACCAAAGCTTTAACAAAGAGCTTACAAAGCCGACCCGATTTGCCCACAGGGCATTAGGGTTTACCCACGCACAAAAAACAAAATAAATTTGTGCTTCGTTGATAGGTTGGTGCAGATTGAGAATGACAATAAAAATAGAGCTAAATAATTGACAGACAGATAGAAATGAATAAACACCAGCATACAACACATGGTATAGTGCATGCGGGTTTCAGCGGTTTGCGAAGGTTTGTAGCTCGTAAAAAAAGTCGGTGTAAACTGATAGGTTTTCGCCTCGTAATCCCGCACGACACCATACCATCAACCGTTGGCACCAATTGAAAAAAACACGACAAATACGATAATGATATGAATAAAAATCAATTATGGATGGTAAGAGCCGGAGAAGGCGCATTTCTACTTGATGATTTTATTAATAAAAGCATCATTGCAATTGGTTGGAATGCAACTGGTGATTTATCTGCTATTGAAAAGATTGATAAAATAAAAGGATTAGTTGCAGCTAATTATCAGGAATATAAATCTGGAACAGTAAATATTTCAGCAGGTCAAATTTATAGATTCATTCACGAATTTAAGATAGGTGATGCTGTAATGACATATAATCCAACTGAACGAGTTTATTGGATTGGTGAGATAGATTCTGATTACAAATTTGATAAAGAAATTTGTGAATATAATCATATTCATAAAGTCAAATGGATTGATAAGATTCCAAGAGATGAACTTTCAACTTCAACTAAAAATACTCTTGGTGCTACTTTGACAATTTTTGATATTCCAAAAGCAGCAAGGGATGAGATTTTTAATTTGCTTTCAGGGTCTAAAAAGCCTATAGTTGAGATTGAAAATGAAAAGGAATCTTTAGAAATTATAAAGGAGGATTTTATTGCAAAATCTCATGAATTTATAAAAGACAAAGTTTTGTCATTGGATTGGGAGGATATGCAAGAGCTTATTGCTGGAATATTGCGGGCAATGGGATATAAAACAAGAATTAGCCCAAAAGGGGCAGATAGAGGCAAAGATATAATTGCTTCACCTGACGGACTTGGGTTGGAAGAACCCAAAATATTAGTTGAAGTTAAGCATAGACAAGGACAAATGGGTTCACAAGAAGTACGCAGTTTTCTTGGTGGATTAAGAGCAAGAGACAAGGGATTATATGTTTCAACTGGTGGATTTTCAAAAGATTCACGTTATGAAGCTGAAAGGTCAAACATTCCAATAACATTGATTGATTCTGATATGATAGTTGAGTTGATTAGTCAAAATTATGATAGCTTTGATTCTGAGACAAAATCATTAGTGCCTTTAAAAAAGATTTACTGGCCAATATAAAGACACTAAAAATCAACTGGTGCCAACAAGCGGCACATGCAACCATAGGGGTTTCAGGGGTTTGCGAAGTTCGTAGTTTTTTGGTAGTTTTGGTCACGGTGGATAGGGACGTAGGTTTAAATCCCCTACGGTTCATGCCGCTGGCCGTTAGGGCACATAATATAAAAAGACCCCGACAGCCATTAAATAAATGAATATGAGAAAAATAATATTAGGACTTTTACTTTTAATTACGATTA
>MENK01000006.1:0-27215 GCA_001768235.1 Bacteroidetes bacterium GWB2_32_14
AGATTATAAACTCTTTTAGAGTTAAAAGTTTTTAAAAGCCACCACCTTTGGTGGTGGTTGTTTACTTTTAAAATAAATATCTGTTTTTGACGGACTATTTTTTATGAACTCTTCATATGTAAAATATAAGCCGGGATACAATGTATCTGCCTTAATAATTTGTATATCGCCATATTTATAAATCTGTTCCTGAGAGAATAAATATCCAGATTGCAATAAAAATAAAATAAAAATTAGTTTTTTCATCCGTTTAAATTTTTTACGTTATTGATTTTTAGTTAATTATCTGCTTGTTTTATCTGTTATTTTATTTTTTCTTGTTACCTGCCTGCCGCAGGCTGGCTCGCTCCCACCAATCCGTCCCACATTCCGCTCGTGAACCTCCATGCCGGACTTCTAATATATTAATATCGGCAAAACAAATTTAATCATCTTTGTTTGTGCAAAACCTTTTGCATGGAGGTTTCATATAATAACTTTTTTATGGCCAGATAATCTACCCGTTATGCTTTTGGCAAATAAATCGGAAAATAGGCATATCCGATCGAGTTGGAATTTAATTATTACTAAACATAACTTGAAAATCTCCTGTATATAAACCCGTAAAAGTTACGCCATCAATCATTACAAGATCTATACTTACCGTGTAGTTATTACTACCATTATGAGTAATGCTAACTTCACCGGTTTCTAAATTCGACGAATATTGTTCAGTTCCTTCATAGTATGAATAATCTGTTAACCAGTCGTCTAAAAGTTTTTTCCCGGTTACTTCAGGAAAAGCATAGTCGCCTTCAATGGTAGCCGCTGTAAATGATTCAACGTTAAGTGATAAAATTCTAGACTCTAATCCTGTTCCACTCAAAAATGAAATACTAGTGCTTCCAAAATCACCAATGGACATACCTATCATTGTAGCCGAAGCTATAGCATAATCATTACCATTCATTTTTACAGTGTTAATGGTTTTTGGTGTAACATCATCTTCATCACATTGAGTTAATGCTATTACTGCTAAAAGAACAATAATATTCTTTAAAATTTTAATTGATTTTTTCATGTTTTTTACTTTTTTCATGTTTATATTTTGATTTTAAAGTTGGAACATAAGGTGCTTGCATGTGCTTAGGTATTTCTCTTTGTTTTTCCAAAACAATGTTAGTTGCAAACTAACTTTATAATACGACGGCATTACAAATGCCGCCGAGCCAAGGGCATGCCCGCTTGAGCTGGTTTTTCATTTTTATATGAAATAGATATTTTCTAAAAGCCATACGTCAGGATGTAAAAATTCTTGTGGAGTTTGCGCTTGAATATTTAAAAAAAGGCAAACAAGAACAACGGGTATAAGTTTTCTCATTTAGGTATTCTTAGGGTTAATTTTCAAGGTGAAAAATATTACTTATTACGTACATTAAAAGTTAATCGTTTCACTAATTCAAATAAATCTCTAACAGAAATAGCTATAAAAGTTTCCCTGACCTTGGAATACTGTATATTGGGGGTTAGTTAAAAAATAATATTGATTCTCAGGAGCAGTTAAATTTGCCGAGAATTCTTTAATAAATCAGTAAAAGGTAAATAGATTTTTATAACCAGACTTTTATTTAAGTTGTATTTATTCCCTGAATTTTCAACGCGAAAGACAGATATATTAAAACGGGGAAATTTTAGGAAGTTAAAATCTCTTTTATTATCTTGTCAATCCAATCAATAAGATTATGATAGTCTGGATTCTTGACTTTCTTATTCAAATCAACAGGACTGCAATGTATCAATAGTCCTATTTCCATTTAAACTCGTTTTTACAAATAACCCTATTATTAAACCAAATAAATATTAAATCTGTTATGGACAAATTAATTATTAAAGGTAGTGGATTAACTATCGAAAACATTGTTGAAGTAGCCCGTCATGGGCGAAAAGTTGAATTGCATCCCGATGCTGTTACACGCATAAACAAATGCCGTGCGATGCTTGAGAAAAAAATAGAAGCACACGAAATTATGTACGGTGTAAATACCGGAATAGGAGAATTCTCCGAGGTAGTTTTAAATGATGATCAGGTAAAAGATTTTCAAAAATATTTGATTTACAATCATGCCGCGGGTATTGGCGACCCTGCTCCGATAGAATATGTTCGTGGGGCAATGTTAGGCCGTATCAATGTTCATGCACACGGGAATTCAGGTTCTCGTTTAGAAATAACTCAAACCTTCGTTGATATGCTTAACAAGGGAGTTACTCCTTTTGTATGCCAAAAAGGTTCTGTTGGCGCTAGTGGAGATTTGGCTCCCATGTCGCAAATTGCTTTGTTATTAATGGGCGAAGGAAAAGCTTATTATAATGGTGAACTGCTCGATGGAAAAGTTGCTATGGAAAAAGCGGGAATACCCATACCAGGATTAAAGGCTCGTGATGGCCTGGCAGCAATTAACGGTTCAAATGTATTAACTGCCATGAGTGCGATAATGTTATATGATGCTAATAACTGGTTGAAACAGGCCGAGATAGCAGCTGCAATGTCTCTGGAGGCTTTAAAAGCAAACATGCGTCCATACGATATCCGCTTACATAAAGTAAGAGGTTTTAGTGGTGCTATTCGAAGTGCTGCTGCAATTAACAAGTTGGTTACCGGTGGTGATTTAAAAGAAGGAAAAGTAAAATGTAAAGTTCAGGATGCGTACTCCATGCGTTCAACACCACAGGTTATAGGTGCTGCTCATGACTGTTTAGCCTGGGCTCGTTCTCAGGTTGAAATTGAGTTAAACGGGGTAGGTGATAATCCAATTTTCTTCCCGGAAGAAAATATTCAATTAACCGGAGCAAATTTCCAGGGAACACCTGTTGCTCTTCCTATGGATATGGTTGGTGCTGCAATTACTATGGTTTGTGTTATGTCTGAAAGAAGGATGAACCGTTTGAATAATCCTGCATTAAGTGTTGGTTTACCCGCGTTTTTAACTAAAGGGGCAGGAATGTTTTCCGGCTTAATGTTAAGCCAATATACTGCTGATATGCAGATTGTTGAGCAACGTATTCTTAGTATGCCTGCATGTATTCAATCTATTCCTGCCGCTGCCGACCAGGAAGATTTTGTATCAATGGGTATGAATACTGCCATAAAAAATTTCCAGATTATGGATAATGCTTATGGTGTGCTCGGAATTGAACTCATGGCTGCTGCTCAGGCTCTCGATTTTCGTGAGTTTAAATTTGGTGCCGGAGTTACTAAGGCAAAAGAAGTTATCAGGAAACATGTGGATTTCTTGGAAATTGATCGTCCTTTATATCCTGATCACACGGCAATGAAAGAACTGGTTAAATCGTGTGAGATACTTAAAGAAGTTGAAAAAGTTGTCGGCAATCTTGAATAATCGGATGTATCTTAATAATATAAGAAGTTCCGGTGTTTGGCCGGAACTTCTTTATTTAAAATATATTCGAGATTCTATTCGTCTTTACCACTATCCTTTATTTTTTGTAACAGGTATGTTTTAAATTCATAATCGGCAAGATAAATTTTCATTACTTTTTCAATAGGAAGTATCATTTTAAATTTTGAATGATATTCATTAAGTAATTCAGCCAGTTGAGTCTCGTAATCTATATACTGGTTTGCATATTTAATCATTTCTGCTTGCGACATTTTATCACTGTTTTGTGAAAAATAAGTCATTTTATCTTTGCGTTCGGCAATAATTTTATTTTTAGTTGCCCAATAATCGTTGTAAACAGGCCAGAATTTTTCTGCTTCGGCAGGTGTTAACCCGATTTTTTCAGTAAAGAAAGCAATTTTCTGAGCTTTTATTAATTGCTCTTTATCCGATTTGTTTTGTGTTTCCTGTGCATTTGCTCCTGAAGCAAAAACAAACAATGAAATTAAAACAACTGTTATTTTAATAAATTTCATTATATATAAATTTACAATTCATCAATTAAAGTTCCATAATCAATATCTTCATCAACCAGGTAGTTGATATAGTGTTCGGCATTTTTTTTCTTTTCCTGAACAGGTTTTTTATTATCATCGAGTAAAACATCAATAAAATGCTGTTCTGAGAATTCAGATGCATCTACTTCAACTATTCTTGTATGAATACCTGTAGCAACTGGTAATGTTGTTTGGTTTGAAATGGTATGTTCAACAATTGTAATTGCAATAAATGCAAAACCGGCAATCATTAATCCTAAAGCGAGTTGAGGTTTAGCAAATGTTATGAAACGTGAAAATGCATTCTTTTCTCTCTTTCCTGATAAAATTCTTTCTTGTATTTTTGTTGGAAAAGTATCGAAATATTCATCAGGAACTGTAAACGGATTTGTAAACGGATTTGTAAAGTTCCTTTTTAAATCATCCAACTGTTTGTTAAATTCTTCCATTATTCTTTTTCCCTTTTGTTTTCCCCAATTTTTTGACTTTATAATGAATTAAAAGTTTAATCCTCATTAAAATATTTTTCAATTTTTTTTACAGCATGATGATATGAAGCTTTAAGAGCACCAACAGATGTAGAGAGAATTTCAGCCATTTCTTCATATTTCATTTCTTCAAAATATTTCATATTAAATACAATGCGTTGTTTTTCAGGCAAACCAAGAATAGCTTTTTGCAATTTCAATTGTATTTCATCGCCATTAAAATTTTGGTCGCTCACGAGAGTTTCTTTTAACTGATTTTCGTAATCGACAAGTGGTAGCAGGTATTTTGTTTTTTGTTGTTTTAAAAAAGTAAGCGATTCGTTCGTGGCAATTCTGTATAACCAGGTGTATAGTTTAGAGTCTTCGCGAAAACCATCAAGTCCTTTCCAAACTTTAATAAATGTATTTTGAAGAATGTCGTCAGCATCATCGTGTTTAATAACAATTTTCCGGATATGCCAATACAACTTTTGCTGATATTTGCGAACTATCAGGTTAAAAGCATAATTTCTATTTTCAGAATCCCTGAAAAGAGTTAATAACTCATTATCGCTGTATTCGGACATATTTATCCTGCTTGCCTTCTATTGGTTGGTTTTTCTTTTAAGAACATGAACAACAGCATCAACAATATTGTTGGTGTCAATACCATATTTGGCAAGCAAATCTTCTGGTTTGCCACTTTCACCAAATTTATCATTAACAGCAACCATTTCGATAGGAGTTGGCAGCTTTCGGCCTAAAAGCTGGGCTATAGAATCGCCTAAACCACCATTAAGCATGTGTTCTTCTGCCGTTACTACTGCTTTTGTTTTTGAAACTGATTTTAAAACAGCTTCTGCATCTAAAGGTTTAATAGTGTGAATGTTAATTATTTCGGCTGAAATACCTTTTTGTTCTAATATTTCTGCAGCTTCAATAGATTTCCACACGAGATGCCCTGTTGCAAAAATGGTGACATCTTTACCTTCGCTTAGTAAAAGAGCTTTTCCTATTTCAAATTTTTGATCTGCCGGTGTAAAATTTGGAACAACTGGCCGGCCAAAACGCAGATAAACAGGGCCAAAATAATCGGCAATAGCCAATGTTGCAGCTTTTGTTTGATTATAGTCACATGGATTTATAACAACCATCCCGGGAAGCATTTTCATTAATCCTATATCTTCCATTATTTGATGTGTAGCGCCATCTTCGCCAAGAGTAATTCCGGCATGTGAAGCACAAATCTTAACATTTTTACCGGAGTAAGCAACTGATTGACGAATCTGGTCATAAACCCTGCCCGTGGCAAAATTGGCGAATGTACCTGCAAATGGAATTTTCCCACCTATAGTAAGTCCCGCGGCAACTCCAATCATATTGGCTTCTGCTATCCCACATTGATAGAATCTATCCGGAAAATCTTTAATAAATGCATCCATTTTCAGAGATCCTATAAGATCGGCACATAAGGCTACTACATTTTTATTTTGTTTTCCCAGTTCGTACAAACCTGCTCCAAAACCTGAACGTGTATCTTTTTTTTCTGTGTATTCGAATTTTTTCATCTTGTTTCTATAGTAAAATTATTGAATTTGAAGATCCTGATTTTATTGTAAATCGTTTTTTTACTGTATATATTGATTCTTTAATGTTTTTTGGCCTGTAAATAACCCTGTAATCGCCTGGTTGAAGTATTAATGTTTGCCTGTTTGTTTGTTCATCGAAATTATATATCCATATTAACGTATCGGTGTTTTCCTTATATAAACTTGGAATCCCGGCCGATGGGAATGAAAAGTTTGCTATTCCCGGTTTGGGTATTTCAATTTTTGTTGTAGTACTCTGATCGATTTTTACTTTCTCAACGGATATCCGGGGAATTGTTAAAATCTCAAGATCATATTCACCAATAAGATATTTTTCTGTTTGCCCGTTATCATGAACATTTATCGTTTTATTTTTTCCCGACTCTTTAACCAGTATCTTTAAATCTTTATACTGGCTTGTTCCAGGGCTGTTCACGGTTAAATATCCTTGCGGTGCATCAATACCAATCATGTTGTGTTTACCTTCGGTTAACTTAATATTTGGTTCTGTTATTGATGGAATTGTATTTACTACGATATTGTATGTAACAAGAGGGTCTAGAAATAGTGTATCAGGGTTCCCTTTGTAATTTATAGTATGCACAAAATTATACCGAATTTTTCCCGATAATGCATCAAAGAAAGTTATATTTACATCCGTTTCTGTTGGATTACCATATATATCAAGTAAATTTACCTGTGCAGTTGTAGTATTTAAAGCACGCGAGATAACAACACCAAGAACTTCGTTAAATTTTTCTTCGTTTGGGGAATTGTAGAAATGTCCAACACATTCAAATGTTTTTTCAAAGTTAGGGTCTGAACCGATTCCAATAACAAATGGCTTTAAAACTATTCCTTTCTTTTGAAGATTAAGGGAAGCCTGGCAAGGATCTCCATCGCATGCTTCAATACCATCAGTAATAAGTATTATTATGTTCCTGCAATTTGAACAGGGAGGGAAATCATTCTCTGCTAATTTTAACGAATTGGCTATTGGTGTTGTGCCTTTAGGTACCAGGTATCTTAATTTTTGCCTTATCTCTGGGGCATTATTATCACTAAACGGAACTTCCAGCCTGGTATCGTTACAATCCTGGGGTGGAACGGGGTTCTGATGTCCATAAACCCTGAGAGCCAGTTGAATATTTTCTTTTCCTTCTAAGCTGTCAATCAGGTGAATCAGGTATTTTCGGGCAATGTTAATTTTTTTATCACTTTCCCAATTTCCATACATACTTTGCGATGCATCGAAGATAAAAAGAATACGGTTTAGTGGTGGCTCGGGTTTATCCGTTTTTTGTGATTTGCCTGAGTATAAAGAACCAAAAAACAATATCAGAAATATGTAGAATTTTAATTTTGACAAATGTTAGGTTGTATATTTTAATATTTTTTTAATAACGACTATTCCATTGTTTTTCTTCTTTCGTAATCTTCTTTTTTTATTAAACCTAAAATCACGAGTTCGGCAGTTGCATAATTTGTTGCCAGAGGAATGTTATGTAAGTTACAAGATTCGAGTAGTTTTTGAATGTCCTCGTGATGTCCCTGTTTTATTAATGGGTCGCGTAAAAAAATCACGATATCAACTTCTTTGCGTTTGATCATATCGGTAATTTCCAAGTATCCACCCGATTTTCCGGGACTAAGGTGTTGTACTTTTATTCCCTGCGATTCAACGAATTCAGCAGTTCTTCCGGTAGCAATAAGGTTTACTCCGTAAATCCATTCTCTTCTGTCATTAAGAAACTGAACCATTTCAGCTTTCTTAATATCATGTGCAATAATTACAATGTTTTTCATAACCTTTAAAATAATTTCAGTAAGATGTTATTTTAATAGTCTCCTAAAGTTTCTTCTAACTGGGCTAAAGCTTTTTCAAGTTGCTCATCATTCGGTGCAGAACCATGCCATTTGTGTGTTCCCATCATAAAGTCAACCCCCATACCCATTTCGGTTTTCATCAGAATTACAATTGGTTTTTGTTTCCCTGTTAATGATTTAGCATGTTTTAAAGTTTTAACAACATCTTCAATATCATTTCCATTCATTTCTAAAACTAACCAACCAAAACTTTCCCATTTACTTTTTAGGTTTCCAAGCGACATAACTACATCAACGGGTCCGTCAATTTGTTTCCCGTTATAATCGACAGTTGAGATAATATTGTCTATTTTATGATGTGCGGCAAACATGGCTGCTTCCCAGATTTGGCCTTCCTGTAATTCACCATCTCCATGTAAACTGTAAACAATTTTAGGATCAGCATTCATTTTCTTTGTAAGTGCTGCACCACATGCAACAGAAAGTCCCTGGCCTAATGATCCCGATGCAACACGAATTCCAGGTAACCCTTCTTTTGTTGTTGGATGTCCCTGTAGCCTTGAATTTAATTTACGAAAGCTGCTTAATTCCTTAACTTCAAAGTATCCCGAACGGGCTAATACACTATACCATAACGCAGACAGGTGCCCATTCGATAAGAAGAATAAATCCTGATTTTTACCATCCATATCGAAATTTTTTGATTCGTGTTCTAAAATTTCAAAATACAAGGCGGTTAAAAAGTCGGTGCATCCTAAAGAACCTCCCGGATGTCCTGAGTTTTGTGCATGAACCATACGAACAATATCGCGTCGGACTTGTGAAGCAATTTTTTTTAGTTTTTGAATATCTGCCATTTTATATGTTGTTTCGTTAATTGTCAAATGTATAAACACTAATTTTCCTAAAATAGTAAAATCAGGATGTAAAAGTACAGATTTTCATCATAATCTTGGAATTGAAAATGATTTTCTTTTTAACATCTTATAAAGAAAACGAATTTGTTGTAAATAGCTTTTTAAAAAGCTGAAAAAGTGTAATTTTGAACTTCTTAAAATTCAATTAAAATTAAAGTTATATGGCATTGCAGTGTGGAATTATTGGAATAACCAACGTGGGGAAATCGACACTATTTAATTGTATGTCGAATACAAAAGTGGAAACAACCAACTTTGCATTTAGTTCAAGTAAATCAAACATTGGAATAATAAATGTTCCTGATAACAGGTTGTTTGAACTGGAAAAACTTCAGGCTACCGAAAAATTAGTTCCTGCAACTGTTGAGATTCTGGATATTCCCGGGTTAACCAAAGGTGCTAATCAGGGTGAAGGTGTTGGTAATAAGTTCCTGGCCGATATCAGAAATACAGATGCTCTAATTCATGTTTTGCGTTGTTTCGATGATCCTAATCTTGCTCATATTGATGGTTCTGTTGATCCTGTTCGCGATATCGAAACAATTAATCTTGAATTGCAGGTTAAAGACTTAGAATCGGTTGAAAAGAAAATTCAGCGATTAGAAAAACTCCTAAAAATCGGCGAAAAAGACGCAAAACATGGTATTGATGTTCTTACCGGACTTAAAAATCATCTGGAATCTATGCAAAATGCCCGTAATTATTCAATCTCTGAAACAGATAAAAAATTTATTGATGATCTTTTTCTTCTTACCATAAAGCCGGTAATTTATGTTTGTAACGTGGATGATAAGTCAGCGATAAATGGAAATGCTTATGTTGAGAAGGTAAGGGAATCTTTAAAGAATGAAGAGACTGAGATAATAGTTATTGCCGGTAAACTGGAAGCTGAAATTGCTGACTTGGAAGATTTAAACGACAGAAAAGTATTTCTTGAAGATGCCGGATTAAAGGAACCCGGGGTAAATAAACTTATTCGAAGTGCATATTCATTATTAAATTTAATGTCTTTTTTTACGGTTGGGCCAAAAGAAATTCGCGCCTGGACAATTAAAAAAGGAATGACAGCCCCACAAGCCGCGGGATCAATACATAGCGATTTGGAGCGTGGGTTTATCCGTGCCGAGGTAATGAAATATACCGATTTTATTACTATAGGGTCTGAACACAAAGTGAAGGAAGCCGGCAAATTTCACGTGGAGGGTAAAAACTATATTGTCGATGATGGCGATATTTTACATATCAGGTTTAATGTATAAGTTGTGATATAATTACAGATACTAACTAATTGCATAAAAACAGGTTTTTTTATTTAAAATTTCTTAAAACAAAATATGAATAAGAAGGGCTTTATTTTTAAAATTATTCTTTTCTTTTTTCTTTCAATTTATATATCCGGTAATGTTTGTTCACAAAACAATTTGAGTAAACCCCCCAAACTTGTTGTTGGAATTGTAATTGAAGAGATGCGTTACGAAATGCTTACTCGTTACTGGAATTCTTTTGGAAATGATGGGTTTAAACGAATTATCGATAATGGAGCATTTTGTACAAATGCACAATACAACCACCTGATTACACAAAATGGAGTGGGGCAGGCTACCATTGTTACAGGAACTTATCCTTCGTATCATGGAATAATTTCTGACACGTGGTATAACCGCCTGACTAACAGAATTATTTCCTGTGCAGTCGATCCCGGTGTAGAAACAACTGTTTCAAACAATTCTTATTCTCCTGTAAATATTTTAAGTTCCACGATTGGCGATGAAATTAAACTGGCTTTTAATGGTAAATCAAAAGTTATTACTGTTTCGTTAAACCCGGTATCGGCAGTTATTTCAGGAGGTAAGTTAGCAAATTATGCATTCTGGTTTAATGATAATAATGGCGAATGGAATACCGGGAATTATTATTCTGATACACTCCCCGGGTGGGTAAATGAATTTAATAATAAAAAATTCCAGGATATTTACATGGGTAAAACCTGGTCAACTATGTATTCTCTCGACGATAATTACAAAAGCAGCTTACCCGACAACAGTAATTTCGAGTTGGGATTTACTAATTACAGGCATACTTTCCCTTATGATTTATCATATTTAAAAAGCAGATCGGGGAGTTATAAATATCTAAAATACACTCCTTTTGGGAACACCTACACAAAAGATTTTGCAATTTCTGCTATTGTTAACGAACAACTTGGGAAAGATGAATATCCCGATTTTCTTTCGGTAAGCTTTTCAGTAACAAAATATTCAGGGGATATTTTTGGCCCAAGATCAGTAGAAATAGAAGATGTTTTTTTGCGATTAGATAATGATATTGCCCATTTTATTGATTTCATTGACAATGAATTTGGACTTGAGAATGTGTTGGTATATATTACTTCCGACAGGGGAGTTTCCGATGTTCCAGAATATCTTGAATCTAAAAAACAAAATGCAGGAATTTTTGATGGAACAAAATCAATTTCATTGTTAAATAGTTACCTGAGTATATTATACAAAGAAGGTGAATGGATTAATTATTACTATTCACGACAATTATATATAAACCAGCAGTTACTCGATGAAACAGGATTAAAACAAGAAGAAATTCAGAACAGGATTGCAAATTTCATGGTTCAATATACAGGAGTAGCAAATGCGTTACCTGCACATTCATTTAATTCAACGTATTTTGAGTCAGGGGTAAATCAAAAAATTCAGAATAGTTTTCATCAGAAACGTTCTGGCGATGTAATTATTAATCTTGAACCGGGATGGATTGAAAAAAACGGGACAACAACAGCATCTGGTTCAGGGTACAATTACGATACACACGTGCCTCTTATTTGGTTTGGGTGGAATATTCCCAATATTCGAATTGATGATGAAATTGACATTGCAGATATTGCCCCGACAATTTCATGGATGTTAAATATTAACAAACCGAATACATCAATCGGCAAACCAATTATTAAACTTTAAAAAAAACAAAATTACTTTTTCAACCAACCTTACATTTAATTGTAAAGGATTATATTAAGTTATTACTTGTTGATTATTTTCCGGTAAGAACTAATTTCAAAATAAAAAAGCTGCAAAGAAGCAGCTTTTTTACATCCGGGCAGTTCCTGGTTAACTTATATTATTTAAAACAAACAGACGACTGTCTCTGCTTAAAGTAACAGAGTTTTCGTTAATGATGCAAGGTGCTTCAATAGCTTGGTCGTCAGATAGAATAGCTTTACCGGTAATTAAAATTCCTATTTTATTTTTAAGCTCCACGTTTTTAATTTTTTTAGATACAATAAGCTCACCTTTTGCCAGCCATCGTCTAAGTTCGATTTGTTGCATTGACTTAAACAGTTTATTGTCAATAATGATATTTTCAGCTAATCGTGGAGCGGCTATTTGCCAGAGTTTATCTTCCAGGGTATTGTTATCGTGAATAACTTGCTGCATACTAACCGATGTGAGTCTTAATACGGTAACCGGAGATTCTGCAGTAACAGTGGCTGTTCGTGGAACATTAGTCAATACTGAAATTTCACCAATTACACTTCCTTTACCTAAAATATCAATAAGCTTATTATGAATGGTAACTTTTACTGATCCTCGGGCTATAACGTATAAACCATCAACCTGGCCATTCTCTTTAATAATTTTTTCACCAACAGCATAGATTCTTTCCTGAAACAGGTTGACAATTTTGTTAAATAATGTTTTGTCTAGTTCTGCCAACCACGGAATTTCCTGAAGTAATATTGATTTCTCGAGAGGTTTGATTTCGGGAGGAGAATCGATAAGTTTTTTCATTCGCTCTTCAATACTATGAATCATTTTTTCTGATTCATCGGAACCAATTTGTCCTTTTTTTAGAAGTTTTTCAACAGTTTTCAATTCATTATTCAGGTTTGAGCGTATTGCTTGTCGCGTGGCAATGGAGTCATAAATCTCGGGATAGGTATTTTTTAGGTTTCTTAAAAATGTTAAACCGTGAATACGATTCTCGTTTATTTCAGCTTCAACAGTTGCTAAATCCTGGTCAAGTGTAAGTTCATCTGAAGACGAACTTAATACCATTCCCTCAATTAATTTTAAACTTTCATACTGAGCTTCAACAAATCCCCTGGCAGCATCGTAACTTGTTGAAAGGCGTTCAAAAAAGAATTGTTGAGTGATTTTGCCAAGAATTGGAACGGATTGTAATATACCTAAAAATTGGGGAGTTTGCCAAAGTTGTTCCAGGTCTTTACGTTCCGATAATGATATCTGTCCTTCTTTATCTATAATTTCATTTATCGCAGCGGTTAAATTTTTAACTGCTATAGGGCCTAAAAGTCCTTCTTTAAACTGATTCCAGTAACTGCTTTTTTCTTTTTCAAGAATCATACGTCGTGTTTCGAAGAGGTTTGCATTTTTGCCCTCATTTAAAACGATTTCTTTTTCTTCTGGTTTTTCTGGGAGATATTGTTTTACACTATCCCAATCAGCCCTGTTTAAAAATCTATCTTCTTTTAATTTCTCGATTGAGTTTTCAGAAGTTTGCCTTAAAAAGATTTGTGCATTTAAAATCATTTTCTGTTTTGCCGGAGGAATAGTTGTTAAGCCTAATTTAATTAATAAAGCTTTAATTGTTGTTGCATTTATTAATAAAGTTAAGGTTACTAACCCGGCAGTATAAAATAAAAACTGATGCCTGATAGTGCTATCTATATTTTGTTCACTTGCAACAATTAAGGCTAAAACCAAAGCAATACCTCCTCGTAATGCACCCCACCATAAAACATAAGAATCTTTTACACTTAAACCATAACCAGATTTTTTCATAAATGGATATAGTAATCCAATGACACCAATTCTTGCAATATGCACACCAATATATAACAGGATAAGTATTAAAAAGTCAGTAGCTGTAAAAACAACCCTGTTTGCAATAACAACACCCACGATAATGAAAATTAATGTATTCGCTATAAAAGCAAAGAGTTCCCAGAATTCGTGTAAAAAATGTTCTACTTCCGGGCTTAACCTGGTTCTGCCAATTCCTGCCATCATAATACCAAAGGTTACTAATCCAATTACACCGGAAACGTGTAAAAAATGTTCGGCAATAAAAAATGTAATATAAGCAGCAGCGATTAATATACTAATTTCAACCAAGGCATCATTAAAAACTTTTTTAACCCAAATAATTGTAATCCATGCAATTGTTAAACCAACAACCGCTCCGCCAAGGGAAACTCTGAAAAATTCAATTATTGGTGAATTATTTCCGCCTGTTCCTGTAAATCCGGCAAAAAAGACCATGAAGAATACGATCGCGGTACCATCGTTAAGCATTGATTCTCCTTCTATTAATGTACCCAATTTTTTACTTGCGCCTAATTCTTTAAGAATAGCTGTAACGGCTACAGGGTCTGTTGCGCTAACTACTGCCCCAAACATTAATGCCATCTTCCATGACCAATCAGGTAAGCCTATACCGCAGAGTTTAATTAGAATTATTACAGATGCAGTAATAAAAAGTGCAATTAGAATACCAGGAACAGCAAGAAGAGTTGCATTCGTAAATGTTTTTTTAAATATATGAACATCAAGAGCAAAGGCTGCATCAAAAACTAAAATTGGTAAAAAAACAAACAAAATTAAGTACGGGTCTATATTTCCTGCCCATTGAATAGAATTACTAATGAAACTTACATTAATATTAAGAAAGCCCAAATTCCATTGTTCCATTAATCCTAAACGGACCAATAAACCCAGAAGAAGTCCGATTACCAAGAGGGATACTGTATATGGAAGAGGAACCTTTTTAAGAAAATGCCGGGTTGCAGCACCAATAATAAGTGCCAGGATCAGAAAAAATAGCGGGCTCATATCTCCGGAATGGCTATTTTCTTCTTGTTGAACCGGATGTTCAATATTTTCTGTTGTATTACTTATTGAAACGGTATCCTTATCATGTGTTTGTTCTTGTGCATATATATTATTGGGTAAACACTGAATCATAAACATAAAAAATAACAGAAGAAACAATCGTGGAATTTGATAAGCTAATATTTTCATAATCTTGGGTTAAAATTTATACCCAAGTTACAAAAAAATGATTACAGTTTATTATTTGCTAATAAAAAATGTTTAAGTAATTATGAGTAAAATTACAACTCCTGATTTTATTGTATTTCGGATAAAGGTTTTTTATGAAAAATTGTATTGTAATATTTAAAGATCGCAACTAAATCATCTTCATTTTTCATTTTTAATCTATTCTCGTATATATATTTTTCAATTGCAACTTTTTGGTCCGACATTAATTCTAATAAATTATTTTTTTTATTTTTAAATAGTTGGGCAGAATTATTGTTAAATATAGTGTAATAATCATTTGTTATTTTATATCTATCAATATTACCCGGATTAATTCCATCACTTTTTTTACCTTCAACAATAAAACAATTATACTTTTTAACAAGAATAAGTTTTTCATCATCATTTAATATTTCGAAGAATGACTTTGTATTGTCTTCATTATTTGTATAATGAATAAATTTAGAATTGCCAATAGTAAAAGAAATTATATCCTTTTTATTAGATATATAGTATTCAACACCTTTATATAAAAATAAGAGATTGTCAGAATATATATCATATTTTAACGAATCAACGATAAACTCATCTTTATTCGTAATTTTTATTGTAGCTTTTAACCAATTTTCATTAAAGAAGGAGCTTCCTTCTATTTCTTCTAGAGAATTATTGTTAATATCTACATATCCTTTTAAATCCCCAAATACACTTAAATCAATAAATTTTTGGGAATAAGCGATCGAGTTAAATGCTAGTGTAATGGATATAAACACTATTAGTTTTTTAATTTTCATAAATTAATCCAAGTAAATTTAAAATTTATAATTAAAAACAACCCATTGTACATCAGCAAAGTATTTTAACTAATTGAATTCCTTTATTATTAAAATTAACAAGGGAACTATCCGGATAACACACAAGGTTAAAGATATTAAAATTATATTTTACTTCAAAATTACTTTTATTTTGGATGGTTTATTTTGAAAGTTATGTATTACAAACCATTGATTTATAAAAGCTATTAAACTTGGCTCAAAATGGATTAGTTTGCTTTTACATGCCCCCAGTTTTCTCCTTTTCTAATTCTGTTTAGCTGTGTATGAGTAATTCCAAATTCCTTTGCAAGCTTATATAGTTTATTTTTACCTCTTAATAATTTTTTCTTCAACCTGATAACATCCGTTTCTGTAAGTTTTGAATAATTTATTGTGCCACGTTTATAATTTGGATTTATTTTCTGATGTGCAAACATGGTTTGCTGGGTTACCCATCTTAAATTATCGATGTGGTTATTGCTTTTGTCGTAATCGAGATGAATTACAAATTCCTGGAGTTTGTTATCTTTTTGAGTGAAATGTTCTGCAACCAATTTATGAATATACTTTGTTGTTCGCTTGTTATTCTGAAGTTTAATATTTAGAATTTTATATCCTTTGAGTAATGATCCTCCAATAATTGAACCGGTTTCTTTATCAATTTTAAAGCTTTTTATTCTGCCATAATTCGAAATTTCGTATTTCTCCGTCTCAGCCATTTCTTTAATAACCAAAGGCTTCCATATTTCGCGAGTAAGTTCATTATGAACATTCTTCATTATTTCCACGTATGTAAAATAGTAATAATTTAAAGTTATTTCTCATTTTGACTATTTAAACGGGAAACAGTTTAACAGGCTTTTAGAAGAATAATGAAAAGTTTTATTTGTCTGAATAACAAATGCTTAAATCTTAATAAGAATGTGTTGAATTTACAAGTTCATCCATAACAGATAAATCATTTTCGATAGCTGTTCCAACAACGACGATGTCTGCCCCGGCAGATAAAACATTTTTAATGTCGTCAGATGATTTTATACCACCGCCAACAATTAGTGGGATAGAAATATTCTCTTTTATTCCTTTAATCATTTCGTATTTCAGAGTGTTTTTTGCACCGCTTCCGGCTTCGAGGTAAATCATTTTTAATCCAAGCATTTCGCCTGCAATAGCAGTAGCAATGGCAATATCTGTCTTGTCTGCCGGTATTGGGCGTGTATTACTCATATACTCAACCGATGTTGATTTTCCTCCTTCTACTAAAATATATCCGGTTGGTAAGACTTCCAATCCGCTACGTTTTATATGAGCGGATGCAATTACATGATTACCAATTAATAAATCGGGGTTTCTGCCCGAGATTAGTGATAAAAGTAAAATTCCATCTGCTTTGGATGTAATTTGCAACAAACTACCAGGGAATAATATAACAGGTATAGAAGTGTACTTTTTAAGTAATTCGGTAGAATGATCAATACAATTATTTAATAAACTTCCCCCAATGAAGATGAGATCAACGTTTGTATTATTTGCCTTGTTTATTAACTGCATCAATGATTCGTCGGTATGATGATCGGGATCGATGAGTAAAGCAAAAAGCTTTTTTTGTTTTATTATTTGATTTTGTATATGGTTATAAATCATCATGCATTTTAACAATTTGGGTAATAACAGTTTAAATTAAATTCTGTTTTTATTTATAACACCAAACAATAGAATAGTTTTTAAGAGTAAAATAGTTGAGTGTGAATTTTTCGTTCATGTAGCTGTTATTTACAGTTCCAATTATTAGTCCTGTTTCTTTGGGTTTGAAGGATTCTATTTTAAGATTGGTAACAAAGTTAATATCGACCTTATCACAAATTTTATAGAGAGCTTCTTTCGCACACCAATGTAGGTACAAGTGGTACAGTTCCTGAGATTTGTCAATTGAATCCAGTTCTTCCTGACGCATAAACTTATCGGCTATCCGGAGAATTTTATCGCTCATAAACTCAAGATCTAAACCAACACGCTTTTTTTTGTTTAGCAATATTGCAGTAAAGTTTTTGGAGTGAGAAATACTGATATTATGTGAATTATTATGTAAGTATGGTTTTCTTTCGGGTCCATAAACAATTTTCGATTCTTTGTCGAGTAAAGTATTCAATAACACGCGAACACTCAGCCATTCAAGCTTTCGCTGATGATTTTTAAAACTTTCGAGTTGTTCAATATCGGGATTGTCGAGGTTAATCATTGATAGAAGTTTGCCATAATCCTCGGTTATCTCCCACATTCCTAAAATACCATCTTCATTAAATTGCTCTTTTAGAATTAGTCCCATAATAACAATTTTTTATCTCCACTCAAATGATTCAATTAATACAATTATGTCATCTTTAATAAATTGAATAACAGGGGAGAGCGAATCTTTATTTGGTTCAACGTTAAAATAGAGTGCTCCACGTAAATAATGATGGGTGCTATCTGTTAAAAAGAACTGCACAGATGATGCAGCATTCCCTTCAATTTCATAAAGTATTCCGTAAACTTTTTTTTCAGGTTTAATAAATACCTGTTCCTGAATAGCATCAGCTTTTATTGAATGTTTATATGCCAGTTTTCTTGAATCTTCAAGTATCTGGGCTATATTATTATTAACATCTTTATAACTAATATGAATGCGTCCCCCGATATTTTTAAAATCAATGTTTATCCAACATTTCTCGGCAGGGTTACTTTTATCGCTATTAATTGTTGCATATACAGGGTATTGAAAAGTATAAGGGCAGTCAGATTCGTATTTTTGATACTGCTTTTCGGGTAAATCAATTCTAAAATAAGCTCGTGGTTTTGGAGTATAGTTTTTTTTACAATTGCAGAATGCAAATATGGAAACAACTGAAACAATGATAAGCAAATATCTGGAAGGAATCCATCTATTCATTTTCTTGAATTTAACTTAGTTATTGATTTATAGTTACCTTAATTTGTTTAATACGACGTTTATCAACAGCTTCGATGGTAAATGTAAGGTTTTTATATTTAATTATTTTGTTTTTTTCGGGTATTTCGCCTGTGATATCAAGTATAATTCCTGCAATAGTATCGGCATCACCGTTTATATCGTCGAAAAAATCATCTTCAATATTTAGTATCTTGTTAAAATCATTAACCAAAGTTTTTCCTTCAAAAAGATATGTATTTTCGTCCAGTTTTGAATAAGATAATTCTTCTTCGTCAGACTCGTCGGTAATTTCACCAACAATCTCTTCAAGAACATCCTCGAGTGTTACAATTCCATTTGTTCCACCATATTCATCTATTACAATAGCCATGTGTATTTTATTCGACTGAAATTCTTTAAGCAGCTCATTAATCTTTTTATATTCAGGGATAAAATAGGGGGGCCTGATTAAGCTCTGCCAGTTAAAATCATCATCTTTGTCAAAATGTTCAAGTAAATCTTTGTTATAAAGTATTCCTTTTACATTGTCGAATGATTCTGAATAAACAGGATACCTGGAATGGCCGGATTCGATAATTAATTGTAAAAGTTCTTTAAATTTTAAATCATAATCAACAGCAACAACATCGACTCTTGATCTCATAATTTCGCCAGCATCAATGTTCCCGAATTTCATTATCCCTTTAATTATATCTTCATCTTCGGCAATTTGTTGTGAGCTTAGATTAAGTGCATGTGATAAATCGTCGATAGTAATGTTGTGTTTTGTTTTTATCAATTTGTTTGTAATAATTGATGAGTTTTTGGCAAGTAAAATGATAAACGGGTAAAATATTTTTTCAAAAACAGCAATTGGAATAGAAACAAATTGGGCAAATCTTTCGGGGTATTTGTGTGCAAAAAAACGGGGTGCGTATTCAACAAAGAGTAAATAAACAAGGCCAATAAATGTAAGTTGAATTATAAATCCCAATGCAGGATTTTCAGTGAAATTAAAAATCTGGTTAAGTAAAACTGCTTGTAATATAATAAAGGATATACTAAATATAAATTTAGTGATTGTTAGTGTTGAAAGTAGCTTTTTTGCATCTTGCAGCTGAGAAATGAAAAGTTTATTTTTAAAATCACTTTTATTCTGAATTTCATTTAATGTACTCGATTTAATTGAAAAATAAGCCGTTTCGGCCCCTGAAACAAGGGCCGAAAAGAATAAAGCAATCAGCGAGAGTAAAATATCTATAGTTGAAATTACATTGATAGCATTATATACAATATGGATAGATGTAATTATTATCAACGATAGGGGTTCTGTAGTTTCCAATTCTTAATTTATTGATATTTAGTTAATAATTAGTTTAGAATGGTAAATCATCTTCTTCGTGAGGTATTCCCGGGACATCTTCATTTTGAATTGCTTCAGTAACAGGGGCTGAACCATCAGAAGATTGTTTTGAGCCTAAAAGTTGCATCGTGTCGGCAACTATTTCAGTTGTATAATGTTTTTTCCCGTCTTTATCATCCCAGGTTCGGCTTCGAATTTTACCTTCAATATATAAAGAAGAGCCTTTTTTCACATATTTTTCAGCAATTTCAGCTAATCCTCGCCACAACACAATGTTGTGCCACTCGGTGTTTGTAACTTTTTGATTGTCTTTGTCCCTGTATGTTTCGCTTGTTGCAAGCGAGAAACGTGCCACGGAAACGCCTTTGTCAAGATGTTTGATTTCAGGATCTTTACCCGCATTTCCAACTAAAATAACTTTATTTATTCCCATAATTTTTAAAATTTTTGGTTAGTAAAGGTAAAGTTACAAAATTTTAAAACAAAGGCAATAGCTTGTTTTTTTACATTTTTATATCGTTTAAATATTTATCTATTAAACGAGGAATGCCATATTTATTAATATCTTGCTTGTTTACAACTAAATATTTTTTTAAAAAACAGGGCGATATCTTATCAATTTTTATTTTGTAAAATCGGGCAAATATTTTCTGATGTGATAATTGATGTTTATACAATTTTGAAATGTTTTGTATTTCAAATTCTGCACCTTCGAACATTTTCTTCCATATTTTGTGTTTTGCTATTTCTTCCGCTTTTAGTTGTTCAACGGTTTCAATTAGTGGAAACTGGTATAATAATTTCCAAATATCATCTTTCTTGCGCTGCTCTAAAAATATTTTATCGTTATACTGTATAAATAGATAATTAAAATGGCGGTTCGAAGTTTTTATTTTATTTTTTTTAGACGGCAACTGTTCAATACAATTGTTTAACAGAGCATAACATGTATGTCTGAATGGACAAAGAGTACAATCCGGGTTTTTGGCTTTACATTGTAAAGCTCCAAATTCCATTATTGCCTGGTTAAATATACCCGGGTTTTCAGTATCAATAATTAATTTACATTTATCAAGAAAAATTTTCTTTCCCGAAGCAGACTGTGTGCTTTCAAAAACTCCGAAGAACCGGGCAATAAATCTATAAACATTGCCATCGACAACAGGTATCGGTTCGTTAAAACAAAACGAAGCAATAGCGGCAGCAGTATATTCACCTATTCCTTTAAGCTTTTTTATCTCACCAAATTGTGCAGGGAACTTTCCTGAATAATTATTGAGTATAGTATTTGCCGTAAAATGCATATTTCTTGCACGTGAATAATACCCCAAACCCTGCCAAAGTTTTAAAACATCATCAATAGGTGCTTTGGCAAGAGTTTTAATATCGGGATATTTTTTTATAAAACGGTAAAAATATCCTATTCCCTGATCTACACGGGTTTGCTGCAAAATAATTTCAGATACCCATACAATATATGGGTCGGTTGTATTTCGCCAGGGTAATTCCCGTTTGTTCTGAAAATACCAATTTATCAGGGCTTTATTTATATCGTGCATTAATTGTGAAAAGAATAATTTTCAAATAATTGACAAAATTAATTGTTTTGTATTTTATTAATCAAAAGAAATCTTTTATATTTGCAGTTCAAAATAAACGAATGATCTAAAATATTGATAATTAAAGTATTTAAAAAAATGACAAAAGCAGATATCGTTAACGAAATTTCAAAAAACACAGGAATTGAGAAAATAACTGTTCAGAAAGCAGTAGAAGCATTCATGGAAACCATTAAGGATTCATTAGTAAGTGAGAAGAATGTATATTTAAGAGGTTTTGGTAGCTTTATCGTTAAAAAACGTGCCGAAAAAACTGCAAGGAATATTTCAAAAAATACAACAATAATTATTCCTGAACATTTTATTCCATCTTTTAAACCTTCAAAAAGATTTGTGAATAAAGTAAAAAACAACGTTAAAAAGTAATAATTCTAAATCTAAGAGATATGCCAAGCGGAAAGAAGAGAAAAAGACATAAAATGGCTACTCATAAACGTAAAAAACGTTTAAGAAAAAATCGTCATAAAAAAAGAAAATAGGATAATCGGATTATCCTTGTGAAACAATTGAACCTATTGAAGTATTTCTTCTTTAGGTTTAAGTTGTTTTATGTAAATAGTTATTTGTTATTAAATCTGGAGAAGGTATTTGTGAGTACTGAACTTGTTATTGACGTAACTCCATCAGAAATTGCCATAGCTTTACTTGAAAACAAGCAGCTAGTTGAGCTAAATAAAGAAAAAAGAAATTTACAATTTACGGTTGGCGAGATTTACCTGGGAAAGGTGAAACGTATAATGCCGGGCCTGAATGCTGCTTTTATTGATGTAGGTTATGAAAAAGATGCTTTTTTGCATTACCTTGACCTGGGTCCGCAATTTCAAACGTTAAATAAATATTTAAAAAACTCTCTTTCACGAAAAGGGAAAGCTCTTTCTATTCCCAGGATTAAGCTTGAACCGGATATTGATAAAAACGGTAAAATTGCCGATATTCTTAAACCCGGACAGTTGGTTATGGTGCAAATAGCCAAGGAACCAATATCTACAAAAGGCCCCCGATTAAGCTCTGAATTATCTATTCCCGGAAGGAATCTTGTATTAATACCATTTTCAGATAAAGTTTCTGTTTCACAGAAAATTGAATCTCCTGAAGAGAAGAAAAGATTAAAAAAACTGGTTGAAAGTATTAAACCAAAAAATTACGGGGTTATTGTTCGCACGGTTGCCGAAGGTAAGAAGGTGGCTGTTTTAGACGCTGAACTCAGGGGATTAGTAAAGAAATGGGAGATTGCGTTTGAAAAAATATCGGTTACTCATGTTCCAAAATTAGTTATTAGTGAACTAACTCGAACATCTGTGATTTTACGTGATATTCTAAATGTGTCTTTTAATAATATTTTTGTTAACGAAGACACAACATATCACGAAATAAAAGATTATATCAATACCATAGCCCCTGAAAAAGGGAAAATTGTTAAATATTTTGATGGAGCAACACCCATATTCGATCATTATGGTATTGATAAACAGATAAAAGCATCATTTGGTAAAACGGTATCGTTTAAAAGCGGGGCTTACCTTATAATTGAACATACAGAAGCACTGCATGTTATTGATGTGAATAGTGGGAACAGATCAAAGCTTGGTGAAAATCAGGAATCGAACGCTTTAGAAGTAAACCTGGCGGCAGCGGAAGAAATTGCGCGGCAGCTTCGGTTGCGTGATATGGGGGGGATTATTGTTGTCGATTTTATTGATATGCACAGCAATGAAAACAAGCAGCTTGTTTATGATAAAATGAAACAGGCTATGGATTCCGACAGAACAAAACATAATATATTACCCCTCAGCAAGTTTGGTTTAATGCAAATTACCAGGCAGCGTGTACGCCCCGAGCTTAATATTCAAACTGTAGAAAAATGCCCTACATGTAAAGGAACGGGAGAAGTTGCATCTACTGTTTTATTTGTCGATGATATCGAAAATCATATTAGTTTTCTTATAAACGAATCGAATTATAAGCAGCTTACTCTTAAAGTTCATCCATATATTGCCGGATATATAAATAATGGATTTTTCTCGCTGAAATGGAAATGGTTTTTCAGATTTAAAAAACTTATCAGGGTTAAATCGGTTAGTTCCTATCATTTCCTGGAATTCCACTTTTTCGATAAAAATGGTGAAATAATAAAAGACTAATTGTAACATTTTTAGTCTTTTTTTGTTTCATGAATTACAATTAATATTTATTTTTCAAATAAATACATAAATGTTTACTTTTGCTGTGTTTTGAAAAAATAAAAACTAGATTTATGAAAAACAGAATACTCATTACGGCTTTATTTCTATTTGTATCTTATAGCCTTTCTGCCCAACTTATTGATCCTGTAAAATGGAGTTTTAAAAGCGTTAAAACCGGGGATAGTACTGCAGATGTTATTTTCGAAGCCAAAATTGATATGAAATGGCACTTGTATTCCCAGTTTTTTGATGAGGGAGGCCCTGTCCGAACATCGTTTACCTTTAATGAATCTGATAAATTTGAACTTCTGGGAAAACCTTCAGAAAACCCTGAACCGGAAGAAATAATGGACGAAGTTTTTAAAATTAAAGTCAAGTATTTTAGCAATAAAGCTACTTTTGTTCAGAAAATCAAGGTGCTTTCCAACGAAGTCTTTACAGTGTCAGGTTCAATAGAGTACCAGGTTTGCCAGGATGATAAATGTGTTTATTTTAACCCCGACTTTACCGTAAAAGTTGAAGGAGCAACTGTTGCAAGTGGCTTAAAAGAAACTATAACAACAGAAGCTAAAGCAGGTATCAAGGACTCTGTTCCTGCTCAAATTATTCATACAGATATTAGTGAAACAGCTGGTGAAGTTGAAACAGGAACAAACGAAAAAAAATCGATATGGGGATTTTTCTTTATTTCATTTTTGCTGGGTTTAGCAGGAATACTTACCCCATGTGTTTTCCCTATGATACCTATGACTGTTTCATTCTTTATGCAAGGACAATCATCAAAAATTAATTCTATATTAAAAGCTTTAATATTCGGTATCTCTATTGTTGTTTTATATACCAGCGTAGGATTAATCGTGTCATTAACCAGTGCCGGGGCCGATTTTACTACTACGCTGAGTTCGCATTGGATTCCGAACCTTATTTTCTTTGTTTTATTTTTGATGTTTGCTGCATCATTTTTTGGGATGTTCGAAATAATTCTTCCTTCAGGATTAGCTAATAAGGCCGATAAACAGGTAGATAAGGGAGGTTTCCTGGCTTCATTTTTTATGGCATTTACGTTGGTTATTGTTTCGTTTAGCTGTACCGGGCCAATAGTCGGGGTATTGCTTGTTAAAGCAGCCGCGGGCGATGTGTTGGAACCATTAATCGGGATGTTTGCTTTTGGTTTGGCTTTTGCTCTCCCGTTTACTATTCTTGCAATTTTCCCACGAATGCTCAAGAGCTTACCAAAATCAGGCGGATGGATGAATTCTGTGAAAGTGGTGTTAGGATTTATTATTCTCGCATTTTCATTAAAATTCATTTCAAATATTGACCAGGCGTATCATATTGGACTTTTGAGCCGTGATGTGTATTTGGCAATATGGATCGTGTTGTTTGCTCTTTTAGGATTTTATTTCCTTGGCAAAATCAAGTTCTCTCACGATAGCGATGTCCCTTATGTCTCTGTTCCCCGAATGATTTTTGCAATCATATCGTTTACGTTTGCTTTGTATTTATTACCCGGAATGTTTGGTGCAGAATTAAATTCTGTGTCTGCACTTATTCCGCCAAAATCGGCTCAGCAATTCGATTTAACAAAAAGTCAAGCGGTTGGATATATAAATCAATCGACCCAGCCATCATCGTTATGCGAAGCACCAAAATATGGTGATATATTGCATTTACCTCATGGTTTACAAGGCTATTTCGATTATGAGCAGGGAATGGCTTGTGCTAAAAAATTAAATAAACCGGTATTGCTAGATTTTAAAGGACATCAGTGTGCAAACTGTAAAGAAATGGAAACAAAAGTATGGTCAGATCCGGAAGTGTTAAAACGGTTGCAGAATGATTTTGTAATTATTGCACTTTATGTTGATGATCGTACAACATTGCCCGAAAACGAGTGGGTTACATCAAGCTATGATGGTAAAGTAAAGAAAACAATAGGTAAAAAATATGCTGATTTTCAAATAAGTAAATACAATATTAACAGTCAACCTTATTATGTTTTAGTTGATAACAATGGTGAAAAACTTAACGAACCCAAAGGGCATGATTTAAATATTGAGAATTTTGTTAAATTTTTGGATGAAGGTATTGAGAAGTATAAAAATTAAGTTTTCAAAGAAAAAGGTCGCGATTCGCGACCTTTTTTAGTACCACTCAAGTTCGATCCATTTGTCTTTTTCGGGAACAATTTTTGTAATATTTACAACAGAATAAGCAAGGAAAAAACCCAGAGGATTATCATTGTCATTTCCATTGTTATTAACTTCAGTAATGTTTCCTTCCGGATTAGCCGGTGGGCCACCAAAAGGCCCGGAATTCCACAGAGTTACAGTTAAGATTTGATTTGTATAATCGAAATATTCTTTGGTTATAGCCTGCATTTCCAACGTAATTGTATCTCCAACAGATGCACTGCTAAGCCACTGAACCATTTCGTCGTATATATAGTTTCCATTAACAAAATTATCTTCGGCAGTATAAACTTCAGAAAGAGTATCGGATTCTAAAACATTATTTTTATATACGTTCCATAAGTAATAATTCCCGGGAGTTTCCGGTTCATATGCATTTAAAAGAATATAAACCGTACTATCCACGTATTCATCGCCATAATCACTATAATCAAAATATCCAAAATTTATTGAATCAATGGGGGCACAATAATTTAAATAGCAGCTCGATGTATAAGATTCTCCTTCCGAAATAATTGATAAGGTGTAAGTTTTACCAGGTTCTCCGGCAATTGTATCTGTTTCATATAACCCATCAGAAATTTCGGTAAGATTAAATGTGTTTTCTCCATCGGAAATAGTAACAGTTGCACCAGTTACCCGGGGCGCCGGAGTATTTGAAAAGTAATCAGCACTTTTTGACAAGGATACCTGATGTGCTTTTCGTTCATTACTTATTGAACCTTGTACAACGAGCCTGATGTAACCACTGTTAAGCTTAACATCATAATCTTCTACGCAGGCAGCTAATAATATTGAAAATGCAATTGTCAGATATAATAATTTTTTCATCGTATTAAAATTTAAAAGTAGAAATTCCAGGTTAATGATGGAATAATCGGGAATACATATACAAGCTCGGCTATTGTTATAGTTGGATCGTTTTCATCTTGTCTGAAATTAATCATCCAGGCATTGTGTCTATTATATACGTTATAGACAGAAAGGTTAAGGTCGCTTCTTCGTTTTTTATTTGGTTTTTCTTTGCTTTTTAAAGTTATAGAGATATCCATCCTGTGATAGTCTGGCAGTCTAAAACCATTTCTTTCGCTATATATTGGAACGATCATATTGCCTTGTTCGTATCTGCCTGTAGGGAAAGTTACAGGTGTTCCTGACGCATAAACCCATGTAGCAGAAACGTTCCATCGTTTAGACAAATCGTAGCTTCCAACAATTGCGATGTTATGAGGCCTGTCATAGGATGAAGAATATGTTTCACCTGAATTTATTTCGGGAATTTTTCTTTCAGCTTTTGATAATG
>MENK01000006.1:27239-82818 GCA_001768235.1 Bacteroidetes bacterium GWB2_32_14
ACCAGTTCTAAATTCTCCTTCAAGCTTAGGATTAAGCATTAAATCTGCGAAATCTTTAAAGTCAATCTGATCTTCCATGTCTTTATAATAGAACTCAATAGAAGTTTCCAGAATATCTCTCCAGAAATTTCTGAAATAACCAATTGCAGCCTGGTTTGCTAATTGGGGATTAATATTTGGACTTGATGGAAGCCATACATCTAATGGTGATCCGGCGGTACTGTTTGAAGCTAAATGTAAATATTGTTTGGTTCTGGAATAGCTTGCTTTAATTGATGATTTTTGGTTTAGAGTATAGTTTAAACTTAAACGGGGTTCCAGTCCATAAAACGTGTTATAAATATCCCACTTTGCATAAACAGTCGAATCAATTGCCTGGTACGAATCATTGAAATTATACACCGTGGCTTCGCCCATATTTTGGAAAACAGATCCCCGTAATCCATAACTTAATGTAAGCTTGTTGGTTAATTTATGTTCATTACTTAAATAAACAGCATATTCCAGGGCACTTGATTCAGGCATTTTTAAAGAGTTAGTTGTTGTTTCTCCCATGCTTTTGGCAAACCCGGGATTGAAGTGGTGATATATTGCTTCCAATCCAAATTTAATCGTATTCTTAGGATTAGGATAATACGTAAAATCAGCTTTTAGTTTATAATCTTCAAGATTAGAAGTCCATTTAAAACCAATTGAACCGCTTCCGCTTTCCATTTTATAATCATACTTACTATATATTAAGGAGAAGTTTGAAAATAATTTTTCCGAAAACAAGTGATTCCATCTGGTTGTTAAAGTATAATTTCCCCAATCGAAGCCGAACATATCGCCAAATTTAAAAACATCGCGGCCAAAATATCCTGAGACGAAAATTCTGTTTTTATCGTTTATTTTGTAATTCGTTTTCAGGTTCAGGTCGTAGAAATAAAGCGTATTTGAATTAATCATTTCGTCGCTTGACAGTAATAAAAACAAATCGGCATAAGTTCTTCTTCCTGCTACCAAAACCGACCATTTATCTTCAATAATCGGGCCTTCTAACGTTAATCTTGACGATATAGTTCCTATGCCTCCTGTAGCTTCAAAATTTTTCTGGTTTCCTTCTTTCATCCGAATATCTAGTAATGATGATAGTCTTCCTCCATATTCAGCAGGTATATCTCCTTTATATAGTTTTACATCTTTAATTGCATCATTATTAAATACGGAGAAAAAACCCATTAAGTGAGATGCATTGTAAACTGTAGCTTCATCAAAAAGAATCAGGTTTTGATCGGGACTTCCTCCTCTGACATTAAAACCCGAAAAACCTTCACCTGTGGAAGATATTCCCGGAAGTAGCTGGATAGCTTTAATTACATCAACCTCGCCCATTAGAGCAGGTATTTTTTTTATTTCTTTAGCCTGCAGTTTGGTAGTACTCATCTCGGTTTTTACAATATTCTCGTTTTTTCTCTCGGCAACAATAGTTACTTCTTCAATAGTTTTTGATGCCTCGGGTAGTGTTACATTTATAACCAGGTTTTGATTTAACTGTAAATTCTTTACTTCATTCTCATGGCCAATATACGAGTATTCTATTTCATAATTTCCCTCGGGTAATGTAATTGAATAGAATCCATAGGCATTAGTTGCTGTACCAATTTTTGAGTTCTTAACATATACAGTTGCCCCGATAAGTTCTTCGCCCGATTCATTGTTAATGTGGCCACTGATTGTAACTTTTTTTTGCGACCATAAATTAAAAGTTAATCCTAAAATTAAAGTAGTTAGAAATATGTGTTTCATTAATGGGAATTATTTATTTTTTTGTGCTTGGCTCAACAATAAATATGCCAATAAGTTAATTGCTTTGAAGTTAATCAATACTTTTTTTATTTATAAGTACCTGGACAAGTGTGTAGAGTATAGCCAGTAAAGCAAAGAAAGATGCTATTCTTCCGATATAATCACCGTATCGGACATAAAAAGTGTATTCTGTATTGGCTTTTAACGTATTTTCAAGAGCACCGGGAACCCACCATTTTGTGCAATTAAGAATTTCACCTTTTTGATTTATAAAGGCAGAAATTCCAGTGTTTGCCGATCGTGCAATACTTCTCCGGGTTTCAATTGCTCTAAGCTGAGAGTAGTTTAAATGTTGTTTATATCCTGGTGTGTTTCCCCACCATCCATCGTTAGTAATAACAAATATAAAGTTGGCTCCATTTTTTATGTATTCAGTAACATATTCACCATAAATGGATTCATAACAGATAACCGGTGCAATTCTTGTTTCATCCGAGGAATGTTTAAATGTTCCCCTGTAATCCTGTGTTCCACGACTTCCGGTAGTTCCTCCTAAATTTAAAATAAGATTCTCGAGTAACCTGAACAATTTGGGATAGGGCATTTTTTCAACGCCAACAACAAGTTTCGATTTATGGTAAATAGGTAAATTAAAACTTGTATCAATTTGTATAGCCGAATTATAGGCATCATAAAAAACATCAGAATTACCTATTCTTCGTGAAGTTGGTGAGAGTTTTTCGTTTTCAGAATACCTGTAATAAGCATCAATTCCGATTACTACGTTTATTCGAGGCCGATCAGTTACAAAATTCTTAATAGTTTGTATGGTATTATTTTCTTTCAGGTTATTAATCCATATTGAGTTGTCGAGTGCTGTTTCAGGGCCAATTACATAGTCTGTATTTTCATCGCTGATACTATCGGCAAGGTGCATCATAATTTCAAGTTGTTGAGCATGCGACATGCCTCCAAACTTGTCGTTATATGGGTCGATATTTGGTTGAATTACCGCGATATTGTATTCTTTTCCTTTTTCAGTATAATGAGTATGTATATACAAAGAAACTATTATTGGGAAAATAAGGATTATTGAAAATAAAATAACATTCGGAACAATTGTTCTGATTCGTTTTGACGACATGTATTGTTTTAAAATACTAAAAACCAGTAAATTAAGAATTAATATCCAGAATGTACCACCAAGAGTTCCAGTGTATTCGTACCACTGAATTAATTTAATATCTTTAGCAAGTCCGTTTCCGAGATTTAACCAGGGCCACGAAATTTCAGCATTCAGGTAAAAGTATTCAAATCCAATCCAGTAAACAAGTAAGGCAAAGTTTCCAAACCTTTCGCTTGTTTTTCGTTTAGTAAAATGTGCAAGCCAAATGGTAGTGGTTAAAACAAAGGTATTAACTAATACTGCAGCAATAACACCAATTAAGGCTGCATTGTAAACCCAATAGGTAGTTAAAATATTCCAAATTCCAAAAGTAAGGGCAGCATAGCCATAAAAAACAATTGATTTATTATCTGCTCTTGTTTTATAAATGGAGTCTTCAATAAAAAGCAAAGGAACAAATGCGATAATTAAAAGAATTCCTGAAAACTGCTGATACCAAGGTAACGATAATAATATACTGCTTAATATGGATAGTAAAACTAAATGTAATTTTTTCATTTATTTTCGTTGATTAACAAGGTAAACTCCAATAAAAATCAAACTTATCCAGAAAATTTGAATTAAACTAACTTTTTCACCATCAAAGATACCCCACATAATTGCAAAAACGGGAATAATGTATGTTACCGATGAGCTAAAAAGCGCGGTGGTATTTTGAATAAGTGCATTGAATATAATTAGTGCTATTACGGTTCCAACAACAGCAAGAATTGCAATATATCCCAGATTCAAGAGATAATCATTTGTTGATTTGGCAAATGAAAAATCGCTTAATAGAAGATATGTTGCAGCAAATGGCCCCACAAACATGAAGGCCATGGATGTTAATTCAATACTTGTAAGATTTTTAATTTTATATTTTACCTGGTTTACATTAATACCATAACAGATTGTTGCTACAACGATGAATAAACCATAATAATTAATATTATTCAAAATAGAATTGCTGCCCGAAGTAAATACAATTAACCCCAGGGCTCCAATTAATCCTAAAAAAATTCCCAAAGTATTAATAATTCTTGTTTTGCTATTATAAAACAAGAAACCAATTATCAAAGTAAAAAGAGGAGTCATTGAATTCAATACACCAGCTAAAGCACTATCAATCTGAGTTTGCGCCTTTGTAAATAAAAATGCGGGAATAACAGATCCAACAAAGCCAACAACCAGTAACGAATAAATATTTTCTCTCGTTATTTTTTTTAAGTTTTTTATTCCGAATGGTAAAAAAGCCAGAAAGGAGATAAACATTCGTAAAGCAGCTACCTGGTCGTGTGTATATGACCTAAGCCCTTTTTTCATTAAAATAAAACTACTTCCCCATACCAGGGATAAAAAAATCAGTGTTATCCATTGCCAGCCTTTGTTTTGTAGATTTATTTTATTCATTTCTTTAAAAATAAGTAGCAAATATAATCTATTAATAACAAATGACTCATGGGTATGTTTTAACTTTTTGTTAAAATAATAATTTGCCAATAGGATTTTTTTGCAAAAAGGTTATTTTTGTTCTAGTTTAAAAGAAATGATTTTATGTTTAGATACAAGATATATGTTGGTGGTGAATTTATAGAAACACATCAGGAATTAAAGGTGTATAATCCATACGATAATTCTCTTGTAGGAACAACTTTTTTAGCAGGTACCGGTGAACTTGAAACAGCAATAAATAAATCAAAACTGGTGGCTCACGAACTGCGTGATATGCCAGGGTATAAAAGATATTCCATATTAATGAATATTGCCGATAAGATAAGGAGTAAAAGAGAAGAGTTATCAAAAATACTGGCTCGTGAAGCAGGTAAACCCATAAAGTATGCTCTTGGCGAAATTGACAGGGCTATCCAGGTTTTTATTGTTGCGGCAGAAGAATCAAAAAGACTTCCAAAAGAATATTTATCAATAGATTGGACTCCCGCAGGAGAAAACAAGGAAGGATTAGTAAAATATTTTCCTGTCGGATTAATAGCAGGCATTGCACCATTTAATTTCCCTTTGAATTTAGCAGTACATAAAATTGCCCCGGCAATAGCATCAGGAAATGCAATAATTTTAAAACCTGCTCGTTCTACTCCGTTATCGGTTTTGGAATTAGCAAAAATTGTCGATGAAACGGATTTGCCAAAAGGGGCGTTATCGGTTTTGCCTATGGATCGTGAAGCAGGAAATCAGCTTGTTACAGACAGCAGAATAAATATGTTATCTTTTACAGGCTCACCAGCCGTGGGATGGAAAATGAAAAGTGAAGCCGGTAAAAAGAAAGTTGTATTGGAGCTGGGAGGAAATGCGGGCGTTATTGTTTCGGAAACCGCCGATTTAAATCTTGCAGCTAAAAAATGTGTTGTTGGTGGATTCGCGTATTCAGGGCAGGTATGCATTCATGTTCAGCGAATATTTGTTCATGAAAAAGTGTTCAGCCAGTTTATTGATCTATTTATTGAATTAACAAAAAATCTTGAAAAAGGTGATCCTTGTGATGAAAAAACAGACATATCATCAATGATTGATTTGGAAAATGCCATAAGAGTTGAAGAGTGGGTTAATGAAGCTGTTGCCAACGGGGCAAAAATTTTACATGGAGGAAAACGGGTAAATGCTTTTTTTGAACCAACACTAATTACTGGCACAAAACCCGATATGAAAGTGTGCGCTCTTGAAATTTTTGGTCCGGTAGTTGCCATTGAGAAAATTTCAGATTTTAACCAGGCTGTTCAGCTTATAAATAATTCAGAGTATGGCTTGCAGGCAGGTGTTTTTACAAATACTATAAGCGAAATGAATAAGGCCTTTAACGAACTCGAAGTAGGCGGTGTTATTATTAACGATGTACCAACATTCAGAGTTGATCATATGCCTTACGGGGGAATAAAAAATTCGGGTTTTGGCCGCGAAGGAATAAAATATGCTATCTTTGAGATGTTAGAACCTCGATTGATGGTTAAAAATACAGATTACTAAATTCAAATTATGGAATTGGAATTTTTATTAAAAGGAATTATTGTTGGATTACTTGCTTCTATTCCTCTTGGCCCGGTTGGATTATTATGTATTCAGCGTACATTGAACAAAGGGAGGCTCTCAGGTTTTTTTTCAGGTTTCGCCGCTGCCACGGTTGATGCAATTTTTGCTTTGATTGCCGCTCTCGGGTTGACATTTATTATTAATTTTATTAAAGAACAACAGTTTTTTATTCAACTTATTGGTGGTATTGTATTAATTATTTTAGGGCTTAATATTTTTTATAAAAATCCGGTTAAACAAATTCGTAAACAAAAAAGAGGAAAAAATAAACTCTTACAAGACTATATTTCTGTATTTTTTCTCACATTATCAAACCCCATAGCAGTTTTTCTTTTTGTAGCAGCTTTGGCAAGTATCGATATAGTATCAGTAGAATCACCTGTTATATCAACACTAATGGTTGTTGCAGGCGTATTTTGTGGTGCCCTTTTATGGTGGATTTCTCTTATATCATTTGTCGATTTGTTCAGGAAAAAATTTCGTTTAAAACAATTATGGTGGATTAACAAAATTGCCGGATTACTTATTGTTACATTTGGTATATTTGCTATTTTATATGTTTTTCTGAAATAATTTTTAAAGTGGAATTGATAAGTATTCTTTTAACATTAACTAAGGAGCTGTAAAAAGTTGTCCTTTAAATTCTTTATCCCGAAAATTTGAATCCTAATAATTAAACGATGTGAATATAGTAAGCGCCGAATTTATTCAAAGTAATGTAAGTTACGATAAATGCCCTGAACCCAATATGCCTGAATACGCATTTGTCGGGAGATCGAATGTAGGGAAATCATCACTTATTAATATGCTTTTAGAAAGGAAACAAATTGCTAAAACATCACAAACACCGGGTAAAACACAATTAATCAATCATTTTTTAATTAACGGAAACTGGTACCTGGTAGATTTACCGGGGTATGGTTTTGCAAAAATTTCAAAAAGCAAACGAAGCGACTTTTCAAAAATAATTAAAGATTATTCGGAATATAGAAAAAACCTTGTTTGCTTATTTGTATTGGTCGATTCGCGACATAAACCTCAAAAAAACGATCTTCTTTTTATCGAATGGCTTGGCGAAAAGCAAATCCCATTTTCAATTGTTTTCACAAAAACCGACAAACTGGCAAAATTAACCAGAGAAAAAAATATCGAAGAGTACAAAAAAGTATTGCTGACAGACTGGGAAACCTTGCCCGGGATATTTATAACATCATCAGAAACCAGTTTGGGGCGGGAAGATATACTGAATTACATTGAAAAATTAAATGCTGTTGTAAAATTTTAATTAAAAATTAGAATTTTGATATAGAACTGAGCGAAAAATAGAATGATATTTTTAACTTTGCATGGCTTTTTAAAAAGAAAATTTAAAAAAATGAGCAATCAACCTCCAATAAAGATTTTTTCAGGAACCAAATCACGCTACATTGCTGAAAAAATAGCAAAAGAATATGGTATAGAATTAGGAAGTAATTCGTTTATTGAATTTAGCGATGGTGAATTTCAAACTTCTTTTGAAGAAACAGTAAGAGGTTGTTATGTTTTCATAATTCAGTCCACCTTTCCTCCTTCCGACAATTTAATGGAGCTTCTTTTAATGATTGATGCAGCTAAAAGAGCATCGGCATATAAAGTAGTTGCTGTAATGCCTTATTTTGGATTTGCCCGGCAAGACAGAAAAGACAAACCAAGAGTTTCAATTGGAGCAAAGTTGGTAGCAAACCTTTTAACTGCTGCCGGGGTTGACAGGGTTATGACTCTCGATTTACATGCTGATCAGATTCAGGGATTTTTTGATGTTCCCGTTGATCATTTATACGCGTCATCAATATTTGTTCCTTATATTAAAAGCCTTAATCTTGATAACCTTGTTATTGCTGCACCTGACATGGGTGGAACAAAACGGGCAAATGCATATTCAAAATTTCTGGAAACACCAATGGTTATATGTCATAAATCACGAAAAAAAGCTAATGTTATCGATGAATTAACCGTTATTGGCGATGTTGAAGGAAAAAACATTATTATCCTCGATGATATGATTGATACTGCAGGCACAATTACTAAAGCTGCAGATACAATGATTGAAAAAGGAGCATTAAGTGTTAGAGCTATTGCTACACATGCTGTTTTATCAGGGCCGGCATACGAAAGAATTAACGAATCAAAAATTACGGAGATTGTTTTTACCGATTCTTTACCCATAAAACCAATTTCTGATAAAATTAAAATTCTCTCGATTGCAGGAGTTTTTGCTGATGTAATTAATAAAGTATATAATTATGAGTCGATAAGTTCTAATTTTATTGTTTAAAGTTTTATATTTGCACACCAAAATAAAGCATATTGTATAAAAGTGTGATGGGGAATAAGAAGCTTTTTAATTTTTGTATTATTCTGAGTAACACATAAATAAAAAAAAATGAAATCAATTGAAGTTAAAGGTAGCCTTAGAGAAAAGGTTGGAAAAACAGATGCCAGAGAAATTAGAAAAAAAGAAGAAGTTCCATGTGTATTATATGGTAAAGGCGAAAATGTTCATTTTAAATTAAATGAAAAATCGTTTAAAGAATTGGTATTTTCTCCAAATGCTTATCTTGTAAATCTCGATCTTGAAGGTAAAAAATACAATGTGGTGATGCGTGATCTTCAATTTCACCCCGTAAGTGATAAAATTATTCATGCAGATTTTTATCAGATTGATGAAAAATCACCGGTTTGGATGGAAGTTCCTGTTATTCTTGAAGGAGTTTCTGTAGGAGTACTTAAAGGAGGTAAAGTTGAGCAGAAAATGAGAAAACTTAAAGTTAAAGCTCTTCCTGCTATTTTACCAGATGTGATTAAAGTTGACATTACCGAACTGGAAATAGGTAAATCAATAAAAGTATCTGATTTATCATTCGATAAATTAGAATTGCTTGATCCGGAAAATGATGTAGTTGTCAGAGTTAGAAGTGCACGTGGTGCTCAAACGGATACTCCGGTTGAAGGTGCTCCGGCTGAGGGCGCTGAAAAAGCTGCTGAAACAACCGATAAAAAAGAATAAATTCATATTAAACAGATAATTGGTGAAATACCTTATTGTCGGTTTAGGAAATATTGGTGACGAATACGTCAATACCCGGCATAATGTCGGATTCCAAATATTGGATGCTTTTGCTAAGGCATCCAATATTTCTTTTCAGGATGCACGTCTTGGATTCAGGGCTGAGTATAAGATTAAAGGCCGTACTCTTGTCCTTATTAAGCCTACAACCTACATGAATCTGAGTGGCAAATCAGTAAATTACTGGCTTCAGAAAGAAAAAATCCCCGTGGAGAAATTATTGGTGATTGTTGATGATATTGCTCTTCCATTTGGCAGTTTGCGGCTAAGGCCTAAAGGGAGCGATGCCGGCCATAATGGCCTCGCAGATATTAACCTTACATTAGGAAATCAGAATTATGCCCGGTTACGTTTTGGTATTGGTGATAATTTCCCCAAAGGAACCCAGGTGCAATATGTTCTGGGTGAATGGTCTGATGAAGAGAAAAAAGCATTACCCGAACGATTTAATTTGGCTGGTGATATAATTAAAAGTTTTGGTTTAATAGGCCTTTCGCAAACAATGAACCAATTCAATAATAAATAAAATCATTTTTTAAATTAAGCAGATTTAGCTTGCCTCCATCAAATTCTTGAATCTGTTTTAATACTTCAGGTTTATTTCTAATTTTGTTTATTATTACATCTTACAATGGAACACGAAGATAATTTACGAATCGACAAATGGTTATGGGCTGTACGGATATTTAAAACCCGTAGCCAGGCTGCCGAAGCTTGTAAAAAAGGCAGGATCGTAATTGACGATGTACAGGTAAAACCATCAAGGATTATTAAGATTGGTGAAGTAGTTATTGTAAAGCGGCCTCCGGTTACCTATCAATATCAGGTTAAAGGATTGCTCGGGAACAGGCAATCTGCAAAAATAGTTGTTGATTATGTTGATGACTTAACATCTGAAGATGAAAAAGCAAAACTCGATATTAAAAAACATATAGGATTTGAAATTAGAGACAGGGGAGTGGGCAGGCCTACAAAACGCGAAAGAAGGTTAATTGATCATTTGAAAAAAATTCAATAAAATCAGGCTTATGATAATTGCCAGGGAAAAGAAAAAAGAAAATATTGCTGAGTATATTTTATACATGTGGCAAATTGAACACATTATCAGGGTTTTAAATTTAGATATCGAAAAAATTTACCAGAATATTATCATCAAGTTTGATCAGCCCGATTCAGTTAAAAATGAAATGAAAAGCTGGTATCTTGGGTTAATCAGCATGATGAAAGAAGAAAATAAAACCGAGAAAGGCCATTTACAGATTTTACAAAATACAATTAATGATTTATATAATTTCCATTTACAAATGTTAAATTCTGATAACGAACAGAATTATGTCGATACGTATAATTTAAGCAAGCCCGGTATTGATGACTTGGTATTAAAATCGAATCAAACGGTTCAGAATGAAATTGAGGCTTGTTTTAATGGTTTGTACGGATTGTTAATGTTCAGAATGCAGAATAAAACAATAAGCCCCGAAACAGCAGGTGCAATGAATCATATTAGCCGGCTAATAGCATTGTTAAGCAAAAGGTATAAGCAATTCGAGAATGGAGAGATTGAAATTTAAATTATAAATTTTCCGGAATCATTTTTCTCCCCTAAATAACATTCTGTTCTCTTTCTAAATAATTTAAACCTGTACCTGGATATTAACTGATAAACAAAATCACGTAGTGGTTTAGGAATGATTTTAAAAAACCTGAGAATTGGCCAGAAACCATTTAGTTTCGAAACAATTTTTAGTACGGCATCCGATTCAAACCAAATAGTATTATCAAGAATAAGGATTACCGATTTATCATAATTTTCAGGTAACTGAAATGACGAAAGAACTGCTTTTGCTTTTTCTGACTGTAGATTGGATAATAAGAAGAAATTTGTTTTATCTCTTTTTAAAATAAACCGTACAGAACAGGAACATAGATTGCAATAACCATCAAATAAAATTAATCCTTTATTTTTCGGAATCAGAGTATTCATCGGTTGTGTCGGGTATGTATATTTCCAATACTTTACTCTCAACAACAGGAACCAGGTTTATTTGTTCAATTACTGCAGGAACTAAAACGGTTTCTCCCTTTTTTATATTTACCCGTTCTGTTTCATAATATTCAATTTCAAATTCACCTTCAATGCACATGAAAATTACAAATGAATCAAGCAGGTTGTAGTTAAGTTCGGTTTTTTTGTCGAGAACAATACTGTTCGCCTGAAAATACCGAGTGGATAATATCTTCGACGATTGATTTTTGTTTAATTTGTAATTGATTTTGTAATTATCGTATTTTTTAAAATCAATGGCATCTAATGCAAATTCGTTGTGTAATTCTCTGGAATTTCCTTTTTCATCTTTCCTGTCCCAGTCGTAAATTCGATAAGTGATATCCGACGATTGCTGTATCTCTGCTAGTAACACTCCCCCCCCGATAGCATGTATTCTCCCGGAAGGAATATAAAATACATCTCCCGGCCTGGTATCGTGATAGTTTAAAATACCTTGTAATTCATTATTATTAAGATGATGTAAATAATGGTGCTTATCCATCTCGTGATTAAAACCTGAAATTATCTTACTGTTTTTTTCTGAATGAATAATGTACCACATTTCGGTTTTCCCCAATGTGTTATGGTGTTTAGCGGCAAGAGCATCGTCGGGATGAACCTGTACAGATAAAACCTCGGTGGCATCAATAAATTTAATTAACAGGGGAAATTCAAGTCCAAACTGCTCGTAAATGCGCTCACCAACCAGATCGCCCATATAAACTTCAATAATTTCCTGCAAATCGTTACCGGCTAAAAAGCCATTTTCAACAACAGACAGGTTTCCTTCAATACCTGATATTTCCCAGCTTTCTCCAATTTTTTTACCATCTTTAAATCTTTTATTTAATATGGATTTTAAACGGTTTCCTCCCCAGATTTTTTCTTTGAATATGGGCTTAAATTTTAATGGATATAATTGATTCATACTTTTTAAATTTCGTAATCAACAACTGCTTTTACTTTTTGAATATTCTTATTTAAACGTATTGCTTCCTGATGTGCGGGATGGTTTATGTATTCGTCCAAATCGTTCCATGTATCAAACGATGAGTTAATGGCCAGATCGTGAGCAGAATCAGAATCTCCTTTATTTATACCTACCTCATAAGAACGAATAACATCGATTTTTTCGATTAATTTTTCGAAAACAGATTTCATTTTTAATGCTTTGTTTAACCGATCATCATTATTTCCAGCATCGGTTATTTTGAACAGAACAATATGTTTTATCATAGATTTATGATTTTTGCCATTATTTTTTTATCTTCATCCTCAATTTAAAATTGATTTGTTAAAGGTATAAAATTTATTCATATGTCATTTATTATTGGTATTGCAGGAGGAACAGGCTCGGGAAAAACAACTGTCGTAAAAAAAATTATAGAACTTTTACCAAAAGACGAGGTGGCAATAATCCCACAAGATTCGTATTATCGCGACAACAGCAATTTGCCTTTGGAAGAACGTCAGGAAATGAATTTTGACCATCCGCGCTCATTGGAGTTTAGCTTGCTTATTGAACATATAAAACAGTTAAAAAACCGATTGCCTATAGAGCAACCTATTTATTCGTATTTAACGTGTACCCGTTCAAAAGAAACTATAAAAGTTGAACCTAAAAAAGTAGTTATTATAGAGGGTATTCTAATACTTGCAAATGCACAGCTTCGGAATCTGATGGATATCAAGGTATTTGTTGATGCCGATAACGATGATCGCCTTATGCGGGTTATTCGACGCGATATTGTTGAACGCGGCCGATCGGTGAATAAAGTGTTGGAACGATACGAGAAAACAGTTAAACCAATGCACCTCCAGTTTATTGAACCTACTAAACGCTATGCCGATATTATTATTCCACAGGGAGGCGACAATAAAGTGGGTATTGATATTTTGGCTTCTATAGTTGAAAAAAAATTACATCTCGATATAAAACACAAATCCCAAAATGCTTGATCACGTAAAAATTGAAAATGTACTTTTTTTAGATATTGAAACAGTTCCTCAATATCCCGATTTCGAGAATGTTCCAAAATCTTTTCAGGAATTCTGGGAAAAGAAATCTTCTTATTTCAGAGAAACCGACCAATCTGCGGCCGATGTATATCAACGTGCAGGAATATATTCCGAGTTTGGAAAAATTATTTGCATTTCTGTTGGTATCGTTGTTAAGAGAAATAATGAACGTTTTTTCAGGATAAAGTCTTTTTATAACGATGATGAGAAAATAATCCTTGAAGACTTTTCAGGGATGTTAAAGAAGTATCATGGTTCAAACAAAGATATTCAGCTTTGCGCACACAATGGAAAAGAATTTGATTTTCCATATATAGCACGGCGAATGCTAATTAACGGGATTAAAATACCTGCAATTCTTGATGTGGCAGGTAAAAAACCCTGGGAAGTTATGTTTCTCGATACTATGGAGCTTTGGAAATTTGGCGATTATAAAAACTATACTTCTTTAAATCTGCTTACTCACGTATTTAATATTCCTACTCCAAAAGATGATATTGACGGAAGTATGGTAGCAGATGTTTATTGGAATAACAAGGATTTACCACGTATTGTAAAATATTGTGAAAAAGATGTGATCGCTATTGCCCAGGTTTTGTTGAAGTATAAAGGTGAAAATCTGATTAATCCTGAAAATATTGAATCAACAACTGGTTAGAAATTTTATTTTAAAACAAAGGTTTCAATAGTTTTAATAAATAGCTCCGGTTGTTCGGCATGTACCCAGTGGCCTGCTTTTGGTATTGTTGTTATTTCCGCAAAAGGAAATATTTTCAGAATTTCTTTTTCATCTTTTTCTAAAATGTAATCCGAATCAGCTCCTTTTATAAAAAGAACAGGAAAACCTGATATGCTTTTTCCATTCTCATAATCTTTAATATCGAGCCCACTCATTATTTCAGGGAGTTCTTTTCGCAAAGCTGAAATATTTAATATCCAACTGAATTTATTGTCTTTAGATCGCCTGATGTTTTTTAATAAAAATTGCCGGACATGAGTTTGGTGAATCGATTCAGCTAAAATTTTATCGATTTCTTCCCGGCTGTTTACTTTAGATAGATCGATTTTATACATTGAGTCCATAATTACAGAATGTGATAAAAGCTGAACTGAATTTGTTGATTTATATGATAACGGGGAAATATCAACCACTATAAGGCTGTTAATTCGTTCAGGGTAATCTGCTGCAAAAAACATGGCCGTTTTCCCTCCCATCGAATGGCCAATAATTACAGCCTTTTCGATGGAATGTTTATCCATGAATTCACGAAGGTCTTCTTTTAATAGGGAATAATTATGCTCAGGTGAATGTGGCGACTGGCCATGATTGCGTTGATCAATCAAATAAACTTCAAATTTTTCTGATAATTTTTTACCTACAGTTACCCAGTTATCTGATGAACCATACAATCCATGTACAATAATTAACGGGGGCCCCTGCCCGAATTTTCTGAAAAATAAATCCATATGTATTAAATATTAGATTAAAGTATCAAAGATTTGAGATGTGATTTATAATAAAAATATCGAATTTAGGAAACTAATTATCTTTTCTTAAAAAATATTACTCAATACGAATTTCCAGATACCAGATATTTGATACTCATATCTCTTTACTTTAATTCCCGTAGATACAATTGAATAGTATTTTCTAACCCCAAATAGAGAGCGTCAGAAATTAAAGCATGGCCAATTGAAACTTCGAGTAAACCGGGGATATTTTCTTTAAAATATTTCAGGTTGTCAAGATTTAAGTCATGTCCGGCATTTAAACCCAGCCCGAAATCGTATGCAACTTCGGCAGCTTTAATAAAAGGAGCAATAGCTTTTTCTCTGTTTTGTGAATAGTTTGCCGCGTAAGGTTCGGTATAAAGTTCTATGCGGTCAGTACCAGTATTTACGGCATTTCTAATTAAATCAGTATCTGTTTCTATAAATATGGATGTTCGAATACCTTTTGAATGAAATGTTGATATCACATCTTTTAAGAAATCTTTATTTTTAATGGTATCCCATCCCGCGCTCGATGTAAGTGCATCAGGCGGATCTGGTACAAGAGTTACCTGGTTAGGAACAACTTTCAATACCAAATCAATAAAACTTTGTGAAGGATATCCTTCAATATTAAATTCAGTAGTAATTATAGGTTTTATATCGAAAACATCCTGGTATCGAATATGCCTTTCATCGGGGCGTGGATGAACGGTTACGCCCTGAGCGCCAAATCGTTCACAATTTATAGCTGCTTCAAGAACATTTGGAATATTTCCGCCTCGTGCGTTTCTTAATGTTGCAATTTTGTTTATATTTACACTTAATCTGGTCATTTTGATAAAATTCACAATTTAGTAAACAATAAATACGTTAAACTTGTTGATAGTACAAAAATACAAGTATTTTTGAGAACCAATTCACTATGCTTGCAAAAGATTTAATATCAGAAGAAATACCCGCGATTCGGACATCAGATACTGCTGTAGAAGCTCTAAACTGGATGGAAGTTTTTCGTGTTTCACATTTGCCGATTGTAAATAACGAGGAGTTTCTTGGATTGATTTCCGATGCAGATATTTATGATATGAATACACCCGAAGAAGCTATTGGAAATCACAGGTTGTCACTTATTCGGCCTTATGTTCGTTACGATCAGCATATTTATGAAATCATTGAGTTAGCCTCCCGCCTAAAACTTACCGTTGTTCCTGTTCTCGATTATCATAACAAATATATCGGACTGGTTCGTATGAGCGATCTTTTGCATTATTTTTCAAAATTAACTGCCATTGAAAAACCAGGAGGTATTATTGTTCTCGAATTGAGCCAGAATGATTACTCTATGTCAGAAATTGCACAGATAGTTGAATCGAATAATGCTAAAATTCTGAGCATGTATTTAACTTCTGCTTCCGATACAACAAAAATTGAAGTTACACTTAAACTCAACGTAACAGACTTAACTGCAATTATTCAAACATTTAACCGATACGAATATAGCATTAAAGCATCATTCATGGAATACGACGAACAGGACGATTTGTATAATTCAAGATACGAGCTTTTTATGAAATATTTAAATATTTAATTTCGAGTAATTCTTAACAAATAACAACAAAAAATCACTTTAAAAATATAAAAATGAGAGTCGGGGTATTTGGAAGAACGTTTGATAAAGAATCTGAGATTTATATATCAGAGTTTTTCAAAAATTTAAAAGATTTAAATTTTGATGTTGTTGTTTACAAAGGATTTTATGAGTTTTTAGTTCATGATATTAAGCTAAAAACAGACAAGTTGCCAGTTTTTGAAACTCATCAGGAAATAAAAGATAATTTAGATTTAATGTTTAGCATAGGTGGCGATGGAACAATTTTAGAAACAGTAACACTTGTTAAAGATGCAAATATCCCTATTGTTGGTATAAATACAGGTAAGCTGGGTTTTCTTGCAAATATAGCGAAAGAAGAAATCCGGGAGGCTTTAATAGCAATCCATTCCAGAGAATATACAATTGATGAAAGGGTTTTATTGAAAATAAATTCAAATTCGAATATCTTCAACGATTTTCCATATAGTTTGAATGAAATAGCAATTCAGAAAAAGGATTCAACAATGATTTCTTTACAGGCTTACATTAACGACGATTATTTAAATACATATTGGGCCGATGGAATAATCATATCTACCCCGACAGGCTCAACGGCTTACTCATTAAGCGCCGGCGGACCAATAATTATTCCCCATTCAGGGAATTTTATTATTACCCCGATATCTGCTCACAATCTTACTGTTCGGCCAATCGTAATACCAGATACATGTACAATAAAGCTGAAAATGGAAAGTCGAAACCAAAATTCACTGGTGTCATTGGATCATCGATCGATATTAATCGATAATACAGAAGAAATTGTAATTACTAAAGCCGAATTTAAAATAAAATTATTAAAACTGAATACTACAAACTATTATGCAACCTTACGTAACAAGTTAATGTGGGGTATTGATAAACGCAATTAAACAGGTTGAAAATGAGTAAACTATTTAAGTTGTAAAAGTCTTAAAAAAAGTTAATTCGATTAACTTGAACTTTTTTATTTTGTAAAATTAAATACCTTTGTATCAATGGCAATTCGAATGGTAAGGAATAAAAAAATAGTGTTATTAATACTTTTAATAATTCCACTGGTTGGTTTTAGCCAAAAGTGGAAACTCGCGCGTACAGAAATTCTTGGAGGAATTGGTACGGCAAACTATTTTGGAGATATTGGAGGTTCTGTTAATGCCGATGCATTATGGATTTCGGACCTTGACATAATGTCAACACGTCCAAATATTACAGTAGGACTTCGTTACCGACTTATGGACAGGCTTTCAGTCAGGGGAAATTTAACTTATGCACGATTTTCGGGTACAGATGTTGGCTCTGTGAATGAAGGCAGGAATTATTCATTTTCAACCAATTTATACGAATTGAATGCTTATGCAGAATACTCACTTATACCAGAAAAACAAATGGTAAAGTATTGGATTAATATACGCGATGGTTTACGAAAATTTAATGCTTCAATTAACGTGTATGTTTTTGCAGGTATAGGAGTTTCATATTTTAAACCAACAGCACTCGATAATTTTATTGGCAGCACAAGGTTTATTGATGATAAAAATATTGCCATAGTCTTACCATTGGGAGTGGGTATTAAATACCCGATTTCACCATTAAATAATATCGGGTTTGAAATAGGAGGGCGCTTTACAAGTACTGATTATATTGATGGATTTAAACCTGACTTATCAGAATCGAATGATATGTACTATTTTTCATTAATTAGCGTTACTCATAAAATAAAACCAAGAGTACGTAATACATCAGTTAGATTTTAATTATGAAAAAAGTTTTTGTACTTATTATTCTTATCCCCGCTTTTTTTTTTACAAGAGCCCAAAGTAAAACCGAATTTGGAATTATACTGGGTACAAGTTATTATAATGGAGATATTAATCATTCCCAACAATTCTATTCACCATCTTTTGCAGGAGGATTAATTATTAAATACAATATTGATAAACATTTGGCTGTAGGATTAAAAGGATTTTACGGTTCTTTAAGTGGAAGCGACAGTGATTTCGATAATCCCGAAAATAACTTTCGGCAGGCTTCATTTTCAACCAGTGTTATTGATATTGCTGCCCTGGTAGAATTTAATTTTATGGCTTATTCGAGTTCAGGGTTTGTTAAAAAAAATGATGAACGATTTACTCCCTTTGTTTTTATTGGAATTGGTGGAAACTATGTATTCAATTCGTCGGGTTTTTCAAATCCTGTTACAATTCCTTTTGGATTAGGAATTAAATATAATATCTTTGACCGCCTGACTTTAGGGTTAGAATGGAGTTTTCATAAAACATTTAACGATGAAATTGATGGGGTTGTAAATATTCAGGATGCTGAAAATACTCCTGTAATTCATAACGATGACTGGTATTCGTTTTGTGGAGTTTCATTATGTTATAAAATTTTTAAAGAAGCTATTGATTGCCCGACATATAACAAATAGAAAATGAGCGCGAAAGATAAGATAGACAGGACAAAGCTGCCAAAACATATAGCAATAATAATGGACGGAAATGGCAGGTGGGCACAGAAAAAAGGAAATCAACGAATTTTTGGTCACCAGAATGCAGTTAAAGCTGTTCGTGAAACAGTTGAAGGTGCAGGTGAAATTGGGGTAGAATTTTTAACACTTTATACCTTTTCCACAGAAAACTGGAACAGGCCTAAAAATGAAGTTGATGCACTCATGTCTCTTCTTGTTGCAACAATAAATTCAGAGTCGGGTACACTATTACAAAATAATGTGCGTTTAAAAACTATTGGCGATATTGATGGTTTACCAAAAGATGTAAAAAAAAATCTGTTGGAATTAATCCAAAAAACTGAAAAAAATACCGGATTAACATTAATTTTGGCCCTTAATTATAGTGCGCGTTGGGAAATAGTAAATGCAGTTAAAAATATAGTATCGAAATCCAAAACTTCTGAACTTGAAGTAGATGAAATTGATAACGCGTTTTTTGAAAAGTATTTAAATACATACGGAATCCCCGATCCCGACTTGTTAATACGTACAAGTGGCGAATACAGGATTAGTAATTTCTTAATCTGGCAAATAGCATACACGGAATTATTCTTTACCCCTGTTTTATGGCCTGACTTTAGAAAGGATGATCTGTATAACGCTATTGTTGATTATCAAAACAGAGAACGTAGATTTGGAAAAACAAGCGACCAATTAAAAGATAGTTAATAAATAAATATTAATAATAGAATGCGAAGAAAGTTCTTATTGAGTTTCATAATTTTAATTACAGGAATTCACTTATCAGCACAGGAAGAAACAGATTATTCATCGTTAGATGTGATTGATTATAAAAGGCCTAAAAACTATATTATAAAAGATATTACGGTATCAGGTATAAAATATCTCGATAAAAATATACTCGTTACGTTATCTGGGTTAACGGTAAACAGGCAAATTTCAGTTCCAGGTGAAGATATTACCAGATCAATAGAAAAACTCTGGGGACAGGGTCTTTTTTCCGATGTAAAAATTACAACTACGGATATCCAGGGAGATAGTATTTCACTTGATATTTACCTTCAGGAAAGGCCTCGTTTATCTGAGTTCGAAATTTTCGGGCTGAAAAAAAGCCAGGAAAAAGACCTTCGCGAAACTCTTGAATTAAAACGAGGAGTTCAGGTTACCGAAAACACCTTAAACAATACAAAAAGAACCATAAATGATTATTTGTATAAAAAGAAATATCTCTTTTCAAAAGTTGATATTGTTCAATCCGACGATACTCTTTCACGAGCGAATAATGTAAATCTAAAAGTTTTTATCGACAGGGGTAAAAAGGTAAAAATCAAAGAAATCGACTTTGTTGGAAACGAAGTTTTTACAGATGCCAAACTTCGTCGCAAAATGAAAGAAACAAAACGAAGAGACATCAATATTTTTAAAGGATCGAAATATATAGAAAGCGACTATAAAGATGATAAGAACCTGGTTGTTGCAGCCTATAATTCAAAAGGTTATCGTGATGCAGAAATTGTAAGCGACAGTATTTACAAAATCAACGATCGCAGAATTGGTATTCGAATAAATGTGTTTGAAGGAAACCAGTATTTTTTCAGAAATATCGAGTGGGTTGGAAATACAAAATATTCCACATCAGTTCTCGATGCATCTCTTAAAATTAAAAAAGGCGACCCGTACGATACCGAAATGTTAAGCAAACGCTTAAATATTGACGAAGATGCCGTAAGTAATTTATATCTTGATAATGGATATTTGTTTTTTTCTGTGAATCCAACAATTCAAAAAATTGATGGTGATTCCATCGATCTTCAAATGCGAATGTATGAAGGGAAAAGAGTTCGTTTAAACAATATAATCATTAAAGGAAACGACAAAACCAACGAGCATGTGATTCGAAGAGAATTAAGAACAAAACCGGGAGAGCTTTTCAGTAAATCAGAGATTATGCGTTCTCAACGCGAAATAGCCCAGCTTGGCCATTTCGATCCGGAGCAATTTGGTATTGAACCCATAAATATTAATCAGGCCGAGGGAACGGTTGATCTTGAATATACTTTAGTTGAAAAATCAAACGACCAGCTTGAAATAGCCGGTGGTTGGGGTGCAAATATGTTTATTGGAACAATTGGGTTACGTTTTAGTAATTTTTCAATTAAACAAGTTCTCAAAAAGAATGCATGGAGGCCAATTCCTTCTGGCGACGGGCAGACGCTTAGCTTAAAAGTCCAAACCAATGGGGAATATTACTCGGCTTATAGTGCAAGTTTTATGGATCCCTGGTTTGGTGGCAAAAAACCAAATTCATTTTCTGTTTCTTTTTACCATACTTCACGCCATAGTACCAGTTCAAGTTATTTAGTTGAAGTTGGCGAAGAATATATTAAAGTTACAGGTGCATCAGTAGGCTTAGGGCAGAGATTAAAATGGCCAGATGATTATTTTACTATTTCAAACTCAATCAATTACCAGTTATACAGCCTGAACGATTGGAGCGGTTTTATTATGAGTAATGGTTATGCAAACAATATTAGTTTTGGATCAACCTTTGCCAGGAGTTCTGTTGACTGGCCAATTTATCCTCGCCGGGGTTCCACGTTCTCTTTAAGCTTACAGATTACTCCTCCTTATTCATTGTTTAAAGCAGAAAAATGGTGGGAATTATCTCAGGCTGATAGAGATACTCTTAATGCAAATACTATTGAGAGTTTTGGTGATAGCTGGGATGATTTAACATCTGATGAACAAAATGATTATTTAGAGTATTATTATACTGATAAAGTAAATCAAACAAAATATAAATGGCTCGAATATCATAAATGGAAATACAAAGGAGCCTGGTACCTGAAAGTATGGAAAGACATGGTACTTGCTGCTAATACTGAATTCGGTTACCTGGGTTACTTTAATAAAAACGTGGGGTATGCGCCATTTGGTAAATTTGAACTAGGTGGCGATGGACTTTCCGGATATAGCATGTATGATGTAGAATATATTGCCCTTCGTGGATATGAAAATCAAAGTGTTACTCCATATGATAAGAACGGAGATAAAGCAGGTAATGTTTATGAAAAAATTAATTTTGAATTACGTTACCCTATTTCTTTAAAACCGCAGGCTGTTATTTATGTTTTAGCATTTGTTGAAGCAGGTAATGCATGGGAAAGTATTGATGTGTTTAATCCATTTAAAGTGAAACGCTCGGCAGGTATTGGATTAAGAGCATTTTTACCCATGTTTGGCTTACTTGGTGTTGACTGGGGATACGGTTTTGATGATATACCAGGCCGGACAGATGCTAACGGAAGTCAGTTCCACTTTGTTATTGGACAACAGTTCTAATTTTATATAAAATGAAAAAAGTAGCTTTAATATTTGTTTTTCTTCTTTTGATTGTACAGGCATATTCACAAAAATTTGCATATGTTGATTCTGAATACATTTTAAGTAAAATGCCCGCGTATAAAGCTGCTCAGGATAAATTAAACCAGCTTTCTAAAGAGTGGCAAAAAGAAATTGAAGCAGAATTCCAGGAAGTAAATAAAATGGTTAAAGATTTTCAAACAGAAAAGATTCTTTTAACCGAAGAAATGAAAACATTGCGCGAGCAAGAACTTGTTAACAGGGAAAAAGAGGTAAAAGATTTACAACGAAAATACTTTGGCCAAGATGGATTATTGTTTCAGAAAAGGGTTGAGCTTATAAAACCTATTCAGGATGAGATATATAATGCTATTAAAGTGATGGCAGAAACCGGGAATTATGGTATTATTTTTGATACGTCTGGTGGTGCATCAATACTTTATACCGATCCAAAGCATGATAAAAGTGATGAAATATTAGAAAAATTAGGGTATAAAAATTAATTTATTAAATTTGTTAATTATTAAAAAAATCGAAAAAATATGAAAAAGTTTTTAGGACTATTTTTAGTTGGGATATTCTTTACAACTACTGCTTTATACGCACAGAAAACCGAATTAAAATTCGGGCATATTAATTCAAATGAATTATTGAGCCTTATGCCAGAACGAGCAACTGCAACAACACAATTGCAAGAATATGGACAAATGCTTCAAAAAGAAATGGAAGCAATGCAAGCCGAATACCAGACAAAAGTAAATGCTTACGTTGAAAAACAAGCTACTTATTCTGATTTGGTAAAAAAATCAAAAGAAACAGAAATTCAGGAAATGCAACGCCGGATTCAGGATTTTCAATCGACAGCTCAACAGGACTTCCAACAGAAAGAAACCGAATTAATGCAACCCATAATTGATAAAGCTCAGGCAGCTATTGAAAAAATTGGAAAAGAAAACGGGTTTATTTATATCTTCGATATAAGCAATGGTTCTGTTGCATATTTTTCAGCTCAAAGCACTGATATTTTACCTTTGGTAAAAAAAGAATTAGGTATTGTAACTCAATAAATATCTTTTAAAGAAATAAAAGACCATCTTTTTAAACAAAAGATGGTCTTTTTTATAAAATTATGAATAAACCTATAGGAATATTTGATTCGGGTGTAGGCGGATTATCCGTATGGCGTCATCTGGTTAAGGATTTGCCAAACGAATCAGTTGTTTATTTTGCTGATACAGCAAACTGCCCTTACGGTCCAAAATCACAACCTGAAATTATAGCTGTTGTTGATAAAGTAGTCAGGTTTCTTATTTCAAAAAATGTTAAACTAATTGTTGTTGCATGTAATACAGCAACAGCAGCTGCCATAGATTATCTGAGAGCAACTTACAATATTCCTTTTATTGGTATGGAACCTGCGGTAAAACCTGCTGCACTGAATTCAAAAACAAAAAGTATAGCTGTTCTCGCTACCGAAGGTACATTTAATGGTAAATTATACATAGAGACTAGCCAGAGATTTGCATCCGATGTAGATTTACATATTAAAATAGGCGATAAGCTTGTTGATATTGTTGAAAAAAACCAAATTAACAATAGTGAAACAGAAAACCATGTAAAAGAGCTCATGGCTCCTTTGATTCAGAAAAATATCGATCACCTTGTTTTAGGATGTACACATTATCCTTTTTTAACTGAAGTTTTAAAAAAAGTCCTTCCGGCAAAGGTTCATATTATCGATCCGGCTCCGGCAGTTATAAAACAAACATCTAAGATACTCGAAGAAAATAATTTGTTAAGCAATAATTCTTTAAAACCAGTTTACGAATTTTATTCTTCAGGCGAATCACAAGTTCTGCAATCGCTAATTTTTAATATTACTAACAAGAAATATATAGTTAAATCTTTATAGTTCAGGGTTTTTCTTCATACCATTTCGAGTACATGAGGTAATTGTTTGCAATTTTCTCAATCATTTCTTTGGTTTGTTGAATATCTACCGACTTGATTCTTTTTGCAGGAATTCCCCCATAAATACTTCCCGGTTCAACAATTGTACTATCAAGCACTAAAGCCCCGGCTGCTATTATTGAATTTTCTCCAATTACAGCATGATCCATAACAATAGCACCCATACCAATTAAAACATTATCGTGAATAGTAGCTCCATGTATAATTACATTGTGGCCAACAGAAACATTATCTCCAATTTCAATTTTTGATTTTTCATAAAGACAATGTAAAACTGCTCCATCCTGGATATTTACTTTATTTCCAATTTTTATAGAGTTTACATCGCCCCGGATTACCGTGTTAAACCATACGCTGCAATCGTTACCCATTGTAACTTCACCAACAATTGTTGAATTATCGGCTAAAAAACAATTCTTGCCGAATTGGGGTGTAAATCCTCTGACTGTTTTTATAAATGCCATCTTTTATGAATATTCGAATTTATATCTATTTTAAACTGAGAAAAATCATGTAAGTAAAAAGATAAAATTATACGAAAAATAAGGATTAATTAATTAACATTGATTAATTTTGTGTCATTATTAGAAAAAATTTTCGTTATAGAAATTAATTTGATAATAAAATTAGAGGAATGCATATAAAATGGTGTCGCTGTTTTGTATGCATTTAAAATTTGTACAAACCTGTTATTAATAATTACTAAATTAAAAATTTTTATGGATAAAAAAGCAAAAGCCATCGAAAGAGATGACGTTGTTATCCGGTTCTCGGGTGATTCTGGAGATGGTATGCAACTTACTGGAACATTGTTTTCCGATGCATCTGCATTATTCGGAAATAGTGTCAGTACATTTCCGGATTATCCTTCGGAAATACGAGCACCTCAGGGTACTGTTGCAGGTGTTTCCGGCTTTCAGGTAAACATTGGAAATTCAAAGGTATATACTCCAGGTGACTACTGTGACGTGCTTGTAGCCATGAACCCGGCTGCACTTAAAGCAAATGTAAAGTGGGTAAAACCCGGAGGAATGATTATTGTTGATAACGATACTTTCAATGAAAAGGGCCTTCAGCGTGCTGGTTTCAAAACGAATAATGCAGTTGAAGAGCTGAAAATTGAAGATTATAAGGTAATATTTGCAAACATTACCGAATTAACCAAGGAGAGTTTAAAAGATGAAGGCCTTGATAATAAGAGTGTTCTGCGAAGCAAGAATATGTTTGCTCTTGGTATGGTTTACTATATCTTCTCACGTCCATTAAATTTTACGGAGAAGTATTTTGAATCGAAGTTTAAGAAAAAACCAGAAATCGTTGAAGCCAACAAAAAGGTTCTTCGTGATGGGTTTAATTATGCTGCAAATATTCAGGCTATTCCTAATACATATCAAATTTCGGCTGCGACAAGTACACCCAAAGGAACTTATCGAAATATTAATGGGAATACTGCTGCTGCATGGGGCTTAATTGCTGCTTCAGAGAAATCGGGGTTACCTCTTTTCTGTGGTTCATATCCTATAACTCCCGCTACCGAGATATTAATTGAGCTTGCAAAACGTAAAGATCTTGGTGTAAAAACCTTACAGGTTGAAGATGAGATTGCTGGTATTTGTACTGCAATCGGTGCTTCTTTTGCTGGAAATTTTGCTGTAACAACCACATCCGGTCCTGGCCTTTCGCTTAAGAGCGAGGCAATGGGTTTAGCCGTAATTACTGAGTTACCTTTAGTTATTATTGACGTTCAGCGTGGTGGCCCATCCACAGGATTACCTACTAAAACTGAACAATCCGATCTTTTCCAGGTTTTATATGGCCGCAATGGAGAATGTCCATTGATAGTTATTGCTGCAAGTACACCTGGTAATTGTTTTGATTATGCTTTTCTTGCCGGTAAATTGGCTATGGAACATATGACTCCGGTTGTTTTGCTGACAGATGGTTATATTGCCAATGGAACAGAACCTTGGAAGATTCCAAACATGAAGGATTTCCCATCAATTAATCCTCCAATTGTTGCAGAGGGAACTACAGGATTTCTGCCTTATGCACGCGACGAAAAACGCCTGGCACGTTCATGGGCCTTCCCTGGTAAAAAGGGCATTATGCATCGTGTAGGTGGTCTCGAAAAGGATTTTCTCAAAGGAAGCGTATCACACGATCCAATAAACCACCAGAAGATGACTGATGTTCGTGCTGCTAAAGTGGAAAGAGTTAAGGAATTTATTCCTGAACAAGAAGTTTATGGTGATAAGGAAGGCGATTTACTTGTAATTGGCTGGGGAGGTACATACGGGCATTTGCTAACAGCTGTTCAAGAGATGAGAGAAGAAGGTAAAAGTGTTTCATTATGTCATTTCAATTATATCAACCCACTACCAAAGAACGTGAAGGAAATCTTTGGACGCTATAAAAAACTTGTTGTATGCGAACTAAACATGGGGCAATTTGCAAATTACTTACGCATGAATTTCCAGGAATATAACTATTTGCAGTTCAATAAGGTGCAAGGGCTTCCATTTACGGTAGTTGAATTAGTTGATAAGTTTAATCAAATTTTGGAGGGCAAATAATCATGGCAGAAAATTTTAAATATACACCACAGGATTTTAAAAGTGATCAGGAAGTACGTTGGTGTCCAGGTTGTGGTGATCACGCGATTCTTAGCGCCGTGCAAAGAGCTCTTCCAGAAATATCGGATACTCTTAACTACGATATAGAACGTTATGTATTTGTTTCGGGTATTGGCTGTTCAAGCCGTTTCCCATATTATGTAAATACTTTTGGATTCCATGGAATACATGGCCGTGCATCAGCAATTTCAACAGGAGTGAAAGTTGCCAATCCAAATCTTAGCGTTTGGCAGATTACTGGTGATGGTGACGCTTTAGCAATTGGTGGTAACCATTTTATTCACGCTGTACGTCGTAATATTGATATCAATATTCTCCTATTTAATAACGAGATTTATGGTTTAACCAAAGGTCAATATTCCCCAACATCAAAGTTGGGTTCTATTACAAAAACATCACCATTTGGGACCGTTGAACATCCTTTCCGTCCAGGTGAATTAGTTATTGGAGCCCAGGGTAAATTCTTTGCCCGTTCAATTGATGTTGATGTTAAGTTAACATCAGAGATAATGGTTGATGCTGCAAAACACGATGGTACTTCAGTTGTTGAAATCCTTCAGAACTGTGTTATTTACAACGATAAAACACATTCGTTAATTATTGATAAGGAGAACCGCGAAGATAGAACAATAGTACTTCGTCATGGCGAAAAAATGATATTCGGAAAGAACCGTGATAAGGGACTTATACTTAGTGGAATTAGCCTTAAAGTTGTTGCGATTGGGCAGGGAGGATTCTCGATGGATGATATTCTTACACATGACGCTTATGCAGCAAATCCCGGAGTACATATGATGCTTGCAAACATGGCATATCCAGAATTCCCCGTTGCTTTAGGTGTTATCCGAAACGTGAAGGATTCAACTTATGATGATAATGTTCGCGATCAGGTACTGGAAGTTATGAAAACTGCTAAAATTAAATCTGTTGACGATTTACTTCATAGCGGAGAAACCTGGGAAGTAAAATAATTTCAATTAAAATAGATTTAAAAGGGATGATAGTTTTCATCCCTTTTTTATAAACTTTACTTTCTGTTAGCAACAAGTTAACTTGACGACACGGAAAGACAAATTCCAAGACAACGAAAAGAAGAAGAAAAATAAACCCACTGCACAAAAGCATAGTATGTCAGCCCTTTCCCTGTATGCCTCCCTTCGCTGCCATACACAGCTTTTCTTACCCCGCACATAATGCTAACTATAGTATGTAGTTTATTAAATTAACATTAGATAGATTTGTGCATACTAAGATTAGCAATGAAAACGAAATCTGATATATTAGTGAAATTTGGCAATAGGGTTAAAGAATTGAGAAAAGAACTTGGAATTTCTCAAGAAGAACTGGCTAGCAGAGCCGATTTGCATAGAACCTATATCGGGATGATTGAGCGAGCTGAAAAGAATATCACTCTAATCAATATTGAAAAAATTGCTGACGCCTTAGAAGTTGAGATTATTGAACTTTTAAAATAACTTCGATGACAAAATCACCCTATGCAGGAAAGACAGTTTCAGAATGGAGCAAAATAACCGATGAATTAATAGCAAAACATCCTATGACACCTGATGAAATAGTAACAGCAGTTTTAAAATCATGGGATGATATATTCAATTCAAAAATTGGGTCATTTTCTATTGGAAAAGAAATTGAACCTAACCCTCAAATAATGAGTTTTCTTTTGCACGAACTAGTAGCACATTATTTGAGTTTAAAACATCCTGGTATCTATAAAGCAGGTACTGTAAAAAGCGAAAAGGATATACATTGTATAACTGATAATTCCTTATCAATTGAAATTAAGGGTTCATCACATCCTAACCAGATTTTTGCAAACAGAAGTTACGCTCAACCACAATCTGGAAACGGTCAAAAAGACAAGAACGGCTACTATATTGCCATTAATTTTGAAAAGTTTGATGACGTAAAGCCAAATCTCCCCAAAATTTTACTTATCCGTTTTGGTTATTTGGAGCATACTGATTGGATTGCACAAACAGCTGCAACAGGGCAACAAGCAAGACTATCAGCAGATGTTTATAATTATAAGCTAAAACAGATATATCCTAAAACTGAAATAAAGTAGGAGACATTGCCTTAAGTTCTTCTTGCTTTATTGCATTCTCAAGTCTATTTACGATAGTTTGGCAATAATCTTCTCTTATTTCAAAGCCGATTGATTTACGATTGTTTTTCATACAAACATCGGCAGTTGTTCCTGACCCCATAAAAGGGTCTAAAATTATATCATTTGGGTTAGTAAAACCTAAAACCATTCTTGTAATTAAATCGACTGGAAATTGTGCTGGATGGTCTGTCCTCTCATCTGAAGAACGATTTGTACCAGAAGTTACTTTTGCGATTTGCCAAACATCAGATGGATTTTTGCCCAACGTGTTACACCTCAATTTCCCATTCTTTTTTTGATTTGGATATTTTACATCTGGGTCTCTAATATCATCAAGATTAAAAGTATAGTTTTCTTTGTCCTTGATGTACCAAAGAATTTTTTCATTACGTGGTGATAAATAGTGCTTTGCTGCAACACCAGCACCGTAATTCCAAATTATTTCTTGATTTAGGTAAAATTTTAATTTATCCCATAATAGATAAGTAATTGGTACAGCCCTACCTTTGTTAGGAACTTCTAAATAGCCAACATTAAGCAAATAGCATCCGTCTCTTTTTGTTATATCATAGATTAAATCACTAATTTCTGTAATCCAACTAACAAAATCATCAACAGGCATAACCTTTTCATATTCTTTTCCAATATTATATGGTGGACTTGTTATTGTAGCATCAATCATCACTTCATGGTCTTTCAATAATTTCAATCCTTCAAGACAATCCATATTGTAAATGATTGAATCCTCATTCTCGTAAAAAGGATTTCCTAAGACGTTTTTAATTCTATCAAACATATTGTGCGCTAATTATAGTATGCAAATTTACAACATTATTTCAATATTTCAAACCAATAATATTAAAAGTTATCAACCCGCCCCTCTCTTCGCTCTCAGGTACATTTGCAGCCCGCACCTGCCCCCCTTAATCCAATGGCTGTAAAAGAACCTTCAAGCCCTTTCAGCGCCCCAAAGCCACTCGTAGGAAAGTGTATTGTGAATGGAAACAGATAGGCTACTTCGCTAATAACCAGTTGCTAACAGCGTATTTATTGTATTTGGACTGATGACGCATTTGGAGTTCTTAACGCTTTTTGGTAGTTTACTAACGCGGGACAAGAAAACGTTTCAAACTCCCAAACACAACAAATATGCAAAACGTTAGGTTATATTATTCCGCAATGCAGCCATTGGAATGCCCACAACCACAACCTATATTTTTATCTCTCAACTCTTTTGATTGATTACTGCATGATCCTCCATGGAAATCTCCTTTAGGTTTAAAAATTAATCGAACAGATAATGCCAGCATGGCAATTAGTATTATTGCAGTAGTTAATATTATTAATTTCAAGATTTGCATAAGTAGATGTCTTTTATTTATCTATTAACAGTTTTTATTTTTAAGTGTTCAATTTTATTTAAAAAATTACTATTCATGTAATTAAGGTTAGGAAGTTGATTTTCAATAATGTATTTTTAAAATTTAAAATATAAACCTAAAATTTATGATTCTGAGAAAATTCTAACAATTAGTTTAATGCTGGTTTTTACTTTGTTTTGCAGAAAATAATACGGAAAACCCTTATTCGGAAAAGAACAGTTGTAATTAGATTGGCAAATAGAGAGGCATTAAAAATAGAGAGGTTTTCTATTACATAAAAAACTGATATTTCTCCTTTTTTTTACTGTAAAATTGAACTAATTATGCAAAATCAAATAGTAGTTATAAACCTATAAAATAATTTAAAACATGTTTAACAAATTTATTGCATCCATTCTTCCATACTTCCCAAAAAGTTTTGTATGGTTATTTTCAAAAAGATATATCGCTGGTAAAACTGTAGAAGATGCTATTCGTGTATCAAAAGAGCTGAACAGCCAGGGTGTTATGGTAACTATTGATATTTTAGGTGAATTTATTAAAAATCTCGATGAGGCTGAAACTAACAGGAAAGAATATATTGAACTTATCGAGCGAGTTGAAAAAGAAAAAATCAATGGAAACTACTCTGTAAAACCAACCATGTTTGGTTTATTAATCGACAAAGAAGTATGTTACAAACACATCCGTGAAATTGTTGCTGTAGCGGCAAAACACAACAACTTTATTCGTATCGATATGGAAGATTCTCCATGTACCGATATGGAAATTGAGATTTATCGCAGACTTAAAGCAGAATTTCCAAATCATGTTGGATTAGTTCTCCAGGCTTATATGAAAAGAACACTTTCTGATATTCAAAATCTTATGGAAGTTCACACTCCAGAAGTTCCATTAAACTTTAGATTATGTAAAGGTATTTATGTTGAACCTGCAAAAATTGCTTACAAGAAGTATGAAGAAATAAATGAGCATTTTCTTGAAGATATTGATTTCTGTTTAAAGAACGGAATCTACCCGGGTATTGCAACACACGACAAACCTGTTGTTGAAGGTGCATATAAGCTTATAGAAAAGTACAATGTGCCTCGCGAAAAGTATGAATTCCAAATGCTTTATGGCGTAACTCCTGAATTACGTAAATCAATTATTGATAAGGGACACCGCATGAGAGTGTATGTTCCTTTTGGTGAGCAATGGTTCGGATATTCAACCCGCAGGTTAAAAGAAAACCCTAAAATGGCTTGGCTTATTATTAAAGCAATCTTTGTGAGAGGTTAAAAAATCAAAACGTAAAATTTCAGATACATTAAAAACACGGATCAAAAGATTCGTGTTTTTTTATTTCATTAAAAACCAGGATAAAGTTTACACGTTTGGTTATCAGTCTTTTCAATCTTTATAAGAATTATCAAAAACGAATAATGGCATAATTAATAATAATACCGTAATTTTAGTTTAACATTTAATTAACATAAATTAATCAATTTTGCACCGGAATCAAATACAAAAACTTTAAATTTTACTCTATGGAAAAACTATTTACGTTCGGGATTGCTTTTATTTTATCAGCAACAGTATTAATGGCGCAGGAAACAACAGGAGAATTTAAACCAGGAGGAAAACCTGCTGTTACAATATTTAGTAATGCTCATACGGTTTTTGTTGATGAAACAAATACATCTGCTTTTGAATTGCAACGAGCCTATTTAGGATACGAATACGCGTTTAGCACTAACTTTTCAACGAAAATACTTTTTGATGTTGGTAATCCGGAATCTGGAAAGCTGCAAATGACAGCTTATGTAAAAAATGCATTGTTAAATTACAAAACGGACAAACTAAATATAAACTTTGGATTAATCGGGTTATATCATTTTAATCTTCAGGAAAAAAACTTTGGATACCGTTACATTATGAAACCTTACATTGATGAGTATGGTTTTGGAACCAGTGCTGACCTGGGTGCAAGTATCGAATACAGGTTTACAGATTTTATAAGTGCCGACTTTACTGTAATGAATGGCGAAGGATTTAAAAAACTTCAATCAGATGAAACATATAAAGCCGGATTAGGAATTACAGTTACTCCTGTTAAAAATCTTGATTTAAGAGTTTATTCCGATTATATGAAACAAGATTTTGCCCAGCAAGGATATGCATTTTTTGCAGGTTACAAAGCTGATAAATTCAGAGTTGGTACTGAATACAACATGCAGAAAAATCATGACATGATTGAAAATCAGGATTATTCAGGAATATCAATGTATTCAACGATTTCAATTGGTAAGAAATTTGGCATTTTTGGCCGGTTCGATCATCTGAAATCAGAAACTTTGGAAGGAGCTGATAATTCATGGAATTATTCAAAAGATGGACAGGCTTATATTGTTGGTTTTGAATATAACCCTGTAAAAGGTGTAAAACTGGCTCCTAACTTCCGGGGGTGGAATCCTGCTGATGAAAGCAAAGGATTCATTTCAAGCATTTATTTAAATTGTGAAATAAAATTTTAAACAAATAAAAAACAAACTAAAATGAAAAAATTAATTATTCTTTTGATCTCGGTAGCTGTATTGGCTTCATGTGGTCAACAAAAATCAGAATCATCAGGCGATGGTTCAAAAAAAGTAACATTAACAGCAGCCGGGGCAACTTTTCCAATGCCTTTCTACAACCTGGCATTTAAAAAATATACCGAAGAAAGCGGGTTGCTTTTAACTTACGGGGGAATTGGATCGGGAGGAGGCATTCGCAGCTTAAAAGATAAAGTAGTTGATTTTGGCGCAACGGATGCATTTTTATCTGATGAAGAATTAGCAGAAATTCCTTTAAAAGTAGTTCATATTCCTACCTGTATTGGTGCAGTGGTTATTGCATACAATCTTCCTGGTGTTGCTGAATTGAAACTGTCAGACAAGCTTCTTGAAGGAATATTCTTAGGGGATATTACAAAATGGAATGATGAGAAAATTAAAAATGAAAACCCTTCGGCAAAACTGCCTGACATGAATATTACCGTGGTTTATCGTTCCGATGGGAGTGGTACTACACATATTTTCAGCGATTACATGACAAAAATAAGCAAATCCTGGGCAGAAAAAGTTGGAACAGGAAAATCCCTGAACTGGCCGGCAGGTATTGGAGCAAAAGGAAATCCAGGTGTTGCAGGTACAATATCACAATCTGCCGGTTCTATTGGCTATATTGGTTCAGAATACGCGTTTGCCCAGAATATAAGTTATGCTTTGGTACAAAATATGGCAGGAAATTATGTTAAGCCAACAAACGAATCTATAAGCGCGTCAGCAAAAGGTGATATACCTGCTGATACAAGAGTAATGATAACCAATTCCTCCGACCCTGATGCTTATCCTATCAGCGGATTTACCTGGATTATTTTTTATCGCGAACAGGCTTATGATGGCCGTACGATTGGACAGGCCGTAGAAACAATAAAGTTTCTTGAATGGTTAATTGGCCCCGATGCCCAGGCAATTGCCGAAAGTGTTCATTATGCGCCGCTTCCTGAAAAAGCAGTTGAACTTTCAAGAGAAATACTTAAATCAATTACTTTTGAAGGAAAACCAGTGCTTAAATAAGTATGTGAAAATTTAAATGAAAAGCGAAAAAATAACTAAATATGTTTTATTTGCTGTATCATTAATAATACTATTGATATTTGCAGGTATGGTATTCTCTCTCGCGGGAGGTGCCATGCCTGTTTTTAAAGAATATGGATTAAAATTTATTTTTTCAGCTGACTGGAACCCTACAACTGGCAGAGAATCGTATGGTGCATTGCCTTTTATTGCAGGTACTTTAATAACATCAATACTTGCACTGTTAATATGTTTTCCATTGTCTTTCTCAACATCATTGTTTATTGCCGAATATTATCATAAAACCCGTGTTGCTTCTGTATTGGGAACTATGGTTGATCTTTTAGCAGGAATCCCTTCTATAGTTTATGGCTTATGGGGATTTTATGCTTTACGCCCTGTAATTATTGCTTTAGGTTTAAGCGATCAGGGATTTGGTATTTTTACTTCATCCATTATTCTGGCCATAATGATTATTCCTTATGCTACATCGCTAAGCAACGAGATAATTACAATGGTCCCCAACGAGTTAAAAGAAGCTGCATACTCGTTAGGTGCAACACGTTTTGAAGTCATTTTTAATGTAATAATACCCAATGCTCGTTCTGGTATTGTAGCAAGTTATATTCTGGCTCTTGGTCGCGCATTAGGCGAAACAATGGCTGTTACCATGCTTATTGGAAACGCGAATATTATTCCTGATGGCCTTTTTAGCACAGGAAACACTATGGCCAGCTTAATTGCAAATCAGTTTGGCGAAGCCGATGGCTTAAAACTCAGTGCATTAATTGCAATCGGGTTATTACTTTTCCTTATTACTGCCGTTGTGAATGCAATAGGAAAATATATTATTAAAAAATTATCATAAACCGATTTTGAGAAAATGAATGTAGGATCAGGCATTACATACTTAGATATTGCTCAAAGGCGAAAAGTACGCAACAATATATTCAGGGTAATTGTTATTGTATTGTCTGTTATTACTATATCTCCAATTATCCTGATTATTTCTAAACTTATAATTGAAGGGATTGGACAAATCAATCTTGATTTTTTTACACAACTTGCTCCCGACACCTTTCAGGCCATGTCGGCTAAAATGAGCGGGGAAAAAATACCCGGCGGAATTGTAAATGGAATTACAGGCACTTTATTTCTCGTGCTTTTAGCTTCGTTAATGGCGATTCCTGTAGGTATAATGGCAGGTATTTATTTATATGAGAATGGAAATAAAAGATATGCTGGTTTTATCCGCAATCTTACTGATATTTTGCAGGGTGTTCCATCTATTGTACTTGGAATAATCGGTTATATATGGATAGTTAAAAATGTTACAAATGGATTCTCTGCTTTAGCCGGAAGTGTAGCTCTGGCTATAATGATGCTTCCTTTAATTGTTCGATCAACCGAGGAAACCATGAAAATGGTTCCCGAGAGTATTAAAGAAGCTGGCGCTGCATTAGGTGTTCCTTACCATCGCATAATTTTAAAAGTAATGATTCCATCAAGCTTTAGTGGCTTAATGACAGGAATATTGCTTGCTGTTTCAAGAATTATTGGAGAAACTGCTCCTTTGCTTTTAACAACTCTTGGAAGTCCCGTAATTAATTTCGAAATTGATAAACCAACAAGTGCAGTACCTTTATTGATTTGGAATTTTTATAACGATCCTAATATGATTGATCTGATATGGAGTTCATCATTATTTCTTATGGGATTCGTGTTAATATTAAATTTAATTTCTAAACGAATTATCGCTCATAGAGAAAAGAACTAATTACATTATGATAGAAAATAATATCGGCATAAAAGATCCTGTTTTATCTATTGCTAATCTTTCCATTGCTTATGATGAGAAGAAGTTTGCTGTTAAAGATGTAAATGCATTCATTGAGCGTAATGCCATAACTGCTATAATGGGGCCATCGGGGTGCGGAAAAAGCACATTGCTCAGGGCTATAAACAGAATGCATGAATTGTACCCTAATATTATTACAAAGGGTGAGATTTTGTTAAATGGCCAGAGTATTTACGAAATGCAAACCATTCAGTTGCGACGCAAAGTAGGTATGGTCTTTCAGCGGCCAAATCCTTTTCCTACATTGAGCATTTACGATAATGTTATTGCCGGGTATAAACTTAACGGTATAAGATTAAACAAGCAACAACGCGACGATATTGTTGAAAAATCGCTACTTGATGTTACTTTATGGGATGAAGTAAAAGATTCACTGTTTAAGAAAGGTACTTTTCTATCCGGAGGGCAGCAACAGCGTTTATGCATTGCACGCACGCTGGCATTTAATCCCGAAGTAATTTTGCTCGACGAACCTACATCGGCCCTTGACCCTATTGCTACAGCAAAGGTAGAAGAGCTGCTCGTGGATTTAAAAAAGAAATATACAATAGTATTGGTTACTCATAACATGTCGCAGGCTGCACGTATCTCTGATTATAGCATGTTCATGTACCTGGGCGAACTTCTTGAACATGGGAAAACAGAAGCCATGTTTACCAATCCTAAAAATCCAAAAACTGAAGAATATTTAACAGGTAAATTCGGATAAATCAAATTGGTAATAGATTTTGTAAATTAGTAAATTGCAAAGGAGAGTTAAAAATGAATATTAAAAATAATGCCATACAGGATATACAAGCAAGTTTTATCGAATTTGCTAATTTAATTCTTAAACAACTTGAGTTGCTCGAGAAACAAATGAATTGTAATGAGAATCTCAATTGTATTGAAACTCTTGAACAAATAAAGAAAAATGAAGAACGGATCGATCAATTCGAAATAGAGATAAGCGATAAATTTATTCATGCCATTGTTCTCTATCACCCTGTTGCATCTGAATTACGAAAAATAATTGCAATTTACAGAATGTCAATAAACCTGGAACGTATTGGCGATTTGGTGGTTAATATTACAAACTCGGTTCGTAAGATGAAAGATTCAGAAATCTATTCTGGCATGTCGGATGTTGTTTTTAATATGTTGATGCAAAGTATCCATATGGTTGAAAAATCATTACTTTCATTTATTAATAAAGATAAAGAATATGCTATCTGGACTATTCAAAACGATTCTGTAGTTGATAAAATGAACCATAAACTTTTAACAAAAGCGATTGATAAAAATGAAATTTCTGATGAAATCAAACAAATGCTTTTGAGCTTTACAAACCTTCGTAGCATAATCTCGAACATTGAACGTATCGCCGATCATGCAACAAATATAGCCGAAGCATCAATATATTCGCTTGACGGTACAGATATACGGCATACGAAACTTAAAAATGACGATGTGGATAAAAAAGATACTATAAACTAAAAACATCAAAGAATTTAACATCTTTACAGATAATAAAAACGAATTGTTATGATACGCAGATTCTCTTTCCAACGAAAATTATTTACTTATTTCTTTACTCTCTTTTTGCTTTACACCTTAATAATTTTATTGTTTCAATATTCGCGTGAAAAGAAATACCGGATCGGACAACTTAATAATTCTCTTTATACTATCTCTGAATTAACGAATAACTATATTGATGCGAATTCAATACTCCGGTCAAAAAATTACACTTTGCTCGATTCGCTGATAAAAATATACCCGCAGCAGGATATCCGTTTAACTATTGTAAATAACGATGGTACTGTTTTATACGATAATTCGGTTGATGATATTCGTAAAATGGAAAACCATAAAAGCAGGCCGGAAATTCAAAAATCGTTATATTCTGAATTTGGTGCCAATATTCGAAAATCAGCAACAACAGGTGTAGATTATTACTATTATTCCCGATTTTACGAGCATTATTTTATCAGAACAGCTGTTGTTTACAATATTCGGGTAATAAATTTATTAAAAGCCGATAAGCTGTTTTGGTTTTTTATTGCTTTCGTTTTTGGTTTAAGTTGGGTTATTCTCAATATAATAACCAGGAAATTTGGCGAGTCGGTAACCAAACTTAAAGATTTTGCTTCGAGGGTCATTAACGATAGAAATTTAGAACCCAATATCCGGTTTCCTAAAGATGAATTAGGTGTTATAAGTAATAAAATCGTTGAGATTTACCAGAATATGAAAAAGGCAATAGATGCTGCCGAAATAGAGAAAGAAAAGTTATATAGCCACATGTTTGTTTTAAATGAGGGAGTTGCATTTTTTAATCAAAATAAGGAAAATACATTATTTAACAATCACTTTGTTCAGTATTTAAATACAATATCCAGTCAGTTATCAATAAACTCTGAAGATTTCTTTAAAATTAATGAATTAAAAGCGATACATGATTTTATTGATGAAAAAAACAGTACTATAAAAACCGGCTCAACCCAGGATTTGTCCCGTTACGAACATACTGTTTCTAAAAGCGGAAAATATTTTAACATTCAATGTATAATTTTTCAGGATAAAAGTTTTGAGATAATAATAACCGATGTTACAAAGAAAGAAAAAAACAGGATTATTAAACAACAAATGACAGCAAATATTGCCCACGAGCTGAAAACTCCGGTTACTTCGGTTAAAGGATACCTGGAAACAATCTTAAATGATCCTGAAATGGAACCCGACAAGCAAAGACATTTTTTAGAGCGTGCAGATGCTCAGGCTAACAGGTTGACCGATTTAATTAATGACATTGTAATATTAAATAAAATAGAAGAAGCAGGCGATAATTTTGCATTGGAGAAATTAAATGTACTCGAACTGGTTTCAGAAATTGCTGATGAATATTCAAGCGACATAAAAGAAAGAAAAATGTCTCTCGAAATAAAAATAGGTTCCGATATCGAAATTAAAGGCAACCGTACTCTTGTTTTGTCTGTATTTCGAAACCTGATGGGAAATTCAATAAATTATGCCGGGGAAAATACGAAGATGGCAATAAATGCGTATCACCAGGATAATAAGTTTCATTATTTTTCTTTTTCCGATAATGGTGTAGGAATACCTGAAGAGCACTTACCCAGAATTTTCGAACGGTTTTATCGTATTGATTCCGGGAGATCAAGAAAATTAGGAGGAACAGGCCTCGGGCTTGCCATTGTCAAAAATGCAATTTCGTTGCATAAAGGTGAAATTTCGGTACGTAATAAAAAAGAAGGAGGAGTAGAGTTCTTGTTTTCTCTTCCGAAAATTGTTGAATAAATTATGCCTTTTATAAGATTGAAAAACCGCTTAGTTTTTATTTATTCTAAGCGGTTTAAATTTGCATATTTAAGCAATATTCGTGTAAACAGCCTGAATATCTTCGTCATCTTCAATGCGGTCGAGCATTTTTTCAATATCAACAAGCTGCTCTTCGGTAAACTCAACCGGATTTGTAGGAATACGTTGTAAGCTGGCCTTTTTAATGTCAATTCCTTTTTCTTCAAAGGCTTTTGATAATGAACCAAAATTGGTATAATCGCCATAGGCATAAATCATATCTTCTTCCACGTGAATTTCTTCTAACCCGGCATCAATCAATTCAAACTCCAGTTCTTCAATATTGATATTGTCTGTTTTTTCAAATTCAAAAACGGCTTTACGTAAAAACATGAATTCGAGTGATCCTGTTGGAACAACCATTCCCCCTGATTTGTTAAAATAAGCTTTAACATTAGCGACTGTTCGTGTTGTATTATCGGTGGCGCATTCAACAAAAACCAGAACCCCGTGCGGGCCTTTACCCTCGTAATTAACCTCTGCAAATGTTTCTGCATCTTTACCGGCGGCTCTTTTTATTGCCGCATCAATATTGTCTTTGGGCATATTCTGAGCTTTGGCATTCAGAATAGCTGTTCGTAGTTTAGCGTTTAATTCAGGATCGGGGCCTCCCTCTTTAGCTGCAACAGTTATTGATTTCCCTAGTTTTGGAAACAATCGCGACATTTTATCCCATCGTTTTTCTTTCGATGCCCTGCGATATTCAAATGCTCTTCCCATAAAAAATATTTTTAATTTGTGCCTAAAATTACAAATTTGAAATGATTTGGATTATTTTTTTGTGTAAAAATCTTTTTTTAGGAAAAAGGAAATAAAAAGGTTAAAGAATTTTAAGGATTAATTTCTTCACGAATATGAATAAGATCATCAAGGGTTTTGTTTTCTAAATAATCAACGATTAATTTATTCAGTTCGTCCCATATTCTTTTTGATGCACATTTTAATTCCTGTTCGCATTGCTTGTTTGCAGCAAGGCAATCAACAATATTAATACCTGGTTCGAATGCTTTATGAATATCGTAAATACTAATTTCAGAAGGTTTTCGGGTAAGCATGTACCCGCTTTTTTTACCTTTAACCGAGGTAATTAAACCTGCAACTCTAAGTGCAGCAATAATATGGTCGAGGTAACGATTTGAAATTTCCTGGTTTTTTGAGATGTCTTTTTGAAAAATTCCGTGAGGTGAGTTATTTACTGCTATTTCGAGCATTGTTCTAACTCCATACCGTGTTTTAGTATTAAATTTCACAAATTGAAAAATTAGGAATTATTATTTGATATAATGATATCAAATTTAATACTTATTAAATCTTTAACCTGCAAAACTCCCAACATTTTTTTTGGAGGATTTATTGAGAAATCGGTAAGCTTAACTTGAGTTGAACCTTGCAGTATGATCTCGTTTTCACCACACAGGTTAATCAGGTAATTCCCATTTATTAATTTGGTGACACCTGCAATTGTTAAATAAAAACTTAATTCCAGGTTACCTGATTCAGAAATTATATCATTTAATTTATTTCTTTCAATACCAACCTTTACCATTGGGTAATCTTGTGCATTTAATAATTCCTGGAAATCGGATTCCATTAAATAATTACTCCCCCGGAATGCACGAACCGGAATAAAAAACTCTACAATATCCTTATCAGAAGAACTATTTATCGATTTTTCTTTAACCGGGATAATATTAATTTTTGAATTATTGAATGAGAAATTGAAATTATTAATATTTGTTTCACCTTCAATTAATACATTCTTCAAAAAATAATAATTACTAAATCGTTCGCTTGTTATATTGGGTTGAGCAAACAGTGACAAATGCATTATAAGCAAACTATATACAATTGCATTTCTCATTTTATTACTTTTTTAATCATTAACAACTTACTATTCAATAAGAATTGGTGTTCTTCTTACTTAAAAATATTTTTGAAACTTTTGAAATATAACCGCCCCCCTGGTATTTCGAGACGGTTATATAAATCAAAAAAACTAACATTTAAAATGATATTGCAGCTTCTAACATAAAGCCGTTAAATTCTGCTCCTTTGTATGAAGCTCCTAATGTTGGAACTACACCATTACCTGTATATTTTTGGCTGACATATTCTAATTTAGCAACAATATTCTCAGTTAAAAACCAACCACCACCCGCGTTTATTCTCTCGATGTTTAAAGTCTCAGCATCTGATGTTTTTTTACCTGAAACCACGTTATATCTGCCGCCAAGATAAAATTGTTCTTTCTTGCCAAATCTGTAAAGGAGATCAGCAGCAATTTGTGTAAAATTTCCATTGTTATCATTTTCGCCACCCATTGCAGTTTCATAAATACCAAAGAATTCTAATCCTTTAAATTTAATAAATGGATTAAGCTGAATAGCAGTTATTTGAGTAAACCCGGGATTAAACCTGCCACTTGTAAAATTGTCAGCATCGCCATCAACTACTAAAACTGAATAATATCTGGAGCCGGCACGATCGCCATTATAAAGATATGTACCCGTTGATGTTCCATTATTTAAATACCACGAACCTGTAAGCCTGGCTCTAAAATCATCATTGAATTGTTTATCGTAACCTAATTTGCCATAAAACGAAATGGCATTGTCATGATTATACCTGGTTGTAACCGTAACATTTTGGTTTAATTTACCATTAGATAAACCAACTACACCTACAAAACCTGATGATTGAACAACTACTTCTCCAAATGCTTCAGTAGTAAAAGCATCCATTATGTAGTTTCCAACAAATGGGTTGTTTATTGCTTCGGCATTATCGGTTCTTCTAAAGTGGGCATCGCCATAGTTAATTTCATCAAGGCCAAATTTTAAAGTTGTAACATTCATTATACCAGATAAGAATCCTTCGCTGATAAAATCTAGTTTATCAATTTCAACATATCCGCCTTTAACCCATGCTTCGTTATGGTGACGAGCAGATAAATATGTTCTTAAATGCATCTTAATACCATCGGCCAGCAATACATCTAAATTTAAGTTTGCTGTAGGGAGATTGAAATTTGAAACTAACTCATAATAATCTATAGTATCGTTCGAATTACTATGATTTAGGCCTTGATATTGGATTGCAAAATCGCCACCAACCTTTACTTTCAATTTTTCAAATACCGGCAAGTCGGATTTTTGATTCTCGAATTGTTGACTAAATACATTTGTTACTAAAGCCAACATCATAAATACAATTAAAATTCTCTTCATAATTTTTAATGTTTAATAGTTACTAATAATTTAATTTATTGATTTTACAAATTGGAAATCATAACTGATTTTAACCTCATCACCTGTTTTAAGTGCTCCAAGCATTGCTGTTGGCGGGTCGATATTAAAATCGGTCATTTTTAATTGCACAACCCCTTTAATTTGCATAATTCCTGATACATTTACTTTTCCACTAAACGGGAGGGTTATACTTCTGGATTTTCCTGCAATTGAAAGATTGCCTGTAATCTCCCCTGAGAAATCAGTATTTTGCTTTTTATATGATTTAACTGATTTGAAATTGAATGTAATATCAGGATGCTTTTCTGCATCCAGCGCTTTATGTGTTTTGTTATCCATGACACTATTATCGCTTAAAATTTTGTTTGCTTTACAATTAAATCTTACATCCAGAATAGTTAAGGGGAGAGTTCCATCAGTTTCAAAAAGCAATGTGCCTGAGAAAACTGTAGAGTTCATTATCCAGTCATGAACAGTTGACGTTCCTTCCACGGTTAACTTGCTTTTTGCTTGATCCAAGCTATACTTTTGCTGACCATAAACTGCAAATTGTAATGAAATCAGTGCAGTTAATAACAATAATTTTGTTTTCATATTATTTAAAATTTATAACCTACAAATCCTATCGAAATGATAGTGCAAATATATACGATTAATTCAATATTACGTTACCAGATTACTATATTATAAAACATAATTTTATTTAATTATCAGTAAATCAGCGAGTAAATTATGTGAAAAAAGAATGTTTTTTATTTTTCGGATAGTTAAATAATTTTATAGGGTAATTCTGATTAAGTTAATCTTTAAAAAAACATTATGTATGAAAAAATTTATGGCCTTTTTATTTGCTTTTTTCTTATTCTGCCACATTGGAATAAGTCAATCTATAACGGAAATATTAATACCGATTAAACTATCTGAAAATTTGTATGCCATTGAAAATTCTCACGGCGGAAACATTGCTTTTTTGGTAACTGATGAAGGAATAGTAGTAGTAGATGCCGGAAGTACTCCGGGTAATGGGAAACAGATTGTTACAGCTATTCAATCCGTTTCTGATAAACCTATAAAGTATTTGGTTTATACACACTTGCATGGCGATCATATAAATGGCATATCATCTTTTCCCCGGGATGTTATTATAATAGCTCAAGATAACCTGGTTGAAAATTTTAGGACAATTACCGAACCGTCTTTAAAAAACAATGTTGAAAATGTATTCCCGCAATATATTAATGGCTTAGTTTCTCAAATGGATAGTATAAGCGATAAAACGAGTGACGAATATGAAAAAATTAGTCAGCAGCTTAATATGTATAATGCTTATTTTCAGGAATTAAAAAAGGTTCAGGTTTGTTATCCCGATACAACGTTTACAGAGAAGTTTGAGATAAATCTGGGAAATGAAAAGGTAATACTTGAATTTCCAGGCAACGGTCATACGAACGATAATATTATTGTTTGGTTTCCAAAGCATAATGCAATACATACAGGGGATTTAATTTTTAATGGCAGTGTACCATATGTCATAGCATCACATGGAGCAACAGTTAAAGGATGGATTAGCATAGTTGATAAACTTTATACAGGAAAGTTTAAATACGTTATTCCCGGTCATGGTTCAATAACGAATAACGAAGCTTTTAAAATCCAGGCGGATTATTTTAAAAATCTAACTGAGAAGGTTAAAGAACATAAAAGCCACGGATTAAGTTTAGAAGATATAAAAAACAAAATTAGTTTTAATGAAATTAACCTGTCTGATGAAGGGAACCAATTCCCGGTAAATATAGAAGTTGTTTATAATGAGTTATAATGGAATAACCCAAATAAAAATGGTTGGCAATTTTGCCAACCATTTTTATTTATAATGAAGTGATTTATTGTAGATTTTTAACAACGTCAATTACTTCAGGCAGATCCATTCCTAAATCTTTAAGATGTTCAATCTTTGGAATACCATTTGAATTCCACCCTCTGCGTTTGTAAACTGCATCGAGTAATTGCTCGTATCTGTTCTCGCGGTATTTACGAGTAATTGCAACTTTTTCCTGGGTTGTTTTTCCTACAGGATCAACTCCGATGATCTCTTTCATCTGTTTATCGTAACGTTCTGCTCTTGATTCGTATTCTTCAACTGTTACAGGCCCGGCAGCACGATAAGGTTGTGCATCGTTTTTACGCAAACCATAACCACGGCGAATGTTAAATACACGCTGGAAGTTATAAACACGTTCTGACATACGGATTAATTCGTGTTTGTCGAATTCGTTGCCTGTAACTGCTTTATAAATAGCAACATAATTATCAACATGCTCAGGAACTTTTGCTGGTTCGCTTGTTTTTGCGTTATCTTCAGGTTCAACATCGTTCCAGGGGAGTTTGCATAATCCCATTAATCCAAACCAGGTACGGAACATTGGAAAATAATGTAGTGCTTCGGCTTTCTTTTCAAAGGTTGGAATCTGGTTATTTACCATATCCATAAATATTAACCATGCTTCGTCGTGCTGAGGCCCTTTGTTGGTCATTGCATAACCACCCTGTTGTGCTAATGATTCTTTTGAAACATATTGCGAATATTCCAATCCTTTATTTTCCATACCAATGTCTTGCATGAACTGGGCATCGCCCCATCCCTGGGCAGCAAAATATTCTTTCATTTTACGAACACCCATCCCTGCAATCTTTCCAAAACCTTCGCCACGTGCCATTTGATGCAATACTTCCATTGCCCCGTCAGCATTACCAAAATTAAGTTTAATACCTCCGGTACGTTCTTCATTTAGAATGCCATTTTCATAACATTCCATTACAAAGCCCATAAGAGTACCGAATGTAATTGTACAAATACCGTAAGTATCGCAATAGAAGTTTGTTTCAATAGTAAAATCAGGATTGAAAATCCCCATAATTGAACCATTCGATGATGTTGTTTCATATTCTGGCCCGTCAACGATTACTTTTTGTCCGGCATAAGGCCCTGTTCTTACAAGGTAGTTGTCAACCCCTTTGGCGCACGACATGTTGCAACCTATCCAGCAGCCATCAGGAATATTTTGGGTAAATCTTGATTTCCAAACGTTAGCATGAATTTTATCTGCATCTTTATGGCTTCCGAATTTAAAATTGTTTACAGGTAAAAGATCGTAATCATTCATAACATTTGTGAGGTGAGCTGTACCGATAGCACGCATCTGGCATTGGGAGTCGTCCAAATCACGCATTTCTTTATTGAAACGTTTTCCACGTTCCATAATAGCTTCCAAATCAACAACATTATTCAGGTTTCCTTTTACCCCGGGAACTTTTGCTACTAAAGCTTTTATTTTTTTGTTTCTGAAAACAGTACCAATACCACCACGGCCAGCTTGTTTTAAACGAACCAGTTTACGTTTTGGATCCCAAAAAGTAAAGTTTAACATTCCTATTAAACTGTGATCGGCTGCTGTACCAGCAGAAACTACAGAAACATTTTTTCGATCTTTTTCGTCATCAGAGAACATTTCGTGCAGTACTTCGCCTAATACATGGCTATCGATTGGTTCTTGAGGAGCTTCGATAATTTCAACTTTTCCATTAACACCGTCGATAAAAACAATAACTTCTTTATCCGATTTTCCCTGGATTTCAACAGCATCGAAACCGGCAAATTTTGAGAATGGCCCAAAATGCCCGCCTACGTTTGAATCCATTATGGAATCGGTTTGAGGAGAAATAGATACAACTATGGCTTTACCTGTACCTGAGTACTGGGTTATACCACAAATAGGGCCTCCTGCAATTACAATCTCATTTTCAGGATCATCCCATTTTGTGTTTGGTTTAGTTCCATCCCACAATAACTTCAATCCAAAGCCTTTACCACCAACAAATTTATCTTTCATTAATTCGGTAACAGGTTTTTCTTTGATTTCATGTGTTCCAACATTCACGTACAAGGTACGGTTGTTGTATCCTTTATCAATTTCATGTAATTCATATTTCCACTCTTTGAGTAGTTTATGTGCTGCTTTCATCTTTTGAATATCCATATATTTTCTCCCTGATTAAATAGTTCATTTTTATAGTTTCCAAAATTATAAAATTAAAGCGTTTAAGTAAAGTATAAAATGACTTAAATCAATATGTTAAATGCTGCATATCGCTTTGTTGGCCGCTATTTTCATGAACGTATGTGAATATGAGTATGTTGATATACAAAAGCAAGCGCGTAAATAATATAAGTTTTTGTAAATTTGTTTATCCTTGTAAAAATAATTATTGTAAAATGCAGGAACCTGTTGAATACTTTTTTGAAAAATATGGCATAGACCTCCGGAATATACAGCTTATTGTTTGTGGGCAGAAATATGTAGCCGTGAAATTAAAGAATGGAAATATTGGTGTTTGTGCTACTTTAGACAATTATGTAAATATTGAAGTACGTGATTTACGGTTCCCTAATCTTAAAAATATTCAACACAGAATTGTACTTACAGCTTATTTTAATGCTACTTTCAATTATGAAAATAAATATAATTCTTCCATTGATATTTTTGATAAAATTAATTTCAGGGAGTATAAAAACATTGTTATGATTGGTTTTTTTCAGTCTCTTTCGGAGAAATTCAAGGCAGAAGGGATTAATTTAACTATATTTGATAACAATATTCAGCATACTATGTTAACAGATATGCAGGAACAAATTTCTAAAGTCTCAGGAGCTGATGCATTAATCCTGACTTCTACAACGGTTTTCAATAATACTTTTTTGAATTTGATAAATGCTACTAATAAAAAGTGTGATATTTTCACTTTAGGCCCATCTACCATAATGAATAAAGAAATGTTTAGGTATAGAAATGTAAAATTACTTTTTGGTTCTATATTTGAGCCAAACGACATACTTACACTTAAAATAATTCAGGGCGGAGGAGGAACTAAACAATTTATGCCTTATATGAAAAAAGTTTTTTTGCAAAACAATTAGTGTTTTTACTTTGAATCTCTTTTTGAAAATCCGAATGTCCTAAGTGGTAAAACATGAACTGCCAAGAAGCATAAAATAACAAAGGAAAAGAACAATTACTTTATAAAATTTAATAGAAAATGACTTTCGAAGAAATAAGGGAAAGACTTAAAAATTTTACGGCAGGTATTGCCGGGGCTGGCGGACTGGGTTCTAACTGTGCTGTTGCTCTGGCCAGAGTTGGTATTGGGAAATTAATAATTGCCGACTTTGATATAGTAAGTGAATCGAACCTGAACAGACAATATTACTTCAGAGATCAGGTGGGTATGAAAAAAGTAGAAGCTCTTAAAGAAAATATTTTAAGAATAAACCCGGATGTTGAAATTGAAATTCATGATATCAAACTTAATCAATCAAATTTAAGTACAATTTACAAAGAATGCCATGTACTTGTTGAAGCATTTGATTTGGCTGAAATGAAAAAAATGCTGATAGAAACCTGTATTTCAGAGTTGCCAGATAAACCCGTTGTTGTTGGTTTAGGAATGGCAGGATGGGGTGATAGCAACTCGATACATTTGCGAAAATCTGAAAATATCTATATTTGTGGAGATGAAAAATCTGAGATTTCTGAAATCAACCCGCCTTTAGCCCCAAGAGTTGCAATGGTGGCAAATTTACAGGCAAATACAGTGCTTGAAATATTGATTAAATAATGAATATTGAAATTTGAATAAATGAATATTGTACTCAATAACAGGGAAGAATCTTTTGAACAATCGACATTAACAATAACCCGGTTGTTACATATAAAAAATTTTACTTTTAAAATGTTGGTAATTAAAGTTAACGGGCAACTTGTTAAAAAAGATGAATATAATTCCTATGTAATTAAAGATGGCGACGATGTAAATGTACTTCATCTCATTTCTGGTGGATAATAATTAATAGTGCTTTTTTAATGTAATCTATATTCCAATACTTCATTCTGTTGAATAAATTGTTGATACTTTCATTTATTAAAGCTTTGAGCAAGGCAGTATTTTAATTTAATTTGCACTATTATTATCAACCATGAGCACTTTAAACAGAATCATAAAAAAACTTATCCCGTATTTTAAGAATAAATACATTCTTACACTTTTTATTTTTGTTTTATGGTTATTGTTTTTCGATCGTAATAATTTGATTGACAGAGTAAAAGAAATACAAAAATTGCGTCAGTTTGAGAAAGACCGCGAATATTATATTGAACGTATCGAAACAGATTCTAAAAGGCTAAAACAGCTTAAAACAAACAATAAGAATCTGGAAAAGTTTGCCCGCGAACAATACTTCATGAAAAAAGATAACGAAGAAATTTTTGTAATTATTGAAGAATAAATTCTTATCTTTTAACTGCAATTATTTTCAGCTATATTTATAGAAAAAGAAATACTTTTTTTATACATTTTATTGAGCAGCACAGGAATAAGTGTAATTAATAACCAATTCATAAAAAATGGCTGAGTCATTAAATCACAATAATGAGTTTAGTAAGCTTTTAGCCGAGAATAAAGAACGGTTAAAAGAATTATCATGTATAAATCAGACAACAGCTATAATAAAGGAAGGGAAATCGGTTGAAGAAACCTTACAAATGATAGCGTTGTTATTGCCACATGCATGGCAATATCCCGATTATACTGTTTCCAGGATAAACTTTGGAGGATTAAGCTATCTTAGCCCAGGTTTTAATGAAACAGAATGGGTTCAGAAACAGTCTTTTCAAAGCATTGATGGCGAAGAAGGAACAATAGAAATATTTTACACGAAAGAATTCCCAAAACTTTTTGAAGGCCCATTTTTAAAAGAAGAACGGGATTTAATCAACAATCTTTCAAATTTAATACTTGGTTATATCAACAGCTTAAAAGCAAAAAAAATAATCAGGCAGCAGTCAGATAAACGTCCGGTACCCAGAACAGCTTCTCAATCAGCAGACAAAGATTTAAATAGCCGCCAGTTATTACAGAAATTCTTAAATAAACACAATGCCGACAGGGACTTGCTGCATGATCTTATGCCTTTTAAAGTTAAAGAAATACTTTTAATTGCAAATCTTTACGATGCTTATAGTATAGAAAAAGAAGGGCGGTTTACCGATCATATTTTAGGTGAGTATCATCAGTTAAATTTAACTTCACTGCCAAGGGTAACAGGAGTATCAACCGAAGATGAAGCCCTTGAAGCAATGGAAAACAAACATTTCGACCTGGTTATCCTTATGATGGGAGTTGATAAAAAAACCCCTTTAAAGATAAGCCATACTCTAAAAGAAAAATATAAATACATCCCGTTATTCCTTTTACTCAATAACAATAGCGACTTAACTATTTTAGAAGAGCAAAAAAAAGACCTTTCATCAATAGATAAAGTTTTTGTATGGAATGGTGACTCCAAGGTATTTTTTGCAATGGTTAAGCTAATTGAAGATAAGGTGAATGTTGAAAATGATACCAGGGGAGGCTTAACGCGGGTTATTCTTTTAGTTGAAGATTCTGCTAAATATTATTCCCGCTATTTGCCCATGCTTTATAAAATTATTATGGAACAAACCCGTCGGTTAATTGAAGATGTAAATACCGATGATTTATATAAAGTTCTGAAAATGCGTGCACGGCCAAAAATATTACTTGCCGGGAATTACGAGGAGGCTATGGAGATTTTTGAACTTTACAAAGATTATTTTCTTTGTGTTATTTCCGATGTGTGTTTCCCCCGAAATGGAGAGTTAAACGAAACAGCAGGCTTTGAACTTATTAAATATGTAAAACAAAATGTTGCAAATCTGCCAACAGTTTTGCAATCATCGAATCCCGATAATGCAACTTTTTCATACGAAATAAAGTCGAACTTTATTAATAAAAATTCAGAAAGCTTATTACAGGATTTAAAAAGTTTTATTAACTATCACCTTGGGTTTGGCCATTTTGTTTATCGCGACAACCAGGGCAGGCAAATTGCAGTTGCAAAATCAATGGCCGAATTTGAATCGTATCTTAAAACTGTTCCCGACGATTCGTTAATTTATCATGCTGTAAAAAACCAGTTCTCACTATGGCTCATGGCACGTGGAGAGATTCAGATTGCTAAAATTATTAATCCTTTAAGAATTAGTGATTTTGAAAATACACAACAATTACGCAATTTTTTAATTGATATCTTAAAACTATACCGAAATGAGCAGGAAAAGGGTAAAATTGTAAATTTCAGCGAATCGGCTATTTTAGAAGAAAACAATATTGTCAGCCTTGCATCAGGTTCGCTTGGCGGCAAGGGTCGTGGATTAGCATTTATTAATACCCTCATTTATAATTTTAAATTTAAAGAATTACTTCCTCTTATCAATGTTCGAACCCCTCGAACGAGTATTATTGGAACCGACGAATTTGATATGTTTATTGAATCAAATAAGCTTGAAGATACAATTTTTAATGAGACAAATTATGTTGAATTGCGTAAGGTATTCTTACAAGGCGAATTATCATATACATTAAAGAAACGACTAAAAATATTCCTTGAATTAATAACAAAACCTTTAGCTATTCGTTCGTCAAGTTTATTTGAAGATAGCATTAATCAACCTTTTTCGGGGATATTTGAAACATATATTTTACCTAATAACAATCCCGATTTTGATACCAGGCTACAACAAACCATGGATGCAATAAAACTTGTTTATGCATCAATATATTCAAACCATTCACGAAACTATTTTAAAGCAATTGACCATAAAGTTGAAGAGGAAAAAATGGCAGTGATTATACAGGAAGTTGTAGGTAATCAATTTGATGGATGCTATTATCCTCATATTAGCGGAACGGCTCAATCGCACAATTTTTATCCTGTTGCACACATGAAACCTGACGAGGGGTTTGCTGTTGCAGCACTCGGGCTTGGTCAATATGTTGTTGAAGGCGAAAAAGCTTTCCGTTTTTCACCGAGTTATCCCGAATTGGAAATTGTTTCTGCAAAAGATTTGTATAAAAGCTCTCAGGTTTATTTTTATGCCGTAGATCTTAAAAAAGAAAACCTGAACTTACTTGAAGGCGAAGATGCCGGTTTAATCAGGCTCGATATTAGCGAAGCTGAAAAACACAACACATTAAAACATCTCGCATCTGTTTATGATGTAACTAATGACCGTGTAAATCCTGGAACTGATACTTTTGGACCACGAATAATAAATTTTGCCAATATTCTAAAATTCGAATACATTCCTCTTGCCAAAACAATTAATATTATTCTTGATGTAGTTAAAGAAGCTCTTGGTTCCCCTGTAGAAATAGAATTTGCTGTTGATCTTTCCAAAGATAAAAGCGGCCTTGCATCATTCTATCTTTTACAAATAAAACCGTTAGTGGGTAACGAAGATGATTTTAATATTGACATTGAAAATATTCATAAAGAAAAAACTGTTTTGTATTCCGAAAGAACTATGGGGAATGGTAAAATACAGAATATTAGCGATATAATATATGTTAAACCAGAAACCTTTGATAATACAAAAACTCTTGAAATGGCCGATGAAATTGATAAACTGAATTCAAAAATGCAATCACGGGGAAAGTCATATGTCTTAATTGGACCGGGCAGGTGGGGAACAAGAGATAAATTTATTGGCATTCCTGTCGTTTGGCCACAAATATCAAATGCAAAAGTTATTGTAGAAATTAGTCTCGAAGATTTTCCTTTAGATGCTTCACTGGGTTCTCACTTTTTTCATAATGTTACATCAATGAATGTAGGTTATTTCTCAGTAAACCATAAGTTTATTAAAGATTTTATTACCTGGGATATTTTAAATGAACAAAAAGTAGTTGAACAAACTAAATATTTTAAGCATATTCGATTCGAGAAACCAGTAACAATTACAATGGATGGACGAAAACGAATATCTGCAATTACTTATGATGAATAAAAATATGAAAAACGAATAGAGTTATGAGCTTTTATACCAATCAACAAGATACTTTAAGAATCGATTTTAACGATACTTCGTTTAACTTATTGATGCAGCGGCGAATTCATAAAGTATTATTAATAGCCAGCAGTTACGACTCATTTATGCTCGAAGAAGATGGACGTATTGATGAACAGATTTTTAACGAATATGTATCATTGAACTTACGTTATCCTCCCATATTTATTCTGGCAAATACAGCCGAGCAGGCATTTGAAATCCTGCGTACCGATAATATCGATTTAGTTATCAGTATGCTTCGTATTGGTGGAACTGATACTTTTAGTTTTGCACGTGAAATAAAAAAATTGTATCCTTCAGTACCAATTGTTGTTCTGACACATTTCTCCCGCGAAGTATCAATGCGTCTCGATAAGGAAGATTTAAGCGCAATCGATTATGTTTTTTGCTGGCTTGGAAATGCTGATTTATTGTTGGCAATCATAAAACTTATTGAAGACAGGATGAATGTGAATTACGATGTTGAAGTCGTTGGTGTTCAAACCATTCTCCTGGTTGAAGATTCAATCCGTTATATATCTTCTTATTTACCCAATATTTACAAGATAATCTTTTTGCAATCGAAAGAATATATGAGGGAAGCATTAAACGAACATCAACAAATGCTTCGTATGCGGGGGCGCCCCAAAATTCTTTTAGCAACTAACTACGAACAGGCTATCGAACTTTATGATAAATTCAGGTTTAACATGTTAGGTATTATTTCTGATATCACTTACAAACGTAAAGGAGTAAAAGATAAACTTGCCGGAATTAAGTTATGCCAAAAGGTACGCGAAGAAGATGAGTTCATGCCGTTCCTGCTTCAATCGTCAGAAATGGAAAATATAAAGTATGCCGATGAGCTAAATGTGGGTTTTATACATAAATATTCAAAAACATTACCTATAGAACTTAGAAATTATATTATCAAGCAATTTGCATTCGGGGAGTTTATCTTTCGCGATCCGGAAACATTAAAACCTATAGGGCACGCTTCCGATTTGCAATCATTACAACATTTAATCTTAACAATACCTGACAATTCACTCGAATATCATGCTAGTCGTAATGATTTGTCGAAGTGGTTAAACGCCCGTGCAGTATTTCCAATAGCACAACTCTTTAAATATCTTACTTTAGGAGATTTTAAAAACCTGAAAGAAGCTCGAACATACATATATAAAGCGATATCAAGTTATAGAATGAGCAAGGGGAGAGGTGTTATTGCAAAATTCGATAAAAGCAGTTTCGACGAATACCTTATTTTTTCACGTATTGGCGATGGATCTATTGGAGGTAAAGCCAGGGGGCTTGCTTTTGTAAATTCAATAATTAAAAAATACAATATTTTCAATAAATTCCCGGGTATAATAATTACGATACCCCGAACCGTTGTTTTAAGTACAGATATTTTCGATGAATTCATGGAAGAAAACGATTTGTATAAAATCGGAATGTCTGACAGAAGTGACGAAGAAATTCTTGATCACTTTGTTCAGGCAAAACTTCCAAGTCGTGTTTACCAAGATTTATATGCATTTATTTCTGTAATACAAAACCCGATAGCCATACGTTCATCATCAAAATTGGAGGATTCACATTATCAACCGTTTGCAGGAATTTATTCAACATATATGATTCCTAAAACCAGCAATGGCACGCTCATGATAAAAATGCTTTCCGATGCCATTAAATGTGTTTATGCTTCTGTATATTTTAAAGGAAGTAAAGCATATATGGCTGCAACATCAAATGTTATTGATGAAGAAAAAATGGGTATTGTTTTACAGGAAGTTTGTGGCACACAGTTCGGAAACAAATTTTACCCAACAATATCAGGTGTTGCAAGATCAATAAATTTTTATCCAATTGAACCCGAAAAACATGACGATGGAATAGCGAATATTGCTTATGGGCTGGGTAAACAGATTGTTGATGGAGGTGTTTCATTAAGATTTTCACCAAAATACCCGAAAAAGATATTACAGCTCTCATCGCCTGAACTTGCATTAAAAGATACTCAGAAGTTTTTTTATGCACTCGATATGTGTCCTACAAAATTTATCCCTTCCGTTGATGATGGAATAAATCTGGTAAAATACGAGATAAAAGAAGCAGAAAACGACTCTTCATTACGATTTGCGGCATCAACATATGATTTTCAAAACCATATCCTTCGCGATGGAATTATTTATGAAGGGAAGAGAGTTCTTACTTTTGCTAATATCTTAAAAAATGATATTTTCCCATTAGCCGAAATTTTAAGAACATTGCTCGAAGTTGGTCAGAAAGAAATGAGCAACCCCATAGAAATTGAATTTGCCGTAGATTTGAATGTCGAAAAAGGAGAGCCTGTTGTGTTTAACTTTTTGCAAATCAGGCCCATTGTAGATAATGATCAAACTACAAATTTTAATATAAAAGATGTTAATAAAGAAGATACTATTATTTATTGTGAATCGGCTTTAGGTAATGGTAAAATTGATGATATTTACGATTTTGTATATGTTAAACCTGATGCATTTAAATCGCTGGAAAGTGAGAAAATTGCGTTCGAAATAGGACAGATGAATGATAAATTTGTCAGAGAAAAGAAGAATTATGTTTTGGTTGGCCCGGGAAGATGGGGAACAAGCGATCCCAATTTAGGTATTCCTGTTAAATGGGCACATATTTCCCAGGCAAGAGTTATTGTTGAAAGCGGGTTAGAAAATTACAGGATCGACCCAAGCCAGGGAACACATTTTTTCCAAAACCTGACATCTTTTCGTGTTGGGTATTTTACTATTAATCCGTATATTAATGATGGGTTTTTTAATCTGGACTATTTAAATAAGTTTAAACCGGCTTCAGATAATAAATATTTAAGGCATATCAGGTTCGAAAATCCTATTAAAGTTATGATTGATGGGAAAAACAATAAGGGGGTAATCTTAAAAGAAAATATATAATCAATTCAAAAACGGGGTAATAAATAATTGTTTTTTTATAAAGTATCTAAAGTTTTTATAAATCTTGTTTATCCAGATTGCCATGAAACATGAGTAAAATCATGTTAATCTGTGTTCTTTAATAGATTTTTTTTATTAAAGAAAAACTATTTTTGTACTGTTATTTCATTAACAGTGTTTTTAATTTAATGGTATTATTTTAAATAAATAAAAGTCATGAACGTAGATAAATTAATTAATCAGCTGGAGAAAAAACATCCTGGAGAAGTTGAGTATCTTCAAGCTGTCAGAGAAGTTTTAGAATCAATCGAGGAAGTTTATAACCAGAACCCTCAGTTCGAAAAAGCAGGTATTATC
>MENK01000007.1 GCA_001768235.1 Bacteroidetes bacterium GWB2_32_14
TGTTAAGCTGTACCGGGTAAACCTGTGATTTAACATCTAAAACCAGTACAAGGTTTAGTATAAAAAGAATTATGAAATATTTTACTGTTTGTCTCATATAATATGCTGTTGTTTGAGATTTCGGGTCTTCATTTCATTTCGCCCGGAATGACTTTTTGTGTTCATTTTTTATTTTTTGTTGTCATTTCCGGCTTGACCGGAAATCTCATCATACAATTCTTTCCATTCAGGATTCTCATTATTTATTAGTTCTTCTTTCCATTTTCTATTCCACTTTTTCAATTGCTTTTCTCTGTTCTACAAAACACTGGCATGACCTTCGGACAATGCCCGGTTTTACCTGTATTTTATCTAAAATTAAAACTATAACCCAATGTTGCTGTAAACTCAGAGAATTTACCGCCTGTTTCTGCAAGCGGATTGTTCCGGTTAACATATACTAAACTTAAATTGATGCTGTGTTGTTTTTTATATGTATATGAGTTGTTCAGCCTGATATTGAATACACTGGATGTTAAATCGCTGTTCGAATAGGCATTGTTGAACGATGCAGAAATACCACTTCGTAAAAGCTTATCGAAGAATGATTTATTTACCGAGAGTGTTGGCCCGTACATTTCGGTTGTTACAGCTTGTGTATTGCTTCTGTTGTAGTTAAGTGCTAGTGAAAGCGACAGGTTAACCGGCACCATTGAATAATTGTAACCTGCATTCAGGTTTATAAAATCGCTTCCTGCATTGGTATATTCATCGCCCTGCTTATCGTCTGCTTTTTGGTACGAAACATTCATATTTACCTGCTGACGCGATGTTTCATTGCTTTTTATGTTGTAGCCTATATTCATATTGGCATTCTGCGATATCTGAGTAAAGTTCAGTGTATCGAGATTATCGTAAGGTGTAAGTGCTGTGAGCTGTTCGTATTTCGATTTAATATTTGTATAACTCTGGAAATTCGAGTACGATAAGCTGATGTTCAGTTTCTCGGTTGCATTAATACCCACATTAAACGATGTCACCACACGTTGCATGTTGCTTATTTTCTGGTTTTCGAGGTCATCGCGCTGAATACCCACGTTGGCGCTCACATTCACTTTTTGTTTTAACAGTGATGTTGAAGCATTTATGGCAATGTTTTCCAAATCGTTTGTAAAATAATATGCTCCGTGAGTCTGGTACTCGGGATCGATTCGTTCGTATCGCAATGCCAACGACGACACGTTAAAACTGTACTGTAACGTGGCATTGAACGCATTAAAATATGCGGATGAGTTGTTTGCATTAAAAAACGGACCTGTATATTTAAAAATGTTGTTCGGCTGGTTACTGCTTTGTCCGAGCCGGGAGTCACTCGTGAGCGCACTTGCCGAATACTCAAACCCGATATTTAATCCTTTAACAATTGTTTGTGTTGTTTTTAGGCTTAAAACAAGATTTTCCTGGGGTGTAAGGCCTAAGTCTAAAGGTATAGAATCGAGCGATCCTTTATCGTCTTTCGACCTGAAAAATATAGCTTCAATAACTCCTGATTTAAGCTTATAACCAAGCTTTAAACCATAACCCATTCGTTTGTATGAAGGCGTATTGTTTGTTGATGTGGAATCGAATCCAACAGATTTATTCAAACGGCCATACATCATTTCAATTTTAAACTTATCGCCGGGAGTAAGTTCAAGTCCTGCACCATAAAACAAATGGCCACTTAATGTGTATGGAGAAAAAGTCATGCTGGTATAACCCAAGTGAGCACGAATCCATTTGTAGTATGGATGCAGGCTGTATTGATTAAAAGGTTGCTGAAACGAGCTGTTCTGGTTTGAATAAGTGTATGAAAATGGAGCATTCCAGCCGTACATGCTCAGGTTCACATTTCCTGTAAGAAAATAAGTATATGGATCGCGGCGCTGATCGGCACCAAACGAACTGTAATACACCTGGCTTGTTGATATGCCTCCTGTAAGTTTAAACTGGTCCTTTTGCCCAATGGTTTCCAGATTTTGGGCCTTTAAAACCGGGTTTCCAATCACAATGAATAAAAAAAGTATTAAATATTTAATTTTCATTCTTTATAATAACTTAGAAGTCAGCTTGCCTGTTGCAAGCAGGTATCCAGAAGTCAGAGGTTATCCTGTATTCTGAATTCTTCTTTAATAATAAATTATAAACTCCACACGTCTGTTTTTCGAACGATGTTCTTCGGTATCATTATCAAATACTGGTTGTAAATCAGCCAGGCCTTTTGTTTTAATCCTGTTCTCACCTATTCCTTTTTCGACTAAATATTTTTTGACAACCTCTGCCCTGTTTTCAGATATTAACTGGTTTGCAGCACGTGTACCAACATTATCGGTATGTCCAATAATTTCGATAAAGAGCGACTCGTTTTCTGTTAACAGCAGAACAATATCATCGATGTATTTTTTAGCTTCGTCGTTCAGTACTGCTTCATTAAACCCAAACTGAAAATCCTTCTCCAGTTTGAATTTAATTTCTTTAGATGATTCACGTTTCAGCTCTTTCTTAACTTCTTTTACAGTCTTAGCATCTGTTTCATGTGTTATAGGAGTTTTAAACACAAGTTCACGTTCCTGTCCCTGATAATACGCAGCATCAGTTTCATTAATTTTCTTTTCGGGCTCCCGGAACATCGATTTTTTTATTGAAAGGGATATTTCAACAGTACCCTTTTCAGGAGTATAGTTTCCCGAAAAATCATTTGCAAAACCATAACCAATCCCAAAAGAATATCCGGGTTGATTTACCTGTAGAGCAAGAGCAATACCATGGTTTATCTTATAATCGGTAATTATATCGATACTTCCGGATGAGAACAACATGCTTTCCTGCAACAGCTTGTACTTGTACGACCATTTTGATCCAATAATCCAGTTGTTCTGAAAGTAACTGTTATAATACAGAAGCTGAGGTGTTATTGAGAAATTATTTTTCTTATACACTTCGTAGCCTGCATGTGCAACGTATTTAAACGGCTCGGCCTGTTCGGCACCAAAGAAAGAATATTCGGGTTTTGTAAGATTGAACATGGCAAATCCCAAATAAGCCTTTACTGATCGATCTTTATCAGGCATGTACCAGAATAAACCACTGTTCAGAGTAAAATTGCTTGTGGTAAGTTTTTCGAAATTTTCGCCATTCACCAATGAAGGATCGTATCCTTCGCCTTCGACCCATTGACTACCTGTAGAAAATTGTTTTGTATCTATACGTTTCATGAAATACGCGACCTGCAATCCAAGGCTTAAGCGTGACCAGCTTGTAACCTGTACTTCGTGCGCATAAGCTCCGGTTACTCCTTCGCAGGTAAATTGCTCCACATCGCCACTTTTATCAGATAAAACGGATAAACCAAATCCTCCAAACCGTTTATTGTTTTTATAGAGTGGCCTCGATAACATGATATGAGCCGACCGAACATTTACATTATTAATATAGCTTACGTTTTTATAGTTACCTGAGGCTTTAAAATCATCACCGGCAGATACCATCGCCGGGTTTATATTCAGAGAAGTATTCGAGTAAAGTAAAAAATTTACATCCTGAGCTACACCATATAAACCTGTTAAAAATATACAAGCTATTAATACCAGTTTCTTTGTCATTGTACTTTTATCATCTTAAAATTGTTAACACTCCGGTATCTTTTCCCTTAAATTTGATTTTATCACCATTATAGAACTCACCATTTATTTTCCAGAAATAAGTCCCATCTTTAACCTGTACACCTTTATTTTTACCATTCCAACCAGTACCAGTTATTTCGTCAATAACAGTACTTTTAAATACAACCAATCCCTTGTCGTCAAATATGGTAAGCGATATATTTTTAATACCAAAACCATAAACTTTGAACTGATCGTTGTTGCCATCGTTGTTTGGAGTAAATAAGCCGGGAACAAACACTTCGTTCTTTATATAAATTGTAACTCCGGCAGTATCTGTACATCCATATTCGTTAGTAGCCTGTACAGTAAAATGTGTTGATTGAACAAGATTTGCCGTTGGATTCTGAATATCGGGGAAATTGAGATATTCATCAGGCGACCAAACATACGATTCTCCGCCCGAAGCATAAAGCAAGATGTCTTCGTTGAATCCTGCAATTGTATCGTTCATAATTTCAATTTCAGGAATTGGATTCAGGATAACAGTGGTTTCTAATGTATCCACGGGGCAATCTCCTGTAAAAATTATTAATGAGTATGTTGTTGTTTCGTTTGGTGAAGCCACAGGGTTTGCAGTTGTATATCCGCTTAAATAATCTGTAGGATACCATTCGTAATTATATGGTAAAATTGAACCCGTTGCTGTTGGATTACCACCTAAAACAGTTTCTTCGCCGGGGCAAATTGATGTGTCGTTTCCAATATTGAAAGTACCTATCGGGTTTATCTGAACCAAAACAGAATCATTTGCTTCGCATCCAAACTGATCGGTAACATTCAAGAAATATTTTGTATCAGCCAAAGGTGTAACAAGCGGATTTGCGCTATTCATATCATCAATAGTTAACCCGGGCGACCAGAGATAGATATAATCGTTATTTAAAATTTCGGGCCCCAGATTAACGGAATAACCGCTACAAATTAGCTTATCATTTCCTGCGTCGGCAATTGGGAGCTCACGGGCAAAAATATTTATGGTGTCGTAATTTACACAACGATACTGATCGTACCACTCAACCAGAAATGTATCATTTCGCGATACGATGTACTCAAAAACATTTGAATTTAAAATTTCTGTCATGTTTGTAACTGAGTACCAATTAATTGAATCGGAAGCTGTTCCAACAGTAAGCTGCAATGTATTGTTCAGGCAAAGAGCTGTATCGTTTACAAGGCTGATTCCCGGAAGAAGCCGTACGGTTACTAATGCCGTATCAGAATTAATACATCCGTTAATATCGGTTGACCTTGCAACTATTTCGTCGTTTGAATAAAAAATATGACTGAAAATATGACTATTATTTTCCTGATAAGTATCAGAAAGAGTAAACCAATCCACTGTATCCGATTCAGTACCAAGAACCAGTTCTACTTCGCTGCCATAACATATTAGAATATCATCACCTAAATCAACATTTGGTAATGAATTCATAGAAATAACAATGCTATCAGAAACAACATCACCATAACTCTTTGTAAGTTCAACCCAAATAGTATCTGTTTCAAGAACAGTATATAAAAATTGCTTGCTGTTGCTTAATGAAACGGCCGGATTTTTAACCGAGAACCATTCTGCTGTACCTTCGTAATCGGCTACAGATAAATTGATTTGGCCTTTATAACAAAGACTTGTATCATTCCCAATTGAAACAGGGTATGTAATATAAAAAGTATCGGCAGTAGCAAATGAAGAACCTGCAAAAGCAGCATCAACCGATTGAACGCTCCAATGGTAGCAGCCCTCGGGCAAATTTTCAAGTTGAATAGTGTTAGAAGATAAAGCTCCGGGACAAATCGTATATCTCATGCCCGACAACAAATCAACAGAAGGATAAAAATCAACTGTATTCGTGGCCTCGGTTTGCAAATAAATATCATAAGTTAATCCCCCGGAGCTGGTTTCGTTATCGACTCCCTTGTCCCACGATAACCAGACTGTGTCTGCTGATGTGTCGGAAATCAACCCTGTTATTTGCAACGGGTACTGATTAGCTGCTGCTACATTTGACGACAATAACAGTGATTTTGAATCAGACAGGGTTGTTCCGCAAATGAGCAAATCGTTTTTCTGATCCTGATTGAAATCGAACCAAGTTGCATCAGAATATCCTAAAGCAGTTATGGTATCTGTTTCCAGAGAAAAATCTGTTCCTGTATTATTGATGTATAGTTCAGTTATGTACGTACCTGTTTCATCAGAACCTGTAAGGATTACATCAACATATCCATCGTTATTAAAATCGGAAGTTTTCAAAGCTCCCTCGCGTATGCCTTTCAACTCATCAAATAAAGTAAAACTTAAACCGCTGTTGTTCTGATAGAATTCAGTAATAAGGTTGTTGTCGTTATTTTTTCCGAAAACAGCAACATCCATAAACCCATCGTTATTCACATCGCAGGCATCGACACCACCAAGTTGTGTTCCGGGTAAACTGTTCACTTTCTTTACAAACTGCATATTACCCTGGTTCTGGTAATAACACGTAACTTTTACAAGAGATGTGCTTAAACCTGAATAAATAATATCAGGAAACGTATTGTTATCGAAATCTGCAATTACAGCATCACAACTACGCAAACCATCGAAAACAAAATCAGCTTTTGAAAATGTAAGGTTCCCGTTATTTTTATATACTGATGCTACGTTTCCTAAGCTTGAATAACCCGAAATAAATATATCCTGCCATCCATCGTGATCCATATCCTGACACTGAATAGTTCCATACCTTATTCCCGGAATTGAATGAGTTAACTCGATAAATGTATTGTTCTGTTGATTAATAAAAATATAAAACAGGTAATTTAATGATTCATCAATGCCTGTATAAAGCAAATCGACATAAGAATCGTTATTTATGTCGGCAAAACATGCTGAAGCATCGTTCAGGTACGGAACACTTAATCCCAAATCAGAAAAAGTACTATCGCCATTGTTTTTATATAAAGCTGTAAAATTATCAGAAAGCGTTTCGCCTGTTATAAAGATATCAGGGAATCCATTGATATCAATATCAGCAGCTAAAACAATACTCTTTGCACCTTTGGGTAATGTATTTGTTATTTCCGACAAGTCCTGTGCAAAAAGCAAAACGGGAAACAGAGCGAATATTATACTAATCAACTTTTTCATTTACTATTCTTTCTTTATAATTTTTAACCACAGAGTACCCTGTGTTTTTTTTCATTTTCAAATTTTCTATTCTCATCACAAAAACTTATTAATCAGATCATAACATTTAATACTCGTTGCTTTTCACAGTTTCACATTGTCTTCTTTTTTGAGATTCCAGGTCTTCGTTTCATTTCGCCCGGAATGACTTTTTGTATTCATTTTTATACCTTATTGTCATTTCCGGCTAGACCGTATATCTAATTTAAATTTTATATTATACTCATATTTTAACCTTATATCTTATAATATCAATAAACGTTCAGTGCGTCGTTCGTTTTCAGCATAAATTATTACCAGATAAATTCCCTGCTGAAGGTTTTTAAAACCACACTCCATGTTGTAAAACAACTGGCCATTTCCCTTTTGCCTGAATACAGTCCTGTTTTGTTGCATGCTGTAAATGTCAACGGTTATTCCTGTTACATGCTCCAGTTCTACCTGAACAGAAAATGCCCCATTGTTGGGATTTGGGTATATTTTAACATTCCTTATCAGCTCATTTGATCCCAGCAACGATTTCTCAGTATTTGTTGTATCGGCTAAAACTTCTATTTGTTTGCTTACCGAATCAACACACATGGCAATATATGATGTAAGACTAACTGTATATATTCCGGGAGTTTCGAAAGTAAATTCTTCGATATACTTCTCGGAGCTTATATTCTTTATACCATCACTAAACGACCAAATTACATTTTGTGGTTCGGGCCATGAAATATCTATTGCAACAACTGTATCGCTGACCAATGCTTCGCTTGGCATAATAAATTCGGCTTCGAGCAAATCGTTCGATAAAACCAGAATAAAAGTATCCTGAGCCATACAACCTTTTACATCGGTTACCTGTAAAATATATTCTCCCTCGGCCCAAATTTCTATTTCAGAAGATGAACTTATATATTCTCCATTATATAACCAGTTATATGTTGTATATCCTTCGGCTGCCAGAGGATAATTCTGACCTTCGCACAAGGTAACCTTATCTCCTATTTCTACTGCTAACTTTTCGGGATCATTTAATTCGTAGCTTGATGATGTATAACAACCTTTACTATCGGTTGCTGTTACCATGTACGTACCCGATGAAAGATTATCAATTCTGTTTTCTGTTTTTCCTGTATTCCAGTTATAAATATAATTTCCATTGCCACCTTCAGCATGAACTGCTATGTTTCCGTTGCTGTAGCCATAACATACAGGATCATTTATTTCATCTACAAGAATTGTTACAGGGTTTGGAACACCAACCACCAGTTCGTTGCTGCTTTGCACACACCCGTTGGCATCGTGAACCATTATCCTGTAAACGCCTTCGGATAATCCATTAAATGTAAATGTTCCGGGAACAGAATGCGCATCGGTTGCTATTACATTGTTGCCCGATTGCAATTCAGCATAATACGGAGCTATACCCTGCGATACAGAATAAGTGATTTCTCCATCTGTCATTCCCGAACACGAAATACTATCAGTGCTTTCTATAACTAATTGAGGTCCATCAGTATTGTTTACAATAAAAATCCACGATGAATCGCAAAAATGAGAATCATTTACTATTAATTTGTATTTACCACCATACAGATTCGAGGCTGATGATGATGTGGTTAAAACAGGATGTTCGCCTTCTGCATCAATCATGAACCATGAACAGGTGTATGGAGATGTAGCTCCGGTTATTGTACAAGAAATCTCTCCTGATGCTTCTCCGCATACTGTATTGGTAATACTGTAATTCATTGTAAATGCATCGGGTTCGCCTACTTCTGCTTCTGTGCTTACTTCACAACCATTGGCATCTTTAACATATAACATGTAATTTCCTTTGCTAAATCCCGACAATTCTGAATCCTGTTGCCAGGTTATATTGTCTGCCGAATAATAATAAGGCATTGTACCTCCTGTTGCAGCAACAGTAATCATTCCATCGGATTCATTGTGACATCGTACATCGGTAATTTGTTCTATTGCAGGAAGTAATGTGTCGGGCTGACCTACATAAATTTCGGTACAATATTGTGCTCCTTCATCATCTTTAACACATATTGTATATGTTCCAGATGATAAGCCTGTAATTATACCTTCGGTATTATCATTATAAGCCGAGTCTATACCATATATGTAATTTCCCCAACCAAATTTTCCTTCAACAACAATTTCACCATCGCTGTATCCATAGCACGATGGCCGATTTATTTGTAGAATATCCATTTTTAACGAATCGGCAGGATCGAGAACTGTAAAATCGTAATTTATCCATTCCAGGCTGCTGTTTGAACATCCGCAGGTATCTTTTATTTGTAAAGTATAATCACCTTCTTTTAAAGCTCCAATTGCCGGTGATGTGCCAACTCCTGTTTCGCCCGATTCAACTATTGCCATAGAAAGTTTATCGATTAGCTGGTACTGGTACCTATCGTTACCTCCCGATATGGTTACTTTAACATAGCCATCTTCGGCTCCAATGGTCGATGAGTTGTGTAACTCGTATTCGTACTGGATCAGATCCTGCGGTTCAACATAAAATTCTTTCCTGTAAGCATTCCGGTTGGCTTCTCTATTTTCGTTCAGACAATCGTTTTCGTCGGAAACATAAACAAAATAACTCCCCGGCACCATGTTGTAAAACGATGACTCGTTTCCTGTTTTTACCCTGCTGGTATCAATAGCATCCGATGGATTGTAAGAAAACTGGTTTTGGTCGGTAATAAAATAGCTGTAACCAGCAAGTGGTTTTTCTCCTGATGTTCCTGTTACTTTTATCCACCCATCGTTGTAATCATAACAACGTTCTTCGGCCGAATCTACCATTAATGGCTGAACATGATTTGGTTCTTCGCCCAGGTAAATGGTATCTGTTTCGGAGCAACCTTCTTTATCGTCGATGGTTACAGTATATACAGTGTCACCATAAAGTTCTGTAATGGTTACTGCTGGCAATAATGTACTGAACCCGGCAACGGTATAATCGTCCAGGGTAAAATAAGAATCATCGTAAATGCCATCGTCTTTATGGCCACCAAAGCCTTGCAATGTAATTGATCCATCATTACCACCAATACAATCAGGTGGTGTACGTTGGCCTTTGGTAAATCCAAGTGGTGATGAATAGCCGGTTACAAAAACTGTATCTTCAGTAATACAACCATGCTTATCTTCTAATTGAATTACATATAATGAATCGCTATATAGATTTTCTAACCTTATCAATGTATCTGCTTCATTTATAAAATTTTCGTTATAGTAATTCTCAAAATCAGCAGCAAATTCAAAATTCGTACTATCAAAATTATTGATATCGTAATGCCCTCCATAAGCATAAAATAAAATTGAACCATCGGCTCCACCCAGGCATACTTCAGGAATTAATTCCTGTGTATCAAAGCGCAGGGGTGTTGAATAATTGCCCGATATAAATTCTTTAAATTGGTAACACTCATTATAATCCTTTACTTTTATATAATACGTAGTATTTGCTTGTAAACCATCCATTATATCAGTACTTGTATATCTGATACTATCTTTATCATTATCACATAATACAAATTCATCATAAGCCGGTGTTCCTCCTGATGCAGAAATTCTTATTTCTCCATCGGCAACGGGAGAACAGACAGGATCGATAATATCGGAAAATAAAATATGAATTGAATCAGGCTGATCAACAGTAATCCCTAATGTATCGAGTTGATAGGGAATTTTATCCGAATACCCGGCTATAGCATCATCATTATCGCGTACAACCAACTTGTAATCACCTGCTTTTAATTCCTGAAAATACTTATTATTACTAGTTATGTCAATAGAACCTAATGGTTCGGACTCACTGTCTTTAAACAAGTAAACAAAATAAGGCCCTATTCCTCCTGAAATATCAAATGTTATAACACCATCGCTATAAATCCCGTAATCTGAGGTATTGCACGACACTGTTTTTATTCCTGTAGTATCAATTTTTAACGTGCCGGGAGCCAGCAAGGTAACGGATTTTGAGTCCGGGTACGAATTACAATCATGAAAATCGGTAATTACAATAGAGTGCTCACCTGCCCCAAATCCAGATATTGTATAATCACCATCAACTTTTAATATTTCTTCATCATTGTATTTATAAGGAATTGTGCCTCCTGAAATACTTAATTTTATTTCACCATCTCCAGCTGTTGGCGTGGTTACATGATAAATCGAGTTATCAACTTCAATTCCATCGGCACTATTAAATATTAGTTGAGAGGGAGCATTTACCTCGAAAACTGTTTGATTCTTTGTAAAAACAGGATTCTCGATATCTAAAACATATAAACCCGTATCCAGGCCCATGATTGAATCGCCAGGGACAGTATCTAAAATATAATCTCCACATCCTATGAAAATAGGTTTCTCCCCGGGTTTATAAAAAAAAATAGAATCACAACCTATAGTATCTAACTCGTAAGAATAAAGTGTTATATTATTCTCATCTAAAACAACACTGTCTGTAGTATATTTAAAAGTATAGTTTGAAGTATAGCCTGAGGGGCAATATTCATCTTCATAACCATCAAATTTTTCAGGGACAACTGCATTTCCATTTGCCCATGTATTTGAACAATATGGATCACCAGGTTCATTTAATGGGGCCTTATAATATTTTGCAATTGAAATATCGAAAGAATCAATATCGGAATTGCTTAAATAAGGATAAGTTGGCATTAATGCGGGATTCGGAAAACCTTTTAATGTAATTTCAGAATTTGAATATCCATAACACGCGGGCATTTCTGTATCGGATGATAACTCGTAGCAATAAGTTATTTCATGTGTAGATTTTGTCTCTGCCGTTCTGGCAATAGAGCTGCATGAAGAATATATTGTCACAGAGAACCAAATTTCTTTAGCTCCTGATAAAATCAATTTAGATAAATCAACTGATGTCATATTTGATGTTGTTGTCGGTAAACTCTCGTATGAAGGCATTTCATCGGTTTTGTATCTCCAATAATAGTAAACTTCATTTGGTCTCAGATCGGTAACCTGCTTACATTTTAAGTAATAGGTATCACATTCGGATAAACGAGTAGTTATTATATCATATTTATTATCAGTATAAACAGAAATTTCACCCATTTCATCTTGTATTGGGGAAAGAATACTCTGTACAGTAATATTTAAATTATCAGGAGGTATATATATTGCACATTCTTTGGAAAATGATAAATGAATACTTATAGAATGTGTTTCGTCGGTTTCATCCCATATAACGGATGCCCCATTACCTTCTTCGGACAATATTGTCCCACCAACAACAGTCCAATTTAACCCAATGTAGTAACATGTAGTTCCATCCACTCCAAAAGAGTAATCAGTAGCTGAATTCGGGCATACATTTGTTGCTCCATAAAGCGTAACACTCTGACCAGATGCCCAGTTATAAATAAAAAGCAATAAACTAAAACCTATCCAAAATAATACTTTTCTCATAATCTTATGTTTACCAATATGGCGCAAGCGTCTTTCGCTTGTGCTTATTTATACTAATTGAATATTTACAAGACCTTTTTCATCTGCATAATCTCTGGCACTACTATACAAATATTGCTCAAGATATTCAACAAATCCGGCTTCAACCGGATTATTGTGAATATAATTTATTTTTTGTTCAATAAATTTCTGACTATAAATAAGTTCTGCATGATTTTCGTGCGTCCAAATTTGATTTGATTGATTGCTCTTAAATTTACCATGATATTCAAATACAACTTTCATCCAATCTTTTCTACTTTCTGTTTTGTTTGATAGTTCATCTAAAAACTTTTTACTCGTAAAATTCTTAAAATCCCGAATTGTACCACTTAAATCTTCTAATTGACTTCGAGCCATCAAATGAATATGATTCGACATGATTACGCAAATAATTCTAAACCTTTTTGTTTCTGGCAATATTGAAGACTCTCAATAACTATATCCCGATATATCTTACGTGTAAATACATCTATCCATCCTACAATCTGAAATGTCAAATAATACAATCCTTCTTTATCTGATATCTTATAACCTGTTGACAATCTTCTTTATTTTTTATTTTGCTTTGATAAACTATGTTCGGCTTAGGCTGTGCCTAAGTCGCATATATCTTTTCGAATTAAAATCTGTTTGCACTACTCTTTTTAATTTAATTCGTCTTGTTCTTTTCAAATAGACCGACTTAATCGTTCAACCTATTTCAAACCATTTATTCAACTTTAATAGACCGACGGTGGCGCAGCCACCGCCGAACTTTCTTTTTTTATTATTTTTTACAGCCTCAGGCGAACTGAGGAACTGAGCAATAGATCCCAGTCCTTTGCTATTTTTTGTATTTCTTTTCTTTTTATAATTCTTGTTGTTTTATTATTACCAATAGCATAGCATTCATCAATAATATAGACTTTATCTAATTTTATTCTTTGTTGACCATCTAAAAGAAATTGCACTTCAAGTTCCTCATAATTCACAGAATCAATACCTTTTCCATAGTAATCAATAAATGCAATATTACTATCAATATTAATTGGTATTGTCCTATAAGCAAAAAAAGGTTTTCTATTAAAATATTTTGAATTGTATACAATTTCAGGGCAATTATTTCCTTTAAATAATTTAAAAGCAATATAATCTTGAGATTCCAATGAAATAACTATATTATTTTTAAAAGTTTCAATTGCATATTTATTTTCAATAGTTGCGGGCTCAATCTTATAATTGTTACTACAATTATAAAAAATACAAGAAATGAGCGCAATGATATAGAATTTGTATTTCATTATTTAACTAATTTATCAAAATACCTTGTTGTTCCTTTGTATTCATCCATCTCTTGATAAGTTATTCTTATTTTATATCTTTCATAAATTTTACTTCTTGCAATTGATATAATGGCATCTCTAAACTGCTGTTCTTCTTCTGGTAATATTATCCCATGTTCGGCTTAGGCTTTGCCTAAGTCGCATATATCTTTTCGAATTAAAATCTGTTTGCACTACTCTTTATATTTTAATTCGTCTTATTCATTTCAAATAGACCGACGGTGGCGCAGCCACCGCCGAACTTTCTTTTATTTATTTTTTACAGCCTTAGGCGAACCGAGTAAAAACTCGAGCTTAATTTTTATATCGGAAGCATTTACAATATTGGCTAATAATTATAAAAGGGATCAGCATTCCTTACTTCCTCTGTACTTGCATCATTCAATTGATAAAGTTCGAATATACACATATACTTTTCTGTTTTTATTTGAATAAACTTATTCTTATTAAAATCAATTTCATAAAAATTAACTATTATTTCAGTGGCATTTTTAGTACTATCTCTATTCTTTAATGGAATCCGTCTATACTCAAAAACTATCACCTTATCTTTATATATTTTTGAGCGAATCCAATTGTAAAGTTCAGGTGCTGAAATAGTAGCATAAGCAATAACTAATTTATCTGCTTGAGTACTTTCATCATCCATTAAGGCTAAAATTGTTTCTGAATCTTCCTTTTCACTTGTTAAATGATAAATCATAAAAAGTTTTCCAGAAAAATAATAGTGGAAGACAGGAAAAATTCCTTTTCTTACATATGCAGAACTCATAAGTGTATAGTCTTCTTGATTAAATACTTCTTTAAAGTAAATAGAAGATGCAGTATCTCCTTTAAAAAAGTACTTTAAAGCCAATTCATATGGTAATTCTTTATAGGTAAGGTTAATTTGATCTGAATTAAATGGGATTCTAATCTCCTTAAAATAGTGGATCAAATCATTTACAGTATTACCTTTTTGGGCAAACAATCCTAATTGAAAGCCTACAAATAGACTTAATATAATTACCTTTTTCATAGCATTCGAATTTCTGTTAATATGTATGATTTTTTATTGTCTCCAACCCTTTTACCCCATGTTCGGCTTAGGCTGTGCCTAAGTCGCATATATCTTTTCGAATTAAAATCTGTTTGCACTACTCTTTTTAATTTAATTCGTCTTGTTCTTTTCA
>MENK01000008.1:0-324530 GCA_001768235.1 Bacteroidetes bacterium GWB2_32_14
CACTTAGTGGCGAAATCTAAGAAAAGGTTTAATATTATTCATATTACAGGGTTTAGTAAAATTTTAATCGGACACCAATGTATTTAAAGTATTTTACCGGGATAATATGCTTTTATTTTTCCTTGTAAAAATTTGAGTCTCATAGTTTTTGTGGTAAAAAACATCTGCTAAAATGCTAATCCATAAAGATGCATAAAATCAGCACTTTAAACTTATGAACACGCAACAGGTTAAAATAATTTAAACCAAAAGAATTATTTACCGTAAAAAGTTAAATTATGCACAATTTTTGCCAGATAATTGCATTATACTTTACAAAGTGAATATATTTAAATTATATTTGATAATTGAAATTCAATAACCTGATTTAAAAATGAAACAAATAGCGCTAATTACAGGCTTCATTTTAATAGCAAATATATTATCTGCACAAGTTCCCGGCGAACTTAAATGGAAAGAAAATATCATTAAAAACCATATCCATACACAAACTCAATGGAATCATAAATACGAGAAAGGAAAACCTAAAAAAGACGGGTATAAAAACTTTTCTAAAACGTATGATCACAACGGGAATATTATTGAGGAAATCTATTATCAGTCGGGAAAACCAGGAAGTATTGATCAAAAACTAAGTTACAAGTACGATAATAAAGAAAATAAAGTTGAATATATAAATACAAAAGGTGCAGAAGGGAAAGTGTTATTTAAACAAAATATTACCTATGATAATTCAGGTAAAAAAATCCGTGAAGAAAGATACAATGGCTCCGATTACGAAATTATAAAGTATAGCTACGATACCAAAAATCGTATCTCGGAAATTGTAAGAACTGATCTTGAAGGAAAAATTGCACAAAAAAGAATTTTTGAGTATTCAAATAACATATCAACAATACATATTACCGATGGCAATAATATAAACCTGGGGAAAATTGTAAATAAGTACGATAATAACCAAAATATTATTGAGACAACTGAATACGAGGTAGATGGCAAAATCAAAGAACACTATTTTTATAAATTTCAAAATAAGCTGATGGTTGAAAAATCAAAATACATTTTTGATAATTTCAATTATAAAGAAACATACAAACATGATGATAAGGGCAACTTGCTTGAAATTACGCGCGAACAACCTTTAGGAAACATATTTATAAATAACACTTATATTTACGATTCGAATGGAAATATAATTGAAGAAAAATGGTACGATGATGATCCAACAGAATATTCGAAAAAATCATATTATTATAATTCAAAAGGGATACTTGAAAAGGTAGATGTTTATTACGCTGCATATAAATATAAAATGCAGTATCGCTACGAGTATAAATTTTACTAAATAAAAAATAAACCCTGGTTTCACCGGGGTTATTTTTTTAATCGTATTTGTTTAAATCCAGGTTTTTATCACGGGGACCGGGTTTAACTTCGAGAAGTTCCACTTCGAAAATTGTAGATGTATAAGGAGGAATTATTCCTGTTGAAGAACCGGTTTCACCAAATCCTATTTGAGAAGGTAATATGAATATTGAACGTTCGCCGGCTTTCATGCGTCCAATAGCTTCTTCCAAACCGGTTATAACCTGCCATTTTTTTCCATAAACAAACTGGAAAGGGGAATTCCTGCGCTTTGTGGAGTCGAAAAATTTCCCGTTTAAAAATTTTCCCTCGTAATGTATGGTAACCGTGTCGCCCAATTGTACATTTTCTCCAATTCCCTCTTTAATTATTAAATGAATTAATCCTGATTGTGTCGGAGACATTGAAATTTTTTCCTGTTCTATAAATTGCCGTAAAATTACTTTTTCATAATCGCCAAAATCTTCTATCCAGTTTAAAAAAGCTTCTTTCTCACGGTAATATTCGCTTTCGGTTTGTATTTCAATAATATCGATAACAACTTTCATCTCCTTCCCTGGTTGTATGAATTGCGGCAACGAGGTTTCGAGCGTTTTTTCAAAAAAATCGGCAGCAGAAATAATAAAAGTAGCCTTTTCATTTTCAGCAAGCATTAAAAAGCATTCATCAATAGAACCGGGGTAAGAAGGATCGGTAATCTGCAACATTCTTCTGCCTTCAAAAAATACAGAGTCGTCCATTGTTTTATAATAAATATCGGCTGTCAGATAGTCTCCGGGTTTAGCTTTTTCGGTACTTTCACCAAATTTCTCGAGCTTATAATAAAAACCCGATTCAGATTTTGAAAATCCCGGGTATTTTGAAAAATAATCACAAGAATTAAGAAGAATAATTGAAATTAAAACCAGGATAAGCCGTTTATTCATTTTTTCACGATTTATAGTATTTTTTCAAAGATAACTTTTTTTAAATAAAAAAAATATGGTATTCACTTACAAAATAAGAAATCTGAATCAATACAATCAGCTTATAAATTTACTGCCCTATTTTTACTACTTCAATATCATAAAGTATTATTGCACGGCCGGGGATTTTATCTCCATCACCAATTAATCCATGAGCTAAATGTGGTGGTAAAATAAATCGGGCTTTACTTTTTTCAGTAAGAAACAGAACCCCTTCTTCGAGTCCGGCTTCCACCCCGCCCTTGCCTACAATAAATTTTTTAGTTCCTGTACTATCTGATGAATATAGCAGGGTTCCGTCTAATAACCAGAGCTTGTAGTTTAATTCAACATAATCCCTTTTATTCACTTTTTTACCCTTGCCATCAAAATAAACGTTATACCAAAGTCCGGTTGCAGAAACACTCATTTCCCAGTTCCTGCGATTTATATAATTTTTTATTATTTCTGTATCGTTATCAACCAATACTTTATTTACTTTTTCAAGAGTTCTTTTATAGTTTGATGGTATATTTTTCTGCGGCTCCTGTTTTTTTTGTCTGCAAGAAAAAGACAATAAAACAAGAAGCAAAAAAACACTGATTTTTAATGAGTTATAATGCATTTTGAAGTTCTGTTTGGTATTTTGGCAATAGTTCTCTAAATTTTTTTAATGTTTCATCAAGAGAAACATATGAATATCCACCCGATGCATTTTTATGCCCGCCACCGTTAAAATTTTCTTCAGCAAATTTATTTACTGAAAAATTACCTTTCGAACGAAATGATATTTTTATCTGCTTGTCTCTTTCAATAAAAATAGCTGTAAACCTTATGTTCTTAATCGAAAGGGGTAAATTCACAAATCCTTCGGAATCACCCGGGGCAAAATTAAATTCTTTTAATTCGTCTTTTGTAATACTTATAATTGCTGCATGATATTCAGGAAAAACCTCCATTTTTTTATGAAGGCAGTATCCCAATAAACGCATTCTGTCAGCAGAAAAATTATCGTACACATTCCAGTAAATTCGGTCTTTATCAATTCCAAATCCAACCAGTTTTGAAACAACCAAATAGGTATATGGATTTGATGAATTATAATTAAAAGACCCTGTGTCGGTCATTATACCGCAGTATATACATTCAGCAATATTTTTATCAATTAAATCTTCGTCACCCAGGCTTTCAATAACATGATAAACCATTTCGGCAGTAGAACTGTATTGAATATCAGAAATAGCAATATCTGCAAAGTCTGATGGATCGGGATGATGATCAATCATTACTTTTACAGCTTTCGATTCATTAAGATATTTTTCCAGGCCTTCAGTACGTTCAAAATTATTAAAATCAAGAGCGATAATTAAATCCGCATCACGAATTGCATTTGTAACTGTTCCCGTGTTTCGTTTATAAACTGTAACATTCTCGTTTCCAGGCATCCAATGCAAAAATTCAGGATAATCATTGGGTGATACCATAAAAGGATTTTTTCCTTTTTTAACTAAATAATGATAGAATGCAAGTATTGAACCTATTGCATCACCATCAGGATTATAATGTGTAATTATCAATGGTTTTTCTGATAATTCGATTCTGTTTTTGAGTTCTTTTATTATGTTGTTTTGTATTTCTTTCACTTTCAGAAACTTTAAGTTTTTATAACTGTATCAAAGATAAAATAATCTGATCAGAATTTAAGTATTCACAAAAATTTTATATCTTCGATACTAGAACCAATAATTTTAAATATGCCATTAGGTTATACATTTGCAATGATTAAACCGCAAGCTTGCCGTAAAAATCATGTGGGCCCAATTTTAGCCATGATTAACCAGGCAGGTTTCAGGATTTCAGCAATCCGCTCGACCAAACTAACCCGCGATGAAGCAGAGAAGTTTTACGAAATGCACCGGGGGAAACCCTTTTACGAAGGACTTGTTGAATTTATGAGTTCGGGCCCCATTGTAGCATTATTGCTCGAAAAAGAAAACGCGATTGAAGATTTTCGAAAACTAATTGGTAATACAGACCCGTCAAAAGCAGAAGAAGGTACAATCCGTAAAATGTTTGCCGAATCGTTGCAACGTAATGCAATACATGGTGCAGATACTCCTGAAAATGCAAAACGTGAAGCGGATTTCTTCTTTAACCAGAGAGAAAGGTATTAAGTACAGAAGATAAAAGATAAAAATTTATTTTAAAATTATTTCATCAATTATACTTTCACCGGCCCTGTCGTTCAGGGCTTTTTTTAACCCGTCACGAAGCATGAATAACTCGTTTCGAATAACTGATGAGTTTAATTTTACAAAGAGTTTACGGTCTTTAATATAAAGTTCTTTTGTTGAGCGGGCAATGGTTTTACCAACAACTTCATCCCACGATCTGATTAAACCTACTTCTTTTAGTTTGTTCTCAATTTTAAGTGATTTCAGGTATTGCCCTATCACTTCATCGAGTTTCTGGGTATTGTTTTTTCTCATAAATTTTAATTATTCAACTTTCTTAACAATTAAATTCCCGTTCGATTCAATTTCAAATAAACTATGAGGGATATCGATTTCACGTAATATGGGTTCAAGCCTGTCCTGGTTGGTATCGGTAATGAATATCTGTCCAAAATGATGCTCAGCAACCAGTTCTATCATTTTCCTGACTCTTTGTGTGTCAAACTTATCAAATACATCATCGAGTAATAATATTGGATTAAATCCATTGATTTTTTTCATAAAATCGAATTGGGCTAATTTAAGCGAAACAAGATATGTTTTTTGTTGTCCCTGTGAACCGGCTCTTTTCATCGGGAAACCATTTAATGAAAGTATCAAATCGTCTTTGTGTACACCAACAGATGTATATTGAACAGCTCTGTCTTTATCTATCGCTGCTTTTAGCAATTCCCGGTATTCTCCTTCGAATAACTGTGATTCATAAACCAATTCAACTTTTTCCCTGTTTTCAGATATCCGGTTGTAATAATCCTGAAAGATAGGAATAAGTTCTTCAACAAATTTAACGCGGGTTAAATGTATTTTTTCACCTAAAATAATAAGTTGTTCATCCCAAATATCGATAGTTTCAGGATCAAAACCGCGTGTTAAATAAAAATCTTTTAAAAGTTTATTACGTTGTGCTAAAGCCCTGTTGTAGCGGATTAAATTTTCAAGATAATCCTTGTCGTATTGCGAAATAACACTATCCATAAACCTCCTGCGTTCTTCACTCCCGTCAAGAATAAGGTTGTTGTCTAATGGCGAAATCATGACTATGGGCAACAAACCAATATGATCGGATAGCTTCTGGTATTCCTTTTTATTTCGTTTAAATTGTTTTTTTTTGGTTCGTTTTAAACCGCAATAAATATCTTCGTCTTTTTCATTTCTTTCATATTCGCCCTGAATAACAAAAAAATCTTCTTCGTATTTAATGTTCTGGATATCAATCGGATTAAGGTAACTTTTACACATTGAAAGATAATAAACAGCATCGAGCAAATTTGTTTTTCCAACACCATTTCTACCTATAAAACAATTGATTTTCGAAGAAAAATTCAGCTCAAGCTCACTGTAATTCTTAAAATTTATTAATGATAATTTTTTAAGATACATAAAAAATCTTTTTACAAAGATTTGATTTATTCGGTAGAATTAAAAAATATAAGTGCAATAAATATCAATTTTTATAAACAAAATATTTTATAAATTAGTCAAAAGAATTACATTTGCGTTTCTATTAATTTCAGGAACATATAATATTAATTTAGTTAGAATACGATGAGCAAAAAGAAAATATCTAATGAAGATCAGTTAGAAACAGTAGAAAATGCATTAAGCAAAACAGAACATTATATTGAAGAAAATCAGAAAAGCCTTACCATAATTGTACTTGCAATAGCAATTATTGTTGGTGGATATTTAGGATATAAACGATTCGTGGTTGTTCCAAAAGAAAATGAAGCATTAACACAAATGTGGATGGCTGAGCAATATTTTGCCCGTGATTCATTTAACCTAGCTTTAAATGGCGATGGTAACTATTTAGGTTTTCTCGATATTATTGATGAATACAGTATTACTAAATCGGCAAATCTTGCAAATTATTACAGTGGAATATCTTATTTGCACTTAGGACAATACGAAAAAGCTATTGAATACCTGAAAAAGTTTGAATCTGACGATAAAATGCTTGCTCCTGTTGCTTTTGGAGCTATTGGCGATGCGTACATGGAACTTAACAATACCAGTGAGGCTGCAGGTTTTTATAAACGTGCTGCTGATGAATATGTAAATAACTTCACAACTCCTTTATATTTAATGAAATTAGGCTTTGTTTACGAACAAACCGGCAAATATGAAGATGCCTTGGAAGTATATCAAAAAATCGAAAAAGATTTTCCTAATTCAACCGAAGGAAAACAAATTGAAAAATACATCACACGTGCTGAATTAATGATAAGCAAATAATATTTAGCATTGTTTTTATTTAAAAAAAGTCCTGAGATTTCAGGATTTTTTTATTGATATCAATTACCTTTGAATAACTAAATCTATAAAATATGGCAACAAATCTAAAAAACCTTTCGGATTATGATATTAAATCTGTTCCATCTGCATCGAATATGCGTTTTGGAATAGTAGTAGCAGAATGGAACAGCGACATTACAAATGCATTACTCAAAGGAGCTTTAGAAACATTAAAAAAGCATGGTGCATTGGAAGAAAACATACTTGTAAAATTTGTTCCCGGGGCTGTTGAGCTTACTCTTGGGGCACAATTTATGGCTGAATATGCCGATTTAGATGCTATAATTTGCCTGGGTTGTGTAATTCAGGGTGAAACACGCCATTTCGATTTTGTTTGCCAGAGTGTTACTCACGGAATAACCGAATTAAATATGAATTACAATATTCCTTTTATTTATGGTATATTAACTACAGATAACATACAACAAGCAAAAGATCGTTCAGGAGGTTCGTACGGGAACAAAGGCGATGAAGCTGCTGTTACTGCAATAAAAATGGCCCAATTACAGGGGGAGATGGAAGAAATGGAAGAATAAACTCAACTCTTTATAGAAATAAAAAAGGTTGTTTCATAATAATTGAAACAACCTTTTTTATTGAGCGGGAGACCTGCCTGAACCGGCAGGCAGGCGGAACTCGAATGCCGAATTTCACCAAGCTTTGTTTGGCTTGAAATTCGAGCATCCACGAAAAATTATGAAAATCATTGATTTTCAATTTTTTGAGATCCGCGACCTTCAGATATTTCTTTTTCTATAAAATTCAAAATTCTTTGTTGACTTTTATAGTTTTTTATCTTTCTCTCTAACTTCATAGCATCTGACCTTGATTCTACTACTCTATAAAACTTTATTTCCACGGGATACCTTTTGATGTATAATTCTCAAATCCATGATTGTGCCTTTTAATTCTATCAAGTAGGTTTTGTGTTTGACCAATATAGAATTTTTGCAATGATTCTGAGAATAAAATGTAAACATAGTATTTCATAATACAAGAAAAAGATTGCTTTTATGCAATCTTTTCTTTTGAGCGGGAGACGGAACTCGAATCCGCGACCCTTAGCTTGGAAGGCTAATGCTCTACCAACTGAGCTACTCCCGCAATATGTTGGTGGGGAGAGCAGGATTCGAACCTACGAAGGCGTACGCCAGCAGATTTACAGTCTGCCCCTGTTGGCCACTTAGGTATCTCCCCAACAATAACATTTCCGAGCCGATGGAGGGATTCGAACCCCCGACCAGCTGATTACAAATCAGCTGCTCTGGCCAACTGAGCTACATCGGCATTTCTTATAAGAACATTGATAATTCGAGTTGCAAAAATATTAAAAATCCACAATTATCAAACTCCTATTTGAATTATTTTATATAAAAAAACTCATCTCAAAATTCGATTATTTCTAAAGATTTTGAAATGAGCCTTTTAAATTTATTATCCCGAAATATTTTTATTCAACTATTTTTTCGGGTTATACCCTCTTTTTTTAGCAGCATCTTCTAATCGTTGCTGCCATTTTGATTTGACAACCGGTTTTTTCTTGTTCTCATGAATTTTCCTCATAATTTCTTCATCATCAACAAACCGTCTGATTATTATTGTTTGTCCTAATGTGAATACGTTTGACAAGAAATAATAATAACTTAAACCTGCTGAATAGCTGTTAAAGAAAAACAACATCATTATCGGCATCAACCAGGTCATCATAAACTTCATACCAGGTATTTGCTGATTGGTATCGCCCATTTGTTCAGTGCTTATTCTTGTAGTAAAAATCAAGGCAACAGCCATAAGGATTGTAAATAAGCTTACATGATCGCCATATCCGAATGGAACCGTAAATGGTAAATTGATTATTGAATCGTATGCAGATAAATCGTCTGCCCATAAAAATGCTTTCTGACGCAATTCGAAAGATGCAGGGAAAAACCGGAACATGGCAATAATTATAGGGAACTGAATAAGCATTGGAATACATCCTCCCATAGGATTTACTCCTGCTTTCTTATACATAGCCATGGTTGCCTGCTGTTTTTTCATGGCATCTTCCTTTTTGGGGAATTTTTTTCCTATCTCATCAACTTCAGGTTTTAACACTCTCATTTTCGCAGTTGATAAGTACGATTTATAAGTAAGCGGGAATAGAATTAATTTTATAAAAATGGTTAACAACAAAATGATCAATCCATAATTTAAAATATAATTATCCAAAAAATTGAAAACAGGAATAACAATAAATCGGTTTACCCATCCAAAAATACCCCATCCTAAAGGGACAATTCGTTCAAAATCCATTTCGTACTCTTTTAACGTGTTGAAATGATTAGGGCCGAAATAAAATTTTAACGGAACTGTTGATTTTTCGGAATTCTCAAAAGGAATTCCAATAGATGAACTAAAATACTTTAAGTATTTCCCCGGGTTATCTTCGTTTTCGAGATTCTGAAATTCGACTACTGCATTTGTAAAGAAATTATTGGCTACAAGAATTGACGAAAAGAATTGTTGCTGATAGGAAATCCATTTTAACTTTTCGTTCAGCTCTTCTTTTTTCCCGTCTTTACTACCCCTTGCAGTTAAGGAATTTACTTCATCCTGATAGAACTTGTATCCAATGGTTGTGTAAGTATTTTCATTTTTAGCACCTTTTTCCTGTTGGGGTGAATACATTGACCATTTTAAATCCATAACACTTTGATTTGATGCAATTACTCCGTTTATTCCAACAAAGTTTATATCAAAATCAATCATGTAACTGTTAGGATACAATGTGTAAACATATTCGATATATTTACCTTCACCTGCATACAAACGCATTTTTACAGATTCAGGATTAGTATCAACTAAATAACTTTCTTTTTCATTTTCCGAATTAAAAAACAGGTCATTTGTTATTATGCTCCTGTTTTGCGAAAAGAAATTCAAACCAAAAACGGTTGAATCGCCATCAAATAAAATAAGTGGTTTTTGGGTATATGTTTTATAGTTTTTAAGTTCTACAGAATATATCCGTCCACCTTTATTTGTAACTTTTATTCTTAATAAATCATTCTCTATTGTAATAAATTTCTGTAAACCTTCAGCAGCATCGGCGAAACTTCCAAACATGCTTTTAAGTTGTTCTTTATTAGCACTATCAGATGCTTGTATGGTTTTTGGTAATAATGCTTTGGCATCTTCAAATGCCTTTTCTTCTATCATTTGTTGCTGATGCACCATTTCAAGGGAATCTCTTTTATGCTTTGCTTCCTCGATCTGTTCTTTTGAAGGTTTATTCATCACGCTATAGATAATGAGTATCCCTGCAATTAATATGATTCCAATAATTGAATTTTTGTCCATTTTTCTCCCTATTAATCTTTATAATTAGTTTTTTGAATTATTTACAAGTACACATTTCCCTTACAAAATCAACAAATAAAGGATGTGGGTTAACAACAGTGCTTTTGTATTCAGGATGAAACTGTACTCCTATAAACCATCGATGATTTGGAATTTCCATTATCTCAACCAGATTGGTATCAGGATTTAACCCAACGGCCTTCATTCCTGCATTTTCGAATTGTTCGAGATAAGTATTATTAAATTCATAACGATGCCTGTGTCGTTCCTGGATATGTTCCTGTTTATATATGTCATGAACTTTAGTTCCATTTTTCAAATCGCAAGGATAAGCACCCAAACGCATTGTTCCTCCCTTTTCGGTTATTCCCTTTTGCTCTTCCATTAAATCAATAACCGGGTTTGTAGTTGTACGGCTCATCTCTGTGGAATTAGCGTCGGTATAGCCAAGTACATTTCGTGCAAACTCAATAACCGCACACTGCATTCCTAAACAAATACCTAAAAATGGCAGGTTATTTTCACGCGCATACCGAACGGCGCTTATTTTACCTTCTATTCCCCTGTTACCAAACCCGGGAGCAACAATTATTCCCTGAACATCTTTTAACATTTCAGCCACATTGGTATCATCAATAACCTCAGAATGTAAACTCTTGATTCTTACTTTACATTGATTTACCGATCCTGCATGAACAAAAGATTCCATAATTGATTTGTACGAATCGGGAAGTTCAATATATTTACCCACCAAGCCTACAGTAATTTCTTTCTTTGGGTTTTTCAGTTTTTTAACAAACTGTTCCCATTCTGCAAGTTTTGGTTCTTCATTTACAGGCAAATTTAATTTACGAAGTACGGTAATATCAAGCTTTTCTTCTTTCATCAGGAGTGGTACCTCGTAAATAGTTGACACATCAATTGATTGAACAACTGCATCAATTTCAACGTTACAGAAAAGAGCTACTTTCTTTTTGATATCTAAATTTAGCGGATGCTCAGTACGTAAAACAAGCACATCGGGTTGAATCCCGTTCTCCAAAAGAACTTTAACAGAATGCTGGGTTGGTTTTGTTTTTAATTCACCAGAAGCTGCAAGGTATGGTACAAGAGTAAGATGAATAAACAAGCTGTTTGTAGGGCCAAGTTCCCACTTTAGCTGACGAACAGATTCAATATATGGCAACGATTCAATGTCACCAACTGTTCCGCCGATTTCGGTTATTACAACATCGTAATTGAACTTTTTACCTAATAGTTTAATATTTCGTTTAATTTCATCGGTAATATGAGGAATAACCTGAACGGTTTTTCCTAGGTAATCGCCTTTACGTTCTTTATTTATAACTGTTTGGTAAATTCTGCCTGTTGTTACATTATTTGCTTGTGTTGTTGGCAGATTAATAAATCGTTCGTAATGGCCAAGGTCGAGATCAGTTTCGGCTCCATCTTCAGTAACATAACATTCTCCATGCTCATAGGGGTTTAATGTTCCCGGATCCACGTTAATATATGGATCGAGTTTTTGAATGGTAACTGAATATCCACGTGCCTGTAATAACTTAGCCAATGAAGCTGATATTATTCCTTTTCCTAATGACGAAGTAACACCCCCTGTTACAAAAACATATTTAGTTGCTGACAAAACTGGTTATTTTTTAAAATTAACTATGAAAATTTAATACTATTCGTTATCAGATTTATCTATTAACCTGATTTTATCTTCCATTACTTTTATTTCCTTTTTAGCTTCTTCAATTTTATTCATATAATCGTTTATCATCTCTTTTGCCTGAGCTGAATCGGAATTAAAGAATCCTAAATTGTTTTCCCATAAAGTAATATTGCTTTCCAATTTTTTAATTCGTGTAAAGAACTTCTCGCGTTCATGCCTTATTTTATTTGATGATTTTGGTTTATGCTGCAAATTTTCGAGATGTGACTGAAATTTGAGCAATTTTTTTTCAGAATCATCTATTTTCAATTTATCGAACTGCTGGTTAATAAGTTCCCTGAATTCATTCTGAACCTTATCTTTCATTTTAAAAGGTACAAAACCAATCTCCGACCAATCATCTTGAAGTTTTTTTAATGATTCAAAGTTTTTACGTGGATTATCTGAAAACTCGAAATTCTTAACTTTTTCAATAATTTCAAGTTTTAGTTTCAGGTTATTATCGTAAACTTCCTCAATATTAGAGTAATATGATGATTTGCGATTAAAAAAGTGATCACAGGCAGCCCTGAATCGTTTCCATACCTTATCAGATTGTTTTCGTGGTACAGGGCCAATTTCTTTCCATTTTTTCTGTAAATCGATTAAATCTTTAGTAGTTTGTTTCCAATCGGTACTTTCCTGTATCAATTCGGCCTGGACACACAACTCAATTTTCCTTTCGAGGTTTGTATCCTGAAGTTCTTTATTTTGTGAATAAAACTCTCGTTTTTCAGTAAAAAATTTATCACATGCATTTCTAAAACGAGCATATATTCTATTATTATCCTTTTTGGGAGCAAAGCCAATCGCTCTCCATGCTTTTTGTAAGTCAAGAATTTCCTGGGTTTTGTCTGTCCAGTCTTTGTGTGAATCAAGTTTTGTATTAGAAATTTCTTCTGCTTTCTCGCACAATGCTGACTTCTGTTCAAGATTATTTTTCTGATCATCTTTCAGATTTTTAAAATAATCCTGATGTTTTTTATTTATAAGCCGGGTTGCTTCTTTAAATCTTTCCCAAACAGCATCACGTTGCTCGTTTGATATAGGTCCAATCTCTCTCCATTGGTTATGTAGTTTTTGAAGAGTTTTAAAAGCGATTACAACAGAATTATGTTCAATTAGTTTTTCTGCCTTTTCGCATAGATCGGTTTTAATTTCAAGGTTTTTCTTGAGGTCTAAGTCGCGAAGTTCTTTATTTATATTTATAAAATCGTAAAATTTTTCAACATGATGATGATAAGTGTTCCATAAATCTTTTAAATGCGATTGTGGAACTGGCCCGATTTCTTTCCATTGTAGTTGTAATTCTCTAAATACCTGGAAAGTATCGCCTATAGATTCGTTATTTGTGATTAAATCTTTTAACTTCTCAATGACTGCATATTTTCTTTCAAGGTTTGTTTCTTTTACATTTTCAAGCGACCTGTTATACTCGGCCTTGTATTTTCTGTATTTTTTAAATAGTTCTTTTAATTCGGTTTCTAAAGGATCTTCAACAGGAATATAATCTTCAATATTACCTCCATCTTTAATAAATTGTTTCCTGTTAATTTCATTTATTGCTTTTTGTTTCTTATAAAAACTAGCTTTAATAGCTTCAACCTCACGTCTAATCTGATTTATGGGTTGTGTTTCAATAAATCGTCGAAGTTCTTCTACTAATACATCGCGTTCCAAAAGATTAAAATCAACATCAATTTTTGATTGATCATCATTTAGATACAATTTACTTACTTCTTCAACTTCATTATCAAAATTTTCAGCTTCATCTAAAACAATTTCTTCTTCCAAATTTATTTCATGGTTCTTATCCGTTTCGGAATCTTTTTTCTTAGATTTCTTAGATTTTGCTTTAGGTTCGGCTGTTTCCATATCTTTTAAATCATCAATAGCTTCAGCATTATTCAACACGGGTGAAGCATTTTGCTGTTCATTCTGAACAGGTTCAGAGTTTTGTAAATCTTTAGTTTCCATTAGTATATTTTTTTATACATCGTATATCAGGTAAGATTGTATCTTACTTAAAATTACAAGCTACGAAAATAATTATTTAACTATTAATACTCAAAGTTTTTTGAATTAATTGTTTTAAAGATTACAATTTAGTTTATCATTTTGATAAAAACAAAACTGCCTGATTTAAAAATCAGGCAGTTAATTCAAAACTCAATTTAAACCCCTAAACCTAAAACTTAATACCAAAAGTTAGAATAAAATTATTTTGTTTTGAATCTACAGTTGAATAATAAGGGTTTCCCGGGAAAACTTCTAATTTATTTTGATTTGCAGTTTGTGAAAAAGCAAAATCGATAAACAAATGTTTTTCTCTGTAACCCACACCACCTGCATAAGTTAATATATAAGAATCATGATTTAGTGATATATCTGTTTTTTTGTAAGGACTAGTTGAGTATCCTGCTCCCCCTCTGACATAAAACTGTCCGCTTTTCAGCTCTGCACCTGCCCGTATATTGTGAACAGCTATATAGTTATTTTGTATAAATAAATTATCGTTTTTTACATCCTGACTATTAAATTCGTCATCTAATTTCATTGTAGAATAATCAACATATTCGTAATCCAAATCGATAAGTGCAAATTTCCCGATTTGAAAGCCTGCCGAGCCTATTGCTCTAAGTGGTGTTGTTACTGAATACTCATATGTTTGTCTGCTTGATTCTGAAGAATAACTATCACCATTATCAAACGATGAATTTACCTGATTATAGTACCTATCTTCTAAATCATAGAATGTTGGTATATGAAGAGCTACACCTAAACGAATAAAATCAATTGGTTTATATATGGCTCCTAATTTTATATTTACGCCAGTTCCCGAAATCTCGGAATTTTCTTTAAATTCAAGTGTTCTAAAGTCAAATACATCTGTTGTATTAGCATCTTCAAATTCATAATGCGATGAATACTGATTATATTTCAAAGAAACAATTCCAACACTTAAACCAACATATAATTTATGTGCATAATTTGCACCTAACGCGATTGTAACTTCGCTGATTGAGCCTTCTGTTTGAATTGATTTTTGCTGGTTTAAATTAAAACTATTAGTTGAATCGATATACCACTTTTCGTCTGTAACCTGGCTCCAGAATTCATTATTGCTTGTATCCATTAAATATGTATCATATACTAAGTATTCGTACATACCATCCAGGTTATCAATACTTCCAGATGCATTGGCATTATCAACAAAATATTCCATGATTGAGTAATTATTGTTACCCTGGAAAATAATATTTTTATTAAAGTTATTTGTTTTATTATATGTAGCGGCAACATTAAAATTCACCCAGCGTGTATCAGAATTTGACAGATCATAAGATGCAACAAATCCCAGGTTATTAATAGCCATCCTGTATTTATTATCGTTCAAAATATTTCCCAAATAATCAGATTCGGTTTTATTGAATAACAAACCAGGAGAAAAAACCAATTCGGAACTTTGAAAAACACCAATACCCCCGGGGTTAATTGAAAGAGAACCCAGATCGCCGCCTAAAGCTCCAAATGCGCCAGCCATACCTGTAAAACGGGCTGTTCCTCCATAATTATTTTGCGAAAACAGCAATGAATTGTCAACATAAACACTTTGTGAAAATAATTGAATTGACAATGAAATAAAAAGAAGTATAATCAGATTTTTTTTCATGAGTTTTTATATTATTAATGTTTATTAAGAAAACAAGAGATCAAATTAAAAACTAATATTTTTATCTTCTTCCTCCACGGTCAGACCTTGTAGATCCGCTGTTTCCAGAGCTTCCTGAACTGCCAGAACTTCTTGTACTACCGGAGTTTCCCGAGCTTGAACGTGTCGATGTACTTTTTACAGAACTTCCAGAACTACCTGACGATCGGGTTGGACTATATGAACTTCCACTGGTACCCGATTTATTAGCAGGGCCTGACGATCTGTTCACATTATCAGTTCCTTCACTGGAAGTTCTTGCAGGGCGAACATATCGTGTATTAGTCGTTCTGTTTGATGTATTATAAGTTGATGTAGCCTGCCTGGTTGTTCTTGTTACATTTTGGGGTACAGTACTTCCTTCAGTTGAAGTTCTTCTCCTGGTTATGTCAGAACCCGAACTTGTTCTTGTTACAGGATTATCAGAATTAGCTACCCGGGTGGTACGTTCCCTGTTTAAATCGGTCGTTCTTTCTCGTGTAGCTTCTGTTCGTCTTGTACTTGTAGCAGTTCCCGATTGACCATCCAAACCTTCTTTAAGTGTTCTTGTTCTTTGAATATCATTCCCCAAGTATGTTTCGGGCAATTGACGCGATGCTCGTTGGGTACGACTTATCCCCGTTGGGTTTGTCGATGTTAATGAACGCCTGCGACCTGAATTAGAAGATGAACTAAACCAATTATCGTTATTATAATAATTTATCGTATAATGCGGGTAATAATATGGATAGTATGGATTATTATAGTGATTGTAATAATGACTATAATAATATGGATATCCGTAGTTATAATATGGGTAATCGTAATATCCATAGTATCCGTAATAACCATAATATCCGGAGTACCAAGAAGAACCATAATAACCGAAGCTTGAAGTTATCCACCGAGGCTCAACCCAAACACGATCACCAATTATTATAACATTATAAAAGGGATCGTTCAAATATGCTGATGCATACCAGTAGTCGTCAGTTGTTGTTATAAAATAATTATTAGTTATTCCATAGGTACCACTTTTCTTTGCATCTAACCTGTTTTGATAGGCTTCATCGTAATCATCAACTATAATATCCTGGTAAGGATTTCCTGTTTTCTCATCATTATAAATGGTCGTGTCAACATTTTCTTTTGATTCATCTTCCAGAATTGCTGAAATCTTTTTATCCATTTCATCTTTTTCAGAATATGAATTCGTTTTATTGGTATTCTGGTACATTGCTATTTCATTACGAGACATATTATCATCTTTGGGAGAATAATATAAATCATCTATATTTGAAGTTGTTTGTAATGATGAACAAGAAACCAGGAATAAGGATAAAACAACTGTTATTTTTGCAAGTGTTTTCATAATGTACCTCCTGTTTCGTTTTATTTTAATAAATTTATTTCGTTATTTTGCTGCTCTAAAACTAATCATTTTTCATAAATTAACTAGCAAATATTATACCAATAATGGCCAAAGATTTAACAAAAAGAGAAGATAATTATTCGCAGTGGTACAACGATTTAGTAATTAAAGCCGATTTAGCTGAAAATTCAGCTGTACGTGGTTGCATGGTTATTAAACCTTACGGATACGCGATTTGGGAAAAAATTCAAGCTACATTAGATAAAATGTTTAAAGATACAGGCCATTCGAACGCCTATTTTCCTTTATTTATTCCAAAATCATTCTTTTCAAAAGAAGCAAGCCATGTAGATGGTTTTGCAAAAGAGTGTGCTGTAGTAACTCATTATAGATTAAAAAACGATCCCATAACAAATAAAATTATTGTTGATCCGGATGCAAAGCTTGAAGAGGAATTGATTGTAAGACCTACTTCTGAAACAATAATATGGAGTACATATAAAAACTGGATACAATCATACCGTGATTTACCAATTCTCATAAACCAATGGGCAAATGTTGTTCGCTGGGAGATGCGAACTCGTTTATTCCTTCGTACTGCAGAATTTTTATGGCAGGAAGGCCATACTGCCCATGCAACACGTCAGGAAGCAATAGAAGAAACAGAACAAATGATAAATATTTATGCTGATTTTGCTGAAAATTGGCTGGCCATTCCTGTAATTAAAGGAGTAAAATCAGAAAACGAACGATTTGCCGGGGCTCTGGAAACTTATGCTATTGAAGCTCTTATGCAGGACGGAAAAGCCCTTCAGGCAGGCACATCCCATTTTTTAGGGCAAAACTTTGCTAAAGCATTCGATGTAAAATTTACTGATAAAGAAGGTAAATTGGATTATGTTTGGGCCACATCATGGGGTGTTTCAACCCGTTTGATGGGTGCTTTAGTTATGGCTCACTCCGATGATAACGGATTGGTGTTGCCTCCAAAACTAGCCCCAATTCAGGTAGTTATTGTTCCTATCTATAAAAGTAACGATCAGCTTGATTTAATTGCAGAAAAAGCTAATCATGTTAAGAAACAGCTTGAACAGAAAGGCATTACAGTAAAATTCGACGACAGGGATACACATAAACCAGGTTGGAAATTTGCTGAATATGAGCTAAAAGGAGTACCTGTTCGCATTGCCATTGGCCCAAGAGATATTGAGAATAATACTGTTGAAGTTTCAAGACGCGACACTCTCCAAAAAGAAACTCATTCTCTCGATAATATCGAAGACTATATTGAAAAACTACTTGCTGAAATACAATCGAACATCTATCAGAAAGCTTTTGATTTCAGAAAAGAAAATACTTTCAAAGTTGAAACATATGAAGAATTTAAACAGGTACTCGATTCAAAAGGTGGATTCATTGAAGCACATTGGGATGGAACAGTAGAAACAGAATTAAAAATCAAAGAAGAAACAAAAGCGACAATACGTTGTATTCCATTAAATAACCCTCAGGAAGAAGGAAAATGCATGGTAACAGGAAAACCTTCGAAACAAAGAGTTATATTTGCAAGAGCATATTAACATGTTTGATTAAAAAGTAAACTTATGAACGAAAAAGAAAGTAAAGATCAAATCCTTTCATCGCTTGAGATGAAAGCAATCGTTAAACAAAAAGTTTATGATCAAACTCTTGAAACATTTTCTTTACTTAAAATGATTTTAAAGGAGATTGTAACTGAATACAATTCGCAGTTACAAATTAAAGACACCAGGATTAATCTGGCCTATAAAGATCGGGGGCAGTTTGAATGTGAGCTTAAAGTAGCAGGCGATTTACTCATTTTTAGTATGCATTCGAATATATTTGAATTCGACAGAAACCATAATGTTTGGAAACTAAGCTATGTTAATGAAAATAAAATGTATAGCTATTGTGGTATTATAAATATATACAATTTCCTTGCTGATTCATTTAAATACAATAGAACAGAAGACCTGGGCTATTTAATTACTCGAATATTCGTAAATATTGAAAAGCATTTTTTTGTTGAAGGAAAACGTCAAAATGAATATCTTTATAATAACTTTGGACAAGCAGTATTATCAAAAGAAATACTAAAAGAAATCATTTTAAATGCAATTCTTTATTCGCTTGATTTTGATTTACTTGTTCCTCCTTACGATAATATTAAAATTGCTTCTGTTGCCCAAATGAACGAAAAAATGGAATTTTCCAAGATGCAAACAGGTAAACGACTCGGGTTTAAGTTTAATTCTGATGATGTAAGTTAATGAAATTGATTTTTTATTCTCAAGCCTGATAATACATTCAGGCTTTTTTAATTTTTTATTATTAACTTATTGCATCATTTTTTGTTTTCATTCGTCTATAAAATAAAAGTTGCTGTTTGAAATCGTACGCTTTCTGTTTCAATATCGAACAATTAAGAGCTTGATTTTACATGTTTTTAATTATATAAACCTGATATTATGGAAGTTAGATTAAATGGCATGAGAAATGAGATGAATAAAAAGTAAAATTTAAATTTTAAGGTTATGGTAGTAGATTTAAAAGCAAACGAATTGGTTTTAAAAGCAGGCGATTCCAACTTATGTGCCGACGAAACAACCATTGATGGTAAATTGATATTAACAAATCAACGTGTTTATTTCAAAACAAAAAATGAGAATCATTCTCAGTTTAACATGGAAATATTACCATCACAAATAAAAGAGATTATCTATTTTAACACGCTGAAAATATTTCCAAACGGATTAAATATTATTCTAAAAGAAGGAAAAGAGCTTCGGTTTAAAATTGGTGACCGTAATTCCTGGGGACAGGCATTAAATAGAATATATTAAGATTTACTACCATTTATATTTACATATATTTCCAATATCTACAGAGGAGATGAGTCAATTTTTTGATTCATCTTTTTTACATTTATAAGAATCACTCCAAAAAATTAATTAATTTTAAACAACATGTATTATTAATTGTTACATGATCAATAATTAAACAATCGATGAAACCAATAGGAATTTTTTACGGTTCAACTACCGGGAAAACAGAAATTATAGCTAAAAAAATTAAAAATCAATTTACTGATACCCAAATAGATATTTACAATGTTCGTTTTGCCAGTGAAAAGGATTTGGAAAAATACGATAATATTATCTTAGGAACATCAACCTGGGGAAAAGCAGAACTACAAAAAGATTTTAAAGATTTTTTATCGATACTAAAAAAAGCAAATTTGCGTGGAAAAAAAATAGCCATCTTTGGTGTAGGTGATTCATCAAAATACCCGGTTTCTTTTGCCGATTCCATTGGAATTGTATTTGAAGTTTTGGAAGGTAAGGGAGCAATATTTGTAGGAGAATTCTCAGTTAAAGGCTACCACTTTGAATCGTCATTATCTATTTTTGGAGATAAGTTTGCAGGCTTACCAATCGACGAAGATTCTGAATGCGATTTAAATAAAGAAAGAATATCCATGTGGACTGATTTACTTAAACTCAGCCTTAATTAAAATCTCATCAACTACCCGCTCTAAATCAATAATCACGTTTTAAATTTTAATCAATTTTAATAAATCTGTGTTATTTTAGTATTTTTGATAAATTTAATATTTATTCAAAATGGATACGGCTATTATTTATGCAACAAAACACGGATGCACAGAGAAGTGTTCACAAACTCTTGCAAATGAACTGCCTGCAAACACACAACTTTTTAATCTTGAAACTTCTGATATTATAAATATTGATAATTATGAAGTTATCATCTTGGGTGGTTCAATTCATGCAGGAATGGTTAATAAAACTCTCAAAAAATATATTGAAAAAAACCTTGCCCTGTTATCAGATAAAAAAATTGGATTATTCTTGTGTTGCATGGAAGAAAACGATAAAGCCATAGAGCAGTTTAACAATGCTTTTCCTGAAAAATTAAGAAACAGGGCTACTGCCAAAGGCTTTTTTGGAGGTGAGTTTAATTTCGAGAAGATGAACTTTATTGAAAAAGCTATCATTAAAAAAATTGCACATATTGAAGACAGTATGTCGAAAATTAACTATCAGAATATTAAAACTTTTGCAACTGAAATGATAAAATAACCCTATGTATGCGTAATATTTTTTCATGCTGAGCCCGAAAGCAATTTCAAGCTTTCTTTTTTATTAATATTTTATGAAATCTGCAAGCAAAATTTTAACTTGCAACTCTTTATTCATAAACTTAAATCCATTAATATGATACGAAATTTATTAAAAATCACTTCATTAATTATTGCAACTGTTATAATATTCAGTTGTGCAAAACCAAGCCCATACACCATGGAAGAACTAGCAGATATTCAGAAAAAGGTAAACGAGTTTGTCGAAGTTGAGCTTTCAACAGATATAAGCCATTTAACTGATAATGACAAAAAAATGTTAAATTACTTATTCGATGCAGCACAGATTATGGACAACCTGTATTGGAAACAAGCTTACGGAAATAAAGATGAATTAATTAATAGTATTCAAGAGCCTGCAGTAAGAGAATTCGTAAAAATAAATTACGGGCCATGGGAACGCCTAAACAACAATAAACCATTCACGAAAGATTCAACAATCAAACCCGCAGGTGCAAATTTCTATCCATCCGACATGGCCAAGGAAGAATTCGAAACATTTGAATCAGCTGATAAAACCAGTTTATATACAGTTATCAGACGCGATGAAAACGGGAAATTAAAATCAGTACCTTATCATGCAGAATATAAAGCAGAAATTGACAAAGCTGCCGAACTTGTTAAAAAAGCAGCCGAATTAGCCAACGATGAAGGCTTAAAAAACTATTTAAATCTTCGTGCTGAAGCATTGCTTACCGATGAATACTTGGCAAGCGATATGGCCTGGATGGATATGAAAACCAATTCTATTGATTTTGTTATAGGCCCAATTGAGAATTATGAAGATGGTTTATATGGATACAAAGCTGCTTATGAATCGTTTATCCTCATAAAAGATATGGAATGGACTGTTAAATTAGCAAAATTTGCAGCACTGCTACCAGAATTGCAAACAAAATTACCGGTAGCAAATGAATATAAAACAGAAGTCCCAGGCAGCGATTCCGACCTAGGTGTTTACGATGCAGTGTATTATGCAGGCGACTGTAATTCAGGAAGTAAAACCATAGCAATTAATCTCCCTAATGATGAACGGGTTCATATCGAAAAAGGTAGTAGAAAACTGCAATTAAAAAACTCGATGAACTATAAATTTGAGAAAATTCTTAAACCGATAAGCACGATTGTTATTGACGAATCTCAACTACAATATGTAAAATTTGATGCATTTTTCGAAAATGTAATGTTTCACGAAGTTGCTCATGGATTAGGAATTAAAAATACCATAAATAATAAAGGTACTGTTCGTGATGCTTTAAAAGAAAAATATAGCGGAATTGAAGAAGCCAAAGCCGATATTCTGGGCTTATTTCTTGTAACCCAACTTGCCGAAATGGGTGAACTTGGGGAAAAAGATTTAATGGATAATTATGTCACTTTCTTATCTGGAATTTTCCGTTCTGTTCGGTTTGGAGCCGCCAGTTCACATGGTAAATCGAATATGATTCAATTCAACTATTTCAACGAACAAGGCGCATTTACCCGCGATGAAGTAACCGGGAAATATAAAGTTGATTTTGAAAAAATGACCCAGGCCGTTAGTTCTCTGGGAGAAAAAATTCTTGTAATTCAGGGTAATGGCGATTATGATGCTGCCAGCAAATTAGTCGAAGAAATGAGTATTATTAAAGAAACTCTTCAAAACGACCTGAATAAAATTGGTGAAGCAGGTATTCCAAGAGATATCCGGTTTAAACAGGGAAAAGATGTTTTAGGTATTATCTAATTTCAAAATTTTATAAATTTAAAAAGGTTCAAATTTTTTTGAACCTTTTTTTTATTTAAATTCATGCCATCTTTTAAATTCTTATTTTACATTGATTATCAATAAAATAAAAATATCGTTTCTCGTAATTTTAATTGCTTATCTGTCCGAACTATCAGATGCAACAGCACAGAGTATCAACTATTTTGCTTTAAATAACAGAAATACAGAATTCGAAGAAAATATTATTAAAGAAAAACAAAAAGTTAACTCAGGGGAATTTAAAACAGATACTATTTTATTAAAAAAACTGAAAGAAAAAGAAATTAAATCAGAAAATTTTTATGATTCAATACGGACTATAGCTTCACAAAACCTGATTACACGAAAAGCAATTGAGTTTATACTTACAAAAAATCCATCGAATGGAATAAATATGTTACCAGAATTAAATAATTCTGAAGAATACTTTTCAAAATACAAGGGGAAAACAATACGAAATATTGAAATCACTAAATTAAATGTTTTTAGCCCCGATTTTAAGGAGCCTTTGTATTCAGGAACATCGTGGATACAAGATGCCGGAAACTTAGTCCATATTAAAACCAGGGACAACTTATTGAAAAACTACCTTCTTTTCGCCGAGGGTGATACTATAGACCCTTTAGAATTAACCGATAACGAACGATTACTGCGCGAAATTGAATTCATAAAAACTGCCTATATCCAGGTTATGGAAGTTGAAGGCAGTAATGATTTGGTTGATATATTAATCATTACAAGAGATCTTTGGTCGTTAGGTTTTTCTGCAAATTTATACAACACCTCATCAGGTGCGATTGAAGTATTTGAAAATAACTTATATGGCCTCGGCCAAAAAGTTGAAGGAAGTTTATTTATAAATTCAGATTATTTACCTGCTACAGGTTATGAATTTGCTTATAAATTTGATAACATCAGCAACTCGTATATAAAATCAAGAATTAAATACCACAATGCATTTGATACAGAAAAATACGGGATAGAGATTTGGAGAAAATTCTACTCTTACAACACGAAATATGCCGGAAGTATTAATATTTCTCAAACATCAACACTAAAAGATATTAAGAAACCAGATACAACACTTTATAACACCCGGCTTAATTATTCTACACAGGATATTTGGTTTGGCAGATCATTTATTCTTAAAAATCTAAACTCAGGTTTTTACAAACGTTCAAGAATTGTTTTAGGTGCACGATTTATTAATACAAATTTTTATAAAGGACCCGAAGTAAGCGAGCGATATAATTACTTGTATCACGACAACCAGATTTTTCTAGGAAGTATTGCATTTGCACAACAAAAACATATAAAATCAAATTTAATATATGGATTTGGGAAAATTGAAGATATTCCCTTAGGCAATTTAATACAGGTTAATTTTGGGTATGAAAAAGATGAGTTTTATAAAAGGCCTTATTTGGGATTAAACCATTCCGGCGGCATATCAATTAAGAAATTAGGATATTTAAACTACCAGTTAGAATTTGGAGGGTTTTTATACGAAAAACGTTTAGAGCAAGGTGTAATTTCTTTTAATACCCAGTTGATTTCAAATATTCATTATATAAACCGGTTAAAATTCAGAGAGTTTTTACGAATCAATTATACACGTGGAATAAACAGGTTTAGTGACGAGAATATCTACCTTGATTCAAGAAAAGATATTTGGGGCCTGGAAAGTAATTATTTATTTGGTACCCAAAAAATTGGTGCTCATGCAGAAACCGTGGCATATTCAGATATGTTTCTCTATAATTTTCGTTTTGTTTTTTTTGGTTTTGGCGATATTGGATTCATTGGGCCTGAAAATAAATCACTTTTTTCAAATAGTTTATATAGTGGAATAGGGCTTGGGTTCCGGGTTAGAAATGAAAACCTTGTTTTTAAAACTTTCCAGGTACGTTTTGCATATTATCCTTTAGTTCCCGAAGATAGCAACCACTTTTACATGCTCATCTCCGGAGAAACATACACAACTCCGATAAATTTTGAGCCTTCGGCTCCTAATACAATTGATTATAAATAGACCAATATTTTATTTCTATAAAGGTTAAGCTGCCATGCGGCATTTTACCCGGCAACGTAGTTGCTATATCTTTGTAGATAAATGTATAATAAAATTTGTAAAGCAACATAGTTGCGACACCTTAATCAGTTCTAATTTTAACCGGGAACCAATGATTCTAAACGTTAAATTCTCTGAACATTACGTAGTATTTTTTGTTTAACCGGTAAAGAAAACCTATTGTTAAACTATAAAAATTAAATTATGTCAGTATTAGTAGGGAAAAAAGCACCATCTTTTAAAACAGATGCTGTTATAAATGGAAATCAAATAGTAGAAAATTTTTCGTTGGATCAATACCTGGGTAAGAAATATGTATTATTTTATTTTTATCCGGCCGATTTCACTTTCGTTTGCCCAACCGAAATTCTTGCATTTCAGGAGAAAATTGCCGATTTTGAAAAACGAAATGTTGCTGTTGTCGGATGTTCTGTTGATTCAGCATTTTCACATTGGAAATGGTTGCAATCCGAATTAAAAGAAGGTGGAATAAAAGGTGTCAAATACCCTATAGTTGCCGATCTTTCTAAAACAATATCTGAAAACTATGATGTTTTAGCCGGGTATTATGATTATGATGACGATGACCAGATCATTTTTAACGGAACCCCACAAGCTTATCGAGGACTTTTTTTAATTGATAAACAGGGAATTGTACGCCACCAATTAGTTAATGATATGCCATTGGGCAGAAGTGTTGATGAAGCATTACGTATGATTGACGCACTGCAATATTTCGAAGAGAACGGTGAAGTATGCCCCGCCAACTGGAAAAAAGGTGATAAAGCACTTAAACCAACACAAGAAGGAATTTCTGAATATTTAAGTCATTAATGGGAAATACTTTTTATTAAAAGCATCTCTTATAGTGATGCTTTTTTTATTTTTGCTGTATGAGAGCAAGTCTTAAAATTGATATTCAGGATATTCATTTATTCAAACAGAAGTTACTCACGTGGGGAAATTCTTTCGACACATTCGTTTTTTTAGATAGTAACGACTTTACCAAAATCAACAAAGAATTTACCTATTATGAATATGACTTTTTAGCTGGAGTTAATGTAAATAAAGATCTTACCGCTTCCGAATTTAATGGGTTTAAAAAGCTAACCGATTTTTCGAATGTAAATGACTGGATATTTGGTTATTTAACCTACGATTTAAAAAATGAAACGGAAAATTTGAAATCCGAAAATATAGATGAGCTTCTATTTCCTGCAACCCATTTTTTTGTTCCCGGATTTGTTTTTACTTGCAAAAGTAAAAAGATTGAAATTCATTTTCATGAGAACGATTCTACGATTGAAGATATTACAAAACTTATACTTGCAATTCAAAATACAGAAATATCATTTTCTGAAGATAAGACCAATTCATTAAAACTTAAATCAAGATTCTCGAAAAACGAATACATCTCAACTGTAGAAAAATTAAAACATCATATTCAGATTGGAGATATTTACGAGGTTAATTTTTGCCAGGAATTTTATATTGAATCAAAAATAAATGCTCTTGAAACTTTTTTTAAATTAAAAGATATCTCACCTACCCCGTTTTCGTGTTTTTATAAATTAAATAACAACTACCTGATTTGTGCAAGTCCCGAAAGATTTATAAAAAAAACAGGAACTAAAGTAATTTCGCAACCCATAAAAGGAACAATACGAAGAGGAAAAACTGAACAGGAAGATATCTTGTTAAAAGAAAAGCTCTTGAATGATCCAAAAGAACGTGCTGAAAATGTGATGATTGTTGACCTGGTACGAAACGACCTTTCACGGACAGCAAAAAAAGGTACTGTTAACGTTGAAGAATTATTTGGGATTTACAGCTTCAAACAAGTTCACCAAATGATTTCAACTGTTGTTTCAGAAGTAGAATCAACAACTAACATTGTTGATATCATTAAGAATGCTTTTCCCATGGGATCTATGACCGGAGCACCAAAAATAAGAGCAATGCAACTTATTGAACAATACGAGAAGACAAAGCGAGGATTGTATTCCGGTACTATTGGATTTATTACACCTGAAAAAGATTTTGATTTTAATGTAGTAATTCGCAGTATTTTGTATAACGAAGCAAAAAATTATGTATCTTTTACCGTTGGAGGAGCAATTACCAGTTTATCGGAACCTGAAAAAGAATACGATGAATGTATGATAAAAGCAAAAGCAATAACAGATTTATTTAATATCTAAATTATGCTCGATCGTTTTCAAAGTTATATTCAAAAAAACAACTTATGCCTGAAAACCGATAAAATCCTTCTTGGTGTAAGCGGAGGCATTGATTCAATAATCATGTTTCATCTTTTCAGATTATCAGGATATCATTTCGCAGTTGCCCATTGTAACTTCAGGTTAAGAGAACAAGAATCTGATGAAGACGAAGAGTTTGTAGAAAATCTGGCCGAAAATTTCAATATTCCATTTTTTAATACCCGTTTTAATACAAAGGCTATAGCAACAGATGAAGGAATATCCATTCAAATGGCTGCCAGGGATTTACGTTATGAATGGTTCGAAGAAATAAGAAAATCGAAAGGTTATGAATATATTGCTATTGCTCATAATTCCGACGATCAGATTGAAACATTTATAATAAATCTTACACGAGGTACAGGAATAAAAGGATTAACAGGAATTAAAAATAAATCAGGCAAAATAATAAGGCCTCTCCTATTTGCCAGTCGTAAAGAAATTCTTGATTTTGCTTTACAAAACAGCTTTTTGTATCGCGAAGATTCATCGAACAGTTCAAAGAAATATGCAAGAAACCTGATTCGGCATGATGTTATTTCTTTACTTGAAAAAATTAATCCCGCTTTCAGGCAGATAATGGTTGAAAATATTAAGCGTTTAAAAGAAACAGAACAGATTTTCACACAGGCTATACTGGAAAAATATAAAATAGTTGTTTCAAATCTGAACAATACAATCTTACTGAGCATTGAAGAACTTAAAAAACTCGATCCTGTGGAAACCTATTTGCACGAGTTTTTAAAACCTTTTGGATTTTCAAATACTCAGGTAAATGATATTGTTTCGGTTTTCGACAGTGAGCCCGGCAAACAATTCATTACATCGACACACCGGCTAATTAAAGATCGTGAAAATCTAATATTGGAAGAAATTTCTGTTCAACCCGGAAAAGTGTTTTATATAAATGAAAATGATATAAAACTTGAGCATCCTGTTGCTCTTTGTATTGAAAGAATAGAAATTGATGATTATTTTACCATTGAAAAGAACGCTGTTACCGGTCAGTTTGATTTAGATAAAATATCTTTCCCTTTAACCATTCGTAAATGGCAAAAAGGAGATTACTTCATGCCGCTGGGTATGAAAAACCTGAAAAAAGTAAGTGATTTCTTTATCGATCAAAAACTATCTCTTTCGGAAAAAGAAAATGCATGGATACTCGAGAGTGGAAATAAAATTGTTTGGATTATTGGCTTACGGCCCGATGAGCGATTTAAAGTTACTTCTGATACGAAAAGTATTCTTAAAATACATCTGAGATAAACTACAGATACAGCTTGCCTGCCTTTGGCAGGAGCATTTTTTAAAACAAACTAAATGAATATTAATGTATTTAGAATTTAAAGACAAGAATCTATTTTTAATTCTTGTATCGAACTCACGTTAATTTATGAAAAAAGGTTGCCTGAAATAGACAACCTTTCAAATTAAGATGAATTTAGATTAATCTGAAACTATAAAGCTCCTTCATCATAAGCTTTTTCTCCATGTAAAGCAGCATCTAACCCTTCTTTTTCATGTTCTTCTGATACCCTTACAGGGGTAATCATATTTATAAGAATCAACATTAAGTAAGTAAAGATAAATGCATATACAGAAGCTGCAACAACAGCTATTAATTCTTTAAAGAAAAACGATGAATTTCCAGCTAATAAGCCATCTGCACCAGCTGAATTCAGACTTTTATATGCAAAAACACCTAATAAAACAGTACCTAAAAATCCTCCAACGCCGTGTACTCCCCACACATCCAAAGCGTCATCCCATTTCATTTTGTTTTTTAGCTGAACAGCAAAATAACAAACAAGACCTGCTGCTGCACCTATAATTGGAGCAGCCCAGACAGGAACAAAACCAGCACAGGGTGTAATTGTTGCCAAACCGGCAATTCCCCCGGTTAATAATCCAACCAATTTTGGTTTTCTTTCTCTCGACCACTCAATTATTAGCCAGGTAATGGTTGCAAATGAAGCTGCAATATCTGTATTTAAGAATGCTGTTACCGTAATTCCGTCAACGGCTACTTCGCTTCCGGCATTAAAACCATACCAACCGAACCACAATAACCCACTACCAATAGCAACCAAAGGAATACTATTAGGTGTTGAATTTTTATCAACCCTGGCACCAACATAAAATACTGAGGCTAAAGCAGCAAAGCCAGCTGTAGCATGAACAACGATTCCACCTGCAAAATCAAGTACGCCCCATTCAGCTAATAAACCACCACCCCAAATCATGTGAACAAAAGGGTAATAAACAAAAATTTGCCATACTGTTAAGAAAATCATGTATGATTTAAAAGTTACACGATTAGCAAATGCACCTGTAATCAGAGCAGGAGTAATAATTGCAAACATCATTTGGTAGGCTATAAAAACAAATTCGGGAATTTTGCCATTGGTGTACATTGTATCAACGCCAACTCCCATTAAAAATGCTTTATCAAAGTTTCCAATAATTCCCCCGGCACCACCGCTAAAGCATAGTGAATAACCAAAAAGTATCCACAAAACAGTTGTCCATCCCATAGATACAAAGCTTTGAATCATTATACCCAAAATGTTTCTTTTAGTAGCCAAGCCACCATAAAAGAAAGCTAATCCGGGTGTCATTAACATTACCAGGCTGGTTGCTAACAGCATAAACCCGGTTGAACCAGTTTCTAACATACTATTTCTCTTTTATTAATTAATACTTTATTTATTAAAATGAAATTCCAAGAACCATAAAAATGTTTTGTGTTTGTGGATTCGTTATGAGTGAAACCGCGAAAGGAACAGAAAAACTGTCGGTAATCTTAATTTCTTTTGTACCGGTAATTCCCATGTTTACTATTCCAAAATAATCTCCATAATATCCTGATTCACCTTTTTCTAAATCAGGAGCAATAAGGTTTATCCCAACAAAAGCATTTAATTTTATTTGAGAAAGAATATCTCTTGAATAACCTAATTCGGCATATGTAGAGTAGAATTTATCGCCATCAGCATCCCGTTTATCTGCACCCCAAATGTTTGTTGCAATTAAAAGTGTAAAAGGAACTTTTTCTGTTCCGTTAAACGAAAGTGCAGCTTCCAAAATATGACCGGTTTTATCTTCATTAAATTCGTAATAATGATTATTTGCAGCTAAATCATTTGGAAAAAAATAATCGGTTAATGTAAGGCTAAACATCTCTTTGAGAGTATAAGAAAGATATAAATCTGTTTCCTGTGTTGTTGAAAATGAGCCAGAGTTTATTTGACTAGTAGCAAAAGCGCCCCAATAGCCAATTGCAAACCCGCCTGCTGATAATTCAATACCTGGCTGAATACTTGGAGATCGTCCGAAATCGGTTCCTCTCCATACATAGCGGCTCACAATGTCGGAACCAATAGTAAAGTTAAGCTTGCTTTCTTTTGTTTCTGTTTCTTGTGAAAAAGCAGAATAGCTAGGTATTAAAAAAATGAATAAGATAATAGAGATAAGTTTTTTCATTTGTATATATTTTTTACGTTATTAATTCTTATTTAATTACCTGCTTGTTCTGTTTGTAATTTTATTTTTTCTTGTTACTCGCTCCCACCTATCCGTCCCACGTTCCGCTCGTGAACCTCCATGCCATACTTCTATTATAATAAAATCGGCAAAACATATTTAATCATCTTTGTCTGCCTATCGGCAGACATGTTTGCGCAAAACCTTTTGCATGGAGGTTTCATATTTACTCTTTTTTTGATTAACAATTAAAATTCTAACCAAACAAAGATAGAAGTATTAAACTCAGATATTATAAGGGTTTTAGCGTAATTGTGTTTACAAGTAATGCTTAATAAATAGGTAAATTACCGATATAAAAAATTTCAAAAAATCAATTAAAAACACAGTTTTTAAACAATTGATATCTAAATGTTTCTTACTTTTGAGAACCTGCTATGAAAACAATTTTCAGATATAAAACTACCCTTACACAAAAGCTGTTTGTTTACTACCTTTTTTTGTGTTTGGCAACAATTGCCATTTTAAGTGTTTACTCTTATTACACAGCTAAAAGTGCACTCATTTCAAGAACGTACGATCAGTTAACATCCGTTCGATTTGAAAAAATCCAAAGTTTAAACCGGTATTTTGAAACGAATAGATTAAAACAAGATTCAACCTTAACCGAAAAAGATATTGAATCGATTAATTCACTGATGTTTAATACAAATCCGCGTAATGGCCTGGGTAAAACCGGCGAAGCGTATCTTGTCGATAACAATTACAAAATGCTTACAAGTTCACGGTTTAAAGAACATCGGGATTTTGCCATACTTGTAAAAACAAAAGCAACACATGATGTTTTTTCAGGAATATCAGGCACTAATGAATATTTAGATTACAGAAATGTTACGGTTTTTGGATCATACTCTCCAATTGAGTTTGGGAATCATAAATGGGCTGTTATTGCTGAAATTGATGTTGAAGAAGCTATGGTTTCAATTTACACTCTTCGCAACAGTATCATTCTATTAAGCATAGTAGTTTCGTTATTTATCTTTGTTTTGGTTTATATCATATCCAGAAAAATATCGCTCCCTGTTATCAGGTTAAAACAAGCTGCCGAAATAATTGCTTCAGGAAACTACACAACTCACATAGAAAATGATTCTAACGACGAAATTGGTGAACTTACCCAAGCATTTAATAAAATGTCGGGAAAAATTAAAATACAGACTCAGGAATTAAAATACGAAAAGGAAAAACGTATAACATCGATGATTGATGGTCAGGAAATTGAGCGACAGAGGCTTTCGCGCGAATTGCACGATGGATTGGGACAGTATATTCTTGCTACAAAAATGAAACTGGAACGCTTCGAAAATGCATCACCCGAATTGAAACAACAAATCGTAGAAGAAGCAAAAAGTTTATTGGCAGTTATTTCAAAAGAAGTAGTAAGTATGTCAGAAAACCTTGCTCCACCTGTATTAAATCAGTTTGGGTTAGTTTCTGCCATAGAAAATATTTGCGAAGAAATTCGTAAAAATTCAGGAATTAAGATTCAATTTACTCATAATGCGGGTGAATTAACCTGTGATGAAAAAGTAAAAATATATCTTTATCGTATCATTCAGGAAGCACTTAATAATATTGTCAAGCATTCGAAAGCAACAGAAGTACTTATTAATTTCAATTATACCGATCAGTTAGATTTAAGCATTTCAGATAATGGGGTTGGATTTTATTTTGATGAGCATTTTAAACCCGGAAACGGGATTTCAAATATGCGCGAACGAACAGAATTGTTAGGTGGTACGTTTGAAATTATTCAGGATAGTGGTACTTTAATAAAAATCAACATATAGAATTCAATGAAGACAACTATCATTCTTGCTGACGATCACCAAATATTTCGCGATGGAATAAAATCTCTATTGTCTGATGAAAGCAATCTAGAAATTATTGGCGAAGCATCGAATGGTGACGAACTTTTAAGTTTACTAAAAACGATATCGCCCGATATTTTAATTTTAGATGTTACCATGCCTAAAATCACGGGAATCGAACTTACCAAAATTATTACCCAACAATATCCCGGTATAAAAATACTTATTTTATCGATGCATAAAAACGAAGAATATGTAATAAATGCTATGATTAACGGGGCCAAAGGTTATTTACCCAAAGATACTTCAAGAAAAGAGTTGTTGGATGCAATTTCATCGATATCAAATGGAGAAGAATACCTGGGTAAATTAATTTCGTCATCCATTTTAAAAAGTTATATTAAAAAATCCTACTCCGGATTTGATCGTTTAGATAAGGATGAACAACTTACCAGCCGGGAAAAAGAAATTATTGAACTGATTGGTAAAGGATATTCAAATAAAGAAATTGCCGATAAGCTTTTTATAAGCGTCCGTACAGTCGATAGCCATAAAAATCACATCATGTGTAAATTAAAATTACGAACAACAGCAGAACTTATTATTTACGGAATAAAAAATAAGATAATCGAAATTGAATAAAAAATAACAATTAATTAGGCACAAGCAAAGGAAAACCATCAACAACGGATAATTTACTACAAAAAAGACAAAAAGTAAATTTACTATCCATATATAAGGATATTTGGCTGTCCAAACACACATACAACTGCACCATAACCAAAAGAACCTAAATTTTGCAACCACGCCTTTTTTTAATACTTTTGCTTTTATAAAATAGCAATGATGGATAAGAAAAAACAGTATAGGATAAATGAAGTAAAACAGGCAAAGCAAGTTGCATTTGATTATTTAAAATCTTTTGAACTAGATAAAGCTATTGATTTTGGTTTGCCTGAAATTGATGATAGGTACCATATTTGGAGAGTTCCTTTACTTTCAAAAAATAATGAAGCTATTGGAGAGGTAGTAATTGACGCTATTACAACTCTTATTAATGAGAAAAAAAGTTCAAATAAAAAAGTTTTAGAATCAAGGTTATTAGGACGAAAATATGTAAATGATACTAACAATGAGATTGACCCATTCTCAGAGAACGGAGCAATACCTAAAATATCAAACTTACGAAATACTGTTGGTTTTGGAGATTGTGAAGAATTGTTATCTGAAACTCCAAATGAATCAGTAGATTTAATTTTCACATCCCCACCTTATTATAATGCAAGGCCAGAATATGCAGAGTATTTAACTTATGATGAATACTTGTTAAAAATAAAAAAGATTATTCACCAGAGCCATAGAGTATTAAATGAAGGAAGGTTTTTTGTGATGAATATTTCACCTATATTAATTAGACGTTCAAGCCGTAGTGAAGCATCAAAAAGAATTGCTGTACCCTTTGATTTTCATAGACTTTTTATTGAAGAGGATTTCGAATTTATTGATGATATTATATGGGTTAAACCTGAAGGTGCAGGTTGGGCAACAGGCAGAGGAAGAAGATTTGCTGCCGATAGAAGTCCTTTGCAATATAAACCAGTTCCTGTTACTGAATATATCTTAGTTTATAGGAAAAAAACTGAAAGATTAATTGATTGGCACATAAGAAAGCATCCAAATCCGGGATTAGTAGAAGCATCAAAAATTGATGATGGTTATGAAACAACAAATATTTGGAAAATACATCCAGCACATTCACCCAAGCACCCGGCAATATTTCCACTCGAATTAGCTGAAAAGGTAATTAAATATTATTCTTTTAAAAATGATGTGATTTTAGACCCTTTTGCAGGTACAGGTACCGTTGGAAAAGCAGCAGTAAAATTAGGCAGGAGATTTGTTCTTTTTGAACAAGATCCTGAATATATTAAAATAATTCAGGAAGAATTACATTCATGGCTTCAGAATAGGGTTGATGAGGTAAATCTTATAAATATGGAATTATCACAAAACAAAACTCCTTTTATTAATTTTGATATATCATGAAATCAAAAGAATCTGTTTCAAAATATATTCCCAAGCTAGGTTTAAGTTTAACGAAATACACAGGCAGTCAATTAATAGAACGTGTAGGAGAAGATATAATTCGTAGTGTTGTTGCCTCAATATTGTGTGGTGGAAATGTTCGTTCACTTACTGAGGGACTTACTCAAAGGAGGATTTCCTTATCAAATGCATCTATGTTAATCGCATATCTTAAAGCTTCAAAGAACATTAAAGACTTTAATCAAAATCTTTTACCAATAGTAAGTAACGAGCTTAAAACAGAAAAACTATCTACAGAACAAAAAATTTTCCTTCAATGGTTTATTGGACTTACAGGAAAAAGTATTCAAAATGTTCTGAGAAGTGATTCAGAACAAGTACAAGCATATCTAAAAGAACTTGATAATGCGATTAAAAATGCAGTAACTCAATCAAAAGCTGAGTTTGGTGATTTACTAGGCACATTTACCATTAACAAGGAAAATTATCTTTTAAGTTGGCCATCAATTCTACAGTTGTTTACTGCAATAGGTACTCAAACTTTAGCTTTGCGTGGCTCTGAAAAATCAATGTATGGAAAATTATTTGAAAAACTGATTTTAGGTTCATTATTGACAATTCTGGGATTTGAAAAAATAAACCCAAATGATTCAACAAAATCAAAAAAAGTTTTTTGGCTATCACAAAGAGAAAGTAAACGGGAAAGCGATGCAACCTTGTTATACAAACCCGGTATAGGTGTACGTTTTGATATTGGTTTTATTGGACCTGGAAATACTGAAATTTCATTAGATAAAGTATCTCGTTTTGAGAGAGAAATGGAGTTCGGAAGACAACAACATTTTATGTCAACAATAATTCTTGTAGATAGAATTGGGGAAGGAAGTCGAATAACAGACTTAGCAAAAAAAATTGATGGACATATTGTTCAAATGAGTATGAATTATTGGGTTAAAGAAATTTGTGATATCCTAAAAAAGAATGTTGGTTTTGAACATAAATTGTTAAAAATGAGCAACGAAGAGAGTTTGAATTATGTAAATTCGGAAATGAAGAAAATAAATTTAAATAGTTTTATGTAAAACCTTGCTTCAATTCCTCATCCGTTTATTAGTGATTTCGAGTATTAAAGGTTTTATCTAATATTAAGAAATTCAAATCTCTTTAACTATTCCAGGAATTCTTTGTTCCAACATCATTAAATCGGCAAGAACAATAGCAGTAGCAGCTTCCAAAATAACAGGAACCCGGAGAGCAATACAGGTATCATGGCGGCCTTTAATTTCGAGATTTTCAGTTTTACCCTTTTCCAGATTTAAAGTTTGTTGTGGTTTGGATATACTTGATGTTGGTTTTACTGCAACTCTATAATAAATCTCATTCCCATTTGTTATTCCGCCATTTATTCCACCCGAGTAGTTTGTTTTGGTTTTGCCTGTTGATTCCAATATCGCGTCGTTATGCCCACTGCCGGTCATTTGAGCTGAAGAAAATCCTGAACCAAATTCTATTCCTTTAATTGCAGGTATTGCAAAAACAATATGGCTAATCAGCGATTCGAAAGAATCGAAGAAAGGTTCGCCCAAGCCAACAGGTACATTATCAGCACGACATTCAACTATACCACCAATTGAATCGTTTTCTTTAATTGCTTTGTCAATTGCAGAATCAATATTTTTAGAACCCCCGGTTTCTATAACTGTAGCATTTATTTTTACAGGGGCTATCAGTTTCTTGGCAATTACACCTGCTACAATTAACCCCAAGGTTAGTCTGCCAGAGAAGTGCCCTCCGCCCCGATGATCGTTATAACCACCAAATTTCATCTTAGCAGTAAAATCGGCATGGCCGGGTCGTGGAAAAGCCAATAAATCTCTATAATCTTCTGAATGAACATCTTTATTCTCAAAGGATATCAAAACCGGGGTACCTGTTGTTTTACCATTAAACACACCGGATTTAATTATCGGTTTATCTTCTTCAATGCGGGGAGTTGTTCCTTTTGCCCCTCCTTTTCGGCGTTGTATATCTTCCGTAAAATCTTCGATTGTTATTGGCAAGCCGGCAGGGCAACCATCAATTAAGATACCAATTTCTTTTCCATGAGATTCACCATAAATATGTATTCTGAAAATTCTACCGAATGTGTTCATAATTATCCTTTTAAAATCGAAATGAAAGTACTGAATTAATTGGAACCATCAAAATTAATGAAAAAATTGTTACTGACTTGACTACCGAAGGCAGTTTGCTGGTTGTTGGTTACTGGTTCCTCAGTGAGACTTCGTGAGAACCTTCATGATTTGTGGTAAAAAATTTATATTGATAAACTACAAAGTAACTCCAAGTACACACGAAGGAACACAAAGCACATTAATTCTATAGAATTATTCTCTCTGCCTTGTCTAAATCTTCCGGATCAAACTTAATAACAGCAAGTTCAGGTTTATGATATGCTGCCGAGAAAAGCACTGTTTTTCCAATTTTATCAGACCAAGACCCCGTGATATCTGATGATTCGTGAATATGTCCATGCAGAGTTAAAAGAGGTTGTTTTTCTTCGATAAATCGTCGCAATGCAATACTTCCGACATTTACATCCAAAGGAACATGCTCGAAGCTTTTGCCATCTAATGCAGCCCTATCAAGATTCGTCTGGTATGGCGGTGAATGAAATAGAAAAACAGATTTCCCGGGTTCAAAAATATGGGTTAATTTATCAACATCATTTTGAATTGTAGCATATTCAATATCTGTAGTTTCTGTAATTGTTCGAATTCCTTCAGTTGGGTGAATACACCCGGGATCAACATAACGGGAAACATCGTATCGTTCCCAATCTTTTAGCAAAAATGGCGATGGTGGAATATTTGAATAACCAAAAACTTCAAAATCGTTCCACTGATATCTTCTATTATGCATGTAATGCCATATTCCTTTTGATTCTGCATTAATTATTCTTTGTTCTTCAATTTTGGGGTCATCATTTCCAAGAATAATAAACACCTCGGGATAATGACTTTTCATTTCTGATCTCAATTTTACGAATTCGGATATTAAAAAATCATCCACAAAATCGTCGATTAATTTAAAATTAAAATTGTTTACCGAACCATGAATATGAGGCAATAAATCGCCACCAATAAAAACCGCTTCGGGTTTTTCTGATTTAATGAGCTGGAAAAATTTTTGGTATCTATCGATTTTCCCATGCAAATCGGCAACAAAGAAACAATTCATAGGCTTTATCTTTTTCGTAACAAACGTGCTGAATTGTATGGATTTGAAATCATTACAGCAAAACTGTTTTGTTCGTCAATTTCTTTTTGGGTAATAATATGTAAATCAATAATTCCTTTTTCCATTTTATAACCTGTTTTTTGATGATTTAATTCTGCAAGCGAAAAACTCCAACCATTAATCCATGATTTGAAGAGTTCTAATTGATTTTCCGTTCCATCGAATTGAATCATAAGGTCGATATCACTTGCCGGGCCGGCATTCGTTTCTTTAGTACTTCCAATAAGATATATGGCATGAACTCCATAATATTCAAAATCTGTTTTATCAGCAATTGTTTGAGCCATTCGGAATCTCCATTTCCAATGTTCATCACCAAAACGCTTCAGAATTTTTTCACCGTTTTCATTATTTGTTTCCTGGGATAATAATTTAACAGTTTGAACCAGTCTGTTATAAAATAGATATTGTCCTAACCTGTATGCAATAGTATTTAACAGTCTTTGTTCATCTGGCAAAAATGGGTCATTTTCAAATGGAATAGATGTGTAAAATACCTTAATATCACCAACAATATTATTATCAACAATGATATCGGCAGATTGCAACCATTTTGTTTCAATAAAACCAGGGAGTACATATTTCTGATTATCAATCTCGATTTTAACAATACAAATTGCCGGGAATTGCCATCCACTGGGAATAATTTCCAAAACCTGGTTTATCATATTACTAAAAGATAAAGTTGATTTGCGAAGTGTTTCTTCAATATCGTAAATACACTTTAATTCTTTTGCCCTTTCCTGAAGCGGTTTTAACTGACCTAAATCCATAGCAAGCCATTTTTTGAAAGTTACAAAAAATTAAATAAACTCACTCAATTCGAGCCAACGATCTGTTTTTGTGTCGAGTAAATGTATTATTTCGGCTATTCGTTTCGATTTTTTTATTAAATCTTCTGTTTTTAAATTCCCCAAATTGATTTCGTTTTCGAGATTTGTTTTTTCGTTTTCCAAATCGGCAATTTCTTTTTCAAGTTGCTCGTATTCACGTTTTTCGTTGAACGATAATTTTATTTTGGGTTTATCGGATTTTACAATTTCTTTTTTAGGTATAATAGCTGATTCTTTGATTTGAACTTTTTCCATTTTTAAAATCCATTCTCGATATTGAGAGTAATTTCCGGGAAAATCCTTTACATTTCCATTGCCCTGAAAAACAAAAATATGATCGACCACCTGATCCATAAAAAACCGGTCGTGAGATACTACCAACACGCAACCATCGAAAGTTGTAAGGTAATCTTCCAACACGCCCAGGGTCATTATATCAAGGTCGTTGGTTGGTTCATCAAGAATCAGAAAATTGGGTTTACGCATTAATACCGTTACCAGGTAAAGCCTTCGTTTTTCACCACCACTCAATTTCGAAACCTGTGTATAATGCATGTCGAAAGGAAAAAGGAAATAATTTAAAAACTCCTTCACTCCCATTTCACGGCCACCACCCAACGAAACCACTTCGGCAATTTCCTGAACAACATCAATAACACGTTGATTTTCGGTAAACTGAATTCCTTCCTGTTTATAATATCCATAAACGATTGTTTGCCCGACTTCAATAGTTCCTGTATCGGGAGCGATATTCTGAGTGATTAGATTTAAAAAGGTTGATTTCCCGGTTCCATTATCACCCACAATACCAATTTTTTCTCCTCTGCTGAATTTATAACTAAAGTTATTTAAAATGGATATGTTCTCGAATTTTTTTGAAAGGTTTTCAATTTCAAGTATCTTTTTTCCTAAACGCGAAGCCTGGACATTAATCTGCATTTGCTCATCGTTTCGACTTTGTGAAGCAACATCTTTCAGTTGGTAAAAATTATCGATACGGAATTTGGCCTTATGACTTCGTGCTTTAGGCATTCTACGCATCCAGTCTTCTTCTTTACGTAAGATGTTTTTTGCCCGTTCTACTTGTGATTCTTCATTATTTAAACGTTCTTCACGTTTCTCAAGAAAATACGAATAATTGCCTTTGTAACTATATATTTTAGAATTATCCATTTCAATAATCTCATTGCATACCCGGTCGAGAAAATAGCGGTCGTGGGTAACCATAAGCAAGGTTGAATGAGTATTCCTCAGATAATTTTCGAGCCATTCGATCATATCTAAATCGAGATGGTTGGTTGGTTCATCGAGCAATAATAAATCCGGTTCTTCGATTAAAACGGATGCTAAAGCAACACGTTTTTTTTCTCCTCCTGATAATGTAGAAATTAGTTGTTCGTATTTGTCTATTTTAAGTTTGGTGAGTATTTGCTTCACTTTTACTTCATAATCCCATGCACCAAGCAAGTCCATTTGCTCCGTTGCCTTTGAAAGTAAATTTTTATCGTGTGTATTTATAGCTTTTTCGTACTGAATAATTGCCTCTTTCACATTATTCGACGAATGTAAAACTTCGTTTAACAGGGTATTTTTTGGATTCAGGGGTGGATTTTGTTCTAAAAACCCAAATCGAATATTGTTTCGGAAAATAATTTTGCCTGAATCGGGAGAATCTTTCCCCGTAATAATGTTAAAAAGAGTGGTTTTACCTGTTCCATTTTTAGCAATTAAAGCCACTTTTTGGTCTTTTTCTATTGTAAAACCAATATCTTCGAAAAGCAAAAGATCCCCAAACGACTTCTTTAAATTTTCAACCTGTAAGTAATTAATCATATTCGATAATGGACTTTTCAAAATGTTTACAAAACAACGTAATTATTCAGATTAAAAAAAATTAAACCTATTTTTTTGTAATCTGTTACGAATGCATTACATTTCTATAATAAATTGGTAATTATGAAATTTATCAGAAAAAGTGTTTTTTTTATTTTTACAGTGTTAATCAGCAGTAATATTTCAATTTCTGCTCCATTACTTCTACAAGCTTCAGACAAAAAAACAAACATCGAAACAATCGACCGAAATCTATCTGTTATTAAAGATAATTTCAACTTTAAAAATGACAGCATAAAAACACTAACATACAAAACATTAAAACTATCTGAATTGGTAAATTATCAAAGCGGAATTGAAAATAGCTGTTTTTATTTGGGCCGTTTTTTTTATTTAAATAACCACATTGATAGCGCGATGTACTTTTATAAAATGGGATTAGAAAAAGCAAAAAATAATAAGAGTAATCTAATTAACTCATTTTACATTGGTGTTGCAAATATTTTTTGGGATACCGGTGATTATAGCGGTGGCTTGGAAACTATGTTCGAAGCAAAACAATATTTTGAATCAGAGGGTATAATTGATCAAAAATATGAGATTTTCAATTACACGGGATTATATTACGAAGGAATCATGGAATTTGGCCCGGCATTGGAAAACTTCAAGAAATCAACAGAAATAGCAATAAATAGAGGTGAGAATGGATATACTGGCGTTGTTTATGCCAACATGGGCAGGGTTTATTCTAAATTAATGAAATATGATACATCCATCATATTCTTTAAAAAAGGAGTTGCCCTTGAAGTAAAAAATAAGCTTTTTAGAAATGCAGGAAGATCATATTCTTCTCTAGCTACTGTATATCTAAATCTAAATCAAATTGACTCGGCCAGAATTTACCTGGAAGAAGCATTAAATTGTAATTTGCTTTCGAATGATAGCACAGGGCTGGTAAGAACTTATATTGCCTATGCAAATTATTATATCAGGCAGTCTGATTTTAAAAAATCAATTGAAATACTCACAAATGCGATTCCAATAGCTACCAAGTTTAAAAATAAATCCGAAATGGTTGAATTATTTTATTTGATGGCTCAAAGTTATTATAAAACAGGTAATTATAAAGAATCAAGCCGCTTCTATATTGAATACATTGGTATGTATCAACAAGTTTATGATATTAAAAAGTTTAACCAGGTAAGTGCACTTGAGCATCAACTTAAAATTACACAACAAGAAAATGAAATAAATATTCTAAAAATTGAGAAACAACAGTCAGTTACTAACTATTTATTAATTATTGCTGTCTTATTGCTAACAATTAGCGTTTCATCCATTGCCTTCGTTATCTATTTCAGAAAAATGAACCAACAGTTGATAAACCAGAATAAAAAAATATCCGAGCAAAAAGAGAATCTCGAAGAACTTAACAAACAATTGATTCTTGCTGAAAAAAACATGAGTAAAATAGACGAATTAAAAAGTAATTTTATTAATATCCTTTCTCACGAAATACGAACCCCGTTAAATAGTATTGTTGGATTCTCTTCATTGGCTTTCGATTCAGAAATTTCAAATGAAGAAAAGATTGAAGCATCGAACATTATTAAAAAAAGCAGCGACGATTTAATCTCTACCGTCGAAGGGTTAGTTGATCTTTCGTTAATAAATTCAAATCAAATGTATGTTTACAAAGAAAACTTCGATGTTTACAGCTTTATGAAAAAAATTCATGATGATTTTATTAACCTAAAAAACAATTTTTTAAAAGATAATATTGCAATACATTATTTACCCGATAAAAACTATTCAGGTTTCATAATTAAATCAGATTCAGTATTATTAAAAAAATCTTTAAATAAATTGATGCATAATGCATTGAAATTTACTTTGAAAGGAAAAATTGAATATGGTTTTTCCATATCAGATTCTCGTTTTACATTTTTTGTAACAGATACCGGAATAGGAATACCAGGAGAATCAAATGATAAAATTTATATACCTTTTGAAAAAGGAGATAATGTACCTAAAAACTCCGGGGGGTTGGGAATAAGCCTGGCATTGGTAAAAAAATACATCGGTTTACTTGAAGGAAAAATAGGACATGAATCTGTTTTAAATAAAGGATCAAAATTTTATTTTGAGATACCAATCCAATAAACATTAAAATGACAAAGAAAGAAAGGTTCGAAAAAATCATTGATTACTTTAAAAAAGTACAACCCGTGGCCGAAACGGAGCTTGATTATAAAACCCCATTTGAATTAATTGTTGCCGTGATTCTCAGCGCCCAATGTACCGACAAAAGAGTTAATATAATTACCCCTGCCCTGCTCGAACGCTTTCCTTCTGCTTATGAAATGTCGCAAGCTTCGGTCGAAGAAATATTTTCTTACATTAAAAGTTGCTCCTATCCAAACAATAAAGCCAGGCATCTTTCAGGAATGTCGAAGATGCTGGTTGAAAAATATAATGAAATAGTTCCCGATGATATTAGCGAACTTCAAAAACTTCCGGGAGTTGGAAGAAAAACAGCCAATGTAATCGCATCGGTTGTTTATAATAAGCCCACACTTGCTGTTGACACGCATGTTTTCAGAGTTTCTAAACGTATAGGCTTAACCACTAATGCAAAAACACCTTTAGAAACTGAAAAACAACTCGTAAAATATATTCCTGAAGAATTAATACCCATTGCACATCATTGGCTCATATTACATGGACGCTATGTTTGTATTGCCAGAAAACCAAAATGCGAAAGTTGTGGTATTACTCAATATTGCATGTATTTCGGAGAAACAATAAAACCGGGAAAATAGAAAAGGTGAGTAGTGAATTGTGAATAACCTTTAACTTTATTTCCAACTAAAGTAAATTTCAGTAACCGAATTTCCCCTTGTTAATACTTTATTAATGCATATATTCTAGCATCAGGGATTAAATAAAAATGGCTGTCTTTTTTAGTTTAAGACAGCCACACCTTTAAATCCTTACTTTATGAAATTTTAATTTCTCTTTTTGGCTTTTCTTTTGCTTCATCACGCTTAGGAATTACAAGAGTTAAGATTCCATCTTTGTGTTTCGCATTTATTTTATCCTGGTTTACACTTTCAGGCAAACTAAAAGAACGTTGGAATGAACTGTAACTGAACTCACGACGAACATATTTTTCTTTTTCCTCCAGGTTTTTTACTTCTTTTTCAGAAGATATAGTTAAAACGTTGTTATGAATATCAATTTTAAAATCTTCTTTTGCTAAACCCGGAGCAGCTACATCAATTCTAAACTCTTCGGCATTTTCAATTACATTTACCTCAGGAATACTTTTATTAGCTGAAGTATCAAAGAAATCGGCCAAAAAATCTTTACCAAAGAAATCGTCTTCGAAAGCTGGTAAAAAACGTTTGTTTCTTAACATAGGTATCATAGCTTTATCCTCCATATTTTAGTTAAACAATCAATTTTCAGATTGAACATTTCAAAAAAAATACCAATGCTTATTTCGTGTCAAATTGTCTTTAAATACTGTTACACCAATGTCATTTTGACGCAAACAACAATACATAAAAGACAATTCGATTTATATATTTTGATATCTGATTTCTTATTTCTATTTTTAAACTTGAACTTTTATAGATAATAAAGTCTGATGAAAACGTTAAAAAATCTCATATTTTTAATACCCTTTATCTTTTGTTCTCTTATAGTATTTTCCCAAACCCGAATTGATACACTTGAAACAAAATTAAAAACAGCCGAAGGGGAAGAAAAAATTATTATCTTAATTGATTTAAGTGAGCAATATTTATCAGATGAGTTTTATAATAATGAAAAATGTCTTGAACTTTCAAATCAGGCGCTTACTCTTTCTAAAAAACTTAAAAATAAGAATAATGAAGCTATTGCATTAAAATATATTGGTTTTGCTTATTATTATCAACAAAAATATGATACAAGCATTTTTATTTTTAATAATGTATTGAAAATACTTGAAAATTATGAAGATATTCAAGTAAAAGATCAAGTATATAACGTAATAGGTGCTTGTTATTATTACAAGGGAGATTTCAATAAAACTCTTGAATATTGGAAAAAAAGACTTGAATTATGCAAACAAATTAGAGATACTGCTAATACTGCTCAAAGTTATATGAATCTTGGAGTCATCTATAAAAATATGGATGAATACGATCAGGCCATTTCGTTTTACCAGGAAGCATATAAAATCAGAGAAGAACGAAAAGATTCAACTGAAATGGCTACTGTGCTAAATAATATTGGAAATATTTATTTCCAATTCAGGGGCAATTATACCAAAGCGTTAGAAAATTATTCAAAAGCCATTGATATCTATAAGAAAAAAGGGGACAAAGAAAACGAGGCTCATCTTTTAAATAGTATAGGTTTAATCTACGATAAACAGGATCAAAATCAAATGGCTTTAAATAATTTTAACCAAGCACTTACTATTTTAAAAAGTTTAAAAAATAAAGATGATAAAATTGCAGAAGTAAAAAATAATTTAGGTGTGCTTTATGCCGAACTTGGAAATTTTGAAATGGCATACAGACTACTTAATGAGAATTATCTATATTATTTAGAAATTGGAGCAAAACCAAATATTGGAGGAACCTTAATAGATCTTGGTGACGTTTACTTTTCATGGGGAAAATATGAAGATGCACTAACAACTTATTTAAGAAGCTATGAAATTTCTACCGAGTTAAATATGAAAAGTGAAATTGCCAGAACCTATGAGAAACTTGCAAAAACTAATGCAAATTTAAAAAATTATAAAAAGGCATTCGAATACCACGTATTATACACCCATTTGAACGATAGTTTATTCACAGAAAAACTCAATGAACAAATTACCGAAATACAAACCAAGTACGAAACCGAGAAAAAAGACAAGGAAATTGCGCTATTAAACTCTGATAAAGCCTTACAGGAAGCTACTTTAAAACGCCAGAAGCTTGCAATATTTGTATTTATTGGAGGCTTTTTCATTATTTCCATATTTCTTATCCTCATTTTCCGCTTGTATAAACAAAAGCAAAAAGCCAATATCATACTCGAAGAAAAAAACGAAAAAATCAGCCAGCAACGTGATTTTATTTTCCAACAGAACAAAGAAATTACTTCAAGTATAGAATATGCCAAACGTATTCAGAATGCGCTGCTCCCACCTCAGGAATTAATCGATGCAATTATCCCTGATTCATTTATCCTGTTTAAACCACGCGACATTGTGAGTGGCGACTTTTACTGGTTAAATCAAAAAGAAAATAAAATTATTTCTGTAACTGCCGATTGTACAGGACATGGTGTACCGGGTGCATTTATGAGTATGTTGGGAATTTCTTTTATAAATGAGATTATTAATATAACAAAACCTGGAGAACTCAGATCAAACCAGGTATTGGATCACTTGCGGGAATTAATAATTACATCTTTGCGCCAAACAGGTAAACTCGGTGAAAGCCGCGATGGAATGGATATGACCATTTGTATTATTGATACAGAAAAGAAAACGCTCGATTTCGCAGGTGCGTACAATCCAATGTACCTTGTACGAAATGGAGAACTTATAGAAGCGAAAGCCGATAAAATGCCTATCGGTATTCATGTTAAGACCATTGAACCTTTTTCAAACCAGATTTTCCAGATTGAAAAAGGAGATATCATTTATACCTGTTCCGATGGATATGCCGATCAGTTTGGAGGCCCGGAGAATAATAAATTCCGACGAAAAAACTTTAAAGACCTGCTCTTACAAATCCATACTAAAGACATGAATCAACAAAAAGAAATCCTCGACAAAACTCTCATGGATTGGATGGAAGGATTTGAACAAGTGGATGATATTCTGGTGTGTGGAATTCGAATCACTTAATTTTTGGTATAATACAAATTATTCCATTATTCCATATTTTTTCATCATTAAATTCGATTTCACAAATTTTTATTTTTGACGATTCGATCATTTTTGATTGTAAACGCTCTTGATTTTAGGGTTTAAATACCCTAACTTGTAAGTTATTTCGCAAAATTTTTATCAAAATTAATTCGTTATAAATCAGTAACAATCATAAAACCCATAAACTATGAAAAAACTCTACTTCAAACTAATGCTATTCGTGTTAATGTTAGGGAATTTTCCAGTATTAGCACAGAACACTGTTCAGTTCGATGTTTCTTATGACCCACAACAGTGTGCCCCGGTACCAGTAATGTTGATTAATAATTCTATTATTGATACATATACCGGAACGGTATATTACAATTGGTATATGAATGGCGTATTGTTCTCAACCGATCAATACCCGGCAACAACAGATTTCCAGGGAGGAAATTACGACATTCGCCTTGAAGTAACTGATAGCCTTGGATTTCTTGGCGATTATTATCAATTTATTTATATAAAAGGTTTTTCAGGTAAGTTTTATACATATCCCGAAGGAGAAGCTGCTCCCGGGCAACCAGTCCAATTCTACTCAAACGATATGTCTCAACAATGGATTGTTTGGAAATTGCATACAGGAGAAACTTTAAAATATAACTATGCCCAATATATTTATAACGATATTGGTGTTTACCCTGTAAAAATGACCATTTCAACAGAATGCGGAATTGATACAGTTACACAATGGATAAACATTACCAATTCAGCCGTTCCGGGAGCTGAAATTACGGTTTCAAATTACGAAGTATGTCCTAACGATGAGTTTATATTAACTGCCAGCGAAGCATTTCAACACGAATGGAATATTGGAGGGAATATATTAAATGGGAAAGAAATATATTATGCTTTTGGAGATATTGGAGTTCACCCGGTTATTTTAAAAAACACGAATGAATTTGGTAATTCATCTTTTGATACAGCATACATTAACGTGAGAAATGATATTTATGTATCTGCCGAATTCTCGCCATATTATGAAAATCAGCCATGCCCTAACAACGAGATAAAGTTCGAAGCATACTCTTCGGGAACATTCGAATGGGATTTTGGTGATGGTTCTGCTGGTTTTGGAAAACGTGTATATAATACTTATGTTGACACAGGAATGTATAATGTTACATTGTATGCAACAAATGGTTGTGGAACGCAAGCTGTATCATCTATGCCTGTTTACATTTACTATGATCAGTATTCAGGGGTTTCATATCCTGACTTTTACTTTGATAACATTGAAAATGGCTGGGTAGAGTCAATTAATGTTTGCCCTAACGATTTGGTTACTGTTGTTAATGAAACATACCAGGATGCCGGAACCACGTTGCACTGGCTTATTGATGGTGTAGAATATTACCAGGATGAAGTATCAATCTATTTTCCTGCACCCGGGGTATATGAAATTCAATTAATTGCACAAAACAATTGTATGGCTTCTGATACTGCAACAAAATGGGTTTATGTTGACTCGTATTATATGCCTGAATCAAATCTCAGTGTAGCTCCGATAGCAATATGCCCGAATGAGAAAGTATATTTTTTCGACGAGCATTTACAGTTTAATGAAAATGGAACAACTGTACTTAACTATTCAATCAATTTTGGTGATGGCCAAACACAATCCAATATTACCGGACTGGCAGATGATGTTATGGAAGTTCTTGCAGTACACACTTATGCTGATACCGGATTGTATAATTTCAGCTTTATTGCTACCAATAATTGCAATAACTCCGACACTTTGAAAGGACAAATATTAGTTAACGATGATCCAAACAGAACCCCGTTTTATTATATTAATAACACAACTGCCGGGGATGAAATGGAGGGAGAATTTGAGAACTGGGGCGTAATCCCCGACAGGCAATATCAAACATTTTATATTAATGTAAATTTAACTAACTGGAACTATTGTGGATTAATGGATAGTTCAGTTTATGTATTTTTCTGGTATGGCCTTTTAGATATGAGCAATCCCGATTTAGGCCCTCCAAATGGCTATGTCGAACTCTCGGCCCCTGGAACTGCTGTTGCTTACGTTCCTTTCAATGTTGTTAAGCCCAGCGTTGGTTTGGCAGCAGTATGGTATTGCAATAAAGATTATTTTGACAAAGACCCCCAGGTTTATGCATTACCTATTGATACTGTTACATTACTGCCTGTTCAATCGTATCCAACAGTTCCTGGTGGAATTGCAACAATACCAGATACAATTACCCTGGATGCAATACAATGGTATAATGAATCAATGTGTACCTGCACTCCTCCAAGTGATAATATAAAAGGAACATGGAGTTATCAAACAGATGATGGTTATTACCATATATTAGATATTTATGATGCAGCAGAAGACTCATTAAGGTATAGGGCATCTGCAGGACCTGACCCCTGGGATGGAAGAACAGATTATTCCTATGGAACTCTTAACTTATTAAATGATTCAACTATGCAATTATACCCCGAAGACTCTTCTTGCTTTGAGATTGGAGTATATAATTATAAAGTAATAAACAATGAACAGCTCTTATTTACTATTAATTATGATAATTGCATTGGCCGAGCAAATTACCTTACTGCAGATATTTTCGGGAAATATAATTACGATCAAACAAATAATCCTGATGATAAAACCGGATGTCCTGGTGATACTATTGGATTTAAAGTAGTTGGTGGAATCTCGTACGAATGGCACATTCGGGGTACAGTAACAACTGAACCATTTACCTATTACGTTTACGATACAGCCGGTGTTTATGAAGAATATGTAGTTACTACAAATGCCTGTAACAGAACCGATACCATTTATACAAAAGTAGTTATTGGACTGGATAATGTTCCTGAGCCATACTGGTCAGTAAACAAATGGACAGCCAAACGATTTGAACCATTGCAGTTTTATGTTGAAAGTCATGGTGATTTTAATAATTATTCCTACCTGTGGGAGTTTGGCGATGGAACCACATCAACAGAAATGAATCCCGAGCATTTTTACACAATGGAAGGTAACTACAAAGTAAAATTAACTGTAACAAATGGTTGTGGCAGTACATTCATGGAAAATTTTATCTGGGTTACCAAAGAAACATCGACCTGCGAAGCAAAATTTGTTTATTCTTTAACAGGTACAACAGTTAATTTCCAAAATTTATCTCTTGGAAATGTGTCATCATTCTTCTGGGAATTTGGTGATGGAAAAGTCTCTACAAAACCAAATCCTCAAAACATTTACCCCGAGGAAGGTATGTACACTGTTGTTTTAACAATATATGATTCAATTAACGATTGCAGCGACCAAATAGTTAAACAAATCATGGTTGGAACTATCGGATGTCTTGCAAATTTCAATTACACTGTAAATAATATTACACGTACAGTAAGCTTTTATAATTTGTCATCAGGTGACATAAGTGAATATTACTGGGACTTTGGCGATGGCGATTATTCTTCTAACCAAAACCCATTACATACATTTGCTTCCGATGGATATTACAGGGTTTGCCTCGTTACGTATGATGAAGGAACACAATGCATGTCAGAAATCTGCAAATACATAACTGTAGGTACTCCCGAAATACTTGCCGATTTTGATTATTATATCGATCCACAAAACGGTACTGTTTACTTTGCTGATATCTCATCAGGAACTATATCTGACTGGTATTGGGATTTTGGTGATGGAAACTGGGATGTAATACCGGAACCACAACATCAATATGCAGAATCAGGAGAATACGATGTTTGTCTCTCGGTATTTAATAATAATACAGGTTCTTTTGCAAATATTTGTAAAACCATAATGGTAATTACGGATACTTCTTTAGTTTCAACAAAAGCCGGCTTCATGTATATGGTAAGTTCGGTAACTCCAAATAAGGTTGATTTTGTTGACCAATCTTCAGGAGATATTACCAATTGGTACTGGACATTTGGCGATGGAACATACCAGTCGGGAGAAAATGTAAGCCATACCTATTCTGCACCCGGGTTATATAATGTTTGCCTTATTGTTTACGATTCTAATACAGGCGAACGCTCTGAAATATGTAAAATAATTCAGGTTGGCATTATTGACTGCAATATAAATGCTGATTTTACATATTACATTAACCCTACACTAAAACAAGTCTCATTCTCCGACAAAACAACCGGTATTGCCGATGAATGGTTCTGGGATTTTGGTGATGGCATGACTTCTGCCTCCAGAAATCCGGTTCATATATACAGCAACCCGGGATTTTATCTTGTAAGCTTAGCAGTACGTAATACCCTTAACGATTGTGTTGACTATTATGCCGACTTTATACAAGTTGGAGTAGCTGAATGTATTGCAGATTTTAACTTTACTGTAACTGATCCGGTTAATAATACTGTTAAATTTGCCGACAAATCTATAGGAGACATTGTAGATTATTTCTGGTACTTCGATGATGGAACATTCTCTACAGAAACTGAACCCGAACATACTTACGATTTCCCCGGTTTATATTTTGTGTCTTTAACAATTACTGATGCTACCGGCATGTGCTTTGATTTCAGGATGAAAGAAGTTCAGGTTGGTACTGTAAATTGTGATGCCACATTTACTGTTTTTGTGGATTCGTTAAATAATGATGCCTATTTTTCAAATAGCAGCATTGGTACAGCAACCGATTATTACTGGATGTTTGGTGACGGACAATTTGACATTGGCCCAAATCCTATACACCATTACATTGCTCCTGGCTACTTTACTGTTAGTTTAAATACATTCAACAGTAACGATAATTGTATTGATTACTTTGAAAAAGTAATCCTCATTGGTAATTCAGAAAATGATGTAGAAGCCGATTTCTTCTATCAATCTGATTTTTCAACAGGCGATGTATATTTTTATAACGAATCCATGGGTGAAAACCTTTCATTTATATGGGATTTTGGTGATGGAACAACTTCTACAGAAGAAAATCCAACTCATAATTATTCACAGGGAGGATATCAGTTTGTATGTTTAACTGCAACAAACCCGGTTACAGGTGCTGTAAAAACAAGTTGTAAATTGGTTCAAACATCTAACCAGTCAGAAAATAATTGCCTGGCTCAATTTAATTATGATATCAATGCCCAGGAAGTAACATTTATTAATAAATCGTATGGTGAGCCTGATGTATATGCATGGAACTTTGGCGATGGGAATACATCAACTGAATCGGACCCGATTCACACATATAGCTCAGCAGATTTTTACCTGGTAGAACTTTATACCTATAACCAGACTACCGGATGCGAAAGTTATGATTATGAGTATATTAACGTGGGAGTTGATAATGACAGTATTCAGGCAATATTTACCTACTATATAGATACAACAGGTAAAGGTAAACCTGGTGGCAAACCTGTTGATATTATTGGTGTAGGACATGGCGGGGGCTCAAAATTAAGCTGGAGCTACGGAGATAAAAAAGTTGAAACAGGGAAAGTAACATCTACAACGCTTCGTCCAACACATGTTTACGAAAATCCAGGTAAATATAATTGTTGTTTAACTATTGAGGACCCAGTAATTAATCAAAGTGATACATACTGCGATTACATTATGGTTCCTTACGAAACTGTAATCTCTGAATCAATATGCGAAGGTTCCGAATACGATTTCTTTGGAGATATGCTGTCTGTTGCTGGAGAATATATTGATACCACGAGCAGTGTTAATGGAGTTGACAGTATTATTTATTTAACACTAACCGTTAATCCTCAACCTGTAAAACCAACTGCAAGCTTAACAGGAACAACATTAACATCGAGCGCTGCCAGTGGTAACCAATGGTATTTTAATGGTACAGCAATTAATGGAGCAACAAATCAAACTTATACAGCAACACAAAGCGGTAATTATAGTGTAGTTGTTACTGATACAAATGGTTGTTCTTCTGAATCATCGGATGATGTTAATGTGGTTATTTCCGGAATAGAAGATGTGGAGTCATTCAGTATGAAAGTATTCCCGAATCCACTTCAGTCTCATACCCGTGTAGAGTATTATTTATCGGATACAAAGCAAATAAAAATTGCTTTATATGATGTGGTAGGAAATCTGATTGAAACCATAATCAATACTTATAAGCCCGCAGGTAATCATTATATTATTTGGAAAAACCCGGGATTAGCAAATGGTATTTATTATCTGGTTTTAACATCTGAAAGTGAAAAAATTACTACAAAATTAGTCATTCAGAAATAATCTCTTGAAATGGTTATTAGAGCCTTGAAGTTTTTCAAGGCTCTTTTTTTGCTGTTTTGATAAATCAATGAACATCTTTTGTATTTTTATATCATCAAAAGATACAAAGCCATGAAAATATATCTCGATTATAATGCGACAACACCTGTCGATAAAGAAGTAGCACAAGCAATGCAACCCTATTTAGCCGAATATTTTGGAAACCCTTCCAGCTCGCATAGTTTTGGAACTGAAACAAAAAAAGCTGTTGAAAATGCCCGTAAACAAGTTGCTTCATTAATTAATTGTAAATCAAACGAAATAATCTTTACAAGTGGTGGTTCTGAATCGAATAATTATGCAATCAAGGGTTTTGCATTTGCAAATGAGTATAAAGGGAATCATATAATAACTTCTACAATTGAACACCCTGCAGTGTTTGAAGTATGCAAATATCTCGAAAAAAAGGGGTTTCAAATTTCGTATATCCCTGTTGATGAATTTGGTATAGTAGATTTAGAAAAACTTGAAACGGCCATTACTCCACAAACAATTCTTATCTCCATAATGCACGCGAATAATGAAATAGGTACCATTCAACCTATTTCAGAAATTGCTGCAATTGCAAGAAAATACAATGTTGCATTTCATACCGATGCAGCCCAATCTGTTGGTAAATACCCTGTCGATGTTCAGCAAATGGGTGTTGACTTGCTTTCAGTTGCAGGCCATAAACTGTATGCCCCGAAAGGAATTGGGGCTTTATTTATTCGTGACGGATTAGTACTCGAAAAACTCATACATGGAGCCGATCACGAACAAAACAAACGCGCGGGAACAGAAAACGTACTCGAAATTGTAGGCCTTGGAAAAGCATGTGAAATCGCACAACGTGATTTAAATAAAAACCTGGGTCATTTAAAAAGGATACGTGATTTGCTTCATAATAAGCTACTCGAAAAACTACCCGACCTAAAGCTAAACGGGCATCCCGAGTTGCGCTTACCAAACACGCTGAATATAAGTTTTCCGGGAATCGAAGCCAACATTCTGTTGAACGAAATGGAGCTGAAAGGAATTGCTGCATCGGCAGGTGCTGCATGTCATACCGATTCGGTTGATGTTTCACCGGTATTAACTGCCATAAAACTAATGACTGATTATGCCATGGGAACTATCCGCTTTTCTGTTGGGAAATATTCTACAGAGGAAGAAATTAACAGGGCTTCAGAAATAATTATTGATATTGTAACCAGGCTGAAGCCAAAAGAAAAAACTCAGATTCAAGAGTTCGTTGAGCTTACGAATGATTTTAAATTAACCAAATATACTCAGGGACTTGGTTGTGCCTGCAAATTAAGACCCCAGGAACTGGAGAAAATTTTAAAAGATTTGCCTGTATCAAACGATCCGAATATTTTAATCGATACTCAGAATTCGGATGATGCAGCCGTTTATAAGATTAACGAAACAACTGCATTAGTTCAAACTGTTGATTTCTTTACTCCTATTGTTGACGATCCTTATGATTTTGGTGCAATTGCCGCAGCAAATTCGTTAAGTGATATTTATGCTATGGGTGCCAAACCATTATTTGCACTGAACATTGTTGGTTTTCCTTCGAACCGTTTGCCCATGGAAGTTCTAAAACAAATTCTTAAAGGAGCCCACGATAAAGCCCGGGAAGCTGAAATTAGTATTTTGGGTGGCCATACCATTGATGATCCCGAACCCAAATATGGAATGGTGGTAAGCGGAGTTGTTCATCCCGATAAAATATGGGCTAACTCCGGGGCACTCGAAGGTGATGCCATTATCTTAACAAAACCAATAGGAACAGGTATTCTCACAACTGCTCTAAAACGCGGGTTAGTCGATCAAAAAACCAAAAGCATGGTAATACAATCTATGGCAGAACTAAATAAAAGTGCTGCCGGCATAATCGAAAAATACACTATTCATGCCTGTACCGATGTAACCGGGTTTGGTTTAATTGGCCATTTAAGCGAAATTTCAATTGCAAGCAAAATGAATGTTGAATTGTTTGCAGACAAAGTGCCATTTTTCAACGAAACCGTTAATTTTGCAACCGCTAATATTATTCCGGGCGGATCAACAAACAATTTAAGTTACTTCTCTAAACATGTTGTTTGGGATAAAAACATATCAAACATTATAAAAATCGTACTTTGTGATGCTCAAACTTCTGGAGGGTTATTGTTTACTATTCCTCTTAACGAAAAAGATGAAGTTATTTTAAAGCTTAGAAGTGCAGGTATTAGTTCGGCAATGCATATTGGCAATTGTTTACGAAAAGGAGAAGGAAAAATTTTTGTAAAAAGTTAAAAACAAAACAGAGTAAAAATCGTTTTAAATGAATTATTAATTGGTCATTTTAAAATTAAAAAATTACAACTTCAGAACCATGAAATTAAAAATTGCTCTTATCCTTATATTATTTACTTGTTTAGCTTTAAATCTTACCGCGCAAAAAAAAATTCCTGAACTCAATACCGAAATAGTTAAATATGTTGAATCGGTTATGGGAACAAAAGTTGAACGTGGCGAATGCTGGGATTTAGCAAATCAGGCATTATTAAAAGTTGATGCCGATTGGGACAGGGAATATAAATATGGCAATAAAATTGACCCTGAAAAAGACAAGATATTCCCGGGAGATATTGTACAATTCGAAAAGATAAAAGTAAAATATGCCAAAGGAAATGCAACTTATACAGAAATCATGGAACATCATACAGCAATTGTTTATAAAGTAATTGATAAAGGTGTTTTTGAACTGGCACATCAGAACACTGAATTTTCGGGCAGAAAGGTAGGAATAAGTAAATTCGATATAAGTACAGTCGTTCAGGGGAAAATGTTTTTTTACAGACCGACAAAAAACCTAAAATAATGACCAATAGATGGAATTTAAATGATAAGAACGCGTTAATAACCGGCGGAACAAAAGGTATTGGTGAAGCTGTTGCCAAGGAGTTTATTGAGCTTGGGGCTGAAGTTCTTGTAGTTTCCAGGAACAAAGAAGATTTTGAAAAGCTAAAATCATCGCTTCAGAATCCGGCAAAACTCAGTTATTATTCTGCCGATGTTTCAACAACCATCGGAATTGAATCGCTTGCTGGCTTCGTTAATAAAAAATGGAGTAAACTTGATATTCTGGTAAATAATGTTGGAACCAATATTCGTAAAAAAACTATCGAGTATTCATACAACGAATTCGATAAAATTATTCACACCAACTTACGTTCTGCATTTGAATTAAGTAAATCGCTTTATCCGTTTCTCAAAAAGTCAGGGCAAGGCAACATAGTTAATATAAGTTCAGTTGCCGGAATTACGCATTTACGAACTGGTTCTATTTATGGAATGACCAAAGCAGCACTTATTCAGCTCACCAAGAATCTGGCCGGAGAATGGGCTGCAGATGGCATACGTGTAAATGCCGTCGCACCCTGGTACATCAGAACACCTTTAGCAGAGACCGTTCTAAAAAACCCGGACTATTACAACGAAGTAATCTCGCGTACTCCCATGAAAAAAGTTGGAAATACTGAAGATGTAGCAGCAGCAGTAGCATTTTTATGTATGCCTTCGGCTGCATTTATTACAGGACAATGTATTGCTGTTGATGGCGGATTTACTATTAACGGGTTTTAAGAGATTTAAAACAAGGGGTTGTATCTATTATTAAATCAACAATGCTTAATTGATTACTTTTCTCAATAATTATTTTCTCAATTAAATCTTCCCAATCAAGCAATGCATAGCAATTTAAGGTGGTAATAAACAATTTCCTGTTGTTTTTTAATTCGGTTGTTATAAACCAAACATATTTTGCCAAATCCTTTTTTTCAAAATTATTTTCCAGAATAAATTTAGCTATTTTATTGACTACTAGCTTATAAAGTTTCTCTTTCGACCTGAAATAATAATGAATAGCTGTTTTGCCCACTCCTGCTTTGGAAGAAATTTTCTGAATTGTTGCTCCATGATAAGCATATTCAAGAAAAACGTGTTGTGCTGCATCAAATATTCTTTCTTCAACTTTCATTTATATATACTTAAATTTATTTTTTTAATTAATCCGTAGTGGTTAAGATAAATTTCGTTAAACACTTAAAAAAGAACTAACGATATAAAGCAATTCCAAAACCCAATTCTAAAATATCTGTAAATTGAATTTCAGAATTATCCCAGGCACTTGTTAAATAAAGGCCCCTGCTACCAACACGAAAATAAAATGCCAAACCTGATGCAGGAGTATAATGTGCCAGCAGTTTTGTTCTTATCTCACCACCAATAAAAATTCCACCCATTCTACCTGGCGACCACCAGTAATAATTTTCAGGGTAATGCGATGGCAGAGTTACCCAATACTCTTCGCCAAAATTGTGATGTAAAAAAAATCCGATATTTAGTGGTAAAACGTCAATATCTTTTTTTAATGAAAATTTAAAAATCTTCCCTGTAAACTGTAAACTTATGCTGTGTAAATCATCTGAAGATAAGAAAGATGGAATATACCCATAGAATAAAGTAATATCCAGCCTGTGTTTTAAAAAAGTATAACCTAAACCCGGAGATATAAATCCTATTCCACCAGCATACTGTAATTTTACATAGTCTGGCAGCAATAAAGTTGCTTTAAAACTAAAAGTTGAATCCCTGTTATTTGCATATACCCCAATGGGTATAAGCCCTAAAAAAAATATTAAAATAATTTTAAATATCAATGTTTTCAGCTTCATAACCGTTACTTGTAATTTTAAGAATAGTAGCTTTCATATGCTCAACTCCATAAATATTAATAAAATCTATATCGAAATTATCAATATTATAAATCTCGAAATGGTGAGTATGTCCGTGTATATATGTTAAAACATTATTGTATTTAAGCGTGATTTCTCTGAATTCATCTTTTAATTTTGAATCAAAATCAGCATCGGATGGCGATACATGAGCAACAATTATTGCTTTATTAAATGTTGAATCTGGAATAAGCTCATTTTCATACCAACCCAGGTCTGGAACTTTACCATTAAAAGCATACTCCCTGCTATTGGTATTTAGAAATATAAATTTGATTTCTCCAATGATAAAACTAAAATTAAAAGCTCCAAACATTAAATTATAACATTCAGGGCCATTCGCAACAAGATCGTGATTACCAATAGCAACCAGATAGGGTTTTTCAAGTTCAGCCATTATATTATAACCCCATTCATACTGAATAGGTAATCCATAATCTGTAAAATCACCAATATGAATAATAAAATCAATATCATCCTCTTTATTTACAGTATTTACAAATGAGACCCATTCATCATAGAATCTATGTGAATCGCCTGTAAATGCAATTTTCAGGGTATCTCCTAAATCAGTAGAAGATACTATTTTTGAAATATTTTTCTCATTCATATTTCTTTCTTCAAAATCGACCTGGTAGGGAGAATAATCAAAAATATCATCGCATGATTGTAATATTAAAATGAATATAAATAGCGTGTATATAAATTTTCTCATATTAACATATTTATAACCTTAAAAGCAGTATATTAATCGTTTAAGCAATTCTAACAATTTCAAATCTTTAGAATCTCAATTTTTCTGTCATTAAGCCAAATCTTATAACATCCAATCTATGGTTGAAATACATGTTATAATAATCCGAACCATGGTAATACTGGACAAATAAACCCAAGTCTTCTAAAAAAGGGGGATGATAAAACATAGTTAAACTTAAATTTAATCTGTTTAAAGAAGTGTCATCCCAATTATTTAATTCACCAAACATCCACGTAGCTTCACCCTTAATAGAAATATCAGCTTTTTTCATAGGATTATGAATACTTCGCGGCGAAAGTTTAAAAATAGAAAATGCTGTATGCCAGCGATATTTACTATATATCCCATCAAGTTCATCGCCAGTCCAACTTTCCGGATGAATCTCGAGCGAAGTTTTAAAAAACTGATATGCATTGAACCGCTTACAAATATTTGCTTTTATGATTCCCGCTTCAATATAGTTTGTCGAAAAATCGCCTGATTTTAGATTTAACTCTCCATTTTCTAAAAAGAAATCATCATCCTGCCCATTGGAGTGATGTGCAAGTCGCCCATATAAAGTAAAATTTTTTGTACTATTTTCTCCTTTAAAAAAATAATAAATAGTTACCTGTGGCATATAACTGGGAGTTCTAACAGGGTAAGACCTCTCCTGGTACATTCTTATTATTATTTGTGGTGTTAAAACACCCATAAATCTTGAATCCTTACTTTGCCTGATATAAAAATTGGGTATTAAGTTTCCTTCAAACCATAGAGGTTCAATATTACCAATATCTGTAGGAAAAGTAACAAAACTATTCCCCTGGTTTACCTGGGATATGATTGTAAGTGTAATCTCAGGTATAGAATCTCTTTCCTGCCCCCTAATTGAAAGAGTATAAAATATGAAAATAATTAATGAATAGGTGAATCTTTTCATTGCTTACATGTATATAATTTTCACTTTTATTTTTAAATCATCTTTTAAATTAATAGATGCTTTTGCAAATTTTGGTATGTTGGACAAACCAATAGATTCATAATTAGAAAATCCTATACCTTCCTTTGGAAGTATAAGTGTTCTATCAATTTTACCATTTGTATTTTCATCGTGCAAAATATTTACTGCATATATTCCTGCAGGGATATTCTCGAAAGTAGCTACAGATGAGTTATTTATAATTTCCCCTTTTAAAATTTTATAACACCTTACATAATTCTCATCAGGAAGAGAACCGTCTTTATTGTATAATGCAAATTGAACTACACCTTTTGAGTTTCTTAATTCATTTACTTCAATTGTTAAAGAACAGGTTTCCCCATTGTAATTGTTAAAAGAAGAAAAAAGTATCATTGTAAAAACTACCAATACAATTTCTAGTATTCTTTTCATTAAGATGCTCCTTTCTTCTTTGTCATTTTTTCTTTCATAGTATCTACAACATAATAAACCATCGGCACCAGATAAACAGTCAAAATCAAGGATGACAATAAGCCTCCGATGATAACCCATGCTAACCCATTCTTCCACTCAGCGGCCGTACCTTTAGCTAATGCAATGGGTAACATTCCTATAGCCATCGATAGTGTTGTCATTAAAATTGGCCGCATACGTTCTTTCCCTGCAATTATTAACGCTTCTTTAAAATGCAAGCCCTGTTTTTTCAACTGATTTGTGAAGTCAACAATAAGTATGGAATTTTTTGTCACTAAACCCATGAGCATAATCAAACCAAGCTGTGCAAACAAGGTTAAGTGATTCAACGACAGGTTTAATGCTAAAAAAGCACCAATTGCAGCCACAGGAATCGCAAATAGAGCTACAAGAGGATATATATAATTATCATACAGTGCAACCATAATCAGGTAAATAAGGATAAATGAAATTATTAAAACTGAACCTAATGCTCCAAAACTTTCATTTTGTGTTTTAATATCTGCGCCCCATGTTAACTTTACATCAGCAGGCAAAGGTTTTGTTTTAAGGTAGCTAATTACATCACCGGCCAAAGTACCAGAAGGCCTGCCAAATGATTCGGCGGTTAGAGTTACCGATGGTTGCCTGTCTAACCTTTCAAGTAACGAAGGTGAATTATCTTGCCTTACATCTGCAAATTGTGATACTTCAACAGGCATATTCATTGGATTTACTATGGAAAGACGTTGTATATCCTCATAATTTCTTCGGCTAAAGTCATCTAACCATATACGTACAGGATATTCTATTCCATTTTCGGTTAAAGTGGCATCGTCGTTTCCAGTAAATGCTGTTCTTAAATTTAAACCAACATACGCGGTAGTCAGTCCCAATCGCTGCATTTTATCCTTATCCGGAATAACCTTATATTCAGGGCTACCTTCCTCTACTGATAGTTGTACATTATCAGCACCGGGAATATTTTCAATAATTGATTTCATCTCGTTTCCCGTTTTCATTACTAAATCTAAATTACTTCCACTCAGGGTAATTTTAATAGGAGCCGATTTGGGAAGTAATCCCAGTACCGCCATTGAAAAATTAACACCTGGGAATTGCCGTTTCAGTTCTTCACGAAGCGATTTCATATATGTCTCAGTGTCGTTATAACTGTCATTATTTGGCTTAAGCTGAATGGTGAATTCAGAAAGATTAGACGAACCTACTCCTAAACTTCCAATACCTGTACTTGGCCCTGCAATATTGCTAAATAGGGTGGCTACTTCAGGTTGTTGAACTATAAAGTTTTCTATTTGTTGAGAAATGATATTGTTTTGTTGAACAGTTATCGTTTTATCAAACTCTAAATTTAAACGGAACTTTCCCTGGTCTCCTGTGGACATCATCTCCTTACCTATTATCCCTTGTTTCATCATAACTCCTGTCAGTACCAATAGGAAAATCACAATTCCTGTAAAGATAATTTTGTGACTAAGCACCCATTCCAACTGCTTTCCATACCATTGAATAAACTTTTCTAATTGATGTTCAAACCATAATAAGAAGCGATTTAAAAAATTGGTAGGTTTTAAATCGTCTTTTTTTCCAATACGTGAAGCCAGCCATGGAGTTAAAGTAAACCCTACTAATAAACTGGTAAGTGTGGATGTAATTACTACAATAGAAAATTGTTTGAGCATATCGGCAACAAAAACCTGCAAAAACAAAATGGGTAAGAATACCACCACATCAACCAGGGTAATTGATATTGCCGAAAAACCTATTTCCATTCGTCCATCCATCGCAGCAATTCTTTTTTCTTTACCCATATCTAAATGGCGCTGAATGTTTTCCAAAACCACAGTAGCATCATCAACCAGAATCCCAATTATTAATGACATGGCAAGCAAAGTCATCAGGTTTAACGTGAAACCCATTAACCACATCACGGCAAAGGCCGTAACTAAAGATGTAGGAATTGAAATTAAAACAATTATTGAATTTCTATAACTTCTTAAAAACAAAAGCATTACCAACGAAACCAAAATTACTGCTAAAATCAAGTCGTGAACTACTGAATTTACAGCTGCTATGGTTTTGTCGGTTGAATCATCGGCAATAATAAATTTTACACCTGATTTTACATTTTGATTTTCTATGTTTATAAGTTTTTCCCGAACCAGCCTTGAAACATCAACAGCATTGGCATCGCCTTGTTTTTTTAACAGAAGGCCTATTCCGTTTTCTCCGTTAAATCGACTAACTGAAGTTACTTCTTTAACTCCGTCAATAACAGTTGCTATATCTTTAACATAAACGGGACTTCCAAAAACAGGCATAGCCACCTGTACATTCATAATATCATTTACGGTTGCAAATTTTCCTATTAACCGGACAGAGTTATTCTCAATATCGGTTTGTACCTTTCCTGCAGGCAAGTCTAAACCCGAACGATTAATTGCATCAACAACCTGGTAAAGTGAAATTTTATAGAGTTTCAATTTATCCTGATTTACCTTAACCTGAATCTCGCGTTCTTCTCCGCCCAAAATGGTAATTTCTGCAACACCCTTAAGTTGTTGAATTTGTGGCAAATATTCATCTTTCATTTTTTGATAAAATTCGGTTGCCGTTAAATTGCTTGTTGCACTAATTGAAATAATAGGTAAATCGTTGGGCGATACTTTACTCATCACGGGGCTTAAAATATCAGCAGGAAGGTCTTTTCGGATATTATCAATATAACGTTGAGCATCTCTCATCGCATTATCAACGCTTGTTCCGTATTTAAGGTTGGCAATAATTACGGATGCATTTGGCATCGACTTTGTCTCCAGGTAATCAACTCCTTCAAGGTTTGATAAAGCATCCTCAATTTTTCGCGAAACCGATGTTTCTACTTCCTGGGGCTCGGCTCCCGGGTACATTGTTTTTATTACTACAACGGGTTGGTTAAAATCAGGCAACAATTCATAGCCCAGGTTCTTGTAACCTATTATCCCCAACAGGGTGAATACGCTGAAAAGTACTATTATCAGCGATGGCCGTTTAATTGAAATTTCTGTAATATTCATATTCGCTGATATTAATTAAATAATGTTAACATTTATTCCATCAAAAAGATTAATAAAACCATTGGTTACAATAATGTCGCCTTCAGTTAAACCTTTAGAAACAACTACCTTATTTTGAACTCTCTTTGAAATAGTAATGTTTTGCAAAACAGCCTTTCCATTTTTTACTACATAAACCTTTGGCTGGTTGGTTGTTCCTGTTATTGAAGATGCTGAAATAATAATATATTTATTTTCACTTTCATCTTTTACATCAATAGCTACCGGGTTTACTTTCCCAAACATCCCCGATTTAATTTTTAAATCATCTGTATTATTTACAGAAAACTGAACAGGAAAACTATTGCTCATATTGGCTTTACTACCGATCATCGTAACTTTTCCTGACAATTTAATTTCCGGAAAAACATCTGCCGTGAGTGAATATATTTGATTTAGCTTAAATAGATTTAACTCATGTTCAGGAACATTTACAGTAAATTTCAAAAGAGAAATATCCGTAATTTGAAGCAATGGCACACCCGGTGCTGCAAATGCTCCTTCTTCGTTGAATTTAGCCGTTATTATTCCATTGAAAGGCGCTACAATTGTTGTTTTATTGATTTGTTCATTTAATGTAGCACGTTGCACTTTTGCTGATTTTAAGCCTAAAACTGACTTTTCCAACTGAATACCTTGAATTGCATCAGCATTAGCCAGAACAGTATATCGTTTTACATCCGATTCTAAGCCTTCAATCTGAATATCTACCGATTGTAATTGTAGTTTTAGTAAAGAATTATCTAATTGAATTAATGGCTGGCCTTTTTTTACAGTACTTCCAACATCAACCAAAATTGAATTAACCTTACCTTGAATATCCGCGCTGATTTTTGATTCCTTATTGGGTTCAAAAGTTCCTGAATAGAAGATATCGTTTTTGATATGTTCTGGTTTCAAAGTGTCAACCTGAACATTAACTGCCTGTTCTTTATTGTATTGATAAACTCTGCTTTTAGTAATTTCTTTATTGCTTTTTAAACGAACTACCGCGAAAGCAATTAAAGCTATTGCCACAACTAAATACATAATATTTTTCATATATGGCGATTTATTTGTATTTGTTATCGAACTCATAATTTTTAATTTTTATTAATATTCATATTCCCTGTTAGTTTTTTCAACTCTAAATCTGTTTTCAAATAATCAATTACAGCAGATATATATGTTTGCTGTGCTTCACGAAGAGAATTATCGGCTAACAATACATCGGTTATGGTTGCTGTACCTTCAGTATGCTGCAATACAGTTTGTGAATAAACAGTCTGAGCTAACTTAATTTGTTCTGCAGTATTAACAACTGTTCTCTGTGCAACAACACTTTGATTCTTTGCATTTTCAATCAACATAGCATTTTGATCTTTAAATAAACTCAATTGCAATTCGCTATTTCGAAATTCTATTTTCTTCTGATTTATTTTTCTTTTTGTAACAGTGCCGTTAAATAAGGGATATATAAATTGAATACCCACAAAGCTGGTTTGATAAAAGTTAAGGAAATCATTCGGTTTCTCATCATAACCAAATCCTGTTGCTCCATATGTTCCATAAAGAGAAAGTGAAGGAAGTCTCGAATTTTTCAATGTTTTAAGTTCACTTTTTATGAACCGGCTATTTGTTTCTAATATCTGTATGTCTATTAAATTTGAAACTGAATAATCTTCGCTTTGTTGGTATATAATTACCGAATCAATTAAGATATTTTGATTTATAGATAAACCCATTGAATATTTTAACGCATTCATCACCTGTTCATATTTGTTTATTACAAGTTCTTTTTGCGTGGTTAATTGTTCTAACTGCAACTGTACTTTAGTTACATCTGTTCCCTTAACCATCAGTTGTTCTTTTAGCAATAGCATGTTCTTTTGCAGAATTGTTGTGTTAATAATATTGCTGTCAATAAAAGATGATTGATACAATAAAATTTGCGCGTTGTAATACAAATCAGATATTTCAAAAAATACCTGTTCTTCAGTTTTCTGATATTGCAAATTGGTAAGTTCCGATGCTATTTTTGTTGTTCGCATAGCACCTAAAACCTGCGAATTAAATAAAGGCATTATTAACTGCAGGTTAGTATTTATGTTATGAGGAACTCCAAATTGAGCTTCTTTGAATTGCCCCTCCGGGCCTCCAAATAACGATAATGGCATAAGCTGGTATGGCAATTCAATAAAATACTTATAATCTGCAATAGCATTAACTTTTGGGAATAAACCTGCATTTGCTTCTTTATGCTTTTGTTCGCTTAAAACAATATTGTTTTTGCCTATCTGCAAGCTTTTATTATACACCTGGGCTGTATCAATACATTGTTGTAATGTCCATACCTGGGCTTTCAGGGGTAAAGAAAATATAACCATATATAAAATGAGAATGGCTATTTTTAGTTTGTTAATATTAACTAACATATTTTTAAAATTTTTTTACATTGAATTAAATTATAACAAATGAAGATTTAGTTTTTTGAGAAAGAATTGTTTTATTAACATGTATTATTTGTGCAATATTATCTGAATAATTCATAAAACAATATATCGTATCTTTCAGGCATTCAATCAAACTATTTGTTTGGGTTTGAATTTTTTTATCACCAATAAGTATTTCAGGGGTACCTTGTAATATGTAAAAGAACATATCATTGGAGTTTACCTGAGGTTTCAAAACTTGCCGGGGTTGTAAAATTATATGATTAATATGTATAGACTCTTTATTAATCATTTCTTTTATAGCAATCTTATTTTTAATTTCAGCTAATTTATTCTCAATTGCTGCTATTTCTTCCTTTTCCATATTTTTTAAGTTTAAAATGTATTCGTTTAAGTTAATTCTCTTTAATCAGTATTTTTAATGAACTTATAAATTCATATCCTTTTTTAATTAAATCAAATGAATAATCCGACATTTGCCACTGCTTTACAAACATTCGCAATGAGCCCATAATTATGACTGATAAATCTGAAGAATAAATATCTTTCCTGATTTCACCTTTATGTTGACCTGTTTCAATAATATTTGTGAGAATAGCAATATTTTTTTTCATTATTTCTGCAATTTTCTCAATCAGAACAGTTTCATTACGAAATATCTCTTCCGAAAAAACCACAGAGACCAGTGATGGTGTTTCAGAAAATGTTCTAAAATGATTTGAAAATAAATGTTCTATCTTTTCAATTGCATTACTTTCATTCTTTAATTCATTTGTAAAAAACTCTTCCGTATTAGATTTGAAAAAATTTAAAATTGCAATAAGAATCTGGATTTTATTTTCGTAATGTCGATATATAGCAGGTTCTGAAATACCAATTTTACCCGCAAGATTCTTTATTGTTAATCCCTGAATTCCTTTTTTTTCAATAAGCTCAAGTGATACAGTGATTATTTCGCGTTGCCTGTCCGTTAACATATGTTTGATATAAATAATTATGGTACAATGTTAGTTAATATTTACTAACTTGTCAAATATTTTAACATATTTTTTTATAATAAAGTAGTAAGTTTCTGATTTACTTTATTATAATTTTTTTACTGAAAATTTATTCGGTATTTAAAAATTGTTCAAATTACTTACAATACTTCTCTAAATACTCTATTGCCTTTAAACTCCCGTGTCGTTTGCCTTTTTCCCAATCGGAGCATGCGCCGGCCTTGTTGTTTGTTTTAAAACGTGCAAATCCTTTTTTAGCCCAAATCTCTCCATTTTGTGCTTCCAGATCGAGTGCCATGGAATAATCCATCTCTGCAAATTGGCAGGTTCCGGTTTTTGAATAAATATCGCCACGTAATTCATATTGTCCAGCTGATTTCTTAGCATTCAGAGATTCATTTATATTCTTTAAAGCTTCAAAATTCTCTCCTTTATTGAAATACGATTTTGCAAGTACATACAAAGCATCAGAATTATTGGGATAAAGTGCTAAATAAAAATTCGATTGTTCAATTGCTTTATCATATTCCTTATTATTTAGCAAAATTTCTGCTTTTAATAAATACAAATCTAAAAAATAGGGGTTCAGCCTGATTGCTTTATCAATATCCACCGAAGCATCTTTGAAGTTTTCAAGATTCATGTTTATCTGTATTCTTGTAACGAGGTATTCAACCTTGTTTGATTTCAATTCCAGTGCTTTATCAATATAATATTTAGCATCATTCAACTGATTGTTATGAATATTTATTTTTGATAAAAAATAATAAGCCTGAGCTATATTCGGATTCCTGTTTGCAAGCTCGTTAACTAAAAATAAAGCATCGGAATAATTACCTGAATGAATTAACTGTTCAACTTTAAATAAGTATTTTTCTGTTGCAGAATAAATGTTTGTACTTAAAATACTATCCATAAAATCTGATTCCTGTATCTTCTTAAACTCATCATTATTTTTTAACAGGAACAACGATATTTTATAGTCCGATTTCAGATTTTCGAGCAGTTTCTGTTCGGCTTTGTGAATATCATTTTTTTGCAGGTAAATTTTTAAAAGATATTCAGAAGCAATTCCTTCTTCAATTTTCTCCAGTTGATTACATTCAATTAAAGCATTTTCATAATCACCCAGCATAAAATATGCTTCAATGCGTGCAAGGAGAAAACCTTTTTCATGATTTTCAGAAATAAGAACTGATAATTCATCAACGGCATCTTTAAAATTACCTTTTTCAAGATTTACAAATGGATGCAATTTTTGTATATCAACTGTTTGAGCATTGACAATTGCACTTGTTACCAGGAATAATACTATGAATATTCTTCTTTTTATCATTTAGTTACTCGTAAATTACTGAACCTGTTGATTCAGTGTACACGTGAATAAATCCTACTATATTCCTGACTTCCAGTCCGGTAACACGTGGCTCCCAAACATCACAAATGTAATAATATACTCCTGCAGAAACTGGCGTATTCGTTCCTCTCCTTTTTCCATCCCACTCAATTAGCGGGTTATCCGTTTGGAAAACAAGTTCACCCCAGCGGTTAAAAATTTTCATATCCACTTTTTTAACATAATCCAGGGGGTTTTCGGCAATAAAAAAGTCGTTTAAATTATCCCCATTGGGTGAAAAAACATTTGGTAACTTATAATAACTGCAAATATCAACACATCGCACATAAGATAAATTACTCTCGTTTCCAAATGAATCCACTGCCGAAACGGCATAACAGCCACCCATTGACTCTTCAGGTGTGTGAGTATAATTGTTATTCTCAGCTCCTTCAATTCGTACTATAGAATCGAGTGACGAACCGTACAACATCGAAAAATATATTTTATAGGCAATCACATCATCGGCACAAATTAAATTCGGATTTGTCCAGTTGAGAATATTTATCAAACTGTCGCACGATGACTGTAAGTTAAGTTCGGGAGGACAAGGCCGTTGATAATCTTCAGGTATTTCGCATTGTTCGTTTGACCAGTTAAAGGTTTGATGCTCGGCTAATCCATCTTTGTATGTACCATTGCTTTTTACTTTGTAACAATTCATGCTTCCATTTGCAAGCCCGGTATCTGTAAAATTTCTGCTTATGGTTGTAGCAATAGAATCAAATTGCATTGTTGATTCATTCAATCTATAAATAACATATTCGTTATCAAGCCAGGGAGTATTTTTATTAATTTCCATAATCACCATGTTATCAGCAGGTGTAAGTTTAAATAATAACGATGATGCCAGTTGTGGAGTGCCAATTCGAAAACGATTACCCGGGGCATCGTTATACAGGGCAATTTCATAAGAATAAACCGATGAATCGGCTGTATTTAATCCTGAATCCATGTATGTAGTATCGTTTAAACCCGCAATTGAATCTATTAAATCAAGTCGCATTCCAAACATCTCATCCGAACGGTAAACCAGGTATTTATATGGCCCTGTAGCTCCGGGTATAGTATCAATCCGGTCTGGTTTATCCCAACGAACCATTATTTCCCCGTTAGTTTCGTCAGTATTTAAAATACTTACATTTGTAATTATTGGAAATCCGGGAGCTAAAGAAACACATACTTCTTCGTCGGAAGGATAACTTTGGGCACCATCGGCATATTCGGCAACTATACGGTAACAATACTCTATTCCCTGTACCAGGCCTTCTCCAAAATCGTTATCAATAAAAATGGAATCAGTAGATTCGCCAACAAAAATATAACCGTCATCTTCGGTTAAACCTGTTGTACAACTATCAAAAGAATAATAAGATGGTATATCACGCCGGTAAATTAAATATTTAGAAGCATTGCATTGGCAAGTATCCCAGCTTAATCTTGAAAATGCATTTCCGGGTTCTACTTTTAAACCGGTTGGTGCGGGGCCAATTACCTTAACGGTAAACTGGTCAATATCAACAAGGTTTATATCGGGGTGATTGTCTTTTGCGGTAACTAATATTTCAAAAGGAGATTTTCGAATATGCGAACAATTGGTAACCCATGAAAATTGTGAAATTGCTTCACCCGGTACCGATGAAATAGTTTCAATTTTTGCAGGACCGGAAGAAAATATAAATGGGCCTCCCACTGCTGAATGTGAAATCATATTCAGGTCGGGATCAGTACTGTAAATAATTTGTTTTGCTGTATCTCCAACAGGTAAACAGATATCTTGCAACTCATCATTCAATGGATTATGATTATCGGTGGCATAAACATCAATCTGCATATCGCGGGTTATAGAACCAATTTTAATTTTCTGCCTCCATTCTTCTATGTTTATAGCAATATTATATTTCCCTGTTTCAGGAGGCGAGTCCCAAACCATTAGCCCGGTAACCGGGTCAATACTTATTGATGTAGTTGCAGGAGGTAAAGAATACCCGGCAATAGGTTCGCCATTTTCGCCGGTACAATCAGTAAACTTATACGAAAGGCTGTCACCATCCTGATCGTAAGCCCCCGGATTATGAGTAAAAATCCTGTATTGTGCAGCTTTATCAATCGGGGGATTTAATAATACAGGGGTATTGTTTAATCCCAAATCGGGATTAACAAAAATTATTGTTTTTATAGAAAAAACAGTATTCACTGAATTAGGAATGTTAAGAACACCATAATTTCTGTTTGGATCCTGAACCAAAACTTCAAAAATACCAGGCCCCGGATACGTGTGACGTGCGACATAAATACTTCGAATATAATAATCGGGTAAAGAAATTGAATCTGTTCTTTCAACAGTCGAAATTGTTCCATCGCCCCACTCTACATCAAGTTCCAGCCTGAAAACACCACTTAATTTATAGGTATAGGTAGTAACAGTAATTTCATAGGTCAGATTTGATATTTGTTTATAAGTTATCTCTCCTGCCCTGTTATGCGTGGCTTTTACACGGAATGTATTTACAATTAAAAACAATACAAGGAATAAAGTGATATATAATATTTTAATTTTCATTCGTGCAAATCAATTTGATTCATATTCTCCAGAAAATTAAATTGATACCCTTTTTCAAAATTTCCCGATTTAAACAGTAAAAGGTTTTTCTGATCATAATATAAATCGAATAATATCGTATTTGTAATTGTCACCGTTTTTACTTCTGTTTTTACAGGGATATCATAATAAAACCAATATGCATCTTCTTCTAATTTCCAGCCATTATTAAAGATAGTTAATGAGTCTTTACCATTTATTTGTAATTTAAAATGATTTTTAAAATAACCATCAATAAGGGATTTGTATTTATCATGGTTTCCATCAACACCTAAATTGATATCTTTTTCATTTAAATGAACAAAAAGTAAGCGAAAATCGTCGTTATAAACTTTAAATGAGACCGTGATGTTTTTTTGTTCTTTAAAATATTCCATATTTGTAATCGACACATGAACCGGGTGCATAAAACCGGCTAAAAGAAAAACTATTTTTATCCACGTAAACATAGGTTAAAAATACTACTTTTTTGATACGAAAAAACGATTATCTCACTACAACAACACATTATTATTAATATACAATTTCAATAAAAAATTACCGGGCAATATATTTATGGATATTTATTAATACATACCAAGTATTTTGTAAATTTACGTCAATTCAAAAACTTTAATTATGAAAAAATTATCATTCATTTTTATTTTGATTCATGTGTTTGTAAGCAACTTGTTAAATGCCCAGCAAATAGAAAATTTAAGAGTAAAACAGCTAAACGATAAGATAAACCTGGTTTATGATTTAGTAAACGAAAAAACGGGACAACAATTTGATATTAAGCTTTATTGTTCTACAGATGCTGGTGCAAATTTTTCAATTACAGCAAATACAGTAACCGGCGATATTGGTTCTGGTATTTATGGTGGAAAAGATAAAATTATTGTTTGGGATGTATTGAAAGATGTTAAGAATTTGAAAAGCGATCAAACTGTGTTTAAACTTGTTGCCACCCCGGGTATTGTTAAAAACCAGTCGGATTATATCGAAGATTTTAACTTCGAACTTATTGATTGCTATAAAAAAGAACGCACGGTTGTTTGTGCATTAAAAATAACAAATAATGGCAAGAAACGTGATTTAAAAACTATAAACCGGTTAGCTCGCATACACGATTTTAAAGGAACCAGAATTGAATCGAATGTGAGTAAACTGGGCCAGGTTTCAGGTAACGAAAGATATGCAACACCAACACTTACCTTTAATCCGGGGCAAACAGCCATAGCACTATTTCAGTTTAATACCCCCGACGGATTTTCGAACAGGATAAAACTACTTGAATTCGGGCTCGAAATTCTTGAAATTACATATGGGCTTGATTATAAATCAGGGTATATTGAATTCAGGGATATTTCTCTTTCAAATCCTGATAAACCAAGTAAAACCGAGTATATTTCGCAATCATTAAAAATGAATATTGGTACTGAAACCCTAAAAATTGAAGATACAAAAGCTCCATCAATCACTTTTACATCACCCATTTTTGAAAAAAACAAATCTTTTTTGGTAAAAACAGAAGACATTATTTTAAAAGGAAAAGTTACTGATGAAAACGGGATTTTTAATTTTACAATCAATGGAATGGATATTCCGGTTAATCCTGATGGAACATTCGAGACAGATATATTCCTTGTTGAGGGCGAAAACAATGTTTTTGTCAGGGCTACAGATATTTTTCAAAATAACATTGAATTCACCCGGTTAGTAGTATTTAAGCCAGAACAGAAAAAAGATCAGCGTCAAACATCAATAGATAAACCCAAAGAATCGGACATTACCATATTTACAAATGAATCATCGAAGCAAGGCAGGTTCTACGCATTACTTATTGGAGTAAATGAATATCCTGATCCTGAAATTGTCGATTTGGATAAGCCCGTTCAGGATGCTGAAAAACTCTACCAAAATCTTACAACTAATTACACATTTGATCCGGAAAATGTTACATTATTAAAAAACCCGACACACGAGGATATTATTTCTGAACTAGACCGTTTAGATAAACTTATTACCGAAAAAGACAATCTATTAATTTTTTATGCAGGTCATGGTTATTGGGATACAGAAGATGAAGTCGGATACTGGCTTCCATCCGATTCAAAGCAGGCAAATACAGCAAACTGGCTACGTAATAGCACCATCAGGGATTATCTGCGAACTGTAAAGACAAAACATACCTTATTAATTGCTGATGCATGTTTTAGTGGAGGCATTTTTAAATCGCGTAATGCATTTGCCGATGCCCCGAAATCGATACAAAAGTTATACGAATTACCAAGCCGTAAAGCCATGACAAGCGGAACTCTTGAAGAAGTTCCCGATAAAAGTGTTTTTATGCTTTACCTGAATAAACGACTCGAAGAAAATACCCAGCAGTTTATTTCTGCCGAGGAATTATTCAGCAGCTTTAAAACTGCCGTATTAAATAATAGCCCCAATATCCCTCAATATGGCGAAATAAAAGATACCGGCGATGAAGGAGGCGACTTTATTTTTGTTAAAAAGGTAAAATAATATAGTCCTTTCAAAATATCGAATAATCAATAAATATCGGGAGCTTCGCATTCGATATTCCGAATTGGGTATTGGATGTTCTATAATAACAGATGCCCCATCAGTTTTTCAACAGTACCAATTTCTACGTATGATACCCCCATGCTGCGGCCAAAATTACCGGCTGCAACTACTATTAAATCATCCTGTTCGAAGGTGTGTTTATTTATAAGACTGGTTAATGCTTCTAAAAGAAATTCATGTGATGTTTCTTTCTGTTCCATATAATCCGGGATTACACCATAAGTTAAAGCCATTTCGCGCACTGTACGTTTTGAATAGCATTGTGCAAATATTGGTTTTGAGCCTCTATAAGCAGCTAAAGCCCGTAAAGTTCTACCCGACATTGAATCGGCAATAATTGCCTTGGCATTTAACCGGATTGCCCCTTTTACAGCAGATTTGCACAAATAAGCTGTAGTAGCATTATTCAGTACTACCGTTGGGATATCATTAAATGGTTCTTTCGATTTTTCAACTTCCAACGCTATCTTTGCCATTGTACATACGGCTTCAACCGGGTAATTTCCATTTGCAGTTTCTCCGCTTAACATTACTGCATCAGTATTACTATAAACAGCACTGGCTACATCATTTACTTCTGCACGTGTTGGCCGTGGATTGTCAATCATAGAATGAAGCATTTGGGTGGCAATAATCACCGGTTTGCGACGTTCAATACATTTATTAATCAGCATTCGTTGTATTCCCGGGATTTTTTCGTATGGGATTTCAACAGCCAAATCGCCACGGGCAACCATTACTCCATAAACATGATCCAGAATTTCATCAATATGATCAACTCCCTGCTGGTTTTCTATCTTTGCAATAATTTTAATGCTGCTTTTATGTTTATCAAGAATCTTTTGAATTTCCAAAATATCTTCCTTATTCCTTACAAATGAATGTGCAATAAAATCAATATCTTGTTCTGTTGCCAATTTTATAAATTCCTTATCACGTGAACTTACCGATGGTAAATTAAAAGATACATTGGGGACATTCACGCTTTTACGGCCTTTAATATCACCTTCATTTGTTGCTTCACAAACTAAATAATCACTTTCCTTTTTAATTACCTGTAATTCCACGTACCCATCATCTATAAGTATCTTGCTGTCTTCGGGTACATCAGTAACAAATTCGGGATATGATACATAAATGCATTCATTCGATGATTCTTTTGAAGGGTCTCCCTTAACATGAATTCTTTGTCCCGCAACAACCTTTATTACCTGATCCGTTTTTACAGTTCTTACTTCAGGCCCTTTAGTATCAATCAATAAAGCGATTTTTTCAGAAACCTGTCGAACATCCTGAATCACTTTTAGAGCCTGTTCAGGTGTTTGATGAGCAGTATTTAATCTTACCACATCCATTCCATGTTCAAAAAGTGATTTTATGAATTGTGGAGTACAGGTCTTATCTGATATGGTTGCTACTATTTTGGTTTTTTTTATCATAATACAATTACAAAGAATTTATTTAAAAATAAGTGAAACAGAAAATTTTTCAATATGCTTAATTTTTAATTCCAATAACAAATGGTTAGGGTTTTCGTCTGGTTTCTTTATGTTCTAATACGTAAGTATCTTTTATTAATACTGCCAAAACTCTGCTTTTTTAATAATAGCAGTAAATAAATAAAAATTAAATTTCTTTCAACCAACCGCGTGCCGATTCTTCTGAATCAAAATATTTTATTGTTTCTTTATCTGTAACTTTTTTAAGATTTTTAACATAGAACTCTTTAAAAATATCTGCTTCCATAACAACTGCTATTTTTTTTAATCCGAATGAAATCGCCTTTGGAATAATTTCCTGTTGCATCCATTTTGTACTTTCTGTACCAACAACACCTTCTTTCCTGATATCAGATAAAAAACCTGTTGTCTTATATGTTTTCATAAATTCAACAGCTTTTGTAAACATTAGTTTGTATGTTTCTGAATCTTGGTTTTTTTTCCAAATCAATTCAATTGAATTTGTATCCTCATTATAGAAAAGGTTTGCTTTTTCATGTTCAAATAATAATTTCATAATTTTAAAATTTAGTTTATGTTAGCAATTAATTCTCAGTTCACAATTTTATGTTTTTTGGTTGACTTCTTATTTTTTTTTCAATACTCTCAGGCTTTCTATTGCCAGCCTGTAACTATCGAGTCCGAATCCAGAAATACTACCTTTGCATTTTGGAGCTATAATTGATATATGCCTGAATTCTTCACGTGCAAAAACATTTGATATATGAACTTCAACAACCGGAGTTTTAATTGCAGCAATGGCATCTGCAATAGCAACTGAAGTATGGGTGTAGCCTCCCGCATTCAGAACAATACCGTCAAATGAAAAACCAACTTCGTGAATTTTATTGATTATCTCTCCTTCTACATTGGATTGAAAATAATCAATGGTGAAATCAACAAAAAGTTCTTTTAAAAGCTCAAGGTATTTTTCAAAAGGAATATCACCATAAATGTCTTTCTCTCGTTTTCCTAATAAATTCAGGTTAGGCCCATTAATTATTTGAATTTTCATGTAAGTAATTTATCATATCTAATACAAATTTAAGCATAATCATTAACTTTGAAAAAGGTTGATTTGATTTTATCTTCTTTTATGAACTGGGAACAAATTATAGTGCAATTCAGAAATTTTTTGAAGCTCGAAAAATCTCTCTCTGCAAATTCTATATCTGCCTACGAAACAGATGTACGGAAATTTGTTACATACCTTGAAATTAAAGAGTTGGCTATTACACCCAATCAAGTTAAACTAAAAGACCTTAAAAATTTTATCGAATGGATTAATGAGCTGGGCTTGCATGCCCGATCACAATCGCGTATTATTTCCGGATTAAAGTCCTTTTTTAAATTTCTTTTACTCGACAATCAAATAGAAACAGACCCATCGGGTTTGCTTGAATCACCAAAAATTGGAAGAAAGCTTCCTGAAGTATTATCGATTATTGAAATAGACAAGATAATTGCTGCTATTGATTTAAGTGCTCCTGAGGGCCAGCGAAATAAAGCAATTATTGAAACATTATACAGTTGTGGGTTACGTGTTTCAGAGCTTGTTAATTTAAAAATAACAAATCTTTTTTTTGATGAAGGATTTATTAAAGTTATTGGTAAAGGCAGCAAGGAACGCCTAGTACCCATTGGCAGTAAAGCAATAAAAGAAATTGAATTGTATTTTAATGATCGGAATTTACTTCCAAATGTTGACAAAGCCAGTCAGAATATTGTTTTCCTTAATCGAAGAGGAAAACAATTAACACGTGTAATGATTTTTACAATTATAAAACGGCTTGTTGAAAAAGCCCAGATAAAAAAAACTATAAGCCCTCACACATTCCGTCATTCGTTTGCAACCCATTTAATTGATGGTGGTGCAGATTTGCGGGCAGTGCAGGAAATGCTGGGGCATGAATCTATTATCACAACTGAAATTTATACTCATTTAGATCGTGAATATTTACGCGATGCAATTATACGCTTCCACCCAAGAGCATTATGAATTATGAATTATTTTCCTGCAAACCTTTGCTTCAATACTTTAAAAGCAGGTTCGTTTTTTCAGAACATAGTTATCTTGTTAATATTCTGTATATTATATATAAACAGCTATTTATTAAAATCCTTTGTAGGTGCTTAAAATAATCTTACTGTAAGCATTGAATTTGTTAATTTTTAAATATATTTGTATCCTGCAAAATATTTTTATTTAAGATAGTCATATTCAATTATTTATAAATTTAAATTTCATTAAAATGTCAAACGTAAAAAGAGTTTACACATTTGGTGATAAAAAAGCCGAAGGTAATGCCAGTATGAAAAACCTGCTGGGTGGTAAAGGTGCAAACCTTGCTGAAATGAATCTTATAGGTGTACCTGTTCCTCCCGGCTTTACAATCACAACCGATGTATGTGCCGAATACAACAAATTAGGAAAAGATAAAGTTGTTGAACTACTTAAAACCGAAGTTGAAGCTGCTGTTAAATATGTTGAAAAAATTATGGGAACACAATTTGGCAGCAACGAAAATCCATTATTAGTTTCTGTACGTTCAGGTGCTCGTGCTTCAATGCCGGGTATGATGGATACAATACTTAACCTTGGAATGAATGATGCTGCTGTTGAAGGAATAACAAAGAGAACAGGCAATGCACGTTTTGCATGGGATTCGTACCGACGTTTTGTTCAAATGTATGGCGATGTTGTTTTAGGTATGAAACCTCAATCAAAAGAAGAAATCGATCCCTTCGAAGAAATCATGGAACAGGTGAAACATGCTAAAGGTGTTCATCTTGATACAGAATTAACTGTTGACGATTTAAAAGAACTTGTTATAAAATTTAAAGCTGCTGTTAAAAAACAAACCGGGCATGATTTTCCAACAAATCCATGGGAACAATTATGGGGTTCAGTAATGGCTGTATTCGACAGTTGGCAAAACCCAAGAGCTGTATATTACCGGGCATTAAATCAGATTCCTGAAGAATGGGGAACTGCTGTTAACGTACAAGCCATGGTATTTGGTAATATGGGCGAAAATTCGGGTACTGGTGTTGCATTTACAAGAAATGCAAGCACCGGAGAAGATATTTTCAACGGGGAATACTTAATTAATGCACAAGGCGAAGATGTGGTAGCCGGTATTCGAACACCACAGGAAATAACCAAAGAAGGTTCATTGCGTTGGGCAAAACTAACAGGTGTTTCTGAAGAAGAAAGAGCTAAGAATTATCCATCGCTCGAAGAAAAAATGCCAGCCATTTATAAAGAACTCAACGAAGTTCAGCAAAAACTCGAAGATCATTATAAAGATATGCAAGATCTGGAGTTTACTATTCAGGATGGTAAATTATGGATGCTCCAAACACGAAATGGTAAACGTACTGCTGCTGCAATGGTTAAAATTGCAATGGATCTTTTAAAACAAGGTGTTATCGACGAAAAAACAGCCATCCTTCGTCAGGAGCCAAACAAACTTGACGAATTGTTACACCCTGTATTCTCGAAAGAAGGTAAGAAAAATGCAAAAGTTTTGGCAAAAGGATTACCTGCTTCACCTGGTGCAGCTACCGGACAAATTGTGTTCTTTGCTGATGAAGCCAAAAAATTCCCTGCTTCAATACTGGTTCGTACAGAAACTTCTCCCGAAGATTTAGAAGGTATGAACATTGCAAAAGGTATATTAACTGCCCGTGGTGGTATGACATCTCACGCTGCTGTTGTGGCCCGTGGTATGGGTAAATGTTGTGTTTCTGGTGCCGGAGCAGTAAATATAAATTACAAAACCCGAATAATGAATATTGATGGTGTTGAGTTTAAAGAAGGTGATTGGATTTCATTAAACGGATCAACAGGTGAAGTTTACCAGGGAAAAATCGAAACACAAGATCCTGATTTAAGTGGTGATTTTGGTGATATTATGAAAATGGCCGATAAATATAGAGTAATGGATGTTCGCACAAATGCCGATACTCCTCATGATGCAAAGGTTGCAAGAGAATTTGGTGCTCATGGTATTGGTTTGTGCCGTACAGAACACATGTTCTTCGAAGGCGAAAGAATTAAGGCCATGCGTGAAATGATTCTTGCAGAAACCGAAAAAGATCGCAGAAAAGCTCTTGAAAAACTTTTACCATATCAACGATCAGATTTCGAAGGAATTCTTGAAGCAATGGCCGGTTATGGCGTTACTATACGTTTACTCGATCCTCCATTACACGAATTTGTTCCTCACGAAGAAGCAAATCAAAAAGAAATGGCAAAGGAAATGGGTATTTCTGTAGAAGAAATAAAACGTAAAGTAGATTCTTTACACGAGTTTAACCCCATGTTAGGGCATCGTGGTTGCCGCTTAGGAATCACATATCCTGAAATTACCGAAATGCAAGCTCGTGCAATTATCGAAGCTGCTGTTAATTTGAAGAAAAAAGGTATTGATGCCCGGCCTGAAATTATGATTCCTTTAATCGGAACAGCTAAGGAATTTACATTACAGGAAGAACTAATACGTAAAACTGCTGAAAAAGTATTTGCTGAAAAAGGAACAAAAATCGATTACCTTGTAGGTACCATGATTGAAATTCCAAGAGCTGCATTAACTGCCGGCGATATCGCTGAAAGAGCAGAATTCTTCTCTTTTGGTACAAACGATTTAACCCAAATGACATTTGGCTATTCTCGTGATGATGCCGGTAAATTCTTACCTGTGTATTTAAAACAAGGTATATTGAAAAATGATCCATTCCAAATTCTTGACCAAACAGGCGTTGGCCAGTTAGTAGAAATGGGTACTAAAAATGGCAGAGCAAAACGTCCAAACTTAAAAGTTGGTATCTGTGGTGAACATGGTGGCGAACCCAGCTCTGTTGAATTCTGTTTCAGAGTTGGAATGAACTATGTTTCTTGTTCTCCATTCCGCGTTCCTATTGCACGTTTAGCTTCTGCACAAGCTACAATAAAAGCCGGAAAATAATTTTCATTATTATAAATATGAGAAGCCATCGGGGATATCCGATGGCTTCTTTATTTTTTTAAGGGTAAAATGCACTTGATGTGTATTTTGATTATGATTATTTTTTACCTTTGATGTTTAATTTTGAAAAAATCATATTATCAAGAAAATATTATGGAAAAAACAATGGAAACTACCCTGAAAAACAATTTGAAGGACTTAATTGACAATCACAAGAATGCTCTTCAGAATCTATCCAGAAAAGACATTATAAAAAACGTACTTGAAAATAAGGAAGCAGTAGCATCAAAAAATGGTGCAATTGCCACATGGACACCGCCAGAATCAACAGGCCGCAGCCCAAAAGACACGTTTATTGTTAAAAGGACTGAAAGCGAAAAGAATATTGACTGGACATCACCAAATAACTTACCTATTGACAGCGAAACATTCGATATGTTGTTTAACGATGCAGTAAAATTGTTATCAGGAAAAGAAAAAATATATACTACAGATCGTGTAATTGGTGCGGATTCAAAATATGCACTTCCTGTAAAAGTAGTTACCAGCCTGGCTTTAACCGCTTTATTTACGGATAATATGTTTAGGCCTGTACCGAATGATATTGAAAAAAGTATCTTTTACAATCGTGGATTTCAATTGATTCAGGTACCGTACAATAAGCTTGATTCAAAAAAATACGATGGCCGTTTACGAAAGTTACCAAATGGTAAAACATCAGATTTGGCATTAGCAATGGATCTCGACCGTGGTTTAGGAGTTGTAATCGGTTCAGCCTACCTGGGAAGCGTAAAGAAAATGATGTTTACAGTAATGAATTATTATCTTCCTTTCGAAGGTGTTTTACCTTTACATTGTTCGGCCAATGAAGATAAAAACGGAACATCAGCATTACTATTGGGTTTATCGGGAACAGGAAAAACAACCCTTTCAGCAGATCCAAACCGGGCATTACTGGGTGATGATGAACATGGTTGGAGTACTGACGGAATAGCAAATTTTGAAAATGGTTGCTATGCCAAAATGATTGACATTAATCCTGAAAAAGAACCCGAAATATTTGATGCAGTAATGCATAAAGCCGATCCTTTAAATCATGGTGCAATTGTTGAAAATGCAATGATATACCCTAATGGGGAGTTCGATTACAACGATAACCGTATAACAGAAAATTCAAGAGCTTCGTATCCCCTGTCATTCTTAAAAAATATTAAAGTTTCTTCTGTATCCGGACATCCAACAACCATTTTATTCTTAACCGCCGATGCTTATGGAGTATTACCTCCTGTGTCAAAACTCAACCCCGATCAGGCAATGCTATGGTTTTTAATGGGTTACACGAGCAAGCTGGCCGGAACAGAAACCGGGATAACTGAACCACAATCAACATTCTCACGTTTCTTTGGACAACCTTTTATGCCATGCAACCCGGATATTTATGCTGATATGCTTGGTGAAAAAATGAAGCAGTTTAATTCTAAAGTTTACCTCGTGAATACCGGCTGGAGCGGTGGTGCATACGGAACAGGGAAACGAATTGACATTAAACTAACAAGAGCAATGGTTAATGCTGCTTTAAATGGTGAACTCGAAAAAGTAGAATATACTTACGATGAGCTTTTCCATTTAAATATCCCTAAAACTTGTCCGAATGTACCATCAGAAATATTAGTTCCTTCGAATACCTGGACTAATAAAGAAGACTACAGGAAAATGGCTGAAAAACTAGCTGATGAGTTCAGTAAAGCTTTCGATAAATCATACGGAACAAAGAATATTAAAGAAAGTATTAAAAATCAATGCCCCGGTAAATAATACTATATAAAAATAGTTTGCCTGCAGGTTACAGAGTTTAGTATGAAAAATACTAAACTCTGATTTTTTATTTAAAAAATCAGGGGGGTCACAATCATTACCCAACAAACCTGGTTACAGTCACTTATGGTCATTCGCACAAATTCAGGTAGCTATATATTTTGATGTCAAAAAAAATATTTGTTATTTTGCTTTCCTTAATAGACTTGAAAATTACATTATGTTTATAGTAATCAATATTATAATTATCATATTTGCTTATCTAATAGGTTCTATTCCAACATCAGTTTGGATTGGCAGGTATTTTTACAACATTGATATCAGAGAACATGGTAGTGGCAATGCCGGGGCAACAAATACCTTCAGAATTTTAGGCACAAAGGCAGGAGTTATTGTTTTTATTGTTGATGTTCTAAAAGGATTTGGTGCAGTTAACCTGATTCATTTTACCAGTTATTACATTCCTCACAGTGGTAGTTATACGAATATTCAGCTTTTATTAGGTATTGCAGCTATGATTGGGCATATTTTTCCAATTTATGTAGGATTTCGGGGAGGAAAAGGCGTAGCTACTCTTTTCGGTGTAATTTGGGCTATTAGTTTTTACCCGACTTTAATTATGGCAGGTATATTTTTTATCACGTTGATATTAACCCGTTATGTATCGTTAAGTTCTATGATATCCGGATTATCATTTCCTTTTTTAATTATCGTGGTTTTTAAGGAAACGACTCCTACTCTTGTCATATTCTCTTTAATAATGGCTGTTTTAATGCTATTTACCCATCAAAAAAATATTGAACGACTATTACGAAAAGAAGAGAAAAAAGCAAATCTTCCAAAACTTAAAAAGGAAAATCTCCCAAAACTGAAAAGGAGAAAAAGGAAAAAGAAAAAAGAAATAGCCGGATAAATCCGGCTTTCTTGTTATAATATATAATCAGTAGATAAAAAATTCGACATCCGATCTCTGACAATATCCGATACAATTTCTTTATTCATATCATTATCTTTGGTTGCAACCAAAGTTCGTATAGAAAATACTCTTAATGCATCGAATACAGAAAGTGTTCCCTGTGCAGAATCTTTTCTTCCATTAAAGGGGAATGTATCGGGGCCACGCTGGCACTGACTATTGATATTTACCCTGCTTAATTGATTAACCAAAGGATCGATAAGATTTGCAATTGTTGTTTTGTCTGTTCCAAAAATACTAACCTGCTGGCCATATTTTGAATTCATAATATAAGACAACGGTTCTTCAATATTTTTAAAGGTAATAATGGGAATCACAGGGCCAAACTGCTCTTCGTGATAAACTTTCATTTTTTCATTTACAGGATATAATACTGTTGGATAAAAAAATGTTTCATTGCTTGAACCACCTAAATCGTTCATTACATTTGCCCCATGATTTTGTGCATCTGTAACAAGTTCCCTTAAATAATCTGTTTTCCCGGCCTCGGGTAAAGGTGTAATAAGAACATCTTTCTCCCAGGGCATTCCAATTTTTAAGCTTGCTATCTTTTCGTTAAACTTTTTTATAAATGTGTCAAAAATATTCTCATGAACGAAAATCATTTTTAATGCAGTACATCGTTGCCCGTTATATGATAATGCACCCAATACACTTTCATTTACTGTTAAATCAATATCTGCATCGGGTAAAATAATTGCAGGGTTTTTTGCTTCCAAACTAAATATTGTTCTTAACCTGTGCGACTGGGGATGATGAGATTTTAGAATATTTGCAACTTTACTCGTTCCGATAAATGCAAGAACATCTACTCTTCCTGATTGCATAATAGGAGTAATGACTTCTGAACCTGAGCCATAAACCGTATTAACAACACCTTTTGGGAAACAATCTTTAAATACTTCTAACAACGGGCTATGTAACAGTACCCCATGCTTTGGTGGTTTAAAAATAACTGTATTACCCATAATCAGCGCAGGAATAAGAGTAGCAAAAGTTTCATTTAACGGGTAATTAAATGGCCCCATGCATAATACAATACCTATTGATGATCTGCGGATTTGTGCTATAATTCCTTCTTCAATAATAAACCGGGATGATTCCCGATCGAGATTTTTTAATTCTTCAATCGTATCAATAATATATTTTACTGTCCTGTCAAATTCTTTTTCTGAATCGCCAAGCGATTTTCCGATTTCCCACATCAATAAGGAAACAATTTCTTTTCTTTTGGTTTTCATGCGGGCAACAAAACTGTACATGTGCCTTATCCTGTTTTCAACAGTCATTGTTGGCCACTCGCCAGCTCCATTTTTATATGCTCCTGCTGCAGAATACAGCGCTTCTAATGCTTCTGTAGCCGACATCATTGGATACTCTCCAATATATTTACGTTCAATCCCGGTTTCCGATTTTATGCATACAGGTGAATATACCTTGTGCATCTTCCCATCCCACTTTCGTATTTCTCCATTTATAAGGTAAAAGTTTTGATTTACTTCTTTTTCTAACTGATACTCGGCAGGAATTTGCGAATGTTCAGGAAAAATGTGATCAATTTGTTGTTTTCTGTCCATAAAAAAATAATATATTTTGTTAATTTGATTGTAACCTGTAAAGAAACAAAATTAATATCGATATGTTCTAAACAACATATCAGATTTTTAAAACAAAGTGGTTTTTACAAGTTTTAGATTGGTTTTTTAGAAAATTCTTCTTCGAGTATTTGCTGTAGCCGGTTAGGGCCAATGTTACTTTCGAGTTCACCATGATTTGCAATAGAAATAGCTCCTGTTTCTTCAGAAACAAGTACAACAAAAGCATCGGTTTTTTCTGTTATTCCCAGTGCGGCACGGTGTCTCATTCCATATTGAGGAGGCAAATCTATTCGATCGGTAGTAGGTAAAACACAACGGGCTGCAGCAATTTTATTTTTACGTATAATAACTGCTCCATCGTGCAATGGGCTGTTTTTAAAAAATATGCTTTCAAGCAATCGTCCCGAAACATCCGAATTTATTGTATCGCCTGTTTTTAAATAACTAAACAAATCGGATTGGCGGGTTATAACTATAAGAGCACCTGTTTTTTGAGATGACATATTTATACTTGCACTCACAATTGCAGGGTAATTAAATTCTTCAACTTCTTCACCAATTGAGAAAAGTTTTTCAATTGAAAATTTTTTATTTGTAAAATATTTACTCCCAATAATTAATAAAAACCGACGTATTTCCTGTTGAAAAACAACAATAAGTGCAATTACTCCGACCCCAATAACCTGGCCCAGTATTCCACTTAATAATTGCATATTTAATGCACGAACAATAAGCCATAGCAGATACAACGAAAATATTCCTATAAATATATTTATTGCAGTAGTTCCTTTAATCAGGTTATAAAACTGGTACAACAGAAAAGAAACTAAAATTATGTCGAGGATATCTAAAAAACGTATTGTAATAAAAGCTGTAATCATTTTAAAATATTATGGATATTAAAAAACAAATGTACTAAAATAAAAATCATTCGTACCAATCATTCACATTGACTTTAGAAAATTTATTCACAAGATGAATTGCTTCCCTGGCTGCTTTTATATCATGAACTCGTACTATATTTGCCCCACCAACAAGTGCCAGTGTATTTAATACAGTTGTGCCATTTAGAGATTCATCCGGAGATATATCGAGAGTTTTATATATCATTGATTTACGGGATAAGCCAACAAGAACGGGTAATTCAAATATACGAAAGTCATCGAGATGCTTTAAAAGCTGATAATTGTGTTCTATAGTTTTACCAAAACCAAACCCGGGATCAATAATAACATCACTAATACCCATTAATTTTGCTTGTTGTACTTTTTTAGAAAAATACCCGATTACTTCTTTTACCACATTTTTATACTCCGGGTTTTGTTGCATGGTTTCTGGTGTTCCTTTCATATGCATCATAATATATGGAACGTTTAATTCTGCTATTGTATCAAGCATTTTTGAATCCAAATCTCCTGCAGAGATATCGTTAATAATATCAACATTAAAATTTTCGACAACATATTTAGCAATTCCTGAACGAAAAGTATCAACAGAAAGAATTAAGTCGGGGAATTGATGTTTTATTAATTCAAGAACAGGTGTTAGCCTGTTTCGTTCTTCATTTTCAGTGATATTTTCTGCTCCCGGCCTTGTTGAAAAAGCTCCTATATCCAAAATATCACATCCTTCATGAATCATTTCACTGACACGATTCTTTATTTCATCTGCTGATTTATAGCGTCCTCCATCGTAAAATGAATCGGGTGTAATATTTAAAATCCCCATAATTTGAGGCTCCGATAAATCAATAATTTCTCCCCTGCACTTTATACTTCGTTTTTTTGAAAAAAATGTATCTTTAGGCTCCATTTTGATGCTTTTAATTTTATTAACACAAAGTTAACTAAAATTGACCTGAAAAAATCGATCGAATGGTTTATTACTTTATGTAAATATCGTTATGAAATTTATTGTTATCGAGGGATTAGACGGATCTGGAAAATCCACACAATTAAAGAAACTAAAAGAATATTTGACTAAAAACAATATTCACTACCAGTATTTGCATTTTCCGAGAACAGATTCACAAATTTATGGTGATTTAATTGCCCGTTTCCTGCGTGGCGAACTTGGCGATATTCATTCTGTTAATCCGTATTTAATTGCTCTTATATACGCCGGCGACAGAAACGATGCTAAAACACAAATAAACGAGTGGATTAGCGAAGGAAAACTGGTTATCGTTGATCGTTATGTTTATTCAAATATTGCATTTCAGTGTGCTAAACTTAACCAGTTAGGAGAAATTGACAAACTCAGTGAATGGATTAAAGATCTTGAATACAATTATTTTCAGATTCCAAAACCTGCTTTAAATATCTTTTTAAACGTTCCTTTTGAGTTTACAAAGCAGAATCTTACAAATCAAAGAAATGGAAACGATCGGGACTATCTTCAGGGAAAAGAAGATATTCATGAAAAAGATATTGATTTTCAACGCAAGGTAAGGGATATCTATTTGCGTGAAACAAAAAAAGATGATTCGCTAAAAATTATCGACTGTGCAAATGAAGATGGGCAAATGCCAGGTTCGGATATTATTTTCGCGAAACTGATTGATTTACTTAAAAAAGAAAAAATCATATAATAACTATTAATTCAAATAGTCATGAAAGCCATTTATAATTTTAGCCGTTACCTTGTTGGTATAGTATTTATTTTTTCAGGATTTGTAAAAGGTATCGACCCGCTTGGTTCTACATATAAATTTATCGATTACTTTAATGCTTTCGGGTTGGAATTTCTTGAACCTGCTGCTTTTCCTTTAGCAATATTATTAAGTAGCATAGAATTTACACTTGGTTTTTCATTGATTCTTTCTGCTAAAAAGAATTTAACGGCCTGGGTTGTTTTAATTTTCATGTCCTTTTTTACAATTCTTACATTGATTCTTGCTATTTTCAACCCTGTAACCGATTGTGGATGCTTTGGCGATGCACTAATAATGACCAACTGGCAAACATTCTTAAAAAACATTATTTTAATGATTTTTACAGGAATAATCTTTATTAACAGGAATAACTTTCAATCGAACAGGTCAGACATTAAGCAGTGGAGCTTAGTTTCCATTCCTGCAATCCTAATCGTTTTAGTTTCAGTTTATTGTTACAGGCATCTTCCCGTAATAGATTTTATGCCATATTCTGTAGGAACATTTATCCCTGAAAAAATGATTATTCCCGATAATGCACCAAAAGCTGAATATAAAACCACGCTTATTTATACCAAAAATGGTAAAAACATTGAAGTTACAATAGACAATTTGCCCGACTCTACTTGGCAATGGCTCGAAACAAAACAAGAAATCGTTCAGGAAGGATACGTTCCGCCAATTCACGATTTTGTTATTCAATCCTTATCGGGCGATGATATTACAGACATTGTTTTAAATGAAAATAAATTTACCATGTTACTCGTAGCCTACGATCTGAATAATACCAAGCTCTCTGATATCAACAAGATTAATGCGCTTGCAGAATATTGCCAGAGTTCCAATAACTGTAATTTCATTTGTTTAACATCATCGTTACAAGATGAAATAGATGCATTTACTCAAAAAACGAATGCTGCTTATCCATTTTTTAACACCGATGAAATAACTCTTAAAACCATGATTAGAGCAAATCCCGGCTTGATTTTATTAAAAAAAGGATGGATTATTAATAAATGGAACGCAACAGATACCCCCGATTTAAATGATTTTATAAATAATTATATTGATAATCTGAAATACAGGACAAAAGTTAATGAAAAAGAAAACGAGGATTTTAACGTATAACAAAATTAAAACCTGATAATTGTGATCCGGTTTCTGATTAAACGGTTATTGTATGCAATTCTCATTTTATGGGGTGTAGTTACCGTAGTATTTTTTCTTTTTACAATTTTACCGGGCGATCCTGCAAAAATGATGCTCGGGCAACGAACCGATGTTATTACTATTGAAGCAATCCGTAAAGACCTCGGCCTCGATCGCTCAAAGCCGATGCAATATTTAAAATACTTAAATGACTTATCTCCCGTTTCAATTCATAATATCTCGAATATCAACAACTACTTTTATATCGATTCAACAAAATACCAATCTCCAGTTTCTATTTTAAAACTCAATAAAAATTATTCAGTTTATTTAAAGAAACCTTATTTGCGCAAATCATACCAAAGCAAAAAACTTGTTTCAGATATAATTAGCGAAACACTTCCAAATACATTTATTCTCGCTCTTGTTTCAATCATTTTTGCATCTTTACTTGGCATTTTTTTAGGTATCATTTCAGCTATTAAAAAAGACAGTTTATACGACAGAATTTCACTCTTGTTTTCAGCAATAGGAATGTCACTTCCTTCCTTTTTCGCTGCTATTCTAATTGGCTGGATATTTGCATTTATTTTGGGCGATATTACCGGTTTAAACCTAACAGGAAACCTTTACGAGATTAATGATTTTGGCGAGGGTTATACTTTACAGTTAAAGAACCTGGTACTTCCGGCATTTACTTTAGGAATCAGGCCATTAGCTATTGTAACCCAGCTTTCACGAAATTCCATGCTCGACGTGCTTTCGCAGGATTATATTCGGACAGCTAAAGCAAAAGGACTTTCTTTTTCGAATATCATTTGGAAGCATGCATTAAAAAACTCATTAAATCCTGTTATTACGGCAATCTCTGGCTGGTTTGCATCACTCATGACCGGCGTTGTTTTTGTTGAATATATTTTTGGCTGGAAAGGTTTGGGGTTTATTATTGTTGATTCATTAAATAATTACGATTTACCCGTAGTTGTCGGATGTGTATTAACTATATCAATGTTATTTATAATAATAAATACTTTAGTTGATATTGTTTATACAATTCTCGATCCCCGAATCAGATTATCATAAAACCTGGATTTTCATCTGCTATCCCATTTTTTAAGAATAAAAAGGAATATAAGCTTAATATTTCTTATTTTTGAATATACGTTTATATGGGTAAAAAACATGAGAAAAAAAATTGTTGCAGGGAATTGGAAGATGAATTTGACCATACCTGAAGGCGAAAAGCTTGTTTCTGAAATTCTGAAAGAATCAGGTTTAATTAAAGACACCTTATTAATTGTTGCCCCGCCATTTACACACCTGGCAAATGTTTCAATATTATTGAAAAACTCATCAATTAAACTCTCGGCTCAAAACTGTGCCGATAAAGATAAAGGTGCATTTACAGGCGAAGTATCTGTATCTATGATTAAATCTACAGGAACAGAGTATGTAATTATTGGGCATTCCGAACGCAGAGCATATTATTCCGAAACCGACCAAATTATAAATAGTAAAATTAAGCTTGCTTTAAACTCAGGTTTAGTTCCTATTGTATGTTGTGGTGAAGTGCTCAATGAACGTGAAAGCAATAAACATTTCGATGTAGTTTCAAATCAGCTTAAAGGAATGTTCGATGGAATTAAACCCGATGAATTTAAGAAAATAATTATTGCATACGAACCTGTTTGGGCTATAGGTACAGGAAAAACAGCATCTCCCGCCCAGGCCCAGGAAATGCATAAATTTATACGGGAAAATATGAAATCGGCGTATGGCGCTAATATTGCCGAAAATATTTCAATCTTATACGGAGGCAGTTGCAAATCATCAAATGCAAAAGAACTATTTAAAAATGCCGATGTTGATGGTGGGTTAATCGGTGGAGCATCGTTAGATGCCAAAGAATTTATTGAAATTGCCAAATCATTTTAAATTACACGAATGAATTATATTGAATTGGTTTGTAAAATTAGTGCTGAGAATCCTGAAGAAATTAAAGGAATACTTATTGCCGAAATGAACGAAATTGATTTCGAGAGCTTTGATGAAACCGCTGATGGAATAAAAGCATATATCCCGGAGCATCTTTTTAATATAGAAAATGTTAAAGAATTACAGGTGAATTCATTAACTAATTGTATTATTGAATACAGATGGGAAAAAATAAAAACTGAAAACTGGAATGAATTATGGGAAAAAAATTTCGAACCCATAATTGTTGATAACAGATGTACTATAAGAGCACCTTTCCACGACAATACTCCTGAAACAGAGTTCGAAATTATTATTGAACCTAAAATGTCATTTGGAACCGGTCATCACGAAACAACCCATTTAATGATTAAATCCATGCTTCAGGTAGAATTAAAAGGAATGGATGTTCTCGACATGGGTTGCGGTACAGGTGTTCTGGCAATCCTGGCATCTTTAAAAGGAGCAAAAAACATTACGGCTATTGATATTGATGAATGGGCATATCAAAACTGTATCGAAAATATTGAAAAAAATAATTGTACCAATATTTCTGTTTTTCAGGGCGACGCAGAACTCATTAAAAACAAGGTTTTCGATTTTATTCTTGCAAATATCAACAGGAATATTCTTTTACATGATATAAAATATTACTCTAAATCTTTAAAAATTTCGGGAAACCTCTTATTAAGCGGAGTTTACGAAACCGATCTTGATATGATCAAAGAAGAAGCCTTAAAGCAAAATTTGTTATTTGAACACGTTGAATCTAAAAACAACTGGGTTTCTGCCAGTTTTCGAAAGATCAATTCATAATTTAAATTATCGATAAATGACAATCAGGATTATTGCAGGAAAAATATTTTTTTCAGTACAAATAATACTTTTAACTCTTAAAATCCAGGCACAGGAATTAAAAGAATTTTCTTCCGATTCATTGCTTTTTATAAACCAATTCGAAGAATTTGTAAATAAAAATATAAACGAAAGCGATAAAACAAACCTGGATGTATTTGTTGAAAAATGGAAAACGCGTGGCTTTGATAAAGCAATTGAAACCCGCATTACAGAAGTATGTAATTTTCTTCTAAAAAATAAAGCTCAACGAAATCCTCATTTTACAAAATACCTGGAAACAGTTTTAGCTTTCCATTCCAATGATAAAGCAATGAAAAACTATGATGAGTGGGAAAAAGGGATAAGTTTCATTATCACAAATGAAAAAAGCCCTCTTGGAAAACTTAATTCATATTTAGATAATACCTTGGGATTAATTAAAGATAGCATTATTTACAAGTCGTATGCAACAACATGGTTTGTCAGCTCAGGTGATTTTAAAATTGAAACAGGCAAAACAGTTCGGATTTTATTTAACAAAACAGATATCACGTGTAAAATTAAAAACGACAGTATCAATATATATAACACACAAGGAATTTATTATCCGATAACGAATACGTGGAAAGGAGAAAAAGGAAAAGTAAACTGGATACAAGCCGGGTATCCTGTCGAGAATGTTTTTGCCGACTTGAATAAATATACCATTGATTTAACTAAATCTGGTTATCAGGCCGATTCCGCGAGTTTTACGAATACGATATACTTCGATAAACCTATTTTAGGAAAATTAGAAGACCAGGTTGTACATAACATGGGCAGTGATAAAGCCATTTATCCCGAATTTAATTCATACCAGAAACGTTTCCAGATAAAAGAAATTTATCCCGATATTGATTACGACGGAGGTTTTTCAATGAAAGGGGCAAATTTAATTGGTTCCGGAATTAAAAACCAGGAAGCATTTCTCTTCATTAAAAAAGAAGGAAAAAAAATAATGACTGCCAGATCTGAAACATTTTTATTTAAAAAAGATAAAGTAATTTCAAATAGTGCGCAGGTAACTTTAAAATTAGAAAACGATTCTATTTTTCACCCCGGCATCATGTTTACATACGAGGTAAAAAACAATGAAATAACATTAAACCCTAACGACAGGATAGTTTCTGAAAGCCCTTTTTTTGATTCCTATCATAATATTTTTATGAAGTTCGACCGGCTAATGTGGCAGACGAATACCAATAAAATGTATTTAACATCGGCAAGAGGCTCTTCTATTGGCAATGCTACATTTACATCTGCAAATTTTTACAATCTTGTTGACTATGAAAGTATTCAGGCACGCGACAATCAACATCCTCTCTACTTAATAAAAACATTTGCCCGGATGAAAAAATCGGAACAGTTTAAAGCCGATGAATTTGCAAATTATATGGGTTACCCGGTACACCAGGTAAGACAAATGCTCATGTTTATCAGCCGGGATGGTTTTATTTTTTACGACTTTGATAATGATCTGGTAACAATAAACCAGCGTTTATACGATTACATTAACTCGAGATTAGGCAAAATTGATTACGACGTAATAAAATTCTATTCCCAAACCGAAGGTTTAACGCATAATGGTGTTTACGATATCAGCACTTCCGAACTTGAAATAAACGGGGTTCCCCGCATTTTTTTGTCTGATTCTCAAAACGTTGTAATATCCCCAAAAAATCAAAAAATTGTAATGAAAAAAAACCGCAGTTTTAGTTTTGGTGGTGTTATCAATGCAGGGCTTTTTACTTTCTATGGTGATGTTTTTCATTTCGATTACGATACCTTTAAAATAAATCTTAACAATGTCGATTCACTTAATATCAAGGTTCAAACCAGTGGATACGACTTGTACGGGAAATCTGTTCTTACAGCAGTTCAAAATACCATTAAGTTAGTAACAGGAAATTTACTTATCGATGATCCTAAAAATAAATCCGGACTGAAAAGCTATCCTCAATACCCTATATTTATTAGTTCCGAAAACTCATTTGTTTATTATAATAGTCACAATATACAGGGTGGTGTTTATAAACAGGAAAACTTCTATTTTAAATTAGACCCATTTGTAATCGATAGTCTTGATAATTTTAAAACCAAAAATTTGTATTTTAATGGTGAGTTTTTCTCAGCAAATATCTTCCCTCCTTTCGAAGATTCCATTTACCTTCGCCAGGACTATTCATTAGGTTTTAACCGTTTAACTCCTCCCGAAGGTTTTCCTCTTTACCAGGGCAAAGGAACTTATTTTAACGAGATCGATTTAAGCAATCGGGGATTAAGAGGTAATGGTACTCTTGAATATTTAACAAGCACCAGTAATTCCGATGATATCATTTTCTTTCCTGACTCAACAAAAATTCACGCTAAGGATTTTTCTATTGCCCAGGTTACTACAGGTATCGAATTCCCCAATGTTAGCTCCTCCGAAATCGATATTAAATGGTACCCGTATAAGGATGTTATGCTTGTAGAACAAACAAAAGACCCATTTACTCTGTTCAATCAAAACATAAAATTAAGCGGTTCATTAAAACTACAGCCAACAGGATTAAGCGGAAAAGGAACAATTGACATGGATAAAGCAATCCTGTCTTCAAAATTATTTAATTTCGATGCTTTAAAATTCAATTCCGACACAACAAACTTTAAATTAAAATCAATTGATAAGGCTGACTTTAATTTTATTTCATCAAACCTGAAAGCTAAGGTAGATTTAGCCTCTCAGACAGGAAAATTTGAAACTAATGATAATTATTCTGTTTCAGAGTTTCCAAAAAATCTGTACCAGTGTTATCTCGACCAATTTCAATGGAAAATAAATGTTGACGAAATACATATCGACTCAAACCCTCTGACTGATACAATTTCATATCCTGTTGTTGATCAACTGGCAAAACTTAAAGATGATAAATTACCCGGTGCATTATTTTTATCTGTTCATCGAAGCCAGGATTCTTTGCGTTTTTCATCAACAAAAGCAGTATATAAACTCGCGGATAGTACGATAAATGCAAGTGAAGTAAAATACATAAGAGTTGCCGATGCATCTGTTTATCCTAAAAACGGGAAAGTTACTGTAGGCAATTTAGCAGAAATGAATACACTCGTTGATTCAAAAGTAGAAGCAAACAACCAAACAAAATACCATACCATTTACGATTCGAAAATAAATATCAGGGGACGTTATAATTATATGGGGTCTGGTGAAATAGATTATATTGATGAAATTAAAACAAAACAAACTATTCATCTTACTGATATTCATGTAGATTCAACCCGTCAGACTTTTGCCGTTGGTAAAATTCTATCAGAAGATGCTTTTACTTTAAGCCCGGTTTATAAATTCAATGGAAACGTTGAATTGTATGCATCCAAAAAATACCTGACATTTAAAGGTGGTGTAAGTATTGAACACGAATGCCCCAAAATAGGGAATGATTTTGCTTATTTTGAATCAGAAATTAATCCCGACACCATTTATATTCCCATAAGCAATAATCTTCGTAATTTAATTCGTCGTGAGTTATTTGCTGGCAGTTTTATAACCAAAGACTCATCACATATCTATTCATCATTTTTAACCCGAAGACGCGACCCAAATGATGAAGCTATTGTAAAAGCAACAGGCTATCTGTTTTACAACAAGAACTCAAGAAAATACATAATTGCCGAAAAATCAAAAATTTTAAACCCTGATACTACAGGAAGCCTTGTAAATCTTAATAAAGATTTTTGCTTATTACATGGCGAAGGAATAATAAACCCGGGAATCGAACTTGGTCAGGTAAAAATGTCTCCTGCAGGTTCTTTTAATCACGATTTGGATAAAAATGAAATAAAACTCGAGTTAATTTTGCCTCTCGATTTTTTCTTCTCTGACGCTGCCCTCGATTCATTAAGTTCTGATTTACAATCTCAAAAATTGGAATCGTTTAATATTACATCTCCATTTTTTGAAAAAAATATGAATGAACGATATGGAAAAGACAATACCACTGAATTTAAAAATCAAAATATGTTGTTTGCTTCTGAAGCCAAAATACCTAAAGATATTCAACATACCATTTTATTGGGTAATATTAAATTAAAATGGTTTACCGAAACCGGGAGTTATTTATCGTATGGTAAAATTGGTATCTCTACAATAAATAATAAACCCGTTAATAAATATGTCGAAGGTTATTTTCAGCTTCTGAAAAGGCGAAGCGGTGATTTATTAAAATTTTATATTAAGCTTCCAAATAACAATTATTACTATTTTACTTATTCAAGGGGTGTAATGCAAACACTCTCTAACAACAAAAAATTTGTAGATGCTATTCAGGCTATTAAAAATAAAAACAGGAAACTGAGTACACCCAGAAATGAAACACCCTACAGGTATATTATTGCAACTGAACAAAATATGCAACAATTTCTGCGTGATATCAGGTTATTTGAAGAAGCTCAAAACATAAAAACGAATGAACAGGAAAAAACAACCATTGAACAACCTGTTTTTGAAGAACCAATAGATTCAATACAAATTAATGATGACCTTGAAAATGATTCAACGGATACAAATTGACGAAAATATCTATGAAAGAAACCTGGGATAAAAGGTATAATTCAAATGAGTTTGTTTATGGTGTTAAACCCAATGAATTTTTAAAATCAATTTTAGAAAAAATAAAACCAGGTACTATCTTATTACCTGGCGATGGCGAAGGGAGAAACTCTGTATTTGCTGCAAAATTGGGTTGGAAAGTTGATGCATTTGATTATAGCCTGGAGGGTTACAATAAAGCTAAAAAATTAGCTAAAAAGAATAATGCTGATATTAACTATTTTATATCAGATGTTTCGGTATTTGATACAAAAATACAATACGATTTTATTGCAATCATTTTTCTTCATTTACCACCCGAAATCAGAGCTTCTTTCTTCAAAAATTTGGTTCATTTTCTTAAACCCGGGGGGTATATTTTGCTTGAAGCCTTCTCGAGAGAACAAATACAAAATACATCAGGAGGGCCAAAAGACGTAACCCTGTTATATGATTTGCAGGAAATTAAAGAAGATTTCCAACAACTTACCATCGAATTAGCAGAAGAAAAGAAAATCATTTTAGATGAAGGTAAGTTACATCAGGGAAAAGCAAGCGTAATAAGGTTATTAGCAAAGAAAGATTAGTACCTGTCTTTTTCCCAAATCTCCAAATCTTTAATATCATTGCCATCGATTACAAAACGAACAGCTGTTTGCTTTTTGTGTAATCCCGATTTTCCTGCTGCGCCAGGATTTATATGCAGCAAATTGTACTTTTTATCGTAAATAACTTTCAAGATATGTGAATGACCGCAAATAAATAGATCGGGAGTTTCTGTTTTGAAAAGTTCATTTATTTCTTTCTCATATTTCCCGGGGTATCCGCCAATATGTGTCATTAGCACTTTTACATCTTCAATCTTAAAGTTCTGAAATCTGGGATATGATATTCTCACCTCATGCCCGTCAATATTACCAAAAACAGCTTTCAACGGCAAATATTGTACGATTTTATTTGCTGTTTCAATATTCCCGATATCGCCTGCATGCCATATTTCATCACAATCCTTAAAAAAGTCTAGAATTTTTTCATCTATCAAGCCATGCGTATCCGATAACAAACCAATTTTTTTCATCCTGAACTATTTTATTATGCTTAAATTTGTAATAAGCAAAAAACAAAGATATATGCATTTATTTTATACACCTGATTTAAGTGAAACAATTTATACACTCGACGAAACCGAATCGAAACATTGTATTCGTGTTTTAAGGTTAAATACGCATGATATAGTCCATTTAATTGATGGCCGGGGTGGATTTTATAAGGCAAAAATTACTGACCCAAATCCCAAAAAATGTACATTGGAAATTATTAAATCTACAAAAGAATATGGTAAACGAAACCATTATTTGCATATAGCTATTGCACCAACAAAAAATATCGACAGGTTCGAATGGTTTCTCGAAAAAGCAACTGAAATAGGAATTGATGAGATTACCCCCATCCTATGCGAGCATTCTGAGCGAAAAGTAATTAAAAACGATCGTTTTGAAAAAATAGTTATTTCTGCAATTAAACAATCAGTTAAAGCCTATAAACCACGAATAAACGGGATTACTGAAATAAGGCAGTTTTTAAGCCAGGATTTTAAAGGAGATAAATTTATAGCGCATTGCGAAGATAACCAGAAAAACCTGCTTAAAACAGTTTATAAACAGGGAAATAATGCACTTATCTTAATCGGCCCGGAGGGTGATTTCAGTCCTGAGGAAATTAAGCTTTCAAGAGAAAATAAATTTATTGAAATAAGCTTAGGAGAAAGCAGATTACGAACCGAAACAGCGGGCCTTGTAGCCTGCCACACCATTAACCTTATGAATGAATAATTAGAATCTAATTCGTAAAAAAGTCAACTACATTGCCAAACTTATTACTTGCAGTTTTGTAAAACTCAGTATAACTGCATTTAGAGCAGGTTATTGAGGTAAAACGAGCATTCTGAATATTAAACAACTTTGTTAAAAATGAAGTTGTTGTTCGGATTTCTCCTGATTCGTATTGTCTGTTACCACACTTTGGGCAAACATATTTGTAATTGTATTCCATAATTTTTATTATTTGTTAAAAATAGAATATTCAAACTTATATACTATTGAATAACATACTTCCCTTTGCTATAAATAATTCAAGTTTTTTACTTTCTAAAATCCAGCTATTCGTTTTAATTGCAATAAAATTATTTCCACATAATACTGGTAAATTGCTTTCAGACTTTTGAATAGTTATTAACTCAATGGGTTCAAAAATTTTATTTATTTCAAGAAATTCTCCAACCATTTTTGAGTTTACAATATTTCTGTCAATCTTATCATTTTCACCAATAATAGTAACACTTTTATCAATATAACTATCATTCGTTTTTACTCTTCGTCTAAAATCAAACCAAAAACGTTTACTCATTTTTATTTCGCTCTTGCATTCTGGTATTTTTTTAAATACACCACAGTATGTACTACTTGCATAAGCTTTTGGTGTATATGAATCATTAAATATAAGAAATAAATCTTTTGAAAGATAATCCAAATCAAAAACAACAAACTTACTGCTGGCAAATCTCTCATCCTGATTCAAAGAATAATTTCTTGTATTTGAATTTGTTGAACATTTTATACCTTTTTCTTTTGCAAAGCGTTCTAATATTTCAATAGAAGTTTTTTCCATTTTAGTACTTGTTTATTTTACTTACTGTTTAATCCAATTTAACATTTCTTGTAAAGCTATCGTAGAAAATGTTCGCTCAATCTGAGCATTCTCAGAAGATACTCTATTTGTACATTCCTGAAAAAAATGATAAGTATTAGGAAGTTCTTTTGTAATATCATTTTTATTTCAACTTTCAACTAATTTATTAGCACTAGTTATGATATAATATGTAAGTCCTTAAACTTTTCAATCATATTTCTATGTAGGTCTATCAATTCTACAATTACACTTTTGTCTGTAATTGTTCTGCTTACTGTAGATAGTAATTTTGCTTTTCTATTTTTTCTATCAGTTTGAAATGAAACTGAATAAACATTATGTCTTAATAAGCAAGTAATAATTTCTGAAGTGAAGAAGTTAATAGTCTTACCTGTATCCTTGCTTTTTATCAGGTAACGATTATCAAACTTTTCATTTCCAATTTTAATATTGTTTAATCCGAATCGTTTTAATAACTTATTAAAAGCATCGTCCCAACTTAAAACTAAATTATAATCTAAAATGCTATCAAAGTCTAATTCAAATTTTAATGGTCTTGTATCAGATTCTGAAAGATTGATTACGTAATTCTTATATGGAATATTAAGGATAAGTTTCTCTGTTTCATTTCCAGAGTTGTGCACAATCCTGAATGTTCCATTAAGTTCTTTACCTATCTGACTCCATATATCTCGTTTTGTAAAAACATCTGTGTATCCTTGAGTTTGTGTTACAAAGGTTTGTTTTAAAAAATTTTCATTCACTTTCTTACTCATAAACTGCCTTTTTTATTCTAATAAATTTAGCACTAACATTCGAATTGGTATAACAATCAATTCTCCTTTTATTTGAAATTGAGACTTTTAGCATCAGATTTTATGAATCACTAACATTTTCATTATCATCATCATTCATAGTTTCTGTTTTTTTTAATCTGCCCGATTCTTTGAGTGCCCTGGTAATAATCCATTCCAATTGACCATTTGTACTCCTGAATTCATCAGCAGCCCATTTCTCAAGAGCTTTGAGTTTACCCGGATCGAGACGGAGTACAAATGATTTTTTTTCCGACATGTGATTAATGATTTATAGTACCTGCATTAATTACCGGACGGGCAGATTCATCGGAACATAAAACAACCATCAGATTACTAACCATTGCAGCTTTTGCTTCATGATCAAATTCGATAATATTTTTCCCTGCAAGCTGATCTAAGGCCATTTCAACCATTCCGACAGCGCCTTCAACAATTTTAGATCGTGCAGCTACAACTGCAGTGGCCTGTTGTCTTCTTAACATGGCACTTGCAATTTCTTCGGCATAAGCAATATAATTAATTCTGGCCTCTATAACATGAATACCCGCAATTTCTAATCGTTCGCGAATTTCTTTCTCCAATTCATGATTAACCTCTTCAACACCAGAACGCAATGTTGTTTCTGCTTCCCCGCCTGCCGGATGGACAGGTTCATCTTCAAAATTATCGTAGGGATATTTTCCGGCCAGTTTTCGCAATGCAGCTTCACTCTGGACAACAACAAAATGTTCAAACTCATCAACTTCGAAAGCTGCCTTAAATGTTTCTTCAACTCTCCAAACCAGAACGACACCAATTTTTATAGGATTTCCTACTTTGTCGTTTACCTTAATCGGGGTACTGTCGAAATTCCTTGCTCTCAACGAAAATTTCTTTTTTAGAAAAAAAGGGTTCGTCCAAAAAAAGCCATTTTGCTTAATTGTGCCTTTATACTCTCCAAACAAAACAAGCACAGATGATTCATTCGGACTTACAATTACAAATCCGATCATCAGAAAAATTGATAATACTATTCCTAAAATAAACCAAGGGTTTTGAATATAGATTAAACCCAAAACTGTTATTGCAAGAATCATAAATATCACGAATAACATGATATAACCTGAAATTGCAGAAAATACTTTTTCGTTTTTCATAAAAATAAAATTAATTGTGATATCATTTTGATATCACAATAATACAACAAAAAAATACCTAAGTCAAGTTTTAGTAAAAAAATTTGTAAAAAAATAGGGATATCGATTCAACGATTATCCCTATACATTTTATTTAATTAACACTTAAGATTCCTGAATATATGTTTTCGCAAATTCTAAAATTTCATTCACTTTTTTTTCAGAAGGCGAATAGCTTTTTATATTCAAGACATTCAGAACATCAGAAAATTCATCAAACAATAAATCATCGTAATTGTAGATTTCATTTTTAGAGTCTTCAAAATTTTCATATAAATAAATCAGTGTAGAAGTTTTTCTCATAGGCGTTTGAATGGTTTTCATTTTTTATATATAACGCATCAGAAAAAAAAATAGTATATCAAATTGTAAAATGTTATAGCGTAAAAAAATAATTAACAACAATAATATACTAATAGCAAATCACCATTTATCTGTATGTCAGGCTCAAATTCTTTTCTTCAATTAATTTTCGTAAATTAATTAAAGCATAACGCATTCTGCCTAAAGCTGTATTAATACTTACATTGGTTTGCTCGGCAATTTCTTTAAAGCTTAAATCGAGGTAATGCCTTAATATGATCACTTCTTTTTGTTCCTGGGGTAAAAACTCAACCATTTTGCGTAAATCTGTTTCAATCTGTTCCTGAATAATTGTCTCCTCGATTGTACGTTCAGCAAATCTTGTTGAGTTAAACAAATCATTTTCATAATCATCATTCGAAAATGTTTTCATTTGTTTTTCTTTTCTGAAATGATCGATAATTAAATTATGAGCAATACGTACAACCCAGGAAATAAACTTTCCATTTTCCTGGTATTTACCTGCATGCAACGATTTGATTACCTTGATAAAAGTTTCCTGGAAAATGTCTTCGGCTAACTGGTTGTTTTTTACCATTAAAAAGATATAGGTATAAACCTTATCTTTGTGCCGTTTAATCAGTATTTCGAAACTGGATTGTTCTCCGTTAATGAACTGTCTTACAAGTTCATGATCGGAATATTTTGAAGCTTCCAAAATAACCTCCTTTTTAAATTAAATAAAAGAGTAGAAGTTCAATCGATAAACAATCCTCCGAATTTTAGGTTAGTAAATAAATAATTAATTTAGTGCAATTAAATAAAAAATCTTGTAATTTCAAACTAATTTAAAAAATCTTAACATTCTTTAAGTTTTTCAACTCAACAATTATGCCAATAAAAGAACAATACATTTATATAAAAGGAGCTAAAGTACATAATTTAAAAAATATCAGTTTAAAAATCCCGCGTGATAAATTTGTTGTTATTACAGGTGTTTCCGGATCTGGGAAATCGTCTCTTGCCTTTGATACCATATACGCCGAAGGGCAAAGAAGATATGTTGAAAGTCTTTCTGCTTATGCCCGACAGTTTTTAGGAAAAATAAATAAACCCGATGTGGAAATTATACATGGCATCCCTCCTGCCATCGCCATTGAACAAAAGGTAAACACACGAAACCCAAGATCAACTGTAGGAACATCAACTGAAGTCTATGACTATTTAAAACTACTTTTCGCACGTATTGGCAAAACCATTTCTCCTGTTTCAAATAAGCAGGTTCAACGACATTCAGTCACTGATGTTATTAATCATATCATATCTTTTGAAAAAAATACAAAAACATTAATTCTTACTCCTTACAATCAACAAAAAGAAAAAACATTATCCGGGCAATTATCATTACTCTTAAACGAAGGAATAACCCGTATTGAACAAGATAATGAGACTTATAAAATAAATGAACTATTAACCGATGTTGTAAAAATAAATTCTAAAAAAACATTTCATATTGTTGTTGACAGAATTGTTGTTAAAACTGATGATGATTCAATGGCCAGGTTAGCAGATTCTGTACAAATTGCTTTTAACGAAGGAAAAGGATATTGCCAGGTAAAATCCTTTACAGATAAAGGGGTAATTACTGAAAACTTCTCCAATAAATTCGAAGCCGATGGTATTGAATTTGAAGATCCTACTGTGCACACATTTAGTTTTAATAATCCCGTTGGTGCATGTCCCCGTTGCGAAGGTTACGGAAAAATAATTGGTATTGACGAAGACTTAGTAATACCTAACAAGAAACTTTCAATTTACCAGGAAGCTATTGCCTGCTGGAAAGGTGATAAAATGCAGGAATGGAATCAGAAACTCATTTACAATGCCGATAAGTTTGATTTTCCTATTCATAAACCTTTTTTTGAATTAACAGAGGAACAAAAACAATTGCTATGGACAGGGAACAAGTATTTTAACGGGTTAAATACATTTTTCGAACATCTCGAAGAACAGAAATACAAAATCCAATACAGAGTCATGCTTTCTCGGTACAGGGGGAAAACAGATTGTCCTGACTGTAGAGGAACCCGTTTAAAAAAGGAAGCTTCGTATGTTAAAGTTGGAAATAGTTCGTTACAGGATTTAGTTTTAATGCCCATAAATGAGCTACAGCAATTTTTCGAAAATTTAACTTTAACTGAATTTGAAAAGGAAGTTTCGAAACGAATTCTGCTTGAGATTAACAACAGGTTAGATTTTCTAATGAATGTAGGATTAGGATATCTGACCCTGAACAGGCTTTCGTCAACACTTTCAGGAGGTGAGTCTCAAAGAATTAACCTTGCAACATCTTTGGGAAGCAGTCTTGTTGGCTCGCTTTATATTCTTGATGAACCAAGTATAGGTTTACATCCAAAAGATAACGAACGTTTAATAAAAGTATTAAAACAACTTCAAACAATTGGAAATTCCGTTATTGTTGTTGAACATGATGAAGAAATTATTAAATCGGCTGATGAAATAATTGACATTGGCCCATTTGCAGGAAGGCTTGGTGGCGAAATAATTTTCCAGGGAAACCACATTGATATATTAAAAAGTGAAGAAAGTTTAACAGCTAAATACCTTACAGGTAAAGAAAAAATTGAAATCCCCCGTCAGCGAAGAAAATGGAATAATTACATAGAGATAAAAGGTGCCCGTGAGAATAACTTAAACCATATTGATGTAAAATTCCCCTTACACACATTAACAGTAGTAACCGGGGTAAGTGGATCCGGTAAATCTTCTTTAGTTAAAAGTATTCTTACTCCTGCTTTAAGTAAAAGATTATTAGGTTTAGGAGAGAAAACAGGAAGGTTTGAAGAATTAACCGGCGATATCCACTTGTTAAAAAGCATTGAGTTTGTCGATCAGAATCCTATTGGAAAATCATCGCGTTCAAATCCAGTGACTTACCTTAAAGCTTATGACGAAATTCGTAAGTTATATTCAGATCAGCAGGCTGCAAAAATCAACAATTACAAACCATCCCATTTTTCGTTTAATATTGATGGAGGCCGCTGTAGTGAATGCCAGGGTGAAGGTATTATTAAGGTTGAGATGCAGTTTATGGCTGATATTACCCTTATTTGCGATACCTGCAATGGAAAACGTTTTAAAGACGAAATTCTTGATGTAAAATATAGAAATAAAAGTATTTTCGATATTCTTGAACTTACGGTTGATGAAGCAATCGAGTTTTTTAATCAAAGTAAAGATAGCACCGAGCGAAAAATTGTTGAAAAACTATCACCACTTGCTGATGTAGGTTTAGGATATATAAAACTGGGACAATCATCGAGTACATTGAGTGGTGGCGAGAGCCAGCGTGTTAAATTAGCTTCATTTTTAAGTAAAGAATCTGAAAACAAGCACACTTTATTTATATTCGATGAACCAACAACAGGGCTTCATTTTCACGATATTAGAAAACTGCTTGATGCATTTAATGCTCTTATTGCCCGCGGGCATAGTATTATAATTATTGAACATAACCTTGAAGTTATTAAATCTGCTGACTGGATTATTGATTTAGGCCCCGGAGGCGGAAAAGACGGAGGAAATATTATTTTTGAAGGCAAGCCTGAAGAAATAATTCATTGCGAAAATTCATTTACAGGAAAATATTTAAAAGAAAAACTGACCCGATTCTAAAACAAAAAACCCCGTATAATACGGGGTTTTTATTCGTTGTATTTATAATTTATTCTGAAGCATTTTCTTTAATACCAAACAAAATTGCTACACAGCCACTAATGAGTTCTTCAGATTCTCCTTCACCGCTTTTAACACGTAACGAAATAATTAATTGCTGACTGGCTTCGAGTTTAAAATCCCAAAGATTTGAGTAGTTACTTTTCCTGTTATCGTATAAAACATTACGATTAACATCAAGTACCTGAAATTCTATTTCGGGCAATGCATCTGAACCGCAAATATAAATTCTATAATTCTGGCCTGCATAAAATGTTTTATATAACTCTGCATCTTCACCTTCGGTTAATATAGCAGCATTAAAATTCCCATCGTGAATATAAGGGGAAAGTTCAAGCTTACAAACCTTTTTGGCAAAACTTTTACATTGTGATTTACCTGCAAATGGTAAAAAAGCTATTAATGTCAAAATAATTATTACCTGGAATATTTTTTTCATAGCAGAGGAAATTTTTATAATGTATAATTATTTCGTATTACTTTGATTTTATCTTTTAACTCACTGTATGTTTTCGGACTCATTGAAATTTTAGTCTTTGACTTTAGTGTAGTTACTTTTGTTTCTTCATCAGTAACCGGTTCAATTTTAGAAGTTGAAATTTCAATTTTATCAAATATTGCTTTTAATTCATTCACATTCGTGATTATATTTTTAACATCTTCGTTATCCTGATTTTGATTAAGCAGGTTAAATACAGTGGTTAAAGTTAATTTTTGATCAATAATACGATTGACAAGTTCATTATTTTCCAAATCGGCATCAGAACCAACAAGGTTCGTAGCAATATACAAACCTTCTACCCACCCGCCAACAAGAACAATTGTTGACAATGCCTGACGATCGTTTTCTTCAAAAAATGAGCTGGAATTCATAATTGTTTCCGAAATAATATCCATAATAACATCCCTGTTATTAATGTTTGCTTCGAGTCGTTCAACAATATCTTCGTCAATAGCATTTAAAATCCCTAGTCCTTCTGCCATCTTCTTGGAAGCATTCATGTAATTTATGGTAGCCTGGGTTTGATCAAATAAGCTCGCGTAACTCAAATCGGTAGTATATATACCTAAATTCAGGGCCATGCTTTTATTTGTTACATATCTTGATACATTATCAACAGGGTTTAATAACTCCTCATTATATTTTGCTCCTGCCTGTTTTAATATCATTGCAGTTTCTAATGGAGAAGGTAATGAATAAAATATTTCCTTAACTGTTTTAACATCCTGAATAAGCTGCTCATTTATTTCTAAAGAGTCTAACGTTACCGTATCATCTGAATCCGAAGTTTTTGATTTGTCTGATGAACAACTTGAAATAACTGCAATAGACAGAGAAATTGCAAAATACTTAATGGCCTTTCGTAAAACTGGTGTACTATTCATAATTTACTGTTTTATTAATTGTTACCAATTTAAAACATTTTTTAGTAAAATTAACACTTTTTTTTAAAAAACAAAATTTAAAATACTTGTCAAGTGATTACAACTTCTGTGTTTTAAAATGCACGTTTTAAAATTTTGATTTAAGCAGGTTTAAATAATTTTGAACTAATATAGGAAAATAAATTATGAATAGCCAATATTTATAATGATTTGTTCTAATTTTGCACTGAGTATTTTTATTAACAGCCTGAAAAATCACATAAAAGATAAATAAACGATGACAAATAAAGAATTAATTAAAAATCTAAACTCAAATAATCCCAACCTGATAATACAAACCCTGAATTTTATTTCTAATCAAGGAAGTTCTGAAATTGTCGATCATTTAATTGATCTTCTTCATAAAAACAAAGACCAGCAAATACAAGCAGAGCTTATTCATATTCTCGAAAATATTCATGATCAAAAATCGGTTATTCCAATAACAAATGCATTAAAAAACACTAAATACATAAACGAGCGGGCATTACTATTATCAACTTGCTGGAAGAATAGCATTAAATATGATGAATTTGCTGAATTATTTACCGATATTTTTATTGAAAGTAATTTTGAAGAGGCTTTTGATGCATTTACTGTACTTGATAATTTACATTCAGTAAGTGATGAAAATATTACTAAATGTATATTAAAACTTGAAAGTTCGGTAGAAGATGCAAATGATTTAAAGAAACCATTATTTTCGGAACTTATTAAAATATTTTTAAGTTTTAAAGAAAATCCTGCCGAATAAGCAGGATTTTTATTTATTGAATACTTGAAAAATATCTCATAAACTGTGAACGTTCATAAATCAGCGGATCATCAATCTTATCATAACTCATTTTACCCCTGAATTCTTCAATGCTTTTATAACCCTTATTTTCCATCCATTTTTCAATATCTTTAAGAATTACATCCAATTGGTCGAGTCCGTTTTTATATAAGGTAGAACATACCTGAACAGAAGCTGCACCGGCTAAAATTTGTTTAATGGCAGCTTTTCCATCGTGAATACCTGTAGAAGCTGCTATATCTGTTTTTGTAATTTTTGAAGATATAATCCCTACCCATCGAAGAGAATTTCGAATATCGGAAGGAGTACTGAAAATATCAGCAGATCCGAATTTTAATGTATCAATGTCAATATCAGGCGCATATAACCTGTTAAATAAAACAACACCGGGGACATTTAGTTTTTGAACAAATCCAACCAAATTTGAGAAATGTGAGCTTAATTTGAAAGCAAAAGGTATTTTTAACATTCCGCGCAACTTTTCAGCTAATTCGAAATAAATATTTTCATATTTCTCAGGCGGGGCATTTCTATCCATTGGAAGTACAAATACATTTACTTCAAGAGCATCAGCACCTGCTGCTTCAATTTTCCTGGCAAAAGAAACCCATTCTTTTGATGAAACACAATTAATGCTTGCAATAACAGGTATTTTAACCTGGGCTTTAGCATTTTTTATTAAATCGAGGTATTCCTGAACTGAATTATTCTTTGTATAGTAATTAATATAATCTAAAGCCTCGGGGTAATCTGTATTATTGGCCAATTTACCAGCATCCACGTTTATTTGCTCTTCGAACAGTGATTTAAGAACAACTGCACCGGCTCCTTTTGCTTCCAGATTCTTGATTTTTTCTATACTATTTGTCAGTCCTGAACTTGCAACAATTACAGGATTCCTTAATTTTAACCCTAAATAGGTTGTTTCGAGTTTATTCATAATATTTATTTTATAGTAAAAATCTTAAATTATATTTCTTTCTCCAAATATCAGGCTTCCTATGCGAACAAGCGTTGCTCCTTCTTCTATTGCTAATTTATAATCATTCGACATGCCCATTGATATTTCTTTAAAATCTGGATTATCCTGAAAAAAGGTATTTTTTAATTGATTAAATATATAAACTAATTCTTTAAATTCAGCACGAATGGTATGAGTATTTTCAGTAAAAGTTGCCATTCCCATAACTCCAACAATGTTTACATTTTTTAAATCATTGAATTCCGGCAACTGAATCATATGAAGGGCTTCGGGCAGGTCAAATCCGAATTTTGTTTCTTCTTTAGCTATATAAAACTGCAATAAGCAATTTATTTTCCTGTTATTTTTTTGGCCTTCTTTATCTATAACCTGTAATAATTTAAAACTATCGACACCATGAATCAAATGTACAAAAGGGGCGATATATTTTACCTTGTTTGTTTGTAAATGGCCTATCATATGCCATTCTATATCTTTTGGAAGTGCCTGGTATTTATCGGATAGTTCCTGTACTTTATTTTCGCCGAAAATCTTATACCCGGAATTATATGCCTCAAGAATTGCAGATATTGGTTTGGTTTTAGTAACTGCTATAAGCTTTACATTCTTTGGAATATCATTTATAAGCAAGGATTTAATATTTTCAGAAACACCCATTGTATGCTGATTTTTCAATTTATTAGTTAATTCAAAAGTAATAAAAAAGGTGGTTCAAAAAAAGCAGGGATTGAAAAATCAATCCCTGCCTGCTTATAATTGTTTTCTAAATTAATCTAGTTTATGAATTACCAACCCGCTTCTTAATTTAGGTTCGAACCATGTAGTTTTCGGAGGCATAATATTTCCGCTGTCAGCAATATTGATTAATTGTTGCATAGAAACAGGATATAAAGCAAATGCAGCTTTCATGTTCCCGCTGTCAACGCGTTTTTTTAATTCGCCAAGTCCCCTGATTCCTCCAACAAAATCAATACGTGTAGATGTTCTTAAATCTTTAATATCAAGAACTTTATCCAGAATAAGATTTGAAAGAACAGTAACATCAAGTACTCCTATTGGATCGTTATCGTTATATGTACCTGGTTTTGCATTTAGTTTATACCATTTACCACCTAAATACATACTAAATTCGTGCAGTTTTGATGGTTTGTAAATCTCTGTTCCAATAACTGTAACATCAAATGAAACTTTTAATTTTTCAATTAATTGTTCTTCAGACAACCCATTCAGGTCTTTTACTGTACGATTGTAATCGATAATATTTAACTGGTTATCGGGAAAATGAACAGCCATGAAATAATTATACTCTTCTCCTCCTGTATGTTTTGGATTCTGAGATTTTCTTTCCAATCCAATTCTTGCAGCAGCAGCAGTTCTGTGATGGCCATCGGCAACATAAGTATATGGTACTTTTGTTGCAAATAATTCTTCGAGTTTTTTATTTGTCTGAGCATCATTTACAGGCCAAAAGTGGTGGCCAAAGCCATCCTCGGCTACAAAATCGTAATCGGCTTTCTGATTTTTAACAATATTCCCAACTATCGCATCAATTTCGGGAACAGCCCTGTATGAGAAGAAAACAGGTTCTATATTTGCTTTTGTATATCGTGTAAGAATCATTCGGTCTTCTTCCTTATCTGGCCGGGTTAGCTCGTGTTTCTTAATAATACCTTTATTGTAATCTTCGCAAGCTGCTGCACCAACAATACCATACTGAGTTCGTCCATTCATGGTTTGAGCATAGATATAAAATTTCGCTTCTTTATCTTCTACAAGCCATCCATTTTTCTGGAACTTATTAAAATTTTCAACGGCTTTATTATACACTGTTTCAGAATGAACATCAGTTCCTTTGGGACAATCAATCTCTGCTTTTGTAATGTGTAATAAAGAGCATTCTTTGCCTTTTGCCATTTCTGCAGCTTCTTCGCTATTCATCACATCGTAAGGCAAACATGCCAAATCCTTAGAAATCTCCTTTGGAGGTCTTAATCCTTTAAATGGTTTTACTATTGCCATCTTAAATTAGTTTAAAGTTAAAAGTTAATTTTTTCATTTATAAAATTGCCCGCCTGGGTTGATCCATAAGCGGGTTTTTTAATAAACAAAATAAATAATTGTTACAAAAATACTATTTATTTACTTTGAATTTGATATCTCCTTTTTCAAAGAAATCAACAATCTGGTTTGCAGCAGCAATACCTGCATTTATATTAGCTTCTTCGGTTTGAGCTCCCATTTTCTTAGGTGTAAAATAGAAACGTCCTTTGTATTTTTCTTCGAATATTGCTTTGCAATCAGGTTCGATATCAGAAACATATTCAAAGTCTTTTCTTTCTTCCATTAATTTTAAAAGGTCTTCTTCGTTTATCACTTCTTTACGAGCAGTATTCACAAGAACAGCTCCTTTTTGCATTGAAGAAAGCAAAGTGAAGTTTATTGATTTTTTTGTCTTATCATTTGCAGGAATATGCAACGAAATATACTGGCATTTTTTGTACAATTCTTCAACTGTAGCAACTACTTTAACACCATCTTTTTCAATATCAGCTTTATTTACAAAAGGATCGAATGCATAAACTTCCATTCCGAAGCCTTTTGCAATTTTGGCAACTAATTTGCCAACATTTCCATAAGCATGAATACCAATTGTTTTTCCTGATAATTCAGTTCCTGAACCACCATTAAATTGTTTTCTTGCCTGATATACCATCATACCCAATGCCAGTTCAGCAACTGCGTTTGAATTCTGTCCGGGGGTATTCATAGCAACAACCCCTTTTGCAGTACATGCAGCCAGATCAATATTATCGTAACCTGCGCCGGCACGAACAACAATTTTAAGGTTTTTACCTGCTTCAATAACTTCTTTATCTGCTTTATCGCTACGAATAATAACTGCATCAACATCAGCTACAGCTTTTACAAAGTCAGCTTGTGCTGTATATTTTTCTAATAAAACAAGCTGATAACCTGCTTTATCACAAACGTTTCTGATTCCATCCACTGCTACTTTAGCAAATGGTTTATCGGTTGCAACTAATACTTTTTTCATGATTGTATGTTTTAAATTTTAGCAAAAAGACTCAAAGCTTAAAGCATTGAGTCTATTTTTAAATTAATTTATACTATTAAGCATTTTTAGCTTCGTATTCTTTCATAGCATTTACTAAAGCCTGAACATCTTCCATTGTACAAGCATTGTAAGTAGAAGCACGGAATCCACCAACTGAACGGTGACCTTTTATTCCTATACAGTTTTTCGATTTTGCAAAAGCAATAAAATCGTCTTCTTTATCTTTGTATTGGTCTTTCATAACAAATACAATATTCATACGTGAACGATCTTCTTTTACTACCGGGCAAACAAACATTTTACTGCTGTCGATTGCACCATATAAAAGGTTAGCCCTGTCGTTAGCCAATTTATCCATTGCTTTTAATCCACCCAATGATTTAACCCATTTTAATGTTTCGCGAACAGTAAAAATGTTAACACAAGGAGGTGTGTTGTACATTGAACCACCATCGATATGTGTTTTATACTGAAGCATAGTTGGAATTTTACGATCGGCAACTACATTGTTTAAGAAATCGTTTTTAATAATTACAAACGTAACACCGGCCGGGCCCAAGTTTTTCTGTGCACCACCGTAAAGCATTACATATTTTGATACATCAATCGGGCGGCTTAAAAAGTCGGATGATACGTCAGCGATAAGTGGTTTACCAAAATTGTAATCTTCGAAAATTTCTGTTCCGCGAATCGTGTTGTTGGTTGTTATGTGAACATAATCAACATCAGCAGGAATTTTATAGCCTTTAGGAATGTATGTGAATTTCTTATCTTCAGATGAAACAACTTCTACTTCTCCAAACATTTTAGCTTCTTTAATAGCCGCGGTAGCCCAGGTTCCTGTATTTAAATAGAAAGCTTTGGTTTTTAAGAAATTAAAAGGTATCATGGCAAACTGAAGACTTGCTCCACCACCTAAAAATAATACTGAGTATCCTTCAGGAATGTTCAGGATTTCTTTCATTAACGCAACAGCTTCGTTTAATATCGCTTCAAAGTCTTTACTACGGTGCGATACTTCAAGAATTGATTGTCCGATTCCGTTTAAATCCAAAACAGCTTCTGCTGTATTTTTTAAAGCAGGATCTGATAATTTACATGGACCAGCATTAAAAATATGTTTTCTCATAATGGTATAGTTTAATTATTAGTAACAAACAAATAAAATTGAGTGCAAGATGCAAATAATTTTTCGATTAAAAATATCAATTTGTATGATGTGAAACATCTTTTTTATAAATGTTAAAATTACAAATTCTGAAGATGAATAAAAAATTTGAAATTATAATTGATGTTTCCCGATAAAATTACCGGTTAAAACAGGAATTATTTCTGTTTTATCAAATGTAAGACAATACTTTATAATATCATTCATTCCGAGCTTTGTCAACCTTTTAAATTGAAATGATTTACTTAAATATTTTGTAATATCTGGTTTTGCATGATTCCAGATATCCATGGAATTTAAAGCAGAATCATCCTGAGCCAGAAACAGGTTTGTTGATATCAGTTTTTCAGATAATACACCTGCAAAAACTGTATCTTCAAGACACAAATTTCCTTCCCAACCCGAACATAAGATAATAATATCTTTATTTTGATTGATTAAAAAATTAACTGTAGATGTGAAATTCAGAAACGAACTGATTACAACCAAATCGAAGTTTCTGCAAAGATTAATTGTATTTGTTCCATTGGTAGTGCTATAAACTATTGTTTTACCTTTCACTTTTGCCGGAGTAAATTCAAACGGAGAATTTCCAAAATCTGCAAAATCGAGTTTCTTTCCATTTCTTTCTGCAGCAACAAGAAAACCTTTTTCCTTATATTCTTTTGCTATTTCAAGACTTTCAACCGGAATAACCTTAGAAGCCCCATTCATAAACATGGTACAAATAATTGATGTAGCCCTGAAAATGTCAACAATAACAATAACTTTATTTTTGGTATCGTACAAGTTTAAAAGAGAAGGTACAATACAAACTTCAATCGTTTTCATTGATTAATGAATTTATTAAGCGAAGGTAGTACTTTTAAGTAAAAATCAGAAGACAGGATTCAGTATTCAGCTTTCCCGCTGCAAGCAGGAAGTGAGAAATAATAAACCCCACTCTTTTGAGCGGGGTTATCCATTTTTTATTTTTTATTTGCTTTCATGAAAAGGTGGACGGGTAACTTTTGCTTTTAGTTTTTTATCGCGAATACCGATAAAAATTTCAGTACCTTCTTTCCAGAATCCTTTTTTCAAGTAAGCCATACCAACACCTTGTTTTAAAATTGGTGACATAGTACCAGATGTTACTTCACCAATCTCGTTATTTTGTGCATCGTAAACCAGGTAATGCTGACGTGGAATACCACGGTCAATCATAACAAAACCTTTAAGCCTGTCGCCTGAGTTTTCGTTTTTAATTTTTTCCCATTTCTCACGATCAATAAAATCGTTTCCATCAACAAATTTGGTAATCCAGCCTAAACCGGCTTCAATAGCAGAAGTTTGGTCGTTAATATCGTTGCCATACAAGCAGAAACCTGATTCAAGACGTAAAGTATCGCGTGCACCTAAACCAATCGGTTTAATCCCGAATTCAGCACCAGCTTCGAAAACTGCTTTCCACAGTTTATCTGCATCTTTATTATCAACATAAATTTCGCAACCACCAGAACCTGTATAGCCAGTAGTTGAAAATAGGACATCTTTAATTCCTGCAAAATCACAAACCTGGAATGTATAATATTCCATATCAACAACATTTGCTTTAGTCAATTTTTGCATGGCTTTTAAGGCAAGCGGTCCTTGAACTGCAAGCTGGGCGGTTTCATCAGAAGCATTATATACATCTTTTCCGATTTCCATACCCATTTCTTTTGCATTCCTTGTTACCCACGCCCAGTCTTTTTCGATATTTGCAGCGTTTACAACCAATAAATATTTTAAATCATCGAATTTATAAACCAACAGGTCGTCAACGATTCCGCCTTTACCGTTAGGGAAGCATGAATATTGAACCTTACCATTATAAAGCTCAGCAACATTGTTTGAAGTAATTTTCTGAACCAAAGCAAAAGCTTTAGGGCCTTTAACCCAAAATTCACCCATGTGAGAAACATCGAAAACACCAACCTTTTCACGAACGGTCATGTGTTCATCGTTAATTCCAGAGTATTCAATTGGCATATTAAAGCCACAAAAAGGAAGCATTCTAGCTCCAAGCTCAATATGAAATTTTGTAAATGCTGTAGTCTTCATTATATGATATTTAATGTTAATATTTAAATTGTGCCACAAAGCTACTATTTTTTAAAAATAAAATTTATGTTTTTAATACATATCATAAAAAAATGGGTAACAAAAGTATGTTACCCATTGATAAACTTATAAAAGTAAGATGTTATTTTATTTACTAAGAACTTTAAATTCTACCCTCCTGTTTTGAGCCCGGCCTGCTTCAGTATTGTTATCGGCAACGGGTTGATTAAATGAATACCCTTTGTATTCCAATCTTGATTTTTCAATTCCCCTGCCAATTAAATATTCCACAACACTTTTAGCTCTAGATTCCGAAAGTTGCTGATTTGCTCTAAATCCTCCAATATTATCGGTATGTCCTGAAATCTCAAGGCGAACGGTAGGATTTTGAATGAGAAGCTGTAAAACCCGCTCCAACTCAGCATACGATTCTGATTTAAGTGTTGCTTTATTCGTTTCAAAAAAGATATTATTCAAAATAACTTTAGAACCTACCTCAACCTTATCAAGTTGGAAATTTGACTGTATTTTGCTGTCAACAACTTGTTTTTCTTTCAGGTATAACATTTTTACATAAAACAAATAATCTTTAGCAGTGACTTCAACACCATAATCTTTTTGTTTTGGAATTCTTATTTTATAATTACCTAATGAATCTGATAAGCCGGTAGCAATCACTTTACTTTGCTCCATATCAATAATTTCAATTTTAGCAATTACCGGGTTACTTGTTTTTGAATCAGAAACTATACCAACAAGAAATAATGTGGTATCTATTTTTTGTTCTGTAGGTTTTATGTAAAATAAATTATAATCAGGTTTAAAATTCCACGCTAATTTTTCTTCTTTAAAAGACATTTTAAGTTCTTTTTCTTCTCCAAGGAATATTACTTTGTAAATATCGAATCCGCCAAAGCCATTTTCTCTTACAGATGAATATAGTGCCTGTTTTTCGTTTTCATCCATTTTAAAAAACACATCATCGTAAGGAGTATTTATAGGATAACCAATATTTACAGGAGCATCCCAATTGCCATCGCTATTTTTTTCGCTGACAAAAACATCGTAACCACCCATAGAATTATGGCCTTCCGAACTAAAATACAACTTAGTTCCACCCGGATGTATAAATACTCCTTCTTCGTTAAAAGGAGTATTTATTGTATTTCCAAGATTAACAGGTTCAGTCCACCTATTTTTTTCATCTAAAAAGGAATGATAAATATCCAATTCTCCAATAGAACCTTCCCTGTCGGAAACAAAATAGATTTCTTTACCATCTTTACTAACAGACATTGTAGTTTCTTTGTATTTGCTTGAAATTTTGCCCGGCAGTTTTTCAGGTGATTTCCATCCTCCATTTTTTAATTCACTAACGAGAATTTCGCCTCCGTTTTCTTCTCCGTTATAAACGTATATCTGGCTTCCATTGTATGCAATTGCCAAAACAGATTCGTTATTTTTAGAATCTAATTTATTATCAACCAATACGGGTAATCTCCATAATTCACCTGCCTGTTCTGAAACAAAAATATTTTCAAAATATTTGTAATCCACGTCCCTGTTAGTTTTTTTTTCGGTTTCGCGGCGTGATGTAAAATAAAGCTGGTTTTGATTTGGATGAAGTACAGAGTTATAATCATCAAATTTCGAATTTACCCTTTCGCCAAGATTATTAATAATGACTCTTACAGGGTTATTTATTAATTCTTTACCATACTTGCATTCTTTAATTAGTTTATCAACATTTACTGCTATTTCATCAATGTTGCTTTCATTAAACTGAGCATAATAGGCTTTGTAATTATCTATTGCATTATCAAAATCGAGGTTTACATGGTATGCTTTACCCATTATTAAACGGATATCGCCTGTAACGTGTTCATCTTTATTATACGCTTTTTTAAGATAATCAACTGCATTGTTATACTTATCGGAGGCAAGGTAACAAACCCCTATCTTGTAGTTTAGTAATGCACAATCGGGGTTATATTTTGCAGCCCTCAGGTAAAAGTTTAAAGCATCGGGGAACGAACCTAAGCCATTAGAATATAAATCTTCAGCAGTTTTTAAATCATCCCAGGCTTCATCAAACCCGGTTTCTTTAATATCTATACGGAAATCGCTTTTTGAGATTTTACTATTTTCCTGTGCTGATAAGTATGAAACTGAAATAACCAGCGTAAGAAATATAAGTATAATTGTTTTTTTTGTTTTCATCATTTCAAAGATTTAAATATTACTCACATTCATTCATATATTTCTCAGCATCGCTTAAACCAAGTTCTTTGGCCTTTTTCCAGTCTGCACAAGCTTCGCTAAACTTACCCAGAAATTCCTGTGCGTATCCACGATTCAGGTATGCTTCTGCAAACTGGGGATTTAACTCAATAGCTTTTGTAAGTTCTTTAACTGCCGTAATATATTGTTGTAGTTTTACATTTGTTATTCCAATGTTATTATAGGCAGGTGCAAAATCTTTTTTTATTTCAACTACTTTTTTATAATCACTTAAAGCAGCTTCGTATTTTGCCATCTGGTAATATGCATTTCCACGGTTATTATAGGCAATGTAAAAATCGGGTTTCATTTCAACAGCTTTTGTAAAGTCAGCAATCGCATCCTGATAAGCGCCGGTTTTAATTTTGCAGTTACCCATATTATCGTAAGCTACAGCAAGATTCGCGTCATATTTAAGTGCATTATTGTAATCGTTAATTGCTCCCTGGTAATCATTTAACATACTTTTTGCACTTCCTCTTTCGTGATAAGCGTATGCAAAATCGTACTTTTTATCTATAGCCATTGTAAAGTCAATCAAAGCGCTGTTAAAATCTTTTGATTCAAAATAGATTATTCCCCGGTAATAAAAAACTTCATGACCAGCAAATCCTTTCTGTATAGCTTTTGTAAAATTTTCAATTGCCTGTTGATTTTTCTTATTTAAAAAGTCGATATAGCCAAGGCAATAATACGCTTCAGCAAGATCTTTGTTTAATTCAAGTGCCTTATTAATGTCTTTTAATGCTAAATCTATCTGGTTATTTTTAATTTTAATTTTTCCACGTTCAAGGTAAGGCAAATCAAATTCGGCCAACAGAAACAATGCGGCATCAAATTTTTGATGTGCCTCTGTGTATTTGCCATCTTGTGCAAGTTTTACACCTTCGTTGTAAATAATGCCTGCTTTCTTTTTTAACTCGTTCAATGCATCATCGGAAGGATTGCTTTCCTGCGAAAAAAGAAATAGCGGGAAAAAAATCAGGAGTAATGTAACTAAATGTTTCATGCGTATAGTTATTAATTTTATTAAGCAAATACTTAGAATAATTGTGTATTAAGATTTTCCTGAGAACTTATTTATTTAAATTTTTAAAATAAATTAATGGTAAATATAAAAATTTTATATGCAATATTTGTTAAAGTTGAATGATATCGAAATAAATTACAAATTACATAAAAAAAATAGATATATTTCAAGTATATTAGCAATCGTATAGTTTAAATTATAAAATGGCAAAGGAGTATCATATTATTAATTTGGCTTATTTAAAGGAAATAAGTAATGGAGATAATAAACTAATAACAGATCTTATCGAACTGTTTTTTGAACAAATACCGGAATACCAATTAAAAATGAATGAATATTTTGAACAGCATGATTGGAATAATTTAGGACGTATCGCTCATAAAGCAAAGTCGGCTATATTAATGGCCGGAATGGAGGAACTGGCTTTAGATTTGAAAAAATTAGAACAAAATACAAAAGATGGAGAAAATATTGGCAATTATAAGGAAATAATTGTTAAATTTGTAAACGTCAGCAATGCTGCAATAAAAGAACTTCAAGAAGTAAAAAAACAATACAATAAGTAGTAATATTAACCAAAAAAGGGTATCTATGTTAAACCACGAATCCAAAAACGGAATTGAGATATTAACATTCGACAATGTAAATAAATTAAATATCTTAATAGCTCAGTCGTTAAAAGAAGAAGTAGCTCAATATTTATTAAAGCCTAATACAAAACTCATATTAAACATGAAAGGTGTTGAATATGTCGATAGTTCAGGCTTTGGAGCATTACTTTCGATACTGAGAAATTCAAAAAACAATGATAGTCAGTTTAAAATCTGTAATATTTCACCTGATGTTATGGAACTGGTTAAATTACTTCAATTGCATAATGTTTTCGATATTTGTGATAATATCCAAGATTGTATAAAAAGCTTTGACAAATAAAAACCGGGTTACCCCGGTTTTTTCTTTTAGTTTTTAAATATTAACCTGCTATTTACCATATCTATTTGTATTGTTTTATTTTTATCAATAGAATTTGCCAGAATTTGTTTTGACAACTCGTTTAAAATATGTTTTTGAATAATTCGCTTAACCGGACGTGCTCCAAATTGAGGATCGTAGCCAATAGTCGAAATCCAATCAATTGCTTCATTCGTAATTTCAATATGTATATTTTGTGTTTCAAGCATTGATTTTATCATACCGAATTGCAATTTTACAATCTCTTTTATTTCATTTTCATTTAATGGAGTAAACATAACAATCTCATCAATCCGGTTTATAAATTCAGGCCGTATAGACTGTTTTAATAAACCAATAACCTGTTCTTTGGTGTCTTCTAAAATAACATCTCTGTTTTTCTCGTTCATTTTTTTAATATTTTCCTGGATAAAATGAGAACCCACGTTCGATGTCATAATAATAATTGTATTCTTAAAGTTTACAGTGCGGCCTTTGTTATCAGTTAAACGGCCATCATCGAGAACCTGCAATAATATGTTGAAAACATCGGGATGAGCTTTTTCAATCTCATCGAGTAAAATTACCGAATATTGTTTTCTACGAACAGCTTCAGTAAGTTGTCCTCCTTCGTCGTAACCGACATACCCGGGAGGAGCTCCGATTAGTCGTGAAACAGAATGGCGTTCCTGGTATTCCGACATATCTATTCGGGTCATTCTGTTTTCATCGTCAAATAGAAATTCGGCAAGAGCTTTAGCCAATTCCGTTTTACCAACTCCTGTAGTACCTAGGAAAATAAATGAACCAACAGGCCTTTTTGAATCTTGCAATCCTGCCCTGTTTCTACGAACAGCATCTGAAACAGCTTCAATAGCCTCATCCTGGCCAATAACCCGTTTATGCAATTCATCTTCCAATCGTAATAATTTATCTTTTTCACTTTGCAGCATCTTACTAACAGGTATTCCTGTCCATTTTGCAACAACTTCGGCTACATCTTCACTTCCAACTTCTTCGTTTATCATTGCTGAATCTTTTTGGATTGCCGAAAGTTCTTGTTTCAAATTAGCTGCATTCAGTTCAGCTTCTTTAATTTTACCATATCTCAACTCTGCAACACGTCCATAATCTCCATTTCGTTCCGCCTGTTCGGCTTCAAGCTTATATTGTTCAATATTTTCTTTAAATTGCTGTATCTGGTTTGCAATCGATTTTTCATTTTCCCATTTTGCTCTAAGTTTGCTGCGTTCATCTGAAAAGTTTGATATAAGTTTACTTAAATCATCAACCTTTTTCTTATCACCTTCGCGTTTAATAGCTTCCCGTTCAATTTCAAGTTGTTTAATTTTTCTTTCTATTTCATCAATACTTTCAGGAACAGAATTCATTTCGAGCCTTAATTTTGAAGCAGCTTCATCGATTAAATCTATTGCTTTATCAGGTAAAAACCTGTCCGAAATATATCGCTGCGAAAGTTCAACAGCAGCAATAATCGCTTCATCTAAAATACGTACTTTATGATGTGACTCGTAACGATCTTTTAACCCACGAAGAATAGAAATAGCACTAAGAGTATCGGGTTCTGAAACCATTACTTTTTGAAACCTGCGTTCAAGGGCTTTATCATTCTCGAAATATTTCTGGTATTCGTTTAACGTTGTTGCACCAACAGCTCTCAACTCACCACGTGCAAGGGCCGGTTTAAGAATATTTGCAGCATCCATTGCTCCTTCGCCCTTTCCTGCACCAACAAGAGTATGAATCTCATCAATAAAAAGAATTATTTCGCCTTCGGAAGCTATGACTTCTTTAACTACCGATTTCAAACGTTCTTCAAATTCACCTTTATATTTTGCTCCTGCTATTAATGCTCCCATATCCAGCGCAAATACCAGTTTGTTTTTTAAATTCTCCGGTACATCGCCGTTTACTATCCTGTGAGCAATACCTTCGGCAATGGCTGTTTTTCCAACACCCGGCTCTCCAATTAATACAGGGTTATTTTTTGTTCTTCGCGATAATATTTGCAATACCCTCCGGATTTCATCATCACGGCCGATAACAGGATCAAGTTTACCAGCCCTTGCCTGTTCAATAAGATTTATTGCAAAACGATTTAGTGAATTAAAGGTATCTTCGGCTGTTTGGCTATTTACTTTCGATCCTTTACGTAACTCCTGAATGGCCAGTTTAAGTTCCTTTTCGTTTATTCCATTGTCTTTCATGAGCTGGGAAATATTATCACCGGACATTAATATCCCCAACAATACGTGTTCAATAGAAATAAACTGGTCTCCCATTTCTTTAGAAAATGTAAGGGCTTTTTGTAATGATTTATTTGCATTATTTGAAAGATAAGGTTCTCCCCCGGTAACCTTAGGATATGAATCAATAATCTTATCAAGGACTTTTTGAAAATTTAACAGGTTCACATTCAGTTTTTTTAACAAAAAAGTTGAAATATTCTCCCCTTCTATCGTGATTCCTTTCAATAGATGTCCATTTTCAACAGCCTGTTGCTGATTAGCCTGGGCAATATTAAAAGCCTGCTGAATCGCCTCCTGCGATTTTATTGTAAAGTTTTCTGTTTTCATATTTTTAATTTTTAACAAAAGAAAGGTTTCAAAATAATTGCCATTTATAAAAATTGTAGAAAATGAGCCAAAACGTCATTTATACCAATAAAATCAAAGCCAAAATGACATTTCAAATTTCACTTAACTTAAAAAATTCAGATTGAATTGAAATTTTAATACATTTATCAAATAAAGTTGAAAACTAAAAATTTTAATATCGTGGAAAAAATAAATAAACAACCCCTAACATTAATCTATCCTGTACCTGCATTCATGGTAAGTTGTGGTAAAAGTGAAAATGAATTTAATATCATTTCTATTGCCTGGACAGGAACAATTTGTTCAACGCCTCCCATGTGCTACATATCTATTCGAAAAGAAAGATATTCATATCCCATAATTAAACGTAACATGGAGTTTGTAATTAACTACACGACAAAAGAACTTATTTATGCAATGGACTGGTGTGGAAGAAACTCAGGTAGTAATTACAACAAATTTAAAGAAATGAATTTAACACCAGTAAAAGGAACCCTGGTTGATTGCCCCGTTATTCAGGAATCTCCGGTAAATATTGAATGTAAAGTAAAAGATATTATTTCTTTAGGTTCGCACGATATGTTTATTGCCGAGGTTGTTCATATTCAGGCATCAGAGCGGTATATTAATCCTAAATCCGGAACTATACAAATTCAGAATAACGAACTAATTGCTTACTCACAGGGGAATTATCTTGAACTGGGAAAAATAATTGAACAAGCAGGATTCTCGATTACAAATAAACAATAATTCTATTATCTTTGTTTTCCTTTTTTTAATTAATTATTGTACATAAATACATGAGAATTAAGGTCGTTTTTTCAATTATACTTTTATTTTTCCAATTAAATTTAATTTATTCGCAGGTAAAAGTAAAACTCTATCAAACAATCCGTGGTGTAGTTGTGGATAGAGAAACTCAAACAACCATACCGGGTGTAAATATTATCGTTTTAAATACTAACCCGCAGAAAGGTACAGTATCAGACGAGAACGGGGTATTTCGGTTAGAAAATGTTGAGGTCGGGAGACAATCAATCCAGTTTAGCTCTATAGGGTATAAGACACAAACATTTGATAATATTGTTGTTATATCGGCTAAAGAAACTGTATTAAAAATTGAGTTGGAAGAATCTGTAACAACTATAGACGAAGTAGTAGTAAAAGCAAACGGGAGAAAAGATCAGGCAATAAATAAAATGGCTACTATAAGTGCCCGTTCGTTTACAGTGGATGAAACCAGCCGTTATCCGGGAAGTTATGGCGACCCTGCACGTATGGCTGCAAACTATGCAGGAGTAATGTCGGTTAGAGACAACAGAAACGATATTGTAATCCGTGGAAATTCTTCAACAGGTTTATTGTGGCGACTCGATGGTATTGAAATTCCAAACCCGAATCATTTTGCTGCTTCAGGTTCAACAGGGGGGCCAATTACCATATTAAATAATAACCTGCTTACAAACTCCGATTTTTTAACAGGAGCCTTTCCTGCCGAATATGGAAATGCATTAGCCGGAGTTTTCGATTTAAAAATGAGAACCGGGAATAACGAAAAACGTGAATACTGGCTAGAATTAGGTTATAACGGACTCGAGTTTGGTACAGAAGGACCTTTTTCGAAGAATAATAAAGCATCTTATCTTTTCACGTATCGTTACTCTATGGTTGATATTCTCGACTTATTAGGAGCAGAAGTAGAAACAACCAAATACCAGGATTTGACTTTTAAATTAAATTTTCCAACAACAAAAGGAAGATGGACATTCCTGGGTGTTGGAGGTTCAAGTTATATAGAAATGTTCGATTCCAATGATGAACAAAACGAATGGTCGTTTGATAATTGGGGCGAAGATTTAAGCAATGGCTCTAAAATAGGTGCTGTGGCATTAAGTTACCTGCATTTTTTAAGCACCAATACCCGTGTTCAATCATCTCTATCATTACAGGGTTCTGAAGTAACTACAAAAATAGACACATTTACTGTTGACTTTCCTACTCCTTATGTTTGGGCAGGAGAAAAATCATCGGAAGTAAAAGCAAGTCTTACAACTCAGCTTAATGCAAAGCTAAATGCAAGGAATAATCTTAGTGTTGGATTTATTATTGACCGTTATTATATAAGTTTTGCAGATAGCAGTGCATCAAATGGTTCTTATGATATTGACACGGATATCCAGAATCAGTTTGGACTGTATCAGTTATATACTCAACTTAAACATGAATTTACCGATAATAAAGAGTTTTATATTGGTTTACACGGGCAGTTTCTTGATTTAAATAACTCCTATTCCGTTGAACCCCGCATGGGTTTTAACTGGGACATAAACGATAAAAACTCTTTTAAAATTGGTTACGGGCTCCATTCACAAATGCAACTAAGGGCAGTTTATTTTGCACAATCGAGATTATCATCAGGTGAATATCTTACTACAAACAAAAATTTAGATTTCTCAAAAAGTCATCAATTTGTTATCGGCTACGATCACCTGTTTAGTGAAAATCTCCGTTTAAAATTTGAAACCTATTATCAGTATTTATACGATATTCCTGTAAAAGAAACACTCCCCCAATATTCTGTTTTGAATTATGGGGCCGAATATTTTATCGAGCGAATCGACAGCCTTGTTAATAAGGGAACCGGAGAAAACTATGGTGTAGAACTCACTCTTGAACGTTTTTTTAATAATAACTTCTACTTTTTAATTACTACTTCGCTGTATAATTCTACATATACCGGATACGATAAAGTAAAACGCAATACAGCATTCAACGGCAATTTTGCAATAAATGCCCTTGCCGGATACGAATTTCGCATTTATACGAACAACGTTTTATCATTAGGATTAAGAACATCGTGGGCAGGTGGCAGGCCGTATGTTCCTTTTGATGTTGCGGAATCGATGAACCAGGGTAAAGAAGTACTGGATTGGGATAATGCGTACGAAGTAAGGCCAAGTGACTATTTCAGGATTAATCTTCGAATTGGATACAAGCGGAACAAACGCAAATTCAGTATAGAATACGCGATGGATTTACAATACAGAACAAACTATACCAGTGTTTACGAAAGACGTATCGATCCCACGACAGGTAAAATAACTTATAATTATGAAATGGCACTGTACCCGATGGCTTTGTGGAGAATACAGTTTTAATTGTTAGAATTGGCATTTTATTTGTAAATTCAATTTTCATTTTTTTAATACTATTCTATTAAACTAAACCAGTTATGAAAAATTTTATTTTGGTAATTCTTAGCATTTTAACTATTTCACAATACACCTTCTCTCAGAATTATATCGCGGCAGCACTTGACGAAGAGTTTTGGGGATATATTGATGAAACAGGCAACTGGGTTATACGCCCCATGTATAATGCCGCTAAAGATTTTAACTCGGGAACAGGTTTAATCAGAAACCTGGATGCATGGTATTTTGTAAATAAAGAAGGTATAATTATTAATCGTTCTAACACGTATCTGGTAAAAAATGATTTTTCCGAAGGACTCGCTCGTGTTCAGGAAAATGGGAAATGGGGATTTATTAATAATTTGGGAGAAATTGTGATTCAACCTCAATTTATCGAAGCGGGAGATTTTAAGAATGGTGTTGCAGCTGTAAAACTGAATTCAAAATGGGGATATATCGACCAAAATGGAAAATATTTTATAGATCCACAATTCGATCACGCTAAAGATTTTGAAAATGGTGTCGGCATTATTCGCGAAAAGGGAATTTATAAATATGTAAATTCAAACAAAGAAATATTTCCTGCGAATAACGAATATGAAGCATTAAAAGATTTTTCAAATGGATTTGCCCGGATTAGGCAAGGAAAATTCTGGGGCTTTGTAAACCAATCCGGGAAAATAGTTATTCCTGCCCAGTTTATCGATGCAGGTAATTTTGCCGAAGGTTTAGCTCCTGTATGTTCCGGGAAATTCTGGGGATATATAAACACCCGTGGTGAATATAGTATTCAGCCTACTCTTGAAACAGCTAAAGAATTTTCGGATGGAATGGCATTGGTAAAAGAAGGAAAAGAATTTTATTATGTCAATTCATCCGGAGAGCAAGTTGGACGAAACGCCAGTTACATTATTAAACATGATTTTTCTGATGGTTTAGCCAGAATTATTCAAAACGGAAAAGTTGGATATATTGATAAATCAGGAAATATAGTTATTCAACCAACATTTGAAGATGCAGAAGATTTTGCTGGTGATTATGCTGCCGTCCGATTAAATGGTAAATGGGGCTTTATAAATAAAAACGGGGACATTGTAATTGAATGTAAATTCAAAAAAGTAAGAAACCTGATAAAACTTTAAAACACTGAAAATATATTAAAAACCGTCATCTAAGATAAATGACGGTTTTTTTATTACACATCATATTCTTTTTTATCTTCGCAATTAGAAAACTTTTACAACGAAGCATGAAGATTTTACTTATAAATACTCCCCGTTCACCACACAACATGATTCTTGAATCGGCACCCGAAGAAGCCAAACACTTTATTCATAAAAAACTTATTGGCCCGCCATTAGGGTTATTAACAGTTGCAGCAGCAGTTAAAGATCACGATGTTATAGTATTTGATACCAAAGGAGAATATGATTTATATCCTGATACTACACCCCCGCTGAAAGAATTGGTTAATAAATTATTAAAACAACATAATCCTGATGTTGTAGGAACAACAACCATTGCATCCGAATTTTATTATGCCGTTGATATTTTAAAAGAAACAAAAAAATATAACCCTGAAATTCTAACTGTAATCGGGGGTTTACATGCAACAATCTCGACATCCGATATTACTGATTCTTCAATTGATTTGGTTTTACCCGGACAATCCGCACACCTGTTCAGAGAAGTTATACTGGCTAAAGAGAAAGGCCAATCCTTTGAAAATATTGGAGGAATTTTAATAAACCATAACGGGAAATTCATGCCTTCGAAAGCAAAAATTGCATTAAATAATCCTGCTGACGAAGATTTTCTAATGCCCGACAGGGAACATTTAAAACCCTGGATTGATACCTATAAAGTAGGTAAAAGCCCCTATCCTTCAACCTATTTATTTACATCCCTGGGATGCCCTTACAAATGCACTTTTTGTTCAATTTGGTGTCAATTTGAAGGAAAATACTTACAAAGAAACATCGAAAGCATTATCGAAGAACTAAAACTGCTTGATGATTATCCTGTTGTTCGTTTTGCTGATGCGAACACCATTGTAAATACCGGTTTTATTAACACTCTTTTTGACAGAATACAGGAAGAAGGAATAAAAAAAGATTTTATAATGGACATAAGAACAGATACGGCTGTTAAATATCCAAAACTAATTGAAAAACTGGCTAAAGGAGGGTTAAAAGTAGTTATTTGCGGATTTGAATCGTTTCGGGAAGAAGAACTAAGAAAATACAACAAAAGCACTGATGCAAAGCTGATTCACGAATCTATTGACGTTTTTCACCAAAATGACATCATGTTACGTGGAAATTATGTTATTCCAAATGACTATGACGAAACGGATTTCAAGGCTTTATCAGATTATACTTCATCACACAGGGTAACATATGCAGGATATACTATTCTTTCCCCAATGCCCGGAACACCTTTTTACAACGAAGTAAAAGATCAGATCATTGATTTTGATCTTTCAAAATATAATTTCTTTAATAGTGTTCTCAAAACAAAACTTCCACTCGAAAAGTTTTATGAGAATGTGGGTAAGTTATGGCTTATTAAAAAAGGAACGGACGTGATATAATTATGAATCTAATACCACATGTTGGTGGTTATAGACTGAGTATCTGCAAATAATTAAATATTTTATTATGAAAAAGTTAGTTTCATTTTTTTTTGGATTATTAATTTTTATTTTACTTCCGATATTGGGTTGGGGAATTACTGATTTTAATGGATTCATTGCTAACCCATATAGAACAGCATTTTTAGGGATGATGATAATACTGTCATTATTAGTAGTTATTATAGTTCCTAATGAAGGTCGAGGATTTGGTAATGGAGACGATAAAAAATTAATAAAACGCCAAAAATTTACAATTCTATTTTTACAGATTTTACCAGTACTTATAAATGTATTTTCTCCGCATTTTGACAGAAATCAGATATATACTTTTAATGAAAGTAATGCTATAAGAATTTTAGGACTAGCTTTAACATTTATTGGTTTCTTTCTAATGAATTGGTCAATTTTGATTCTTGGTAAACAATTTAGTGTTAATGTTACAATACAAGAAAATCATAAATTAATTACAAAAGGCCCTTACAAACTAATAAGGCATCCCAGATATTTAGGTATAATAGTATTTCTAGTTGGAATTCCTTTAATATTTCTGTCAGTAATTCCTTTGTTTGTAGATATAGTTTTAATTTCTATTTTGATATGGCGAATAAAGGATGAAGAAGAATTAATGAATAAGGAGTTTAATGAAGAGTGGATAAATTATAAGAAAAAAACATATTCATTAATACCCTTTATATATTAGAACTACAACCACCACCAACGTATATCAAATAAAGCGGTAGCAGTGGGTTATCAAGCAGTATAGCCTGTGTCAGCGTTTTGTCTCGGTGGATACAGAGCAGCTCCACAATCCGCTTCATTTCATTTACGCAACCATTTTATCCTGAATCCTGATACTAAATAATAATTATTTCATATCAGTTTCTTTTCTCTAAAAATTTATTATCTTAGCTAAACAATCAAAAAACAGGAGGTTTATTATGAAAAGAAGTATTGCAAAAAATGCAATAGCAATTGCAGCACTATTATTTATTACATCTTTTAGTGTTCTTGCTAATAAAACATCGGTTAAAATAATTGCACCTGAGAAAGCTGAAAAAGGCACAGAAATTACAATAAAAATTGAAGTTACTCATATGGGTAATACAAAAGGCCATTATACCGACTGGGTCTGGGTAAAAGTAAACGGAAACGAATACAAAAAATGGGAATACACGCCAAAAAATCTTCCTGGAAATCAAAATTTCACTCTTGAATTTACAGTAAAGGCAGAAGAAAATATGGAAATAATTGCCAAAGGCAATTGTAACCGACATGGTTCAAAGGGAGAAGAAACAATATTAATTAAAGTTGAATAATTAAGCCAATGATTTTAAATATTGATATTATATTATGGCTGGGAATTATTAATTTACTATTAATAACATTCCAGCTATTAAGCGGTTTGCATTTTATTAAAGTAAAATATAAAATTCATAAATCGCTCGGAATACTATTGTTCTTTACAGCTACAATTCATGGAATTTATGCACTAATTTAATTATATTTAAGTATTAACTCTAAAAAAATGATTATGAAACAATTAAAACTCTTGGTTGCAGCATTTTTATTACTAAGTGCTACAAATATCCAGGCTCAGAAAATTAAGATTACACAAGGAGATTTAGGCTTTCTAAAAGGACAAACAGAAGTCTTGGTTGAGTATGATTACAGCCAGTTGGCCGTTGGGAAGTTTGACAAAGAAGAAGATTATATTGCTAAAAAAGTAGCTGAATACAATGAAAAAAAACCTGGAAGCGGAGATGAATGGAAAGTTAAATGGGAAGCTGACAGAGCTGAACGTTATCACCCAAAATTTGAAGAATTACTTAACAGCTATACTTCAAAAGTAAATTGTAGCTTTAACCAAACAAATACAAATGCTCAATATACCTTAATTCTAAAAACAACTTTTACTGAACCAGGTTGGAATATTGGTATTTCAAGAATGGATGCTTCTATTAATGTTGAAATTATTTTTGTTGAAACTGTAAATCATGATAATCAACTAGCCGTAATAACCATGACTGGTGTTCCCGGACGTGGAGCAATGGGTAATGATTATGACACCGGTTTCAGAATTCAGGAAGCGTATGCAAAATGCGGAAAAGAAACAGGTGCTTTTCTCGTTAAAAAAGCATTTAAAGAATAAGAAAGAATATACTTAAAAAGGAAACCCGAACAGGTTTCCTTTTTAAATGGCATGCATTTGGATTACTTTAAAATCGCCGTCAATAAAACGGGCAATCTTTGACAGGTCCTTCCCTGCCCCGCATTCGTAAAACAACGAAACATCATTTTTAATTAATGTTTGCATGGTTTTATACCAGTTAATTTTTTCGGTTAAATTATATACAAGTTCTTTACGAATTTCAGCGGATGTTGATATTAAGCGTTGATCAAATGTAGAAATAATAGGGAATTCAGTATCCTTTATATCTAAAGTATTAACAAAATCAGAAAACCGGTTAGCAAACGTTTTTAAATATTCTGAGTGATAAGGTGTTTTCACATTTAATGCTGTTACTGCAAGAGCACCTTCAATTTTAGCAAAATCAATCATTCTTAATACATCAGCCTTTTTTCCTGCAATTACTAATGAATGTTCACTATTCACATTAATAATTTCTATTTCAAAGTTTTTATTTTTTATAATTCCATTTATGTCATCAATTGTTAATCCTATAATTCCAGCCATTGCATATTCACCTGTACATGAAAGTTCGCTGACAAGCTCAAAAGCTTTATAAATTATCTTTATTCCATCTGTCAAACAAATTGAATTGGCGGCATAAAGGCCCGAGTATATACCCATGCTGTAACCTGCGCCGAAATCAATGTTTACTCTGTTTTTTTTTATTAAATCAAATCCCGCACAACTGAATAAGTACGCAATAACCTGGGCAAGAAGTTCATCATTTCTATATTCTGCTGAATTATATGAGAAAGCAGGTAAGTCAATACCTAATGTTTCTGAAGCCTGTTGAATGTATTTATTAAAATCAATCTTATTTCTCGATAAAGTTTCAATTTCTTTTTGGGTATATTCAGTTATGAATGCAGGAAATAATATTGCAGTTTTGGTTCTCATGATTTCCTATTTAACTAATATTACTTTGCAAATAACATATTGGCCGGTTCTTTCAAAATTTACATCAATTTTTGCAATCTCGTTGGAATTTAAATACAATTTTAATACATCTGAATAAAAAATCTCGAAAGATTGTTCGATGTTAAAAATTATTTCGACATCAAACCAACTGATTTCACTATTATGAATAGCTTTGTAAAATGCTTCTTTAAAACAAAAGCCTTTTAAAAAGGCTTCTTTACCAAAAACCGAGAAATTCTCAATTTCTCTTGAAGTAAAAATATCATAAATCAGATGCGATAATTGCCCTTTTTCAAAATAGTGTTTATCAAACCTGATAATTTCTTCAATATCAATGCCGCATCCAAAAATCATCACATAAAAATAAATAATTACATGTTTATGATATTGTTTTCGTGTTCAATAATAAGCATTTGCATATGAATAAGTTCACCTATTGTTTTAACAGGATTTTTAACTGCAAATTTACCAATTGTTTTAAGTTCGATGTTCAGGTTGTATTTTTTCTTAAATATTTCTATTAATTCAAGAAACATTAACGAATCGCCATCCAAATCGCTGATGATATTTGTTTCATCATGAATATTTTCAATAGCAGTTTCACATTCTTCAGCAAAAAATTCATATACAACTTCTCTGACTTCCGCACGGGTTTTATCTGTAATTTGAGCCATTTTTATGGTATTTTAATTATTCATTCATTAAATTATTTACTTCATCTTTTGTTATTTCGCTCCATTGAGGATTTACAAATTTATCATCTCTAATCTCAAAGTTAACCTTAAAAAAGGATTCGTGATTGAACGATAGTTTTGTTTTTTTATCAGGTGTATGCTCGATATAAATCAATTGCTTATAATCAATTTGATTTTTATCACAAATATCCTTGGCTAATTTCGTATTCCATTCGGTAATTGATGTGCCGGGGTTTTCGTCAAACAAATCGGTTGCAATAACAATCGTATTCTTCAACTTTTTAATAATTTTCAATCCACAAATTGATGGAACATCCCACAGTCCTTTAAATTGATAAACCTGATCTTGATAAACATTTTCCATTATTTAAAATTTCATTAAAATTATGATGTAATATTTCGTTTTACCTGTTTTCCAAAACTAATTCCGGAAAGATCCTGTCTTCGTTTTTTAAATGTACCATCTTCAATTTCCCTGGAAACAACCTTTTTAAGAAGTTTAAACATTTTTTCTTCCTGGGTTTCGTCTTTATAAAATGTATCCCATGCATACTGGTACAATTCCTGTAAGCGTTCAGCAGACATATGTTTTGGATGATAAACAACCTGGCCTGCATTGTAATGATCCCAGTCTTTATCAAAAATTCGATTTTGTTTTACTAAATCTGTGTATGCCTTGGTATGAGGAAATGGAGCAAGAACTGTAAACTCGGCCAAATCGAGATCGATTTCGAGTAAGAAATCAATTAATCGTTTAATATCATCTTCAGTTTGATCATCAAGCCCGAGAAGGATTGTACCTTCAACTCCTATTCCATATTCATGATAACGTTTAACACGTTCTTTAATGTAATCTGATGTATCAAAAACAGCCTGATAAACGTACCATGCACCAGCCTGAGCAGCTAAATCAAGTACTTCGTGTTTATCTTCGATAGTATGGCTGCACCATTTCTTTTTCATGGGAATCATTGCTTTAAATAAGTCCTTCTCCCATTGTGTATCCTGGGCCAGTGAGTTGTCAACAATAAATAAACGGTTATTTTCTATTGTTTCAAGTTCTTCGACTACCCTGTGAATTGGCCTGGGCCTGAAATTTCGGCCACCTAAATAAGATACTGCACAAGGATAACAACTGTATTTACAACCCCGTGAAGCATGGAATAAATCAACCATTTGAACCCCCTTGTGATAATACAAGTCTCTTTTTAAAACACTTCTTCGTGCCGGGCCAACGATTTCAATCGGTGGTAAATCATTCATGTGATTATAAACAGGTTTTAGCTGGTTATTCCTGAAATCAGCAAATACCTGTTCAATATGCCCTTCGGCTTCGCCAAGAAAAACAGAATCAGCATGCAACATGGTTTCTTCGGCATGTAACATGGTTGAAATACCACCAAAAATTACTTTTTTACCACGTTTCCTGTATTCATCAGCAATAGCCCATCCGCGTTTAATTTGTGTTGTAAGTAACATTGAAATACCAACAAAATCAACACTATCGTCATATCGCATTTCTTCCAGATTTTCATCAATAAATTCTACATCAACATAATCAGGAATTGTTGCTGCAAAAACTACCGCACCATGAGGCGGTAAGTTAAATGTTGTTTGTCCCGGAAGTTTGTTCCATTTTGGAAATATCAACTGAAATTTCATATTTTATTGGTATTAATTAATATTCATTTTAAATTAATCAAAACTATACTGATTTTCTATCATCCACGATTTCATTATTTCACATATAGTTTGTTTATCTTCTGCTGGTACTATGTAATCATTTTTCTTATAATCTTTAATTGATAATAAAAATTGCTCAACCTGATTATTAAATTCGTCTGAATAGTTCAATCCTAATTGCTTGTAAATAGATTTAACCGTGTCTATTGGTTTATTCTCAAAGTCTTCAAATTTAATTTCAACAAACCTGTTTTCAGGTAAATTTTTTTTGTCACTATTGATTTTTTGTAACATCCTGTACAATTCTCCTGCCACTTCTTCAGTTGTTGGTTTATGCCATTTCCTGTTCAATGCATTCTGGCTTCCTACAATATCCCACATTCGTTGAGTTGAAGGAACAACATTATAAGGATGCCTGAAAATGTGTATATATCGTGCATTGGAAAATATTTCGTTTAATAAATCTATTCTATATGAGTGGAACGGATTTTTTATAAGTATTGTTTCGGGTTTGTATATTAAAAGCTTTTTATAGAAATGTTTTAATGCATTTTTCCAAGATTCTTTTTTGTTGTTCGCAGGTAAAAACCCGGGTTCAAGTTTTAAAAAATATGTTTTTGATTTAGGAAAAATAAGATATTTTAATGGCGAAAACCCTGATAATCTAAACAAAGCATACTCATCTTCAAGAGGTTCATCAAGTCCAAGTTTTACCTGATCCATAGGCCTTGTTCCCTTAACAAATTTTTGCATTATGGGTTCATACGATTTTCTTGATGATAAGAAACTATCAGGTATAGAAGCCTGAAAAACTGTTGATGTTACAAAGCTTGGGTCCAAGCTCAATAACTGATGTAAAAAAGTGCTCCCGGTTCTCCAATGGCCAATAATAATTACCGGGTTATCAGGAAGTTTCTGATTTTCTATCCGGGTTCCAAAAATCTTTTTTTCTTTTCTGTAAAAAATAGAAGCCCAGAAACCATTTTGAAGTAAAAATAAAAAACGCATGATATACCTAGGGGCAATAGAAATTCCATTTTCCCAAATGAGTTTGAGAAAAGCCGATAACCTCATCCCCGCTATCAGGTACGCACTTTTCATCTTATTGGTTTTTGATTTATCAAGTGTAAATTTTTATGCTGTTTTCGAATTATTAATAAAATCAGCAATTGAATTTACATCTTTAAGCACTTCACGAGCAAGGTTTTGATCATCAATACGAACATTAAACTCACGCTGAACAGCCATTACAAGCTCAATGGCGTCAATAGAATCGAGGCCTAATGTATTTTCACCTCCAAAAAGTGGCAAATTGTCTCCAATATCTTCTGCAGTAATATCAGGTATATTCAGTGTTTTAATGATCAGATTCTTAATATTGGTTCTTAATTCAGCAGCATTATCTCCCATTTCAATAACTATTAATTTAAATGATTTACAACTATTTTGAGTTCTTTATAAAATTGTTCCTCAACATCGGCGCGTTCAAGAATCATGTTACTTAACTCGCCAAGCTTATCTGGCCCAAGATCCCTATTTTTTCCAATTTTAGCAGCAAAGTAAGAAATTTTTCTCCATCCGTCACCTATTTCCATCATCTTTTTTGATAAACCTTCAAGTTCAGGGCTATTAAATATTTGTGCAGCCTGACGAAGAAAAGTAGCATACATAAATCGAAATCCGGCTCCGCCTGTTCCCTGGTCTTCGAGAAAAATATTGATTTTCATTATTTCATGCGATAAATGATCTATATCACGGGTAATCTTAGGCCAGCCTAAAACTTTGCGGCCAAACATTCTCATTCCGCGAATGCCAATAAACGGAGGCTGAACACCAATCATATTGTTAATCGTGTTTTTAATTGCCTTTTTTATTATTGATTTATAATCAATAGATTCAGGTATAGAATCAATATAATATAAAAAACCTTTGGGAGCAAGGTAACCTCCTGCAAATCGTGCTTTATTCAAATTATCCTTATGTAGTTTTGCCAATCGCGGGAAATAGCTGTCACTTACCGTGTAATAGTCGCCTTCCTTACCAATAACAGTAATAAAGTGAATATTTGCATGAACACGTTCCCACTCAGGAATATACTCCATATAATACAAATCGACCTGAACAGCAACAGGAATAACTTTTTCAATTAAAGAATCCAGTTCTTTTTCAGCTTTTTCAGGATTCCTGAATTTCTGAGATTTAAATTTTATTCCTAACCGGCTTGCAACTTTTTTTCTTAATTTACCTGGTTTTGTTCGTAAAATAAACATGGGAAAGTTTAAATTTGGGGTACGGCTCAAATACCCGAAATACAATCCGCTTCCCATTCCAAAAATCATGGGTTCTGTTATTTCCAACCCTTTATGTTGTAATAAGGCGGTTAGAGTTCCTGATTCGCAATGAGCCGCCATATTGTGTTTAAATGTTTCTATAATCATTTCTTACCTGATTCAAATTTGGTTATTACTAAATGTAGATTTTGGGTTTTTGTTTGCAGTACCTTATAAAGGTTCTCATCCGGAATCCCGTTTTTTGTTTCACTATCTCTTCCTTCTACAACAATTACCTGGAAAAGATTTGAAACAGGTACATCAAAAACCTCGGCATATTTAATCAAATCAGAAACTTTAGCTTTGTAAAATCCTTTAACTTTTAAATGCTTTTTCACTTTAAAAACAGAAATTCTGGTTCTTTTTGAAAGTTCAAAAACATTGAAATCGTGAATCACCCTGTAATATTCAACCGGACTAATTAAATTGTCTTTTAATTGTTGAAGCAAGGAAAGCCTCAATTTTTCCATTTTTTCAAAATAATCATCAATATAATTCTTTGATAAATGCGATCCTGTAATCATCGGGCCAAATGTGCCATCATCTTTTTCAACATATAACATCAGTTGATGTGGCTCATAGTCAATGTATGCTTCTTTTTCTTTCATTTATTTTGTATTAAGTAATACATTTCAATACAAAAACCTTGATTTTAAACAAAAAACCCCTGTTTTATTTTGGGTTACTAAATTAATTTAATTTACTAAATCACCAAAATTTTAATTTTTTTGATCCGTATATTTCACGAGTTTATGCTAGATGTATAGGCATTTCAATAAAAATATATTATACAACAACATTTCATTTCCAATTTTGTTTACTTTATCAAAATATGTTTAAAAAAATGATAATATAAACAAGGTGATTGAATTAAATTAAAACAATTTATTAAATTTGCACTATTTATAATATAAGAATAACTGCATATTTAGCTGATATAGAGAATCTTAAACATCAAATTAATTATATAAATCAAAAATGATAATAATTGGAGGAAAAAACCTCACCCTAGACGATTTTCACAAAATCCTTTTTAACGGTGAAAAAATAGACTTAGATTCTTCTGCATTAAAAAAAGTTAAAGAGAATTTTGAATTTTTAAAAGACTTTTCGAAGAATAAAGTAATTTATGGAATAAATACCTGCTTTGGGCCTATGGCTCAGTATAAAATCAGCGATGAAGATCAGGTTCAGTTACAGTACAATCTTATTAGAAGCCATTCATCGGGTTCCGGGAATACGCTTCCGGGTATTTATGTGAAATCATTAATGATTGCTCGATTAAATACACTTATGAAAGCATATTCCGGTATTCACCCGGAGGTTGTAGTATTAATCAAGGAACTTATAAACAGAGATATTTATCCGAAAATATTTGAGCATGGAAGCGTAGGAGCCAGTGGCGATCTTGTTCAGCTTGCTCACTTAGCCCTTATTTTAATTGGCGAAGGAGAAGTTAGTTACAATGGTAAATTCAGGCCTACTCCCGAAGTTTTTAAAGAAAATAACCTAACACCAATTTCAATACATTTGAGAGAAGGACTTGCACTTATAAATGGTACTTCAACCATGACCGGTATAGGTATAATAAATGCAATACATGCAAAAAATCTCTTAAACTGGTCGCTGGTAGCATCGTGTATGATTAACGAGATTGTTGAATCTTATGACGACCATTTTTCAATTGAATTAAACCAGGTAAAACTTCATGTCGGGCAAAATTCTGTTGCAGCAGCAATGCAAAGCATTTTAAAATCAAGTAAACTGGTAAAAAAACGCTCCGACCATCTCTATAATTATTCCACACAAGCCGATATCATTAAAGAAAAAGTTCAGGAGTATTATTCATTACGTTGTGTTCCTCAAATTTTGGGGCCTATTTTTGAAACCATTCAGAATACAGAAAAAATTTTAATCCAAGAAGTTAATTCGGTAAATGATAATCCTATAGTCGATAGCATGAATAAGGATGTTTTCCACGGGGGAAATTTCCATGGGGACTATGTTTCATTAGAAATGGATAAATTAAAAATTGTTATCACTAAGCTTTCCATGTTATCAGAAAGACAACTAAATTTTCTTTTAAACGATAAGCTTAATCAAAAGCTCCCCCCTTTTGTAAATCTTGGTACACTGGGATTAAACTTAGGAATGCAGGGAGTTCAGTTTACAGCAACATCTACCGTGGCCGAAAATCAAACGTTGTCGTTTCCTATGTATGTTCACAGTATCCCTAACAATAACGATAACCAGGATATTGTCAGTATGGGTACTAATGCTGCGCTACTAACTAAAAAAATAATTGAAAATACTTTTGAAGTGCTTTCGATACAATACATTACAATACTTCAATCTATAGATTATTTAAAAATTACAGGTAAACTTTCTGATATTTCACGAAATCTTTTTGATAAAATGAGAACAATTGTTCCTATCTTTATAGAAGATTCTGTTAAATATAAAGATGTAGAGAATATCAAAAATTACTTACTTGAAAATCATACTAAATTAATTTAATAACAAGTTATTAATGAAATACGCACTTGTAACAGGTGGTTCAAGAGGAATAGGGAAAGCAATTTGTTTAAAAATTGCCGGGGCAGGATATCATGTGTTAATCAATTACAGAAGTAACGATCAGGAAGCAGAAGATACACTAGACCAAATTCAAGCAAACGGTGGCTCCGGAGAGTTAATGAAATTTGATGTTTCTAACTCATCTGAAATAAAAACCGAACTCGAAAACTGGAAATCAAAAAATCCTGAAAAACATATTGAAGTATTGATTAATAATGCAGGTATTCGAAAAGATAACTTAATCATGTGGATGAAAGAAGATGAATGGAGAGATGTTATAAACACCAATCTAGATAGTTTTTATTTCATTACCAGGCAATTGGTAACAGATATGCTTGTAAACAAATACGGCCGAATAGTAAACGTGGTTTCCTTATCAGGAATAAAAGGATTACCCGGGCAAACAAACTATTCAGCCGCAAAAGGTGGTGTAATTGCAGCCAGTAAAGCATTAGCACAAGAAGTTGCTAAAAAAAATGTTACTGTAAACTGTGTGGCCCCGGGTTTTATTAAAACGGATATGACAAAAGAATTAGACGAAAAACAGCTTAAACAGATGATTCCCATGAATCGTTTTGGGAATCCGGAAGAAGTTGCTAATATTGTAGCTTTTCTGGCTTCAGAAAAAGCTTCGTATATTACCGGCGAAGTAATTTCGGTTAATGGAGGATTATATACATAAAAAGTACATTTTAAAACACGATAATTGAACCCTATGAACAGAGTGGTAATAACAGGAATGGGAATTTATTCAACTATTGGTAAAAATATTGAAGAGGTAAAAAACTCATTATACATTGGCCGATCAGGAATCGGATTTGATCCTGCAAGAAAAGCATTAGGTTTTCGTTCAGGATTAACAGGAATACTTGAAATGCCAAATCTAAAAGGTGAAATAACCCGCCGCCAGCGTGTGGGAATGGCCGAAGAAGCCGACTATGCTTATGTAGCTACCGTTGAAGCTTTAAAACAGGCAAAAATTGATAATGATTTCTTAGATAAAAATGATATTGGCATTTTATATGGAAACGACAGCTCGGGAAAAGCCGTTTGTGAAGCCTATGATGTGTTAAAAGAAAAGAAGGATACTGCACTGCTTGGTTCTGGTGCAATTTTTCAATCCATGAACTCCACGATTACCATGAACCTTTCAACCATTTTCAGGTTAAAAGGAATTAATTTAACTATTAGCGCCGCATGTGCCAGCGGATCGCATTCTATTGGAATGGGTTATTATTTTATTCGTAACGGTTTACAGGAAATTATTATTTGTGGAGGCGGGCAGGAAATAAATTTTCATTCCATGGGTAGTTTCGATGGGTTAAGTGCCTTTTCAGTACGCGAAAATGAGCCTCAAAAAGCCTGTCGCCCATTCGACCGCGACCGTGACGGGTTAGTGCCCAGTGGCGGGGCTGCCACAGTTATTCTTGAAAGCTACGAATCAGCTGTCCGAAGAGGCGCTCCTATTTTAGCAGAAGTTATTGGATATGGATTTTCTTCAAATGGAGATCATATTTCGGTTCCCAATGTCGATGGCCCAGCAAAATCACTTGAAATGGCTATTATCGATGCAAAAATTAAACCATCGGATATCAATTACATTAATGCTCATGCCACGGCAACTCCTGTTGGCGATTTAAACGAAGCCCAGGCTATTACAAAAGTCTTTGGTTTAAAAACTCCACTTATCAGTTCAACAAAATCAATGACAGGGCATGAAATGTGGATGGGTGGTGCCAGCGAAATCATTTATTCTGTTCTTATGATGCAAAACTCATTTGTCGCACCCAACATCAATTTTGAAAATCCGGATGAATATTCAGCAAAACTTAACATTGCGGCCGAAACAGTTAAAAATCATAATATTGATATCTTCCTTTCAAACTCATTTGGCTTTGGAGGAACAAACTCAACATTGATTGTAAGAAAAATTTAATAATTTATAACCTTGAGAGGAATTAAAAAATGGAGAAGCAGGAGATTATAACAAAAGTAAATGATTTTTTAATCGAAGAATTTGAACTCGAAGAAAGTCAGCTTGTACCATCTGCCGGGTTAAAGGATACTTTAGAAATTGACAGCCTTGATTATGTTGATCTTGTTGTAATTATTGAAAAAAATTTCGGGTTTAAAGTAAAAGGAGAAGATTTTGCATACATAAAAACACTTCAGGATTTTTATGATTACATCATAAAACATGCTAAATCAAATTAATTTCAGAAAAGAAAGCGTACGGAGGTTTTTTGAATGCCATCATGGAAAGGTCAGTCTCGCGGAACAGTATTAGGTTATAAAATTTTTGTTTTTACTCTAAAACATTTAGGGCTTACTTTCGCATACTTCTTATTGTTATTCGTTGCTTTTTATTTTTTCCTGTTCTCAAAATCGAGTTTTAAAGAAATTTATTTTTATTTCAGAGAAATCCATAAATTCACGGTAGTTAAATCATTATTCGGGGTTTATCGCAACTACTATGCTTTCGGACAAGTATTACTCGATAAATTTGCAATTTTGGGAGGTTTAAAAGGAAAATATACATACAACTTTGATGGAGAGCATCACTTGCAGAACATGGCAAATGAAAAAACAGGAGGGATTATTGTAAATGCTCACATGGGAAGCTTTGAAACTGCCGGGCAGATACTTGAACGAATAAACACAAAGATTCACCTGATAATGCTCGATGCCGAACATCAAAAAATAAAAAATTATGTCTCTGATGTTCTGGTTAATAAAGGAGTACATATTATTCCTATTCAACCCGATTTTTCACATATAATTCCAATTAGCAATGCCCTGATAAACAAGGAGCTTATTGCAATTGCCGGCGACAGGTTTATGAGCAACAGCAAAATTTATAAAGTAGATTTCATGGGTAAGAAAGCATTTTTCCCCAGTGGGCCGTTTTATCTTGCTGCCCGTTTTGGAGTACCTGTAACATTTGCATTTGCTATGAAAGAATCAAAAACACATTACCATTTTTATGCATCAGCCCCGGTATATATTCCGAGAATTAATAATAAAGAAGAACAAGAAGAAGTCCTTCTGCAATTTGTTGAAAAATATGTGAAGGAATTTGAAAAAATGGTTCGAAAATACCCATATCAATGGTTTAATTACTTTCCATTCTGGGAAAAAAACTAAACAATGAAAGAAAAAAGAATTTTACTCATATCTGCTAATCAGCACACGATACCTTACCCGGTTTATCCAATTGGACTGGCCTATATTTCGACCTATTTAAAAGAAAAATTAACCGATTATGATATTCATGTAGTTGATTTAAACCTTTCATCAATTGATGATATCAAGAAAAAAATTAACGATTTTAATCCAAAATACATCGGAATTTCATTCAGAAATGTGGATGATGTAAACTCCTACAACCGTGAGTTTTTTATAAATCATTACAAGTCATTAGTCAATACAATAAGAGAAATTACAAAAGCAGTAATTATTGTTGGAGGATCGGGTTTTTCAATATTCCCCGAACTCATGTACAAAAGATTAAACCCTGATTTTGGAATTTATGGCGAAGGTGAAGAAAGTATTTTAAAATTGATTAATGCTCTCGATAGTAACTCTGATTACTCGAACATTAGCCGGCTGATTTATTCTAAAAACGGGAATTGCATTTTTAATAAAAAAGAAAGCTATTTTAGTGATTTATCTTTAGATTTTGATGAAAACATCATCGATTTTTATTGGCAAAAAAGCGGGATGTTGAATATTCAAACCAAACGCGGATGCCCCTACAATTGCATATATTGTACATACCCCGTAATTGAAGGGAAAAAAGTACGAACATTAAATACCGGTAAAATAGTTGAGACTTTAAAAACCCTCTATTATAAAAAAGGTATCGATTATGTATTCTTTACCGACTCGGTTTTTAACATTAAAAATGATTATAATTACGAACTCGCGGAGAAAATCATTCAAAGTGGGATTAAAATTAAATGGGGCGGGTATTTTACATTCACAAATTTACCTGAGGATTTATTAGTTCTGCTTAAAAAATCGGGGTTAACGCATATTGAATTTGGTACAGAATCTATTTCAGAAACAAGTTTAAAAAACTATGGTAAAAACTTTACCGTAAATGATATCCTTGAAAAATCTGCCCTTTGTAATAAACTGGGAATCGATTTTGCCCATTTTTTAATCCTGGGCGGATACGGAGAAACCGATGAAACAGTAAACGAAACATTCGAAAATTCAAAAAAAATTGAAAAATCTGTATTTTTCCCATTTGTGGGAATGCGTATTTATCCTGGTACAAAACTTCATGAATATGCTGTTGCTGAAGGAAAAATAAATGCTAATGACGATTTAATTGAGCCAACATATTATATTTCAGATAAAGTTAATTACGATACACTTAAAGAGAGAGCAAAAAACACAGGCCGTCGATGGGTTTTTCCTGACGAAGACGCCAGTGATGTGATGAATAAATTACGAATGAAAAACAAGAAAGGTCCATTATGGGAATACTTGATCATGTAATTGCTGAAGGAGACATAATATTACAATTCATTCCTCAAAGGCACCCGATGGTTATGGTTGAAAAACTTCATAAAGCCGAAGGAGGCAAAACTATTAGCAGTTTATCTGTTAAAAAGGATAATATTTTTTGCGAAAATGGATTTATGCAAGAACCCGGTTTAATTGAAAATATTGCTCAAACCGCTGCTGTTGGCGTGGGTTTTGCATATAGTAACCAGAGCAAAAATATTCCTACAGGATATATTGGAGCTGTTCAAAAATTAAACATTTATAAATTACCGGAAATAAATAAAACAATAATTACAGAAGTAAATGTTGAACTCGAAGTTTTTAATACAACACTTATTAACGGTAAAATAACTTGCGAAGATCAAATTATTGCAGAATGTTCTATGAAAATCTTTCTGGATGAGAAAAAATAATATTGGTAATAAAATACGAATATTGAGATTTTTTAAACTTGTAACTTTTAACTGAAAACTAAAATATGGAAATTGATAAAGTACCACAAGACGAAGGAATCACGGCCGGAATAACCCGCGAAGTACAATATGCAGTCGATGAAAATGGGAAATATGTAAAAACTTTCAGTAAAGGCTGGGAACCAAAAAATATTGTAAATGAACTTGCATGGAAAGATATTGAAGACAATATGAACCTGGCAAACGAAAGAATATCAGCAGGAAAAGCAAGCCCTATAATGTATTTTATGGCAAAATGCCAGATGAATGTTGCTTTGTTAGCCGAATATGTTGAAATCCCTAAATGGAAAGTTAAAAGACACTTAAAACCCCGGGGATTTAAAAAACTTAAACCAGATCAACTGGAGAATTATGCAAAAGTTTTAGGAACTTCTGTTGACGAATTATTAAATTATAAACCTAAGAATTAAACATGAAACTTGATTTCGAACATATACCTGCTGGTCACTGCGAGAATGGAGTAATTTCCAGTTTATTAAAATACCACGGGCTAAATTTAAGTGAAGCCATGATATTTGGTATCGGTAGCGGGTACTTTTTTGCATACATGCCTTTTGTAAAAGTAAATGGAATACCATTGGCATCATTTCGCCCGGTACCAGGAATGATCTTTGCCCGTGCTGCAAAACGATTAGGTATAAAAATGAAAAAACAATCTTTTAGAAAACAGCCTAAAAGAGCCATGGACGAATTAGATAAAGTTCTGGAAAAAAAACTCCCAGTCGGAGTTCAGGCAGGTGTGTTTCATTTATCCTACTTCCCTCCTGCTTACAGGTTTCATTTTAATGCGCATAACTTGACTGTTTATGGAAAGGAAGGCGATACTTACTTTATAAGCGACCCTGTTATGGAATATCCAACAACACTAACTTATGAAGAACTAAAAAAGGTTAGATTTGCAAAAGGGCCATTAAGTCCAAATGGAAAAATGTATTACCCGATAGAAATACCAAAAGAAATTGACTTAAAATCAGCTATTCACAAAGGAATTAAACAAACAGCTGATTGGATGCTAACTATTCCGGTACCTTTATTTGGAGTAAAAGGAATACGATACCTTTCAAAAAGATTAAGAAAATGGCCCGAAAAACTTGGCCCGAAAAAAGCAGCCGCATATCTTGCTCAAATGGTACGTATGTTAGAAGAAATTGGAACTGGTGGTGCCGGGTTCCGTTTTATCTATGCAGCATTCTTGCAGGAAGTTGCTGAAATAATGCAGGATCAACGATATTTTGAATTATCAAAAGATATGACCAAAATTGGAGATAAATGGAGAACATTCTCCTCATTAGCCGCAAAAACATGTAAAGGCAGGTCTTCTGATCCTGACGGGTACAATACCGTTGCTAACTTAATGTTAGAAATCGCTGATGATGAAGAGAAATTTTTTATTGAATTAAAGAAATTAATAAGCTAATGCACGAAAATCAACCAATTATTGAGATTAAGCATTTAACGAAGATATATAGAGGTTCAAATAAACCGGCTATTGATAATATAAGCCTTGATATTCAACCCGGGGAGATATATGGTTTGTTAGGCCCCAATGGTGCAGGAAAAACAACAACCATCTCGATCCTTTGCGGATTGTTTAACCCAACTTCCGGTAATGTTTTTATCGATGGAAAAGACTATACCCATTCGGCCGAAAGTATTAAAAGTATTATTGGTGTTGTACCTCAGGATATTGCTTTATATCCTTCGCTTACAGCTAAAGAAAATCTTACTTTTTTTGGACATCTGTACGGGTTAAAAGGCAAATACCTTAGAAGCAGGATTAATGAATGCCTCGAATTATTTGGATTAGAAAAAAATGCCAACCGTAAAATAAAAACCTATTCGGGAGGTATGAAACGCAGAATAAACCTGATTGCAGGTATTTTACATAAACCTAAAATTATTTTTTTAGACGAACCTACTGTCGGAGTTGATGTACAGTCAAGAAATGTAATTTTAGAACATCTTCGAAATATAAATAAAGAAGGTACTACTATAATTTATACTTCGCATTATATGGAAGAAGCTGAAAATTTTTGTACCCGTGTGGCTATTATAGATCAGGGTAATATAATAACCGAAGGAAAACCAAAAGATTTAATAAATAGCAAAAAAGAATATACAGATCTTGAAAGTATTTTCTTGCAATTAACAGGTAAAGCGCTACGCGACGAATAAAAAACGATAAATTATGCTACGACTATTATCATCAATATATAAAGAATTTCTTGTTTTAATAAGAGACCGGGCAGGATTAGCAATTCTGTTTCTAATGCCCCTGGTACTTATTCTTATTATGACACTTATTCAGGATGCTACTTTTAAAACAGTTAAAGATGCTAACATCTCAATGATTCTGGTTAATAACGACCGCGACAGTTTGGGTGAAGCAATCCGGGAAGGATTAATTGAATCGAAATTTTTCGAAATTGTTGAAGAACTCGATGGTAAAAAGATTACCGAAGAAATGGCCAAAGAAGCTGTTGCTCAGGGTAAATACAAGATTGGAATAATTATTCCTGAAAGAGCAACCGAAGCTATTCGTGGAAATGTAAATGCTTTAATAAATAAATCTTTTAAAACATTTGATGTTCCCGGGGTTAAAAAAAGAACTAAAAAAAGTACAATAGATATCATCATTTATATTGACCCGGCAACCAGCTATTCATTTAAAAATTCGGTAATGAGTTCTTTAAAAGAATTCACATCGCAACTTGAAATAAAAATGTTCTTCAAAAATTTCTCGCTTGCTTTAGCCGATATGTTTCCCGATCAAAAAGCTGTTGAATTTGAGAGTTTCGAAACTATTAAATACAAAGAAATATACGCGTCAACAACGAATTCAGAAATACTTCCAAATTCAGTACAACACAATGTACCCGCGTGGACCATGTTTGCCATGTTTTTTATTGTTCTCCCGCTTGCAGGAAATATTATAAAAGAACGAGATGAAGGAAGTGCTTTTCGTTTAAAAACAATGCCCGGATCGTATGTTACTGTCATGTTCAGTAAGATTTTAATTTTTCTGGTTGTTTCGTTTTTACAGTTTTTATTGATGTTGATGGTAGGATTATATGTTTTACCTGCAATGGGTTTACCTCAACTGGAAATTGGCCCCCATAAAATTGCACTTGCTTTATTAGCCATTTCATCAGGTTTAGCTGCAACAGGTTTGGGAGTTGCTATTGGTACAATTGCAACTACACATGAGCAATCATCAACATTTGGAGCAGTTTTAATTATTATTTTTGCTGCTCTCGGTGGTATCTGGGTGCCAATATATGTTATGCCACATACCATGAGAATATTCAGCCAGTTTTCTCCATTAAACTGGGGATTAAGTGGATTTTATGATATTTTCCTTAGAAATGGGGATATACTTACCGTTCTTCCGGAAATAGTAAAACTCCTGTTGTTTTTTGCAGTTATGTTAATGATTGCTATTGGCTATAATAAGTTGCACAGGACAAAATAATCAATTGATACAATATCAAAGATTTGACTATCAATTTTAAAAACATAATAAAAATCACAAATTAAAAATATTAAAAGATTAATTTTGCAACCTACTAAAAATAAAAAAATTGAAGAATAAACAACTGGTTCACAAAACCGAAACCATTATACGATTTAGTGAAGTAGATTCAATGGGAATTGTTTGGCACGGCAATTATGCAAAATTTTTCGAAGATGGACGTGAAGACTTTGGAAAAGCATTCGGTATAAGCTACCTCGATGTTTACGCCAATAACCATTTAACTCCATTGGTAAAACTTACTTTTGATTATAAACTGCCTCTTGAATATGGCGATACAGCTATAATTGAAACACGTTACATCGATCACGATGCTGCAAAAATTCATTTTGAATATACCATATACAATAAAAAAAATAACAAAGTTTGCGCAACAGGCGAAAGCATCCAGGTATTTATCGATTTAAACCGGGAACTGATGCTTACTCCTCCTCAGTTTTTTATTGACTGGAAAAAGAAAATGGGTTTAATTGAGTAAACAAAATTAAAAATGAACACGATCTATACTTTAACTGATAATATTATTACTTCACTGGGTTTTACTACTGAATCAAATTTCAATTCATTAAAAAATGGTATTTCAGGTATAGCACAAACTTTCGATCCAAAGATTACTCAAACACCCATGTTTACCTCGTTAATCGATTCTGAAATGTTAAAAAACGAGTTTACTCAATATGGCGACAGGGTTGATTATACGCGGCTTGAACAAATGATGATTTTATCGATTTCTAAAGCACTTAAACAAACAAATATCGATACAAAATCAGGGAATACAATTTTTCTTTTTTCATCAACAAAAGGCAATATCGATCTCCTCGAAAACAGAAGGCAGAATTTCAGCCGGGAAAGAATAAATTTATGGGCATTGGCTGATGAAGTATGCAGGTTTTTTAAAAACCCCGTTAAACCGGTAATAATATCAAATGCCTGCATTTCGGGCGTTTCTGCAATTATAACAGCAGCCCATCTACTTCAGGAAAATAAGTATTCCAATGCAATAGTTTGTGGCGGAGATATCATTTCAGAATTTACTCCATCCGGATTTCAATCATTTAAAGCCATAAGCAGTAATCCTTGCAAGCCATTCGATGCTTCCCGCGATGGAATTACCCTTGGTGAAGGCGTTGGAACACTCATATTAACATCAAATAAAAATCTTGTTACAGAAAAAAACCCAATAATATTCAGAGGGGGTTCAAACAGTAATGATGCAAACCATATTTCAGGCCCATCAAGAACCGGAGACGGGTTGTTTTTCGCTATCCAAAATGCATTAATTGAAGCCGGAAAAGAAAACAAAAACATTGACTATATTTCTGCACATGGTACTGCAACTCAGTATAATGATGAGATGGAAGCCAAAGCGATTGCGCTTGCCGGCCTGGAAGATGTTCCTGTTAACAGCCTGAAAGCATACTGGGGCCATACACTGGGTGCCGCCGGGATTATTGAATGTATTGCTGGAATACATTCAATAAAAGAAAAATGTATTATTCAATCATTAGGATATCACGATTTGGGAGTAAGTGTACCTCTTCATATTATTACTAAATTTGAAAATAAAGAAATAAAAAATTTCATCAAAACGGCTTCCGGTTTTGGAGGATGCAATGCTGCTGTTTATTTCTCAGAACTTAATGCCGATTAAAAGACCAAAATGGAAAATTGTATAACCAAATATTGTATTATTAATCCGGAAGAAGTTATTGTTGACGGTAATATTGAATATAAAAATACCGATGGGAATCCATTTGGAGAGTTCATGAAATCTGTTTACAGGCATTTTGACATAAAATATCCCAAATATTTTAAAATGGATAATCTCTGCAAAATTGCTTTTATAGCTTCAGAAATTATCCTAAAAGATAATGAAAAAATTAAAGAAACAGCTCCAAACAAAATTGGGGTAATATTACAGAATTCTCATTCAACAATTGATACAGATACTGAATATGCCGCTACAATTATTGATAAATCAAATTATTTTCCAAGCCCTGCCATTTTTGTTTATACATTACCCAATGTAATGATTGGCGAAATTTGCATTCGGAATAAATTCCAGGGCGAAAATACCTGTTTTATTTCTAAAGAGTTTGACATTGAATTTATTTCTGATTATGTTAATAACCTTATGGATTCAGGGAAAATTGATAAATGTATTGCGGGATGGGCTGATTATGTTGAAAACAATTACAAAACAATGATATTTTTAGTCGAAAAAATTAACGAAAATCAAAAAGATAATATTAGTTTTAAACCGGAAAATTTAAAGAAAATAATTAAACAAGGGGAATAAAAATGGAAGCATTAATTCACAAAATTAAAGAACAAGTAATTGAAGTATTGAACCTGGAAGAAATTGAACCACAAGATATAGACACCGATGCTCCACTTTTTGGAGATGGATTAGGACTTGATTCAATTGATGCTTTGGAGTTAATCGTTTTGCTCGAAAAACATTACGGAATAAAAATTGAAGACCCTAAAGACGGGAAGAAAATCTTTTATTCAATTCGTACAATTGCCGAATATATCGAAGCTCATAAAAATTAACATTTAAGAGGAATATTGTTAATGTCAAAAAGGATTTTTGTTACCGGGATTGGAATAATTTCGGGAATAGGTAATAATATTGAAGAAACATTACAATCAATACTTGATGGAAAAACAGGTGTTGGTAAAATTACACACCTCGAAACATTTCATAAAGATACCATACCTGTTTCTGAAGTTAAATATTCCAACGAAGAATTAATTGAATTGATGGGATTAAATAAAAAAGATCCCTTTACCCGGGCAACACTCATGGGAATTGTTGCAGCAGATGAAGCTGTTAAAAGTGCAGGAATAAAAAACATTAACGATTACAGAACCGGTGTTATTTCAGGAACAACTGTTGGAGGAATGGATAAGAGCGAGCAATTCTACCACGATTTTCTAACTGCAGGTGAACATATTGAATATATCGAATCGCACGATTGTGGCGACAGCACTGAGCGTATTGCCGATTATGTTGGGGTAAAAGACTTTGTCTCAACAACCAGTACTGCATGTTCATCGGCTGCAAATTCAATTATGTTTGGTGCCCGGTTAATCAAAAATAACCGTCTCGACAGGGTTATTGCAGGCGGAACAGAATCCCTTACAAAATATCACCTGAATGGATTTAATACATTGATGATTCTCGACAGGGAACAATGTAAACCTTTTGATGAAAACCGCAAAGGGTTAAACCTTGGCGAAGGTGCTGCTTTCGTGGTTCTTGAATCTGAAGATATCGTGAGAGAAACAGGTAAAAAAGTTTTCTGCGAACTGACTGGTTATGGAAATGCATGTGAGGCATTTCATCAAACCGCATCAACACCGGAAGGTAAAGGTGCATACCTGGCTATGAAAAAAGCTCTCGACCGCAGCGGTTTAAAGCCTGAACAAATTGATTATATCAATGCACATGGAACAGGTACTGAAAATAATGATATTTCAGAAGGAAGAGCTATTGAAACACTTTTTGGAAAAACACCTCCTCCTGTAAGTTCAACAAAATCATTTACCGGGCATACAACCAGTGCAGCAGGTGCTATTGAAGCCGTATTATCTGTATTGGCAATTCAGCATAATCTCATCTATCCGAATATGAATTTTAATCAGCAAATGAAAGAACTCAGCTTTAGGCCTGTTACCGAATTGCTGACAAATGTAAAAGTTGATCATGTTTTATCAAACTCATTCGGATTTGGCGGAAATAATTCTGCATTAATTTTTTCAAGGTATTAGTATGGAAATTTATATAAAAGGTACAGGTATAATATCACCACAAAAAACCACTGATAATAGTGTTTTTCTTGATGAAATTGTTACACATGACAAAGATGTTCTTTCATGCGTTGAACCTGCATATAAAGAATATATCAATCCTATCCAGTTGCGAAGGATGAGCCGTTTAATTAAAATGAGTATTTGTGCTTCGAAAATTTGTTTAAAAGAAGCTGGTATTGAAAATCCCGGGGGAATAATTACAGGAACAGGTTTAGGCCTGGTTGAAGATACCGAGAAATTTCTGAACTCAGTTCTCGATTACAAAGAACAATTCCTCACTCCCACTTCATTTATCCAATCTACTCATAATACAATCAGTGGCCAGGTTGCCATTGCATTACAATGTTTTAACTACAACAATACCTATTCGCATCGTGGATTTTCATTCGAAAGCGCATTACTCGATGCCATGTTGCTAATCAACGATAAGGATGCTGAAAATGTTCTCGTTGGCGGATTTGATGAAATAACAGAACAACACCACAGCATACTTAAAAAAACAAAATGGGTTAAAAAAGAAAAAGTAAACCACCTTGATTTATTAAATTACAAAACCCCAGGAACAGTTGATGGTGAGGGAGTATCATTCTTTGCCCTTACGGGTAAAAGAGAAAGCGGAACGTATGCCCAGATAAAAAATATTTCCACGTTATACAAACCTAAAGATTTTAAAGAGATTGAAAATCATATTAATAAATTTTTAGCCGATAACGGGATTTCTAAAAATGAACTTGATCTTGTAATCCTTGGCTTAAACGGGAATAGTGATACCGATGGTATTTATTATCATTTAACCGATGCTTATTTTAATACCAATTACGCTTATTTTAAACACCTGTGTGGTGAATTCCATACAGTCGGAGCATTTGCATTGTGGTTAGCAGCAAAATCTATAAAACATCAAGTTGTTCCTGAGATTGCCAAATTAAATAAGCAAAACTTTGTAAATAAACCAATAAAAAATGTATTGGTTTATAATCATTTTAAAAATATAAACCACTCATTTTATTTGTTAAATCAATGATAAAATTAAGAACTACAATCGTTCTTTACATCATTGTTATCATCCTGGTATATCTCTTTCTTCCATGGAAAGGGATATTTTTTATTTTTATAACCCTGCTCCTGTTTACACATCTTGTTTACAGCGCATTATCTATTTGCTCGAACCTTTATGTGAAATCCCGTTGTAAGGGAAACAATTCTGAAAAAAAAATTGCTTTAACCTTTGATGATGGGCCTGATGCAGAAATAACATCTGAAATTCTCGGTTTACTTGATCAATATAATGCAAAGGCAACCTTTTTTTGTACTGGAAAAAGTATAGAAAAAAACAGAGAGTTATTAAAAGATATTGATAAACGTGGCCATGCTATTGGAAATCACACTTACAGTCATTCTTACGGAAAAAATATGTTTTCCGCGAAAAGACTTAAAGATGATATTCAGAATAACCAGGATTTAATTTATGAAACTATCGGGAAAAAAGTAAAACTATTCCGTCCTCCCTTTGGAGTAACAAATCCTCCTATTGCAAAAGCAATAAAGAATTTTAATTTCATTGTAATTGGCTGGAGTTTGCGTTCGTTCGATACCATTCATAAACCTGAACAGGTTATTCAAAAAGTTATAAAAAAAGTTAAGCCGGGTGATATTATATTATTCCACGATAACCGTTTGAACACGATTGAAATACTTAAAACAGTACTGGAATTCTTACAATCGAAAAATTACGGCATGGTTCGTGTTGATGAACTTTTAAATATTGCTGCATATGAATAAGAAAATATTAATTCTAACCACCTGTTTTTTAGCTATATTTCTCAATGGAAATACACAGGAAACGGGATTTAACCCAATTGACAATTCAACTGAATTTAAAAATAAAATCAACCTGTTAACCAGTAACACGCAGACTATACAGAGCGATTTTATACAAGAAAAACATCTCGGTTTTTTATCAGAAAATATACTGTCTAAAGGAAAATTCGCTTTCAAGAACCCGAATCTTTTGCGCTGGGAATATGCTGAACCTATTAATTACATTATCGTTTTTAATAAGAAGAGCATACTTATTAATGACGATGGCAAAGTCAGCTCATTCGATACCCGGTCGAATAAAATGTTCAGCGAAATAAACAACATGATGATTGGTACCATTCAGGGTAGTTTATTTAATGATTCTGAAAGATTCAATGTAAAATACTATGAATCGGAAAAGCAGTATTTACTCGAATTAGAACCCAAAATGGCAGAAATGAAAAATATGCTTAAAACCATTAAAATATTTATAGATAAAAGCGACAATTCTGTTTCGAGCATTAAAATGGTTGAAACTTCTGACGATTATACAAAAATTGATTTTGTAAACAGGAAACTGAACCTGCCAATACATGATGAAAAATTTAAGTTATAGAAATAATATATAGCTTGTAATATCCAAACTTTTATCGAACAAACTGAAAAGCAAGTTAAATTTTTTTTAAATAAATTTTAAATTAGTTGTAAATATCAACCAATTAATTTTATATTTGCAAAGTAAATTATTTTATTATGGAAGATAAATATTTATCAATTATGCAATTTAGTAAGCTGATGCGTGAAGTATTCAGGATTATTAAAAAGCGAATTGGTGAAACAAATGAAGATGATTTAAAAATTACACCTGAACAAATTGGCTTGTTACATGCAATAAGCATGACAGATGAAGATGTGATTCAAAAAGACATGGCAGAACTAATGGGAAAAGATAAATCAGCCATTCTAAGGCTTATCGATTCCCTGGAAGAAAAAGAACTTATAAGGAGGGTTGTTGATAAAAATGACAGACGAAAAAACTATCTGATGGTAACAAAGCATGGTGACAGGGTTTTAAAAAATTACCTTGCTATTGTTTATGAAATAATGGATGAAATACAAGAAGGAATTTCTGAATCTGATATAGCAACATTCAAAAAAGTATTGGCCCGCGTTAAGCATAACGCTGAAAAACTTTAATTTTTTTTACACTTTTAGTTGATATTAACAACTATTGATATATTAAACTATTTTTAAATAAAAAATAAGATAAAAACAAACGAATGAAATACTCTTTTTACCTATAAAATGAATAATAATATTCCAGATAAAACATAAAAATCAAATTATTTACGAATGAAAAATCTTTTTAAAACAGTCTTAATTACTGTCTCTTGCTTGAGTGTTGTATCTCTGCAGGCGCAAGAACCATTGGTATTGTCATTAGACAGTGCCGTAAACTATGCCATTAATCATAATAAAACATTGATTAATTCAAAGTTTACAATAGATAAATCAAAGCAAAAAATTTTAGAAACCATTTCACAAGGATTACCCCAGATTAGTGCTTCAATTGATTATACAAATTATTTAGGAGCTGAAGCATCCTTACAAATGAGTGAACAGGCTCCTCCTATAACTATTGAGTTTAATCCTACCAGCAATTTTAATGCAAGTATCAGCCAGTTAATCTTTAATGGAAGCTATTATGCAGGCATACAAATGTCGAAACTTGCAAAAACCATGGCCGAGCAAAGCTATATTAAAGACGAGATGAGCGTTAAAGAGCAAGTAATACAGGCCTATTACATAGTATTGGCAAGTGAACGGATTTTAAATATCATTAAGGAAAATAAAACAAACGTGGAGTTGATTTACGAGAAAACAAAGCATCTGGCAAGTGCAGGCATAATTGAACAGGCCGATGAGAAAAAAATCTCTTTAATGGTATCAAGTGTGGATAACGCATTAAAATCAACAGAACGACAAGTTCAAATGGGTTATAGCTTGCTCCAATTACAATTGGGAATAGAAACTGGCCAGGATATAAAGCTTTCTACTAACATCAACGAAATAGCTCAACGGTTCGCTATCCAGAGAGTATTGGAAGACCAATTCAATATTCAAAACAATCTCGACTATAAATTAGTTTCATTGCAGGGAGAAATGGCTAAAAAACAAATTACCCTGGCAAAAGCCGGCAATCTTCCTTCCCTGGTTGCCTTCTATTCATATACAGAAAAACTTAAAGAACCTTTATTTGATATGACTCCAAAAAATGTACTTGGCTTAACACTGAGCATTCCAATTTTTTCAAGCGGTCAGAGGTATTCGCAATTGAACCAGGCAAAAATTGATTATAAAATCAGCGAAAACACCAGGGAAATAGTAACCGAACAACTTTCAATTCAGGAGAAACAATTAAGATTTAACTATAACAATTTACTTGAACAGTTTAACACTCAAAAGACAAATATCGAAATTGCCAAAGAAGTGCTTAACCACATGAACCTGAAATATCAGCAAGGCTTGGTTTCAAGCCTTGAATTAACAAGTGCCAATACCGATTATCTTACAGCAGAATCAAATTACACCAACATATTGCTTCAACTGCTAAATGCTGAATTATCGTTACGAAAAATAAACAATACTATTTAATACTATTTAAAATATGAACACAAAAAGAATTTTGACTATATCGATTGTAGCAGGAATATTAGCCTTAGGAACATCTTGCACAAGTAAAAATGATAAAACTGAAACAACTCAGCAATCTGAAATAAAACAATCAGTACCTGTAAAAACAACAATAGTAAAAAAAGAACCAATAGAGCGTGCCATTGATTATACGGTTACTTTAATCCCTTTTGAAGAAGTGCATTTAGCACCTTCAACACCCGGAAGAATTGAAAAAATAAATGTTGAAATCAGTGACCAGGTAAGTAAAGGGCAAGTTGTTGCACTAATGGACAGAACCAACCTTGAACAAGCAAGGATAAATTTATTAAAACTAGAAACAGATTATAAACGATTGGATACACTTATGAAAACAAAAAGTATTGCTGAACAGCAGTACGATCAGATAAAATCTGCATACGAGATGGCCAGATCCAGTTACCAGTTTCTTCTTGAAAATACCCGGTTAAAAGCACCTTTTTCTGGTGTTATATCAGGTAAATATTTCGAAGACGGGGAAATATATTCAGGAGTTCCTAACACAACAGCAGGTAAAGCAGCCATAGTCTCCATTGTACAAATTAATCAGCTTAAAGCTCTTATTGGGATATCTTCAAACTATTTTCCCTTGATAAATATTGGTATGAAAGCTGATGTAAAATCTGAAATATATCCCGATTTATCGTTTAAAGGAGAAGTTTACAGGGTTTATCCAACGATAGATAATGCTACAAAAACTTTTACTGTAGAAGTAAAGGTTCAAAATGACAATTTGAAATTACGCCCCGGGATGTTTTCAAAAGTTCAACTGAACCTGGGAAAAGGGCAGGCAATACTTGTTCCAACAATTGCTTTAATTAAGCAAACCGGTACCAATGACATGTATGTTTTTCTAAATAAAAATAATATGGCAGTTAAACAACTTGTTAAAATGGGCCGTATTATCGATGACAATACTGAAATTCTGGAAGGTATTCGCGAAGGTGATGAGATTATAGTCGTAGGGCAAAATAAACTTGAAAACCAAACCCCTATAACTGTTATTAAATAGCATACATGCAATGTTAGAAAATTAATTGATTAAAAAACAAAATTATGAGTCTATATAGCACCGCAGTTAAAAAACCCGTAAGTACCATCATGATTTTCATCGGGGTGGTGATTTTGGGGTTATATTCATATTTTCAGTTACCCGTGGATTTTTTCCCCAAGATGGATCCACCCTATATTTCTGTCATAACATTCTATTCAGGAGCTAATGCAGCCGATGTGGAACAAAACATCACCCGAAAACTGGAAGATAGCTTTGGATCACTTACCAACCTTAAAAACATGACATCCACATCAAAAGATAACATATCTGTTGTAATGTTAGAATTTGAGTGGGGAGCCAACTTAGATGAGGCAACAAATGAAGTAAGGGATGCCGTGGGTTTGGCAGAACGAAGTTTGCCCGACGAAGTGGAAAGTCCGACTATTTTTAAGATAAGTACCAGCATGATACCCGTTTTGATGTTTTCAATCACTTCGGATGAAAGCTATGCCGGGATTAAAGATATTCTGGATGACAGACTGATTCAACCATTAAACCGCATCGAGGGTGTTGGAAACATAATTCAAATGGGAGCTCCGACAAGAGCCATTATGGTTGATGTTGATCCCCGGAAATTAGATGCTTATAACTTAACCGTTGAGCAGATTTCAGGAATTCTGACAGCCAATAACCTGAATTTACCTTCGGGGAATCTCGAGATGGGCAAATCGGATTTAGCACTCAGGCTCCAGGGAGAATTTGAAAATAGCGATGTTGTTAAAAATATAATCATTAGCAATTTCAATGGAAAAACGGTTTACCTTAAAGATGTTGCAACCGTTCACGACGGGCTGAAAGATGTTAAATCATACGAACGATCCAATGGAGAAAAAAGTGTTCGTGTTATGATTCAAAAGCAATCGGATGCAAATACGGTTACTGTTGCTAATAAAGTAAAGGAAAGCCTCGTTGATATTAAGAAAACTCTTCCCCCGGATATAAAAATCGAAACCCTCTTTGATACATCAATTAATACTACTGAATCAATAAATAATCTTTCAGAAACATTAATTTATGCCTTAATATTTGTTGTAGTTGTCGTGCTCTTTTTCTTAGGCCGCTGGCGGGCAACTTTTATTGTATCGCTATCTATACCTATTTCGCTTATCGCCGGGTTTATCTATATGTATTTATCTGGTGGAACCATCAATCTTATTACCCTTTCATCTCTTTCAATAGCAATAGGTATGGTTGTTGATGACTCTATTGTTGTACTCGAAAACATAACTAAAAAGTTAGAGCGGGGTGGTTTTGCACGCGAATCAGCTATTTATGGTACAAATGAAGTAAGCTTGGCTGTTATTGCATCTACGCTTACTATTGTTGCTGTATTTCTCCCATTAACCATGCTCGGTGGAATGACCGGCATTCTCTTTAAACCACTGGGTTGGGTTGTTACTATTACAATTGCTACATCTGTAATTGTTTCATTGACACTTGTGCCCATGTTAGCTTCTAAAATTTTAAGAACCAAAAGCCCAGATAAGAAAACCATAGGAGGTAAAATTTACTGGTTTTCACAAGATTTACTTGAAAAAATGGACAATATTTATGAGAAATCTCTTTCGTGGGCAGTTGGAAATCGATGGACTGTTATTATTATAGCAACTGTAATATTTATATCATCCTTGTTCCTTATTAATGTCGTTGGTACAGAATTTATGCCGGCTTCGGATAACGACCAAATATCAGCACAGGTAAAACTGGCACAAGGTACCAAACTTGACGAAACAATATTAACAGCTCAATATCTTGATTCTGTTTTTATAAATAAATATCCTGAAATTGAAATTATTTCTACCAGCGCGGGTTCCGGTGATGAAAACAGTTTGGCTGCCATTTTCTCGGAAACAGGTAACTATATTATTAATTATACCTTTAAAATGAAGCCACGAGATGAACGTGAGAAAGATATTTTTCAGATTGCCAACGAAATGCGAAAAGATATCGAAGTACGGCCTGAAATAGAAAAATACTATGTTGATGCCGGTAGTTCACGCTCTTCCGGTGGAATGGGCATGGGCGGTGGAAGCGTTCTGGAAGTAAAAGTATTCGGAAATGATTTTGATGAAACCAACATTCTTTCAGAAAAAATTGCCCAGGCATTAAATAATATTGAAGGAACCAAAGATGTTATAGTTAGTCGCGACAGAGAAAAGACCGAACTTCAATTAATTCTGGATAACGAAAAAATGACTTCTTTTGGTTTAAATACAGCAACAGTTGCAACGGCTATCCGAAATCGTATTAACGGTGTTACAGCTACAAAATATAAAGAAGACGGAAACGAATATGATGTAATAGTTCGTTACGACGAAAAATTCAGACAATCGACCGAAGATATTGAAAATATTAGCATTACAACGCCTCAAGGTAAAATAATTAAACTGGGTGAGATTACAAAACTCAAAAGCTTTTACTCGCCACCGAATATTGAAAGAGAAAACAAAGTGCGTGTAGTTACTGTGTCATCAGCTCTTTCAGGTTCAGATTTGGGTACTGTAAAAGCATCTCTTGAAGAAGAAATAGCAAAAATGGATATACCAAATAGTGTTTCTATAGAGTTTGGTGGTAGTGTAGAAGATATGCAAGAATCTTTTGGAAGTTTAATCATGCTCATATTACTATCTCTTGTTTTAGTTTATATTGTTATGGCTTCGCAATTTGAATCGCTGACAGAACCATTTATAATCATGTTTTCAATTCCTTTTGCACTAACTGGTGTATTAATTACTCTGTACATATTTAATTCCACGATTAATATCATTTCATTAATCGGGATAGTGATGCTTATTGGTATCGTGGTTAAAAATGGTATTGTGCTGGTTGACTATACAAACCTGCTGGCAGATAAAGGTTATTCATTAAAACAAGCAGTTATTGCAGCAGGCCGTTCCAGATTAAGGCCAGTACTTATGACTTCCTTAACTACAATCCTTGCAATGATCCCCATGATAGCAAGTACAGGTAGTGGCTCTGAAATGTGGAAACCTATGGGAATTGCTATTTTTGGAGGATTAACTTTCTCTACTTTGGTTACATTACTATTAATTCCTACCATTTATACAATTTTTGGTGTTGGTAAAATAAACAGAGCAAGAAAAAAAGCTTTAAATAATTAAATTAAAACATATCAAATGAAAGCAGTATTTATTTCATATAATCAATCACTAACCGAAATGGTTCAGCTTACTTTAGACAACCTTGCTATTAAAGGATATACTCAATGGACAGATATAAAGGGTTGTGGAACCGATAAAGGTGAACCACACGAAGGTTCACATACCTGGCCCGAATTGAATAATGCACATTTAACCATTATTGAAGACGAAAAAGTAACTCGTTTACTTGAACGGTTAAATGCATTAAACACAGAAGTCGAGAAACAGGGTTTAAGGGCATTTGTGTGGAATATTGAAAATACAATATAGACACCTGATTCAACCCAATTGTTTAAATATCTTACAATTTCATAAATAAACTTAATCACGATTGGAATAAACTTCGATCGTGATTAAGTAAAATTACTAAAGAAAGAAAGAAATGAATGAATTATTAACCTGTATTTCAAATCTTTTTAAAAAATATGGCATAAAAAGCGTTACAATGGATGATATTGCCAGAGAGCTTGGCATATCCAAAAAAACACTTTATCTCCATTTTGAGAATAAAAATGATATTGTAGATAAAGTTGCACAGTTTGAGATTAAAAATGAATTCGACGAACTTAACAAACTCTACACTGAAAAAGAACATATTATTGACCAGTTGCTGGCAATTAGTAAATATTTAGTTGAAAAAATCTGTAAAACCAATTCTTCAATATTATATAGTATGAGTAAATACTATCCTCAGATTTTAGAAGAAACGATGGGCAAAAGAAAGAAACACATAATTGATCTTATAACAAATAACTTTAATATTGGAGCAAAACAAGGTTTTTACAGAAAAGAGCCGGATTTCGAAATCATCCTTTTTTTTTATTCGTTTCTGCTGGATATCAAAAGTATTGACTGGTATAGCGACTGGTTTAAAATTGATCTCGAAAAAAAATTTAATACTATTTTCCTGTATCATATGCGTGCAATTGCAAGTAATGAGGGGATCGCATATTTAGAGAAACAATTCAATAAGCCCCAAATTAATTCTGAATCTCATATGGAGCAAACTAAAATGAAGATATAAAACCCGAAAAGGGTATTTGCTTTTCGCCGGTTATTTTAATGATAACAGATAAATGATTAAAATGTAAATAATGAATATTCAATATTTTAAATATAATTCTATAATAACATTTCTGTTTCTCTGCATATCATGCGATCTGTTTAACTTTAGTCCGCATGAAGTGCCATTTATCAGTGAAAACGAAAAGAATTTAAACACAAAAAATATCGGGAAAATTTCAGAAATAAATATAGCAAATACCGATAGTTTTTGTTTTGCTGTAATTGCCGATACTCATACTGAATATTCTATTCTTGAAGATGCAGTCAGGCAAATTAACAAAGACGAAAACATCCTTTTTGTTATTCATCTGGGCGATTTAACCGACGGCGGGCAATATAATGAATTTCACTGGACAAATGATAAAATGTCCAAACTTATTATTCCTTACATTATGACCATTGGAAATCACGATTACCTGTCAAACGGGAAATTAATTTATGACGAGATGTACAATTCTTCGTCGTTTACCTTCGCGTTTAACAAAACCAAGTTCGTTTGCTTCGATAATGTTATTTGGGAAAACAATAACACTTATCCCGATTTCAACTGGCTTAATAATAACCTTTCTGATTATAAATTTTATAATCATGTCTTTGTATTCTCACATATCCCGCCATTTTCAGACCAATTCGACGAATATTGCGAATCCGCTTTCAACAATATACTCGCGTCAAATAACGTGAAACTCTCTCTCCACGGGCATGTTCATTGTTACACGTTTGAACAACATTATAATTCCAATACATGGTACTTTACAGCCGACGATATAAAAGGGCGCAGCTATTATAAAATATCGGTAACCGATTCCGCCTTTAACGTTCAATCAGTACCATTTTAATATGAAAAAAATTGTGGCATATATCTTACTTATGTTCTTCGCCTCTTCTTATGCTCATGCTCAAGAGAAATTTATTCATAAAATAGGGCCCGACAATGTAAAAATCCAATTTGCAGGCAACATAGGTGTGGTTTCAACAGGAATTGGATACTCTCTTTTCTCAGATAAAATGCAATCCTGCCTGCTGTATGGTTTTGTTCCTGAATCCATTGGTGGCCAAGATATTCATACCATTGCAAGTAAAAACACTTTCAAACTTTTTGAGAAGTCTTTTACCCAATGCTTTTCATTAACACATTCCATAGGTTTTTCTTTAAACTATTCCATCACGAAAAACACATTTATATTCTTACCTAAACAATACCCCGATGACTATTATGCCCCAAATGCTATTCGTTTCGCTCCACTCTTTTCATTGAATTTCATTTACATAAACAAAAATATAAACCTGTTCAATAACTTGAATATCTATTTCGAAATAAGTACACTCGATAATTACCTGTGGTATTACATCAAAAGCAGGGCGTTTAATTTCTCCGATATATGGAACCTGGCAATTGGTACTACAATACCTTTGAAAAGGATATAGATATAAATCCGGGCAAAATCCCCTCCTTGCTGTAAATTGAAATGCTAACAGACATTTCAGTTTTAACAAAAACTCTTTAATCGTTATACTATAATGGATTAAGTAATCTTTGAAAGTTCACTCCTTTTATTTAATTTAGCGCAAATTTAAAAGTAGAACGCTTCTAAATCCTCAGTAAAACCATTACTTGGAGCAAAATATAATAATCAGAAAAATACTTGAAATTCTCTATATTTATGAATAAAGAATATCGAATTTTAAATTTCGAATTTAAACAACCCAATAAGTCCAAGAAACTAATTATTCGATACTCAATATTCTTCCTTTGCTTAATTTTCTCTGGTTGTTCAAATCCCTATAAAAACTCAACCCAAACTGCATATCCTGAGAAAAACATAAAAATTATTCCCTATTCCCTGCCCCATACCGATAAGACAATAATTTACAAAACAGATATAACATTCTACAAAAATAATTTCGGAGGTTTACTCATACTAAAAAAAATAGAAGAAAACAATTACCGAATTGCCCTTACAACACAATTCGGACTTAAAATTTTTGATTTTGAATTAAACCGGGGAAAGCTACATGTTGTTTCCTGTATTGAGCAACTGAATAAAAAAATAATCATTAAAACGTTTGAAGATGATTTTAATTTATTGTTGATACAAAACAAATTTGAAACAATTTCCGAGCTTCAAAATCAAGAATCAGAATCCAGGGTTTGGCTATTAAAATCAGGGAAATTCAACTATTATTATAAGCAAAAAAAATCATCAAATTATATAGATAGTATAGGTAAAAGAAAACGGAATTCTGAAAAAATATCTGTAGGTTTGTGTAACTATCAAAACGAGTTGCCGGGTGAAATAAAGTTGAATCACAGCAATATAAAGTTAAAAATGAATTTAAAACTTATTCAATAAGCATGTTACTTAACGATTTTTATAAATTAACCAATATGAATAAAATTGATGCTGAAAATAGTACAGCATTTATTGAACTTAACAAGAACCATGAAATTTACAAGGGACATTTCCCTGGAAATCCTGTTGTTCCAGGGGTTTGCCTTACTCAATTGATTAAGGAAGTAATGGAAACTATTGAAAAAAAAGAATTAATGCTTGTATCTGCCGATTATATAAAGTTTATGGCCATTGTTAACCCTGAAATAAACAATAATCTTCAAATAGATTTAAAAATTAAAAATAAAGAAGATTACACGATTCAGGTTACCAGTGAAACTCACTTCGGAACAACTGTTTTTTATAAGTTTAAAGGGATTTTTAAAGCCAAATAAGTTTGCAGATGATTGAAGCAGTTGAGAAATATAAGGGATTTTTTAAAGAGAAAAAGTGTTGTGTTATTATTCCAACATACAATAACCATAAAACACTGGCTTCAGTTATAAATGGAGTATTTGAATATACCAATCAGATTATTGTTGTAAACGATGGTTCTACCGACTCCACACCGGATATATTAAATACATTTAATTATCTTGACATTGTAAGTTATCCTAAAAACAAAGGAAAAGGATATGCCTTGCGAAAAGGGTTGCGTTTTGCATGGAACAAAGGTTATAAATATGCAATTACAATTGATTCCGATGGCCAGCATTACGTGAGCGATCTGCCTAAGTTTATTGAAAAACTGGACGAATCACCAAATGCCATTATTATTGGCAGCCGAAACATGAATCAATCGAGTGTTCCAGGTAAAAGCAGCTTCGGACACAAATTTTCAAATTTCTGGTTCCGCTTCGAAACAGGAATAAATGCACCCGATACCCAATCAGGGTTTAGATTGTATCCTCTGGAACCACTGAGTAAAATGATTTTTTTCACCCGCAAGTACGAATTCGAGATTGAAGTTATTGTTCGTGCTGCATGGAAAGGCGTTGATGTTACTTCTGTTCCAATTCAGGTTTATTACGCTCCAAAAGAAACACGTGTTTCGCACTTTAGGCCTTTCAGAGACTTTACCCGTGTAAGTATTTTAAATACCCTGTTGGTTTTTTATGCTCTTCTAATTGTTAAGCCATTTAAGTTTGTCCGAAGCCTGAATAAAAAAAATATTAAGGAGTTTTATCGTAAGCAGATATTGCAGAACGAAGAACCCAATCATAAAATTGTTTTTGCATTAATGCTTGGTTTATTTATGGGTGTTGCTCCTGTTTGGGGTTATCAAATGCTAATTGCTTTCGGCATTGCTCATCTCTTAAAACTCAACAAGGTAATCGTTATTGTTGCTTCAAACATTAGTATTCCTCCAATGATTCCAATAATACTATTTGCCAGTTTTAAAACCGGCGGATTATTTATTGAAGCAAACAAATTAAGTTTAAAGTATAACTCAGATATTAATCTGGATATGATAAAAGATAATATTCTTCAGTATATTGTTGGCAGTTTGGTATTTGGAGTTATTTTAGCCCTATTTACCGGAGTTATTGCTTTTGTTTTATTATCCATTTTTAGAAAAGGGCCACAACTGCAAGAAGAATTTGTAAAACCATAACCGGATTAAAAATCAACGAACATGTCAGATTTTAGTACGTATCTTTTCGATAAATTTCAAAAATTCAGAATAGTTTTTATTCTGTTCATTCTAGCGATTTTTGGGTTATCCGTTTTTTTCGCATCGAAAATCAGGTTCGAAGAAGATATATCTAAAATGTTGCCTTCCGACAAGAACATTGATAAAATTACTTTGGTTTCTCAGAATCTGAATTTTGCTGATAAACTCATTATCAATATTTCTCTAAATGACACAAACCTGGTTCCTCAACCAGATAAGTTAATTGAATTTGGTGATAAAATAAATTCGGAACTTACAAAACTTCAGCCATCATTCATAAAAGATATTACATACGAAGTATCAGAGAATATTATTTATGATGTTTACGATATTTATTTAAATAATCTCCCTGTATTTCTTGAAAAGAGTGATTATTCAAAACTTGATAGTCTGATTACCGAAACGGCAATCAACAATGCTATAAAAAATAATTTCAAAACATTGATTTCGCCTGCCAGCATGGTAATGAAACAGTTTGTAATTAAGGACCCGCTTCATTTTGCACCAATTGCTTTAAACCGGTTAAATAATTTCCGAATCGACGAAAATCACGAAATAAAAAATGGAAGAATTTTTACAATTGATAAAAAGAACCTTACCTTATTTGTAACATCTGCTTACCCTTCTGCTGAAACAAAACATAATGGATTATTGATTAAACAACTTGATAAAATCGTTGATAGTCTTGAAATCTCATCGAATAACGAGATAAAGATTCAATATTATGGTGCTGCAGCAGTAGCTGTTGGAAATGCAAACAGAATAAAAAAAGATATTTCGATTACTCTTTCAATTGCACTTGTAGGATTGATTGTTTTTTTAAGTTTGTTTTTTAGAAAAAAGAGTATTTTCTTTTTGATATTCTTACCTGCATTATTTGGTGGAATTATAGCTGTAGCATTATTATTTCTATTTAAAGGAAAAGTATCGGTCATTTCATTGGCATTTGGCTCTGTTTTACTTGGAATAACCGTCGATTTCTCATTGCATTTATTTTCTCATCTAAAAAGTATTGGTTCTATACGGAAAGTGATTAGCGACATTGCTTTACCTGTATTGGTAAGCAGTTCAACAACTGGGGCTGCATTTCTTTGTTTATTGTTTGTGAGTTCACGTGCTTTACAGGACATGGGAATATTTGCAGCAATTGCTGTATTTGTTGCCGCTGTTTTTTCAATAACTGTGTTGCCCCATTTAATTAAGACAAATAAGAATCAGAACTTTATTCAACCCAAAAAGAATGTACTTGAAAGATTTACATCCTATTCATTTGAAAAAAATAAGTACATTCTCTTCTTTATAATTGCTTTTACTATTTTGGCTTTGTTTTTTTCGAACAAACCTACTTTCGATGATAATATGGATAATATGAATTATCTGTCAGACGAACTTAGGCAATCGGAAAAAGACTTAAATAAAACATCACAGGTTACTCTTAAATCAGTATATCTGGTATCAACAGGAAAAAATTTACAAGAAGCTCTTCAAAACTCTGAGCAAATAATCCCTGAAATAGAAAATCTAAAAAATCAGAAAATAATTAATCAATATACATCTGTTAATTCAATCCTTATATCCGATTCTCTACAAATTGAAAGAATAAAATATTGGAATAATTACTGGACTCCGGAAAAGAAGGAAAACATCAAAAAGAATATTTTAAAATCGGGAGCACAATTCAAATTTAAGGATGACGCATTTACCAGTTTCTTTAACCTTTTTGAAAAAGAATATAAACCTGTTCAAAAATCTGAACTTGGTAACTTGTACTCTCTTTTTATAAGTGATTATATTACTGAACATGACAGTATTACAACGATTGTAAGTATAATTAAATCCGAAGAAGATTCAAAACCAGCTATTTACGAAACCTTTGAAAATCATAGCAATACAATTGTTTTTGACAAAAAATTCATGACAAGCAGCTTGGTTAAAGCATTGAAAAATGATTTGAATCTGCTTGTAAGTTTATCACTGCTTGTTGTGTTTCTTATTATACTTCTCTCTTTCGGAAGGATTGAAATTGCTCTCATTACCATTACTCCAATGATTATTAGCTGGATTTGGACTTTGGGAATCATGGGAATGTTTGGTATTCATTTTACCATTTTTAATATTGTAATCTCAACATTTATTTTTGGTTTGGGTGATGATTACAGCATTTTTATCATGCAGGGTTTGATACAGGAATATAAATACGGAGAAAAAAATGTAGATTCATTTAAAACATCCATTCTGTTATCTGTAATAACCACATTAACCGGTATTGGTGTTTTAATTTTTGCAAAACACCCGGCTTTACGGTCAATTGCCTTGCTTTCAATTATTGGTATTGTATCTGTAATAGTTATTTCTTACACATTAATTCCTGTTTTATTTAACGTATTTCTTTTAAACCGAAAGAAAAAAGGAAAAATTGCTTATTCATTACAAGAAGTTATAAACTCAATTATTGCATGGAGTATTTTTATTGGAACATCCATAATAGTTACCATTTTCGGATTTATTCTTTTTAAAATCTTTAGAATTAAAAGTGAACGCATAAAAATGATTTTCAATTATTCAATTGTTGCATCATCGGCATTACTTTTCTACGGAATGTTTAATATCCGAAAACGAATTATAAATCCGAACAAAGAAAAACTAAATAAACCAGCAGTAATAATTTGTAATCACCAATCGCACATCGACTTAATTTACAACTTGCAGTTTTCGCATAAACTTGTAATTCTTACAAATGACTGGGTTCAGAAAAGTAAAATTTACGGAAAAATAGTTCAGATGGCCGAGTTCTACCCAGTGTCTGAAGGTTATGAAAAGCTATTACCAAAACTGCGAGAGAAGGTTAAAGAAGGTTATTCAATATTGGTTTATCCGGAAGGTACTCGTTCTGCAGATTTAAAGATGAAACGTTTCCACAAAGGAGCATTTTATATTGCTGAAAATCTTAATCTTGACATTTTACCAATAATCTTCCACGGAACCGGCTATTGCATGACTAAAGGCGATGACTTACTAGTTAAAAACGGGACTATTTATGTTCGGTATCTCAACCGGATTAATCCTGATAATAAAGAATATGGAGAAAACTATACCGAGCGGGCAAAAAATATTGGAAAATATGTTCGTGGAATTTATAACCAGATGCGAATTGAAATTGAAGATACAAAATACTACCGCGATAAACTGATTAAGAATTACATATACAAAGGGCCTGTTTTGGAGTGGTATTTAAAAGTAAAACTGAAGCTCGAGAATAATTACGAGTTATTTAACAAATTGATACCGCGAAAAGGCAAGATTTATGATATTGGCTGCGGTTATGGTTACCTTTCGTATATTCTTCATTTTGTTTCAGATGAACGAATAATCACCGGAATAGATTACGATGATGAAAAAGTACTGGTTGCTAATAATTGCCCATCGAAAAACGAAAAAATAAACTTTGAATGTGCCGATATTACAAAATATCAATTTGAACCGGCCGATGTTTTTCTTTTAAGCGATGTTTTACATTATATTCCTGTAAAGCAACAAGAAGAAGTTATTTCAAATATGGTTAATAACCTGAATGATAATGGAATAATAATTATCCGTGATGCAAATACAAAACTTAAAGAACGTCATAAAGGAACTAAGTTTACAGAGATTTTCTCAACAAAAATCTTTGGATTTAATAAAACAGCCGACGAATCGAAACAGTTGTATTTTGTTTCTTCTGATGATATTATAGATATGTTTAAAAAACACAACATGGATGTGGAAATAGTTGATCAGACAAAACACACATCGAATGTTGTATATATAATTAAGAAGAAGTAATTATGCCGAAGATGCTGTAAAAAATGTCAAAGTACGATGTTGTAATAATAGGTAGCGGTTTAGGCGGATTGCTTTGCGGAACAATTCTGAGCAAGGAAGGTAAATCTGTTTGCATTCTCGAAAAACACCATCAACTTGGCGGAAATCTTCAGACTTTTAAACGTGATGGGAAAATATTTGATACAGGCTTTCATTACGTAGGTGGATTAAATGAAGGCCAGAATCTACATCAGTATTTCAAGTACTTTGGTTTAACTGGCAAACTCAGGCTTGAGCGTTTGGACCTGAACAGCTTCGATAAAATTGGCTTTAAAGGTAAAGAATATTCATTTGCCCAGGGCTTTGATCGTTTTGTTGAAATATTAACCAATGATTTTCCTTCAGAAAAAAATGCATTGATTGCATATAAAAAGAAGATTAAAGAAGTATGTAACCACTTTCCTTTATATAACCTGAAACCCGTACATGATTTAAGCTCTGAACAAAAATATCTTGAGCAAAGTATAGGTTCCTTTTTAAACTCTGTAACATCGAACAAAACTTTGCAGAATGTTTTAGCAGGAAACAACCTTCTTTATGCCGGAACACCCGATAAATCATCTTTAGCAATGCATGCATTAATTGCAAACTCATTTATTGATGGTGGAACATACCGATTTGTTGATGGAAGCTCACAATTAGCTGATCAACTGGTTAATATCATTGAACAAAATGGCGGTGTTTTAAGAAAGAACAGCGAAGCAGTAAATTTTACAATCGAAAATGATAAAATAAAATCTGTTCAACTAAAGAATGGAGAACAAATTGAAGGAGGTCGGTTTATTTCGGCTATTAATCCGCATGCAACACTCCAAATGGTTAATTCAGATTTAATCCGAAAATCGTATCGCGAACGAATAAATGAGCTTGAAGAAACCATTTCATCGTTTATTCTTTTTGTATCGTTTAAACCCGATTCATTTAAATATTTGAAATCCAATTATTATCATTTTAACGAAGATACTGTCTGGACAATTTCAAGCTACAATCCGGAGAAATGGCCACAGAACTATATGTTTTTAACACCTCCGTCAGGTAATTCAAACGAATTTGCTGAAACTGCAACCGCCATAACATACATGAAATACGAAGAGGTACAACAGTGGGAAAATACAAAATCGGGCAATCGTGGAGCAGATTATGAAGAATTCAAGAAACAAAAAGCAGAAAAGTTAATTGAACAGGTTGAACTAAATCACCCGGGATTTAAAAAGAGTATTCATAAATATTATACATCGTCTCCTCTAACCTACCGTGATTATACAGGAACAAGAAATGGTTCATTGTATGGAATAGTACATGATTGTAACAACCTGTTAAAAACAACAATACCGGCAAAAACAAAAATTCCAAATTTATTGTTTACTGGTCAGAATATCAATTTACATGGTGCATTGGGAGTTACTGTCGGTTCTGTTATGACTTGTTCTGAGATTCTGGGAATGGAATATTTAATACAAAAAATGAATCATGCTTAGATTAAAAAAACTTGGTAAAGCATTGTTAAAAACTATAGCAATAATTGCTATTATAGTTTTAATATTGGTAATTATTTTTAAAATCACTACCAAAATCAGTCCTCCCGGTATTCACGATTCCGAGTTGGAAAACCTGCAAATCACCCGGGCTGATTCTAATTTCTGTTATCTAAAAGATAACTGGCTGCAAAAGAACAGTCATGGGCTTTGGGAAATGTATATCGAAGGAAATGACTACGAGCGTGGTATTATCAATGGAAAATTAACTAAAAACCTGATTTACAAACAGGAAAATGCGTTTATAAATCAGATTAAAGTGATGATTCCTTCTGAATCGTATCTTAGATTTCTAAAAAACTTTCTTGCCTTTTTTAACCGCAATATTGATAAACACGTTATTCCCGAGTATCAAAACGAAATTTATGGTATTTCTCAATCTGCATCCCGTCAATTTGATTTTATAGGGTCAAATTATCACCGTATATTAAATTACCATGCCGCCCACGATATTGGCCACGCCTTGCAAAACCTGAATCTGGTTGCTTGCACAGCTTTTGCCGGATGGAATTCATACTCAGAAGATAGTTCGCTGATTATTGGTAGAAACTTTGATTTTTATGTGGGTGATGAGTTTGCCGAAGATAAAATCATCATGTTCTGTAATCCTGAAAAAGGACACAAATTTATGATTGTTACCTGGGGCGGAATGATTGGGGCTACATCAGGAATGAACGACCAGGGGCTTACAGTAACATTAAATGCTTCAAAATCGGAAATCCCTTTTGGAGCTGCAACACCTATTTCCCTTGTTGCTCGTGAAATTTTACAATACGCATCAAACATTGAAGAAGCTTATGAAATAGCCCGAAAACGTAAAACCTTTGTATCTGAATCTTTATTTATCGGCTCTGCAATAGATGGGAAAACAGCAACTATTGAAAAATCGCCCGACAAACAGGCTTTATTTGCTGCAAGTAATGAATTCATTATTTGCAGCAACCACTTTCAAAACCCTGAAATGCAAATACCTGAGATTTTAAGGGCAAATACTTCTGATTATGCAACATTATACAGGTTTAAACGGGTTGAAGAGCTAATTAAACAAAATCCCGGGCTAAATGTAAATTCTGTTGCAGAAATATTACGTGATCAAAAGGGTTTAAATGATAAAAACATTGGAATGGGTAATGAGAAAGCAATTAACCAACTTATTGCACATCATTCAATTATATTTAAACCGGAAGAATTAAAAGTTTGGATATCAACATCGCCATTTCAATTGGGAGAATTTGTTTGTTACGATTTAAATAAGGTATTTAATCAATTTAAGGGCATTAAAGAACACCAGGTAATTACTGAACCAGAATATACTATTCCTGCTGATAGTTTCTTAAATACCGTTAATTATGAAGATTTTAACCGTTTTAAAGAGATTCGGAATCAAATTCAACATTCAATTAAAATAAATAAACAAATTGAAGGCGAAGAATCCCTGTTTAATGAGCTCATTGAATTAAATCCTGAGTTTTTTGAAACCTATGTTTATTTAGGTGATTATTATAATCATTTTAAAATAGTTGATAAAGCCATTTTGGCTTATAAAAAAGCTCTTACGAAAGAAATTCCAAATATGTATCAGGCAGAAAGTATTCAATCAAAGATTGATGAAATAACTAAATAATATTGTTTGCCTGAATATTTAATTATTCTATTCATCTTAAATATCTTATTTTTGCCAACATTAAAAAACAAATAAATAACATGAGCATTTCTAATATTATTAAAGGTTTTATAATTATTCTGCTTTTACAATCATGTACAAGCAGCTTAAATACTTCAAAGCAATCAGAAAATGCAGAAGCTGCATATAAAGCTGGTAATTATGAAACCGCGTTAACCATATCTGAACAAGAAATTGAAAGTCGCGAAAACAAAGGTAAAAAAGCTATTGGCCCCGTTTACGTTAGTGCCGGAAAATCTGCTCTTGCTTTGGGACAAAACGATAAAGCCAGAAATTATCTTGAAACAGCCAGGGAGATAAAATTTTCATCACCCGAAATGTATGAATCATTAGCCAAAGTTTACAAAAACATTGATAACCTATCCAAAGAAATAACTGCGCTTGAAGCCTACCGTAAGTTTTATCCTCAGGGAGAAAAAACAGGTAATATCAATATCCGCTTATTTGAAACCTACGTTGAGAGTGAAAATTGGGATTTAGCTGTTAAATTATGGCCAGAAATTGAATCTCAGGCTCAATCCAACGTTAATCTGCTTGCCGGATATCTTATCGTTAATAAAAATCTGGAAAATTCAGCAGTTTGTGACAAGCTTGCCCAGCAAATTTTAAAATTGGATGCATCTAACGTAACCGCCCTGGAATGGTATGCCGAAAAATATTACTGGAAAGCAGAAAATCTTTACCTTTCAGAAATGAAAGCATATAAGGCAAAAAGAACCCAAAGCCAGTACAACAAATTGCTTAAAGCCTTAGAAGTGGTATATCCCGACTTTAGGAAATCCCGTGATTATTACCTCAAATTATACAAAATTAAACCCAAAGCAGATTACGCCAAATACCTGGGCAATATATACACACGCTTGGATGATAAAGAAAAAGCGGATTATTATAATAATAAGGCAAAGTAATTCTAAGATTGTTTCAGCCACAAACACTAAAAATTACACCTTGTTTTTTGATGCTTTTAAATTTAAGATGCTAAATTTGGAGTTTGTTTAAAAATACTACCATGCATATTTTTCCGGAAGATATTGACTACAAGTCAACAGAAGAAATAAGAAAATACCAGGAAGAGAGATTAACCGAGCTGCTTCAATATGTAACCCAGAACTCAAAGTTCTACCAGAATCTCTTCAAAAAGCATAAAATAGGCATTCATGATATAAAAACCATTGATGACCTTAAAAAGCTCCCTTTTACAACAAAAGACGATCTTTACGAGTACAATGAAGATTTTATTTGTGTAAACAGGAATAAAATTGTTGATTACATTACAACTTCCGGAACCTTAGGCGATCCTGTTACTTTTGCATTAACCGATGCCGATTTAGAACGCTTAGCATACAACGAGTGCATTTCATTTAAATGCTCCGATGGTTCATCTGATGATATTTACCAGTTAATGGTTACACTCGACCGACGATTCATGGCCGGATTAGCATATTTTTTAGGTATTAAGAAAATGGGTGCAGGAATGGTACGGGTTGGTAATGGAATGATCGAATTACAATGGGATACCATTTTGCGAATAAAACCGAATGCGTTGGTTGCCGTTCCTTCGTTTATTCTTAAATTAATTGAATATGCCGAAGCAAATGGCATCGATTATAAAAATTCAAGCATTAAAAAAGCAATATGCATAGGCGAAGCACTTCGTAATCCGGATTTTAGTTTAAACACGCTCGGACAACGAATCAAAGACAAATGGGATATTAAACTCTATTCAACTTATGCTTCAACAGAGATGAGTGCTGCTTTTGCCGATTGTGGTCAGGAAAATGGAGGCCATCATCATCCGGAACTATTAATTGCCGAGTTCGTTGATGAACATAATAAACCGGTTAAAGAAGGAGAAGCAGGTGAACTGGTAGTTACTACGCTTGGAGTCGAAGGAATGCCTTTAATCCGGTTTAAAACCGGTGACGTTGTACAACATTTTAATGGCAAATGCAAATGTGGAAGAAATACCTTGCGGCTTGGCCCGGTTATCGGACGTAAAAAAGAAATGATTAAATATAAAGGAACATCATTATATCCACCAGCTTTGTATGATATTTTAAATGAAATGGACTTTGTTGAGAACTATGTTATTGAAGTATCAACAAACCAGATTGGTACTGATGATATTCTTATTCACATTGCAACCAACGGGTATAACAGGCCCGCTGATTTTGAAAAAATTATTAAAGACCATTTCAGGGCAAAATTAAGAGTTGCTCCAACAATCAGCTTCGAAACCAATGAACAAATCAATAAAATTAAATACCAGGAAATAAAAAGAAAACCTGTTGTATTTATTGATAAGCGGAAGAACTAGAGATTGTTTTAGTATTTCTTGAAAACGAGAGCTGCATTATGTCCGCCAAAAGCAAATGAATTGCTTATTGCTACTTTAACATCCTGTTTTCGGGCATTGTGAGGTACATAATCGAGATCCAATTCGGGGTCTGGTTCATCCAGGTTGATTGTAGGAGGAATAATTCCGTCTTTTATAGAAAGAATGGTAATAATACTCTCTATTGCGCCTGCTGCACCTATAGTATGTCCAATCATCGATTTGGTAGAAGATATCGGGACTTTATATGCATACTCACCAAAAACCTTTTTTATAGCTTTTGTTTCGTACATATCGTTTAACATGGTTGAAGTACCATGTGCATTAATATAATCAATTTCATTTGGTGCCAAGCCTGCATTTTTCAATGCCAATTCCATTGTTTCTGCCATTCCTTCACCATCGGGTTTGGGTGCCATAATATTGTACGATTCATTTAAAAATGCATAATTTGCCATTTCGGCGTAAATTTTTGCATTTCTTGCTTTTGCATGTTCTTCCGACTCAAGAATCATGATTCCGGCTCCCTCACCTATTACAAACCCATCGCGGTTTTTAGAGAACGGGCAACTGGCTTTTTCTGGTTTATCATTTGCCAGAGAAAGAGCATAAAGCTCATTGAATCCTTCAATTTCTTCCTTATTTAGAATGGAATCGGCTCCACCAACAATCATCATATCGGCCCTGCCTGCTTTTATCATATCAAATCCAAGAGCTATAGCATAAGCCGATGAAGAACAAGCCGATGATGTAGTAAAGTTTGGGCCTTCAATATTGTATCGCATACCAATCCATGCCGACATGGCATTATTCATGCGTTTTATAATTAAGTTTTTTGAATCGGTTCCCTGTTCTGTTGATGAATCTCCAGTATTAACTACACCTATAATTACACCAACTCTTTTTTTATCAATATTTTCGAAATTTATCCCGTGTTTCTCAACAGCTTCAATAGCACAAACATAACACATTTGTGTTACACGGGTCATTTGTTTTGAAATACGTTTTTTTATTATTTCTTCAGCTTTTTCAGAAAATCCTGCAGGAAGTTCAGCCGCAATCTGGGTTTGATTTTGTGATGCATCAAATAAACTAATCCGTTTTACCCCGCTCTTACCTCCGGTAATATTTTTCCAACTTTCTTCCCAATCCAGCCCTAAAGCATTAAGCATATTAAAACCGGTAACTACTACTTTGTTAGCCATTTAATAATCAATCGTTTACAATACAAATAATTTTGGCTCCAAAAATAGTAAATATATTTTGAATTTATTATGATGAATCTTTTATTAAATATCTTTTTTATAAAATTATTCCGCAAAATTCATGTAACGCTTTTTTTAATGCATAGCTATTTATTTGAAACTCTTTAGAAAATTGATTAAATGTGAAATAGGTGTGCTCAGATATTTTCTTCAGAATTTCTTTTTGAATTGATTCTGAAATTATAACATCGTGCTTAGCTTCATTATAAAACAAATAGTTTCCCTGTCCCGACAAACTGTGTTTTCTATGTAAAAGTTCATTCACTATGGGTTCATATTTCTTTTTATCAGAATCCATTAATGAATAATTCATGACCGCGTTATACATGGTATTATGACCAACCTGATCCATCATTTCAAATAATCCAAAATCAGGAATTACTTGTTTTGCAATTTCATCAACTTGCTTATAATTGATTTTATATTCTTTAACTATTTCAAAGGCTTTAATTTGAATTTGCAGTAAAAACCGGTTTAAAATAAATGCATTCGATTCACTTTGTTCTATGTAGTTTTTTTTAATAGTCCCGGCAAATAACCTAAGGCTTTCCCTGGTTAGTTCGTCTGTAGAATCAGAGAAAATAAGTTCAATTATATTTTTAAAAGCCAGGGGATAAAAAAAATGAATTCCTGCCAGCCTGTTTTTTCTTTTAATTTCCTGCCCTAACTGCGATGGAAGAATGGATGATGAATTAGAAGTTATAATGCATGATGGTTTTGTAATCAGATCAAGTTGTTTTATGATTTCATTTTTAACCTGTTGTTCTTCAATAACAGTCTCAATAATTAAGTCACAATCAGATAAATCGTTTAAATGAGTTGTAATCCTGTAATTGTTCCTTAAATCAAAAATTTCTTTGCTAATAATTCCATGCTTTAATTGCCTGTTCACTTTTTTACGAAATGTTTCGTGAAGAATTTCTCTGTGCTCAGAATTTCTGGTAAACCAAATGAAATGATGGTTGAATTCTGATAAATAATTAAAAATATCTGAACCCATTTTCCCGCTTCCGATTATTCCAACCTGCTGAATTTTATTCATGGTTTTAAGGTTAAATTTTAATCTAAAATAAGAATAAGTTTTAAAAAAGAAAAGCTGCTCTAAAAAAAGCAGCTTTTAACGATTTGATTTTATGTTATAAACTTATTTTGTGGTTTTTACTTTTTTTGTTTTGCTGAATAAACCAAATTTCAATGAAGCATTTACTGCAAGATTTGATAATTCATCGTTGCTATTATCCAGATAATCCATCTCGGAAAACTGAACCATTCTGTATGAAGCTCCTAAATCAAACCGCATAAATTTTGTAAGATTTAATTCAAGATTTATACCTGGTTCAACCACAAAGAAAGCTGAACTTTCGTAAGTATTAAAATCATCCCATGTAAAATTATCCTCATCAATTATAATATCCTTATAAAGACTGACACCACCACCACCAACAAGAACAGGAATAGTAAAATGGAATGCTTTATTTCCAAAAAGGGTATATTCTAAAACCAACCCGCCATAACCAAAACCAATTTTAGCATTATCATTTATCGCAGGGTTATCGGTTAAATCAACTATATGTTCAGTAGTTAACCCATATCCGCCTAAACCTATTGAGAATTTATCATTAAAAATAATTCCCATTCTTCCTCCCATTAAGAATCCATAACCATCTTTGCCACTACCATCGTTAATAATCGTTCCTTTTAATTCAGGGGATATAAAAACGCCTGAAAATTTAAGATGTTTACCTGTAATAAGAGTTTTCATTTCGTCTTTTGGTTCTTCTTGTGCAAAACCAGCCTGTACAAATAAGGCTAATAAAATAAGTATAAGAATTTTTTTCATAGTTGTAATGTGTTTATTAATAATCTGTTTCTATTTTAATCGATTCATTTTATAACAAGACAAAATAAAAACATAAATCGTGCCAAACTAATAATACTTTAACACATAACCTGCCTGCATAAATTTACTAACTTCTGTTACAAAACTCAATATCAAATCGTTATTTTTTAATTTTTCTTCGTGCAAAATTCTGTCAATCGAGATAAAAGCCATTGGCGGACCCGCGTACCCCATACTCGACATTTTAGTATAAAGTTTTTCTCTTTGAATATTGAGTTCGCCACACTCATCCATAATTAATTCCGAGATATGCTTAGATGGGAAATTAACCTGGAAAAATCGTATATCTTTTAAATTAATTGGATATTTACCAAGCATTCTTTTTAACCCTTTAATAAACACACTTCCATCTTCGTCGTGAAAGTGTGCGCGAAGTTGTTCGTTGAACATCTGTCCCAGGTGGTGATATGCTAATTCATATTCTTTTTTAGGGTTCATCCAGTATGCAGGGCGGTGATTTAGCATTGCAGAAGGTTTTTTACCACCAATGGACTCCATATATGTGTTTTCTACGAATAACCCGTTTGATTTTTTATCAGTTGCCTGTAAAATCAATGCTCCTGCCCCATCGCTTAAAAAATACCGTAAAAACAATTCCTCTTTTTTTACAAGTGCCTGGTTATAATATTCTGCACGTAATTCCGACGACGACATGCTCGAAGAAATAACCAAAGCATTTTTATACCTCCCTGATCGGATAAAATCGCTCGCGACCAATAAAGCCTTGTATGCAGATGTACAATTGGCATGAATAGATAGCTCTCCACATTGTTCAATGCCGAGTGCTTCCTGAATCCGAACAGAAGCTGTAGGCATCTGATCCTGATGAGCGCTTCCATATACAATCAAATCAATATCTGTAGCTTTTAACCCGGCTGATTCAAGTGCTTTTTTCGCGGCCTTAACCGACATGGTAATGTTATCATCAGTATATTCTCTGGTTACCGGATCAATTGCATAATGATAATACTCCACTTCAAGCATCTCTTTCATGAGTTCTTTCATTCGCTGCAACCACTTTTGCAGTTTTTCAGATGCTTCGGTAAGCTCTCCAAGAAAATAATCAACATCGGATAAGGGAATAGGTTTCCCGGGTAAATATGAACCTGTTCCTGTTAATTTCACAAACACTTCCTGATGTATATTCTGATTCATTATTAAAAAGTTATTTAAACTGTTCTTAATTCTTTTGTAAAATTTTTACTTAATTTTTCTGCAATATGTATTGCAAATTCCAATGTATCTTTTGCCGGCACTATTTTTTGAATTATTTCCCATTCTAATGCCTGCTGTGGAGAAAAGGTTGAACCACTTAAAATAATTTCCATTGCAATTGATTTTCTGGTTATCCGTGGCAATAAATATGTTCCTGTACATCCGGGTATTAAACCAAAACTTGTTTCGGGTAAACCTAATACTGCTTTTTCGCCACAAACAATATAATCTGTACACAACGCCAACTCAAATGCCGAACCAATACATACTCCCCGCACAGCAGCGACAACTGGTATTTTCAAATCTTTTAATGAATAAAATACATGGCTGTTTATATTTAAGAATTCACTTACTTTTTTAATATCTCCATGTTGATTATAACTCCTGGAAATAATTCCTAAAAGATCACCTATAACAGCACCAGAAGAAAAATGTCTTCCATTTCCATATATAATTAAAGCTTTTACATCCGACTTACTTATAATTTCGGTTCTCCACCAATAAAATTCTTCAAAAAACATTGAACTCATCGAATTTGATGGCGGGCTATTTAATTCTAAAAAGCCAATATCTTTTTTTACATACCATTTCAGTACTTTAAACATATTATTCAATTATTACCAACGTTGCTACATAATTTTTTGAATGAGATATTGATATTTGAGTATTTTGAAAACCTGTTAAATTCATTTTTTCTTTCACTTTACCTGAAAATTTTACAAAAGGTTTTCCATCAGCTTCATTTCCAATTTCAATATCGAGGTAATCATTTTTCATATTAAAAAAATTAAGAATCAATTTTTTAATCATGTACCTTGCTCCCAGGCTTTTTAATTTATTTTTAAATTTAACAAGTCTTAATTCTTTATCCGTAAAAAAGATATCTTCAGGTTGATCAAAAATCAATGATTCAATTTCGTGAATTGATTTAACATCTTCAATATGCTTATACATCTTATTCCTGTTGATGAATCTTAATCTTTAAAGCTAACTTGCAAAACAATTCTGTTTCTATTTTCAAAGCATCAACTCTGTTCATAGTTTCAGCGTTTCGAATGGCTTGCATTGCAGAACAGATCACTTCTTTTGACCTATCGTTTGTAAGATTTTTAATTTTAAAATGTGATAATTCAAATGCATCTTTTGTTTCTGATATATAATCAATTAAACCAATTTCTTTTGCATTGGTTGCATTAAGCATATCTGCTTCAAGAACTAATTCATAAACATAGTGATTCCCGAGCAACTGAGTAATTCTGTAAATACCACCTAAGCCAGGGATTAATCCCAAATTTGTTTCGGGAAATGCAAATAAAGCATTTTCAGATGCAATACGCATGTGACAAGCTAAAGCAATCTCTAACCCTCCGCCAAAACATACACCATTTATGGATGCAACAACCGGAATATTTAAATCTTCGATAAAATCAAGAATTTGTTTTCCAGCTTCAATTTTCTGAGATAATTGGCTGTTATCCCGCGCAAGGTTTATTAAATCATTTATACTCGCGCCTGCAGAAAAATTACGCCCCAATCCCCGAATTATCACTCCTTTTAATTCGGTATCGTCAGTCCATTTTTGAAGATCGGTTAACTTAACAAATTCCGGTTCAATCAAATAATTTTCTTTTCCATTTGATAGTGTAAGTATCCCAATATTCCCTATTTTCTCCCAGTTTGATATATTTGATTTAGTCATCCTGTTATTTATTTGATAATGTGAATAAGCTCCGGGGGTAAGTCCTGAGTAATTCGCTCTTTATTAATTAATAAGGTTTTTGTTTTTGCCTTAGCAGATTTCTCGTTGGTTGTTTTATTAAAAATTTCCTGATAAAAAATCAAATAAGGAGGTTCTTGTTTTAAAGTAGTAGTTATTTCAATGCTATCAAACATTTTAAGCTCTCTCACATACCTGATAGTAGTCTCTACCACGACTAAAAACATACCCGATTTTATAAAATCGTTGAGAAAACCGGATTCCTTTAAAATATTCCAACGTGCCTGTTCTGTATAATTCAGATAGGTTGCATTGTTTACATGTCCGAATGAATCAAGTTCGTATCCTCTTACCTCGGTTAAATATTTATATGGCATAACCAATTATTTATAGCATATAAAAATAGGCAGAAATTTGGAGTTTTTTCTAAATTTTATAAAATCTGAATCACTTTTATGAGATTTCATCTTTTTCCTGTTTTCGATTTCAATATAATAAATTTTTCTATTTTTACCCTTTAACATTGAAATAACTGGTTAAATGGAAGAAAAGATAAAAATTCCCCAATATCCTCCTGCAAAGATTCTAAAAGCCGTTGAAAAGCTCCGGTATTTTTTAATTCGTATTTCCCGGAAACTTGCACCTGCAAATGTAAATATAATGGAAATGGTGCAAGGGTTTTATGTTTCACGTGCAATAGGTTTAGCTGTAAAACTTAATATCTCGGATTATTTACATAACGGGAGTAAATCTATTTCAGAATTGGCGTTACTTACCAATTGCCACGAAGAATCGCTTTACAGAATGATGCGCATGTTAGCCAGCCAGGGAATTTATATCGAAAAAAAGAGCAGGGTATTTGCAAATAATAACCTTTCAAGAACAATGCTTGATAAAGATGATACGATGCATTATATGATTTCTCACCAGGTAAATGGTTTTAACTGGAGTATGTACGGCGAACTTGAATATGTTATTCGTACCGGTGAAAATGCTTTTAAAAAAGTATCGGGAATGGAGCTTTTCAAATTCCTTGAAGCAAATCCCGAAAAAAACGATGAATACAATAAAGCAATGACAAACTCATCGGTCATGCTGGGTTATGCCATTTTATCGGAATATAATTTTAAAAATGCTAAAAGGGTTATTGATATCGGAGGAGGCCATGGAGTTTTACTTTCTTTGATTTTAAAAAAACACAAACACCTTAACGGGATAGTATTTGATTTACCGCATGTTGTCAATCAGGCAAACCAAATATTTATAAAGTTTGGAATTGAAAACAGAACAGAAATAATAAGCGGTAATTTTTTCGAATCGGTTCCATCAAATGCCGATATTTACCTGTTAAAGAGCATTATTCACAACTTAACAGATATTCAGGCTATTGAACTACTAAAAAAAATTAAAAGCGTTTTGCCGGTAAACGGGAAGATTTTGGTTTTTGAACCAATTATTGAATCGAATAATGGCCGTTACTCGTTTGCAAAATTATTCGATGTACAAATGTTAGTTGGAACAGCCGGTGGCAAAGAGCGAACTTTGGATGAATATAAGGATTTGTTTAAAAAATCTGAAGTTAAATTAAAACGGGTAATACCAACAGCAGCTCCTTTTTCGATAATTGAATTAACATAAAATAGCCGTTTAAATATCTCAAAACGGCTATTCATATCAAATATTATTATACTGTCTTTGTATAAACATCAAATGCTGGTGGACTTTGCAAATGTTTTTTTACCGCACATAAATTTGCCGAATTGATAACAGCTTCTTTATATTTTTCAGGAAAATCTTGTGGAACCTGTATTTCCAAATCAATTTTATCAATTAAACGAGTTCCATAATTGTAATTCATACGTTGAATTATTTTAATTCCATCGGAAGATATTCCTCTTTGATCGCAAAATCCTTTGACATAAATACCGGCACATGTACCTATCGAAGCTAAAAACAAGTCGAAGGGTGCCGGAGCAGTGCCATCACCACCACCTTGTAAAGGTTGATCGGTCTTTATATCCTGGCCATTAAACTTTGCATTTACTTTTTTATTTCCGTCAAAATAAATTTCCATTTCCATGATTTCATAATTTAAATTATACTTATTTATATATGTACATGTATCATGCAATTGTTTTGCCAAAGCGAAAATATGGATGTTATTTGTCATATTGTCGCGAATAAATGAATCCTTATCAAAAAAATACTGACAATATTTCCAGTAATACCAGGTAAAAGTAAAATATGTAGTTATAAATACATTTTTTCAATCAGATCGGAATATTTTTCGGCAATTGCTTTACGTCTTATTTTCAAGGTGTTTGTTAATAATTTATTATCGATACTAAATGTTTCGGGAAGCAAAGCAAACTTTATCACTTTTTCATATGGGGTTAAATCTTTTTGACATTCATCAATTTGTTTTTGGAAAAAATCAAGAATAAGCGCATTCTCTATAAATTGCTGGTTATCATCAATATTTAAATCCATTTCTTTTGCATAAACAACTAAATTATGATGTGAAGGAACAATGAGAGCTGTGATATATTTTTTATTATCACCCAAAACCACTACCTGCTCAATATATTTATTTTGAGAAAGTAAAAGTTCTATTTTTTGTGGCGAGACATATTTTCCGCCTGATGTTTTAATCAAATCCTTTATTCTGTCAGTCATTACCAGGTAATCACCTTCTGCAATGTAACCTTCGTCGCCGGTATAATACCAACCATTTTTTAATACTTTATTTGTCTCTTCTGGTTTATTATAATATCCTTTAAAAACAGTGTTTCCTTTAACAAGTATCTCGTTATTTTCTCCAATTTTAACATTCGTTTCGGGCATAATACTCCCACAATAATCAAAATTGTACTTATCAGACCTGAAACACGAAACAGTAGCTGTTGTTTCAGTTGCACCATAACCATAATTTATAAAAATGCCTGTAGCATGAAAAAAACGAAGAAGCTTTGAATCAATTGCCGCACCAGCACAAGGTAAAAATTTAATTTTTCCTCCAAATACCTGGCGCAGCTTAGCTAAAACCAACTTATCGGCAATAAATAACTTAACTTTCAGGGTCAGGGGTAAATGCCTGGAATCTTTTTTATATTCAATGCTTTCTAAGCCTGTTCGAATTGACCAGTTAAAAATTTTCTTTTTGAATGAAGGCCATTTCTCTGTTTCTGCATAAATTCCCTCGTAAGTTTTTTCATAAAAACGGGGTACTGTACACATCAGTGTAGGTTTAACAACGGGCAGTTCCTGAATTACATCACGCGGATTTTCAAGAAAGACATTTATTGCACCGCAATAAAGAAGAAAGTAGGTCCAGGTACGTTCAAAAACATGACTAAGAGGCAAAAAACACAACGATATATCATTATCATTAATTTTGAGTCTTTCATCATTAATCTTGAATGCGCTCATAAAATTGTCGTGTCCAAGCATTACTCCTTTAGACTCACCTGTTGTTCCTGATGTATAAATAATTGTTGCCAAATCATCCGGCTGAGCTTCTTCCAACAATTTATTAAGTGATTCCTTATGATTATTTTCTGCTGAAATTTTTAAAAAATATTCCCATGTAATACACCTCTCGTCGGTTTGAGAAACATCATTATCGAATACAACAACTTTTTCAAGTGATTTACAATTTTCGAGTAACCATAACGCCTTTTCAACTTGTTCTGAATTCCCTACAAACATTAACTTCATTCGCGTTTCATCAACAATATATTTTACATGCTGAACTGATGATGTAGCATAAAAAGGAACCACGATTCCTCTTACTGACAGGATTCCTAAATCAGCAATTGTCCATTCCGGCCTGTTCGAGCTAAAAATTCCAATTTTATCATTAAATCCGAACCCTAATTGAACAAGTGATTCTGAAACCTTTTCAGTATAATTAATTAATTCAGACCAACTTATTGATTTGTAAACCGAACTTATTTTATCTTTGTACCTGAAAACTTCCTTAGTTTTGTAAGCTGAAGCTTTCTCCCGTAACATGTGTGCTATATGTTGTTTCATTATCAGTGATGGTTTTGGATAATTTTAAATTATTCGAATATCGTATTATTTTATTACATAAAAAAGTTTTTGGCAACTATCAAAATCGAATAATTTACTTAATAAAAAACAACTTTAGAAATTGGAATTCGTTTAAAAATAAGAACTTACATTACAAATGATTATTTTAAAATAGAAATGAATAGTTTTAAAAATATCTTTTTCTTTACCCTTTTCTGTGTAATTTCTTACCATACTTCCTACACGCAAGAAAAAATTAGTTTTCCATATCACCTGAATTATTCAACTGACATTCTTTTACTTTCAGGAGGTATTTCATTAGCCTTATCATATCAGTACCTTAATAATTCTGAAACTATTCGTTATTTATCACAAAATGAGATTTTAAAACTCGACAGAAATCAAATCAACTCATTTGATCGTTCTGCCACAAATTACTGGTCAACAGAATTGGAAAAAACAAGCGATTATATAAGAGATGGTTTACAAACTATTCCAGCACTACTGGTAATACCTGTAATAGAAAATAAGAGTTGGAATAACCTGTTTACATTAGGGATAATGTATATTGAAGGTTATCTGATAAATTCCGGTTTAACTAATACTACTAAATTAATTGTACAGAGAAAACGTCCATATTTATACAATACCAATATTTCAGACGACATGAGGATAGAATTAGGTGCTGAAGAAGGTTCTTATAAATCATTCTTTTCGGGCCATACTTCCGGTTCATTTTACAATGCAGTATTTATTTCTAAAGTTTTTACAGATATTTATGGAAAGAATACATGGACATATCTTTTATGGGGAATCTCCTTATCTGCAGCTTCTACCACCGGATATTTAAGGTACAAATCGGGTTATCATTACCCAACAGATATTCTTGTTGGTGCTATTGTTGGTAGTGTTGCGGGGTATTTTGTCCCGGTTTTACATAAATCGGCAAACAATAAACTTTCTGTTATTATTAAACCCAATAACCAATATGGAATAGCTTACACCTTTTAATCTATTTGGAATACTGATTCTCTTGTTTCAATTAAACCATTTTATTTTGCCATTTTCCATATTTTAAATACAAGAAAGATAATAAGGCAATTATAAAACCATAAATAATTTCAATAGTCCATACAAGTTCAACACTTGTATTTTTTAAATTCACTAACAAATAGGTAATTATTACATAAATAAATATTACAAAAGTTTCTATTAAAAATGAGACTTTTGTATTTCCTGTTCCGGAAACACCACTAAAAAGAACAAAGCCAATAGCTATAAAGAATGATGCAATACTAACAATATATAATGCAGGTACTGAATCGTTAATTAAATCCTTATTGTTGGTATATACAGATAAAACCAATTCAGAAAACAATACATTCAACATAACCAGTATAAAAACACCTGCAACAGTAATTTTCATTACTTTATAAATTATAGGTAATACTTCATTGTTATTCCCTCTTCCAATAACAAAAGATACCAATGTATTTGTAGCAGACGAAAAACCCCAAATAGGAATAAGCATAACCACATATACGCTTCTAATTATATTAGAAATTGCTAATGAACGTTCCCCCATTTTTTCAACAAACAGGAAAAAGAAAAACCAGCCAATAAAAGATATGAAATTTTGCATCATGGTTGGAAAAGAAACAACAAAAATTCTCTTTAAAACCGAAAAATCAAATTTGTAGAATCTGAAAAGATTGTAAAACTTAGTATCAACAAAACGTGAAGTATAAATAATAAAGAAAACTACTGCCAAAAGCTCTGCAATAACAGAAGCTATGGCAGCCCCGGCAATTCCCATTTCAGGGAATCCAAAATTTCCAAAAATAAGTGAGTAATCAAAAAATACATTGGCCAGAGCCATGAAAATTGTTGTATATGTAATAACCTTTGTTCGGGCAATTCCAATATAAAAAGCTCTGAAACCATGAATTATAAAGGCAAAGAATAACCCGAATATTCTATATTTTACATATTCGCCTGTTGCATTTCGTATATCATCAGACTCAAGTACGGCATCAAAAATATATGGCATACCAAAAAACATGATAGCAATGAGGACAATGGAAAAGATTATTAGAAAATAATGTGTGTGTTCAATAATTATACCTATTTCACTATTTTTATTTTCTCCAAACCTGCGGGCAACAATTATTTGTGTACCAATAGAAAAGCCAAATCCTAACATGATAACAGTAAGGTAGAAAACACCTCCAATAGCAGCTGCTCCAAGTTCAATCTCACCTACCCTTCCCAAAAAAGCTGTATCAGTTACTGTTATGACATTATGAACCACACTACTTAATATAATGGGATAAGCTATTCTCCAAATTTCCTTATATGTTACAGTATGATTTTTCAAACCGTTTTATTTTATAATGTGTAAAAATACATTTTTCAACTTCATATTAATTATTTTTTTTATTTGATACACTTGCTCTATAAAATTTAACTAATTCCGATTCTGTTAAGCATTATAATTAAAAAGGGAATAAATGAATTATTTCAAAAAGCAGTAAAAGTGATAAATTTTGATTACTAAAACATTACAAAAGATTAAGAAATCTATTCTATCCAGTATCTTTGATAATTCATGTTTTTTTTATTACTTAGCAATAATATTGAAAAAAATAACCTGAATATGCCCATAAATATTATAAAAGGGAAACTGATTTTTATCCCCTTACTTATTTTTCTTTTTTTAATATCATGTAAAAATTATACAGAAAATGACACTTCATCTGCCCAGGTTCAATTACACGAAATTGATACATCATCAGTAATTCTAAAATATAATAATACCTTATTTACTATTCCCTCCCCATTTCAGGTAACATCGGTAATTAAATCGAGTAATATTGAGTTTAACAAAGATTTAATGAACTTACCTGATAACGTATCAAATTATACAACAAACTTTAAACAATCGCTCAACATTGGAATTTATGGAACCGATTTAGGATACTTAAATTTATATGATCAGGTACCTGACATCATTTCGTATTTTACAGTAATTAAAAAACTTAGCGAGGAATTAGGTATTACCGATGCCATTCAGGTTGAAATGATTAACCGGATAGAGCAAAATATTGATAACCAGGACTCGCTGTTATATTTTCTCACGAATACCTATTGGGAGTTTGATAAATATTTAAAAAACAATAACAGGAAAGATGTAGGCGTTCTTATAATAGCCGGAGGATGGATTGAAAGCTTATATATTTTATCACAAATAGCCAATGAGAATAAAAAGAGATTAATTATAAACCGACTGGGAGAACAGAAACATCCACTCGATAATTTAATTGAACTTCTTTCGCCATATTACTATAAATCGAAAGACTATTCTGTTTTTATTGACGAACTTGTAGATTTGGCATACGAATTCGATGGAATTATTTTCAATTATACCTATGAAGAATCTGTTGTTTATCCTGAACAACAATTAACAGTAATAAACAGCAATTCCAATGTAATAATTTCAGAATACCATTTACGTACAATAGCCAATAAAATATCTGCTATCAGGAATAAAATAATTTATTAAGGGTGTTAAAATGAAAAGGTTAAAACAATCATTTATAATAACAAGTTTTTTTTTATTTACTTTAGTTTTTAATGCCAAAAGTCAGGAAAACACAATTACAAATTGTATCAATCTGATTAATTCAGGGTATGTTTCTGACGGACAGGAATATAAAGCAAAACTAGATGAAAATAATAAAGCCCGTTTTTATACTACTTTTTACGGGGGAAGCCATTACAGGATAGTTGGTTGTTCAAATATCACATACACCCCTTTAATATTATCGGTTTACGATACTGAAAAAAACTTATTGTTTTGTAATAAAGATTACAATTACATTCCTTACTGGAACTTTAAATTTACTTCAACAATAAATTGTATAATAGAAATTGAATTTGATAAAGAAAAGCAAATTAAAGATGAAGTAATGCTTTTAATTGGTTTTAAAGAAAATTAATTTTAAATTCGTGTTAATCATTATTTTAGTATAATACAATAATATAATTATATGAGCGAGCAGATATTAAAGGCATTGATGCAGTTATTCGCGATTATTGCCCATCCATCGAGTATTGCAAGCGACCGCAGATCTTTTGTTGAATATTTTTTAAAACGTCAATTAAACCAGGAAGCTGTAAAAACTTACATCGAAGTATTTGATTATTATTATGAAATACATCAGGAAAAACTAAGTGAGAAAAGCCTGCGTAAAAAAAGAACTTCATCAAGCTCGGTAAAAGTTTTAAAAATCTGTACACAGATAAACGAAGAATTAACCCAACGTCAAAAAATTATAGTTCTGGTTCAGTTACTTGAATTTGTAAAATCGGGCGGAGAGATTACTGAACAGGAAATGGCCTTTGTAACAACTGTTGCCGATTCATTCCATGTACCTGAAGAGGAATATAAACATATTGAGGATCTTGCATTTTTTGGTTATGATAAAATGCCTTCAACTAAAAAATTATTAGTCATTGATAATATTATAGATTCTCAGTTTGAGAATGTTCTACATTTAACAAAACAAGCGCTTGAGGGACAAATCCGAATCCTTGAGGTAGATTCGTCAAACATGTATTTAATAAAATACATTGGTGAAAGTGAATTGTATTTAAACGGGCAACTACTTGAAAAAGAAAAAATATATGTTCTGACCAATGGTTCTTCAGTTCGAAACCCCAAAATTAAACCAATTTATTATGGCGATATTGTAAGCCAGTTTAATATTGACAGAATAAAATCACGAATTATTTTCGATGCACGCGATATTGAATTTTTCTTTAAATCAGGAAAAACCGGTTTACATAAATTAAATTTTACAGAAGAATCGGGGAAATTGGTTGGAATTATGGGAGCCAGCGGTGCAGGGAAATCAACCTTGCTCAATGTTTTAAACGGAACTTACCCTCCTTCAAAAGGTGAAATACTAATTAACGGAATAAACATTCATACAGAAAAAGATAAGATCGAAGGTTTAATAGGGCATGTTTCCCAGGATGATTTGTTAATAGAAGAATTAACAGTTTATCAGAACCTTTATTACAATGCAAAACTTTGTTTTGACAACTATACCGAAAAAGAAATTGAAAAAGCGGTTACAGATGTGCTTGAAAACCTCGGTTTATATGAAATCAGGGATATTGAGGTAGGTAACCCTTTAAACAAAAAGATTAGTGGAGGACAACGAAAAAGACTTAATATAGCTCTTGAATTAATACGTGAACCCGGGGTTTTATTTCTCGATGAACCTACTTCCGGCTTGTCATCGAGAGATTCAGAAAATATTCTCGATTTACTCAAAGAATTAACATTAAAAGGCAAGTTGGTTTTTGTTGTTATTCACCAACCATCATCCGGAATATTTAAAATGTTTGATAAACTTCTGATTCTTGATAATGGAGGTTATTTGATATACGACGGAGACCCGATTGATTCTATTATTTATTTTAAGTCGAGCATACAACATGCAAACTGGAGCGAAAGCGAGTGTCATTGTTGTGGAAATGTAAACCCGGAACAAATTTTCAACATCATTGAAACAAAAGTTCTTGATGAATACGGGAATTTTACAATCGACAGAAAAATATCACCTGTTGAATGGAGAGATAATTTTGCAAAACAACAAGCTGAAGAACCAAAAGAAACAACCATATCCAAACAAATACCGCCAGATATAAAGCTTCCGGAGATATCTTTTAAAATACCCAATGGATTAAAACAACTTGTTGTATTTATTAAGCGCGATGTTCTTTCTAAAATGGCTAACACCCAATATTTGGTAATCAACCTTTTAGAAGCCCCATTATTGGCATTTTTGCTCGCGTTTATCATTAAATATTACAATGTTAATGTAGGGAATGTAATTGGTTATAGTTTAAGCGAAAACAGCAATTTACCTGTTTATATTTTCATGTCAGTAATTGTCGGGTTATTTATTGGATTAACAGTTAGTGCAGAAGAAATTATTAAAGACAGGAAGATTCTTAAACGCGAAGCATTTCTTAATTTAAGCTGGTCGAGTTACCTGTTATCAAAAATTTCTGTATTATTTACCCTTTCGGCAATTCAATCTGTTGTTTTTGTAGTAATTGGTAACTCGATTATGGAAATTAAAGGAATGTACTTTGAATACTGGCTTGTTTTATTTAGTGCATGGTGTTTTTCGAATATGTTGGGACTTGTGATATCCGATAGTTTCAAAACAGTTATTACCATTTATATTTTAATTCCATTCTTAATTATTCCACAGCTCATTTTAAGTGGTATTATTGTGAAATTCGAAAAACTAAATCCAAATATTTCAAATCCGCGCGACATTCCATTTTATGGAGAAATTATAACTGCCCGATGGGCTTACGAGGCATTAGCCGTTTATCAGTTTAAAGAAAATAAGTATGAAAAACAGTTTTATGGGTTTGATAAAGCCATGAGCATTGCCGATTTCAAAAAAAACTACTGGATACGTACACTAAATAATAAAGTATCTTTTTTAGAACGAAATTTAGATAACACGGAGAAAAAACAAGAGATTGAGGATAACATCGAAGTCTTGCGAAAGGAAATAAGTAAAGAATTAAAATCAGAATCAGGTAAAATTGTAGCATTCAGAGATCTTGATAAATTGTATATAGATAAGTTCGACAAGGACGTAATTAATTCAGTAAAGAATTACCTGGAAGTACTAAATAAGTATTATGTAAAACTATACAATAAGGCTAACGGGTTAAAAGATCAATTAATATCTAACTTGCAAAAAACCAGTGAAGATCGTGAAAAATTCATGGAAATCAAACGAGAACATTACAACGAGAATTTATCTGAACTTATGCGTAATTCCAATGAGATAAACAGGATAATTGAATATAACGGTGAATTATTCCAGAAAATAGATCCTATTTTCCTGGACCCTGCAAATCCATTTATTAAAGCCCATTTTTACGCACCCCGTAAGCAATTATTTGGAAAGTATTACGATACTTTCTGGGTAAATATATCCATGATGTGGTTTATGACAATTGTTCTATATGTCATATTATATTTCAGGTTATTTAAGAAAACTTTAGAATTCTTTGAACAAAAAAGAATCAAGGCCAACTAAATTATTAAGTAAAAAGTTTAAATACAAAAAGCTACAGCATATAAATATCCTGTAGCTTTTTTTAATATTTTTAAACTGGTAATTAATCTACTACTTCAATCATTTTAAAAGGAATACGAATAATTGATTCGTAGTCTTCACCGGCTTCCAGCATATCTTCGTCGTCTTCTTCGTAGTACCAGTTAATAACAACCTCATTACGGGCTTTTTTTATTGTTTCCAGTTTTTTAAATACATCTAAAATACATTTAGAGGAGCTTGTATTAAAATACTCAAGTTGAATATTTACCGTTGTAAGCTTTTGAGGTTCTTTTGAATATTCCTCAAGCCATTCAACCAATGGTCGATAGAATTCAATCGAGTTTTCAGGAATTGATCTTCCTTTTATTTCAATTATTCCGGTACCGGCATCGAAATTTACGGTTGGAGTTTTTGGAGTTCCTTCTATTGAAATTGATTCCATATTATTGATTTATTTAAAGATTTTATTAGTTTATTCAATGATAACATCTAATCTAAAAAAAGAATAATTCTGATCATATTCTTCAAATGCATAATCTATTTTTCCTTCAGTTCTTCGGGCAATATCAATTAAGCCCAATCCGCCGCCGCCTTTATCGGAAAACTTCTGATTATTTAAAACAAATTTATACAAGTCTTTTAGTTCTTCTTTTGAAAGAGTTTTTATTTTATCCAGTCGTTCTTTTAGCTTCTTAATTTTATCACTTTTAATAAAATTTCCGGTAATTACTTTATAGGTTTCACTTGTTTTTGTAATTACAAAAATGCCAAAATGCATATCAAGTTTATCGTTATAATCTTCAGGTAAATCGTCAACATGATGGTACAGGTTTTGAAGGCTTTCTACTAAGACATTGTATATTTTCTTCTTAATTCCTGAATTATCAATAACATGATCTAGCTTTGTTTCAACAACTCCTAATACGTTTGTAATAAGTTCGGCTGTAATACTTCCTTTGTAAGCAAGCAAAACCTCCCCTTTATTCATTTTAGTGTAAAGCTCTTCAATATTAAAGCTCATACTGGCTTTATGGTTAAATCTGTTTCAAGTTTTATAAATTTAAAACTTTTTTTATAGTAAAACAAATATAATTAAAAAACGGTTCACTTGTTATATTTATATCCACGTTAATTAAGATATATTTATTTTCTAAAGTTTTAAAATGATGAATAAAAATAGAAAAGTAAAATCACAATACAAAAAAAATATTCCAATCGCATAAAAATAATTTATGAATGAATTATTTTAGTATATGAACGATATCGGCTTGTTTAATTTTTTATCCTTTTTGCTTCCTTTATAAATAGAATATTTAAGGAATTTTACATTCGGGAGTGCCGTTATAAAGCGTCCGTTTTTTCCCTGATGTAATCCAAAATATTTAATCGCTACATCAGTATTCTACAGATGGTCTTTTTTCAAATTTTTCTCGAAATTGCAATTGCATCTTTCGTTTTTAATGTTACATATTTTGAGTGAGTAAAAGAACTTGATGAAAGTTTGCTTTATATATCATCATTTTATCGCCATAGGATTCTTGCCTGCTTTATATTAACTTTCAGATTAACAATTGTTTTTTAAAAAATCAGTTACTATAATTTTAGCATTCTCAAATCTATTTTCACCAACTCCTTTAATTATTTCGTATTTGAAAGTATATTTTTCGAGTTCCGATTTATACATTTGAAAAAGTTTTTCGCGCATTTCGCCCCCGTTTTCACGAACATTATCAGGTATCCAGGGAATTTCTGTATTGCATAATAAAAACAAATCAATTTTCAATGCCATTATATTATTTTCGAGCCATTCAGGAACTTTATTATAAACCACTTTAAACCAAATTTTAGTAATAATCAGGAATGTATCGTAAAATAACACATGATTAGCCCTTTTTAAGTATTTAGATTCCATCTCAATTTGTTTTCTGGCAATATGTTCAACATCGATAAATGTATAATGCCTGTTCAGTTTTTCGATATATTCCCTGGCATACTCGGGAACGTATATGGTATTGAATTGCCTGGAAAGAAATTGTGCAAGTTCAGTTTTACCGGTTGATTCCGGCCCGATTATTACTATGCGTTTTATATTTTTTTCAAATCTTTCCGCCATTCAAAATATCCGATTATTGCAAGAATTGTATATACAGTAAACAATATAACCGTAGCGTATAACCCTTTATAAAAATACAAAGCTAATGATACAGTATCAACAACTACCCAAAGAATCCAATGTTCAATAATTTTACGCGCAAGCATCCATGTCGCGACTAAACTTAAAGCTGTTGTAAATGCATCCCAATAAGGTAAAGGAGAATCAGTAAAATTAACCAATACATATGCAATTATTACAAAGAAAACAGCATTAACAATAAAGAGTATTATTCCCAGTTTTAAATCAGTAACAGTAACTTCAAGGTTATCCGTTTTATTTTTTTTCCCTCCATAAAGCCAAAAGTACCATCCATAAATACTAACAAAAACATAATAAGCCTGCAACCCCATATCGGCATAAAACTTGGAAATAAAAAAAACATAGACATATAATAGTGAAGTAATTAAACCAACCGGCCAGCACCATATATTTTGTTTTATTGAAAAGAAAATATATAAAATGCCAAAAATCGTTCCGAGTACTTCGACAAGATGATTATTTATCCAGAGAATAATTTCGCTGAGCATTCATTGAGTTTTTTGAATGCTGTAAAGTTATTTTAATAAATATTAAAACCTAAAAATGTTATTGGTTAATTAAAACTTCTGAATGATATTTCTCCCAGTTTTTAGCAACTTCAACAGCTTTATTAAATCCCTTATCACGAACATTCACAATCTGGTAATATTCGCTCATATCCCATAAATCTCTCGCGATAAGAGCTTTAATTATTAAAGAAAAATCATATTCAGATTTTTTGGCATCATCTCCTTTAGGTTCTATTTTGTTATTTGCCCCGTAAATTACAAGTTCTTCAATCATTTTAGGAGTTACAACAAACTTTTCGTTATATGTATTAAAGTCAGGATACTTTGATTTTAATGATTTTCTATTTTTATCGATATAATCCAGAACAAAAGAATTAAGAACTCCCTGTCGAACCATCTTGCTATAAAATTCTGTAACAGAAGTAGTATCGAGAGGAACAAATATATCGGGCATAATACCTCCGCCACCATAAACGATTCGTTTATTTTGCAGGGTAAAATATTTTAAAGAGTCGTGAAAGTTAATGCTGTCTTTATTCATCATCTCTCCTTGCTGATAGCGGGTAAGCAATTCTTTTTCATAATTATCCATTCCTTTATCGTAAGGTTTCTGAATTACTCTTCCTGTAGGTGTATGATATCTTGCAATTGTTAATCGAATCATTGAACCATCGGGTAAATAAAATGGTTTCTGCACCAATCCCTTGCCAAAAGAACGACGGCCAATAATAATTCCTCTATCCCAGTCCTGAACAGCTCCGGCTACAATTTCACTTGCTGAAGCAGACCCTTCGTCAATAAGTATAATAACATTCCCATCCTGACATATACCATCGTTTGTAGCAAAGCTTTCTGTACGCGGAACACGCAATCCTTCAGTAAAAACAATAAGTTTATTGTCATCGAGGAAGTGATCGGCCAATTCAATGGCTTTATCCAGGTATCCTCCTCCATTATCACGAAGATCAAGAATCAATGATTTTGAACCTTGTGCTTTTAGTTTTTTTATCTTTTCAACAAACTCATCAACGGTAGTTAAAGCAAAACGATTAATTTTTATATAAGCAATATCCTTATCTATTAAATAAGCAGCATCGACACTGAAAATTGGAATTTTATCACGGGTAATTGTAAACGATAATAATTCTTTAACGCCCTTACGTTTAATCCATACAATAACTTTGGTTCCTTTTTCACCCAATAATCGATCGCGAACACCAGTATTTGAGATTCCTTTACCTGCTACAATCTCCTCGTTAATTTTAACTATTCTGTCGCCGGCACGTAAGCCAACTTTTTCAGAAGGCCCTCCCGAGATTGGAGAAATTACATATATGGTATCGTTTAATAAATTAAATTGAATTCCTATTCCCTCGAAATTACCTTCAAGAGGTTCGTTCATTTCTTTTACTTCGTCTTCAGGAATGTAAACCGAATGAGGGTCAAGCTCTTTAAGCACATTAATAATTGCATTTTCAACAAGTTTAGGGCTATTGACAGTATCAACATAAAAATTTGATATATAACCCATTGCCCTGCTAAACTTGAAAATATCTTCGGTAAGATATTGAGAGAAACAATTAGCAGGAATTGTAAGTAATGCTATAATAAAAAGTATGAGGTGTTTTCTTTTTTGCATAATTAGTGAATTTTGTTATCAAATAATAACTTAATTATATACGGGCAATAAAATTAAAATCCATGCGAATAACATCTGAAAGATCTTCGCCATCTTCGAGTATCTGATCGTCCAAATCCTCGTAATACCAATTGCAATTTATTATTGCTCCTTTTAATGAAAGTTTCTTAAAAAAATCAAGAATTTGAAGAATGTATTTTGATGATGCTGAATTTATATATGTTAGATCAAAATTTAGATCGAATTTTAATTTATTTACTTCACTCTCGTTTTTAAGAAGATGACTTACATATTGATCGATTTTAAATATTATTGATTCGTAAAACGCAACCACATCTTCAGGGCGTGAAATACCTGATAATTCAAATGTTTTATTTTTAACATCGAAAACAATTTTCGGAGTAATTTCTGTTGGCTCAATGTAAAGGTTTTCCATGGTATTACTAACTATGTATTTGAATATACTTTAATTCGCAGGGTGTAATTTAAGAATTTATTATCAATTTGCTTAAAAGAATATTTAATTTTATTATGAGTAATCTTGGCAATACGAATAAGTCCAACTCCGGGTGTATCTTTTTCGATATAAACTCCTTCAAGAAGTTTTTTTAAGTAGAATTCTTTTAATAATACTTTGTTATATTCATTTATTTCCTTGATTTTATTCTCTAATAAACTAACATGTTCAATTTTAAGTGGATTCGCCGATTCTATTTCAAATCCTCTCGCGATTTTAGATATTTTGATATAAGGGAGATTTATTCCTTCTGGTAATTCATTTTGAATAGATTGAACATACTTGTAATTATTTTCGAGTATTTCAATCATAACAATCAACATTTTTTTAAATACAGAAGTCGGAAGTTTATGAATTTTATTGATTTCATAAAAATCCCTAATCAACTTATTTACTATAGAATGACTAAAAAATCCTTCATATTGAAATAGTATCTTAGTATCTTTCATTGTAATTGTTGATTTTCTTACACTCATTTTAACAAAAGAAAAAGGAAAAAGTTCCTTTTTCCTTTATTTTATTCCCATTCAATTGTAGCAGGCGGTTTTGAGCTGATATCGTAAACCACCCTGTTTATGCCTTTCACATTATTGATTATTTTATTTGAAATATCAGCGAGAAATTCATAAGGTAAGTGCGACCAATCAGCTGTCATACCATCTGTCGATGATACTGCACGTAGTGCCACGGCATTTTCGTAAGTTCTTTCATCGCCCATAACACCTACTGACTGTACAGGAAGTAAAATAACACCTGCCTGCCAGACTTTTTTATACAAACCGGCTTGCTTTAAGCCTTCAATAAATATATCGTCAACTTCCTGTAAAATTCTTACTTTCTCGGGAGTTATATCACTTAAAATACGAATAGCCAAACCTGGTCCGGGAAAAGGATGCCTGTTTAACAATTCATCTTTAATACCTATTGATGTGCCTACTCTGCGAACTTCGTCCTTAAAAAGCAATCGTAAAGGTTCAACCACTTTCAAATGCATTTTTTCGGGTAATCCTCCAACATTATGATGCGATTTTATTGTGGCTGATGGGCCATTAACCGAAACAGACTCAATAACATCGGGATAAATTGTTCCCTGGGCTAACCATTTTACATCTTTTATTTTATGTGCTTCCTGATCGAATACTTCAATAAAAACCCGTCCTATAATTTTGCGTTTTTCTTCGGGCTCTACAACACCTTTAAGTTGTGATAAAAATTGATTTTTGGCATCAACTCCTATTACATTTAGTCCCATATCTTTGTATGATTCAAGAACTTTTTCGAATTCATTTTTTCGTAAAAGGCCATTATCAACAAAAATACAAGTAAGGTTTTTCCCGATAGCTTTATGTAAAAGAACTCCTGCTACAGAAGAATCAACTCCACCCGATAAACCGAGTAATACTTTATCATTTCCAAGTTTGTTGCGAAGATCTTTTATAGTTTCATCGGCAAAAACGGAAGGTGTCCAATCCTGTTTACAAGCGCAAATACCAACAATAAAGTTTTCGAGCAATTGCTTCCCCTGCTCTGTATGATATACCTCAGGATGAAACTGTATTCCATAGGTTTGTTCATCTATTATTTTAAAACCACCAAACTTAACATCCGAAGTGCTTGTAATTACCTGGTAATTATCAGGAACTTTGGTAATCGTATCGCCATGTGACATCCAAACCTGTGAGTTTAATCCAATTCCTTTCATCAAATCCGAGCCGGAATCAACATAATTTAATCGTGCACGACCATATTCACGATGCTTTGATGGTAAAACTTCGCCACCATAATGATGAGCCAAAAATTGTGCCCCATAGCAGACTCCCAGTAATGGAAATTTCTTTTTAATATTTGTTAAATCGGGATAAGGTGCATTAGTATCCCTAACTGAGAATGGGCTTCCCGATAATATAACACCTTTAGTGTTGTTATCGAGAGCCGGTACTTTATTAAATGGATGAATTTCGCAATATACATTCAGTTCGCGAACACGCCTGGCAATTAATTGAGTGTATTGTGATCCAAAATCAAGAATAATTATTTTTTCGTGCATAACTGTTTTTTGTGCAATTTTTCAATTTCACGCAAAGATAATATTATTGATTGACAAGTTAAAATTGATATTTTAGTTATTCTCTTTCCAGATCAACTTTATGTTTCTCACCATCTTCGGCTGTAACCGTGTTTCCAAAAACTGCTTTTGCCTGATTAATTAATAAGCTCAAATCTTTATAACGTGCAGAAAAATGCCCAATTATTAATTTCTTCACGTTTGCCCTATTAGCAATTTTTGCAGCTTGTTCGGCCGTTGAATGAAAAGTTTCTTTTGCTAATTTTTTAAAGTTATTTGCATACGTTGCTTCATGAAAAAGAATATCAACATTTTGAATGGAGGGAATTATTTTTTCTGAATAGGCCGTATCGGTACAATAAGCATAAGAACGTTGTTTGTAAGCTGAAAGCGTGAGTTGTGAATTAGGAATCGTATCGTCGCCAAATTTATAATCACAACCTTCTTTTATTTTATGAATTTCGTTTATAGGAATTTGATACCTTTCAACGACATTCTTTTTAAGGTTTTTTAAATGAGGTTTTTCTTTAAACAGAAAACCACAACATGGAACACGATGCTTTAAAGGTATTGTTTCAACTGTTATAGCTTTATCTTCATAAATTATTTCACTTTTTTCCGGATTTATATTATGAAATATGATTTTATAAGACAGGTTTCGTTCGAAATACCGGATATGTTCTGTTAATATTCGTTCAAGCTCCGAATGAGAATAAATATGAAGATCAATTTCTCGTTTAAGTAAATTAAACGTGGATATTAAGCCAAATAATCCAAAAATATGATCCCCGTGAAGGTGGCTAATAAATATGTGATTTATTTTACCAAAACGGATTTTATTTCGCCGGAGTTGAATTTGAGTACCTTCGCCGCAGTCGATTAAAAAAAAACGCTCATGTACATTGAGCACATGAGCGGTAAGGTTTCTTTTAGATGTTGGAACAGCTGAACTGCTCCCTAATATTGTTAGTTCAAATATCAAAATAAGAAATTCTATTCTTTATTTTTTTTATTTTCTTCATTATCCATAACAATATCAACAGCTTCTTCGGCTGAATAAGCAATATTTAAAACAGTGTCTAACTGCGAAATGGTAATTAACCTGTCAACAGCTTCATTTAAACCTGTCAGTACGAAAGTACCATTAGCATTTTTACACAAGCGATTAGCAACAAGAATAGCACTCAAACCAGATGAGTCGCAATAGCGGCAATTACTTAAATCAAGTATAATGTTTTTTTCTCCTTTACCAGAAATTAAAACCAGTTCGGATTTAAGACTTGGAGCAACATTCGTGTCCAGTTTTTCTTCCATTACTTGAATTAATGTATATTTTTCCAGTTTTTCAATCTTGAATTCCATTGTAACTTATTTTAGATTAAAATAACAAACTATTCTGCTGAATCTTCTTGTTTAGTTTCTTTTTTTGCTTTTGCAGCTTTGGCTTTCTTTTCTTCTTTAGCATCCATCTCAGCTTTTTTCTCAGCTACTTCTTTCTTGTGCTCTTCTTCCATTTCCGTTTTAAGAGTCGCTAATTCAGATATATCGCCTAAAGTTGTTTTTTCTAAATTTGTTTTTACTTTCTTAACAGCTTTCTTTGTTGCAGTAGTTTTAGCTTTCTTTTCTGTTTCTTCAGTTTCTTTCTTTTCATCTTCGAAAACTCTACTGTGTGACAAGATAATCTTTTTTGTTGACTTTGAAAACTCTATAACCTTAAATTCTAGTTTTTCGTCAACTTTTCCTGATTTTCCGTCTTCTTTTACAAGATGTTTAGGGGTAACAAAGCCTTCAACACCATATGGTAAAGCAACAACAGCACCTTTGTCAAAAACTTCAACAACAGTACCTTCGTGAACTGAACCTATTGTAAATACTGTTTCAAAAACATCCCATGGATTTTCTTCTAATTGTTTATGGCCCAAGCTAAGTCTTCGGTTTTCTTTATCGATTTCAAGAACTACAACATCGATTTTCTCACCTATTGATGTAAACTCAGCAGGATGTTTAATTTTCTTGGTCCAAGAAAGGTCTGAAATGTGAATTAAACCATCAACACCTTCTTCTATTTCAACAAATACACCGAAATTCGTGAAGTTGCGAACAGTTGCAGTATGCCTGCTTCCCATTGCATATTTTTCGTCTATATTGCTCCAGGGATCAGATTTAAGTTGTTTAATACCTAAAGACATTTTCCTTTCATCTCTGTCGAGAGTAAGAATCTGGGCTTCGATTTCGTCACCCACTTTTAAGAATTCCTGGGCACTACGTAAATGTTGTGACCATGACATTTCAGAAACGTGGATTAAACCTTCAACGCCTGTTGCAATTTCAACAAATGCGCCATAATCGGCCATAACAACAACTTTACCTTTTACAGAATCACCCACTTTAAGATCTTTGCTTAATGAATCCCATGGATGAGGAGTTAATTGTTTTAAGCCTAAGGCAATACGTTTTTTATCGTCATCAAAATCAAGAATTACAACATTTAATTTTTGATCTAATTTAACGATTTCTTCAGGGTGATTTACACGGCCCCATGATAAATCGGTAATGTGGATTAAACCATCAACACCGCCAAGGTCGATAAATACTCCGTACGAGGTAATATTTTTAACAGTTCCTTCAAGAACCTGACCTTTTTCAAGTTTTGCAATAATCTCTTTCTTTTGTTGCTCAAGTTCGGCTTCAATAAGCGCTTTATGAGATACAACAACGTTTTTGAATTCGTGATTAATTTTAACCACTTTAAATTCCATTGTTTTATCAACATAAATATCGTAATCGCGGATAGGTTTCACGTCGATTTGTGAACCTGGCAAGAAAGCTTCAATACCAAATACATCTACAATCATACCGCCTTTAGTACGGCATTTAATGTATCCCTGGATAATTTCATCTTTTTCGAGAGCTTCGTTAACTCTGTCCCATGAACGAAGTGCTCTTGCTTTTTTATGTGAAAGTAATAACTGACCGTCTTTGTCTTCCTGGCTTTCAACATATACTTCTACTTTATCCCCAACTTTTAAGTTTGGGTTGTAACGAAATTCGTTTAAACTGACAACACCTTCAGATTTGTAACCAATGTTAATAACAACCTCGCGTTTGTTCATTGATACTACTGTTCCATCAATCACTTCATTTTCTGTAATTGTAGAAAGAGTTTTGTCGTAAAGTTTTTCAAACTCGTCTCTTGTTGCTTTTGGGTAAGCACCGCCATCTTTTCGTGTATTTTCCCAGTCGAATTCTTCGCTTGGAGTGGCGTATTCAATAACAGATTTTACTTCTTTAACTTTTGCTTTTACTTTAGTTTTAGCAGTTTCTTCAACCACAACCTGTTCCTGCTGCTCAACACTTTCCATTTGTTCTACAGCTTTGTTCTCTTCTTTTTCAGTCATTTAATTTAATTAATTACTTTTAATAGGTTAGACATTATTTATAGTTTTATTCAGACTGCAAAAGTATAATTTTTATTTAATTATTTAAAAATAAAGATACTAAAAAACCTTTCAAAGGTCAATCATTAAAAAATCAGGCTTACTATTTTTTAATAAAATCAATATTTACAAGCTATAAGAATTATAACGTTATTTAAATATATGTTTTACAGCAATAATTTTTTGATGAACAGCTGTTTAATTTATAAAAAACAAATTCAATACAATCAAATAAAAATATAATACAGGCTGATATATTAAAACATCAGCTTTTTCTTATATTTACCTTTGTAAATAATCTTCTATACATAAAAAAAGCATAATTTTAAAACCCAAAAAGTAATTCATATTTCAAGTAATGAAAAAAATATTAGTAACCGGTGGAGCAGGTTTTATTGGTTCACATCTTTGTGAAAGGCTTTTAAATGAAGGAAATGAAGTAATTTGTCTCGACAATTTTTTTACGGGAAATAGAAAGAATGTAGTTCACTTACTTAGCAATCCGTATTTTGAATTAATCAGGCACGATATAACTATGCCGTTTTTTGTAGAAGTTGACGAGATTTATAACCTGGCCTGTCCGGCTTCACCAATACATTACCAGCATAACCCGATAAAAACAATAAAAACATCGGTTATGGGCGCTATAAATATGCTGGGATTGGCAAAACGTATAAAAGCCAAAGTATTGCAAGCATCAACAAGCGAAGTTTATGGTGACCCAATTATTCATCCACAAACCGAAGATTACTGGGGCAACTGCAACCCAATTGGAAAACGTTCGTGTTACGACGAGGGAAAACGATGTGCCGAATCATTATTTGTAAATTATCACTATCAGAACAATGTACGAATAAAAATTGCCCGTATTTTTAATACCTATGGCCCCGGAATGAGTGCAAACGATGGTCGTGTAGTCTCAAATTTTATTGTTCAGGCCTTAAAAAATCAGGATATAACAATTTTTGGAGAAGGTAAACAAACCCGCAGTTTTCAGTATATTGACGATCTGGTAGAGGGTTTAATCCGGTTAATGAATACCGGTGACAACATTACTGGCCCTGTAAATATCGGAAACCCTGATGAATTTACAATACTCGAACTTGCCGAACAAGTTTTAAAAATTACAGGTTCAGGATCAAAAATTGTTCATCTTCCTTTACCCGAAGACGACCCGACACAGAGACAACCCGACATAAGCCAGGCTAAAAAAATTCTTAACAACTGGTATCCAAAAGTAAAACTGAACGAAGGTCTAATAAAAACTGTTGAATATTTTAAACATAATAGTTAAAAAAATGAAAGGAATAATACTCGCCGGAGGAGCCGGTACCCGGTTATATCCAATAACCAAAAGCATTTCGAAACAAATCATTCCAATTTATGATAAGCCCATGATTTATTACCCTCTTTCGGTTTTAATGCTGGCGGGAATCAGGGAGATTTTAATTATATCTACACCAAAAGATATTCATTTGTATGAGGATTTACTGGGAAACGGGAATCAATTGGGATTAAGTATTTCATACGAAATTCAACCTTCTCCCGACGGACTTGCCCAGGCATTTATAATTGGTGAAAAGTTTATCGGAAAAGATAACGTTTGCCTTATTTTAGGTGATAACATCTATTATGGTTACGGGTTTAGTAAAATACTTGAACATGCCGCAAATAATAAAGATGGCGCCGTAGTTTTCGGGTATTATGTTAACGATCCTCAGCGATACGGCGTTGTTGAATTCGATAGTTCGGGTCAGGCAATTAGTTTAGAAGAAAAACCTGAGAAACCAAAATCGAATTATGCTGTAACAGGTTTGTATTTTTATTCGAACGATGTAATTGACAAAGCAAAAAACCTTAAACCCAGTAAACGTGGCGAGTTAGAAATAACAGACCTAAACAGGTTGTACTTAAACGAAAAAAGGTTGCAAGTAGAATTACTGGGACGTGGTTTTGCCTGGCTCGACACAGGTACACACGAAAGCCTTTTGCAAGCATCAAATTATATTTCTACTATTGAACAGCGGCAAGGATTAAAAATTGCATGTATCGAAGAAATAGCTTACAAAAAAGGATTTATAAATAAAGAAGAGCTTTTACAACTTGGAAATGAATTAAAGAATAACCAATACGGGCAATACCTGGTTAAGATTGCAAACGAATAAATTATTGAAGCTATGCAGATATTAACTACAGACATCCAGGGGCTACTTATCATTAAACCCCATGTTTTTGAAGATTCAAGGGGTTACTTTTTCGAGAGTTACAATAAAAAGAAGCTGGAACAATATATTCCTGTTGATTTTGTCCAAGACAATCAATCAAAATCAGTATTTGGAACAATCCGTGGTTTGCACTACCAACTGGCACCATTTTCTCAATCTAAACTGGTTCGGGTTTTACAAGGCAGAATATATGACGTTGCCATTGATATCAGGGAAAAATCCCCAACTTATGGAAAACATTTTGGAATAGAACTCACGTGCGAGAATAAAACACAACTATATATCCCACATGGATTTGCACATGGGTTCTCAGTTTTAAGCGAAACAGCAATTGTTCTTTATAAGACCGATGGTTTTTACGAATCCGGTTCAGAGAGAGGCATTAATTTTAATGATTCATTTTTAAATATAGATTGGAAAATTGACACAGATAAAGCCATTGTATCTCCAAAAGATAAGGTTTTACCATCTTTTTGTGATGCTGAAAAAAACTTTAACTTCTAAATAAATACAAAGATGAGTACGTTAAACATTTTAGTTACGGGAGCCAACGGCCAGTTGGGAAGCGAATTAAAATATATTTATAATTCAGGGAATTTCAAAACAGGAACCTCTGTTAATGTAGTTTTTACCGATATTGATACTCTTGACATAACAAATACCATATTTCTAAAAAAATTCTTACAAGATCATTCTTTTGATTATATTATTAACTGTGCTGCTTATACCCAGGTTGACAAAGCAGAAACCGACTCTGAAAATGCGTTTATTATAAATTCAAAATGTGTAAAAAGTATTATTGATTCAATAAAAGCATATAATACCCGGTTCATCCATATTTCAACCGACTATGTTTTTGACGGAGAAAACTATATTCCTTACACCGAAGAAAATCAGACAAATCCGCAATCGGTTTATGGAAAATCGAAAGAAGAAGGTGAAAAAATTGCATTAACATATAATAATACTATAGTAATTCGTACATCCTGGCTATATTCGAGCTTTGGAAATAATTTTGCAAAAACAATACATAAATATTGTAAAGAAAAAAATGAATTAAATGTAGTATTCGACCAGGTTGGGACACCAACCTACGCACGCGATTTAGCAAATGCTATTATTCAAATTATTGATCAATCTGTAAATCATAAAAATTTTGTTCCCGGAATTTATCATTATTCCAACGAGGGAGTTTGCAGCTGGTACGATTTTGCACGTGCAATTGCAATTAAATCGTACTCAAATTGTAAAATCAATCCTATTGAATCAAAAGATTATCCTACACCGGTAAAACGCCCATTTTATAGCGTACTGAATAAGAGTAAAATAAAATCTATTTATAATTTGAACATCCCTCATTGGGAAGATAGTTTAAATGAATTTTTTAAATGTATTTAATTTACTATTACAGCTTAACAACTTTCTTAAAAATTGATATTTGATTTAATTCTTAAAAAATACTATTATGGCCGATAGAGAATTAGTACAACAAGTAAGGGAAAAGGCCAATAAATGGCTTAAATCCGGTATTGATCAGGAATCGAAAAGGCAAATTGAGAATTTGCTTAACAACGATCAAGATGAACTCATTGAATCATTTTATAAGGATTTGGAATTTGGCACCGGGGGTTTACGCGGAATAATGGGTATAGGGACAAACCGGGTAAATATTTATACTGTTGGAATGGCAACCCAGGGTTTAAGCAACTACCTGAAGCAACAGTTTTCAGAAATGAAACAAATAAAAGTAGCTATTGCCTATGATTCACGAAACAACAGCCGGTTATTTGCAGAAAAAACAGCAAGTGTATTCTCTGCGAATGGAATTAAAGCTTATTTATTCGAGAGCCTCCGCCCTACCCCTGAATTATCATTTGCAATAAGGCATTTAAAGTGCCAGAGTGGCGTTGTTATTACTGCATCACATAATCCAAAAGAATATAACGGGTATAAAGCATACTGGGATGATGGCGGCCAGATAATCAGCCCACACGATAAAAACATTATTGCCGAAGTACAAAAAATCAATAAAATAAGTGATGTGCTATTCGACACATCAATGAAAAACGTTGAAATCATAGGGGAAAAGACAGATTTTGAGTACGTTAAAGAATTAGTAAAATTATCTCTGAATCCTGAAATCATAAAAAAACATAAGGATTTAAAAATTGTTTACACTCCCATTCATGGTTCTGGAGTTAATTTGGTTCCCCGGGTTTTAAAAGAATATGGGTTTGAAAATATCATTTCAGTTCAGGAGCAAAATATTCCCGATGGTAATTTCCCAACAGTAAAATCGCCAAATCCCGAAGAACCTGCTGCTTTACAAATGGCTATTGAAAAAGCAAAAAAAGTAAATGCAGATATTGTTATGGCTACCGACCCCGATGGGGATCGTGTTGGAATAGCCGTTAAAGATTTAAAAGGTGATTTTGTTTTACTTAACGGAAACCAGACTGCTGCTTTGCTTTTAAATTACCTGATATCGCAATGGAAAGAAAAAGGAAAACTGAAAGGAAAAGAATATATTGTAAAAACCATAGTTACCTCGGAAATATTAACCGAAATAGCCCAGAAATATAAGGTTGAATATTTCGATGTACTCACCGGGTTTAAATACATTGCCGACATTATAAAACAAAACGAGGGAAAGAAAAAATTTATAGGCGGAGGCGAAGAAAGCTACGGTTATTTAGCCGGGGAATTTGTTCGCGACAAAGATGCAGTAATGTCATGTGCCCTGATTGCTGAAACGGCGGCATTTATTAAAAATCAAAACAAAACACTTTACGAAGCTTTAATCGATATTTATATTGAGTTTGGATTTTATAAAGAAACCCTTATTTCATTAGTAAGAAAAGGCAAATCGGGCGACGAAGAAATTAAGAAAATGATGGAAGATTACAGGAACAGTCCCCCGCAAACCATTAACAACTCAAACGTAATGCTGATACACGACTTTTTGAAACAAAAAACCTTCGACCAGATCAGTCATTTACGATACGATATCAATTTACCAAAATCGGATGTTTTGCAATTTATATTGCACGACGGGACTAAAATTTCTATTCGCCCATCGGGTACTGAGCCTAAAATTAAATTCTACTTCGGAGTAAAAGAGAAACTCGATAAACGGGAAGATTTTGAAAAAGTAAATACCTTGCTTGATGAGAAAATAAAGAATATTATAAAATCGTTAAATATTAAATAACTGTGAATAGTGAATCGAATATGACATATAATTAATCACTATTCACTAATAACCAAAAAAATGAAATCATACCGCGAAGAAGTCTGGTTTAATATATCTAAACGTCGGGAGTTTATTAATATCACCCCTGTTGTAAACCAGGCATTGGTTAAAAGTGGAATTAAAGAAGGTCTGGTTTTGGTAAATGCCATGCATATTACATCGAGTGTTTTTATTAATGATGATGAATCGGGCCTGCACGAGGATTTTGAAAAATGGCTCGAAAAACTTGCACCAGAACTACCTTACTCGCAATACAGGCACAATTACGCCGAAGACAACGCCGATGCGCACCTGAAACGAACCATCATGGGCCGCGAAGTGGTAGTGGCTATAACCGAAGGCAAGCTCGACTTCGGGCCATGGGAACAAATTTTTTATGGTGAATTTGATGGAAAAAGGAGAAAAAGAATTCTAATAAAAATTATTGGTGAGTAAAAAAAGATAAAAGTTTAAAACAATTTGTATTCCTGGGTGTTTTCAATAAAAAACAGAATGTTGCATAATCATCAAAATACCGAACCCGACAAAAAAAGACTATTCATAAGTGTTTTATTAAATGCAGTAATAACTATTGCTGAATTTGCTGGTGGTATTTTTTCCAACAGCCTGGCACTTATTTCCGATGCTGTTCATAATTTGAGCGATACCATGGCAATTATAATCAGTTACATTGCCATGATTATTGGTAAAAAAGAATCTACTCAAAAAAATACATTTGGATATATACGAATAGAGATTTTAGCAGCCCTTTTCAATGCAGTAGTTCTTATTGTAATTTCGGTTTATCTTTTTTATGAAGCATATCAACGTTTTATTGATCCTAAGCCAATTAAAGGAGTTATCATGTTTATTGTTGCTACAATAGGACTTGCAGGAAATTTAGTTTCAGTATTACTTCTTCATAAAGATTCTGCACATAATTTAAATGTAAAAGCTGCTTACTTGCATTTATTAGGCGATACTTTATCATCTGTTGGTGTTATCGTTGGTTCAATTCTTATTTATTTTTGGAATATAACCTGGATAGATCCGTTGCTGACAGTTATTATCGGGGTTATTATTATAAAAGGGACATGGGGAATAATAAAAGAAACGATCGAGATTCTAATGCAGGCCAGCCCGGCTGATTTAAATTTAGATGCAATTAAAACAAAATTGGAACTACATCCTGAAATAAAAAACATACATCACATACACGCCTGGCGTTTATCCGACAAACTAACTCATTTTCAATGCCATGCTGATTTAAAAAGGAATCTGAGTATTGTTGAAGCAGATAAAATAAGGGCTGAGCTGGAATCAATACTTCAGAATCAGTTTCATATTGATCATATTACAATTCAACCGGAATTTGACATCTGTTCCGATAAGAATGCAATTAAAAACGACAAGCTTTAATCTATGGTAAAAAATCTTTTATTGAAATTTACCAGGTAAAGCTTTTCTGTTGGCCTTGTAAAAGCAGTATAAAGCCAGCGTAGAAATTCAACATCCATCATTTCGTCAGAAAAATAACCGTGATCAACAAATACCGATTTCCATTGTCCTCCTTGGGCTTTATGACAGGTAACAGCATAGGCAAACTTAACCTGAAGAGCATTAAAGAATGGATTCATTTTAACTTTCTCGTATTTTGCTTTTTTACGTTTAGTCTCTGTATAATCTTCAACGATATTGTAAAAAAGCTTTTTATTATCGTCACTTGTTAAAGCCGCCGAATTAATATCTAAAGTATCAAGAATTATTTTGCACGCAATTTCTATATTGTTATAATCGATTAACCGGATAACCACATCGGCAAAACGAAATCCATATCTTTCAGTATATTTTTTAATCTGTATTATTTCGGCAATATCCCCATTTGCAATAAAATCAATATTCTCGTTATCAGAAATCCAAAAATAATTATTTTTAACAACCATAATAAAATCGCCAACGGCAATCTCTTCTTCGCGCCAAAGAATCTTGCTCCTTATTCCTTTGTTGTATTGATTTGCACGTTTATTCGAACGGGTAATTACAATAGTGTTCTCCAGCCCGTATTTATCATATGAGTCATTAATTTTTTCAATAAGTTCATTACCCGACAATGTTTCAATATCAGTAAACTGATCAACCTGAATTTTTGGAAACCCAACTGGTTTAGATAAAATATTTGAACGTACCTGGGTTGCATTAAACAAAATTCCAGATTCCTCCGATTGCCTTAAAACCTGGGTTAAAACAATCTCTTTTACTTTGTAATTAAATGAACTTAAAACATCCATATCAAGCGCAGGGCTTAATTCAATACCAACAGGAGGCAGCTGGGCAGTATCGCCAATTAAAATCAGTTTACAATTCTTGTCATTATAAACAAATTCCAACAAATCATTTAATAACCGGCCACTGCCAAAAATTGAAATATCATTTGACTGGTTCGAAATCATGGAAGCCTCGTCAACAATAAATAATGTATTTGAATATAGGTTTGCATTAAGTACAAAAGTTCCAAATCCATCTTTTGATGATTTTTGCCTGTAAATTTTTTTATGAATTGTAAATGCCGGTTTCTTGGAATAAGATGATAAAACTTTCGCGGCTCTCCCTGTAGGAGCTAAAAGTAAAGAACGAATTTTCAGTTCTTCTGTTGCCCTTACCAATGCACTAATGACCGTTGTTTTTCCCGTTCCGGCATATCCTTTAAGTATAAATAACTGATGGGGATCATCATCAAGAATAAACTCTGAAAGATTTTCAATTAGTTTAACCTGCCCACGTGTTGGTTCATGCTCAAAATTTTTAAGAATACAGCTTTTTATATGATCCTTTAACATTTTGGTAATTTAAACTAAATTTAAATTTAAAATTTAAAAAAATTGTTAAATTTGCAGGCAAACATAAATTAAATAAAGCAAAATGAAAAGATTAATTCAAATTGTATTAGCAATACTTATGGTAGTTTTAGCTTACCTTGTATGGGAAAGTATTCAAACTCCAATCCGGTTCAATAAAGAAAAAGATAAACGTTATACAGCAACAATACAACGTTTAAAAGATATCAGAACTGCTCAAATAGCCTTTAAAGATGAGTATGGTAGATTTACAGGCAGTTTTGACACCCTGATAAATTTTATTGAACACGATTCAATGAAACTTGTAAAAGCAATTGGTAGTATTCCTGATGATTTATTAGCCCAGGGATGGACAGAAGCAATAGCATTAAAAGAAGGTATTATTACAAGGGATACAATCAGGATAGCTATTAAAGATACCTTGTTTCCAAAAGAATTTACCGCGCAGGAATTATGGAAAGTACCATTTACTGAAAATGCAAAATTCGAACTTGCTACAGCAAAACTAATGACTGGTTCAGTAAAAGTAGATGTATTCGAGGCTAAAATACATAATGATATATTGCTATCAGGTTTAGATCGCCAGTTGATAATTAACCTGAATGAGAGAATGAAACAATCAAACAACTATCCTGGTGTAAAAGTTGGTGATATTGCAGAACCAAATAACAACGCAGGTAACTGGGAATAAAACATGCATAATATGCAGAATTTTATTTTCATTGATGAAACTTTAGATAAAAATATTACACATACATATGAATTGTCCATTCAGGCTGGCTTGAATGGACTTTCTTTTTGTATTCTTGATATTACAAGAAACAAGTACATAACTTTAGCTCATCAAAATTTCACCAGATTTTCAAATATTGAAGATTCTGTATCTGAAATTGAGAAAATCATAAAAAAAACTGATTTATTAAACCGGACATATAAAACAGTAAAACTTATATGGATTTCACCCAAAAATACACTTATTCCAACCCCCTTATTTACACAAGAAAACCTTAAAGCATATTTTGAATATAATCATCAATTAGACGAACTTGACGAGATGCATTTTCATAAATTAACTTATATTGATACTAGTAGTGTTTATACCATACCAAATGCCATAGCAAATCTTTTCATAAAGCAATTTCCATCAATAAAAATTTTTAATCAGCAAGTACCGTTTTTAAACAACATTATACTAAAACATCATACTGAACAAACCAATGTATTTGTTAACGTTCAAGATGAGTTTATTGATATAGCTTTAATTGAAAAAGGGAAGTTACTGTTTTATAATAATTTCCCCTTTAAAAATGATTCTGATATTTCTTACTATATTTTATTCATTTTCGATCAGTTTAAACTAAACAAAGAAATTAATGAATTGATTTTTTCAGGATTTATAGAGAAAAATAAAGATGGGTACAAGAATATTCAGAACTTTATTAAACACATAAAATTTGAAAAATTACCTGAAGAATACACTTATAGCTATACTTTTAACAAAATCCCGGCTCATTCATTTTCAAATTTATTTAATTTACATTCGTGCGAATAATTAGCGGTACTTATAAAGGCAGGATGCTTCATCCTCCAAAAAATTTTAAAGCCCGGCCAACAACCGATTTTGCCAAGGAAAGCCTGTTTAATATACTGAACAATAATTTTGACTTTTCTGAGGTAAAAGCGCTCGATTTGTTTTCCGGAACAGGAAGTATATCGTATGAGCTGGCATCGAGAGGATGCCCGGAAATAATATGTATTGAATTAAATTTTAATCACCTGTCATTTATAAAAAAAACTATTCAGGAATTACACTTTACACAAATAAAAGCATTTCGTGCAGACACTTTCAAATTTTTAAAAACCTGCAATACTTCTTTTGATTTTATTTTTGCAGATCCTCCCTACGACTTAAATAATATTGAAATAATTCCTGATATTATTTTTGAAAGGAATTTATTAAATACAAACGGATGGTTAATCATTGAACATGGAGCCAAAACCAGCTTTGTAAATCACCCCCGTTTTAAAGAACACAGAAATTATGGAAGTGTAAATTTCAGTATCTTTGAGAGTTATAAAATTGAAGGATAAAAAATTAAGCTGCATCATATTTTTTTTGTAAAAACCTTTGGCAGATAAAAAATATACGCTATTTTTGCAACGCATTAAAATAATGGTTCGGTAGTTCAGCCTGGTTAGAATACATGCCTGTCACGCATGGGGTCGCGGGTTCGAGTCCCGTCCGGACCGCAAAAACCTCTCAGATTTGAGAGGTTTTTTGTTTTATTCTGTTGCTATAAAATTAAAAGGAATTCCTGTTGCATCCGACATTATCTGCCCGTCTTCGAGCATATCTTCATCATCCGGGTGATAGTACCAGTTAATTTTTATTTCGATTCCTTTTTGAATAAGTTCTTTTAATCGTTCAAGTAAATCGTAAATTATTTTTATAGTAGCCGTGTTAAAATATTCGTACTTAAAATCGATAACCAGTTTTTTAAGTCCATCCGATTTGGAGCTTTCAATTTCGAAGTTCTTAATAAACTCAAATAAAGGTTCGTAAAAATTAAATGCATTTTCGGGTTTCGATACTTTAAATAAAGTAAGTTTACTATTATCAATATCGAATGTAATTTCAGGTGTATTTGCTGTTGCTTCAATTTTTAATGAGTTCATTTTTCTGTTTTAAATTAGCATTTAAATATACGCATTTAAACTTATTTTGTTATAAATTCGTTCATTGGGTAAACAAAACTTATACCACAAAAATGATGAAATTTTAAAAATCAATATTCATTTTTAATACTATTCTTTGGGTACTCTGAACTATAGTTTACTTTAAATACTTAATAAGTAACATCATTATACTTTTTTCTGTATTTTAGCTTCAACAAAAAACTATAAATTGCATGTCAGGAACAATGAAAACCTGCATTATTATCGATGATGAGAAGAATGCAAGAGAAACACTCGAAAAAATTATTGAACGCTATTTCAATACCCGGCTTAAAGTTTTGCATTCGGCCAGTTCGGTAAAGGAAGGTGTTTTTGCAATTAATAAATGTAACCCGGATATTGTTTTTCTTGATATTGAAATGCCCGAAGAAAATGGGTTTAAACTTTTCGATTATTTTGACATTACGAACTTTGAAGTCATTTTTACTACTGCCTATAAACAATATGCCATAGATGCCATTAAATTTTCGGCTTTGGATTATTTATTAAAACCTATCAATTATATCGACTTACGCGATGTTTTAACCCGTATTGATAAGAAAGAGAAAAACTCTTCAAAATCAGCCCAGATTGAAGCTTTTTTAAGTAATATTAATAACGATCCAGGCAACTTTAATAAAATTGCATTACCTACCCTCGATGGTTTTCAGCTTCAAAAAGTAACCAACATTGTATATTGCCAGGCTGAAGAAAACTACACTAAAATTTTTACAAACAGGAATGAGGTTATTCTTGTTGCACGAACATTAAAAAATATTGAAGAAATGTTACCGGCAGAAATCTTTTTCAGGATACATAAATCGCATCTTGTAAATATGAATTATATTAAATCCTATAGTAAAACTGATGGTTATAAAGTTACTCTTGAAAATGGCCTTACTCTTGATGTGGCAACACGAAGAAATGATGATTTTATTAAGGCATTAACTAAAAAGCAAGTATAAATTTCATTTATTATCATGTATCCCTCTTTTATTCACTTTTTAATACAATAAGAAATTAATGATAAAACGAATATTTATCATATTCTTCTTTTTTCAATTTACTGTTTTCTCCTCGTACAGTCAGCAGTTTTTTACCCGGAATTACAATATTAACGATGGTTTGCCCGACAATTGTATATCTTCAATATATAGAGATTCCCTGGGGTTTTTATGGATTGGAACTCCTGCGGGACTGGCACATTATGACGGGAAAAATTTTAAAATCTTTTCTTTACTCGATGGACTTGCCGGAAATAATATAAATGATATTACTGAAAGTGAAAATGGAACAATGTGGTTTAGCTGTTATAAGGGAGGTATTTCAAAGTTCGATGGCCAAAAATTTCAATCATTAACAAGCAATGATGGACTTATTAATAATAACGTTACAAAATTATTTTATTGCCAACCATACAAATTATTACTTGTAGGTACAACCGATGGGTTATCTGTGTATGATGGAAATAGTTTTATTTCTTTCCATTTATCTCTTAATAATGTCAGGCAACGAATTCATGTAACAGGATTTTTAAAATCTAAAAACGCTGTTTATGTTCTCACGTTAGGCAATGGATTATATAAATTTTTACCTGAAACCAGGAAATTAACCAGGGTAAGTTCAGATAACAAACTCAATGACAACACGCTTTTTGCAGCGCACATTACACCCGGTAAGGATACATTAATAAGTATTAACCGGAAAGGATTTAAAATTGTAAATAATCATACAGGATATTACGAATCTATTGGACAAGTTGAATGCTTTGCTTCTGATAACGATTCAACCGTATGGATTGGCTGCTGGCAAAATAACAACTCAAACACGGGCGGATTATATAAATTCAAAAATAACACGATTACTAAATATAACGGTTTTTTGGGTATAGAATCGGAAAAAATAAAATCTCTTTTATTTGATGCCAATGAAAATATACTATGGATTGGGACAGAAGATAACGGGCTTTATATGTTTCCGGGTGAAGTTTTTACATATTACCCTGCTAATTATTTCAATTTGAATAAACTTTCAATAACTGATTTAATTTTTGACAATAGCAAGAACTTATGGATTTTAACTGAACATACAGTTATAAAAAAATCCCCCAATAATAACTATAAAGTATTCAATTTCAATCTTTTTTATGAAAAATTTATTGAGTATAAAGAAAATGAGCTCAAACATAAATACCAATACCTGATTGACAAGGAAGGCTCGTATGAAAAATATCAATCTTTGATAGAAAGGAACATTTATAAGTATTCAAATCCATATATTAAAATTAATAATGCAAAAATTGAACTATTAGAAAAGGGAAGTTTGTATAAACCAAACAAGTACGAAATAATTATAGAAAAAAACCTGTATCAATTTACTAACTTAAAATCCGATAAATATGGTAATATCTGGGTAGGAAGCAATGCAGGTATCTTTAAGATTGATAAGATTTTAAATTCGATTGAATATTTCGATTTAGATGGAAACTACTTTACCCATTTCACATTCGGCACAGAAAATGAACTTGTTACCACGAGCTGGGATGATGCAATAATCTATCCCGGATTCGAAAATAATCCTGTCTTAAATCAAGCTCATTTTAGTTTGAAACACGGCCCCAAAAATGTTAGAAAGATAAAATCAACTAAAAATACGGCCTGGTTTTTAGATAATGACCATGATATTTATTCATACAAGAGTTTTCAGTTTAATTTTTTAAACCAGGATTCTTCTGAATATCATACTATAAATGATTTTTGTTTTGATAATTCCGGTAATATTATTTTAGGTGGTAATGGAGGAACGGTTTATATTTTTGATCAAAATGAAAACAGATTTACTGTAAAACATAAAATAAGTAAACAAAACGGCCTCTCCGGAACAAATATCAGATGGGTAAATTGTGCTGCTGATAATCATCTGTATATAGGAACAAATTCCGGCGTCAACATTATAAACCTTAACCAACTTTACACAACGGGTGAAATTGAAATCAAAAAACTATATAAAGTAGAAGGGTTTACTGATTATTCAGGTACAGTTTCAGTAACTGATACTGAAAAAACCTTATGGATAGGAACAAATAGCCAATTGGTAAAAATTAAAACTACTGATATTGATTACAATAAAAGTAAGAACTTGTCCTTTGTAATGAAATCAATTGAAGTAAACGATGAGCCCTTTCCTGTTTACGAAAAAGATTCAGGCAATCTTCATACATATTTAACCGAGAATACAATTACTCTTCCCTGGTATAAAAATTCAATTTCATTTAATTATGATGTTTTAAAATTTATTAATGCTGAAAATATTCGTTTTGTTTATACATTGCAAAATGGAAAACGAATTGATACAAAAGAAACAAGGGAAAGAAAACTGGAATTTCAAAATTTAAAATCAGGCAGATATATCTTTAAAATTCATGCATTTTCTGATCGTGGGAACATTGTTTCATCAGAAATAAAAGTTCGTTTTATTATTAAACAGGCTTTTTGGAAAAACGGGTGGATAATATTATCATTTACTTTACTTATTATTTTATTAACATGGCGAATTCTGCATCACCGAACAAGAAGAATAAAACAAAAGGAAAGAAAACGAATTGAACTGTCCGAGAAAATTACCGAATTTGAAATAAAAGCTTTACGGGCACAGATGAACCCGCATTTTATATTTAATGCTATTAATTCTATTCAAAATTACATGTTAAGTAACGATGTTGACGCTGCATTGAACTATTTGTCAGACTTTGCAAAATTAATACGAATAACATTAGAAAATGTATCTAAAAAAATGGTAAGTATTGAAGAAGAATTAAACTATATTAAATATTACCTTAGGTTAGAGCAAATGCGTTTCGATAAAAAATTTGATACTCAAATCAATATTGCTAATGATATTGATAGTAATAAACTTCTGATTCCTCCCATGATTTTACAACCTTATATTGAAAATGCAATTAAACATGGATTAATTAATAAAGATGATGAAGGTGCTTTAAAAATTGAGCTATTTATTATATCGAATAAATCAGAACAATTTTTACATTGTATAATTGAAGATAACGGTGTAGGCATGAGAAAATCAGAGGAATTAACTAAAGGAACCAGAAAATCTCATACTTCTAAAAGCACGTATATAACAAACGAAAGGTTATCATTACTAAATCAGACAAATCATCGCAAAGGTTATCGTGTTGAAACTACTGACCTTTACGATGAAAATAAGAATCCTGCCGGAACTCGTGTTGAAATAATCTTTCCGATTTAATTTGAAATTCATTTACAGGTTTGCTAACCTTTTTGATTTTTGTTTAGCTGGTTCTTTTTCTATATAACACCTGAATAAAATGAGAGTGTTCAGCTGGTGTAAATATCTGTATTAACTCCCAGCTTTTATCATAATCCTGGATTGCCTTTTTTAACCGGCTAATTCTGGCAAGCGAACGGGTTATTTCATCAGAGTCGCCATTTAATTCATCGTCAATATCCCAGGGGAAAGATTCAACCCTGAAATCGTAACTTATTTTTCTGTCGCCAACTTTTAAATGCAGTTCGGCAATTTCATTTTCGCCAAACCCAGGTACCGGAATACATAAATCTCTTAACATAATTTACTCCTTTCAAATAAAAAAATTAAAAATAAAGAACAATTTAAGTAAAGGGTTCAACGGCAAATTTTAAATAAAGGCAGAAATGAATATTGGGGATTTTATACTCAAAATTTGGAAAGTATTTGGGGGAAACATTCCTGCCTTTATGTCAATATCAGAATACTTTTTTTATGTTTTCTGTTACAACATGTCCATCGAATAATTGCACAATACGATGTGCTTTTTCGGCATCAGATGGAGAGTGAGTAACCATAACAATTGTAGTACCTTCAGAGTTAAGTTGAGAAAGTAAACTCATAACTTCTTCTCCATTTGCAGAGTCTAAGTTACCTGTCGGCTCATCGGCTAATATCAGTTTAGGATTTGTAACAACTGCTCTCGAAATAGCAACTCGTTGTTGTTGTCCGCCTGATAATTGTTGTGGAAAATGTTTTTTCCTGTGCGACATTTTCATCCTGTCAAGTACCGCTTCAACTTTCTTTTTTCTTTCCGATGATGGCATATTCAGGTACAATAATGGCAATTCAACATTTTCATAAACTGTAAGTTCATCGATCAGGTTAAAGCTTTGAAAAACAAATCCAATATTTGCTTTTCTAAGGTTTGTTCTTTGTTTTTCGGTAAATTTTGATACTTCATTCCCATTGAACCAAAGTTCTCCTGCCGACGGGTTATCTAACAAGCCTAAAATGTTTAATAATGTAGATTTTCCACAACCCGAAGGACCCATTATTGCAACAAATTCACCACTTTCAATATTTAAACTTACTTTATTCAGAGCAGTAGTTTCCACTTCGTCTGTTCTGAAAACTTTTACCAATTCATTCGTTTTTATCATGGCTATAAATTTTAATTAATTATTATTTCGTTATTTTAAAATCAGTTTATCTTTTTCATTGAAGTTTTCATATCCTGAAACAATTACACGTTCTCCTGCTTTTAATCCTTCGAGTACTTCGTAATATTTTGGATTTTGGCGACCGATGACAATATTCCGTTTTGTTGCAATTTCGCCTGCCGGATCAACAACATATACCCATTGGCCTCCTGTACTTTGATAGAACCCGCCACGTGGTATCAATAATGCCTGTTTTGATTCTCCTAACTCCAGTTTTGTACGAAATGTCTGCCCTATTCTTATCTGGTCGGGTTTTTGTGATGTAAATATCATGTCAACCGCGAATCGCCCGTTATTTACTTCAGGGTAAACTTTATCGATAATTAACTCAAAATCAGCACCCGTGAAATCAAAACTGGCTGGTAAGCCTTTTTTAACCCTGGCAATATAATGTTCATCAATTTCAACTCTTAATTTATAATCATCGAGAATATTTATTGTGCCTAAACGTGTACCATAGTTTATTACTTCACCGATTTCAGGATTTAAACTTGCAAGCTCGCCATCGGTTGTTGCTTTTACAAATAAATTATCTAAACGCCCCTGAATAATTTTCAGGTTATCTTCCATTCTTCGTATTTGCGTTTCCATTGCTTTTAAGGTTACCTCTTTATATATGGAATCGCTTTTTATTGCTTCAATTAATAACGCGTATTGTTGCTTGGTTGCAGAATATTGTTCGTTCGACTGGTCAAATTGTTCTTTAGAAATATGATTTTGTTTAAATAGTTCCTGGTTGTATTCAAACTGTCTTTTTTGCATTTTTAACAAACGCTCGGTTTCTATAAGAGTTTGTTTCCTGTTAATGGTTTGAAGCTGGAGATTAATTTTTGTATTCTGAAACTCATTAATTGAACGCGAAACGGCAGCTTCATTGTTCGAAATTTCCAAAATTAAATTGGTATTACTTAATTCCAGAATAACATCGCCCTTTTTTACCATGTTTCCTTCATCAATTAAAATATCTTCTACACGTCCGCCTTCAATAGCATCAAGAAAAACAGTTTTTATGGGTTCAACCGTACCTATTAATGCAATGTAATCCGTAAACTCACCATCAATTATTGTTTCAATTGTTATTTTATCTTTTTCAACATTCAATTTTGAACTTTTATCACCAAAAATGATATTAAATAATGCCAGCAATACAATTACAGCTACAACCGAAATCCAGATTGTTTTTTTGTTTAACCATTTGTATTTTTTTTCTATTACTCTATCCATTTTATTAATTTTTTAAACGTAAGATTAGGTTTTCGTTTTTTAATCACGAATTATGCCAAAGAATGTATCATATTAAAATACTGCATATTACAGGTTAAAATTAAGTTTACATAATTTATTATTTGTTCGATAACGAAACAGAAAGAGTACGAAAACGAACATCAATTATAAAAATAGTGTATATTTACTCATAAACTTTTTTAGTATTTATTTATCCTATTAACAAATATCAAATTTTAGGTTTATGAACGAGAAATACGGTAAAGTATTGGCAATAGATGACAATGAAGATATTTTATTTGCATTAAAATTACTTCTGAAAAACTACGTAGAGGTTATTCGAACCGAGATGAATCCTGAAATCATTCCCGATTTATTAAGCAAAGAACAGTTCGATGTCATTTTATTGGATATGAACTTTACTAAAGATGCAATAAGCGGCCAGGAAGGATTTAACTGGCTTGAAAAAATATTATCCATAGATCACGATGCCGTAGTAGTTTTTATAACTGCTTATGGTGATGCCGAAAAAGCCGTAAAAGCAATTAAATCAGGAGCAACAGACTTTATATTAAAACCCTGGCAAAACGAAAAACTTATTGCTACAGTATCATCGGCTATTCGTTTACGCCAGTCAAAAAACCAGGCTTCAGATTTAAAGAAAAAACAAGTAGAGATTAGCGCTATTCAGGATCAGCCATTTCACGAGTTTATTGGAAACTCACCCGAGATGCAACAGGTTTTTTCTACCATACGTAAAGTAGCAAAAACAGATGCAAACGTATTAATTCTTGGCGAAAACGGAACCGGCAAGGAGCTTGTAGCACGCGCACTACACCGCAATTCGTTAAGAAAAGATGAAGTATTTATAAGTGTTGATTTAGGTTCTATAACCGAAACGCTTTTCGAAAGCGAACTATTTGGTTATGCAAAAGGGGCCTTTACCGATGCCAAAGCTGATAAATCAGGACGATTCGAACTGGCTTCAGGAGGTACTTTATTTCTCGACGAAATAGGGAACCTTTCATTACCCATGCAGGCAAAAATTCTTACTACAATTGAGCGAAGAGAAATTATCCGTGTAGGTTCAAATAATCCAAAATCTATTGATGTCAGGTTAATTTGTGCTACAAACAATAATATTCACGATATGGTTAAAAATGACACGTTCAGGCAGGATTTATTGTACAGGATAAACACCGTTGAAATACATTTGCCCCCATTGCGTGAACGTACAGGAGATATTCCTTTACTTGCAAATCATTTTCTTGGCATTTATTCAAAGAAATACAGGAAAAGTATAAAAGGATTAAGCAGCGAAACATTAAAAAAACTAACACAATATCAATGGCCGGGAAATGTCCGCGAATTACAACATGCCCTCGAACGTGCAGTAATAATGAGCGATTCGGACACCTTGCAACCCGACGATTTTATTATCTCGACCAAATCGGATAAAATAGGCGAAATTGAAATCGATACTTTTAATCTTGATGATATTGAAAAAAATATTATTGTAAAAGTACTGAAACAAAACCAGGGAAATGTTACCCAGGCAGCAAATATGCTTGGTTTAACAAGAACTTCGTTATACAGAAGAATGGAAAAATATGGTCTTTAGAAATTTTAGATTTATAGTTATATTTAGAATATTGTTGCTCACTGCAACAATATTTCTTTTCTTTTATACCTTAACCCTCGATTATTTTGTAACTCCGTTCCTCATTGCATTGGTTATTGTTTTTCAAATTTATATGCTCTTTAAATTTCTCGATAAAACAAATCGGGATTTATCGAGTTTTCTTGAATCTATTCGTTTTTCGGAATTTACCCGTTCGTTTAGAATTGAAGGAATGGGGTCTTCATTTGACGAACTGAATAAAGCATTTAACGATGTTATACAGGATTTTCAAAAAGTACGATCCGAAAAAGAAGAACAATACCAATACCTGCAGAGTTTGGTGAAACATATTGATGTAAGTATTATTACCTATCAACGAAACGGTACTGTTGATATGGTAAATAATGCCTTTAAAAAACTTTTCCAGTTAAACTCCCTTAAAAACATTAACGAGTTAAACGAAAAGAGCCCTGATTTGGTAAAATCTCTTCTTAAAATTGAACCCGGGAAAAACTGTTTAATAAAAATTCAGGAAGAAGATGATATCCTGCAACTTGCAATTTCTGGCACAGAATTCAAGATACACGATAAAACCATAATCCTGGTTACAATAAAAGATATTCAGAATGTACTTGAGGAACACGAAACAGAAACATGGCAAAAGCTTATACGTGTTCTTACCCACGAGATTATGAATTCAATTACTCCTATTTCTTCACTTACATCTACTCTGGATATCATGTTAATTAATGCTATATCCAATCATAAAACTTTAGACGAAGAATCGCTGAGTGAAATATCACAGGCTATTAAAACCATTCATAAACGAAGTAATGGCTTGCTCCATTTTGTAAATACTTATCGTAACCTGACAAAAATACCCAAACCCAGTTTTAAGATTGAACATATAAAAGAAATCTTCAACGGTATATTACCACTAATAAAAGAAGAAATAAACAAGAGTAAGGTGAAAATATCATTTTCTGTGGAACCGGAATTACTTGAAATACATGCCGACATTAAATTAATTGAACAGGTAATTATCAATTTAATTACAAATGCCATTCATGCTACAGAAAACCAGGCGAACGGGGAAATTCATGTGCGGGCATTCCTGAATAAACGGGAAAGAGTTTCAATCCAGGTTATTGATAACGGGCAGGGAATTTTAAAAGATGTAATTGATAAAATATTCATTCCATTCTTTACAACAAAACCAAAAGGTTCAGGCATAGGATTAAGTCTATCGAAGCAAATTATGCGATTACATGGTGGTTCAATAACAGCCAGTTCGGAACCCGATAAAGGTTCTGTGTTTACCCTCACCTTTTAAATCAATTCCAAGTGTTAAATAAATTAAAGTTTCAAGTTCTTATCAAATTCTTTAGCAATGGCTATCGACATTTTTAAGAAATCGTAACCATCGTTTCTGTTGGTTAAAATTAATACTGTAGTTTTTGTATCGGGCAAATGCAGGACTAAATTGGTATAACCATTTCCTGAACCTCCATGCCAGTAATACCTTGTATCTTTTCTTTTCATTAAGACCCATCCGTACCCATAATATGAATTGTTCTTAAGGTTGCTGTCTTCCACGGTAAAGATTTTTGAAAGCGATTCGCATTTCAATAACTTGTCAGAATACAAGGCTTTATCCCATTTTGCAAAATCTGTTGAATTTGTAAAAATACCTTGCTCTCCATAAATCAGGCTTATATCATTTCCAGCTATATAAATCTCATTTTCTTTATAATGCCCATCAGCACAGTTTGTATGATTCCTTTTATCATCGGCAAAAAATGTATTTGACATGGACAGCTTTTTAAATATCGTTTTAGTTAAAAACTCATTGTATGACATTTTTGAAACTTTCTCAATAATCATTGCCAGTATAACATATTCGGAATTACTATATTGAAACTTTGTACCTGGTTCAAAAACAGTTTTATCCTGTGCTTTGAGGAAAGTAAATACATCGGGGTGATTTGAACATGTATTGATATCATATTGAATTAAACCGGATGAATGACTTAATAAATTTCTGATTCTTATTGTTTTCCCATAATCTGCAAAATCAGGAAAAATGTCATTTATTGTATTGTCGAGGCTTAATTTATTCTTCTCTACTAACTTCATTACAGCCAGCGAAGTGAAAGATTTGGACAGATTTAATAAGTTAAACGTTTTATCTGTTGTCATTACTTCTTTTGTCTGCACATTCGATAAGCCATAGGCTTTATTAAACAGGATATCTCCATTTTTTATTACAGCAATTACAGCACCAGGATTATCATTTGAAAAATACTTCAGGTATTTATCAATATTTTTTTCAGGAGTTGTAATACTTTTATTTTCTTGTGCAACTGCAAAAGCAGATAGGAATATAAAAAATATAACAAATGTTGTTCTCATTTCATTTCATTTTTAGTGAATCACCTAATTATTCGAAGATTTACAATACATATTTATCATATCCTGTGCTTGTTGTACTCCAAGTTCCAAAGCTTTAGTAAAATCGGAACATCCGCCGGTATAATCGTTCAAATTAATTTTTGAAACCCCGCGGTTTAAATAGGCTCCTCCATTATTTTTAACTCGGGTTAAATACGCATCATAGTCAGCAATTGCCTCGGCATGTTTTTTCAATATTCCTAAAGAAATGGCTCTTCCTAAATATGCATCGGCATATTCTTTATTATATTTTAAGGACAGATTAAAGTCTTTAATGGACTCCTCATATTTTTGCTGCATTGCTTTAGCAACACCACGAATGTAATAAACTTCGAAATAATCCTTTTTTAATTCAACAGCTTTATTAAATGGTACGATTGCACTTGCCGGTTCAGATTTATGCATATAAACCAATCCTTTTCTGTAAAATGGTTCTGCATCTGTTTTATCTAAACTTATTGCTTTATCAAAGTCGGCGATTGCTTCATCAAAATTGAGTAATGCTGCTTTTGCATTTCCTCTTTTCTTAAACGATTTGACATCAACCGGGTTTAATTCTATTGCTTTATTGAAATCGGATATAGCTCCATTGTAATCACGAATCTGAAGTTTAAAATACCCTCTCTGGTAATATGCATCCTGGTTATTTGCATCTAACTGGATAATTGCATCGTAATCGGAAATAGCACCCGTGTAATCGTCTTTTTCAATCCTGTATTTTACCCTGTAATTATAGGCTTCCAAGTTTTGGTCGTTTAGCTCAAGGGCTTTATTAAAATCGGTTACAGAAGTTTTAAAATCGCCCAGGTTTGCTTTAACAATACCTCTCTGATGATATGCATCGGAATACAATGAATCCAGCTTTATTGCCATATTTAAATCATCAAGGGCAGGTTGAAATTGTTTTAACCCTGACTTTACATAACCTGAAAAATAATGATATTCTGCTAAATCATTTTTAAGTAAAATAGCTGCTTTTAAATCTTCAAGCGATTTTTCAAATTCTTTTTGTTTTATAAATAACAATGCCCTCCCAAACAATGCCTCATGGTTTTTAGCATTGATTTTAAGAATCCTGTTAAAATCTGAAAAAGATTTGTCCATATTATCGAGCTGATAATATGCCTGAGCACGCTTTAGTAAAGCATTTTCGTTTTTCTTTTTGTAAAAAATCGATTTGTCGAAATAAGATATAGATTGCTCATACATCAATGAATCGAAATAATTTAATCCTTTTTTATAATTATTTTCCGATAAACGGGGTTTCGTAATAAAAAATGCAATTAGAACGATTGCAATTACCAAAATTAAGATGCTCCATTTTTTCATAATTTATATAATTTAAGTTTTATATCTTTTTTCTTTCGCCCCTACGGGGCTTAACACTTTTAATTATTCCTTTTTACCATACTAACGCTCCTTCAGAGCTTATGTCATTCTTTATGCAAACAGACTTTACTTTCAAAATCTATACTTCCTTTTTTCTAATCGCAGAGCGATGAAAGTATGGTAACACAATAATACTAAATTAATTTAAGCTGCAGAGCAGCGATACATTAGTTATTCATAAAATTCAAACAGATACTGATCATCATACTTTACATCAAACCTTCTTAATAGTTTCAGATATTCATCTTTAAAAGAAACCTTTTTATGATGACTTTCCTGATTCATTATATATTTTATTACTGTATCTCTTTGTGAACGAGAATAAGAAAATGCACCAAATCCTCTTTGCCAGCTAAACTTACCTTGTACCAATTTATTTTCATTTATCCATTTTGATGAATTTGATTTAATATCACGTATTACATTTGATATTGAAGTATCAGGACGTAACTCAAAAAAATGTGAACATGATCTGTAAATCCATTTATTGCTAAAGAAAACAAATTCATATTCCTTAATATACCGCTAATATATGAGAATAACCTTTCCCTTATTTCTTCAGAAAGAATATTTTCTCTGCTTTGAACTGCAAAAACTGCATGAATATTTATCTGGGAATACGTATTTGCCATTTTTTCAATCTTTATCTATCACCTCTAACAGGACTTTTTTTGATGTTATTGTATTTTATTACCAAACTAACGCTCCTACAGAGCTTAATTTGTAAATAATCCTAAACGAAGATAAAAAAAATGCTTCGCAAAGCAAAGCACTCTAATTTATAATTCAATGATTTTAGAATCTGTTTAACCAACGATATCTTCTCTGGTTATCTCCGAATTTTAGGCCAACCATTATTTCGTGCGAACCGTAACTAATCCGCTGAATATCGTTTAATGAATAATCAAATGCATAGCCGACATAAAGCTTATCAATTCGAACACCCACCATTGTTACAAATGCATTTCCGGTACGGTACGAAAATCCAAGCCAGTAATCTCTGCGGTAATACCCTTTAACATTGATATCTGCCTGCAGGTTAAAATTTTCTGTCGTTTTGAATAATACTGAAGGCTCTATTTCAAAATCATTTTTCATATCGTACCTGTAGCCAGTAATAAAATAATAATGGCGTAACTGCTGATAATCTTTAAAACTATCGTCTTCGCCAAATTTTAAAGCAGACTGAAACAGGTTGCGCGATGATAATCCAACATAAAAAGGCTGGAAAGTATAATATAACCCAAAACTACCATCGGTAACCCACATTCCTTCGCGCGCTTGCAGAAGCAATGGGTCAACAGTTTCGCCCTGAGGCAGGATTAAATTTTCGGTATTCACTCTAAACTGAAAAGCAGACAAGGATACACCTAAAGATAACTGTCCATCGTTAATAAACAGGTGGTATGCATAAGTAAATTCGCCTCCCGTTTTACCAATCTGCCCGTTTTTATCGTTGTAAATATATGCACCAATACCCACTCTGCCACTTGGCCTGCGTTTTTTAATTCTTTTTTTAATTGATCGTGATTTAGATATATAGCTTGTTTTTAATATTCTGGCTTGACCGCTTATGGATTGAGTAGATGGAGCATCCTCCATTCCCAGCCATTGTTGGCGGGCAGTAAGATTAAAGGAAGTATAACCCTCGCTTCCTGCAAAAGCGGGATTTATAAGAAACTGGTTCATTGTAAACTGGCTATACACGGGTTCTTGCTGACTCATAACAGAAGTTGTTGCCAGTATTATAAAAAATGATATGAGTACTATTTTTTTCATTCACTTACCTAAAAAGTCTTTTTTGCGTTTACTAAAATTTTTAACGAATTACGGTTACAGTTCCAACAATAGGAGTTTCACCATTATGTAAATCAATCACGTAATAATATGAATCCATTGGTAATTTTCTACCATTGGAATCTGTTCCATCCCAGGGTTTTTGATACCCCTTGGATTTAAATACATTGCTTCCTCCCCTGTCGTAAATATCAACCGTTACTTCGGGGAAAAGATTTAAATTTTCAATCACCCACTCTTCATTCACGCCATCATTATTCGGAGTAAACGCGTTGGGTATAATAAATTCGCCACAGAAATTAACTGTGATCGTGTCTGAACCGATACAACCGTATTGGTCGGTAACCTGTAACCAGAAATCCCTTGACTCGGTGCTGGCTTCAACATTCATATAAGAAGAAATAGATGTTCCTCCTTCATAGGTCCATAAATATTCAGAATACATGGTATCGAGCTGAAGCGTTAATATTTCGCCCGGTTCGCAAATGGCAGTGTCGTTACCCAAATCGATTACCGGGTTTTGGTGAACAGTTAAAACAGCAGTATCGATAGCACGGCAACCGTAGCTGTCTTCAATACGTACCCAGTATTCACCTGTTGTTGATGCAATAAATGTTTCCCCGACAGAATTATCCTGCCATAAATAATTTACTGCTTCAGATGAGCTTGCAAAAAACTCGTACGTTTGATCCTGGCAGATATCTGCATCTAAACCAATATCTACCGAAGGATTTGAAATAATTACAGTAGTAAAATAAGGTTCACCGGTACAACCGTACAAATTTGTTTCGGTAACAGTAATAGTTTGTGGATCGGTTAAACCCCAGGGCCAACTCACCTCAATGGAATCGTTCCAATTAGTAACAATAGTACCCCCGGTAACTACCCAGTTAAAAACAGAATTGCCGTTATCGCCATAAACGCCATAACGAACAATACTACCGGGGCATGCCACGGGAACATCTTGGGCATAAGCATTTAAACCCTTCAAGAGCAGGAAAAACAAACCAATAAATATGTATAATTTCCTTTTCACTTTTTCACCTTTTCTTTTTTTTGCTTATGCTTCTTTTTATTTTTTAAAACCGGTTCGGGTGTTACCCCGAACCAGTTTTTTAATTTAATAACAATTTATTAGTTATATAATTAACTAGTATGCCCAAGTATTGCTGATATGATAAATTGGACCAGTTGTAGGTGCAGGCAATACAATATAAGCTATTGATGTAGTAGCACCAAAAGGATATCCTGTAACTGCAACACCATAATCAGATTTGTTAGATATTCCAGATACAATACCTCCTACTGGGCCATCAGAAGCTGGAGAAATAGTATAAGTATATCTTGTTGGTTTATCATTCACAACAACTAATGCTGGAGTTGGAATAGTATAAGTTGAAGTAGCAGTACCAATATCGTTAGGAGTCCAAGTATGAGTTGGGTTAGCTGTTAATAAAGCATGTCCGGTTTTAAGTTTAGAAGCAACTGTATAATCCCAATCAGTATCAGAAATTGCAGCTCCATCAGGTGTAGTTAAATCAGCAGCCAACACATTTTCAACAGTTTGATTAATTAACAAAGCATACGATCTATAAGCAACAGGTAAATTAGCATCTTCAGTAATTGTTATAGTAACAGTTTCAGAACCTGTTGTAGCTGGTAAACAAGCTGTATAAGGGCTAGCTCCAGACCATGAATAGTTAACATTAGTAGCAGAACCAGCAATTATAGCAGTTGGTTCGTCAATTACTTCTACAGTTAAAGAAACTGCCGTACCTGCACATGTATTAAATGTTTCTTCTGCCTCAATAGTCCAAGTACCTGCCTCATCAAATGATAACTCTACATAGTTATTATTTAAATTTGTTTCTGTTGCTGTACCAGTAGTTGGAGCAGTATAAGTCCAAGCAAATGTAGTATTAACATTTGCTGTTAAACTTACAGCTGCATCAAAAAGAGGAGATAAATTTGCATCAGGAACAACAAAGTATGGTAAATTTTGATTTATAGTTACATAATCTGTTGTAGCTGAACTTACAAAGTCAGCATTATCAGTAGCCAACTGTGCAAAAGCACCAGTCAATACAAACGCCATTACAAGCGTTAAAGCGAATTTTAAAAAGTTTGTTTTTTTCATGTTTTTTGTTGTTTAAGTTAATATTTAAATTCATTAATTGTTTTTTAGCTTTTAGCTTTGATTTTTATATGTTGAGTTTATCTTTCGTTTTATTAAGCATCTATTTACCATCTAATAATTTAACTTATTCTCTTTTTCATATTTTAACGCTTAATTCGGTATTTGGTTGCGCAAAATTAGTAAGCATTTGATTAAAAACAAGTATTAACTTATAAAAGTATCATTTTAAATGATTAATACAATAATACACCTGCCAAACAAGTTCTTTTTTTTGACCAAAATTTTGTTTTTTTATTAACTTGTATATTCTCCTTCGCAGGCGTTGGTTGTTAATAATGTTGATATTAGAAACAGCATTGAGTTTTTCCGCCCCCTTAGAATCTCTTCAGATAGCTACAATTTTAAATGCTGCCTGCAGGCAGGCTCCCAATCCAAAGAACGTTATATCATTCACATCATTCCCTTAAAAAGGCTTGCAAACAAGCCTTTTTAAGAGTATAAAACGAATATGCAACCAGTTTACGGCCAATCGTTTGAAATATGGTATTGAGGGCCGGTATCAGGTGTACGGGTCACAATTACATTTACCGTACCTGTATCTGAACAACCAGCACTACTCGTTACAGTTACAGTAAAAGTTGTTGTAATTTGTACCGGGGTTGTCGGGTTAGTTGCCGGAGTATAAACAGGGTTTTCTAATGTTTCATCGTCTAATTCGGCAATAGGATCCCATAAATAAGTTGCACCTGTTCCCCCGAAATTAGCATCCAGTTGCGAATTATCGCCATAGCAAATAGTTGAAGGTACAGCACTTGGTGTGAATACCGGCAACGGGTCAACAGTAACAGCTACCGGGTCGGAAGCAATACTATAGCATCCAAAAGCATTTGCAACCTGAACAGAATAGTTTCCTGCTGTTGTAACATTAATATTTTGTGTTGTGGCACCATTAGACCATAAATAGGTTGATCCGATGCTTGAACTTAAAATAACACTTTCGCCTTCACACAAAACCTGATCGGTATCGGGGCTGATTGTAGGTTGAGCAGGTACAGGGTTAACGCTTACAGTTGAACCATCAGCATTTCCGATATTGGAGCCATTGTTATATTCAAACCCGGTTAATTTATATGATCCGGATGTTGGTGCAGGCAAGCTATAAGGTAAGTCTGCTGATGTTATAGTCACTAACGAGGAAACCCCTAAATCAACAGAATAGTACAACGTATAATTCAGCTCGGCAGAAGTTACTCCTGAAAAAGAAACAGGGATGGATTCTCCGGCACATACATCATCAATTGTTGTAAAGTAAGCTTTAGCCAAAATAGGCGATGTAGAACCTAATGTGTAATATGCCGGGGTAACATCAATTGTATTTGTAGTAGCTACTGTACCATTGTAATCATCGCCAACCGGAGCATCAGAATCTATATCAACCCAATCAGTACCATCAAATTCAGCCACTATAATATCATCAATTCCATTTGTAGTTGTCAGGGGAGTAATATCGCTTCCTGAATCCCAACGCAATTCAACTTGCGCCTTATCAGTTGCATTAGGATTATCAATTGCCCAGTATTCTGTTTGGCTCACTTCGGTAAGAGTAGTACCTGTAATGGTATAATCTCCAAAGCCTGTATTAAAGTATTCTGCAATCCAGGTTCCGTTATCTACTCCTAAAAGTTGTAACTTACCATATCTTGAACCATCTCCAATAGGGAAGTTAAAATTATTTCCTCCATAAATATATATTGACACAGGGCCATCGATATATGCATCAGCAGAACCTCCATCAGGTATAACCTGTGATGAAGCCCCGGGATTAAGTATCTTTAAAATGTTTGTAGATGTAGTAGTAATAATACCATCGGTTAATGACAAATCTTCATTAATTTCTAACGGGCTGTTTAAAGTTAAACCACTGCTATTATTCAATTCGAAATTATTAAACTTATTGGTGCCTGTAAACTGTCCATTAACGCCACCCAGTGTTTGCGCTGCACTTCCGGCAAAGACTACGGTTGCATTAGCACCTGTTCCACTTAAAAAAGCACCTGAATTTATTCTTTGAAATACTCCGTTAACTGTAAGTTTCCTGTTATTTACACTATTATCTAAAGTTGCCCCGCTAATTTTTAAAGTATCACAAATAACCAGATCTTTATCAGGGAGGATTCGTTTATTTGTACCTGTAAAGTATAAATTTCTAAGAGTATCTATACGATCTGCAATAATTGTATATTCGGTACTTCCATTAAATTCCAATGTCCCCCCGGAGCAATTTAAAAAAGATGTAAATCGGCCTGCAGGTAATACAGGTCCCTCGAGCCTTAATTTCCCTGTACCATAAACTGTTCCCAGGTTATGTCCATAAGTACTTCTGACATCTAAAATCCCATTAATTGTTGTTCTATAGGCAAACCGACGGTTTCCATTGGTATAAACAGAATCTCCCGGGCTTACAATTACAATAAACCCGTTTGGGCCACCTGCAGGAGCAGGATCTCCATCGCCTGGATCACCAACTTTTTCCCAAATACCAGGGGTATCCCAGTTACCATTCATTATACTCTGGTAAACCGGAACTGTTGCAGGAATAGCGGAATCGTTTCCTGCTGTATATTCTCCCGATATGTTATTCACTCCATTGTAGTTAAATTTTATAGTATCGTTAGTTTCATCAACATTATCAGTGCTCTCTCCGGGAGATGCTTTGCTCCATGTAGTTCCGTCAGGAATAATTAACTGTGCTGCCACGTAACTGGCTTCAGCACCAGCTACATCAGTATCGGCATATTTAAATTTCAAATCTCCATAAAAAGCAGAAATGCCTGTGCTTGCAACTTCCCAGTAATATTGTAATACCTGGGTGTCGTCTAATACAGTAGGATGGTTATCGTTAATACAATTGATTCTTATAGACCCTGCATTCGTATTTGCTGTAATATTTAAATCGGCAGGAGTATATTTCCCGCTAACTCCCAGCGGGTAAGTAAATACATGATCCCCTGCAGTAAAATTCTTTATAATCCCGACATTACTAAACACTCCATCAGGTTCAATCATCTTCAATGAACTGAACCCGGTACCGGTTGTATCAATAATATCTGAATTCTCTTTCAAAGTCAATAGCCTTTGGTTGATATTCAATACCCCTCTTGACAAAAGTAAATCCTGCTCCAATGTAATATCATTTAAAATACGTGCTCCAAAAGCGTTGTACAAGTTCAACCGGCCAAACGTTCCTGATCCTGAAATTTCCTGTTCGGCAGATGTTCCGTTTAATATGATCCCTCCCCGGGAAGCATCGCCAGAATGGATACCGCTATTTGCAACATCGCCAGCCACATATATATTTAATGTATCGCTTAGCAAGGAACCGGAAACAATTGAAAAATCATTTGCAATGGTGACATCATAATTAAAAGTTAATGATGTAGAAGGATTACTAACCAGGTTATAAAAATCGGTAACTGTTGAGCCTAAAATGGTTTGTGTTGTACCATTAAATGTTGTTGTGTTCGTTCCCGGAATATAAGTCCCGTTATTTGTAAGATTACCTTTTAGAGTTACATCGTTACTATTCGCATCAAAAATGCTATTTGCTGTATTGATAGTTAAATTCCCGTTCATAACCAATGGATTCACCATCAGCTGAAAAGTGTTATCCGTTCCAACACCATCTAAAATAAGTGTATTTAAAGGAACTTCGGAATCTAATTTTATTGTTTGTACACCAACATTAACAGAACCTAAAGTAATCGTTCCTCCTGTAGCAGAACCCGATTCAGGGCGCAGGTACAAATCGCCATAAGTACTACCCCCACCTCTTAAAATAGTAAAACTGCCACCCGACATATAAAACTCGCTACCCGGGTTTACTGTTTCAAATTTTGCACGTGTTGCAGTACCTCCCCGTCCATAAATTATTGTAGATGCTGTACCCGACTGATTAAATTTTAACACCCCATTTGTTTGCGTTGTAGATCTTCTTATTTGAGAGTTTACTGTTAAACCGGATGTTTCGGTTAATTCAATTTTTGCATTGCCCGAACCAGAATACTCGATATAACGGGTATCGGAAGTAGTTCCATCTCCAATGTTAATTACCGAGTTATCCTCGGCACGGAGTAATCCATCCAGAAAAATACCGGTACCTGTTCCCGTAACAGAAACGGATGCCCCATTTTTTAGAATAAGTGCCGCAGTTTGCGGAATACTAAAGTTCGCTCCGCCACTACTTAATGTAATATTATGTGAACTATTGCCAAAAACCAATGTTCCTTTAGTAAGTGCCAAAGCTTTAGGGCTGCTGTTTGTAATCCCATCAAGAGTAAGTGGGTGATATATAAAAACTGTATCGGAAAGATTGTCTTTATTTATTACCATTCTGTCGAATGTAATTGTATTAGCTCCTCCTGTCCGATCAGTCACCACCACATTTGCAGAATCCAAAAAATTAAGTGTAGCATAATCGATCGCGATAGATGATTGCCCCGTGATGATACTATCGCCGTAAAAATTTACATTATGTAAACCTGTTCCACCATTGTCATCAATAATATTTGTATTATCCGTGTTGTTATATCTCAGGTTAATATCTCCATAAATATTCAATATCTGTGCATTATTTCCATTAAAACGCAATCTGCCCGTATTATTAATCTTAATATCATTATAAACAGTTAATGTTCGAGATGCATTCGGATACAATAAAGTGTTATTTGTATATGCCGGAACCGAAATAATTAAATCCTTTCGAACTAAAACATTTGAATTGGGTAACGTTTTTGTTATATTATTTGCATTTGATGTAATTAACAAAGTAGGGTATGATGTGATGGTTGTTCCAATAGTATATGATCCCCCATGATAATTAAATACAGCAGAGTCATTACCTGTAAAATCACCATAATCTGTAGTTGGAATTGTTGCAGATGTTGTAACAAACTTGCCTGCACCTTTTAATAAATCAAGTGTTATAGACCCTCCAAAATTTTGAATATTTAATGTAGGCCTTCTTTCATCACCAGTAAAAGATCCTAAGATTGTTATTGTTGCTGCATTAAAACCTGCAGTTACTGTAATAGAATCATTTCTGCCAGCTATACCTCCAATGTATATAATATCACTGGCACTATTTGGGTGACAATTACAATCGGCTCCATCATGAGCAGTTGAAGACCAAACATCATTTGAACTAAATGCACCACTAGCAATAGAATAAAAAACGTCAACATTATTAAAAGCACCACTATTACCCGCTGTAATATCAGCAGAAATAAATCCCTGTGAGTTTGCAATACCATTTATTATTACATTTGGTCTGGATGCTGAACCTCCACTATTCCAACTAGTCGTCCCGCTTATAAGGGTATATGCTGTATTAACACCCGATTCCCAATCCCCTACAATATTATTGTAACACTGGAAATAAACATTTGATCCTGATGGTAAGCCTGTAGAATTACTTCTCCAGTAATAATAAAGATGCCTTCCTGAAGTATTTTGAGCAGGATGTATATTATTTACAGGTGTAAATGTAACATATCCATTTCCTGTTCCCGGTGAAGTATTTCCCATGATTGTACAAGGAGTATATTTTCCCGTAACACCAATCGGATACACAAGATTGTTTCCTGTTGTAAGAGATGAAGCATTCACTCCCATTCTTAAACCTCCGTCAGAACCAACTCCATTTGTTCTAAAATATCTTGTTGTTGTATATCCTGAAACCACCCCTGATTCAATTGTTAAACGATACTGTCCAAGATACATCATTCCGCTGGTAAAAGTGAAGCTTTCAATAGACCCATCATTTACTAAGTTAGCACCATTAGCATTGTTTAAAGTAACATTACCTAACCCGGGTTCACCAAAAACTTCATAGGTAATATATTGCGCGGAACCACCATTTAATACTATTTCTCCTGTTCCAGTATGCTTACCGGCACAATATATATGCCCGGCAACGTTCAATGTTTTTCCGCCGTCGTTGAGAGTTCCTCCCAATATTTGTAATGAATCGCGAATGGTAAATGTTGTAAGTGTACTAACAAAAATAATTGTATCAGCCGATTTATCAATTTTCAATTTATTAAAGCCTGAAGTTATTGTACCATTTCCTGTAAAGGTCTGGTAACCTGCTCCATTAAAGGTTGTCCAGTTTGTTCCCGGAGTATATGTACTTCCTAAAGGTAAACTAAAGTCGCCACCAACCTGTACCTGGTAATTATTAGAAACCAACGTGGCACTATTCGACAATGTTAAATCATTGGAAACAGTTAAAGGAGGATTTGTTCTGGCAGTAACACCCGTTTTTGATGGAATGTTTGTAAGCTGAACTGAAGAAGTTCCTGTTACTCTTTCTATATTCAAATTATAAACAGGTGCAGCTGAAGCTACATAATAATTATAATCTGTACCAGTACCATCTGTCAGTTTAATAGTAACATTCCCTCCCGTTACATTGTAATATGCAGGTAATGAATTCACTTCATATACTCTTGAGATTGAACTTGCATCTGCTCCACACACATCAAGTATTTCAATTGTACCACCCGACATATCAAAAATATTATCGTCTCTGTCGATATTGAAAGTACCAACCGCAGCTTGAATACCTCCTGTATTTTGAGTTGTACTTAATGGTACGGTTGTTAAACTTGCAATGGTTGAAACACCAGTAACATTTCTTATAAATCGTCCGCGAAGGGTAAATGTACCTCCTGTTTGCCTGTATGCAGTAAGCCCTCCTGAGGTATTTGCAGTTCTAAATTGTTTTGTATCCAGGGCACCTCCATTAATAATAAATTCACCCGACGAGCTTGCCCAATAAATAAAACCTCCCGATTCACGGGTTGATATATACCCGTCATTAATCTGAAATTTACCCAGGATTGAGAAAGAACTACATCCCGCACTTGCATTTATACCAAGAACTCCATCACTGGCAGCCGAAGTACCGTAAGCCGCATTTACTTCCCTGTAATTATCTGCAGTGGTTAAAACAATAACATCCGGCCCATCAATAACAAGTGCTGCATTTGCAGGTATATAGAAATCGGTATTGGGGCTACTGTCGGTGTCTCCACAAGAACCTTCCGACAAAGATGGGATAACAACTTTTCCAAACAAGAGCAATGTACCATTCCGAATCCACAAAGCCTTTTTTAAATCGGGATTATCTCCGCCGTTTTCGCCACCGGCTATATTTGCACCAAACAACCTGAAATTATAATAGTCAGATGAGTTTACAGCCAATTGATAAGTTTGATCAGTGCCTTTATCAACAACCAAATTATAAAAATCAGTAGTATCATTACAAGTTAAAATATTATCGGTTGTACCAAGAAAGTAAACAGTGGCAGCACCATTTGTTGGAAATGAATTATAAACAGGGTAATCCTGGTTTGTAAAACGTACTGTTCCGTTATTTGAAAAATCGCCATATATTACAACCCGATGTGTGTTTTGATCATAGTAATTCAGGAAAGGAGCTGTACCACCATCAACAGCCACAGTATTAGCAACAGGATTAGTTGTTGTTGCTGTATTTCCTGTACCAACTTTTAAAGATGAGCCACTATCAACAGTAACATTTCCGCCCACAGATAATTGCCGCCGTGCGGGTGTTCCATTATTTATTTGATATTTCCCTTTTTTAATATACAAATTACCATTTAAAGTAATATCAGATAACTGAGTTGCTACAATAGCAGTGGAACTCAAATTTAATGTCAGATTATTATATTCTGTTTGTAATACTGGTAAAGTAAAATTCGACGAGTTATTATATTCTGTTGTACCTCCACCCGCATCTACAAAAGTATTCGTAGTCGCTGACGGGAAATTTGTTCCTGAAAGTTTTATTGTTCCTTCACCTCTCAATGCAGATAAACCAGCGGTAAATGAGTTTGCGCCCAAATTTAAAATACCACCACTTCTTATTGTAATATCGAGGTTTGTTGTAGCAGTATCGGCAGTTAATGTTACTGTTCGTGACATGAGAATAACTACTACATCTCCATTGGTTGGTATTCTTGATCCAACTAAGGTTGTTCCGCCCGGGTCTGTAGTCCAGGTATCCAGGTTATTCCAGTTACCAGACATGTATGAATAAAGCGTTTGACTCTTTAAGCCTGCTATTGTCATGCTTATTACTATAAAAAACAATATCACGCTTTTTAAGAAGTATGAACTTACTTTCATATCGAAAATTTTACATTATTATAAAGTATTAAACTGAGAATCAACTTAAAAGTTTCAGCATAACATGCAAAAATAAACATATCGCCTTTAAAAATTGATAAATTGATATATTTATTTGATAAAAGATAGCTTTTACAGGTTGATTTTTGTTAACGACTTATAAATATAGTAAATAATTACATTTTATTGCCAATTTTAAAATGAAGATAATAAGAATAGAAACCGGATGGTTGTTGCTAATAATTCAATGAAATATCTGAATATAGGATGTAAAAGTAATATTCTTGCATGTAAAAAAAGCAGCCAATTATTTGACTGCTTCGTTTGTGGGAGATACTGGGTTCGAACCAGTGACCCTCCCGACTTACAAGTCGGGAGGGTCCGAACCATTCCTAGCAATTAACTCTTGAATTCTGATTTTACTTTTCCATTTTTTAATCTGCCTTTCTCGTTCATATGCCAATTCTTTTGTTGGATACGATTCCTTATATACAATTTTCCAATCATTATTTCTTCCTGTAAAACCTTTATGATTTGAGTTATGTTTACGAAGCCTTTCTTCTAAATTGGCTGTGTAACCAATATAGAACTTGTTTAAAATAGCTGAATATAGGATGTAAAAGTAATATTCTTGCATGTAAAAAAAGCAGTCAATTATTTGACTGCTTCGTTTGTGGGAGATACTGGGTTCGAACCAGTGACCCCCTGCTTGTAAGGCAGGTGCTCTGAACCAGCTGAGCTAATCTCCCAAAATATTTTAGAACTTTTTTCTTTAAAAGTGTTGCAAATATAATTCACTTTTTTAATCTTCAAAAATTAATTTGAATTTTTTTATAAATTTATAGTGCATCAGCAACCACAAAAGTGCTTCCCCCGATGAAAATCAAATCGTTAGCACCTGCATTTATTTTTGCATTTTCAATTGCAAGCTTAACAAGCGGGTAAGAATTTCCAAATAATTTATACTTCTCGGCTTTTTGTTTTAAAATTTCATGATTCAATGCCCTGGGGATACTTGCCTGTGTGAAATAATATGTTGCATCTTCAGGTAAAATCTCTAAGATTTTATCAATACTCTTGTCTTCTACAACTCCAAAAACTATATGTAGTTTTTTATACGGAGTATTCTTAATTTGTTCAACAACATAACTTATTCCTTCAAAGTTATGCCCTGTATCGCAAACAATTAAAGGGTTCTGATTTATTACCTGCCATCGTCCCATTAACCCCGTGCTGTATGCTGCATTTTCCATACCGGAATAAATTGACTGTAAATCAATATTAAACCCTTTTTCTATAAATAAATCAATTGTTCGTAAAACGGTTAAAATATTCTTCCGTTGATAAAGTCCTAACAAGTCAACTTTTAGATCGGTATAAAAATTTTTACCATTTTTCGATATATTAAATACCTGCTTAAAATTAACTGTTTGCATCGAGTATTCGGTTTTGTAATATTGATCGGCAAATTCGATTCTTGAATACTTATCTGTTGCAACTTTTCTGAATACAGGCTCAGTTTCAGCATGAGTCTCCCCAATTACAACGGGAATTCCTGTTTTAATTATTCCTGCTTTTTCCCCGGCAATCTCGCGGAGCGTTTTCCCCAGAAACTGGGTATGATCGAATCCAATATTCGTAATTACTGATACTTCGGGCTGAATAATATTTGTAGAATCGAGTCTGCCTCCCATTCCAACTTCAACAACAGCCAAATCAATGTTACTTTTCTCAAAATAATCAAATGCCATTGCCACCGACATCTCGAAAAAAGAAGGTTTTAATTCTTCAAATTTTTGTTTGTGATGAGTAACAAATTCTGTTACAAAAGATTCAGGAATCATTACCCCGTTAATTTTTATACGCTCCCTGAAATCTTTTAAATGAGGTGATGTATATAAACCCACTTTATATCCCGATGCCTGTAAAACCGAAGCCAGCATATGCGAAACAGATCCTTTGCCATTTGTACCTGCAACATGAATACTTTTAAACTGTGTATGAGGATGATTAAAATAACTATCTAATTCAATTGTATTAGTCAAATCTGCCTTATAAGCCGCCTGGCCAATTCTTTGGTACATGGGTAGCTGGCTAAAAAGCCATTCGAGTGTTTCTTTGTAATTCATTGCTCATAAATTTCTACAAAATTGATAAAATTATTGAAACCGTTTACCAGAAATTAAAATGAATTCTTTCCGGTTTAAACCTATCCGGAATTTCCTTACTCTCATTCGGGTAGCCAATTGAAATAAGAGATAATGGCTGGATATTAGCAGGTAATTTAAATAATTCCCGAACAGCTTGTTTTCTTTCCTCGCGAGGATGCAGTCCAAGCCAGACAGAGCCTAATCCTAAACCATGAGCTGCAAGTAAAATGTTTTGTGTTGCTGCCGAACAATCAACAACCCAGTATCCTGAACTTAATTCAAGCGCTTCGTCGCCACAAACCAGGATAGCCAGTCGTGCTTCAGTAAGCATTTTTGCATAAGGGTGAATCCCGGCAATTTTATTCAAAATTTCTCTTTTATTAATTACAATAAAGTGCCAGGGTTGCTGGTTACGGGCTGAGGGAGCATACATTCCGGCTTTTAAAAGCACCTGTACCTGTTCATCGCTAATCTTTTGGCTGGTGTATTTTCTTATGCTTCTTCGAGTTATGATTCCTTCAATGATTTCCATATTAAAATAGTTTTCTATTGATACAGATTGAGAAATAATTTCGTTAAATTAGTACGAAATTAGATGATATCTTTTCTACACCAAAATTTAAAGACATGAAAAAAAATAAAAAAGTTTTTGTAATCGATACCAATGTTATTTTGCACGACTATACCTGTTTGTATAACTTCCAGGAAAATGACATTGTGCTGCCTATTGTGGTTTTAGAAGAACTCGATTACTTGAAAAAAGGAAACGATTTAATAAATTATCATGCCCGGGAATTTACCCGCGAACTCGATAAACTTTCAGGTGATACTCTTTTTAATGGTGGTAAAGAATTAGGTAAAGGTTTGGGTAAGTTATCAATAGAAACCGGCAAACCTTTCTCGGATCAATTAAAAGCATCGTTTCCTGAACCTACCCCTGATCACAGGATTTTAGCTATTGCTGAATTTGTTAGCGAAAAGAAAAAGCCCCTGCAGGTAATTTTGGTTAGTAAAGATATCAATCTGCGTATGAAAGCCAAGTCGCTGGGTATAATGGCACAGGATTATACAACCGATAAGGTTGCCGATTTGGAACAAATTCATAAAGATATTGAAACCATTGATAATGTTGATGATTTATTAATTTCCCGGTTTTATGAAATGCACGACGGGGTTCCGATTGATGAATTTAAATTAAAACCCAAACCTCATCAGTATTATATTTTAAAGGGGCAAAAATCTTCTGCCCTTGCCCATTTTGATCCGATAAACCGATTAATGCAACGAGTCGAAAAACACAGAACTTATGGTATTGAGCCACGCAATGCAGAACAAACATTTTCAATTGATGCTTTAAACAGGCCTGAAATTCAGCTTATTGCTTTAACAGGAAAAGCAGGAACAGGTAAAACCTTGCTGGCATTAGCATCGGCACTTCACCAGGAAAAAAAGTTTAACCAGATTCTTCTTGCACGTCCGATAGTTCCATTAGCTAACAGGGATATGGGTTTCTTGCCCGGTGATGTTAAAGAAAAAATTCTACCTTACATGCAACCATTGTTCGATAACCTGTCGGTAATTAAAAATCAGTTTAAGGCACAAAGCAAAGAATACATGCAAATTGAAGATATGCTTAAATCCGAGAAGCTTGTTCTTAGCCCATTGGCATATATCAGGGGAAGAAGTTTATCAAACTCTTTCTTTATTGTTGACGAAGCCCAGAACCTTACGCCACACGAAATAAAAACAATTATTACCCGTGCCGGAGAAGGAACAAAAATGGTATTTACAGGTGATATTCACCAGATAGATTCTCCTTACCTCGATATGAAATCGAATGGATTAAGCTATTTGGCTGATAGAATGAAAGGACAGGATATTTTTGCACACGTTAACCTTGTAAAAGGGGAAAGAAGCTACCTGGCTGAATTAGCCAGTAATTTATTATAAGAAGTGCCTAAAGTGCCTAAAATTTAAAATTTAATTTATGACAGCATACAAATATTTATATATTATCAGGCATGGTAAATCAGTCAGAGATTTTAAAGATGTTCCTGATTATGACAGGCCTTTAAAAGAAAAGGGAATAAACGACAGTTATAAAATTGCGGAAAAATTGATGATTAAAAAAAATATTCCCCAGTTGATTATGTCCAGCCCCGCAAACAGGGCATTACACACAGCCCTTATTTTTGCACGGATTTTTAATTATCCTGTCGATAAAATCAGTATTATTAAAGATTTGTACATGTCTTCTGAATCTGAAAATATGGAATTAGTAAAAGAAATTGATAATCCCATTAAATCAGTAATGTTATTTGGTCATAATCCATCATTTACAGATTTTGCAAATTCTTTTTTAAATGAAAAAATTGACGAACTTCCTACTTCGGGCGTAGTATGTTTAAAATTCGAAACCGATACATGGAAGAATATCGGTAATATAAAACCTGTTGAATACTTTTTTGATTATCCAAAAAAATAAAAAATCACAAAATTGAAGCTACTAAAATTTGCAGCGATAGATATTGGAACAAATGCAGTAAGGATTTTATTTACAAACATTATTGAAGATGATAATGAAGTAAGTTTCACGAAATCATCCATCATTCGGGTACCCATTCGTTTAGGAACCGATGTTTTTACAACCGGAAAAATAAGCGAGATAAAACAAGAAAAACTTGTTCTTGCAATGATTGCATTTAAGAACCTGATGGAAGTCCAAGATGTGGTAAGGTATAGAGCTTGTGCAACATCGGCTATGCGTGAGGCAACAAACGGGATGCAGGTTGTAAAAAAAATTAAAGAAGAATCCGGTATCACGATTGATATTATTGATGGAAAAGACGAAGCTGAAATTATCTACAATAACCGGGTTATTGAATCCCCTGATAATAAACATTCATATCTATATGTTGATATTGGAGGCGGTAGTACTGAAATTACCCTGTTCTCAAAAGGAGAAATAATTGCTTCAAAATCATTCAATATCGGAACAATTCGTTTACTAAACAATACTATCGATTCTGGCAAACTGAATTCACTTAAAAACTGGTTAACCGGTATTAAGAAGAATTATAAAAATATTGAGTTAATTGGTTCGGGCGGGAATATTAATAAACTACTAAAATTATCGCGGGAAAAAGAAGGAAAACCTTTGCCTATAAAAGTATTAAAAGATGTTTATGACACTATAAAATCGTATAGCTATAAAGACAGAATTAAAATTCTTGGACTAAATCCCGACAGGGCCGACGTAATTATTCCTGCATCCGATCTATTATTTAAAATTATTAAATGGTCAGGAACCAAAGAAATTATAGTACCCAAAGTTGGTATAGCAGACGGAATTGTAAAGCAATTGTATTCTGAGTATCGTTTAAAAAAATAATTGATTCATAAAATAATATAAATTTGCAGCTCGTGAGTTAAATCAAAAATGAGTATATCAAAAAACAAATTGAGGCAAGTTGCATTTCATACCCTAGGTTGCAAGCTTAACTTTTCAGAAACATCAACCATAGCACGTAAATTTAAAGATAATGGATTTGATGTGGTTAATTTTAATTCCCCGGCCGATATTTATGTTATAAATACCTGCTCGGTAACCGATCAGGCTGATAAAAAATGCAGGCAAATAATTAAAAAAATTCAGCATCAATCGCCAGAAGCCTATATAGCTGTTGTAGGGTGTTATGCACAACTTAATCCTGAAGAAATTGCTTCCAACCTGGGAGTCGATTTGGTCTTAGGCACTAAAGAAAAATTCAATATTATTGAACATGTTGATGAACTGGGGAAAAATAAAACTCCTCTTATCTACTCTTGTGAAATTGAAAAGATTGAAAATTTCGATTCATCGCACTCCGAAGCTGACCGTACACGATCGTTTTTAAAAGTTCAGGATGGTTGTGATTACTCCTGTGCTTATTGCACCATTCCCTTAGCACGAGGTAAAAGCAGGAATAAAAGCATCCGTGAGCTGGTATCGGAAACAGAAAGAATTGCTTCGTCGGGTATAAAAGAAATCATTTTATCGGGAGTAAATATTGGAGATTTTGGAAAATCTACAGGCGAATCCTTTTTTGAACTTATTAAGAATCTGGAAAAAGTTACCGGTATTAAACGAATCAGAATATCATCCATTGAGCCTAACCTGCTAAACGATGAGATTATTGAGTATGTTTCCCGGTCAAAAAAATTTCTCAATCATTTTCATATCCCTCTACAGTCAGGATGTAATAAAATTCTGGCAAAAATGCAACGCCGGTACAACAGGGAGCTCTTCGAATCGAAAATTCATAAAATTAAATCCTTAATGCCCGATGCATTTATCGGGGTTGATGTAATTGCCGGATTCCCGGGAGAAACAGATGCTGACTTTGCCGAAACATTTTCTTTTTTAGAAAAAACAGAGGCTTCTTTTTATCATGTATTTTCCTATTCAGAAAGACGAAATACAAAATCAGCCGAAATGAAAAATAAAGTCCCCGGGAATATTATATCGGTTCGTAGTAAAAAACTACATGAGTTAGCCCATAAAAAACATTTGGAATTTTACATTCAGAATATTGGCAAAGAAGCGAATGTTTTATTCGAATCATCAAAAAGAGACGGAAAAATGTTTGGTTTTACAGAAAACTATATCAAAATTGAAACTACTTATAATAAAGAACTTATAGGACAAATTAAACCTGTGAAATTAAATTCAATTGCATTAAGCGGAAATATGGAAATTTCGTTTCTATAACATCGAAATAATATCCGTCTTAAAAATATCGTTTATTATCTTTGTATTTAAATTTTAAAACTATAGCATGAACCTGGAACAAATTTGCAATCAAGTGTGTAACTTATCGAAGGAAGTTGGGCTTTTTATTAAAACCGAAAGAACATCAAACAACAGTATTCATGTCGAAGAAAAAGGACTTCACGATTTTGTTACTCATGTAGATAAAACATCCGAAAAAAAATTAGTTGACAGGTTAAGTATAATACTCCCGGAAGCAGGATTCATTGCCGAAGAAAATACATCAACAAAAAAAGGAGAAAAGTACAACTGGATTATCGACCCGTTAGATGGAACGACTAATTATATTCATGGAATTACTCCCTATGCAATAAGTATTGCATTGATGGATAATGACCGTATAGTTCTTGGAGTGGTGTATGAGATAGGCCTCGATGAGTGTTTTTATGCATGGGAAAATGGTCCTGCCTATTTGAATAAAAAAATTATTTCTGTATCAGAAAAAAAAGATTTAAAAAGCAGTTTAATTGCAACAGGGTTTCCCTACTACGATTACAAAAGAATCAAGCCATTTCTCGAATCGCTGGGGTATTTCATGGTAAATTCGCATGGAGTAAGACGGCTTGGTTCTGCAGCTACAGACCTTGTATATGTTGCCTGCGGCCGTTTTGAAGCATTTTATGAATATGGCCTTAGTCCATGGGATGTTGCTGCCGGCGCCTTTATTGTTCAACAAGCTGGTGGAAAAGTTTCCGATTTTAAAGGAGAAAAAAATTATATATTTGGAAAAGAAATTACAGCAAGTAATAATTTAGTATTCGATGAGTTCTTAACATCTATAAAACAATATTTTAAACCATAAGAATTAGAATGAAAAGAATAGAAAACATCCTTTTTCTTACATTAAGCTGGTCATTAAGTCGTCTTCCTGACTTTGTATTATATGCAGTAGCTGATATTGTGTATGTATTTATTTATTATATAATAGCTTACAGGAAAAAAGTTGTTTTTAAAAACCTAAGAAACTCTTTCCCTGAAAAAACAGATAAAGAAATAAAACAAATTGCAATTAAATTCTATCACCATTTAAGCGACATTTTTATCGAAACTATTGCCTTAATAAAAATGAAACCTGAACGTGTAAAAAAAATGGTTGATTACGAATCAAACATTGAAACTATTACAAATCTATATAAACAAAATAAGCATATTGTTTTAGTAACTGCACATTATTGCAACTGGGAATTTTTTTTAGTCTTGCCATTATTAACACCTCATACAGTTTTAGGAGTATATAAGCCTTTAAATAATCCATTCTACGATAAGCAGTTCTTAAAAATGCGCAAAAAATTTGGTGCATTGCCTGTAACCATGAATGATTCGTTTAGGACAATATTACAAGATAAAGAAAAAAAACTCTTGTTAATTGGTTTAATTGCAGATCAAAGGCCTCCCAAAATAAGCAGTAATTATTGGACAAACTTTTTAAATCAGGATTCAGCAATATTTTTAGGGCCTGAAAAAATAGCAAAAAAAATAAATGCCACCATAATATTCACTTATCTCGAAAAAGTAAAACGCGGAAAATATAAAATGATTTTTTCATCACAACTCGATGATTTAACAAAATACAAAGAATTTGAAATAACTGAAATGTATATCCGGTTTGTCGAAAAATTAATAATTGAAAAACCTGAATATTGGCTATGGTCACACAATCGGTGGGAGAGAAAACGAATAACTGAATAGTAATGCCGAAAACAGCAATTGTAATTTTAAACTGGAACGGGATGGATTTTCTTTCCCGGTTTTTACCAGCACTGATTAGACACACTCAAAATACTGATTCAGAAATCATTATTGCAGATAATAACTCAAAAGATAATTCCATTGAATTTTTAAATTCATCTTACCCGGGAGTAAGACAAATTATTCTGGATAAAAATTATGGATATACCGGGGGATACAACAAAGCATTAGCTCAAATTGATGCCCAATATTTTGTTTTGTTAAATTCTGATGTTGAAGTAACAGAGAACTGGTTAACTCCTTTAGTTAAATTGCTTGATTCCGATTCTTCCATAGCTGCTGTTATGCCGAAAATTCTTTCTCTTTCAACGCGCGATGAATTCGAATATGCAGGAGCCGCTGGTGGTTTTATTGACAAATATGGTTATCCCTTCTGTCGTGGAAGAATACTTGATACCATTGAAAAAGATACGGGGCAATATAATCAGGAAACAGATATTTTTTGGGCTACCGGAGCCTGTATGGTTATTAAAGCTGAACTATTCCAAAAAGCAGGTGGTTTCGATAACGATTTTTTTGCCCACATGGAAGAAATTGATCTTTGCTGGCGATTAAAAAATATGGGTTATCGCATTGTCTATTGCCCCGATTCTGCTATTTATCACGTAGGTGGCGGTACATTGCCAAACACGAACCCGTTTAAACTTTACCTTAATTTTAGAAATAACCTATTTCTGCTTTATAAAAATCTACCACAGCAAAAGCTTTTAAGAATTTTTATTACCCGGTTAGTGCTTGATGGAATTTCGGCTTTATTATTTTTATTCAAATTGTCTGTTCCAAGCTTTATAGCTGTTTTAAAAGCTCATGTTCATTTCTACAAATCATTAAAAATTTTGAAAATAAAAAGAAAGTTAATAGCTACACAAACTAAAAAAACGGATCACCCGGAGATATTTAAAGGAAGTATTGTATTTAATTATTTTATAAGGAATCGAAAAAAATTCCCTGATTTATTTTTTTGAACCAAAACTATAAAAATTCGACAATACGTTCCAGTTGAATCCCTCTCGAACCTTTAATCAAAATAGTTGAATTAGTAATCTTGTTTTCTGATACCCAGTTTATTGCAAGATTAACTACAGGAAATTTTAAATAATTTTCGGGAGTATGTATTCTGAAAAAAGTTTCACCAACAAGAATTATTTTTGAAAAATTTCCTTCTTCTATTAACCGGATTACGTTTTCATGTTCACTCTCAGAATCCTTACCCAATTCAAGCATATCACCCAAAATGATACACTTATTCTCTGAATTTAAACTCATAAAATTCAATAACGATGCTTCAATGCTTGTCGGGTTTGCATTATACGCATCGAGAAATATTGTATTTGTTTGGCTTTTAATAAACTGGGACCTGTTATTCGAGGGGGTATAATTTTCTATTGAATTTTTAATCATGTATGGTTCAATTCCAAAATAGTTTCCAACACAAACAGATGCAAGAACATTTTCAAAATTGTAAGCCCCTACAAGTTGCGTGTTTATGACGAATTCATTATTCCCCTGGGTTACTGTTAATGAGAGAAAAGGATCTGAATGTAAAATATTGCCTTTAGTATATGAATTTAATCCATCTCCATAAGGAATTACTGAAAGTTTTAACTTTTTAACTTTTTCACTTAGTATTGGATTTTTTGAATTATAAAAAATTGTACCGTTGGTTTCATTTAAAAAATCATATAACTCAGCTTTAGTTTTAATAATATTCTCAAACGATGCAAAACCTTCGAGATGAGCTTTACCAATATTTGTAATTAGGCCAAAATCCGGTTCGGCAATTTCACAAAGCTTTTTAATTTCAAATGGATGATTTGCTCCCATCTCAACAACTCCAAATTGTGTTTCAGTAGTCATTGATAATAAAGTTAATGGAACCCCGATATGATTATTCAGGTTTCCCTTTGTATATACCAGGTTAAATTTATTCATAAGAACATGCGAAACCAGTTCTTTTGTTGTGGTTTTTCCATTTGTACCAGTAATCGCCAGAATAGGTATTTTTAATTCTTTTCTATGATGATTGGCTAGTTTCTGCAATGTTTCTAAAGTATTATCAACTAAAATAAACCTTGAATCCCTTACATATTCTGCTTCATCAATAATAGCATAAGCAGCCCCATTTTCAATTGCTTTTTCTGCATATTGATTCCCATTGTATTGATTTCCTTTTAACGCGAAAAAAAGGCAGCCATTTGTTACTTGCCGGCTATCTGTTATAACGGCAGAATACTCAATATAAATTTTATATAACTGATCTATTTGCATTTATTTATCTTAATAAAAAAACCTCATTTTACATGAGGTTTTTAAATAGTATCTTTAAAATATTTTATTAATATCCTTTACCCTTTGGACTGCTAATTTCGGTCATAGCACAACGGAAACCAATATCATCACGAGCTTCTTCCTGATCCAGGAATCTGCGTGTTGCGGGGTTTAACCAATACACCCTGTCTCTCCATGAGCCACCTTTATAAACTCTAACTTTATCAGTAATCATTGAAGCCCAGTCACCTTCTTCTTTTGAATACATTTCGTTTGTAGAAGTTGCACCTTTTGTAGCTTCATCCTGATTTTCAAAATCAACTCTTGAAGTTATATCTCCGTCAAGATAGTTTCTGTAATCTGCTTTTTGGTAATTATATCTGGTTGCAGCTTCTTCTTCGGTAACTTCTCTTTTCTTTAGTCTTCCTAAGCTATCTTTAGCCATAATGCTTCCATCTTCGTTTGTAAGAAGAGTTTCAAAAACATTACCTCGGAATGGCCTAAAATCGCTAACATCTTCGTGAGACAATGGCCTATAAACATCTTGAACCCACTCGTTCACATTACCAGCCATACAATATAAACCGTAATCGTTAGGCCAGTATGATGTTACAGGAACAGTAATAGAACCGTTATCGTTAAGATCACCTGCAGTACCCATCATATCACCACGGCCACGTTTAAAGTTGGCCATCATAATACCTCTGTCTTTGCCATTCGGATTACGAACATTATGTCCGTCCCATGGATATAATCTGCGTTCATAAATTCTTTCATCGTAAGTATTTCCTACAAGGGCAACTGCAGCAAATTCCCATTCTGCTTCAGTTGGGAGCCTGTATTTTGGTAAAAGATAACCATCTTCTAATTTTACACGTCTGCTTTCAACATTAGGATCGAGTGAAGGAACATTTTCTTTTACTAAACCTTCATACTGGCCAGCTAAATAAGCTTCTGTGTTAAAATTTTCCCTCCCTACCTGGTTTGGATCTAAATCTAAAACACCTTCTTCGATTAATCTCATTTCATTTACTCTATCTGTTCTCCAGATACAATAATCGTTTGCCTGCAACCAATCTACTCCAACTACAGGATACTGATTGTAAGCAGGGTGACGGAAATAATACTCAACATAAGGCTCGTTATAAGCTAATGGACTTCTCCAAACAAGTGTATCAGGCAATGCATTTCTGTACACAGCAGGATAATCGACAAATACTCTGCTTATCCAATATAAATACTCTCTGTAATCCACATTACGTACTTCTGTTTGATCAAGATAAAATGATGAAACGGTAATTCTTCTTGGTACTGAATTCCAATCGTACATTACATCCTGTTCAGTACGTCCCATGGTATAACTACCACCTTCAATCATAACTAAACCAGGTCCTGGCTGATCATAATATTCATTTTTTACTTCAAAACCTCCGTTATCCGGATCATTATATGCCCAACCAGTTGTTGATGAATTATTGGTATCAACCTTAGGACCTCCACCGCAACCGTAAACTGTAAGTAAACCTGCGAGAATTAAAGAGAAAATGTTATGCTTTACATTCATGGTTATATTTTTTTTATTTCAAATATAATATTTTTTATATACATGATACAACATTAAGACACAAATATAACTAAATTTTGGGACATTTTATTGCCTTGATTTTTTTTCTTTTGCTTTTATACTTGAATTTATATAAAAAGGTTACTTCATGTGATCCGGAAATTAACCCGGCCAGTTCGCTTATATAAAAAGGGATATCGTAACTGTATGCAACAGTAGAATAGTCACCAACAACACCAAGCATTAAAACGGCACCTGTTAATTTAAATTGTGTATTTGTTTTTATCCATACTCCTGTTGATAATAAATTTTTATTTAGATACAATCCTAAATTAAATTTTGATGAACCTCCCTGTACTTGTACCAGGATATTGGGAGATAATGTCCAGTCAATTCTTCCCATGCTGTTGTAATATGGTATTTCCATTCCTCCATGAACTGTATATTTTCTGTTAATAATTCCCGGATCGTCACTTCCCAGAGACAATACTGGTTTAGTAATATGATCTATGGAAAAACCAAAATAATAATTTTCATACCACGTGAGTAATCCCGCAGAAAAATCAAAATATTTGATTTGTTTATCTATTACCGTTCCTGAATTTGGATTTATTGTCCAACTGTTTTCATCAATCATTTCAGGTAAAAGAAGGTTATTTGTATTAATAGATTTAATACTATATCCCGCCTTTATTCCAAAGTTTACAGACCATAACTTTCGTATTTTGAAATGATAGGCATATATTAAACTAATATTTAAATCATTAATAGCTCCCTGTGCCTGCCTGTCGTTCATAATTTGAAACCCCAGGCCCCCGCTTAATCCATCAAAATACTGGTCATAAGAAGCACTATATGTAGTATAATCACCATAAGAGCTTGGCAATAATGTTCTGTAATTTAATGAAAATCTCGACATATTATCTGAACCTGCAAAAGCGGGATTTAAATAAAGCATATTCGCGTAATATTGAGAAAACTCAACGTCCTGTGGAAAAATATTCTGAAAACTAGATATAAATATGAAAAGTATAATTATCTTTTTCATGTATAAGCAAACATCCTTTTTATTAATTTTTCAAAATTACAATATTGATAAAATTACTACCGTTTTAAGATAATTAATTATAAACAAACGATTCACAAGCAGATATTATTACTTTGTGTAAAGTTTTGTTTCTTTGTAAAAAATATATAAATATGAAAATTAAGTTATTTATCATTCTTATAATTCTTTCTCCTTTTATATGCAAATCACAAGAAAAAAGTTTCGAAAAGTTTATTCGCTGGCAAACTCCGCGAACAATTTCTAATTACAAAAATATTGAAGATAAAACAATTGGTAAGAAAGACTTTTTATTTTTTGAAAATGCATCTTTTACTAATGAGAATCCATATATACCTTACTATTTTGAATTACTGAAAGTAAATTCGGCACACGTTCGTATTTCAGTTTCCCATATTAAAACCCTGAGTTTAAATTCTGAAGAATTAAAAATATTAGGCAATAACATAAAAATACCTGAAAAGCCTGAATATAACTATAGCATCCAATACCAGCGGGGTAAACCTTATATATTATTTAATTTCCTGCCACTTATTAAAAATTCCGTATCAAACCAGGTTGAAAAAGTAATATCGTTTAGAATTAATATTGTTGATGATCAAAAATTAAAAACAATTAAACAACACTATGGTACCCTGTTTCAATCAGAATCTGTATTACAAAATGGGAAGTGGGTAAAAATAAAAATAAGCCAGGATGGAATATACAAATTGAGTTATTCTGAACTTATTGGAATGGGATTTTCTAATCCGGAAAATATAAAAGTGTATGGAAACTCAGCAGGAATGCTCCCAATAACAAATACCGATCTTTGCCAGGATGATTTAATCCAGAATGCAATATACATGGAAAAAGGAAGTGATGGTATTTTTAATTCCGACGATTATATATTATTCCTGGGAAAAAGCCCTCATCAATGGCAATATGATGCAGATGAAAATTTTTACTCTTTGAACAGGCACTTATTTTCCGATTATAATTATTATTTCTTAACTACCGATGCGGGTATCGTTAATTACATTTCCAATTCAGGTTTCCTGCCGGGGGCTGTTGTTGAAAATGTAACTTCATTTACCGATTTAAAGCATCACGAATCTGATTTATTCAATTTGATAAAATCCGGGCAACTGTGGTTGGGTGAGAATTTTGATATCACAACGAACTATGAATTTAGTTTTAATTTCCCCGGGTTAATAAAAACAAGTCCTGTTAAGATAAAATCAGGCATTGCTGCCCGATCGGGAGTTAACTCTGCTTTTACATTTCATTCCGGCTCCACGACCATTTTTAATCAGGAAATTGCCGCCGTTAATTTAAGCTCCTATACTTCAATATATGCCAATATAGCTAATCCGTCAGGAAGTTTTACAAGCCCGTCGGACCAGGTTAAAATCAATATATCTTACAACAAACCATCGGCTTCATCAGAAGGATGGCTCGATTACCTGACATTAAATGCTCAGCGCCAACTAAGTATGAGTGAGAACCAACTTGTTTTCAGGTATTACAATTCTGATTTGGTATCAAAAATAATTGAGCTCACCTTGCAAAATGCCACAAGTGAAACTAAAATATGGAATATAACAAATGTTAATCAACCTGTAAACCTTGCAGTTTCTGCTTTACAAACAAATAACTCAATTACCTGTAAAGTTGCAGTTCAACCGGGGATAAATGAATTTATTGCATTTAACAATTCGGGTTACCTTACACCTGTTCAGGCGGGAGAAGTTGAAAATCAAAATATTCATGCACTCAATCATCGCGATATGATTATTGTATCTCACCCTGATTTTATTTCGCAGGCAAATCAACTTGCCGAACTTCATGCCGCAAATGAAAACCTGAGTGTTGCAGTTGTAACAACAGAACAGGTTTACAATGAATTTTCATCGGGAACACCAGATGCAACAGCCATTCGAAATTTTGCAAGAATGATTTATAGCCGGCCATCGACAAGTGATACATTAAAATATTTGCTTTTACTTGGTGATGGCTCGTTTGATAATAAATCGATAAGTGCTCAAAATATTAATTATGTGCCAACTTATCAATCAGTAAATTCTTTGAATCCCACCACATCTTTCGTTACAGATGATTTTTTTGGATTGCTCGATGCGGACGATAATGTTGAAGCAACAAACTCAGGCCTGGTAGATATTGGAATTGGCCGGTTCCCTGTGCAATCGGCAAATGAAGCACAAGATATCGTAAATAAAATAATTACATATTCTGATCCGGTTAATTATGGAAACTGGTTAAATTCAATTTGTTTTATTGGCGATGATGAAGACAATAACCTGCACATGGAAGATGCAGACAGACTTGCCACTTTTGTAGATACAAGTTATCGGCATTTTTATATAAATAAAATCTACCTTGATGCCTTCCCTCAAACTTCATCAGCAATTGATGAAAGCTATCCTGAAGTTAACCAATTAATAAATGATGTTGTTAATAATGGGATTTTGATATTCAATTATACCGGGCATGGTGGTGAAAGTGGCCTGGCACATGAGCGGGTTCTTACAATTGATAATATCAATTCGTGGAAAAATAAAAACAAACTGGCAATTTTTATGACTGCAACCTGCGAATTTAGCCGATTTGATGATCACAACCTGATATCAGCCGGAGAATTGGTATTACTCAATCCGAACGGAGGAGCTATTGCATTATTTTCTACAACTCGCCTGGTATATTCAAGCCCGAATTTTGTATTGAACAGTAAATTTTACAATTATGTTTTCGAAAAAGACTACAAGGGAAACTACAGAGCATTCGGAGATATAATAAGGCTGGCAAAAAACGCATCAGGAACCGGAAATAACAAACGAAACTTCACTTTGCTTGGAGATCCTGCTTTAAAGATTCCTCTTCCCCGACTGTTTATTATTACTGACTCAATAAACGGGAATAGTGTAACAGAATATACCGATACACTTAAAGCATTACAAAAAGTAACGATTTCCGGCCGTATCTCTGACGAAAACAATTTATTTATTTCAAATTTCAATGGTGTAATCTACCCGTTGGTTTTAGACAAGAAAAAAGATATTTCGACCCTGGCAAACGATGGCGGAACACCAATGACTTTCTCTTTACAAAATAATATCATTTATAAAGGAAAGGCGAGTATAAATAATGGCAGGTTTGAATACACCTTTATTGTTCCCAAGGATATTTCATACAGCTTAGGAAATGGTAAAATCAGCTATTTTGCAAGTGGAATGAATAATTTTGCAAAAGGATATTTTAATGATTTTATTATCGGGGGTTCATCAGATTCATCACCCGAAGATAACATCGGGCCTTCAGTAAATCTGTATATGAATGATGAAAATTTTGTTTCAGGAGGTATTACCAATCAAAATCCTAAACTATATGCAGTAATTATAGATAGTAGCGGAATTAATACAACAGGCAGCGGAATAGGGCACGACATTGCTGCAACTCTCGATAATAACACGAGCAATGTAATCGTGTTAAACAATTACTACGAATCGGATATTGATAAATACCAAAAAGGCAGAATCGAATATTTATTTTCGGAACTCGAAGAAGGAAATCATAATCTTAAACTGAAAATCTGGGATGTTTACAACAATTCAACCGAAGAATATCTTGATTTTATAGTAGCCGAAACAGCAAGCCTGGCATTAAAACATGTGTTCAATTATCCAAACCCGTTTACTGAAAATACAAGTTTTTATTTTGATCACAACAGACCCAATGAAGATTTGGACGTACTGATTCAAATTTTTACTATATCCGGCAAATTGGTAAAAACAATACACCATATACTAAACTCAAATGCTTTTCGTTCTGATGCTATACCTTGGGACGGGCTTGATGATTTCGGGGATAAAATCGGCAGGGGTGTTTATGTTTACATGATAAAAGTGCGCTCGGCAGATGGAAAAACAGCTGAGAAAATAGAAAAATTGGTAATACTTAAATAAAGTAATTATCGAATAGAAATAATTTTATATTTGCAAATCTTACAACGAGGAATTTTAAATGAAAAGATTAATTTACATTTTGCTGTTTGGATTAATATTAACAAACATAACCGGTTATTCGCAAGTAACATCAAATGACTTAATTGGCTCAGAAAATGCAATTGAATATGCTGTTCCGTTTTTAATTATTGCCCCCGATTCAAGAGCTGGTGCAATGGGTGATGCAGGGGTTGCCACATCGCCAGATTACAACTCGATGCACTGGAATGCTGCTAAATATGCATTTATTGAAAGTGATCTGGGAATTTCAGTTTCCTATACTCCCTGGCTGCGAAACCTTATTGGTGATATAGATTTAGCATATGTTTCAGCTTTTAAACGAATAGACCAAAGACAAACAGTTGCGGCAACATTGCTTTATTTTAGCCTGGGCGAAATTCAATTTACAAATGACATTGGGGAACTATTAAATGTCCATAAACCCAACGAATTTTCTGTTGATGTTGCCTATGCCCGCAGTTTTTCCGATAATATTTCAGGAGGTATTGCATTCCGTTATATCCGTTCAGATATCACCGGTGGTGCATACGCTGGAAGCACTGAAACAAAAGCAGGAAATGCAGTTGCAGCAGATGTTTCGATGTATTATGTTAACGACCGGATTAAACTTGCACAAAAAAATTCCACCCTTTCGTTTGGATTAAATATCTCGAATATCGGTTCAAAATTATCTTATACCGACATTGAAAAAGATTTTTTACCTACTAACTTAAAATTAGGACTCGCTTATTTAATCAATATCGATGATTTTAATTCTTTAACTCTTGCTATTGATTTAAATAAATTTTTAGTACCTACACCTCCTGATTACGACAGTTTAAATGTAATTGTAGCAGGTTACGATCCCGATGTTTCTGTTCCACAAGGTATGATTCAATCGTTTTACGATGCTCCCGGGGGATTTTCTGAAGAAATGCACGAGATAAAATATTCTATTGGAGCTGAGTACTGGTATGCAAAGCAATTTGCTGTTCGTGGCGGGTATTTTACTGAAAATGAAAATAAAGGAAACCGTAAATATTTTACGGCCGGCGTTGGTTTAAAGTTTAATGTTTTTACTTTCGATTTTTCGTATTTGATTTCAACACAGCAAAATCATCCTTTGGATAAAACCATGCGTTTTACTTTAGGCCTGGATTTCCAGGCATTACGTAATCAAAAACGGCAAAAAGCAAGCTAAAATGAATATTCGGATAGGACACGGATACGATGTTCACCGCCTCGAAGAAGGCCTTAAACTGGTTATCGGGGGCATAACAATACCTCATACAAAAGGTTGTGTTGCCCATTCCGATGGCGATGTACTTATACATGCTATCTGTGATGCCCTGCTTGGAGCTGCCGCACTCCGCGATATTGGATTCCACTTTCCCGATACAAGTAACGAATTTAAAGGTATTGACAGTAAAATTCTTCTTAAACGAACATTTCAATTATTAAACAAGTATGGGTATTCTCTTGTAAATATTGATTCTACAATATGTTTACAAAAACCAAAAATCCAGGAATACATTCCGGAAATGATTCGTACACTTGCAAATACACTTGAAGTTAATCCCGATAAAATATCAATAAAAGCAACTACTACCGAAAAGCTTGGATTTATTGGCAACGAAGAAGGAATTTCTGCTCATGCTGTTGTTTTAATCCAAAAAATTGTTTAACCTTCCTATCATCTGTCAACATCTATATTTCCTATTTGTAACATCCTCGGAAAAAATGTATTTTTGAATAGAATTCTTACTAAAAAATAAATATTGAAATTTTAAAATATGAAAAAGACACTTGTTTTAGGAGCAAGTCCAAATCCAACCCGGTTTTCTTACAAAGCAGTTAAAAGCCTTGTTCGCCATGGGTTCGAAGCAGTACCCATTGGCAATCGTAAAGGGCAAATTATGTGGCAGGATATTATTATCGGAAAACCTGAACTTTCTGATATACACACTGTAACAATATATCTTAATCCTGAAAATCAAAAAGAATACTACGATTATATCATCAACCTGGCGCCAAAACGTATAATCTTTAACCCCGGTTCAGAAAACCAGGAACTTATACAACTTGCAATGGAAAACAATATTGAGGTATCTATTGCATGTACACTTATTATGCTAAACACGAATAATTATTAATGATACCATCAATAAATAGTTTACCGGATTTTAACGAATCAATTTCGCAAGACAAAGCTGTGCTTTTTTATTTTTCTCACCAGTTATGTAATGTGTGTAAGGTATTAAAACCCAAAATTGAAGAGTTGCTTAACACTGAATTTCCGCAAATGCGAATGTATTATTGTGATACCATGGAACATCCTGAAATTGCAGCTCAGAACTCTATATTTGCTGTGCCAACACTGGTTATTTATTTCGAGGGAAAAGAATACATTCGCAAAAGCAGAAACTTTGGGATTAATGAATTACAAAATGAAATTGCCCGTCCTTATTCATTATTATTTAGTTGTACGCAAGCCGAAAAAATGACACAGCAGCCAGATTAACTGCTGATTTAAAAGACAAAAATATGCCAACGCACAAAAACAAGAGTGTTCCAGCCCGTCCCACGACCATCCCATCGCTTCCACACACTTGTTTTTCTTGCCTACGCACACCAGATTGAGGATTAAACTTATATCTTTTAGATTTTAGTTATGAGAAATGCCTATAGTGGATATACTTATCAAAAGCATGTAACTAAATTGTTATTGAGCAAAATGGACGTTGAGCGTTCAATCGATAAGATTGAAATTGAGGCTGATGTGAATAATAAATTTGATGATGCTAAAATCTCATTCGGAGATGTAGAATACTATTTTCAAATTAAAGATTTTGAAGGGATTTCATTAGATGACCTTGTTTTATCTGATGGAAATATTAAAATTCGTGGAAATAGCCATAAACTTTCCGATGCAAAAAATATTCTGTTTTTTAAAAGTATTCCCTTAACTCCTAATTGTGAAATATTAGGTTTTCCAGCTTTTAAATTGTCTGATATTTATATTGTTTCATTTAACCGTTCTCAAATAGACAAGAAAATAGCCGAGTTTTACAAGAATGACACACTAAGAAAACAGGAAATCGAAAATTGGTTTCATGAGTGCTTAGATAAGCGCGAGTGGATTCTTTTAAGGGAGGATTTACCTTCAATAAAAGTATTTAACACGGAGCTCCAAGAGAAAACGATTGACACAGGTAGAAAACATCTTCAAATACACAACTTGTTATTGATTGAAGGGAAACCAGGTGTAGGGAAAAGCCATTTTGTGAATAGTCTTACTAAAGAATACAATAAATCAATTTTATATCGATTTTGGATTAGTAGTCAAGACGAAGACTACGAAAAAAGATTAAAATTTAAAAACTTCATTTTTGATTTCTCAAAAAAACTATTCAACGACCAAAAATTCAGAGAAATAAGTGAAATATTTAAGGAGATTAAGAAAAGACAAAAAACAGTTATAATTGATGGATTAGACCACATTGAAAACTATAATCTACCTGAGTTTGAATTATTCATCGATTTTATAAATAAGTTAAAGAACTATTGTAAAGTAATTGTACTATCACGACCTCTACAGAAAAAGCTTGAATGGGAAAAATTCAACTTGATTAATTGGAATGAAAAACAAACCCAAAAAGTTCTTGATGAACTATTTCATATTTCAGATTATCAGATTTTTAAGAAAATATATTCAATCACTGATGGCTATCCTATATTAGTTAAATATATAGCGGAACATTACAAGCTTTACAAAGCTATTCCAAATTTAAATAAACTTGAAAGTGTTGATAGTTACTACAATAACTTGATAAAGCAGGAAAAGGGAAAACAATTATTATCGCTATTTCTATGCAATCGTTCTTTCTTCATGAAATCGGAAATCATTCAGATTTTGGATGAAGCCGCAAATTATGTGAATGAGTTTATTGAGGAACATCCATATTTATTTGAAATCAGGTTAAATAGAATTTCTTTATTTCATGACAGTTTTAATACTTTTTTGCGCAAACAGAAAATCGACTATTCTTCTATCTCAGAAAAAGTTAATCTATATGTTTATAATTCTATTCAAAGCATAGATAAAAGGTTCTTATCTCGTTTCAATTACTTCTATCTTGATAATCAGTACAAAAAAGACATTATTCTGAAGTATTGTCAGATAAGCACTTTTAAGGAATTGATTCAAAATGTGATTGACTATGAAGCAATACAATCATTCTATTTTCAAATAAGAGAAGCGATAAATGCTTTGAATTATGAAGATTTAGAAATAACTCATTATTACGATTTATCTTTAATTTTAAATATTGTAAGCAGAGACCATATTTCAACTCTTAATGCCTTATATTATACATATACTAAAGCTCTTTTAGCCAATGGTTTTTCAGAAGAAAACATTACAAGTACAAGGTACTTATTTGCAATGTTGTGTTATATAAAGTCGAATGATTCAACATTACTCTTCAATATAACCAGTGATGATATGTATTCAACAGAGCGGTTTTCCGAAAATTTGCAAGATGAAATCGATACAGAGGATTATTTTTTTGACCAACATGAAAAGGCTTTAACAGAAGAAAGGTTAGATGAATTAATTCAAGATAAATTAAACTTAAAGGATATTGTTACATATAGTTTAGAAAATTCATTTATTCACGGAAATACAACAGGCTCATTTTCTGTTTTACACGATTGCATAAAGCTCTACATATCTGGTAAAGAAGATATTGCGATAAACAAATTAGCTTCATTTCTTAAGCCATATAGCTCTCAAGAATATTATTCTAATTGGACATTAAAAGATGCTAAAAGAAATATTCTTGCTTATGGATATTTACCAGAGATAAATGACTATAAGAAGTTGTCTCTACGTGATTTTATTCTTGCGCGAAAGGATTTAGGTAGTTTCGATTTGAGAGATGAAATTCACAATTTTATACGTTTATCACTACAGGAATCAAGAAAAATAGATATATCCAATATTTCACCTTACTGGACTAAATATTACCAACGTAAAGATTATTCATTTATTAACCTTGATACAGCACTATATGAATTTGAAAAAAAATGTTATGTATCTAAGTTTGAATGCATAGAACTTATTCATAAAATTCAGGAGATATCAGAAAAAGGATATAGAGGATTGCTATCAGGTTTTGTAGAACTATATCCTCCACACGAGATATTGCCTTTTATTCTCGAAAATTTTGACATAGAAAGCCTGAGAATAGAATGGTTTCATTTACCTGTTGACTATATAAACATATTTCCTGACCAGATTTTTAATTTTGCTTTAAGTGAAATATTAAGATATCATAATTATAATAAAGAGATTGATTTAAATGATATCTTGAATGTGCTTTATTCAAATAGGTTGAATGAATTAGCGCAGATTTTAGAAATTACAAAATATTCAATTCGTGTCCCTAAATCCCATTCAATTATTAAGGAATTTAAAAATAGTAAATTAAGCTTTGTTCAATTTGAACCAGATAAATATGAATATAAAGATGATAGTCAAAGTCGTTTTAATAGGGGGGAGTTAACGATTAAAGACAAAGAATTTATATTAAGCAATAATATCAAATCTTATGAGGTTGCTGGATTTTCTAACGGCTATCATTCTGCTTTAGCTGATACTGAACTGTTTGAAATTTATACAAAGAATGATGTAAAGGATAATTTCAAGCAAATTTTATATAATGCATTGTTGGGAAAAACAAAAAGCATAAATTTTTTTCATGACGTTTATAATTACCCAAGCAATGTATTAAAAATGGTTCGTGAGTATGAGATTGATGTTGATTATGATATACTGTTTAACAACTTTTTAAACTATCTGGATATATCTCAGTTTTCATTAAAAAATTAATTGATTATGAATAGAAGATTATCCAACACCTTTTGCATCCCTTTGCTCTCAGGCACATTTGGCATTCCCGCAAAGCTTGCGCTCAATCCCAAAATGCCAAAAGAGCCTTCAAGCCCGTTCCACTCCAACGCACAGTTTGAGAGACAATACATTAAAAATGAGATAAATAGATTAGAAAACAATAACGGCCAGCGTACAACACGCGGTATAAAACATTGGGGGTTAAGTGGTTATGTAAACAGTATCTCTCGCATCAAAGTTGGTTGTACCTTGATAGTGAAGTGTCTCCGAACTCCCCAACGATTTCATACCGCCATCAGTTAGCTGCAACCCTGAAAATGTGGTCTCCGATGACAAATAATCGTCAAGAAGTTTTCAAATCAAACAAAAAGGATGAGATTATTGTTTTAAAGTCAAAATTGATAGCAAAATGAGAAACTTAGTATATTTTATGCATTCATCACTTGATGGTTTTGTTGCCGGATCAAATGGTGAAATGGACTGGATAACTGTTGATGATGAAATATTTGATTTTGTTACAACAATGACAGACCAAGTCGATACAGCGTTATATGGTCGAGTGACATATCAAATGATGGAAGCATACTGGCCAACAGCAGGTGAACAGCCTAATGCAAGCAGACACGACAAAGAACATTCAATTTGGTATAAAAACGTTTCAAAGGTTGTTTTATCAAAAACAATTAATGAAACTGGATTATTGAATACAAAAGTCATAAGTGACAATCTTTCTGAAAATATAAACAAATTAAAACAACAGTCAGGTAAAAACATATTGATTTTTGGTAGTCCAAGAGCTTCTCATTCTCTTTTAAATCTTGGATTAGTAGATGAATTTTGGATTTTTATAAATCCAATTTTATTAGGACAAGGTATTCCATTATTTAAAAATGTTCAGGAATTAATTAAACTAAGACTCTTGGATACTAAAACATTTACTTCTGGTGTAGTTGCACTTCATTATAGGAAAGAATAGAAGGACAAACCACTTTACAATAAGAAAAACTATAGGGCAGCAGCTAACAGGCAGCACATGGCCAATGCGGGTTTCAGATGTTTGCAATATTTGTAGTTTTTTGGTAGTTTTGGTCACGGTGGATAGAGATGCGGTTATAAATCCCGCACAACACGATACCATCGACCGATATACTGTCCGATGCAGGATAGTTCTTTTGCTTTCTATCCAGCCACTTATTTTAGCTATTTTGTTTAAAAACCGAGCAAGAAAAGAATTATCCCCATTCAAATTCAAAAATTTTACATTGATTTAATCTCATTTTACCCCAATAATTTGTACCTTTCATCGTTTAAATAAATTTATTGACAATAAATATGAGACTAAATATTTTTAAAATATTTAGAAAAAAAAGGAACCATCAGCCAACCGAAAATAAACAAGAAAATAATGATTTTCAATGGGTTCATAATTTTCTCCTGGAACTGGGGGGGCTATCCAGATTTACAGTTCAGTTTTTTAAAGAACTCTTTAGCCAGCCTTATGAACATAAAGAATTTTTTCGCCAGGCATACAAAATTGGATTAAGCACACTCCCGTTAATAGGCATAACTGCATTTATAATGGGTTTAGTCCTTACATTACAATCAAAGCCAATAATGGAAGAATTTGGAGCCGAATCCTGGTTACCCGGTATGGTTGCAGTATCTATTGTCAGAGAAATTGGCCCTGTAATAACAGCTTTGATTTGTGCAGGCAAGATTGGCTCCGGCATTGGTGCCGAGCTGGGCTCAATGAGAGTAACCGAACAGATAGATGCCATGGATGTTTCCGGGACAAACCCGATAAAATACCTGGTAGTTACACGTGTACTTGCTACAACATTTATGATTCCATTGCTTGTATTATATGCCGATTTTATTTCATTTTTTGGTTCGTATGTTGCTGTTAACCTGGGTGGTTTTATTTCTCTTCCCTTATTTGTTAATTTGGCTTTCGATCCATTGCATTATTACGATTTAGTCCCGGCAACAATCAAAACCTTCTTTTTTGGTTTTGCAATCGGGATTATTGGATGTTACAAAGGATATTATGCCGAAAATGGAACCGAAGGGGTTGGGAAAGCAGCTAACTCGGCAGTTGTCATTTCTTCGCTTGTAATTTTTATTATGGATTTAATTGCTGTGCAATTAGCTGATTTATTTAAAGTATTTAATTAATGAATTTAGAAGAAGAAATATCGTTATATTCTGACAAGGAAGCTGTTATTGACATCAATCACCTTAAAAAAGCTTTTGACAGACATACTGTTCTTAAAGATATCAGTATGAAAGTAAAAAAAAGTGAAAATGTTGTTGTACTTGGAAGATCCGGTATCGGGAAATCAGTTCTTATAAAATGTATTGTAGGATTAATACATCCCGACGAAGGTTCTGTTAAGGTTTTTGGAAAAGAAGTAACAACAATGAATTCAAAAGAACTTAATGAATTAAGAACTAAAGTAGGTTTCATATTCCAGAGCAACGCTCTTTACGATTCAATGACAGTTAGAGAAAATCTTGAATTTCCGCTCAGAAGAAACAAGGAACTTAACGATCATCATGTTATTGAGGGATTGATTGTAGAAGCACTTGAAAATGTGGGGTTACTTGATACAATAAATAAAATGCCATCAGAGCTTTCGGGGGGCATGAAAAAACGAATAGGATTAGCACGCACATTAATTCTTAAACCCGAGATTATTCTCTACGACGAACCTACAACAGGCCTCGATCCGTTAACATCAAGAGAGATAAGTAATTTAATTCTTGAAATCCAAACCAAATACAATGCATCTTCAATAATTATTACTCACGATTTAAACTGCGCCAAAATTACATCGAACCGAATGTTAATTTTACAAGATGGTGTTTTTCTGGCAGAAGGTACTTTTAACGAACTAAAAAATTCAAATAATGAATGGGTTCGATCTTATTTTAAAATTGAATAAAAACAATTGAATATGAAAAATACAAGAAAAAATAATATTCGCCTGGGTTCTTTTGTAGGAATCGGAATAATTATATTCATCTTAGGTATTTATTATATTGGCAGCCAGGGTAGTATATTCAGCCGGAATATTATGCTGAGTGGTATTTTTAAAGATATTAGTGGTGTTAAAATTGGCAACGATGTACGGTTTTCCGGAATAAATATTGGAACAGTTTCAAGTGTTAAAATTCTGAACGACTCATTAGTCCGTATTGATGTACATATACAATCTGATGTTAAACAGTTTATTCGCAAAGACTCCAAAATGGAAATTATACCTGAAGGACTAATGGGAATAAAAGCAGTAACCATATACTCCGGAAGTTCTACCGAAGAAGTTGTCGAAGATGGTGATGTTTTGGAAACCATTGAAGCAGTTCAAATTGATAAAATCCTTCGGCAATTAAATACTTCCACTCAAAATACCACGATAATCACAAAAAATATTGCAGATATTACAGAAAAAATAAACCGGGGCGAAGGGGCGTTTGGAAAATTCTTTGCCGACGAATCGTTCGCAAGTAATCTGAGTACTATTGCCCGGAAAACTGCAATACTTACCGAGAATTTTGCCGACATTTCGGATAAAATATCAAAAGAGCAAGGCACAATAGGTATGTTACTATCAGATACTGCTTTTGCAAATAAAATATATACTGCAGGCCAAAACCTGCAAAAATCAACAAAAAACCTTGTTGGCATTACCAACCAAATGAACAAAGGACAAGGACTTTATGGAAAAATATTTACTGATACATCCTTTACATCGGGATTAAGCAGAGCAGGTAAAAACCTCGATTATACAACCGAACGGACAAAAGTCTTATCGGATAATCTTGTAAGAATTACCGATGAAATAAACCAGGGACAAGGCCTTATTTCACGATTAATTTATGATACTGCATTTGCTGACAGTGTTGAAATTGCTGTTCAAAATTTAAATAAAGGAGCTATAGAAGTAGAAGAAGCTGCCGGTGTTGTTAAAAGAAACTGGTTAATAAAGCTATTTTCAAGAAAAAAATAATGAAAAATATTAAAAGCAAAAAAATGAAAAAAAATATTTTGATCATACTCCTGCTTTTTATGCAGAATTATTCATTTACACAAAAATATGTAGCTTTTGCCAGGGTTGACGATAATTGGAGTTTAATTTCACTACAAGGTGAAAAAGTAATCAACAAAGAATTTTCTCATGTATATTCACCTTCATGTGATTATTGGTCACCATCACCCAGCGCATGCATAATCCATTTGCCAAACGACAATGTATTTAGATTTAAAGAAAATAACAGGTATGGTTACATCGATATTAAAGGAAATATTATTATAAAGCCTCAATTTATAAGAGCTGAAGACTTTCACGAAGGATTTGCTGTTGCAGGAAATATCCGCTCCCTGGGTTATATAAATAAATCAGGTAATTGGATTATTGATGAAATTTTTGATGAAGCCTATGAGTTTTCAGAAGGATTAGCTTTGGTAAAGTATAAGTCGAAATGGAATTTTGTTGATACAAATGGTGTTTTTTTATTTAAAGATGGCATAAACAATGCTTTCTTATTTAGAGACGGTATTGCCCGTGCATGTGTTAATTCAAAATGGGGTTTAATTAATAAAAAAGGGCAATGGATTGTTTTTCCAAATTATGAAAATTTAAAAAAGATATCTGAAGGTAAAATAGCATTTTCTGAAAAAAACAAATGGGGGTTTATTGATATTTCAGGAGATACCATTTCTCCTGCCTTATTTGACGATATAAACGACTTTTCTAATGGGATGGCAGCAGTAAAAAAGAATGGGAAATGGGGATTTATTGATAATACAGGTAAATTAGTTGTTGATTGTAAATATGATAAAATAAGAGATTTTGCCGAAGATGTAGCTGTAGTTTTTAAAAATAAAATAAGTGGAATAATTGATAAAAATGGAAATACGGTTGGTTCTTATAATTACGCTGATATTAAAAGTTGTAAAAATGGTTTTTTAAGAATAAGAATGAACGATTTATGGGGTTACTTAAAAAATGACGGTTCAGTTTTTATCGAACCTAAATATACGGGTGTAGAAGATTTTTCAGAAGGTTTTGCGCGTGTTAAATCTGGAAATCAATGGATATTTATTGATACAAATGGTATCATCCAATTTGAAAAATTATTTGATAGTGCACATGATTTTATAAATGGATTTGCCCGTATTAAGATTCGTGAAAAATGGGGCTTAATTAATAATAAAGGAGAAATAGTTATCAAACCTTTATATAATAATATTTCTGATGTATTTATTCTTTAGAAATGAAAAAATTAAAAGGGCAAAAAAAATAGGGGGTTAAAAGAGCGGGCAAAATTGCCCGCTCTTTAAGCCTATTTTCAAGCAGATAAAAATATTTGTCCAACTTATTAGAATAACTTATCAATCAATTTATCATCCGCAACATTCGGAAGAGTAACTTTTAAATCAGGTGTACGTTCCATTTCGCGTTTAATTGCAAATATTGCTTCATCGTTTCTGGCCCAGCTTCTGCGAGCAATTCCATTATTCACATCCCAATGCAACATCATTTTCAGGTGTCTGTCTGCATCATCGCTTCCATCGAGTACCATTCCAAATCCGCCATTAATCACTTCGCCCCATCCTACTCCGCCGCCGTTATGAATTGAAACCCATGTTGCACCACGGAATGAATCACCAATTACATTCTGAATAGCCATATCGGCTGTAAATTGCGAACCGTCATATATATTAGATGTTTCACGGAAAGGAGAATCCGTACCTGAAACATCGTGATGATCACGCCCTAAAACAACAGGTGCAGAAAGTTTGCCATCTTTAACCGCTTTATTAAATGCAGCAGCTATTTTTGTTCGCCCTTCGCAGTCGGCATACAAAATACGTGCCTGAGAACCTACTACCAGCTTGTTCTTTTTTGCTTCGCGTATCCAACGAATATTGTCTTTCATTTGCTGGGTAATCTCAGCAGGCGCAGTAAGAGCAATTTCTTCGAGTACATCCATCGCGATTTTATCGGTTAAATCCAAATCTTCAGGTTTTGATGAAGTGCAAACCCAGCGGAATGGCCCAAAGCCATAATCAAAACACATTGGGCCCATAATATCCTGAACATACGAAGGATATTTAAATTTGCCATCTGCTTTCATTATATCGGCTCCTGCCCTGCCCGATTCCAACAAAAAAGCATTTCCATAATCGAAAAAATACATTCCCTTTGCTGAAAGTTTATTAATAGCCTCTACCTGCCTTCGCAACGATTCCTGGACATGTTTTTTGAATTTTTCAGGATTTTCAGCCATCATCTTGTTCGACTCCTCGTAACTTAAACCCACAGGATAATATCCCCCTGCCCAGGGATTATGCAATGATGTTTGATCGGAACCCAAATGAACCTGAATATTTCTTTCGTTTAATTTTTCCCAGAGTTCAACAATATTTCCCAAGAATGCAATCGAACGGGCTTCCTTCTTTTTGCAATATTCAAGAGCTACATCAATAGCTTTATCAACATCAGTAATTAATTCATCAACCCAGCCCTGCTCATGGCGTTTAGATGCCGCTTTAGGATTTATTTCAGCTGTAATACTTACAACACCTGCAATATTAGCTGCTTTGGGTTGTGCACCACTCATACCACCCAACCCTGAAGTAACAAATAATTTTCCTTCTAATCCTTCCCCTGATTCACTGATTTTTCGTCCTGCATTTAAAACAGTAATCGTTGTACCATGCACAATACCTTGTGGGCCAATATACATAAACGATCCTGCTGTCATTTGTCCGTACTGCGACACTCCTAAGGCATTAAAACGTTCCCAGTCATCCTGTTTCGAATAATTCGGAATAACCATCCCGTTTGTAACAATCACTCTGGGCGCATCTTTATGAGATGGGAACAAACCCATTGGGTGTCCCGAATAAAGCACGAGTGTTTGTTCATTGGTCATCTCTGCAAGGTATTTTATTGTTAGCAGGTACTGAGCCCAGTTTTGAAATACAGCACCATTGCCTCCATAAGTAATTAACTCATGAGGATGTTGTGCCACGGCATAATCCAGGTTATTACTCAACATCAGCATGATTGCTGCAGCCTGAACAGACCTGGCCGGGAAATCATGAATTGAACGGGCATAAATTCGATAATCAGGGCGAAAACGATACATGTAAATCCGCCCATATTTTTCAAGCTCTTGTAAAAACTCTTTAGCCAAAACTTCGTGGTGTTTTTTATCGAAATAACGTAAAGCATTTTTCAAGGCCAGTTTTTTGTCTTCTTTTGTAAGAATGTCTTTACGTTTAGGAGCATGATTTATTTCGCTATCATAAGGTTTTGCTGCAGGCAATTGATCAGGAATACCTTGCAAAACAAGTTTTTGAAATTCTTCTCGTGTCATTATATACTATTTTTTAATTGTTTATCTTTTTTATGTATCATTCAATATTTGTAAAAATACCTTTTCTATGGGTATCTAATACGTAAAGTATTGCTTGTTAAAAAAGGATAACAATCTTTCCAGTTCATAAGTTAAGTTATTTATAATGCCAAAAATACAAATATTGATGTTATTTAGAAAAATTAAAATGCATTTGGCATATAAATTATGACATAATTACCTGAATTGAAAACTTGCATAAAATTTGAGACTGGCAATGTATATTTAAAATTTACTACATTTGATTACAAATTAAAATCTTATTAAAAATGAAAAAATTACTTATCACTTTAGGAGTTATTGCAGGTATTGTAATAATCTTTGTTATGTGGGCTAACGGAAATTATGATAAAGCTATAAAATACCAGGAAGAAGTTAATGCATCATGGGGTGATGTTATTGCACAATACCAACGAAGAGCCGATCTTGTTCCCATGTTGGTTGAAACAGTAAAAGGTGCCGCAGAAAACGAAAGAGGAATTTTAACGGCAGTTACCCAAGCCAGGGCAGGAATTGTAAATGCAAAAACCCCTGAGGATCTTGAATTAATGGGAAAACAAATCAATACAGCTATTAATATGGCATTTGAAGCTTACCCGCAAATTCGCTCAACGCAAAACTTTGGTGAATTGCAGGCACAACTTGAAGGCACTGAAAACAGAATATCTGTAGGACGAATGAAATACAATGAAACTGTTAAAGTTTACAATCGTCATATTCGCGGATTCTTTAGAAAATTTGCCATAGGAATTTTTGCCGATGAAGATGAATTTCCAAAGAAAGACATGTTCCAGGCTGTATCTGAAAATGTTGAAAAAGCACCTGAAGTTAAATTTTAGTTATGAAGCCATCAGAATTTTTCAACGAACAGGAAAAGCAGCAGATAACGCAAGCCATAAATGATGCTGAAACAAATACATCGGGCGAAATTCGAATACATATAGAATCGGACTGCCCCGAAGATGTACTCGACAGGGCTGCTTATATGTTTAAGAAACTTGAGATGAATAAAACAAAACTCCGCAATGGTGTTTTGTTTTATCTATCAATAACCGACAGGAAGTTTGCCATACTAGGTGATGCAGGAATAAATGCTGTTACACCCGCCAATTTTTGGGATGAAATTAAAGAAACTGTTATTTCAAAATTTAAAACAGGCGAATTTGCTGCAGGATTAAGCGAAGGAATAAAAATGGCAGGAGATGCTTTAAAAAAACATTTTCCATACCAGAAAGATGATATTAACGAACTATCCAACGATATATCGTTCGGAAAAAATAATTAAAATGAATAAATCATTAAAAATAATATTCATAGCCATTTTGGCATTGTTTAGTTTACGCGGGATTGCCCAGGATTTTCCCCAGAGGCCTGTTCCACCAAGAATTGTAAATGATTTTGCAAATTTTTTAAGCGGTCAGGAACAACAAGCACTTGAGAACAAACTGGTACAGTTTAACAACGAAACTTCTACCCAGGTAGCAATAGTTATTCTTCCTACCCTAAACGGTTACGATCCATCACAGTATGCTTTCGAGCTTGGCGAGAAATGGGGTATCGGGCAAAAAGGAAAGAATAACGGCATATTGATCCTTGTAAAACCTAAAACAGCTACAGAAAAAGGTGAGGTATTTATTGCCACAGGATATGGTTTAGAAGGTGCCGTACCTGATGCACTTTCAAAACGAATTGTTGAAAATGACATTTTACCCTATTTCAGGCAGGGACAATATTATCAGGGACTGGATAATGCTGTAAATACGATTATCAGCCTTACCAAAGGTGAATATACTGCCGATGAATACCAGAAACGAACCCAGGGAACCGGGCCATTTCCGATAATTATTGTTTTTATACTCATCATTATAATTGCTATCGTGAGCCGTATAAAACGTGCAAGGCATTATGCCCTGGGCCACAACTTACCATTCTGGATTGCAATGGGAATGCTGGCTTCACAAAACAGGAGTCATAGTGGCAGCTTTGGGAATTTTTCTTCCGGTTCGGGAGGATTCGGCGGTGGCGGTTTTGGCGGTTTTGGTGGTGGCAGCTTCGGTGGCGGTGGTGCCGGCGGAAGCTGGTAAAAAGAAAATAAAAAAGGTACCTGAAAAACAGATACCTTTTTTTTAATTATTTAATTGCTATTCATTTTCCATCTCAGGATCAACAAGAATACGGCCACAGTATTCACAAACAATGATTTTCTTTCGCGAGCGAACATCTAACTGGCGTTGAGGTGGAATTTTATTAAAACAACCACCACAAGCATCGCGTTGCACAGAAACTACTGCTAATCCATTTCGGGCATTTGCACGTATTTTCTTATATGCATTCGATAACCGTTCGTCAAGAATTTCATGAATTTTTTCAGATTTATCGAATAATGCTTCTTCTTCTTTTTTGGTTTCGTTGGTTATTGAATTGAGCTCGTTTCTTTTGTTCTCTATATCTGTTGAACGCTCGTTAAGAATTATCTTCGACTCATCAATGATATCTTGCTTCTCCTTAATTTTTACAGTAAATTCCTTAATACGTTTCTCGCATAACTCGATTTCGAGGTTTTGAAATTCAATTTCTTTTGAAAGAGAGTCGAATTCACGATTATTACGAACATTATTTTGTTGTTCTGTATATTTTTTTATCAGGGCTTGGGCATCTTTTATTTCAATCTTCTTTGTATTAATAGATTCGCTAAGTTTAACAACATCTTCTTCAAAATTCTGAATACGGGTTTGTAAACCGGCAATCTCATCTTCCAAATCCTGAACTTCTAACGGAAGCTCCCCTCTTAGTCTTTTGAAATCATCAATTTTCGAATCAACAGATTGTAATTCAAACAGTGCTTTTAATTTTTCCTCTACAGTAAGTTCTGCGGTTTCAGATACTTTTATCTTTTCTTTAGCCATATTTATAAATAATTTATCGGATTTGAATTTATTTCGGACAAATGAACTGCAAATTTAGGGAATTTTTTTATAAGTAATTCATAAATTAATTCTTTTGTAAATTGTTCTGATTCAAAGTGGCCAATATCAGCAATCAGTATTTTATTGTTGGCATCGAAAAACTGGTGGTATTTAAAATCTGCAGAAATGAATACATCAGCTTTTTCGGCTATTGCACGGTTTAATAAGAAACTGCCACTTCCCCCGCAGAGAGCTGCTTTTTTAATCGGTTTGTCGAGTAAACCGGTATAACGAATACATTTTGCATTAAACAAAGATTTCAACTGATTTAAAAAATCAAGTTCATTCATTTCATTTTCAAGTTCACCAATTATTCCAATACCAGAACCTGTATATTCATTTTCAAGTGCATAAAGGTCGTAAGCAACTTCTTCGTATGGATGTGCCGATATAAGCGCTTGAATAACATTATTTTTTATTTGTTTCGGGAGGATAACTTCAACACGGATTTCATTCTCAGTATGTATTTCGCCTTTCTTTCCCACGAAGGGATTCGTGTTTTCGCGGGCCTTAAAAGTACCTTTGCCTTCTACATTAAAACTACACATATCGTAATTGCCTATATGCCCTGCACCAGCTTCGAATACTGCTTTTCGTGTTTCTTCTGCCTGTTGAACAGGAACAAAATATACCAGCTTAATAAGTTGATTTAATGAGTTTGATAATATTCGTGTATTTTTCAGGTTTAGTTTCTGGGCAATTTTACTATTAACTCCCCCGGAAACACTGTCGAGATTCGTGTGTGCAGCATAAATAGCAATATCATTTTTTATTGCCTTTAATACTGTTTTTTCGATATAATTTTTACCATTTATTTTTTTTAATCCCGAGAAAATAACCGGGTGATGGGAAATAATTAAGTTTAAATTTTTATCAATAGCTTCCTGAACAACTTCTTCAATTGAATCAATTGTAATTAATATACCGGTAAGTTCTGCATCAGGATTTCCAATAATTAACCCGGAATTATCATAATCTTCCTGAAGCGAGAGTGGTGCAAACGATTCTAAGTAAGAAATAACTTCTTTAATCTTCATATTTTAGAAAGTGAGGTAGGAAAATTTTATTTGTAATTAAATTTCTTCGCGAATCTCGAGCAATAGTGTTTTAATTTCTTTCAGGGTTTTTACAGCTTCAAAATTATTGATAGTACCCTCTTTATTTTCTTTTAATTTCTTCTGAGCTCCTTTTAAAGTCAATCCAAGTTCTTTTACAAGATAATATATAACATGAAAATTTTCAATATCTTCCAGGGTAAAAAACCTGTTTCCTTTTTTATTTTTATGAGGCTTGATAATATCGAATTCTTTTTCCCAGTAACGAATTAATGATGGATTGACATTAAACATCTCGGCAACTTCACCAATGCTGTAATAAAGCTTCTCTACTTTTTTTTCCTTATATGGCATACCAAATTATATAAATATGTACGGGAAATTTTAAAACACTAATTTAAAAAAATATATCCAACATGCAAAGTTAATTCTTTAATCCAAAACAATATAAATATCCATCGCGTGAGGCAATATAAATTTTATAATTATATACTATCGGGGTAGATTCGAAGGAGCCTGGTTTTTTATCAAGTAAAACAAATTGATTGTTTTCGTTGTATTCATATAAACTTATTCCCCAATAACCAGCAACTATGAGTTTGTTCTCAACAAATACAGGTGTAGAAATTGATGGCCCTACTTTTTCTTTATAAATCAACTTAGGATGAAAATAATAAGTTAAGCTGTCAGGGCCAAGAACTTTCATTGATTCATCAATACTTCTATGATCAACTACATATAAATACCCATCTATTCCAACAAAAGCAGACAAGTGAGTTTTATCAGGCTGAATGTAGCTATCATTAATGCCAACAGAACCGATTACACCACCTTCCCAGCCATTAAAATCGTTATTTTCAACAGGGAAGAACCAAACTACAGATTTATCGGGTGCTGATAAAGGATTCAATTTAAATACTCCGCCTTTACCTTTTATATACTGTTTTTCAACAGAAACCATTATGCAACTGTCATTTGTAACAACAGCAGAGCCATCCATGTCGGAACCTATAAAAAAGTCCCAGTCAAGTTTTCGTGATATCAAATTATATCCCCAAACATGCCCTGCTCCCGAGGCAACATAAATCCTGTTTCCCATTATAGAAGGTGACGATTCGGTAACAATATTATTTTTATGATTATAAACATCGTTTAAAGAATACAGTTTGTGCTCTTCGTAAATTTGAGGCTGAAACATTCCATTAATTAGTGTTGCATTTCGATGATCGGGATTAAAAACAGTAAAAAGAGAATTTTCAAATCCAATATAAACGGTATCATTTAATATGAGAGCAGAGCCATCAACATCGCGGCTATAACTTTCAGTCCATTTTTGATCAAACCGCCACAATTCTTTTCCTGTAAAATAAGAAATTGCCCTGTAGCTGGGAATGTATCTTGAATCGAGAAAATTTCCAACTCCTAACCTGCTGCCTTGTAATATTACCAAGCTGTTTTCCGGTTTATCCGGGTTTTTATTCACCCATATTGTTCCTGTCCCTTTTATAACATCATCGAACAGGTATTGCCAAACCAGTTTTCCGTCTTCGGCATTAATTTTCTTTAAATGATGATCATACGCACCCTGAAGCAGGAATAAAGTATCATTTTCAGAAACTAAAAGTGGCTGCCCTGTCCATCCGGCGCCTGACCATATTTTAGTACCTAACCTTCGTGAGATTACTGTTTCCCCGGTTCCCAAATGATGTTTCCAGATAATATCCAGTTTTTCGGGAGCATTTACACCATAGTAATTACGTTGCCAGTTTCCAAGAAATGTTTGAATTACCGGGTAAGTTGTATCATTCAATTCAACCGGTTGTTCTTGTGCAAGAACCCGGGTACAAAAAAAATTCCCCAGAAACAGGGGAATCAGAAAATATCTGTAATAATATTTCATTAAAAATTGAATTAGTCAAACGATTGCCCGCTATTTGAAGAAATAAATATCATTTTGTCAAACTCTTCAGGGCTAAGATCATTAAAATAATAATGAACCGGGTTTACTTTCTTATCATTTTTAAGCACTTCGTAATGTAAATGTGGTGCAGTTGATGTTCCGGTAGAACCAACAAAGCCGATCACTTCACCACGTTTCACTTTTTGGCCTTTTTGAACTTTATACCCGCTTAAATGGGCATAAATGGTTTTATAACCAAACCCGTGATCAACAATGATATGTTTTCCATAACCACGCATTGAGGTTTCAACAGTTTCAATAACGCCATCACCGGTTACATAAACATCAGTGCCTGTAGATGCAGTAAAATCCATCCCGTAATGAAACTTTCTGATTTTATATATTGGATGAATCCTCCAACCCCAGCCTGAAGCCGTGCGGGTTAAGTCTTTATTGGAAATTGGCATTATTGCAGGAACAGAAGCAACCATTACTTCTTTATTCTTAGCCAGTTTAATAATATCGTCGTATGATTTTGACTGAACAACTAGCTTTTTTGAAATTTTATCCAATCGTTCAGTTGTATTAATAACAAGTTCAGAATTGTTATAACCTTGTAAATCCAGGTAACGGTTTGTACCACCAAAACCTGCCGAACGAACAGATGCAGGTATAGGCTCAGCTTCAAAAATTACCCGGTATATATTATCATCACGTTTTTGAAGATCTTCGAGTGTATTTTCGATTAAATCGAATTGCTTGTTTAATTCATAGTACTGTGTTGCCAGTTGTTGATTTTCCCGGATTAACCCTTTTTCTTTTGGTGTATGAAAAAGCGAAGAAAAAATAATATTATAAATTAATCCTATTAAAACCGTTGCAACAAAATAAGTTAAAAATCGAAAAAACTTCTGCTTTAGTGATAAAGAAACCTTATCATAACTCAGGGACTCGTGGTTAAACTTATATCTTATTTTAGCCATTCTTAAATTTTTAAAGCTTCAAATATACATAAATTTTTAAATCTAATCCATTGGGGTTCTTCTTTTTGAAAGCGCTAAAATCATTTCGTCATATTCCTCGGCAGTTATATCGTTAAAATAAAAATTAATCGGGTCAATTGGCTTATCGTACAACCTGACTTCATAATGAAGGTGAGTACCTGTTGAACGGCCTGTATTGCCTAACTTACCAATTACATCGCCACGTTTTATCTTTTGCCCGTTTTCAACACTGATTTCGTTCAAATGGGCATACACTGTTTTATATCCAAAACCATGATCAATGGTTAAGCGGTTTCCATAACCGAATAAAGAATATCCTGCTTCAACAACAACACCATCGCCTGTAGCAAAAACATCTGCTCCTTCGGGTCCTGTAAAATCCATTCCATAATGCATGGTTGATGAGTTATTAAACGGATCGCTACGCATTCCGAAATAATCACTTATGCGATCAAAATCTTTTATTGCTACTGGCTGAATTGCCGGTATGCAGGCTAACATTTTTTCTTTGTTTTTAGCATAATCGATTACAACATCAAACGATTTTGACTGAACAACTAACTGCTTTGAAATAGCATCCATTTTTTTACAGGATTCAATCATCATTTCTGAATAATCATATCCTTCGAGTTCAGTATAACGGTTAGAACCTCCAAAGCCGGCCATTCTAACTGTTGAAGGTACCGGATCGAGTTCGAAAATTGTTCTGTATAAATTATCGTCACGATGCTGCATATCTTTTAATACAGTATTTACTTCAGCCAGTTTATCCTGTAATAAATCATACTTAATGATAAGTTCGTACCTGTTATTAATGATTTTTGATAGTTTAGGAGTAGTAAAGTAAGTTGATAATATAAAATTCAGTAAAAAAGCTGCAGTAATTGTTACTACTAAAAAAGAAACCAGTCTTACAATTTTTTGTTTCTTTACTAATCGAACTCTCTTGAACGTAAGTGTATTATCATCAAAATAATATTTGACTTTAAACATGATACCAGTAGTTATTCTTAAGCATTATTTAACAAAAAAACACGATGATAGCGACAAATCTAACTTAAATAAATTAATTTTACAAATTCAAAAATAAAAAATTAATCACATAATTATTTAGTTTACAACATTTAACTGTTTATAAATTGTTTTTTTATGAATTCGAAAGAAATACGAGCTGCTTTTTTACATTATTTTGAAGATAAAAATCATGCAATTGTTCCATCTGCACCTATGGTAATTAAAAACGATCCCACACTCATGTTTACCAATGCCGGGATGAATCAATTTAAAGATATTTTTTTAGGGAATAAACCCGCAAAACATACACGAATTGCTGATTCACAAAAATGTTTACGTGTTTCGGGAAAACATAATGATTTGGAAGAAGTAGGGCACGACACCTATCATCATACCATGTTTGAAATGTTAGGAAACTGGTCATTTGGCGATTACTTTAAAAAAGAAGCCATTGAATGGGCTTACGAATTACTGGTTAAAGAACTGGGTATTGATCCCGACAGGCTTTATGCAACAGTTTTCGAAGGCAGTAAAGATGATAAACTTGAAGCCGATAACGAGGCTCTTACATATTGGAAAAAATACTTACCTGAAAACAGGATCCTTTACGGTTCAAAAAAAGACAATTTCTGGGAAATGGGTGACTCAGGCCCATGCGGCCCTTGCTCCGAGCTTCATGTTGACATAAGAAGTAATGAGGAACGAAAAAAAATTGATGGTAAATTACTCGTTAATAAAGATAATCCGTTAGTTATCGAGATATGGAATCTTGTATTTATTCAATACAACCGTAAAGCAAATGGTGAATTGGAATTATTGCCAAACAAGCACGTTGATACCGGTATGGGCTTTGAACGATTGTGCATGGTATTACAAAAGAAACAATCGAACTACGACACCGATGTTTTTCAACCCATAATTCAGGAAATTGCAACTATTTCCGGAATAAAATATGGCTCAAACACGAAATCCGATGTTGCCATGCGTGTAATTGCCGATCATTTACGTGCAATAAGTTTCTCTATTGCTGATGGACAGTTACCTTCGAACAATAAAGCAGGTTATGTTATTCGCAGAATCTTACGCAGGGCAGTCCGTTATGGATATACATTCCTTAATTTCAGGGAACCTTCAATTTATAAATTAGTCGATGTTCTTGCTTCGAATATGGGAGAAGCTTATCCCGAACTCAGGTCGCAGCAGGAATTAATTGAAAAAGTAATTGCAGAAGAAGAACATTCATTTTTAAAAACACTCGAAACAGGAATAAAATTGCTTGACCAGATTATTGAAAAAAATCTTGCTCACGGGATAAAAATTATTGATGGCAAAACAGCATTTGAGCTATACGACACCTATGGGTTTCCTCTTGATTTAACCGAACTGATACTAAAAGAAAAAAATCTTGTAGTTAACAAAGATGAATTTCAAAAAGAGATGGAAGCTCAAAAAGATCGCTCCCGTTCAGCTACATCGCTTACAACAGATGACTGGGTAGATTTAGTTGCCGGTGTTGAAACTGAATTTATTGGTTACGACAATATTGAAAAAGAAATTGATATTGAAATTACCCGTTACCGAAAAATTAAAACGAAAGATAAAGAGCTATATCAACTGGTATTTAATCAAACACCATTTTATGCCGAGTCGGGAGGCCAGGTTGGCGATACCGGGTATATTGTTTGCGGAGACGAAAAAATTTCAATCATTGATACCAAAAAAGAAAATAATTTAATCGTCCATTTTGCATCAAAATTACCAACTAATCCTAAAGCTGAATTTAAAGCAATTGTAAACAAAAACAACAGGCAGGCAACAGCAAACAATCATACAGCGACACATTTACTTCATCACGCGTTACGGGAAGTATTAGGTAAACATGTTGAACAAAAAGGTTCTTTGGTTCATCCCGATTACTTACGATTCGACTTTTCGCATTTTCAAAAAGTAACACAGGAAGAAATTGAAAAAATCGAAAGGATTGTTAACTCGTTAATCAGGCAAAATAATGTAATAGATGAAAAGCGGGATGTTCCAATGAAAACGGCAACCGATATGGGCGCTATCGCTTTATTTGGTGAAAAATACAGCGACCATGTGAGGGTAATTAAATTTGGTAATTCGGTTGAATTGTGTGGAGGAACACACGTGAAGGCAACCGGGCAAATTGGTTTTTTTAAAATAATTTCTGAAAGTGCCATTTCTGCCGGAATACGAAGAATTGAAGCCATTACAGCCGATAAAGCAGAAGAGTTTATTAACCAGAATCTTAAAGAGATTCATGAAATCAGGGTAATGCTTAACAATTCTAAAAACCTGAAACAATCAATTGAAACAATACTGAATGAAAGTACCAGACGCGAAAAACAAATTGAACTTCTCTTGAAAGAAAAAGTAAAAACAATAAAGGCTGGTTTACTGAGTAAATTGGAACATATAAACGGTATTCAGTTTATTGGAGATATTATTGATATTGATTCTCCTTCAGCAATAAAAGATTTAGCTTTTCAAATGAAAAACGAAAATTCAAATCTTGTCATGGTGTTAGGTTCTGAAATTGACGGGAAAGCAAATCTTTCTGTAATGATTTCGGATAACCTGGTAAAAGAAAAGAACCTGAATGCCAGCCAGATTGTACGTGAAATATCTAAAGAAATTGATGGCGGCGGCGGCGGGCAGGCATTCTACGCTACCGCCGGGGGTAAAAATCCTAAAGGATTAAAACCGGCAATTGATAAAGCCCGAAAATTGCTTTAAAAAATTTATACAACTCCAAAAAGCCTGAATGTAATTTTGTATTCAGGCTTTTTTCTTTAAACCCACCAAAACGAATTTAATAAAACATATTGCACTTGAAATCTATTCTTTAGCTCCCGAATTATCAACATATAAATATACTTGAGGAAATTAATTATTATATTTGAGTGCTATTAATTAATCTATCAGATTATGGAATTAACAAGAACATTTGATCTTCTTGAGCGTTACAGGGAATTATATCCGATGGATGATGCTCTTGCAGGAAAACAGGATGGCGTTTGGGTTAAATACAGTACCCGCGATTATATAAATTACTCAAACTATATCAGTTGTGGTTTATTGGCTCTGGGCTACAAGAAAGGAGATAAGATTGCAACCATATTAAACAGCAGGCCGGAATGGAATTTTATTGACATGGGCTTATCCCAGGTTGGAATAGTTCATGTTCCTATTTACCCGACAATTGGTACCGAAGAATACGATTATATTTTAAAACATTCTGAAGTTAAAGCAGTATTTATTTCAAGCAAACTTATCTGGAATAAAATAAAACCCGTTGTTAACCAGGTTTCTACAATTCAATCAATCTATTCGCTTTCTGAAATTGAAGAATTAATATCGTGGGAAGTTGTTTTGGAAGCAGGTAAAGAGAACTATGAGAAATTAATTGATACAGTTCATTCTATAAAAGATTCCATTACCCCTGATGAAATGATTTCAATTATTTACACATCGGGAACTACAGGTAACCCTAAGGGAGTGATGTTGACACATAAAAATATTGTTTCAAACTTTGTAAGCACTTCAAAAGCCCACGCTCTCGGATATGGACACCGCACACTAAGTTTTCTGCCTTTATGCCATATTTACGAGCGAATGATGAATTATCATTTTCAATACAAAGGAATTGCAATTTATTACGCCGAAAGCCTTGGAACAATTACCGCTGATATTAAAGACGTTAAACCCCATATTTTTAATACTGTTCCCCGCTTACTCGAAAAAGTTTACGATGGAATTATTGGAAAAGGAAAAAACTTACCTTACCTGAAAAAACAGGTATTTTTCTGGGCTGTAAATCTGGGGTTAAAATACCGGTTAAACGGGAAATACCGTTTCTGGTATAATTTTAAATTAACAATTGCCCGGAAACTAATATTCAGTAAATGGAAAGAAGCTTTAGGAGGTGAAGATTTAATTATAGTTTCGGGAGGAGCAGCTCTTCAGGAAAGATTAGCCCGTATTTTCTGGGCTGCAGGCATCGATGTTATTGAAGGATATGGGCTGACAGAAACATCACCGGTAATTGCCGTAAATTTCCATACGCCACAAATATGTAAGTTTGGAACCGTTGGTAAAATACTTGAGAATGTTCAGGTAAAAATTGATGATGACGGAGAAATATTGAGTAAAGGGCCAAACCTGATGCTTGGTTACTACAAAGAACCAGAACTTACAAGTGAAGTCATTGATTCTGAAGGTTGGTTCCATACCGGTGATATTGGCCATATTGATGATGACGGCTTTCTTAAAATTACCGACCGTAAAAAAGAAATGTTTAAGACTTCTGCAGGCAAATATATTGCACCACAGGTTATCGAAAATAAATTTAAAGAATCATTTTTTATTGAACAATTGATGGTTATTGGCGAAAACGAGAAGTTTGCCAGTGCATTGATATCGCCAAATTTTCAATTCCTGCACGACTGGTGCTCAATACACAAGGTTCAGTACAGGGATAACACCGAATTAGTTCATTTGCCCGAAGTAATTGCACGATATCAAAAAGAAGTAAACAAATACAACATTACACTTGGCGAACATGAAAAAATTAAACGTTTCAGGTTAGTATGTGAAGAATGGAGTGCTCAATCCGGCGAATTATCGCAAACTCAAAAATTGAAACGTAATATTGTATTTGAAAAATACAAAGATATTATTGCTGAAATATATCAACACGAGAAGAAACAGAAACCAAACGGGATAATACAGAAAACAGTATCTGATATTAAAAACGGGATAAAAAATGGAATTGATACGATAATTAAAAATGTCCCTAAAATTTAGGGATATTTTTTTATTTTAAAGTTAAATCCTTTTTCTTCTGCACTTTCTTACAACCCCATACAAAAAAAATATTTTGAATATGCTCCCCGGATTGTGAGGTATTACACAACAGGTTGGCATCAGGCATTTTTTATTTTGTATAACACTAAATATTTTTTGGATATCCGATTTTCAATTTGCATCTTCGCATCAACTTCGTAAACATATTGATTTTTTATTTTAACAAAATTAGGAGGATAATTACATGATTACCGATCTGGAGCAAATCTACTCGATTAGCATTAAAAGCATGAAGAAGTCAGCTATTCGCGAACTTCTTAAATTAACCCAGCGCCCAGAGATTATTTCATTTGCCGGTGGTTTACCAGCGCCTGAAACATTCCCAATTCAACAATTAAAAGAAATTACTGCTGAAATTCTGGATAACGACGGGGCAGCCGCTTTGCAGTATGGTGCCACGGAAGGCGTTACCGAATTACGCCAGATTTTAGTTGAGAGATATAAAAAACAGGGCTTAAACATCGAGTTAAAAAATCTTGTAATTACAACTTCATCACAACAGGGACTCGATTTACTGGCTAAAATATTTATAAACCGGGGTGATAAAGCAATCGTGGGACTTCCTTCCTACCTGGGTGGATTAGGTGCTTTTAACTCGTATGGCGCAGACCTCGTAGGAATTACTTTAGACGATAAAGGAATGCGTTCTGACCTGCTTGAGAAAAAGCTTGCCGAGCTTAAATCGCAAGGTACAAAACCAAAGTTTATTTATGTTATTCCCGATTTCCAGAACCCTGCAGGCATTACCATGCCCGAATCACGAAGACGAGAAATTATTGCCATTGCTAAAAAATACGATGTTCTTATTGTTGAAGACAGCCCATACCGTGAAGTACGCTTCGACGGGCAAGTTCAGCCAACACTTTTCGAGTTAGATAATTCAGGACATGTTATTTTACTGGGAACTTTCTCGAAAATTTTCGTTCCCGGCTTTAGAATCGGCTGGGTAATTGCCGACGAACGAATAGTTGACAAGTTTGTAACGGCAAAACAATCGACTGACCTGTGTACCCCGACATTGAATCAAAAGATTGCTTACAAATACATTCAAAAAGGATATTTCGACCAGAACCTTAAAAAAACCATTGCTTCTTACAAAGAAAAGCGTGACAACATGCTTAAAGCATTCCGCGATTATATGCCCGAAGGTGTAACCTGGATTGAACCCGAAGGCGGATTATTCCTGTTTCTGAAACTACCTGAACACATGGATGCTGAAAAGCTTTTTAATAAAGCACTTGAAAACAATGTAGCTTTTGTTTTAGGCAGCGTGTTCCATTGCGACGGCAGCGGCAAAAACACCATGCGGATTAACTTCTCGTTTATGTCGATAGAAAAAACTATTGAAGGAGTTAAACGGCTGGCTAAAGCGATTAAAGAAGAAATGGGAATATAATAAAACCAAATAGAAAAATAGTAAAAAGGTACTGTTTAAAAAAACAGTACCTTTTTTACAATAACTCCAAAGCTTTTGCTAGCTATTCCTTTCATCCAAAGAATCATGTCCGGGATTTTTTTCTATACACCTATCCTTATTTGCTATAAGTTAGATATAAGTTTAGATTTATAATCATACAAGGATGTGTCTAAGCTAAAAGTATATTTCTTGTAATCATCTTTTTCAAGATTTACAAATGTAAGTTCATTCTTTTTATATGTCCCTTTATAGGCAATTAACCGAAAATCCCTGTTCGAAGGAATATCAAGAATAACAACTCCTTCGGTATCGGTTCTTCCTGAAAACTCAGCTCTTGCAACTAATTCTGCAACTGTATAATCCGAATCATATAATTCATTTGGAACAACAATAACATCTAAATTTGTAAATGGCCCACCACCAAGGTAATCAGACAGGTATATTGTAAGCTTAAACTTTCCTGTATATTCTTCAACATTTACTGTGATTTCTTTTGATGAACCCGAGGTAACCTGCAATGTCTTAATTGGATTATATTTTATTCCATCCACTTTAGGTGTATCAACATTAATCACATAAGTTCCGGTAAGCACTTTACCAAAATCAACTTCGCCATTGCTGTTTGTATAATAAGCATCTAAAAGATCCCCTTCTAAACTTTCTATATAAAGCTTTACTTTGGTATCTTCTATTGGATTTTCAGAATCATCTGTCACACTAACAAATAAGCTACCATCCATTTTTAAAGTAACGTTTAAATCGTTATCATCGGTGCACATGATTAAAAGCATAGCAAAAGCCAGTAAACCCAAAATTTTTGTTTTCATATTTTTACTTTTATTTATGATTCGTATTCAATTCGTTTATTGTTATAAATAGAAACAAATATCAATTTTTTGGCGGTAAAGAGAACTTACAGATAGTTCAAACCAGTTTACCATGAACTCATTACAAAGCTAAAATAATAAAAAGGATTGTATTTGAAAAATTTCATTTTTTCAAGAATCAGGATAAGTGTTTGGTGAAAAGAGTAAAATATTGATTCAAATCCCGAATAAAAAAGGGGAAAATATTTTATTTACCCAACAATTCCAACGTGTGATTTAACAATTCCTTACCACCCAAAGAGCCATGCCCCGGAATAACGATTTGCGCATCAGGAAAACGGGCAATTACTTTGTGTATGGTTTTGGGATACTCGTTTAAATCAGCATCTGCGGTATTACCAAGAGTTTTTGAACAGGTATCTTTAGCCATACATCCTGGAAACAGGATTTTCTCCGATGGAATCCAAACCACGATATTATCGGTTGAATGAGCTGCTCCAAAATAATAGCATCTTATTTCTTTGTCATCCAGATTTAATGTAAGTGAATCGGTAAAACCGACATCAGGAACAGGCAGTTTCTCTTCAATTGCTTTATCAATTGTCACCTGGTTTGCCCATGACTTTATTCCTTTGCTCTGCAAATACGACAGTCCGCCCATGCAATCGTTGTGCCAATGATTTGGAACAAATCCAACAATTGAAACATTCAACGAATCTTCGATCCATGAAACCAGTGTTTGAGTATCCAAATCACTCATAGGTGTATCGAATAAAAAAGCTTTTTTGTTTTGAACATAGATCAGTCCATTCGAACCTACCTTGCCCCACGCGGGATGCACGAAATACGAAATATGAACATAGGCATTTTCTGAAATTTTTGTAAGCTCCAAACCGGGAGCAATAATAATTTTTTCGAGCTTTAGCTGCGAAAAACCGGTAAAAGAAATGAAACCGGTAAGGATAAGAAGAAGTCCCTTTTTAAAATTCATTTTTAAATTCTTTTAGTTATTATACGATGTTTAAGAAAATTAATAATCCTTGCATTTAAACCAAAACAATAGTATTTAAGCTATTTAAATAGTTTTCTAAATCAACAACTGCAATATTTCCATTTACAGGAATCATCTCTTTCCATATCCAGTTGTAATGTTCAATAATTTTATCTGCATTAAGGTGCGGCCTGTTGGCAGTTGTATGCCCGTTAGCAATTACGGTTACCTTATAATTATTTGTTAAAGCTGATTTTACAGTTGCATCTACGCAAAAATCTGTTGCACAGCCTGTAATAACTATTTCTTCGATTCCAAACCCTTTCAATATTTCGTTCAGATTTGAATTATAAAATGAATCGTTAGCAGTTTTTCCAACAATAATATCTGTATTATCCACATTTAATGATTCAATAATTTCCCATTCTACAGAACCAGGGATACAGAAATTGCCTTTAGAGCCATCGTGTTGAATAAAAATCACTTTATCTCCATTTTTTCTGAAATAATCAGAAAGTGAATTAATTCGTTTCACAACGCCTTCTGCATCAAAACGAGGAGTTTCGGGAGTAAATGATATCTTTTGCATATCAACAATCAATAGTCCTTTCATAGCTGTTTTTTTATTCCGGCAACCAATTACCAGTTATGTTAAGCTGCTTTTTCACTGGTTCAATTTGCCCTGTGAATAGAGTTTGAAGATAATAATTTCTGAATAAACTACAATAAATCGTGATTAAATTACAAAGATGTGAATCCAGATAACGGGAAACCCGCGGGGCTTTGCCTGAATACATTACCACTGTCAAAGACGGTGGTTTCTTAGATTCTAATAAAAAAGCGGCATTATGAATGCCGCCAAACTATTTATTGAATTACAAATTCAACTGCTCGGAAGAATTTCAAATTCCGCCGAGCAAGTTACAACAAACTTTGATGTGGACTACTGTGCACTAAAAACCACCATGTGTTGTAATACATTTATTTATTCATTTGATTATTTACAATATTTATTCTTGTCGTTATGCCTATTTTGAACTTAAACAAAGTACCTTTATTATCATCTGATTTGTCAACATTAAATACATCTACGTAGTCAAAAGTAATTCCTGCAACAGGATTAAAGGCATTTTGCTTACGAAGAAAAAAAACTCCAAAACCCAATTTCGTTTTAGATAATTCTGCTTTTGAAATATCGGTCCTGCTATAAGCTAAAAGCGAAACATTCTCGAGTTTATGAGGAACTAAATAAAGGTCAAAGTTTAAAGGATACACGACAGTCTCTTTATAATTACCTGTATATAAAGTTTGTTTTGTGACAATTTTTCTTGTAGCGCCTGTTATGCTATCACTAACTAATTTAGTATCCTCTGAAATACTTTCGGTAAGATCATCAAAGTTATTAATCCTTTTATAGCCTATTGTTGCTCCCGCAAGAATAGTAGTATTTAAAATTCTTGCGTTCCAGTAATTAAGGCCTATATTTATTTCTGTTCCTGTAAAGTTAGTTTTCTCTATTTGTTTCGAAAAAACGCTGTCTGGTTGAAATAACTTAAAAGAAGAACCAATAAATTTACCTGTTGTTATAAGCCATAAATCCGATGCGGGTTTTGTTTTTTTGTCTAATACTTCTTGAATTTCCTCTTTAGTCATATCCTTAATTAGGTATTTAGTAAAAAAAGAATTGTTCTTAAAAAGTCTTAATCCAAATCTTAAAGTTGCATCTCCTCCAGAAACTACATTTCCAGAAGAAAAAAGATTTGCAACACTATTTTTTAATTCCCCAGCAGCAGAAATTCCAATGAAAAAGTCAGTGAACTTTTCTGGTGAAAAATAACTGTAGTGATTTAATTCTAATTTTTTATCTGATGTAATTACCTTAATAATACCTAAATTAAAAGGAATTTCCTCAACTTTGGAATCATTTATGGAACTATCTTTTTTTGTTTCCTTAAAACCAGGATTTAAAGAAATTGAAGATAAACCTTTAGTATCAGAAACAATATTCTGAGAATAAAGATGGTTGCCTACAAGCAATAAAACTGATAAAACATAATATCTTTTATAAGCGAATTTCTTGATTAAACTGTCCATATCCATTACGATTAAATGGTTTAAATAAATTAAACGAACCCTTCTCAATTCCGCTAATTATTACTTTCATTTTAGAATTGCTGTTTGGATTACCTATTGTTACAATTAAGAAATCCAAATCATTATCAGAACCCAAAGGGAAATTATTAAAATTCCCTACCCATTCGCCATTCTTGAATGAGAAGTGATTTTGCGGTTTTAAGTTTTTGTCTTCCAACAAACAAAATTCTATTCGTCTAGAATTGCTATCAATTTTGATTGTAATGTCAACATTTGCCATATGCTAGGTTTTTAAATGGTTTATAACGGTTGATGGCATGACCAGTAAGGGTTTGCGGGTGTTTTCTGTCAAGTTACACGAAAAGATGATGCGGGCAAAAACCTTTCGCATACCACTGAAACCCTTATTGGCTATACCGCGTGTTGTGCGTTCGTGCTATTCTTTATTTAAAAAATTATAGTGACAAAAACACTTTATTAATGAATCAATATCAAAACCATTTTTTTTCAACCTTTCTTTTGCACCCTTGTCCATCGTTCTTTTTAAACAATTCAGGAATTTACAGATGGTAACATGAAATGGATTTTGACTAGTATCAGTGGATGATGTCGGAGCAGGAGCATCACCCCCTTTCCAAATAGCTGCGGATAAAACCTGCTCACGTGTAAAAGGCAGATTACGGGAAGTAAATCCATTTGCTTGAACAGTAAATACATATACACCTTGGTAATCTGCTCGAAGCTGGGTTTCATATATGCCTGATGAAACTTTATTTAAAGTGATAGTATTTACCGAACCATCCGGCATAATATACGATGAAATCACACTTGTATCTTTTATCAGTGGTATGCCGTACTCAGTGATAAGGCAGCGTAAACTGATAGTGCCACCAGGTTCATATGAGTTTTGTGAAAGAGTACAATTAATGCGAAGATTTGAATATGCATGAACCAGTGCCGTAAATTTTACACCATGTACAACAACTTGTTGATACTGATCTTTAGATTTCTTGAGTTCTGCCAGGTAACGCTTATAATACTTTTGATTCACTTTAAGCAAAATATTCCACTGACCGTTCTGTTCGTTTATTCTGGTGCCATCACTTACCGGCAGAGTCATCCTGTAATAGGTAACCTGTGTTCCGTCAACCTTTTTAACTGTAGGAAACGAAGCTAGATTTGAATCTTCAATGATGTTACCTTCTGGTGTTTCAATAGAAACGTCAATCAGACTCTGAATGGGCATCATCACTATTGCATCGACAGAGATATCTGTTTCATTTAGATAAAATGGAATCTTTATCACAGAATTAGGGACAACATACCCATTGGGATCAACCACAATCTGTTCATTATTAACGCCTGCTTGTATTTGAAGAAAATATTTGGCAAGCTTAAAGGTATCATCATTGTCCAGTTGGTCCGTTAAAAGCAGATAACCATTGTGGTTGTTGCATATACTATTTAGTGCTGCTGCGTTTAGTACATCGGCAGTGCCTAAGCCTACTGCAAAAACTTGCTCATCAATTAGCGAACTTACATCAGCAATAAATTTCGGCCTATTTTCGCACCCATCAGTAAATACTATCATTGCTTTTTTATCGTAACCTGTAATCCCCGATAAGTTATTGTGCCCTCTTTCTATTCCATCCCCTATTGAGGTCCAACCATTTGGATTTGGAGCATAATTTGATAAAGCATTAAATGCGCTCACGTGAGCGCTATCAAAGACATCTTCTGGAGTACCAAATGGACCAGCAAGTGGATTTAATAGATCATATGAATCTTCATCAAAAGTAACTATCCCCACACCATTATTCTCGCGTATACAGGACAAGAATATACTAGTTGAATATTTTAAGACTTCCGATCTGAGTTTATTCTCAATTCCTGAATCCCAATTCATACTGTTCGATTTATCCAAAACCAGCATCATTGCACAAGTGGGGCGTGCAATCGTATTTGCAGTAATAGTCACATCGAAAACGTCTCCAGTAGTGATACAGCGAACTTGAGCTGTTGAATTTGCGGTGTCACCGGCATTCGTCCCGGTATATTTCACCCATACAAAAAACGAACGTGGCAAATTATAGTTTGTTGTTTTGCCCAGTATAATGGGGCCGCTGTAATTATGAAGACTGAATGGTGCACTTGGAGATACAGTCACTTCCAGTTCTGTTTGGTGAAAACTGTTTACATCTATTCTGATCGCTCGAAGTTGTGTTTCTCCTTCAGGTATGTCAATAAAGTTGAGATTTGTTTGAATTGACGTCAATTCCCATCCAGCTTTGGCTACTGCTTCTGCAGCGTTTATTCGTCCATATCCCCAGTCATTGTTGAATATGTCAGAGCCAAGTTTAACTGCGGTGTTTTGAATAACATCACGTACTTGTTCGTTGGAAAGGCGCGCTTCACGACTCCAGACCAATGAAGCCAAACCAGTAACATGAGGTGTAGCCATTGATGTTCCATCCCATTCTACAAAGTCATGGGCGGTGTCTCCATTTACATCATAGGTTGGAAAAGTCGAAAGAATATTCTTACCAGGAGCTACTACTGAAACGGCTGGGCCAACATTGGAAAAATCTGTTACTTCATCCGAACTATTGGTTGCACCTACTGCAATAACGCCTGAGAAATCTGCCGAGTGGATGGCAGGTGTGCGTAAATCCCCGCCATCATTACCAGTGGCAACGCAAAGTACCATCCCATTATCATGCGCATATGCACATGCATCACGTAATGTTTGATTGTCAGTAAACCAACCTGCGCTTAGGTTGATAACTAAGCGTTTATTGTTAGCAATTGCATAATCAACAACTTCTTCTACTGCTGCTTCAAAATCTGATTCAGAACCGTTGCCAGAGTCGTCAAAAACTTTGCATACATAAATTTGCGAATTCCAATTCACACCTGCAATACCTGAATTATTGTTAGTTTCAGATCCAATTGTTCCACCCACATGTGTTCCGTGTCCGTGTCCATCGGCTGGCAAGTTATCATCATTTACAAAATCGGTACCAAGAATATACCTGCTAGTGTCATTTAAGTCTGGGTGAGTAAGATTAGTTCCATCATGTGAGATACCAGTGTCTAGTACTGCAACCAGTACATCAGTATTACCTTTTTCCAAATCCCAAGCATCTTCTGCATCAATCATGGTTAAAGCCCATTGCTCACTATACTTTGTGTCGTTCGGAGTTGCCAACACATTAGTTATTGTGTCAGGTTCGGCATAAGCGATATCCATTCGTTTACTTAGTTCTTCAGTGAACATTAGAATATCTGTACCTCCAGAAACTGATAGGACAATTTTCCCAGTTTTCAGGTTAAACCTATGCACAGAAGTGCCTTTCAATAATTTAGTGATTTCTTCAACTTTCTTTTTGAGCTCTTTTTCATCCTGTTTGCCTTTGCTGATCTTAAGTTTTACATTCAGCCTATCAGTGCGGATGTCAACTTTTTTTCCTTTCCATTCAACTGTAGTGAACGGAATGCGTTTTGATTTTTTTGTTTTCATTGTTTTTCCGTTTTTTTAATAATTACTACATATTATTTGGTGAAAATGAGATTCTTAGCATGACGCCCAACTATTTAATATATTCAAAATCATTGAACCTATTCACTCAAATGTAAATTTGAATGTATAAATCTTACAAATAAGTTTTATCTTATGTATTCTAAATCTTATCAGTAAATTTCCTATTCAACCTGCCCTGCCAAGCTATTTAACCAAACTTAAAAGATCAATTCCTGGTCTGAATTTCACAACTTTTTTTCGGGGAATAGAGATCGGTTTTCCCGTTTGCGGGTTTCTTCCTACCCGTGCATTTTTTTCGGTAACCGAGAAAGAACCAAACCCAACCAGGGCAACTCTATTTCCCTTTTTTAGTGCCCCACTTACACACTCGTGGTAACAATCAATTGCTCTTTTTGCTTCTGCTTTTGTTAACCCGGAGCATTCAGCTATGGCTTCTATTAAATCTGATTTGTTCATCTTGTAATTATTTAATTAATTATTTTTTTTTATAGTATTCAATTGGTTTATGCTATCATTCAGTAGAATTATTTTTGTATATAATTCGTCCATTTTTATATTATCCTGCTCAATTTTTTGCTTTAATTCCGTGTTTTGATTGTTCTGTATTAAACCATAAAAGCTTACAAAAACTGTTATAATCCCCAGTACGATATTTAATATCAAATTAATTTTTGTTTGTCGTTTCTAATAATTTGCTATAAACAGATTCAGCAATTGGTTTTTATCAAAACTTTTCGACAGGTCTTTGTAATATTTACAGTTTTTCATAATTTCATTTTCCTTTGTTAGTCCACCAATACACGTTTTTCTCCTGATTTTTTGCAACAAATACGAAAGTCTTTCCAATGCCTGTTTGTCTAAACCGTACAATGAATCTGTATTAAATTTTTCGAACTCTATCTGTTCTTCACTGCTCAGATTTTCAATGTCTTCATCAATTAAATGAAACGAACATTCAGTGCATGTCTTAATTTCTTTTTTTGCCATTTAACTATCGATTATATTTTAATATTTAGCTTCAAAACCTGAATTCTAAACCATTGGCTATATAGTTTATTTACAAGAAACTTGAAACACAACTGTTGGTGCTTTTGGAAATGTATCCCAACCAGGGCAATATTTTTCATCCCCAAAATTTAACATTGTAAAATACCATATTCCCGATATTGTTGGTTGCGGATCGAATCCTGCCTGAAAACCATTATCAGCAGTTAAATATCCACTTACTGCTGTTCCTTTATCATATTGCCAATTAATTAAATATTCATCAGGTTTTCCAATACAGGTATATTTTTGTGGGTATTGTAGCTGAATTTTATGGACAATTATATCATTACTCCAAATTTCGGGAATAAACTCAATTCGAAACCTGTACCGGGTATCTGAAATATACAACCCTGTTCTCGAATAGGTTTCAATCCCCATAATGGTTTCTACTGTAAATTCTCTACTTTCACCATTTGACGCATCAATTTTCAAAGTAATAACTACCGGATTTGGTAAAGCATTAACATCTTCTGCATTAATCAGGTAGTCACCACTTCCAGGTGCATCGTGGGTTTCGTCATTATAAATAATTTTTATCGGAGTATCAGGACTAGTGGTCCAGTGAGCTCTTACATCATCTTTAGGACATCGGAATAAAGGGTAAACTTTAACTGTTTTAAAATTTACCGTTTTTTCACCATTGGTAGCAATTATTGTAATTAATCCAATAATTACAATAACAAAAAATAACCCATACTGATAAAATTTTGATTTTCTCATAATTGTAATTTTTAATTAGTACAAATGATATAAGTGATGAAAATATTATTGCAAGAATATCGAACCAATCAAAAATTCCTGAACGGAAAAAAGAAACTAAAGCATTTAATACTGAATAAGATACTTTTAAATCAGCATTGTATAACTGTCCAACTTCAAACAACAGTTCAACAATCATCCAGAATAAACATATAGCTATAATTTTTGAATTTCTCTTTGGTGTAACCAAGTATAAGAAGATTGTAAATGAAAAGGTGTGAGAAAAACTGGGAAAGGAATTTAAGAATGCAGTAAGAAAATTATTTTTTGAGTAATCAATAATTTTTATGTTATAAACATTTAATAAACCTGGTCTCGACAAAAAATAAATCATATAACCCATTATTATTACTATTATGCCAACACATAATAAAATAAGGTTCTTTTTTTTGGAATCTTGATAAAACATATTTTTCAATATTTTAATTTCTAAGATTCTGAATAAAAATATTTATCACCCTAAAATTTTATTAAAAATCTGATCTCCTTCCACTTATATGTGCCTTATTTTTGAAAAAGGTAACCCTAAATAAAATATGTTATAAAACATGTTTTTGGAATTACTCACGAAATATGAGTTTTAGAATGTATCTTTTTTGAAAAAAGAAAAAACAAGAAAATTGAACACTTATTAATTTTCCATACAGGGAGTTAAAGTATCAAATAAAAACTCTTTAACTATGGAAAAATGTTAGCTCCGGGTATTTAGTTTGGTATTATATAAGAAAACTACCCTGCTTGAATAAAAATGATTTCCAAAAAACAGCAACCTTTTTTAATTGTTCCCAACTTAACACGATATTAAATTGGGAAACAATTGCTGTTATTACTTAAACACAGTAGTAATAAATTCTGCTAAATTTACTTTAGCTAAAACCCAAACGGGTTTATGCCATTATTTTAACTATATTTAAAGTGACCGTGTAATTGTATGAATTCCCGAATTTTTTATGTTTAAATTTTATGGTCTTTTCGTTATTCCCCAAAGCTAAATCTCTTATTTTAAATTCAATGCTTTTTTCACCTAAAAAATCGTCATCATCACCATATGTAACTATTCTCGATACAGCCTCCTTAGCTATATCATATAATACTCCGCCAACTAATGCCCCAATAATAAATAAAGCTACCGGGCCAACAGCTAATACTTCAGAATCACTTGATGAAGGTACCTTTTCAACCCACAAATTATTAAATTCTTTCGAGTATTTTTCAGCAAGTTTCTGATAAAACTTACCATTATCCTGTTCCCAGGCTTCCAACATGATTACAACAACATGGTTGTCATCTATAATTATATTATCATTTTTACAAATTGTAGTATTTACAATTTTTGTTTCACCGCTATTGGTACTATAAATATCGGTTAATATTGTGCCTGGCATATAAACTTTTTTTTCTTCATTCTCATGCCCCTCGTCCATCTTGTCTGAAATAGTATAAGCCCCCATGAGGTAAAACTCATCCCGACTTAATTCCTGTGATTCTTCACAATGAATTTTTGTTAATTCAACTTCAATTTTAAATTGATTCTCCATAATAATTAAATGTTTAGTTAAAAAATTAATATTAAGCTACCTTAGAAAGTTTTCTAAGTTTTTCTCGTTTTTAGATTTCCCATTTCTTTCTCTCATTTTAGAATCCTTCCACTTACATGTGTCTTATTTTTGAAGAAGGTAACCCTAAATAGAGTGTGTTATAAAACATAATTTTTGAGAATTGTAAACATGTTAAGTGTTTTGGGATATAATTTTTAAGAAATTTTTAAAATGAGTTTTGTTTATTCCTGCAACCCGGTTAAACTTCGAATAAATATACTGTCGTGCTTACAATACTCTCGACATATACACTTAACTGTTTATTACCCTATATTGCCCCAATGAAGCTATTGTTGAGTGTGGGAACTAAAGGATGGTAAAACAATACAAATAAAAAAAGTAAGCCCAATAGGGCGATAGAAATTCGGAGAACAGTATTATTATATCTAAGAACGGTAATCAAATCCCCCCTCTGCCGACAGTCGATCCCCATTTATTGTTCTCTTTGATCACGAGATCGCTTCGCTTAGTTTTCCAAAGTGGGGAAATGTAAGTATTCAAAGGTAGAAGGAAATTATAAGCAAAATAGAAGTTTAAGTGTGATTTACCTGAAAATAAACTATTTAGAAAATAAATTTAACGCCTATACCTGGATCCGTTGAAACCCAAACATCACCATTTGATACAACCTCAATGAATGGTTTAAAATCAAAACTAACAGCTATAGGTATTTGTGGAATTTTATACTCCATTCCCAATAGGCCGTCAAGTCCAAACCCAAAAGTAATATAATCAACATAAGCAGGATAATCAGTATGCCAATATGGCTCTTTGTTTCTGTTAAACTTTTCGCCATAATGCGAAACATGAGCTCCTGCGCCATAAATCCAATTCAAGCCAATAACATCAAAAGCTTGTTGTCTCCTTTTATGAAGCACTGTTACCGAAACGCCATGGTTCCAGAATCCAGCTATTCCTTCGAGTTCATATCCCGAAGAAGTTATCATTCTGAATGTTAATCCAGAAGTTCCACCAGCCCGGAGACCCATTGCATAATTTTCCTGAGCTCTTGCATCAATAAAGATGAAAGTTAGCACGCTAAATAATATTAGTAACTTTTTCATAGGACGTATTTTTAAAATTATTTTGATATTTTCATTTTATGTGCAGGTTCGAGTTTTAGTTTTAAGCCAGATTTGCAATATTCATTCTCCTCGACATTTATATATTCAATTTCCCAAGTAAAACTTCTGTTATGAATTTCTTCCAGGGTTTTAATATCTGATTGAAAAGCAAGGTTCCATCTTTTCCCCCAGATTTTTTGGCTTGGACGAATACAATATTCCTTGTATCCGCTTCGAGAATGAACCACTCCATTCCAAAAGTAGAACAATTCAAAACTTACCAGTTTTTTCTCAAATCCAGTATTTTTAATCCTAAGATAAAGCACATAAGGACTATCGCTTTTCAATAGATTTTTCTTTCTCCATTTGTATTCGAATTTCACATCATCCTTCGATGCAAAATCAACATATTCCTGCCCATATAACATTACAGGTATCTGGAATAAAATCATTATTGTAATTAAGTATTTCATAGCAGTTTATTTTATATGGTTTAAATTATTATTACCTGAATATTCGTTTAAGATTCATCCTGTACACCAATGTAATGCTTCATCAATGTTCCCAAATAGCTCGCATTCCAATCCGGCTAATCTCATCTCTGAAAAATAAAAACCAAAACCATTGATTATTTGCGGATTTATTGCAACCATTGCAATTTTAACCGAGTTGTTCCACCTCATGGTGCCTTTTTGTAACATCGAAAACACTTTTATTTCATTATGAGAAATATCCAAACTTTCAACTTCCAGAAAGTTAAAAATCTGGTAACTCATCAAATCAAATTTTGGACTTGTTAGCATAAACGCGTTTGCTTCGAGCAATACTTTCAGATCAAGCTTACCCTGCACTTCTATCATAATATTATTTTCGATCCATGTGTGACTAACTTTCATAACTTTATTTTTTTGTGTAAATCAAAGGGATGCTGTTTTAAAGCCATCCCCAAGATCATTATTAACTAAAACTCAAATGACTTTTTAAAGGAAAAGCCAGCCTCATTTATTATCCGTAAAGAAATTCTCTACACTTTTACCAAACTCGGCAAAATCATACTTTAATTCATGCTTAATCTCAATAAGATGATCGTCCGTTTTCTCTTCCAGTTGGTCAAGTTTAGCTGCCAGTTTATTACTGGTAATTTTAAGCTGACTTATCTTAGATTTTGTTTCTTGATCAACTATTTGTTTCTTTTCAGTAATTTCAATTTCAAAATCCTCGATTTTCTGATTGAATTTATCCAGCAGTAAATAAGCTTCCGTTTTAAAATCATCGCTCTCATTCATTGTCAGATTATCGATTTCTGAAGAAATCTCTTTCATCTCATTTTTTAACTCATTAATACTTTCATTGGCATTCTCTTCATTCTTTGAATCCTGTTTACATGCTGTAAATAATGCTACCGCTATTACCAACATGATTATTCCCTTAATTTTTATTGGTATTTTCATGGCAATTGTTTTTATAATTTATTACTGATTTTTATTTATTAGAAAACTGTTAAATTCAACCAATGTTATTATTAAAACTATTTACCCGTGTCAACAACAACATACCTGGTTAACTTCCAAAATTCTTTAGAATCTTTGATTTCGAGATATGCAATAAGGCTGTCGTTTCTGACAAATTCGTAAGAACTGGCCGGATGATCAGATATTAGTTCGGCTTTTTTCGAGTTTACTTTAATTTTATTGGTTTGTACAATATCAATTTCATTAAAATCTTTTTCTGAAATTACTGTTGAAACCTCTTTGTTTCTTCCAATAAATCCCAGGAATCCACCGTTTTTTTCTACCAAACCTTTCTGTTTTAGTTCCTTTGAACTACCGATTGCCACATAGGCTGTGTTCATTTTTGCAACTTGTAGTTCAATTTCCTTATTCTTTTTAATCACTTCATAATCCAGACTATCAATTAACTTATTGAGATCTTCGAGTACAAATTCGTTTTTCACAAGTTCAAATTTTAAATCAGCTATGCTCTTATCTCTTTCGACTATGGCATTTTCAAGATCAATCATTTTCTCTTTTAGGGCAGCTATTTCCATTCCTGATTGTTTGAGCTTATAATTAAGGGTTGCAATCTTGGCTTTGTTCTCCTTCATCAAGGAATTCAGGAGTCTAATCTCACTTAGTATTCGCTCTTTTATATCTGCTGTAATTTCTGGATCAGTATTACTAAATTTCAACAAGTTTTCCTTTTCACGCATGGTGATTAAATCTCTTTCAATCTCGTTGAATGCTTGCATCCATTCATTGATTAATGAATCCCTGTTTGTCAATTCAAATGATAATTCAGAGTTTACTTCTGCAAGAGCTTCATAATTCTTTTTATGATAATTTTCGGTATAGAGATAAAGCAAAACTCCTGCAATAATCAGTAATGAAATAACTGATATTGCCGACCAAAATCCTTTGTTTTTTTGTTGATTGGGTTTTTCTACTTTTTTGCCATCATTCGGTTGGTTAGGATCGTTGTTTGATTTTTGAATTTCATTGTTTTTCATAGTTGTATTTTTTAGTGTTTGTTTATTGGTAATGCCAAAAGCAATACCAAAGCCAAATAAAAAACACAAATAAATGATTATCTGATACTTAAAAAGTGATGTAAATCAAGAAGAAAAATCAAAATGATGAAAGATTATCAAAATGAGACAAGTTAGTTTTGTTTCTTTTCTTTTAACATACGGTAAATTGTGGCTGAACCGATCGCAAGTTTTTTGGCAACAAGTCGAACGTCGTTATTGTATTTTTGCAGGTAGGAATTAATAATTTTCATTTCATACTCACGCAGAGTAAGGTCTTCGAAGGATTGGTTTTCGAGTATTTCACTGCTATTAAACAAGATATCGTGGTCGGTAATTTCATTTGTAGAACTCAGCGTTACAGCCAGTTCTATTATCGATTTAAGTTCCCTGATATTGCCCGGAAATGAATAATTTTTAATTTTATTTATTGCAGAAGTGGTTAGCTTCTTCTCTGCCAAGTTATTTTCAGAACAGAACGATTTGACAAAATGCTTTGCTAAAATAAGTACATCGTTATTTCTCTCTCTTAAAGGAGGTAATTCTATTGGGAAACCGAGCAAACGATAAAACAAGTCCTGTCTGAAATTTCCATTTTTTACTTCCAGTGCAAGGTTTTTATGTGTAGCAGTTATAATACGGCAATCCACTTTTAATTTTTTATTGCTTCCAATCCTGGTAATTTCCTTTTCCTGAAGAGCTCTTAGCAGTTTCGCCTGAAACTGAATATCCATATCTCCTATCTCATCAAGAAATAAGGTACCACCATCAGCTTCTTCGAATTTGCCTTTACGTAAAAATGAGGCACCTGTAAAAGCTCCCTTTTCGTGACCAAACAATTCGCTCTCGACTAATTCAGATGGAATAGCGGAAACATTTACAGCAACAAAGGCGTTTGATTTTCGATTAGAATTGTAATGGATTGCTTTGGCTACCAATTCCTTACCAGTACCTGTTTCACCAAAAACTGACACATTAATATTTGTAGTGATGGCTTTGGAAATCAACTCGTGCACACCTTTTATAGCATCACTTTCACCAATAATCAAGTTGTTGTATGTATATTTCTTTTGAACTTCTTTTTTTAACTCTGATATCTCGTTTTTCAGGCCAACATTTTTTCTGATATTTAAAATTGTATTGTGCAATCGTTCTTTAATATCGTTCGATTTAACGATGTAATCGTAAGCACCCTCCTTGAGAAGTTCAACCACTACTTCGATATCATTCTGCTCAGAAATTAAAATAACATGGGTATCGTAGTTTTGTTGTTTAATTCTTTTTAACACTTCAATTCCACTAATATCGGGCAATCGGAAATCCAATGTAACAAGATCCGGGTTTTTATCGAGATTATTTAAGCAATCCCAACCATTTAAAAAACTAATAACTTCAAAATCGGGATTTAACGACAAATTATGAACAAGCAAGCGATTATACCATTCATTATCTTCAACAACAAAAATCTTAAAAGGTACACTGCTCATGAGCTATTTCTTTATTTTTTATTTTTTAATTCGCGAAATTGATCTTCCAGGCTTTTTATTGCTTTTGCCAGGGTATCTTTTGCTTCGGGCACCAATTCCAAAATTACATTTTTATTTTCATTTAATGCATTCTCTTCTATGTCTTTAAACTGCTTAACTAGTTTATTAATTTCTAAATGTCGGCTTGCAGGAGTTAACTTATGCGCCAGATCTGCAACAAGGTCAAATTGATTATTGTCTATTGCAGTTTCGATCTCATTCAGTCCACTCTCCATTGATTGCTTAAATTTTTGAATCATTTCTTCAATAAAACCTATATCATTTGCAGCAGTTCGAATAAGGTTCGATAAATCTGCATCTTTCAGATTTTCTTTCTGATTAGCAATTGTTGTTGTCTTTAAAACATCACTATTTTCATTAGGTTCATTTTGTAGTACATTGTACAATTCATCTTCGGTAAATGGTTTAGTAAGAATTGTATTGAACAGATTTTTAGACTCAGCTTTCAGGTTTGTCGATATATTGGCTGTTATTCCAATTACCTGTGTTTGCGTATCCGATAGATTTAATGTTTCCCTGATAAATTTTGTAGCCATAACACCATTTATTATTGGCATTCGTATATCCATAAAAACAAAATTGTAGGTATTTTTCTTTATTAGTTCAATTGCTTCAAGGCCATTTTTTGCAATATCATAATTAAGGTTCCATTTATCTAAAATAGATGTTATTAATAATCGATTATACTCTTCGTCATCTGCTAAAAGTATTTTCAAATTTTCCGGGAAACAGTATTTGATTGCTTCGACCTTACGTTCAATAATTTCTTCACGTTTACCAGGCTCGAACCTAAGATTGCAAATTGCTTTAGTACCAAAACCTTTTTTACTTTCCAGCCTGACATCTCCATCAAAAAGCTCAACAATACGTTTAACAATAGTTAATCCCAAACCTGTACCTCCATATTTAATTGCCACATCCTGATCTTCCTGAGTATATTCCTGAAATACAGCATCAAGCATTGATGAATCAATTCCTAAACCAGTATCAGTTACAATTAACTGAAACAAAATAGTTTCCTTATTTTCAGGTGTTACTTTGGTAAAAACATCAATAGTGCCATGTTCAGTAAATTTAACTGCATTGCTTAGCAGGTTGTAAATAATTTGCTGTAAACGATGAATATCGCCATAAAGAACAATGTTTTCGTCGTTTTCAATACGAACAATAATGCTATTTCCATTTTTCTTAGCCAGATCATAAAATAAATTGCAGACATTTTTAACCAACTCCGTTGAATCAAAATGTGATTTGTAAATTGTAAGCTGATCGGATTGCAATTTGGTAAAGTCAAGCACATCGTTTATTAGCCTGATTAAATGATCACTTGCCTGATCTACAATCTTTATTTTTTCTTTTATAGGCTGTTCCATTGGCATTGTAAGAGCCTGTTTAATAAAACCAGAGATTGCATTCAGCGGTGTTCTTATTTCATGACTAACCTTAGCCATAAATAGCTCTTTGGATTTTGCCAGGTTTTCTGCCTCCATTTTTGAGCTAATAAGTATTTCGTTGTACTTTTTACTTTTACGTATGTATTTAATAACACCAAGCAAAACAAACATCGACAATAGCACACCAAACAGAGAGAATAAAGCCAGGCGATTATAAGCCATTTCGGCAAGTTTTTCTGCATTTTTATAATGTTCAAGTGCTTTCTCTCGCTCATAATTCTCCAGTTGTTCCATTAATGAAATAAATGCATCGTTTAATAAGTTGCTTGTGGTTGTTAGCTCCGTTTCTTTCATTAACAGACTTTGTTCAATAACTTTTTCACTTCGCCCGATTTTATTTAATTTTTCGAGGATTTCACTACTGCTAATTAATTGGTCTGCCCTTCTGGATTTAAAGATTCTCTCAAATAATCTTGTGTCTTTTCCCAAATTATCTTCGTTAGTTTGCAATTCTGCTGTAAGATTCGAAAAAACATCATCTGTGCTATCTGTTTGCCATAGAAAAATCATTTCATCCCAAATTTGGGTTTTGGTTTCCAAAAGCCAGCTGATTGTATCTATTTTTGATACAAACCACTTATCGGCTGGATATTGCGAATCGAGCATATTGAAATTTGAATCAATTTCCTGAATGTATTTTTTATAGTTCTTTAAATGAGTATTTTTTTTTGTTATACCATACAGCCTTATATTGTTTTCGGCCTGTTGTATTAACGTGGTTATATTCTTGATAGTAACTAATCCGTATCGCGGTTCTTTTTCTTGTTGCATCAACATCAATACATTAGATAAACTACTGTACGAAAAGTAGCCTCCGAGCAAAATAATAAATATGCCAACAACTAATAACACACCAATCTTATACGAAAACGAAGCCCTGAACTTGAACATAGTTTAAACTAAAGGTTATTAATATAATTTTCTACAATTGTGCTGCAGACATCCGGAGTATAATTATGCTTTAATATCTTAACAAACCTGCTGTTTTCCAATTCCGGAATTTTCGTCTTTTGAATTATTTTTTCGGACTGCGACATCAGCACGATTTTCATATTCTTATTTCTTTCAAGTAACAAATTTACTAAATGTTTACCGTTGATTCCATCTCCAAGGTAATAATCAATAAATGCGATAGTAATTGATGGCTCAAAATTATAGTCCTTTGCCTTTTGCAAACACTCATCCGGCTTGGTATATTGCTTAACAGTAAAGCTAAACCGGGTTTTAATTTCATGCTTTTGTTGAAGATTAAAAATTGTTTTAGCAATTAAGTTATTGTAAAAAATATCGTCTTCCATAATCAAAATCTCAACCTGTTGTTTTGCATGTGTTTTCATATTCTGCTATTTTATTTAAACATGCAATTTTCAATTTTAGTACCATAAGGCAACTTCTAAGTTAAAACACTAACTATATGACACATACAAAAAGGAGTAATTTCCTGGAATGTTTAATAATGATAATTTTTTCTCAAATTGAAATAAATCAATATAAATAGAACCATGAGTTTTTGCTTATGTTGGATTTTGGTTCAAGAGAAAATCAATACTGAATAAGCATGAAACAGATAAGATGATATAAAAAAAATTGAGCAGGGATAATTTTATACAAAACTCTATTGATCGGCGAATTTAATTCCCAATAATAGTCTGTTCAATCTGCCAATGCAAAATATGAGTCAATCTAATTTTATGGAAGAGTTTGAGTCCTTTTTATTTTTTTGCTTTTTCATTACCAAACTTATCAAAGACTCGTAATATCTTTACTTTTTTGCCGGCTTTAAACTCTGTTTCGTCCCAAAGTTGTCCGTTATCATAATAACGTGTCCATACACCCGTTTTCAATTCGTTTTCGAACGTTCCAACCTGATTCAGTATTCCGTTTACATGATACCATTTCCATTCGCCTGTCATTTTGCCCAGGGTATAGTTTCCTATTGCTTTTATAATGCCATTTAACAGGTAGTATTTCCACTCTCCTGTTCGTTCTCCGTCCTTGTAATCGCCTTCGCAAGCAATAGCTCCATTTTTAAAAAATTCCTGAAAATGGCCGTTTTTCAGTTCTCCATTTTTATCGAATTTGCTGTTGTCGAATTTCATAAGCTTTTAACTGTTAATATTATATAACACTTCAACTTCCACATTGCCTTTCAACATCGACCATACAGGGCAATAGGTATCTTCCGATAGTTTTATCACTTTCATTAAATCTGTTTCTGTTACATCGGCCGATGTAAGATGGATATCCATTACAATCCGGCTAAAACCTGTTGGATGTTCCTGCTTTCGGTAACCTTTGGAATGAATATCGCAAGCTGCAATGGTTTTATTCATCCTGCGAAGAAAGGTTAGAACCGATGAACCCAAACATGATGATAAGCTTAACAACAACAATTCCAGCGAGGTATAACCCATATTATCGCCCAGGGGAGCAATATAATCGATAGAAACAGGGGTATTCCCTTCAACTGTTCCTGTAAAATTCAACTTATTGTTTATCAGTTTTACTGATGCGTTTAATTCTTTTGATTTATCAATTTGGTGTTCCATAGCTAATATCTTAATTACTGATTTTGTGATTTCTGTCGTTAAAGGTATAATAAAAATTTTATCTCCACTTGCTCCCAATTCACAAAAAATATCAATTATAGCAGGGAAACATTAACTACTAAATAAATTTCTGAGATAACACATTAAACATTTCGTTATATTTGTATTTCGCATGATTTAAAAAATATTGATGATTAAGCTGTCTGTAGTAATTGTTAATTATAACGTAAAGCATTTCCTGGAACAATGCCTTATCTCGGTATTTAATGCTACCAAAGGCATATCTTCAGAAGTTTTTGTTGTGGATAACAATTCTGTCGATGGCTCATGCACACTGGTAAAGGAGAAATTTCCACAGGTTCAGTTAATCGAAAACAAAATAAACCACGGTTTTTCAGTTGCCAACAATCAAGCCATTAAGCAGGCAACAGGTCAATACATCTTACTTTTAAATCCCGACACCGTGGTTGAGGAAAACAGCTTCGAAAAATGCATCTCCTTTATGGATTCTACAAAAGATGCCGGTGGACTGAGTGTGAAAATGATTGATGGACGTGGACGATTTTTACCTGAATCAAAACGGTCGCTCCCCACTCCTGCCGTTGCTTTTTACAAGATTTTCGGCCTATCGAGGCTTTTTCCAAAATCAAAACGATTTGCCCGCTATCATTTAGGACATCTCGATAAAGACAAAACAAACGAAATTGAGATTTTACCTGGTGCTTTCATGTTTTTACGTAAAGAAACGCTTGATAAAACAGGCCTGCTCGACGAAACGTTTTTTATGTATGGCGAAGACATAGATCTTTCGTATCGTATAACTCAGGCAGGATACAAAAATTATTATTACCCTGAAACTACAATTATACACTACAAGGGGGAAAGCACAAAAAAAGGAAGCATAAATTATGTTCTTGTATTTTACAATGCCATGATTATTTTTGCCCGGAAACATTTCTCAAGCAAGAATGCCCGGTTGTTTTCATTACTTATAAATTCAGCTATCTATTTCAGGGCATCAGTTGCCGTGGCTCATCGCTTTGTTAAGAAAGCAATTCTTCCGCTTCTCGATTTTTCAATCATCTTTCTTTGTTTTTACTTTATAAAACCTTTATGGGAACAGTATAAATTCCAAACTCCCGGGTATTATCCTGCTGAATTTTTGCAGTTCGCTGTTCCTTCATATATCCTTATTTGGATGCTGGCTTTATGGTTTAGCGGAGCATACGAAAGGATAATTCATAAAAACTCAATTATTAAAGGTGTCCTTTCAGGAACAGTAATCATTTTATTGTTTTATGCTTTATTGCCAGAACACATGCGGTTTTCGAGAGCCCTCATTCTTATTGGCAGCTTACTGGCTCTTTTTGCAGCATTTCTGAACAGGTATATTATCCATTTTTCACCTTTTATCCCGCAACATTTTTATCAGAAAAAAACTTTGCGCATATTAATTGTAGGTGAAAAAGCTGAGATTACCCGCGTAGAAAAGCTGTTATCCATGGTCGAAATTACCCCGCGTATTGTCGGGTACGTTTCGGCTAACACGAACGAAACATCCGGGTTTTACCTGGGAACTGTTGAGCAACTCGGGGAAATGATAAAAATTCACAGAATTGATGAGATTGTTTTTTGTGCTAAAGATATTCCTTCGCAAAGTATCATAAAAAACATGCTCAGTCTATCGTCGAGAGATGTTGATTTTAAAATTGCCCAGCCCGAAACCATTTCGATTATTGGCAGCAGCTCCATTAACTCGGCCGGCGATTTTTATACCATTAATATCAATTCCATTTCAAAAGAAAAAAATATTCGCAACAAACGCATCTTCGATATTTTAACATCATTTATTGTACTGATTTTTAGTCCATTCATCATCGTATTCACAAAAAATTCTTTTCTATTAATAAACAATTCGTTATCTGTTTTGTTTGGATTTAAAACCTGGGTCGGATATTACACGGGTGGAAAAGTTAAACAAAACAACTTGCCAAAAATAAAAGCAGGGATTTTAACTCCGCTCGATTATGTAAAAATAAACGATTACTCAGATTCTGCAATCGAAAGCATGAATATTATTTATGCCAGGAATTACACCATCTGGAACGATTTGAATATCCTGACAAAAGGTTTTCAAAATATCAGCAGGCAATAACCTGTTTGTTTAAATCGATAATTGAATACAAAATGGCAAAAATTGAAATTATATTGCCCGCGATGGGCGAAGGGATTATTGAAGCAACAATTACCAAATGGCTTGTAAAAGAAGGACAACATGTAGATGAAGACCAGTCTATCGTGGAAATTGCAACCGATAAAGTAGATTCCGAAATTCCGGCTCCTCAACCTGGTGTAATTCAGAAGATTTTAACTGGCGAAGGTACTGTTCCCAAAATTGGCGACACCATTGCCATATTAGAGACTGAAGGTACCGGAATAATTGAAGAAGAAAAAGTAAAAACAGTTACCGATGCTGTTGAAGCCAAACAACCTGCCGAGGAAAAAACAGTTTCTGCTGTATTATCTCAAAAAACAGACAATGCAAATCATACTGAAGAAAGTACTCAGGTTTACTCCGGAAAATTCTTATCCCCGCTAGTTAAAAACATTGCTAAAAAAGAAAATATTTTACCCGGAGAGCTTGAAACAATTCGTGGAACAAGTAATACAGGCCGGGTTACAAAAAACGACATCCTTAATTATTTAAGTAATAGAAAATCTACAGGAGTTCAATTGCCCATACAAAGCGAAAAACAAATTATTGAACCAATACAACAGGCAAAACCAGTAGTTAGCAAAGAGCAACTATTCAGTTCGGGCGAATATGAAATCGTTCAGATGGATCGTATGCGTAAGCTTATTGCTGAACACATGGTTTACTCTAAACAGGTTTCGCCACATGTAACATCGTTTGTTGAAGCCGATGTTACCAATATGGTACAATGGAGAGAAAAGCAAAAGAATCAGTTTCTGCAAAAAGAAAACCAGAAACTTACATTTACCCCGTTATTCATTGAAGCTACAGTTAAAGCGCTGAAAGATTTCCCTATGGTAAATGTTTCTGTTGATGGTGATAAAATCATTGTTAAGAAAAACATCAACATAGGAATGGCTACTGCTCTCCCCTCGGGGAATTTAATAGTACCAGTAATTAAAAATGCCGATCGCTTAAACTTAACAGGTTTAGTCACCAGTGTAAACGATCTGGCAGAACGTGCCCGTGACAATAAGCTTAAACCTGACGAAATACAAGGCGGCACATTTACAATAACCAATTTCGGTACTTTCGGGAATATTTCGGGTACACCAATCATTAATCAGCCACAGGTGGCTATTCTGGGTATCGGGGCAATAGTTAAAAAACCTGCTGTTATCGAAACTCCTGCCGGTGATGCTATTGCTATAAGACACTTGATGATTCTTTCACTGGCCTACGATCACAGGGTTGTTGATGGCGCTCTGGGCGGAATGTTCCTGAAACGAATAGCCGATTATCTCGAAAATTTTGATACTAAGCGAAATACATAAGAATCTAATAAAATCAAGGCACTCGAATTAATCGGGTGCTTTTCCCTTTATTCTCCCTAAACATTTAGATTACAATCATTTTCAAAACTTAACAATAATTTATTACATTTGTTATTCTGTTAATGAAATTATGGTTATGAGAAAACTAAATTTAGTACTATTCATTATCATTTTAATATCACCGGGTGCATTTTGTCAGACCAAGCAGGATTTGAAAAAAGTATTTGTAAATGCAGAGTTTTCGTTACTTTATGAAGAATACCGTGAAGCATTACCCCTGTTTTTAGAAATATACAATTCGGGACGCGATGATGCATATATCAAGCAACGTATAGGCCTTTGCTACCTGAATATTCCCAACCAGAAAGATAAAGCGCTTACATTTTTAGAAGGAGCGATAAAAGATGTATCACTTACATACAAACCCGGTTTCTATAACGAAAATCAGGCTCCGATTGAAACATATTATCATCTTGGAATTGCATACAGGATAAATAACAGGCTAAGCGATGCCATTGATGCTTTCAATAAATACAAGCAAGTTATGGATACCAACGATATTGAAAGTTTTACTCTTGTTGAAGCCCAGCTTAAAGCCTGTTATAATGCATTGGAACTAACCCGGACACCAACGAATATTATCGAATCGAACCTGGGTAAAAATATTAATTCCGAGTACCATAATTCAAACCCGCTTGTATCAGAAGATGAAGAAACAATTGTTTTTTCAAGCGAACTAAGATTTTATGACGGTGTATTTTTTTCTAAGAAAAGAGATAACCGATGGTTACCTGCCAGGAATATTTCTCTTGAATTCATGTCGGAAAATCCGCTAAAACCTGTTTATTTAACCCGTGATGGCAAAACTCTTTACCTGCAACGCAACGATAACGATATTTTAAACTTATATACAAGTAAATATGAAAATGGTGTCTGGGGCCCGGTACAAAAGCTAAACAATAACATTAACTCAACATCGGACGAAACTCATGCATGTGTTAGCGACGATGGCAAAACACTCTATTTTACAAGTAACAGGCCCGGAGGCCTGGGAGGATTCGACATTTATAAATCCGAACTTGATGCATCAGGAAACTGGGGCCTGGCTGTAAATCTTGGAAACACCATAAACACTGTATTTAACGAAGCTTCTCCTTTTATTTCCGAAGATGGAAATACACTTTACTTCTCATCTGAAGGACATTTTAATATTGGAGGCTTCGATATTTTTACTTCGAAAAGAAACGGGGATAATTGGAATACACCTGAAAACTTAGGTTACCCATTTAATACTACCGATAACGACCTTTTCTTTTTCCCGTTAAAAAATGGTGAGGTTGCTTATTATTCAAAATACAAATCAACAGGATTTGGTGAAAACGACATTTACAGGATTCAGATTATATCGAAAGAAAACATTGAAGAAACAGAACAGGATATACGAGAAGGTAAATTTATAAACGATACCATAAATTTGGATTAATTCTACAACAGAAATACATTCTGCATTTAATACTTTTAGGGGATTTGTTGATCATTACTTTAATTTTTAATATCTTTAATTTAATAATTTTCACTATTTTCGTGTGTTAAGAAACCATTGTTTTATGAAAAAAATATTACTCTTTTTATCTACATTGCTATTTATCAATAATATAACATATTCGCAGGAAGCATATCAAATTGAAGAAATGTTTCTTGATGCTGACTCATGGTTTTTTTACGAAGATTATACCGAAGCATTACCCATATTTTTAAAAGTAAATCAGGCTGAGCCCGATAATTACAATGTAATCTATAAAATTGGTTATTGCTACTTAAATATTCCCGGACAGAAAGACAAAGCCATTCCATATTTAAAACAAGCTACCGAACACACAACAGAGAACTATCGCGAAAATACGTATATCGAAAAAAGAGCCCCTGTAGATGCTTTCTTTTATTTAGGAAATGCTTACTTAATTAATAACCAGATCGAGCTGGCTATTGATTCATATCTTGGTTTTAAGAAAATACTCTCGCAAAGTAAAAAACTGACCAATAAAGATATTTACAATATTGATTACCTGAACAGACAAATCGATGCTTGTAATACAGCAATTAAGCTGAGAAATAACCCTGTAAATTTTATTGCAGCAAATCTTGGTAACCCGGTGAATACAAAATTTACCGAGTTTAACCCGGTTGTTTCGGGTGATGAAAAAACACTCGTTTTTACAACAAAATTAAAATTTTACGATGCCATTTTTTACTCCAGAAAAGAAAACGGGAACTGGAGCTACCCTGTAAATATTATGTCGCAGCTGGGAGTAGATAATAAGACAGCTACCTCATGTTTATCGCACGATGGGAAAGAATTATACCTTTACCGTGACGATGATTTCGATGGAAATATCTATGTAAGCCGTTTAAAAAATGGAGTTTGGTCGAGAATTGAAAAATTAGGAGAAACAATTAACACAAAATACTGGGAATCGCATGCTTCCATTTCAAAAGATGGCAAGCAGCTGTATTTTACAAGCAACAGGGCTGGCGGATTTGGTGACCTGGATATCTATGTATCAGAAAAATTACCTGATGGAACATGGGGTATGCCAAAAAACCTGGGAAAAAATATTAATTCGCCCTGGAATGAAAACTCACCTTTTATCACAGAAGATGGAAAAAAACTGTTTTTCAGTTCCGAAGGCCATAACGGAATGGGCGGGTTTGATATTTTTTACTCTCAAAAAACAAAAGAAGGATGGTCAGAACCGGTTAATATCGGATACCCTCTAAATACTACCGACGACAACTTATTCTTTGTTCCATACAATAATGGTGAATATGCTTACTACTCCATGTTTTCTAATGCCGGATACGGAGCACAGGATATATATAAAATTCAACTTACCGATATTGCAAAATTATCTCCTATAAAAATTGAAGCAGTACTCACACTGGATAATAAAACAAACCGTAAACATAAAGATTTTATTATCAACATTATCGACACAATACATTTTGATACCATAGCGGTTTTACACCCCGAAAGAGATTTAGATGACGATCAGTACAGAACTCCTTTTGGTAAAGATCACCTCGTTTACGAAAGTACATTACAAAACGAAAACGGTGTTCAGTACATCATTTCACGTGAATACAATACCAGCGAAATTTTTATTAATCAACCAAAATCAAGGGAAGAAAACAAACTTGCACAAATTGATTCTGTTCCTGAAATAAATATCGATAAAGATGTATATAACACCGATTCCGACGAGGAAAATGTTAAAATAAAACTTTCGCTTCAAAAAGGAAATAAACTTTTTGTAAGCACTTTTTATAAAGACAATGTAATAAGTTCCGAAGAGTTTGATATCAAAAAGAAAGAAGATTTTATATATGAATATAAACCTCTCGAAGGTGAAAGTAAAATCCATTTTAAACTGGTTGACAAAAATAATAATATCAAGACCCAGGAAGTAACCGTTTCTTATATTCCAAAAGATAAAGATGCCCACATGCAAATTGCAGGCAAAGTAATAAACCTGAGAGGAAACGATAAGGATGTTAAAATTAAGTTATCATTGGAAAAAGATTCAAAACTTTACGTTGAAACATATATTGATAACGAACTTGTAAATACGGAGATTTTTGATATCGACAAGGAAAGTTTTACATATGAATACGAACCCAGGGGCGATAAAAGTAAAATCAACTTTAAGCTGGTTGATAAATTCAATAATATAAAAAATGAGGAAATAATTATTTCTCACAAACCAATTTCTCAGGATTTGGCAACGCTATTAACCGGAATAAATTCATTCAATACCGCAGGGTTTGAAAATCTGCTTAATTCGCCCAAATTAAAATCAGCCAACTCAATTAAGGAGTTAATTAGCCTTATTTATTCAGAATCGGCAGCAATGGGTTTAAGTAAAGAACAAACCGATGCATTAATTATTGCTCTTGCTATCAGTTCGTCAGAAAAAACTTCCGATTTCATAAAATCCCTGAGTAACCTTGCATCCGGAAATTTAAAAATTACCCTTGATTCGCTCTTCCTGAACCAACCCGACTTTCAAACCAACTTATCGGTTGTTCAGTACTTATCGGCAAATGCAGGTAAAAAAGGTTATACACAAAAGGATATAGTTAAACTACTTTCAGATTATATTGCTCAGTCGGGATATACTACACAGAGCGCTTTAGCAAGATTAAACCAGATAGTAAAAACAGATATTTCAGCATTACTTACTAATCTTGATGCCGGGGCTATTGATATTGTTACTGTTAAAGATTTCTTAAAACATCTCGGCAAACGGAACATATATACTGCAGAAGAGATGGATTTAATATACGCCCTTATTGAAGGTATAAATCTTACTATAGATAAAGATAAATCCCTTACCAAAGCAGAACATAAAAAAGACGATATACAGGTAAAATCAAAATACAATTCATCTTTTATACTTCTTATTGTATTTGGAATCGTTATTTTAATATTTTTCATACTATTTATTACCCGTAAGAAAAGTAAAAAAAGAACAAAGAGGATAAGATAATTTAATTTAAAAATTAGCATTTTTTATATTAACTGCGTAACTTAATGCTGTTTTAAATTGATTTATTTTTTATGAAAAAATCATGTATTATTGCACTCTTTCTTGTATCTAACTTTTGTTTTTCTCAAGAACAAGTTAATCTGAAAGAATCATTTCTCGAAGCCGAATATTACATTCTTTACGAAGATTTTAAAGAAGCTTTACCATTATATTTAAAAGTTGTAAACAATGGTTTAGATAACGCTTATATTAATTATCGTGTAGGCGAATGTTATCTTCAAATCCCGGGACAAAAAAGCAAGTCAATACCTTATCTCGAAAAAGCCATAAAAGACATTTCTTCCGATTTTAAAGAAGGTTCGTTTAAAGAAACACACGCTCCTAAAAATTCAATTTTTTTACTCGGGAATGCTTATCAAATAAACAATAATCTTGATGAAGCCATACTGATGTACGAAAAATTTAAAGAATCTTTAGAAGTAAATGACGTTTACAATATCGATTATGTTGACCAGCAAATTCAGGCATGTAAAAATGCAAAAGAACTGATGAAATCTCCAACACGAATTAAAGAAACCAATTTAGGAAATATTATTAATGATGAGTTTTCGAATATACGGCCTGTAATCTCTTCAAACGAGCAGGAAATTCTTTTTACCTCGAAGCTTAAATTTTACGATGCTGTTTTTTATTCAGAAAAGGTGGGAGGTAATTGGGATGTACCGACAAACCTTACTCCTGCAATAAAATCCGATGGCGATTTTTATACTTCATCTATCAGTAACAATGGCAAAACCTTAGTTTTGTTCAGGAACGACAAATTCAGCGGTGATATTTACCTGAGCCATTTCGAAAATAATGGCTGGCAGGTTCCAGAAAAATTAAATAAAAATATTAATTCTAAAGGATGGGAAACACATGGAACCTTGTCGTCCGATGGAAAAACCTTTTACTTTGTAAGCGATAGAAAAGATGGATTTGGAGGACTTGATATTTACAAATCGGTTTACGACGAAACAATCAACGACTGGGGTGTAGCTGTTAACCTGGGACCTGAAATAAATACTGCCTACAACGAAGAAACTCCGATAATTACTGAAGATGGCAATATGCTATTCTTTAGCTCCCAGGGGCATTACAATATGGGAGGATTCGACATTTTTTATTCAAAAAAATTAAACGAGAATGAATGGTCAAGCCCGGTAAATATTGGTTACCCAATAAATACAACCGACGATGATTTGGCATTTTACCCCGTGAAAAACGGAACATTCGCGTATGTTTCAAAATTTTCGAAAGATGGTTTCGGGCTTGATGATATTGTCCGTTATGAGATTTTTTCACCTGAACATCCATTCGAGATAAATGTAAAAGGTACTGTAACATTGCTCGATAATCAGGTAGAGTTTCCAAAAAATAATTTTTCTGTAGATGTTATTGATTCTTTAAAATCAAAAACCTTATACTCGCTTGAACTGAATGAAAATTCGGGAACTTTTAATACTAAACTCAAACCCGGCATTTATAAATTTATTTTTAACAGCAAAGAATACAAACAAAAATCAAAAATCCTGTTTATCCCCGAAGATTATCCACGCGATGAGCTTACAATGAACATTGAACTTACACCACTCTCTGTTTCTACAGGCGAATATATAACGGTTAAAAGTATATTTTTCGATTTCGATAATTCTTCTTTAAGCCGTGATGCAAAAATTGAACTTGAAAGAGTTTACAACCTGATGGTACAATACCCATCGCTATACATTGAAGTTATAGGGCATACCGATGCTATTGGGGCATCGCAATACAACTACAATCTGTCAGTTAAACGCGCCCGTTCTGCTATTGATTATTTAACTAAAAAAGGTATTGATCCCAAACGATTTGTAGCTAAAGGAGCAGGTAAATCACAACCCATAGCAATAAATAAGAATAACGACGGGACTGATAATGCCGAGGGCAGAAAATTTAACCGAAGAGTAGAAATTAAAATCTTAAAATCAGAAGAGAGGTTAATTATTGATAATGATGTTAATTTACCTGAAAACCTTAAAGACAGAAATCTTACTTATTCAATTTTACTTTTAAAACAGGAAAACAGGTTACCTGCCGATTACTTTGATAAGTACGAAGAACTCTATAATTATAACATCAATGAATACCAGGATGGTTTGTATATATATACTTTAGGAGTATTTAAACAAAAATCGAAACTTATAGAGATATATAACACTATTCTTGAACTTGGATTCTCTAACGCGGAAATAATAAGTAGCTACGATTTACAAATTCTGCTTAACGAAAATGAAGCAGGAACAGATATCTCAGAAACAGATTTTTCTGTAACCTATACTATTCAGTTAAAAGCCACAAGTGTTCCTGTAAATACCGAAACATTTAAACCTTTAGAAGGAGTCAAAGAAATTAAGTGCATTGATGGTTATTACCGCTACATATATGGAGAATTTAAAAATAAGGATTTCGCTGTAAAAGAACTCGACAAATTAATTAACAAGGGATTTAACGAGGCGTTAGTTATTGAATTAAACAAATATAAATAATTCATTATTTTGAGAATTCTCGAGGGTAATATTACACGTTTAAGAGCCGTTGAACCAACAGATGCTGATTTAATCTATACCTGGGAAAACGACTGTTCTGTCTGGCAAATGAGCAATACCATTGCCCCGTTTTCAAAACACATTATCGAACAATTTATTGAAACCGCACAGCAGGATATTTTCCAGGCAAAACAGCTACGATTAATGGTTGACAAAACTGATGTAAATAGCTCCGAAACTATAGGTACTATTGATATTTTTGAATTCGACCCGTTAAATTCGCGTGCAGGAATTGGTATTTTAATAGCTAAAGAAACCGATCGTGAAAAAGGTTTTGCTTCCGATGCTCTTGATGTTTTAATTAATTATTGTTTTAATACTTTATTGCTTCACCAGCTCTTTTGTAACATCTGCCACGATAATATCTCGAGTATCAATCTGTTTAAAAACAAAGGATTCGAACTGATAGGAATAAAAAAAGACTGGATACACACTTCCGAAGGATGGAAAGACGAACTCATGTTTCAACTGGTTAATCAAAAATGGGGTGAAATGTGATGCTAACTATTCAGTTCTTTAAATTCCGGAATATGATTTAAAAATACAAAACCCTGGTTCTCAAAATCAATTTTGCAGCAAAAATGCCGTAACCCGTTTGTTACAATAAGAAAATCTACTTTCAGGTTCATATTGTACCGGGCAATTTGCTCAAATGCCTTCTGATCAATTTTTACACTTGTTGCTTTACATTCTACAATTAACAGGGGCCTGCCATCACGATTAAAAATAACCGCATCGCAACGCTTCGAAAGTGTATTTAACTTAAACTCCATTTCCACCGAGATAAGTGAAGCAGGATATTTTTTTTCTTCGACTAAAAATTTTAGAAAATTTTGCCGAACCCATTCTTCAGGAGTTAATAATACATATTTCTTTCGCAGAGTGTCAAAAATATATTTTCTTTGTTCCTGAAATTTTATATTGAACGAATAAGTTGGTAAATTTAAGCTCTCCATTAAAACTGATTCAAGAATTAATATGTTTGAAATTTCTGTTTTTTTTGAGAGAAATAAAAATAAAGTACACGCTATATGAAAACAAAAAAGGAAATTGTTGACAACTGGCTTCCCCGTTATACTGGTTGCCCGTTAGAAGAATTTGGAGAATATATTTTACTAACCAATTTTGGACATTACCTCGAACTGTTTTGTAAATGGAACAATGTTGAAATAAAAAACCTGAATGTACCCATGCATTGTGCCACTGCCGATGGAATTACAATGATAAACTTTGGTATGGGAAGTGCCAATGCTGCAACAATCATGGATTTACTAAGCGCGATACATCCAAAGGCCGCATTATTTCTCGGGAAATGTGGTGGTTTAAAACGAAAGAATAAACTGGGTGACTTTATTTTACCTATAGCTGCAATTCGAAGCGAAGGAACATCGAATGACTACTTACCTCCTGAAATCCCGGCTTTGCCTGCATTTAAGCTTCAAATGGCTGTATCAAGCTCTATACGCCAGTTTAAACGCGATTACTACACGGGAACAGTTTTCACAACCAATAAGAGGGTTTGGGAATATGATGAACGATTTAAAAAATACCTTCAAAAAACCCGTTCAATGGCAATTGACATGGAAACAGCAACCATTTTCATTGTTGGCTTTGCCAATGAAATTCCAACCGGTGCATTATTACTCGTTACTGACCAACCCATGATTTCTACTGGTGTTAAGACTTCAAAAAGTGATAAACTGGTTACAGAAAAATTTGTTGATGATCATGTAAAAATAGGAATTGAAGCTTTAAAAGAAATTAAAAACAACTCTGAATCGGTAAAGCATCTTCGCTTTTAATTTTCATAATTATGATGAGTTTTGAACAAATTGTTTCGGATTTAAAAAATAAGATTTATAAACCCATTTATTTCTTGTCGGGCGAAGAATCCTATTATTCCGATATTATTACCAAATACATACAGGATAATGCTTTAAGCGAAACCGAGAAAGCATTTAACCAAACCATTATTTACGGAAAAGATACCGAGATTTCCACTGTAATTAATACGGCAAAACGCTACCCGATGATGGCAAACTACCAGGTTGTGATTGTTAAGGAAGCTCAAAACATTAAAGATATCGACGATCTGGTTCATTATGCTTCAAACCCTTTAAAATCGACAATACTCGTTATAAATTACAAATACAAAACACTTGATAAACGAAAAAAGTTGTATAAAGTAATTAATGACAATTATGTATTGCTGGAATCTAAAAAATTATACGACAATGAAGTTCCTCAATGGATTAATGCCTATCTGAGAAATAAAAACAGAACCATTGACCCGGGTGCAGGAATGTTAATGACCGAGTTTTTGGGCAACGACCTGAGTAAAATTGCTAACGAACTCGATAAGTTAATTATCACATTGCCCGACGGGGAATATAATATTACATCGGCTCATATCGAGCGAAATATCGGTATAAGTAAAGATTACAATAACTTTGAGTTACATAAGGCTTTAACACAAAAAAATGTATTAAAAGCAAACCGGATTGTCAATTATTTTTCACAAAACCCAAAAGATAATCCTTTAACACTAACGCTTTCATCGCTATATCATTTTTACAGCAAAGTGTTGATATATCATTTTATTAAAAACAAAACCGATAAACGCAATGTTGCCCTGGCTTTAAAAGTAAACCCATATTTTGTAAGCGATTACGAGAATGCAGCAAAAAAGTACAACCCTAAAAAAGTTGTTGAGATTATTGCTTTGTTACGAGAATATGATTTGCGTTCAAAAGGGTACAACAATGTGAATACACCCGATGGAGAGCTTTTGAAAGAACTTGTTTATAAAATTTTACACTAATTCGTTACATATACAATGACATTATTACTTATCGCTCTTACTTCAATCATATCATTCCTAGCATTTAACAATTCAGTTATATTTGAAAAAATGCAATTAAATCCTTACCAGGTTTATCATAAAAAGGAATGGTACAGGATTGTTTCGCACGGATTTCTACATGCCGACTGGATTCACTTAATTGTAAACATGCTTGTACTGTATTCATTTGGCAGTTCTGTTGAGCAAATTTTCAGGGAATTAGCCGGGCAGGGAATTATACATTCACCTGTACTATCGTTTGTTATCTTATACTTTGCAAGTATGATTATGGCAACGGTTACAACAGTTAAAAAACAAAAAGATAACATCTGGTACAATTCTGTTGGCGCATCGGGGGCTGTTTCGGCAGTTGTTTTTACAAGTATTTTTTTTCAACCCATGTCGTCGGTATATTTTTATGCTGTGATTCCTATACCGGGTATTATTTTTGGAGTTTTATATCTTGCTTATTCGCATTATATGAGTAGGCGTGGTAGCGACAATATTAATCACGATGCCCACTTTATTGGGGCTGTATTCGGTTTTATTTTTCCCCTTTTTCTCGATCCTAAACTTATTCGAGTTTTCCTGGATCAACTTTTAAATTTCTAACAATTACTTGAATGAATAAAGCTGTTTTTTTCGACAGGGATGGTGTTATTAATTTTGACCCGGGAGATTATACATTCCTGTTGGAAGAATTTAAAATAAATGACGGTATTATTCCGGCACTTAAAAAATTACATTCCAACGGGTATCTTCTTCTTATTATTACCAACCAGGGAGGTATTGCAAAAGGACTATATACACGCGAACATGTTGAAATTATTCACAGGCATTTAATTGGCAAATTAAAAAGAGAAGGCATTGAACTGACTGAAATATACTATTGTCCGCATCATAGCGATATAGAAAATTGTTTATGCCGTAAACCGGGATCTATAAATATTGAAAAAGCTTTAGCCCGTTTTAATATCGATCCCGGGAAATCATTTATGATTGGAGATAAACAAAGAGATGTTGAGGCAGCTGAAAATGCAGGGGTGAAAGGTATAAAAGTTGATGTTAATGAAAATATTGAAAAATATATCGACCTGATTATTAAAAAATAAATGGCTGTAAACTCTTTTATATTATTTAATGGAGAATACCTTAGGCATGAAGAATCCGGAATAAGCTATAAAAATCGTTCATTTTACTATGGCGACGGGTTATTCGAAACCATGCATGCCAATGGCACCGAAATTCAGTTTTTCGATGATCATATCGTGCGCCTTAAATATGGAATGGAAATTCTTAAAATGGAAATCCCTGCCAGCATAAAAAATGGATTCATTAAAAAGGAAATAATAAAACTTTTACATAAAAACAAGCTTTACCAGGGTGTAAGAATACGATTGAGTGTTTTTCGAAATGATGGGGGAAAATATACCCCTGTAACAAATACCGTATCTTACCTGGTTGAAACAGAATTTATTGAAAATGCATTTTACGAATTAAATCAAAAAGGTATTATCCTGGGTACTTATCACGATATAAAAAAACCTGTAAACTTATTTTCGAATCTGAAAACATCAAATTCGTTGCTTTATGTAATGGCAGGAATATATGCCAAAGAAAAAAAAATTGACGATTGTATTATACTGAATGAAAAAGGATTTGTAACCGAGACAATTAGCTCAAATATTTTTTTAATTCAGGGAAATAACATTCTTACACCTCCCCTGACCGACGGGCCGGTTGCCGGTATTATGCGTAAACAAACCTTACGTATTGCCGATAGTTTAAAATATAGAATCCACAATGAAATACCGGTTACTGAGGAACATCTGCTTTCTGCCGAAGAAGTTTTTATTACAAATAGCATTAGTGGTATTAAATGGGTTTTGGCTTTTAAAGAAAAACGTTATTTTAACTCTACTGCAAAACTATTTATTGATAAACTGAATGAATTGACATTTAAAAAAATTCAACACGGAAACTAGTTCATTGCAGGGTTTTCGGGGAAGTTAGCCCATATCTTGAATTTTTTTCCAATCTCGAGAAGTGTATTTTCCCAAATGTCTTTATTGGCAGTCATTATTTTTGATGAATCGACTTCGGTAACCAGCCATGCATTTTCTTCAATTTCTTCTTCCAGTTGCATAGGCTTCCATCCGGAATATCCAAGGAAAAATCGTACCTGCAAAGGTTTTACTTTTCCTTTAGCTACAACCTGCTTTAACTGATCAAAATCTCCTCCCCAGTATATATTATCCAAAACTTGAACCGAGCCGGGAATCAGCTCACCCAAAGTATGTAAAAAATGAATCGTATCTTTTGCAACCGGCCCCCCGACATAAACCCGTGCATCAAATTTCGGGAAATCACCTAAAACTTCATTTATCATCAGGTCTATTGGTTTATTTAAAACAAAACCTACGGAGCCATTCTCGGAATGTTCGGTTATAAGAACCACGGAACGTTTAAAGTAAGTATCGCTGAGTAAAGGTTCCGAAATAAGTATCCGTCCTTGCTGAGGAACAAGGTTGTCGTGTTCTATATTTAAGAAATCAAAGTTCAGGTACTTACTCATAATAAACAGATATAATAGCAAATTACAATTTTTTTTACAATTTTCAAACAATGCTTTCTGAAAACAAGTATTATAAATCAATATTTAACATTGTTTAACACGTGTTGGTTCAAAATTCAACCTTATACCCGATTCGTGCAATTGTTATGATTCAATTGAAAATTGATCTGTTTAATTGAATCTAAAAAGATCCCTGTAATTTTTGAAGAGAGAGAGTATAAATTTCATCAAAATATTCATCCATCTCGTGGTTCAGGCCACGGGCCCCGTTAACAACCTGCTTTGCCCAGTGGATATAAGCAATTTTACGGTCTTCCGGCCAGCCTTCGGGTGGATCATTGATAATATCCTGAATATTGCAAATTTTATCAGCTATTTTGAGTTTTTTTGCCCTGTCGGATAGATTCGGAGTCATCTGTATTTGCAATTGCTTACGTTCGTCAACGGGTAGCTCCTTGTTATCTGATACTTCAAGAACTGTAAGTAAAACATTCTCGCCAAACATTTTCAATATTTTCCCTGATAAATCTTTAACCTGACTTTCGTTCTGAGCAGTATCTTCAACTACATCGTGTAAAAGAGCGGATACAATTAAATCGGTATCATCTTCGCCATAATCTATTAATGTTTTTGCAACCTGTACCGGGTGGTTTATATACGGGATTTTACCAACACCTTTTCGGGTCTGGTATTTATGCCGGTTAGCAGCAAACTCAAGGGCTTTGAATATTTTACCCAGCTTTTCCATAGATACATTACAAGTACCTAAATATAATAAATCTTTTTAAAAATTAGAAACCCTTTCGGCATGGGGTAAGCAGGTTTATTTATTATTACATATTTTCTCATCTGCTTTTTTAGTTAATATGTATCGGTAATGATTTCGTAGGTTTGTTCGTTTTCTTTAAACCACTTTCTTAATGTTATCAAAGCACTTTCATAATCGTCGGTGAGGAGATCGCCGGTTGAATCGGTTTCAAGCGGGAAATTCTTAATTACCGGAGCAAGAAACTCCATTACACGATAGCCACATTCAATCTTTTGTGGATTTTCGGGATTTGCCGAGTAACAATTCTTTTCGGTGCTTTGTAAAATGATTAGAATATAATCAAAGGCTTTTCGCTGACGGGTATAAATTAAGCCGGGAATCAACTCGTAAATAACATCGTCGTTTACAGCTTGTTTTTTAACCGTATTTACACAGTACTCTATTTCGGGACCAACTCCTAAACGTGCAAGAGCCAGATGTGCAGCCCATGCATTTTTAGTGTTTTTTAGTGATCCGCTGGCAATGCTTTCTTTCAAATAATCAATTTCATCTGTAATTCCTGCAAATGCAACCAGTTGAATTATTTTGTTGTAATTCGAAGCCGGCTTATGCAAAATGGCTTTTAGGCTGTCTTTTGTAACGTTTGTGAAATCTGTAGTTTTAAAGTTAGTAATCCAGTCGGCGGCACTTCCTGCATTTCCTGCATCGGCATCTTTTAAAGCCTGTACCAAATTATAAACCGCCACATTTCTTAGCTGCTGATCTTTATTCCTATAGGTAGTTTTATAAGTTAAATAATATGCCTGAAGCCTGACTTTCGCAATGGTATCGGCAGTATACGATTCCAACAATGGCAATAACTTAGCTGCGTTTTGCTCACTCAGCAATACTTTATCGGGACTCGGATTGTACTTTTCGTTCCGAACCGAAAGCATATAACTATTAAGTTTTTCGGAAATATTGTTTCCGGTTTGTGCCCAGGCACTTAAATTGAGCAAACCAATACAGATGAGTAATTTAAATTTCATTTTATGTGTAAATTAATTTTAACTTTAAATACCAACTTGCGTTGCTGGTAACTACGCTGGCGCGGACGTCCACGTCCGGGCCTTTTAAATTATATTTTATTTCCAATTTTGAATTAATGGTTTATGTCCTAAAACAAATACTTCTAAATAATTATCTAATTCTGCATAATTTCTTGCAGAACTGAAAATATAATCTTCCGGTTTTTCAACCAGTAAATCTTCTACTGGATTATTATGTATGTATTCTAACTTTTCCCATAGAAAAGCATTACTAAAAATCTCTTTTGCCTGATTCCCATCTTGCCAGATTTTAAAATTCTGATTTCTGTTTAAATGAGCACATGCTTTTGAAAAATATTCCAACATCCCTGCCTTGCCGGCAGGCAGGCAATCTCTTCTGCTTTCAGGTTCTTCTGTTATTTGATTTATTAAATTTTTTGATGTAAATGTTTTAAAATCTCTTAGTATATCCGATAATGTTAAATCTCCATCTGCTCTGCAAATCATATGCAAATGACTTGGCATTAAACAATATGCAAAAATTATTAATCCTTTGTTTTCTATGCAGTATTTAAGTGAATTTATTATTAACAACTTATGATTCGGTCGTGTGAAAATATCTACCCATCCAACTGTTGTTAATGTAACAAAGTAGGCTTTCTCTTTCTCACTAATTTTGTACTTATCCGACATAAATAAAATACACTTATTTAATCTATTGCTGCTTATAAATTTCTGTTCGTGCCATTTACTATTTTTCATTATCACGGACGTGGACGTCCACGCTTGCTGGGGTGTTACCAACATCGTCCTTTTTACGACCGTACAACATGTCCGCTCGAGCAGAATTTTCGGGACCATCCTACAATTTGAAATGTCAAATAATACAATCCTTCTTTGTCTGATATCTTATAACCTGTTGACAATCTTCTTTATTTTTTATTTTGCTTTGATAAATTATGTTTGGCTTAGGCTTTGCCTAAGTCGTATTTATCTTTTCGAATTAAAATCTGTTTGCACTACTCTTTATATTTTAATTCGTCTTATTCATTTCAAATAGGCCGACGGTGGCGAAGCCACCGCCGAACTTTCTTTTATTTATTTTTTTACAGCCTCAGGCGAACCGAGTTAACTTCCTGCGAAAACAAAGTAAAACCACTTATTATAAAAATCAATATTGTAAAATGCTTCTTCATAATACCCATTACTTTTTCAACAAAAAAAATTCTTTAAACCAATTATTTTTTTTATTCACTTAAATACTTTTGCATTTTTACATCTACAATTATTTTTTCTGTTTGAACTTCTTTTAACTTTATAGCACCCCATTTTCCTTCATAATCTTTCATTAAAATTACTCTTGGAGGTTCTTCAAAATAAACCACTACATAATAATTATCAGCATTACTAAGATTTTTTAAATTTTCATCATCTTGCAAATTATTAAAATCTTCAATTGTAAAACTATTGTCAATATTGTTATTAAAGTCAGTAGTTCTATATCCTACAATTGGATCATCACATTCATCAGGGCCATATATTACAATTCCGCCTCTTGCATAAATAACAAAATCGATTATTGATTTTATTGAATTTGTCAATTCATTTTCAGTATATACTAATCCTGAAGAACACGAAAAATACTCTCCATAGGTATTCGTATAGCCAGATCTTCCAAATTCTAAATTCTCAAAAAAACTTATCCCGTTTTTTCCTGTTATTTTCACAGTTTTAGATTTTTTTTCTTCTTTTTCGCCTGTTGTTGCAATAAGTGTTATTTTAAAATCGCCTGTTTTATCAACAATTACCTGCGGATTGGTTTCGGTTGTAGTGGTTATGTTTGCTCCTTCGCTAAATCCCCAGGTAAATACATCTGCCGAGTCGGAAGTGTTGGTTATTTGAACTATTGCATTGGGCGATTCGCCTGTTACCACTACGTTAAAATCTACTTTAGAAGTGTCTTCGTCTTCTTCGCAGCTTGCAAAAAATAAGGCTGTTACTGCCATTAATGTTAAAAAGGTTAGTTTTTTCATCATTTTTATTTTTAAGTTTTTTGTTACTTGTTTCTTGAGATTCCGGGTCCCTGTTGACAATCTTCTCTATTTTTTATTTTGCTTTGATAAACTATGTTTGGCTTAGGCTTTGCCTAAGTCGTATTTATCTTTTCGAATTAAAATCTGTTTGCACTACTCTTTATATTTTAATTCGTCTTATTCATTTCAAATAGGCCGACGGTGGCGAAGCCACCGCCGAACTTTCTTTTATTTATTTTTTTACAGCCTCAGGCGAACTGAGCAATTCTCTTACTGCAATTCTAAAATATACAAATACAATCCGTCAACACATTTCACTATAGCAGCTGTTTTAGTCTCACTATATTCTTTAATAAAATAGAATTGTGGTAAACAGTAATTAGCAGGCTCAATTTTATAACCTAAACATTCATCACACAATTGATTGCTTGTATCATCCCACTTATTATAATTGCTTTCCATTCCAGTTTTTTTATCAACAAGTAATATTTCAGAATCATCACCAGTATTAAAATATGCAATTATATAATTTCCAACAATAGCACTGGCATTTGCATCCAAGTTATTTTTCCAAAGGATTTTTCCTGATTTTTTGTCTATTGCTCTTAATCTGGATGTATAAATAGTTTCATTATCCATTAAAAATTTATTACCCAAATCTCCAATATATCCCCAAATTATTTCACCAGTTGAAATATCTATCGCCTGAAGTTCATTATGATCAATTATTGCATATACAATATTTCCTTCAATTTTAAAAAAATTTGAAAATGGATTTTTCCCTTTAATTATTGCAATATTATTACCCTTATGAATATTAAATAGCATCAACCCTTGTCCTTGAAAATTAACAAGAACAGTATCACCCTTAACCGGAAGGAATAATGAATTCTTGCTTTCAATTTTCCAAATTGTATCCTTCTTAATTAAATCGAATAAAACAGTATAATCTTTTAATTTTATTCTTTCACCCCAATCATTTTTTACAGAATATTTTTGAGAGTATTTATAAATTATTTTATTACTTTGGAATGGAGTAACATCAAGTGGAGAGAAATACAAATCAATATTTTCGGAATAATTAAAAACCGTTTCATTTGTTTTTATATTTTTAATAAAAAAATCTTTTTTTAAAACACTAGGATAAAGTACAAATATGTCTTCAATATCTTTGCTTCCAAAAAAAACCTTTTCTTCTGTTTCTAAATCAATTGCAAAATCATAATTATATGAAGTAAAAATCAATCCTTTGTAAAGTATTGGCGATTTAACTTCATTTTCATTATTATTTAAGTAAAATCTTTTATTAATTTTAAGTTTTGTTGATACAAAACTACTATCTGTAGTCCAAAGATTATTAATAATCTCAAAAGTATCTCTTACTAATGAATATTCCTGATTTTCTAAATCATATACAGGAATTTTGTTAGAATTTTGAGCAAAAATTGAAATTGTTAAACAAATATTAATTATTGTTAGCATTATTAATTGCTTCATGTTTTTTTATTTTTAATTAGTAATTATATTCACTACCATCAGGCTTATTAAAGCTATTAAGATAATTTTTGATAATTTCTAAGTCAATTTCATGCACCCATTGTTGATAATTACGATTATCTTGTGGTTTATCACGTAGTTCAAAATGCATAAAGTCTTTAGAATTAACATATGCACTTCCGCCCCATAACAATTTTACAGTTTTATTACCATCAATTGAAATTGAAGTAGTGCAAATGTTCTTAATTACATTTGAATGTAACTTACAAAAACCTTCATTAAAAAGTAGTTTTCCAGAATAATTGGTACTATTATCTGTTTCACTTTTAACACCATTTGCAAATGAAACATATGCTTTACTAAATATTCCGATTTTTGAATTAAAATTTGTTTTAAATCGATCTATGGTTGCCTGATAATCATTAAATTCAGTATTATTTAAACTATTATTCCAAATAATTAATTTAGCATTCCAATTAATTCTATCATTCCAGTTTCCATTTATTATTTCATCAAGCATATTAATAATTGTATTAATATTTTGAGTATATGTTTCTACAAAAGAATATAATTGATCATAATTAACTGTATTTATACCAAATTGTAAAAAAAGCCCTTTCTTAGAATTATCAATTAATAATTTTATATTTTGCAAACTACTCGGATCATCCTCTATTAATAATTTTAATTGTGAACATTGCTCAACAATATTATTAATATATGTTAAAAATTCTTCATTTGATTCAGGTTGTTCATTATTTAATAATGAATATAACTGATTCTTTGAGTTATTAAGACTATTTGCTCTAAAATTATCTAAAAGTTCAATTGAACTAGAGTAAGTATTTAAGTTGTTATAAATTGATTGGATATTATTATAACTAAACTCTACATTATTGTCATTAATTCTTGATAAAAAATCCAGATGTGATTGATTTATTTCTTTTGCTCCTTTATCAGAAGAATTGCTATAATCACCACCAATCATCATTTTCTCTGTAACAATTTCAATGAATTTACTTTGATTAGTATTTTGGTTTTCTGATGATCTTAACCATATGTTTCTATTTTTATCAAAATCAATAGCAAATCCTAATGCATGATCACTTAAACTTGAATTACACAATGAAAATCGCGCAAAATTTTCAATCCTTGTGTCTGAATTGGTAGTTGAATTTAATTCGTTTATGATATTTTTAAAAGTACTATTATTATTATTCCACTTTTTATTCCTTCCGATGGATTCTTCAAGTTTTCTTAATACATATAAGTATCTAATATTAATAGCTGGTATATTGGTTCCTAAAAAATCACCTTCAACAATATGATTACTTAGATATTCCATAGGACTTAATTCCTTAGCTCCAACTTGATTTAACCTATTTTCTAATGCTACATAACTTCCCAAAATATTAGTTTGAGTATATCCATGTTGATCCTTTAAAATAAAATTATCAAATTCTTTTTCAAATTTATTTACAGCCCATTTCTGTTCTTTAGAACTAGTTAATTTAAAATCAACATTTGATGTAAAAAGCCATTCAAAAATATTACTAACTATACTATATTCAATTGTTACACCAATTTTAATTATGAAATCGTTCAATCCTACAATATCATTTTCTACATTATCCTTATTTGACTTTCCATTCCAAATAAAAGTATTAATATTTTTCAATGGTAAATCAGATGTGTAAACAACAGTATTATCTTTTAATATCCATATATATGCTTTAGTAACATCTTTATGTTCTTCGGCAATTTTTTCAAAATTTTTAATTTCATATTCAATTTTCAACTCTTTTTTTCCAGGTTCAAAGTCATCATTTAATCCTTTAATATCAATTGTTAAATCTGTACCTTCAGTAATTAACGCCCCCTCCTCTTCATCTTGTCCCCAGGCAATCATGGCTTCGGGGTTTTGGATAAAGTCCCACTGGTATTTGTGCAAGCGTTGGCCGTTGTTGTAGTCCATAAGGTTGTCAGTCGAGTTTTGAGACATCGCATATTTGTTTTCGCTGCTAAATGTATGCCACAAACGGAATGCTCCATGGCCTAACTCGTGGGCTATAAGCCTGCCGGCTGACAAGCTGGTGCGGGCATCGGTATTGCCATCGTAAATAAATGCTACCTGTTTTTTTAGTGGCATATATCCTGCTAATCCGGTTTTAGAATTTATTCCGTCTAACAAAAATACATAATAGCTTTCATTATCGATATCGCGATCGCTCTTATATTTTTTTATTACTTTATTTTGCTCGTCGGAGTAACAACTGAGCAGTGTTGTTTCGCCATCATTCAGTTTGCCATCGTCGTCCTTATCCCATTCACTCTTTTCAATATCGAACTGCGATTGCAGGGTAACTGTCCAGCTAATGGCTGCCTGTTTGTAAATATCGTTGAGTGCTTCGGTAAAGTCGCCAACTGAAAATCCTGCGGTGCCATTTACGGGAACAATAACAATATTTACGTTTTTCTTTTCGTAGCTTATGGTTTTATACATACCCACAACTAGCTCCTGGTTTTTATCGCTTGTATCTTTATATGCAACGTATGCTTCAATAGATTCTACTGTCTGGTTTGCTCCTCCATTCATTAATACCAAACGTTCGTCTTTCTTTCCTTCATTTTCAAAGCTTGTAAGCGCAACTCCGTTGTTGGTTCTGAACTTCACTTTATCGGGTGAAATGGTTGTATCATAATCGCTGAATTTTACAAGCACCCTGTCCATAGATGCTGCTGCTAGCGATTTCCACGGCAGAAACACGTTCTCACCATAAACACTTGCCTGTTCGTACATGTCTTTGTGTACATCGTAGGTGAGCTTATCGAAACCATATTCCTGCTTATCGTAGGGTAAGAACTCGAGCTTAATTTTTATACCGAAAGCATTCACAACAGGAACATCTCCCGTTGTGCCATCAGGACTTCCACCCGGCCCATTGCCGTCGCCAACAATTACATCACCGTTTTCTACTATCCACGTGTCACCATTGCTGTCGGTAATTATGATATCATC
>MENK01000008.1:324551-324829 GCA_001768235.1 Bacteroidetes bacterium GWB2_32_14
AGTACCGTCTTCATTTAAAATTATAATGTCGTCGCCATCAATATAAATGGAATCGATATCGGCTACAAAGGTGGTATCATTTAAGCCATCGTCACCTGTAGTTATTATGCTGTCGTTTTCGGTGTTGTAATCTTCGCCATCGAGATCGACAGTTACAAAGAACGGGCTGTTAGGGTTATACACCGATTTTATCTCGCCTTCGTAAACCTGGTTGTCGGTATTTACCTTTATATTCCGGAACTCTGCAGCCAGCTTTACATAACTCAGGTAAGGAACCA
>MENK01000009.1:0-91376 GCA_001768235.1 Bacteroidetes bacterium GWB2_32_14
TGCAACAAAATGTTACACTTTTTAATAAAACATATATAGAAATTCTAACTATAAGCAGTACTATTCTTCTCTTCTACGATCGCCGCCTCTGTTGTAGCCACCACCGCCACGGTTTCCACCGCCACGATTGTTACCACCTCTGAAGTTACCTCCGCCACCGCTTCTACGTTCGCCTTCTTTTCTTTCTTCAGCTTTGTTTACAACGATTGTACGTCCATCAACTTCCGAACCATTAAGTTCTTCAATTGCTTTAAGTGCTTGATCATCGTCAGGCATTTCAATAAAACCGTAACCTTTGCTTCTTCCAGAGAATTTATCTGTAATAATTCTACAAGATGCTACTTCTCCGTATTCTTCGAAAAAGCCTTTTAATTCTTCTTCCTTAACTCTAAATGGAAGACTTCCAATAAAAATGTTCATACTATAAAAAAAAATTTAAGTGTAAATGATTGTGCAAAAATAACTTTATTTTAATACAAAAACTATTTATAGTCAAATAATTTCAATATTACCCGATTTATTGACCATTAACTTTCTTTTGTAAAACAAAACTCCAATACTCCATTTTACCGTTTGCAAAAGACTCATATCGTTCTGTTCCTTTTGTACCGGCAAATTGCAAAAATGCCTTATTTAAAAACCCGGGTATTTGGTCGTTTATCAGGTTTTCTCTACGAATATGATCATAATCCAGGGCCTTAACAACATTTTTCGAGATGTTTTCCTGAGAGATAAGTTCTAAGCCGCATTTGCTTAATTGTGCTTTTATTGTATCAACTTCGTTATGTCTTATCATGTCAGCAAATAAAAAATACCCGTCTTTTTTTAATACTCTTTTAACTTCATTGAAAAAAACATCAAGGTTTTTGTAGCATCTTGCCGATTCGACATTAACAACTGCATCAAATGTGTTGTCATCAAATGGTGGTTTTTCTGCAAATCCTTTAATAAATGATAAGCCATTAACATTGTGATGTTTATTGCAAAAATCAATAACCTGTTTTGATATATCAAGGGCTGTGTAAGATTCGGGATTGTAATAACGGGTGATATAAGAAGCACCTCCTCCTCTTCCTGAACCAATTTCCAATACTTTTTTATCTTTTAATTCAACTTTATTAACAACATGGTCATATAATTGAATGCAATACCTGTCGCTTTCGTCCCTGTCAAGCAAAACGAGTTGTTTTTCTCCATTTAAACTTGCATACCCATAATTCATAAAAGTAGCTGCTTTGTCCTTATCGAAACGGATCATTAAGTTATGCCATAGTTGCCATAATGGTCTTCTTACTACCCGGGGTAATTCACAATATTTTTCAACAATTTTTTGCATAGGTTTCTGTTTTTTGGCAAATAGTTTATCATTTACCCTTGTTAATACTAATAATTCTATTTGTTGTCAATTTACATAACTTCCCTTATAAAAGGATAATTTTGGTATGCAACAATAGCAGTGCAATGTATGAAAATTATTACGATTTAACGAAGAATCCCGTGAATTATGAAATTTTTAATTCTAATAGGAAGTAAATAACATAATCCAATGCTAGTTTTTCCTTTAAAATCAATTTTCTAAACAGGAATTGTGAATTTAAAGTTACTTCCATTACCAGGAGTGCTTTCAACCCAAATTTTCCCACTGTGTTTTTCGACAAATTCTTTGCATAAAATCAGGCCTAATCCACTTCCTCTTTCATGATTTGTACCCGGGCTTGAAAACATGGTATCAATTCTGAATAGGTTTTGAATGTCTCTTTCAGAAATACCCACTCCTGTATCTCTTACAGAAACGAGAATATCGGAACTATTTTTTTCTGCTTTTATAAACACCAAACCATTTCGCGATGTAAATTTTACTGCATTACTGATTAAATTACGCAGTATTGTTTTTATTTGATTTTCGTCTCCTGTAAACTCAATATCTTCAGGAACATTATTATTTACTTTTATATCTTTAAACTGACTTTGGTTTGCAATATTCTCAATACAACTCTGGGTAAGTTTTTTTAATCGAATTTTTTCAGGGTGGAATAAAATTTGATCGGTTTGTGTTTGTGCCCATTGTAATAAATTGTCTAATAATATGTACCCATTTTTAGATGTGTCGTAAATAATATTTAATTGTTCGAGTATATCTTCTTCGCTGAATTCTTTGAACTCGGTTTTTAATATTTCTGAATAACCAATAAGCGTGTTAAACGGGTTTTTTAAATCGTGAGCTATGATTGAAAAGAACTTATCTTTAGTTGCATTTGCTTCTTCAAGTTTACGCGAATATTCAACAATTTTTTTTGTGCGTTCCGCGATCAACAATTCCAAGTTTTCATTTATACTTTTTAACTGAGCAGAATTGCTTATTGCCAGATGATAAGCTTTGGTATGATCAACTGCCAATACAAAGAATATAACAACATTAATAAGGAAAACAGCATTTGGAGTTAATAATATAAAAGGTTTGATTTTTAATACCGCGAAATAGTATCCATCATAAAATCCGGCAAAGAGATTCAAGGCCATAACAATAAAAATAAAAAACGATCGATAGTCTCTTTCTTTTCGAAAAAATAATAACGAAATAATAAAAAGTATAACATCTCCAAGAATAAGGACTACAAGTGGATAATCATTATATGCATTAACAACTTCGTTTGCATTTTTACCTTTAATAATAAGATAAACTGCCGGTAAATAAAGAATGGCCAAAAAGAGTTTGAATAATTTTTTCTTTTTAAAAAGATTTGAATAGTCTATAAAAAAGAAAATCCCAATTAACATAAATAAAGGAAATCCTATTCGAGCAATCTTTTCGAGCAGATAAGTATTTGCAAAATCATAGGAAATAATATTATTAATATAACTAATAACAAAAAAGAGATTCATTAAAGCAAAGTACAAAAAGTGCAGTTTTTGATACTCTCTCCGGCTAAAATAGGTGAAGAAGAAAAAAATTGAAAAAACAATACCACAAACAGCAAGAGCTATAATTAATTTAGGTCCGAAAAGATTTCTATAAAAAACAAATTTATTCGTGTCTTTTGCATCGGAAATAAATACCTTGTTAATACGGTATTGTTCGCCTTCCTTTGGAAAGAGCTGAAAAGCTATTTCATTCTTAGCATTGTAATTTATATTTTTAGCAGATAACATGATGCTTTCGGAATAATGCATCCTGCTTGTGTACTTATCGTTTGCAATCCCTCTTTTAAATATTAATCTGCCATTAAAATAGATATTACAACAATAATCAATAGGCATAGCGGCTAAACATAAGCTATTATTAACATTTGAGCTGTCAATAATAAACTCTGCACGAAGAGTTAACATTCGATTTGAAAACGGCCTTGTGCATGCTGGTTTTTCTCCATTGTATTTTACAAATCCCAAATCAGAAATATTTCCGGTAAGATATTTCCCTTCAGCCAGCTCAGATTCTAATATATAAAAATCGAGATATAAACGGGAATCAGAAATTTTATAAACAGGTTGTGCAAATAATATGGATTCCTTAGTAAGAAAAACCAAAAATAATGCTATTTTACAGAGAATTAGTTGAATTTTCATTATCCAAGCATGTAAACTACTAAAAAATTAAGAATTTTAAATACGAAAATTGGGAAACTAAAACACCTGCAAAATAAAAAAAAGGAGAAACATTTTGAGTAAATACATTAAATATTTTTAACAATTATTTTACCGGAATAGTAAATTTAAAATTACTTCCATACCCGGGAATACTTTCGACCCAAATTTTACCATTGTGTTTTTCAACAAATTCTTTGCAAAGGATTAAACCCAATCCACTTCCTCTCTCGTGGTTTGTGCCCGGTTTTGAAAACATCTTATCGATTCTGAATAAATCCTGAATATCTTTTTCAGACATACCTACACCAGTATCTCTCACTGAAACCATTATATCAGAATTACTTTTTTCTGATTTTATAATAATCAAACCATTTCGTGCGGTATATTTAACTGCATTACAAATTAAATTTCGCAGAATCGTTTTTATCTGATTTTGATCCCCTTTTATTACAATATCTTCAGGAACATTATTAATCACTTCAATATCTTTAAACCGGCTCTGGTTTTCAATATTTTCAATACAAACCTGGGTAAGTTTTTTTAATTGTATTTCTTCAGGATTAAAGCTAATCTGGTTGGTTTGTGTTTGAGCCCATTGTAATAAATTATCTAATAATACATAGCCATTTTTAGATGTGGCGTATATAATATTGAGTTGATCGTGTATATCGTGTTCACTCATATCTCTGAATTCTGATTTTAATAATTCAGAATAGCCAATAAGCGTGTTAAATGGGTTTTTTAAATCGTGAGCTATAATAGAAAAAAACTTGTCTTTGGTTGTATTTGCTTCTTCGAGCTTATGTGTATATTCAACAATTTTTTTCGTGCGTTCTGCTACCATTAACTCTAAATTTTCATTTAAGCTTTTTAATTGTTTTGAATTACTGATTGCTAAATGGTATATTTTAGTATGATCAACTGCTAATACAAAAAATATGACCAAATTCATAAGAAATACAGAATATGGAGTAAATAAAACGAATGGTTTAACTTTTAGTATTGCAAAAAAGTATGTATCATGCATTCCTGCAAAGAAATTAAATGCGAAAACCAATAACAGGAATAACGATTTTACAGATTTTTCTTTAATAAAATAGATAGCTGACAAAATTGCAAAAGCTAATTCTCCAATAACCAGCATTGTTATTGGATATGTATTATTTGCTCTCAATAAGTCTGACAAATTATGCTGAACGAGAAGTAAGGCAATTGCAGGGAGATAAATAATTAATATGAAAATTTTAATTTTTTTATGAAATCTTAATAGAATACCCGTGTACTCGAAAAGAAAGAAAAGACAAAAAATCATCGCCAATTGAAATCCCACACGCGAAATAATTTCAACTATAAATGTATTTGTGAAATTATAAGTAAAAATATTATTAATAATACTTATGAAAAAAAAGAAATTCATTAATGCAAAAAACAAGTAGGATTGTTTTTTATAATCAGCCCGGCTCAGGTATGTAAATAAATAATATACAAAAAATATTAAACCGCAAAATGTTAATGCCAGGGTGAGTTTTATACCCCAAAAATTACGAAGGAAAACATAATATGAAGCATCTCTGGCTTTTGATATAAACGATCTGTTTATTGAATTGATTTCACCTTCTTTGGGATACAGTTGAATTGCAATATCATTTATTTTATTATATAAAATGAAGTCAGGTGGCAGGAAAATACTTTCAGAATAATGAATTCTATTTGTATAGCCATTTTTAATATTCCCTCTAAAGCCAATTAAGTTACCGTTTAAGAAAATTGCACAGGGATAATCAACCGGCATTACAACAAGATATAAATCCTGCTTTATGTTAGAACTATCAATAATCAGGTTTGAGCGCAAAGTAAGCATTCTGTCATTTGCAGGCCTCGTGTTTGGAGTTTCTTTAAAATTATATTTTTGGAATCCTTGTTCTGTAATATTACCCTGAATATATTTCCCTTCGGAGAATTCACTTTCTAAAATATAAAAATCGGGATATAACCGGGTGTCGGAACCTTTATAAACTACTTGTGAAAATAATAATGAAACTTTTAAAACGAATATGACTACAATAAATGATTTAAAATATCGATATTTTATTCTCATATAAAGTACTTTATAATTGAACTCCCTGAAGAAAGCATTTAAAGATAATAGAATTATATTTAAAAATCAGATTAAAATCGAAAAAAACCATATAATTACATGGCCACAATAATAAAAAAAGCAGTGTTAAAGTTAATTAACACTGCTACATAGCTATAATTTATAACTTATAATACTTTTTCCATTTTTTTATAATGTATATTTCTTTCTTTTAAATAATTTATCATGTAAGTAAAACATTCTGGGTATTTACCAACAAGCTCAGGGGGAAAGACGCCTTTTTTTGCAAACACATCATTCAAAACCATATTAACAGCTGCAGTTGCAGTAAAGCCGGTTGTTCTGGCCATTGATGATAGTTTTTCTTTAGCATCATACTTATCGTGCAAATCGTAAATAATTTCTTTTTTCAATCCATTTTCTTCGCCTTTTAAAATAATTCGCATGATTGTAAATTCTTGTTCTTCGGGTTCAAGTTTCCAGATTTTAAATAATATTTCTGATGTAAAATCGAACGGTGATATTTCTTTTCCTTTAACTTTTATTGTCTCATAGTCAAGAAACCCGGCTGCTTTAAGAGCCTTAATCATATTTATATGACCAGGATAACGCAGGGTTTTCTCTTTCATGTTAGGAATGTTACTTAAAGTAAAAATAAGAGAACGTAATCCATCGGAATTAAATGCTTCGAGTGTTCCGACATTATCAAAATCGATAAATTCAGTATCGCTCATGGCAGGTTTTACAATCATCTTGCTATTTTCCACATAACGTGCGGGACGTGTGTATTCTTCAATTACATCACATGGTGAAAACGGAGCTTTATATTCAAACGGAAAAGTCCTTACTATTGGTAAGCCTCCTACCATGTATTCAAAATTCTCAATTTTCATTTTTTCATTATGATATCCGGCAATAATATTAGGCATCCCGGGAGCAACACCACAGTCCATAATCACTGTTACATTATTTTCTTTTGCAAGTTGATCGAGATGTAATACATCTTCAGGTAAAAAGGAAATATCAACAAGATTTTTTTTATTTTTTATAACCTGAATCATGGTTTGCAAACCCAAAAACCCGGGCACTGCAGATACAACAATATCAAATGGTTTTATTGCCTTTGATAGTTCTTTTTCATTGGTAACATCCAGAACCTGAGTTTTAATATTGTAATTTTCAGAAAGGTAGTTTAATGAGTTAACATCAATATCGGTTGACATTACTTCGTGTTTTTTTGATAAATCAATAGCCATAGCCTTTCCAACCATTCCGGCACCAAGTATTATTATTTTTTTCATGTGTATTTGTTTTAATGTTTTATTTAAAAATCCCTTAACCAGGCTCTAAATAAAATTTATTATTTTCCCCTGATTTTAATTATTTGGATGATTAAAACAAGGAATTATAACCCATTAAAACGGTTCTGAAAGGTTATTGTATGTTCATTAAATAAAAACATGGAACTCAAAAGTACATTTTTTATTTTTATAAAACCAACTTAAAAATTGTCTCTGTTTTATTCTTTTGGTAACTTTAGAAATCAAAAAATTGTAAAAATCAAAATTAAAAGATTATGAAATATTTTCTACTAATCGCATTTAGTGTATTGTATATAAACATCTTTGCACAAACAATTAACAATGTAACAATAAAACAAAACCAGGGAGAACTGAATTTACAATACGATCTCTATGCTAAGCCCGATATTGCATTTACTGTTAGTGTACTCTATTCAGCAGATAAAGTAAAATGGGATAAAATTGAAAAAATTCATGGCGAAGTTGGTGACAGCATTTTCCCGGGAAAAGACAAACAAATTGTAATATGGATAGACCATTTAGAAAATGTTAAACCAAATTTATTTTTTAAAATTTCAGCTGTTTACCCAACGTTTGATCCTTTAAAAAAAGGAACAGTACGCGATGCAACAGGAAATACATATAACTGGATTCGTTATGACAATACCCGCTGGATGACGCAGAATCTAAAATCTACAAAAGATGCACCAGAATGTGGAACAATTTATAACTATACGGCAGCTATAAATGCATGTCCTGATGAGTGGCAATTACCATCCGATGATGATTGGCTTCAGTTAGAAAAATATTTTGGTATTTCTCCAGCAAAAGCAAGTGAATTTGGTTTACGTGATATAAAAAACTTAAAAACATTTAACGATTCTGGTTTTGTGCTTAACGAATGTAAATACCTGAAAACATTTTACCCGAACCAGGTTGCTGTTGCATTCTGGACCAGCACTGTAAATAAACTTCTCTATCTTGGGTATTCTGAAAAATATATTGCGCGTATTATACGACTTAACGAGAACAAAATTAGCAGGGAACTACGTGAAAAAACCGACGAGCTTAGCGTGCGTTGTATCAAAAGTGCGCTCTATAATGAAACAATAGAATCTGTTCTTGAAACAAAAATAAACTTGGAAAACACAACGGGTACATTTAAAGATGTTTATACCGGCGAAAAATTTGAATATATATATGCAGGAAATTCAGTTTGGTTGAAAAAAGATATTGTCGGCACATTTCAATTTTCAGAAATAAACGACAAATGCCCTGTAGGTTGGCGATTACCCGTGGAACAGGAATGGAAAGATTTATTCAATTATTATAAACCATCAATTCAACTTGCAAACGAAAGCAATATAATAAGCGAACGCATGAGTACACAAGGACTATGGAGCTTCAATATGTCAGCAAGCGATTACTGGATGGGTTCAAAATATTACATATACAACACCTATTGGATTAATAGGGAAAATAAAGAAGACAGCAAGAAATTAATGACTTACCCTACAAATAAATCAAATAGTACCGGTTGGGTAAATAAACAAACCAACGAAAAAGCAAAATTACGCTGCGTTCTTGATAACAAAGAATATGCTTCTTATTCTGAATCGGTTGAAACAGGTAAATTCACAGATACCCGCGACAACACAGAATATTCCTGGGTAAATATTGACAACAAGGTATGGATGTCAGAAAACCTGAGTTATAATATGGGCGAAAACAGTTCGTGCCGGGATGCAATAAAATTAAATTGTGAAGCTTTTGGGTATTTATATTCTCTGGCTGTTGTACAAAATGCATGTCCGGATGGTTGGCAAATTCCAACATCTGACGATTGGAAAAAAATTCTCGCGAAAACTGTAAATAACATGCCTGCATTATATCCTTTTGGTAAAACCGGTTTAAATATATTACTTGGAGGAGAAATAATTGTTGATGATTCGGGTAAAAAACCTATACCTGTTTATACTTCAAAATATATATATTCAGATGCAGGAAATATCGGTTTTTTCTATCTCGATTCAAATGGAAAAGCTGAACAAGTTGAAAAGGCAAAGAAAAAGGATTTAATCTATATTCGTTGTGTAAAACGATAAGACAAAACAAGCGGGTTAACCCGCTTTTTGTATTTAAATTATAATCATTGGTGTCCGATTGAAATTTTACTAAACCTTGTAATATGAATAATGTTAAGCCTTTTCTTAGATTTCGCCACTAAGTGGCTTCATTTTTATTTACTGTTTAATTCTACAAAGATTTTACCCAGCCTGCGGCAGGCAGGTGCTACGCAGTATTTATATTAGCAACGTAGTTGCTATATATTTGTATATAAATACATTATAAAATTTATTAAGCAACATAGTTACGACATCTTTATTAGTTTCAATTTTGCCGGATAATAGTGAATTATAATAAATAATCAGAGATTTTTCCACTAATTTGTTTTAAAGATATTTCGGCTATTTTAGCCTGGTATTGTGCAGCAAGCAAGCGGTCTTCGGCATCGAGGTATGCCCGTTGAACATCGCGCATTTCAAGGCCTGAGAAATTTCCTAAACGGTATCGTTCCATAGCAATATCAAAATTATTTCGGGCAATCTGAAGGTTCGAACGTTCTAAATCGACTAATTTTAAACTGTTTTGGTACGTATTATAAATAAGAGCAAGTGTTGATAATACTTCCTGTTCAATTTCTTTATATTCCAATTCAGCATTCTGAATATCAATCCTGGCATTTTTATGTTGCCTGTTAATATTAAATCCATCGAAAATAGTAAAGCTTAATGATGCTCCATAATTCCACCCCTGGGAATTACTTTCTAAAACAGAGCTTGCTGGTGATTCACTCTGAGCCAGGGTTGCCCCACCAAACAATGATAATACGGGGTATCGTGATGAATTAACAAGTTTTAAATTCAATTCAGAAATTGATTGATTTGTTAAAGCCAGTAATAAGTTTGTATTATTCACCTGTGTTTCTTTGAGCAAATCGGTTAATGATAAAAAATAGTTTATTGAAATAGAATCGGATGGAGAAGTATTCTTATCAATATTTACAGCTAACAATTTATTCAATTTAATAATTGCAGCCGAAAGATTCTCTGATTGATTCAAAAATTGTGATGAATCGGAGTTAAAATCAACTTTTGCCTGCTGAAACTCTAATTTTGATTCCTGACCTATGCGATACCTTTCTTCAGCAACTTTCATTCTTTCTTTCGAGAGGTTCTTTATGTACCTAATCGTTTCGAGTCGTTTTTTTTGTTGAATCACGTTATAATATTCAACTCCGATTTGGGCAACCAGGTTTTCAATACTCATCCGGGTATTGAGTTGTCCCATTTGCAGCATTTCATTTAATTTTTTATATTCAACAAACATCTTAAATCCATCGAAAATGGTCCAGTTTAAATTAACCGATGCTGATAAAGCATTTGATTTAGCATTATCTTTTTCTACCGGATCGGGACTTGATGCAAGAACCTGCCTTGAATCTGTAATCGAATAGCTTTGATTTGCTTCAGAATAGATATAGGGTAAAAAACCTGCATTCCCCAGGCTGTAATTATTTTCATCAATTATTTCATCGTTTTTGGCTATTTTAATTGAATAATTATTTTCTAAGCCTATTTGCAGGCATTGTTTAAATGAGTAGTAATCCTGAGAATATGTATTTGCAGTAAATAAAAGTAAAATCAAGATTATTCCTGAAAAGCCGATTTGCCAGAATTTAAAAACCTGATTTATATATCTGTATATCATAATATTAATTTTGAATTGTATCTTCAACATTAGTAACTGATTTTGATTTTTCTGAAATATATGAGTACATGGCGGGTACAACATATAAAGTAAAAAATGTAGAAACAAATAACCCACCAACCACAGCAACACCCATTGAAACACGGCTTCCGGCGCCAGAGCCTAATGCCAGGGCGATAGGTAATGTTCCTAAAATAGTAGATAAACTGGTCATTAGAATAGGCCTGAATCTTGCTGCGGCTGCTTCCAGCATTGCATTGTTTTTACTTAAACCGGTTGATTTACGTTGATTTGCAAATTCAACGAGCAATATTCCATTCTTAGAAACCAACCCGATAAGCATGATAATACCAATCTGGCTAAAAATATTCATAGTATAATTAAAATACCAAAGAAAAACCAATGCCCCGGTTAAAGCTAACGGGACAGTGAACATGATAATAAGAGGATCACGGAAACTTTCAAATTGAGCTGAAAGAATAAGGTAAATAAGAACTAACGCGAGAACAAAAGCAAATAAGAGGCTCGATGAGCTTTCTTCAAAATCTTTCGAATCGCCGGCTAAAGCTGTCGAATAAGTATCGTCAAGAACTCTGTCGGCAATTGCCTCCATCTCTTTAATTCCTTCGCCCAGGGTTTTTCCTTTTACCATACCTGCAGAAATAGTAGCAGACATGTACCTGTTGTAACGATACAATTGGGGCGGACTGCTTTCTTCTCTTAAAGTTATAAGATTGTCAAGCTGAATCATCTCCCCGGCATTATTTTTTACATATATTGATTTTAAATCAAGAGGTTTGTTCCTGTTTTCACGTTCCAGTTGGCCTAAAACCTGGTATTGCTTACCGTTCATTACAAAATAACCGAAACGGGAACCACTTAAAGCCAGTTGTAGAGTTTGTGCAACATTTTGCATAGAAACTCCCATTATTACTGCTTTATCGCGATTTATCTCGACCCGTATCTCGGGCTTGTTAAATTTAAGGTTTAAATCAACAAACTGAAAAATTTCACTCGAAGAGGCTTGTATCATAAACTCAGGTAGTACATCTTTCAATTTCTCAAGATTTTGTGCCTGAATTACAAACTGAACAGGTAATCCACCTCTTCTGCCTCCAATTGTTTGTTGCTGGGAAATAAATGTTCGTGCAGCACTCATATCTTTTACTTCTTTAGATAAGAGATCAGCTATTTCCTGTTGTGATTTTTCTCTTTCATTTCTATCTTTAAGAATAAGGCGTATAGCACCATTATTTGAAGTACCTGACCAACCGGGAGATATAATGGTTATCATTCCCTTTTTTTCCGGAACTTTTTCTTCAACAAGTTGTGATAATTCAGTCATGTATAAATTCATAAATTCATACGATGCGCCTTCCGGGCCGGTAGAACTAATACTTAAAGATGAGCGGTCTTCCAGCGGCGCCATCTCCGATGGAATGGATTGATATAATACAACGATTAATACTAAAGTTATTCCTATAAATAATAATGCTAACCACCTGCGATTCATAAACTTTTCCAGCGAATTGCTATATCCATTGATTAACGAATTAAAAAAGGGTTCTGTTTTCCTGTACAACCACGTGTGTTTTTGCCGAGGTTTTAGTAAGCGGCTCGATAACATGGGAGTTAATGTAAGGGCTATAAATGCCGAAATAATTACTGCCCCTGAAATTACAATTGAAAATTCCTTAAATAACCTGCCCGTAGTACCTTTTAAAAAAACTATTGGTGTAAATACAGCTATAAGGGTAATTGTTGTTGCAATTACGGCGAAAAATATTTCCGCAGATCCTTTCATAGCCGCTTCTCGTGGTTCCATACCACGTTCAATTTTGGCATAAATGTTTTCAAGTACAATAATTGCATCATCAACAACAAGTCCGATAGATAAAACGATTCCAAGCAGGGTTAATACATTTATAGTATAACCAGCAAGGTATAAAATAAAGAAAGCCCCTATAAGTGAAACAGGAATAGCAATTACAGGTATAAGAGTTGTTCTCCAATCGCGCAGGAATAAGAAAATAATAAGTACAACCAGTAAAAATGCAAGGAGAATTGTTTCTTCAACCTCAGTAATTGATTGCCTGATATATGTAGTATTATCAAAGCCTACATCAACTTTAATATCAGCAGGTAAATCTTTCTTTATTTGTTCAAGGCGTTTATAAACTTCATCTACAATTTCGATATGATTTGAACCCGGTTGGGGAATAACAGCATTTCCAACCGAAGGAATACCATCTCTTAACAAACCTGTACGTTCATTCTCAGGCCCTAATTCGGCTCTTCCAATATCTTTAAAACGTATTATTTTATCTCCTGTTTGCCTAAGTATTAAATTATTAAAATCATCAGGAGTAACTAAGCGGCCAACTGTTCTAACTGTTAGCTCGGTCATGTTTCCTTCAATTCTGCCCGAAGGAAGTTCAATATTTTCACGGGTAAGTGCATTACGAACATCAACAGGAGTAAGTTGATAAGCAGCCAATTTAGATGGATTCATCCACAAACGCATCGCAGGGCGTTTGCTTCCCCAAACAGCAACACTACTGACACCGGGAATAGTTTGTAATTTTTCTTTAAATACATTTTCTGCAATATCGCTTAAATCGATCATTGACCGTTTATCGCTCATGATATTTAAGAAAATGATTGGGTCAGAATCAGCATCAGCTTTAACAACAACCGGTGGTTCTGCATCTGAAGGTAATTGTCGGCGTGCGGCAGCAACTTTATCACGAACATCATTAGCTGCTGTTTCCAAATCAACATTTAAATCAAATTCAATAGTTATCCTGCTTGATCCGTCGCGACTGGAACTCGACATTGAGTTTATCCCGGGTATTCCGTTTATAGCCTGTTCCAATGGCTCTGTTATTTGTGTATCAATAACATCGGAGTTGGCCCCAACGTACGATGTACTCACTGAAACAATTGGCCTGTCAACATTTGGGAACTCACGAACTCCCAAATAAGACATACCAATTGCACCAAATAATATTATGATTATAGTCATAACCAATGATAGTACAGGCCTGCGAATGCTTAATGATGAAATATTCATACTTAATTCCTTATTTTATAATTCATAATTCCTTAACAACTACAGGCATATCGTGGCGTAGTTGCATAATACCACTAATTACAACACTGTCGCCAGGCTCAACGCCTTCGATAATTTCAATATTATTTTCAGTTCTTAAACCTGTTTTTATACTTGTAGATATTGCTCTACCCATTTTAACAACGAACACTCTTTCTCCACCCATTTCGGGGATAATCGCCTGCGTGGGAATCTGAACAGCGTTCTTTTTTTCACGAATAACCAATTGAATAGATACAAATCTTCCCGGCTGAAGCTCTTCGTCTTTATTCTCATACATAGCCCGAACTGCAATAGTGCGTGTTTGTGGATCAACCTTAGGCTCAACAGCATAAACCTTAGCCCAATATGTTTTTTCAATTTCTTCAACCTTGAATGATAAATCGGTACCCGGTTTAACCATTCCTGAATATTTTTCGGGTATAGAAAAATCAATTTTAAGAGGTTTATTCTTTACCAGCTTAGCAACCTGTGAACTGGAATTAACAAATGCTCCTTCGCTAACAAAACGTAGTCCTATCTTCCCGTCAAATGGAGCATGAATTTCAGTTTTAACAATTCTGGCTTTTAATAATTTAATTTCTGATTCTATTCCTTGTAAGTCAGATTTTACCTGATCGTATGATTCCTGACTTACAGCTTCTTTCGAAAGTAATATTTTCTGACGGTTTTCTTTTTCTTTAGCCAGTTTTTCCTGAATTATTAGTTTATCCAACTGGGCCTGGAGATCATCATCGATTAATTTTGCCAGTAATTCGCCTTTTTTAACATACGAACCTTCTTTAAAATAAATGTTTGAAATTTTCCCGGAAGTTTCAAAGCTCAAATCAACTTCTTCGTCAGGCAGTATAGTTCCTGATGATTTTATTATATCAAGAAGCAATTCCGGGTTTATTACCTTAATTTTTACAACAGCCGCCTGTTTTGTTCCTGTTTGTAATTTACTTTCTTTTTTTATTCTATAATCTCTAATTTTTGGATAAGCAATTAATCCAACAACAATTAAACCTACACTTATCCAAAGGAATGTTCGTAAATTATTTTTCATATATCTTGTTTTAAAATACAGTTAATCAATCAAATAGATTTCATATAATCTATATAAATTTGCACTAATTATTTAATTTTAAGTAACTAAAATTTTTTGAGTAAATCCTGATATTTGATATCAATCGGGCAAAATCGTTTAACGAGTTTTAAATTATTTTTCATTTAAAAATTTAAAAAGCATTGTTTATGTTTAATAATTAGAGAACTATTTACGAAAAATTAATCAGATAATAATAAATGAAATCATTGGTGTCCGATTAAAATTTTACTAAACCTTGTAATATGAATAATATTAAGCCTTTTCTTAGATTTCGCCACTAAGTGGCTTCATTTTTATTTACTCTTTAATTCTACAAAGATTTTACCCAGCCTGCGGCAGGCAGGTGCTACGCAGTATTTATATTAGCAACGTAGTTGCTATATATTTGTAGATAAATACATTATAAAATTTATGAAGCAACATAGTTGCGACATCTTCATTGGTTACAATTTTTACCGGACAATAGTGAAATGAAATATTATTTACAGATTCCTGTCAATGGGTGCCAGAGACACAAAAAAGCTGTCATGTTGTTGACAGCCTTTTGCAAATAATGTTTGTTAAATTCTTTTGATTATTTTAAATATTCTTCCGGGATCGCCATGTCAGCAGAAAGATGTTTATAATTTCTTTCATTCTTCCATGTTGATTCGTACATTTCAAGTTGTTTTGGAATAAACTTTTCAAGTTTTTTATTCATTTTTTCAATTTTCTCATCCGGTGTAACCGTTGGAGCTTCTTTATTAACCAGGGCAACAGCTTTATTAAGGTCTTCCGTTTTATCAGGTGAAACAGGAGTAAGCCCAACATGAGCTTTCATTACGCCCATAATAACATCAACCATTACAATGTATGTTTTACCCGCTTCAAGTTCGGTGGTTAAAAACTCTTTATTCTCTGATGAAGCCCAAAATAACTGATTTCCGGGATCACATTCGTAGCGCATATACTGATCACCTTTAAAAACGCCAATATATTTATCCTGGTGAAAAAATTCAAATTCAACAGGTTTACCGTAAAGAGTAACACGGGTAAAATAAACAACAGCTTTACCTTCTGCAGGAGGCTGAAATCCCTGGGCAAAAACAGTATCAACAGTAGCTAATAATACAAACAACGTTAAAACAAGTAATTTTTTCATATAAATTGATTTTTAGTTAATTAACGAAAGTTAAAAAAATCAATTTATATTTAAAAAAAAGAAGACAGAAAATTCTGTCTTCTTTTTTTTTAATCTATTGGTTCGTAATCCTTTTTTGTAACTCCGCAAATAGGGCATTTCCAATTATCAGGTATATCTTCAAACAATGTACCTGGTTCTATGCCTGAATCAGGGTCTCCTATTTCAGGGTCATAAATATGTCCGCAGATTTTGCATTTGTATTTTTTCATAATTATCTTTTTAAGATTTTATCTTCCAAACAGAATCAATAATTGTTCCGTCAACCCATTTTATAACTGCAACAATTTCATCTTCGTATTGAGGCCTTGCAGGTTTTCCACAGATTTTTTCGGCTTCAGCTTTTAATTCCTGAATTGTTTTAATTGGTAAATCGGAACCTTTAACTTTTTCAAGCAAATCTTTTCGCAATGGGTTTATTGCTATACCTCGTTCAGTAACAATTACATCAATGAGTTCGCCAGGGCCGCAAATGGTTGTCACTTCATCTAGAATTACAGGAATCCTGTCTCTGAATAATGGAATTGGTAAAATAACGGTTTTTGAAAACAAACAATTTTGCCACCCTCCTATTCCGTGTAACAACATTCCATCGGAGTGTGTTACCACATTGGCATTATAATTAACATCTACTTCGGTTGCTCCGAGAATAACTACATCAACTATTCCTGCAAAGTTTCCTTTTCCGTGGTAATTGTAACTTGTAAACGGGCTTGTCCAAACATGCCCCGGGTTTTGAGCCATCGAACGAACACCATCAAGATCGAATGTCTGACCATCGAGGATATATTCAATCAATCCTTCTTCGAGCATTTTTACAAGGTACTTGTTGCTTCCACCGCGGGCAAATCGGCCTTTAATTTTTAAACGACGCATTGTTTCAGCAAAATATTCGCCTACAGCACCGGCAGTACCACCTGCTCCTGCCTGAAACGAAAATCCTTCGTGAATAATACCCGTTATTTCACAAAATTTAGCTGTCATTTCGGCTAATAGCAATCGATCAGGGCTTTTAGTAATTTCTGTTGTACCTGAAACAATTTTTTCAGGTATCCCTATTTTATCAGTCACAACGGTATAATCGACATAGTTTCCCTGTATTTGCCATGGGATACATGGAAAAGGAATCATATTATCAGTAACCACAATCACTTTATCGGCATATTGTGAATCGGCTAAAGCAAAACCAAGCAACCCGGAAGCTGATTTTCCATACAGTCCGTTTGCATTTCCAAAAGAATCGGCACATGCAGCACCAATTACTGCTATATCAATTTTTACTTCGCCATCCTGGATCGATTGGTAACGTCCACCATGTGAACGAAGAATACCAATACCTTTCATTTTACCCTGAGAGGTAAATTTACCTAATGGGCCGTTCATGCTTCCTTCAATATGGTGTATGGTTCCATCTTCAAGATATTGAATCAAGTGTTCGTGGCAAGGGAACGAAGCCGATGGATACCAACGCAAATCTTTTACACCGAGTTCTTTTGCAATATCAAATATCTGGTTTGCAAGTAAGTCACCATTTCGAAAATGATGGTGCGTGGAAATAGTCATTCCATCTTTTAACCCGGCTTTTACGAGAGCTTCTTTTAACGAACCCACCTGCTTATTCCCATCTAAAGGGAAATCAGAACAAGATGAAATTTTAGGCCCGTATCTATTTGCATCGGGTTTGTATTTTCCAACACCCATATACGGAACCTGAAGCTGATCATTCACTTCCTGAGGAACTGTTCGTCCAAGCGCATTTTTTACAAGGTTTGAATATTTTTTCCCCATCTATTTATAATTTTTAGTTTCGTGTTTATGGTTTAGGGTAAATATACAATTATTTGACTATCTACAAAAGACGATTTTAAAAATTCAAATCATTGGTGTCCAATTAAAATTTTACTAAATCTTGTAATATGAATAATATTAAGCCTTTCCTTAGATTTCGCCACTAAGTGGCTTCATTTTTATTTACTCTTTAATTCTACAAAGATTTTACCCAGCCTGCGGCAGGCAGGTGCTACGCAGTATTTATATTAGCAACGTAGTTGCTATATATTTGTAGATAAATACATTATAAAATTTATAAAGCAACATAGTTGCGAAATCTTTATTGGTTTCAATTTTACCAGACAATAGTGAATTCAAAAATTAAAATTAAAATCAATATCGATTTGTTATCAAAATAGTTTTTTATACAATCTTTGTGAAAACTTTGTGTTTTCGAATCCCTGCAGGCAGGCAAGAACACTAAGAATCACCAAAAAATCTTCAACTAAACAATATGGATATATAAATGCAAAAACATCCTGTAAAATAGTATTACAGGATGTTTTATATAAAAATATATCTGTTGCTATTCTATAACTTTCCGAACAACATCAATTACAGTACCATCAACCCATTTAATTGCAGCAACAATTTCGTCAGAAAGGTTTGGTTTTTGTGAAGGCCCGCAAATAGCGTCTGCTTCGGCCTTTAACTCCTGAATTGTTTTTATTGGCAACTTACTGTCTTTCATTTTCTCAATCAAATCAGTTCTTTTGGGGTTGATTGCTATTCCTCGTTCAGTAACAATAATATCTATCATTTCGCCGGGACCGCAAATAGTTGTTACTTCATCTTTAATAACAGGTATTCTATCGCGGAATAATGGAATTGGTAATATTACATTTTTTGCATGCAAACAATTTTGCCAGCCACCAATACCATGCAATAAATATCCATCGGAATGAGTTACCACGTTTCCATTAAAATGAACATCCACTTCGGTAGCACCCAAAATCATAATATCCATCATGGTAGTGATGTTTCCTTTTGAATGGTAGTTGTAAGCATTGAAAACCGGGAACTGATGATGATTTTTATTTTTAGCAATACTGGCAACAGCACCTAAATCGAATGCCTGAGCATCTAAAATATGTTCCATAGTACCTTCTTCAAGCATCTGAACCATATATTTCGTACTACCACCAAATCCAACCTTCGATTTCCATCCTTTTTCTTTTAATAACTGGTGTACAAAATAACCTATTGCTAAGGATGTTCCACCGGCTCCTGCCTGCATATAACAACCATCTTTTAAAATACCACTTTCAAGAAGAAATTGAGTTGTTAATTCGGCTATAAGTAATCTATCGGGACTTTTAGTTATTTGTGTTGTTCCGGAAACAATTTTTTCAGGAATACCAATTTTATCAACAACCACAACATAATCCACATAATTTCCCTGAATCTCCATAGGCAGATTCGGGAAATCAACCAGTTTATCGGTAACTACAATAACCTTTTCGGCATATAAATAATCGGTAGTAGCATATCCTAAAACACCACAGGCAGATGGCCCGTTTAAAGCATTTGCATTTCCAAATGGATCGGATGATGGAGCAGCTAATACTGCTATATCAATTTTTACTTCGCCATCCTGAATAGCCTGAACGCGGCCACCATGCGAACGCAAAACTGCTGTTCCTTTCATTTTGCCCTGGGTAACAAATTTACCCAATGGGCCATTCATACTTCCTTCGATACGGTTTATGGTTCCGTCTTCAAGATATTTTATTAATGGATCGTGGCATGGGAATGATGCAGAAGGAAACCAAACCAAATCCTTTACTCCTATTTCGTGAGCAATATCAAAAATAGTATTACTTACCAAATCACCATCTCGTAAGTGATGATGTGTTGAAATGGTCATTCCGTCTTTTAAACCGCACTTTGTTAATGCTTCTTTTAATGAAGCCACCACTTTGTTTCCATCATCCGGGTAATCCATTGCAGTTGGAATTGGCGGGGCATATTTTCGTCCTGCAGGCCTGTGTTTTCCTACTCCTTTAAATGGGATAACTTCCTGTCCGTTTATTTCAGTTGGGACCATTCGTCCCACAGCATTTTTAACCAGCTTGCTCATTTAAAAATTCCTTTCTCCAATTTTCAGAGATTAAACCTAAATTAATTGCTAAACGAATTGTTTTTTCGGCTCGTTTTACAACCGGTGGATCAATCATTTTTGTTCCCAAAGAAACTACACCCAGGCCTTTTTCAGTTGCATCGATAAATGCATTTACAATTTTCTTTGCTTTATCAATTTCGTCAGCTTCTGGTGCATAACTTTCGTGAATAAACTTTATCTGACGTGGGTGAATACAACCCATACCTTCGAAACCCAATCCTTTAGATACTTTTATTGTTGCACGTAATGCATCCATATCACCAACATCGGAAAATACTGAATCTATAGCCTGAATATGAGCTGCTTTACAAGCATTTACCATTCTTGTTCTGGCATATAATGATTCTGTAGCTTCGTTTGTTCTTTTTGTACCCAAATCGGCAGTATAATCTTCCAGGCCTATTGCCAATGCAACAATATTTTCAGATGATGTAGCAATTTCGAATGCTTTTTCAACACCCAAAGCACTTTCGATGATTGGCATTAAATAAATATTGTGTTTTACTTTAAATGCTTTTTTAATTTTAGATATTTCTTCTTCGAGTTGAATAACCTGGTGAGCACCTTCGCATTTAGGAACTAAAATTAAATGAACATTATTCGGAACAATGTATTTTAAATCATCTAACCCGTTTGGGATTTGGTTTATCCGAACCATTCGCTCTGCACCATAAAAATCTATCCCTCTTAAAGCATTACGAACCAATAACTGAGCTTCTTTCTTTTTTGCATAAGCCACAGAATCTTCCAAATCAAGAATTATACCGTTTGGATGATGTATTCCTGCATTAAGCATCATACTTGGTGTATTCCCGGGCAAATACAAGCGGGAAAACCGAAATTGTTCCTTTTCAGATGAATAGATATTCTCATCTAAAATAGGGAATAAAAATTCCTTGTCGGTTGTAATAAGTTCTTTTACTGCAGCTTCAATTCTGGCAGCAATTACAAGAGGTAAAGCACCAGAATCTTCGAGTTGTAAATGAGCATTCTTAATGTCATAAAAAGCTAAAACATCGGAGCACAGCTTTACTATTGAATCGCCATATAGCACTTTGACTTTACTTTTTAAATCAATTTGTACTCCTCCTGAATCTTTAAGCTCAAGAGTAACAAAGCAGTCTGAACGAACTTTTGGCCCGGCATTTCCGGCTGTTGCAATTTTAGTACTCATATTTTTATTTTTTATTATTTTTCGATGATTACAAATATAATCATCATTCCAAGTTTAAAGAATTCTAATTTAAAAAAAAGAGGTTGCAAGAACAACCTCTCTCAATGCAAAATATATTTTTTATAATAAGAAACTTAATAAAATACCGGCAGCAACGGCAGAACCAATAACACCTGCAACATTTGGTCCCATTGCATGCATCAATAAGTGATTTGTTTTATCATACTCCAAACCAACAACCTGCGAAACACGTGCAGCATCAGGAACAGCAGAAACACCTGAATTACCAATTAAAGGATTTAATTTATTACCTTCTTTTAAAAACAGGTTCATTGCTTTAACAAATAATACGCCGCCAAAAGTAGCAACAATAAAAGAAAATGCTCCTAAAACAAATATAAAAATTGATTTTGATGTCAGGAATGTTGTTGCCTGGGTTGAAGCTCCTACGGTTAATCCAATAAGAATAGTAACAATATCAATCAATGGGCCTTTAGCAGTATCAGCCAAACGTTTTGTAACAGTGCTTTCTTTAAGTAAGTTACCAAAGAATAACATTCCGAGTAAAGGCAAACCGCTGGGAACCACAAACGTAGTTAATAGCAACCCGATAATTGGGAAAAGGATTTTCTCGAGTTTAGAAACCTGACGAGGAGGTTTCATGCGAATTACTCTTTCTTTTTTGGTAGTTAGCAATCGCATAATTGGAGGCTGAATAACAGGAACAAGCGCCATATATGAATATGCAGATATTGCAATAGCACCCATCAATTCAGGAGCTAATTTTGAAGACAAGAAGATTGCTGTTGGACCATCGGCACCACCAATAATACCAATAGCACCGGCTTCTGCACCGGTAAAACCGAAAGCAAGAGCTAAAGCATAAGCCCCGAAAATACCTAATTGTGCAGCTGCTCCAATCAAAATCAATTTTGGATTTGATATGAGAGCAGAAAAATCGGTCATAGCACCAATTCCCAAAAATATCAATGGCGGGTAAATTCCTTTGAGAACTCCAAAATAGAGATAATTTAAAACACTCCCCGACTCATAGATTCCGATTTGTAACCCGGGATAAAATGGAATATTCCCCACAAGAATTCCAAATCCAATAGGAATTAAAAGCATGGGTTCAAATTCTTTGGCAATTGCTAAATATATAAAAACTAAACCAACAAGAATCATTATCAAATGCCCCATTGTGAAATTTGCAAACGCAGTATAGGTAAAGAATTGATTCAAGTGCTCTCCAATGAAACTTAAAAAATTTCCACTATCCATAATTTATTCTCCTATAGTTATAAGAATATCACCTTCCATAATGGAGTCGCCACGTTGTACTTTAACTGAAACAACTTTACCATCTTTATCGGAATCGATATTGTTTTCCATTTTCATTGCTTCAAGCATAAGCAATTTCTGTCCTTTTTTAACTATATCGCCTTCACGAACAAAAACATCAAGAATAACACCGGGAAGTGGTGATTTAATGTGTCCTGCACCTTTAGGTGAATCGGGGTTCGATGTTTTCATTACTGAAGGATGAGAATCTGTTGAAGGAACGGAAGCCGGACGAACAAGTATTGGTGTTTTTGTTTGTGCAATAGCTTTTTCAACTTCCACTTTATATGGTGTTCCGTTTACTTCCATTTCGGCAATATTATCTTCTATATGAATTATGTTTACTTCGTATTGATTGCCGTTTATCGTGAATTTAAAATTTTTCATTTTTCTAATGTTTTATTTGTGGTATCTGGCCTAAACCATAGATTTTTGAACTCCAGGGAGAATATGTTCGGGAAACTTTTTGAATAGTTAATCGTGCACTTTCAATATCATGCATCTGGCTGCTATACAAATGCAAAGCACAACTGATTGCAGCAATAACTTCACCGCTGGCATCTTCTACATGAACAGTTTCTGTTGATTTAGCATCCTGTATTTTTTTCTTTTTCCAGTCAATGCTATACAATTTTGCCACATATTTAAATGTAAGATATATAATTGCCAGTACAGAAAATACAATTGCCATAGCAATAACCGTCATTCCAAAACCAGTAGGATCAAGTGCTACAAATTCCTCGGCTCCTTTGTGTACAACCGGGTTAGTAACAGGTTGAGTTTGTAATAAAATAAAATTTAACATATTTCCTCCTGTATTTATAAAGGTAAATTTGAATGTTTTTTAGGAGGATTTACATCCTTTTTCGTAGCTAATGATTGTAATGCCCTGATTACACGGAAACGAGTATTTCGGGGTTCAATTACATCATCAATATAACCAAATTTGGCAGCCACGTATGGGTTTGCAAATTTTTCTTTGTATTCTTCTTCTTTCTTGCTGAGGAAAGCTATTTTCGCTTTTTCATCTTCGATAGAAGAAAGATCGCGGCTTAATAGAACTTCAATTGCACCTTTTGGCCCCATAACTGCAATTTCTGCGCCTGGCCAGGCATAATTAATATCACCACGAAGGTGTTTTGAACTCATTACATCATAAGCGCCTCCGTATGCTTTTCTCAGAATAATTGTTACTTTAGGAACAGTAGCTTCGCCATAAGCATAAAGCAATTTAGCTCCATGTAAAATAATGCCTCCGTATTCCTGTGCAGTGCCGGGTAAAAATCCCGGAACATCAACTAAAGTTACAAGAGGAATATTAAAAGCATCGCAGAAGCGTACAAAACGGGCTGCTTTACGTGATGCGTTAATATCGAGTACGCCGGCTAAATATTTTGGCTGATTTGCAACAATACCCACAGACATGCCATTGAAACGTGCAAAACATGTAACAATGTTAGGTGCAAAATCACGTTGAACCTCAAGAAATTCGCCATTATCGACTATGGAAAGAATAACATCTTTTACATCGTAAGGTTTATTTGTGTTTTCAGGGATTATTTCATTTAAAGCATCATCAAACCTATCAATTGGATCAAAACATGGAGCTAATGGTGCTTCTTCCAGGTTATTTTGAGGAAGATAACTTAGCAACTTGCGAATAAGTAAAATACCTTCTTCTTCAGTTTCAGCAACGAAATGAGCAACACCCGATTTTGTTGAATGTATGCTTGCTCCACCGAGTTCCTCGGAAGTAACTGTTTCGCCAGTTACAGTCTTAACAACTTTAGGCCCGGTAACAAACATGTAACTTGTCCCTTTTGTCATAATGTTAAAATCGGTTAGAGCAGGCGAATATACTGCGCCACCCGCGCATGGGCCGAATATTGCAGAAATCTGAGGTATTACACCAGATGCCATGATATTACGCTGAAAAATATCGGCATAACCACCCAAGCTTTTTACTCCTTCCTGAATACGGGCACCGCCACTATCGTTTATTCCAATCACGGGAGCTCCCACTTTCATGGCTTTATCCATAATCTTGCAGATTTTTGCAGCAAACATTTCGGATAACGAGCCTCCAAAAACTGTAAAATCCTGTGAGAATACATAAACCAGTCGCCCATCGATGGTTCCGTAACCGGTAACTACTCCATCTGATAAGTATGTTTCTTTTTCTAATCCAAAATCGATACAACGATGCGAAACAAACATGTCGAATTCTTCGAACGAACCTTCATCAAGCAATAACTCTAATCGTTCGCGTGCTGTAAGTTTGCCTTTTTCGTGCTGGGCATTGATTCGTTTTTCTCCTCCACCCATTTTTGCCTGTTGGCGAAGATCTAGTAATTCTTTTATTTTATCCTGAATATTCATGATATGAGATTATTATATTTATTGGTTTTTATCTTCGCATAATTCAGTAAGTACACCAAAGGTTGATTTAGGGTGTAAAAAAGCGATATCTAATCCTTCAGCTCCTTTTCGCGGAGTTTTATCAATTAATTGTACTCCTTTTGATTCTGTTTCTTTAAGCTGGCTTTCGATATCCTTTACAGCATAGGCTATATGATGTATGCCTTCGCCTTTTTTCTCAATAAATTTACCTATAGGCCCTTCAGCATCTGTAGATTCTAAAAGTTCTATTTTGGTTTCTCCAACTTTAAAAAAAGCAGTTTTTACTTTTTGGTCTTTTACTTCTTCAACATTATAGCACTTCAATCCAAGTACTTGTTCATAATATTTTATAGCTTCGTTAAGGTTTTTAACTGCTATTCCAATGTGTTCAATATGTGATATTTTCATGTGGTAAGATTTTTTTGCAAAAGTATTTATAATCGATAAAACAGACTAATAATTTAGATGTAAATTATGCTTTAAAAGACTTGTTCTTAAACATATAAATTATTTTTAACAACTTTTTTAGCTAATTACTGCAATTTAAGAATCATAATATTGACTTACAATTTTTTACGGGATTAAATATTTAATTAACTTATTAAAATTGAAACAAAGAATAATTTGGTTGTATTATCGCTAGTATATATTTTTGCATCGTGGGTTAAAAGGCGCATTTATAAGATTTTTGTTAATGAAAAATTATTTCTACCATAACCGGTTATTTGTATATCGTTTTCTGTTAATACTTAGTCTTTTCAGTATTTCCCGTATCCTGTTTTACCTGTTCAATATCAACTATTTTGGAGCAATCTCTTTTTTTGAATTGTTAAAGATTTTCATACATGGTATCCGGTTTGATATTTCTGCATTGTTTTATTTTAATATCATTTTTATAATTCTAAGTTTGGTTCCGGGAAATTTTAAAAATCACTCCACCTGTCAATTTGTTTTAAAGTCATTATTTATTCTCGTCAATTCCATAATTATATCAACAAATATTATTGATACGAAATTCTTTGATTTTGAGAATAAGCGATTGACATCAGATATTTTTAACTCTGAATGGTTGGGAGAGGATTTTATAACCCTTGTCCCCCAGTTTATTATTGATTTCTGGTATTTACTACTTATATGGATTTTGTTTATCTGGATTTTAACCAGGTTATATCCAAAGTTCAAACAGGGAAAAAGTGAAATTACAAAGAATAGTTACCGTACATTAAGTTTACAGTATCTTTTATTTGTTATATTCCTGGGAATCGTCCTTATAGGAGGCAGAGGAGGCCTCCAGTTAAAACCATTACGGGTAATACATGCAGCGAAATACACGAACACAAAAAATGTTCCCCTGGTTTTGAACTCTCCTTTTACAATAATGAAATCTATAGGAGTAAAAAAATCAACTGTTCCAGTCTATTTCAACCAGGAAACTCTTGATTCAATTTATACTCCCGTAATTAAGGTTTCTGAATCGAAACAAGTAAAACCAAATGTTGTACTGATTATTCTTGAAAGTTTTTCGAACGAATATATTGGTGCCCAGAACAATGGTAAAGGTTATACTCCATTTTTAGATTCGCTTATGAACCATAGCCTTGTATTTACAAATGCATATGCCAACGGGAAAAGATCAATAGAAGCAATGCCTTCAATTATTGCAGGAATACCGGCACTGACCGATGGGGCATATATTACTTCCGGGTATGCTTCGAATACAATAAATTCACTTGTTAGTTTACTTAAAAAACAAGGATATTACACATCATTCTTTCACGGCGGAAAGAATGGAACTATGGGATTTAGTGATTTTGCAAACCTTGTTACATTTGACAATTACTTTGGTATGACAGAATATAATAATCCTGCAGATTACGACGGTAAATGGGGCATTTATGATGAGGAATTTCTTCAGTTTTTTAAAACTAAAATGAATGATTTTTCACAGCCTTTTTTAACTTCTGTATATACACTAACATCGCATCATCCATATAAAATTCCCGGGAAATACAAAAATAAATTTCCAAAAGGGACATTAAATATTCATGAAAGTATCGGGTATGCTGATTTCGCGTTAAGAGAATTTTTTAAATCAATTAAAAATACAGATTGGTACGACAATACATTATTTGTAATCACATCAGATCACACAGCACAGGCTGAAACAAAAAAATTTAATACGAAACTGGGTATGTATTCTATACCTATTGTATTATATCACCCGAATGATTCAACGATAAAAGGTGTAAAAAATACAGTAGCCCAACAAATAGATATTTTCCCCACAATTATGGATTACGTTGGTTCTAACGATCAATTTATTAGTTTTGGGACAAGCCTGTTAAATGATACCACAGCCCATTTTGCTGCAAATTATATTAACGGTATCTACCAGTTTATAGAAAATGATTTTCTTTTACAATTCGATGGGAATAAAAGCATTGGTTTTTACAATTATAAAAAGGACAGCTTACTCAGGCAAAATTTATTGAATGACACGAAAGAATATGTTGCTTATGAGAACAAATTAAAAGCTTTTATTCAGTCGTACAATCAAAGACTGAATCAGAATAAAATGGTTATTCAAAAACCGGTAAATAATAAGTAATATCCTGAATCCTTTTATACTTATTCCTTTTTAATTGCATCAAAATTTTAGTGTTGTAAATCATCTTTTTTCTTTTTCGTGTTTTTTTGGGAAACATAGTAATTGTTGTAATTTTGTTATCACATTTTCTTGTAAAGAAACCATGTTTATGAAACGATTTTTATTTGTTACAATTTTAATTACACATCTCCAATATGTTAATTCACAGGAAAACACGTATTATATATTTGATTTTCTTATTGGTAATTGGGTAGGAAGTGGAACAGGCATTGGAAAAAGCAAATCGGAAATCTCTGCAAGTTTCAGTTACACGATGGGTAATACTTATATAGAGGTAAATCATCATACAGAATTTGAACCCTCGGATAAAAGGATAAAAGGCGAAATTCATGATGACTGGGGTATGATAAGCTACGACAAGCAACGTGAAGTATATGTTTACAGGCAGTTTAACATTGAAGGATTTTACAATCAATTTATCCTGATTGATTCATTAACAAATGAAAATATCTTTGTTTTCGAGACAGAACAAACTGAAAACGTTGTCGCCGGGAGCAAAACACGGTTTACAGTGAAGAAAATAAATAATTTCGAGATTGAAACCTATTATGATTTGTCGTTACCTGATAAAGAATTTGCAAATTACAGCAGGAACAAACTTATAAAAGAAGAATAAAAAATCAGGCTAAAAAGCCTGATTTTTTTAATGATGCCCTTCGTATTTAAACGACACTTTTACTTTAGCCCTGTAAGCTTCAATTTTACCATCTTTAATTTGCATGTCGAGTTGAGAGATTTCTGCTATTCGTAAATCGCGCAGGCTTTCTGCTGCTTTTTTTATAGCTGCTCCGGCTGCTTTTTCCCACGATTCGGTACTGGTACCTACCAGTTCAATAATTTTGTAAACTGCTTCGGGCATATAAACCTCCTTTTTTATTGTTTGGTAATTATAAAGATTAGTTAAAGTTACTTATAAATGAAACCAATGTCAATGTTAAAAATTTCAACCAGATTTTTTAAATGAAAAAAGTTCGTGTATAATTTGTAGTATTGTTTTTATGTGAATCAAAATTTATATCTAATTTTAGTTTTTTAATTTTAAAAATTCATTTTTCGCTAAACGCCTGATTATCAAAATAAAAAAAAATAAATACTATTAAGCTATGAATTTAGTAAGAAGAGTTAAATCGATAATATTAAAGCCTAAATTGGTTTGGTCAGTTATTAGCCAGGAAAACAACAAAATAGATTACCTTTTAAAGAATTACCTTTTAAAGTTAGCATTAATTCCTGCTTTCGCGCATATTATCGGCTACGGGGTTTTTGGTTACCATCAAACCAATGTCGGTTTCGATACCAGTTTTTTTATTGGAATTAAATATGCTTTTGTTATTTACGTTACAATTGTTTGCAGCATTTTTGTTTCTGCATGGATCATAAGCCAGATGGCTTCCCTGTTCGGAACAGAAAAAAACCTGAATAAAGCATTTGAGCTGGTAGTTTATGCATATACCCCCATGTTGTTTTTCAGTATATTGAATATTTCAACATCCATGCACAGTATTGTTGATTTTATGAGCTTATTTGGTTTAATTGTTTTGTACCACGGGTTTATACCCATGCTGAAAGTAAGTGAAGAAAAACAGGTAACATACTATATCCTGAGTTCAATCTCAATTATTACTGTTTTCGTATTTATCTTAAAAATTTTCACACTTATAATTATAGGTAATGTTGTTGAGCCTGTTTAAAAAGTATAATCGAAAACTTTACATTTTATGGAAACTCTCTTTTGCAAAAACCGGGATGAATGGCGTGATTGGTTAGAAAAAAATCACAATCAAACAAATGAAATCTGGTTAATTTATTATAAAAAACACACTAAAAAACAATCGGTATCTTATAACGATGCCGTTGAAGAGGCCTTGTGTTTTGGATGGATCGACAGCCTGGTAAAAAGTATCGACAAAGATACTTACATGCAAAAGTACACGCCAAGAAAGAAGAACAGTGTTTGGTCTTTAGTGAATAAGAAGCGTTCAGAAAAGATGATTCAGGATAAGAAAATGACCAGGGCAGGTTTTGAACAGATTGAAATTGCAAAAAATAATGGGAAATGGGAATCTGCTTATTCAAGTAAAGTAATTAGCGAGGTACCCGACGAGCTTATAAAAGCTCTTGAAAACAACCCTGGCGCTTTAAATTACTTTAATAAATTATCGCGTTCTCACCAGAATATATATATTGGCTGGATTTTATCGGCTAAGTTACAGGAAACCCAAAAAAGACGGATAGCTGCTGTTATTGAACGCTTAGAAAAAAATCTAAAACCGGGACTTGTCTAACTCTCATGGAATTTATATTTTACAGCATTTTCAATGTTCCAGAGCGCTTTCTCAATTATTTTTCGCTGACAGGCTACATTCAATCTCATAAATCCTTCGCCACCAGTACCAAAAGTACGTCCATCGTTCATTCCAATATTTGCCTTTTCAATAAAAAACTTATTCAGCTCATCTCCTTTTAAATTGAGCTGCCTGCAATCGAGCCAGATTAAATAAGTACCTTCGGGGCGAATCATTCGAATTTTAGGAATTCTTTCTTTTATATAATTCTCGACAAAATCAATATTACCTGAAACATACTCTAATAATTGTTGTAACCATTCGTCCCCGTTAGTATAAGCCGCTTCGGTGGCTGCAATCCCAAACATATTTCCCAATCCCACGTGTATGGTGTGCATTACTTCATCAAATTTCTCTTTTAGTTTTTTATTCGAAATGATTACCGACGACGATGATAAGCCGGCCATGTTAAATGTTTTACTGGATGATATGAAGGTTATCGTGTTATCTGCTATTTCATCGGATATTGATGCCAGAGGTATAAATGTATTGGGTTTAAAAACAAGGTCGGAATGAATCTCATCTGCAACTACCAAAACATTCTGTTTTAAACACAATTCGCCAAGTTGTTTTAGTTCTTCTCTTCTCCATACTGTTCCTCCCGGGTTTTGCGGGTTCGATAAAAACAATATTTTAACATCTTTGAGTTTATTTTCAAGATCGTTAAAATCTATTGTATATCTTCCATTATTTAACACCAGTGGATTTTCGACAACCTGCCTGCCATTATCTTTAATAACAAAGAAAAACGGGTGATAAACAGGTGGTTGTACAATAATCTTATCGCCGGGTTTAGTAAATGCCAGAACCGATAAACTCAACGATGGAACAACACCCGGGCTAAATGAAATCCAATCTTGTTTTATATTCCATTGATGATGCCTTTTTACCCAGTTTATAATAGATTCGTAATACGATTTGGTTATCAGGAAATATCCAAAAATATCATTTTCAGTACATTTTTCAAGTGAATCAACAATAAAATCGGGAGTTCTGAAGTCCATGTCGGCAACCCACATGGGAATAACATCTGCGTTTCCAAATTTCTCTTTACGGATATCATACTTCAGCGAAGCCGTGTTTTCACGGTTTATGGGTTCATCAAAATTATATTTCATAAGAAGGCATTTAGCTGCTACTTTTAAGTTGTTATTTAGAGTAACCTACAGTTTGGCAATAAATTACATGTTTCGTTTCGCTTAAATTCAGCACTTTAGCAATTTCAGCGTTGTCGATATAAGCCCTGAAAACCGAAATCAAGCCTTCCGAAGCACAATACAAGTAAACATTTTGCCCAATAAACCCGCAATGCGTGGCTGCTGTCATGGTTTTTACTTCGTCGGAGCCATTCCCTGCCTTTGAAAAATCAGAAACATAAACAAGATTTACTGCGGCAACCTTAACAAAATCCTGCTTGCCTGTTAATTCCCTGATATCGTTATCTAACACCTTTTGTAATGCATGTTCTTTGGGCAGGTATAAGAAAGCGCCATCTTTTGTTGTTACATATATTTCCATATCCTGGACATTGCGAGAAGTAGGTATTGTATGTTTACCTGCATCAGGCCTGTTTATTCCATAAGCAGCCCAAAGCAAATCGGAAAGTTGTTGCCGGGTTAAATCCTTGTCGATAAAATCACGGCTCGATTGTCGTTCATTTAATACCTGCATTAATGGTTTACCCCCCGTTTTATCTGGTTCCGGGAGTTTGGTTATTTCTTGTGCAATACCTTGATTAATAACAAGTGTACATATGAGTACAAATCCTAATTTTAAAGTTTTCATAGTTTTATTTTTTGTTTAAGTTATTCATGAATTGTTTTGAATTGATAATATAACGAATATGAGTTCCCTCGCCTATTTTACCTTCTTCGTCGTATGCGGCAACATGAAAAGTAAGTTTTTTCCCGTCAACTTCTTCAAGTGTTGCAGTGCATTTAACTTCCATCCCTACCGGTGTAGGTTTAAAATGACGGATATTTACTTCGAATCCTACAGTATTGTGTTCTTCACCCAAGAATGGCAGAACAGTTTCTAAAGATGCATGTTCCATTAAAGCAATCATAGCAGGTGTAGCAAAAACTTCAACTAAACCTGAGCCATATTTTGCTGCTGTGTCTTCGAATCTTACTTTTTGTGTTTCCGTGTAGGTTAATCCGGGTTTTAAATTAAATTCCATAGTTTAAAATTTGAATGAATAAAGATAATGAATACAATTGTTCTAAAATAAAAAAGGTGCTGATAAAAGTCAACACCTTAAATTTTTTGTAAAATAAAATTATGATTTCAATTTTCCGGACATGGCTTTTGCCAATATTTCGCATCGTTTAAATGCATCGTCTCCTGGTATTCCTTTTATATCAATTGGTTCAGAAACCAAATCCCATTTAATCGTTTCATAAAACTTATGCAATGCTTTCACTCCTCCACCATTCCAGCTGTAAGAACCGAATAAACCCAACAGGTGTTTTTCAACGCCCATGTGTTCTAATGTTCGTGTAAAATTCTCCATAGTTGGAAGCATCCCTGAATTGTATGCACAACTTCCTAAAATTACTCCTTTATATTGCCATATTTCGCTAATTAAATAAGAGATATGAGTTTTCGATACATCATAAACCCTGATTTTCTTAATCCCGTTTTCAGACAGTTTACGTGCAATACAATCGGCCATCTTGGCTGTGTTTCCATACATCGATCCATAAATAATGACAACACCATTCTCTGTTTCGAATTTGCTCCATTTGTCGTATAACGAAAGAACCTTATTTACATCTTTACGCCATATTGGGCCATGTGTAGAACAAATGTATTTAACTTCAACACCTTTTAGTTTTGCGAATGCTTTTTGTACCATGTTGCTGTATTGACCAACAATATTTGAATAGTACCGGCGCATATCGTCAAGATAATACTCATCGAATTCGATTTCATCGTCGAAAATACCACCATCTAATGTTCCAAAGCTTCCGAATGCATCGCCAGAGAATAAGATTTTATCTGTTATATCGTAACTCATCATGGTTTCTGGCCAGTGTACCCAGGGAGTCATTATAAATTTCAATTTATGATATCCAAGGTTTAACTCATTGCCATCTTCAACCTGATGCCATTTGTCCTGGTATCCATAATATGATTCCAGAATTTTAAATGTTTTCAGGTTACCAACAATTTTTACATCAGGATATTTCTCAACAACTGATTTAATGGCTCCTGAATGATCAGGTTCCATGTGGTTAATAATTAAATAATCAATGGAACGGCTTTTGCCAATTAATTCTTCAATTTTATCAAGATAATCGTCTGCTGAAGAAAAGTGGAGAGTATCTACTAAAGCAATTTTCTCATCAACAATTAAATAGGAGTTATAAGAAACGCCATTGGGTATAGGCCACATATTCTCGAAAAGATGAGTTCTTCTGTCGTTTACTCCCAGCCAATATACTTTATCTGTAACTTTAACCGTATTGTGCATATTCAGTAATATTTTATCGATAATATATTATTCGCGGCAAAAATAGTACAAAAAATTGTGAACCATGAATTGTGAATAGTTTAAAAAAATTATTTAATTTCAGATGAGAGCGGGAATTTCAGGTTTTCGGTACTTACAAGAGTTGCTTTTACCGAGCCAATAAGAATTTTAGCATCAACAAGAACAGGTACCCGGTTTAAGTCGTCTGTTACCCAAACAAAAAGATCTTCTCCCCCTTTAAATATTGTACCTTCAATTAATAAAACCGAAAATTTCATGGTTTTAAATTTGCGGTTATCATGAGTTTCCAATATTTCTTTTCCCAAATAACGAATATACAAATCAAAGAACTCATTATCGAGGAGTATTCGAACAGGTATCTTGTCGTTTATTTTATACTTACCAAAATCAATATTCCTGGTATAATAAACAGCAGAAAGAAGATCGAATGCATTTTCACGAAGCTTTACAGTATCTTCGGTATAGACCTTATCTGTCTTTTTTATTTTGGTATATACCAGGCTGTCGGTATAATTAAAAAAACAACGATCCAGCACGTTGTATCCGCCTTCCGAAGTATTGCGTTCGAAGAAAAATGGTTGCAACGAATTAATATCTGAATAGGATTGAAAATAATCCCTCACTTTAAAAAACCAATCGTATGAATTTAAGCTTGTCCCGAAACTTTTAAAATGATAAGCATCCTGGTTTTTATATTTCGATTTGGAAACAGAGAATTCAACTGTACCGGCATTTAACCATATTATTCCCCAGTTGTAAACAGCATTGTATGTAATTTTTTCGCCAGAATTAAATACAGGAAAATGTTCATCTATAACCTGAGAATAACCAAAAATCGTTCTGCTAAAAAAAAGTACGATTAGAATGGCAAGGCGAGTTATTTTCACTTGTTTGTATTTTTTAATAATCGAAAATACCTAAACCGGAATGATTGTAATTAAATGGTGATTGATAAAACGGGGAAATGGAATTATATACCGGGTTTAAGCCTTTTGAATAACGAAATTGCGCATTGAATTGGAATTTTTCAGAAATTTTATAACCAACACCCAGTGAGACAGACTTATAATCATTGTCGTACATACCAGAATTGTAATCGTTATACATTGATTGATTTTCGAAATATGTGCCATCGCCATAAATACTCCATTTTTCGGAAATCTGGTACAGAACCGAGCCATTTATTCCATAATTTGATGTATTCGAATTATACGCTCCGGCCTGGTATCCCGAAAAATTCTCCAGTCCGTTATAATTATTCTGCATGATAACTCCATTAATAGTAAAACTTAACCTGTCGCCTGCAATATAATTAACGCTTGGAGCCACGTAGGAACTCATCATTGACAAGTTATTCGAAAAACTGTTATACCCTGCACCCACGCTCACTGAATAGCTTACCCTGTTTTGATTTTTAATAAGGCTTTGTTTTTTCTCGTTTTTATCTTCTTTTTTAGATAGTACAGAGCTATCGATTGGTTGATAAAATTTAGGCATAAAAGGACGAATCTGCCCAAACGACAAGCTTATTGCAGAGAAAAGAATTCCAATGGTAATTAATCTAGTTTTCATTACTCTTGTTCAATTTAATAGCAAACGAAAATCAAAAACGAATTATTATACATCAAAAATAATCAATTTCATTCAATTTAGTTCAATTTTACACTATTTCGTCAGAATCAATACGAACAACTTTTAGTATGCCTTTTTCTTTACGTAACTTACGAAATAATATTTCAAGATGTTCGGTACTTTCAACAAAAATTTTAAGGTATCCTTCAAACATTCCGTCATTTGAATCCATTGAAATAGAACGCATTCTTACCTTAAAATCCTTTGAAATGATATCGGTAATTTTATTAAGCATACCTATCTCGTCTAAGCCTGTAATTTTAATTGTTGTTTGAAACGATTTTTTCGATACCGCGTTATTCCATCGGGCATTAATTACCCTGTAGTTATACCTGTCGAGCAATTGCCTTGCATTTGGGCAGCTTGCGCGATGTATTTTTATTCCTTCACTTACTGTTACAAACCCAAAAATAGAATCGCCAAAAATCGGGCTACAGCATTTCGCGAGCTTATAATCAAGATTTTCAATCTTATCATCAATTATAAGATAATCGCCTTCATTCGTGATTTCCTTTTTTAAATCATCAACAAGTTCTTTCTTTTCATCAATTGCAATTTGCTCTTTAATTGGAACCGAAAGTATTTCCTTTATTTCAGCTATATCAATTTTTTCGATTGCAATTAAATAATACAAATCAAGAGGAACCTTTAGTTTGTAATGTTTAACCAATTGGTTTATCTGGTTTTCATCAGCCTGTATTTTCCAGTTTTTTAATCTTCGTTGAAACAGTTCTTTCCCGGTTTCTGCTTCTTTAAATTTTTCTTCACGAAGTGTAGATTTAATCTTGGTTTTAGCTTTTGATGTAGAAACGAAATTAAGCCAGTCGGTTTTTGGTTTCTGGTTTTTTGATGTAATTATCTGTACCTGGTCGCCATTCTGCAAAACCTGTTTAATTGTTACATTTTTATGATTAATAAGTGCTCCAACACACTGGTTTCCAATATCTGTATGAATATCGTAAGCAAAATCGAGTACTGTTGCCCCTGCCGGGAATTTTTTTAAATCGCCATTGGGAGTAAAAACAAAAATTTCCTTATTGTACAGGTTTAGTTTTAAATCTTCAATGTCCTGTGTTGTTTCTATTTCGCTGGGTTCAATCAGGTTTCTTATTCTGCTCATCCACTGGTCTAAACCCGATTCCAACTTAATACCCTTGTATTTCCAGTGAGCCGCGTACCCTTTTTCAGCAATTTCGTCCATACGTTGAGTACGAATTTGTACTTCAACCCACTTTCTCTCGGGTCCAATAACTGTTGTATGAATTGACTCATACCCATTCGATTTGGGAACAGAAATCCAATCGCGCATACGCTGTGGGTTAGGAGTATAAAAATCGGTAACAATAGAAAACACCCTCCAGCAATCGGCTTTTTCTCTGTCGGGAGGTGAATTCAGAATTATACGAATAGCAAATAGATCATATACTTCTTCAAACTCAACATTCTGTTTTTTTATTTTTTGCCAGATTGAGTAGATTGATTTTGGCCGGCCTTTTATTTCAAAATCAAAGTTTTGTTTTCTAAGTTCCTGCTCAATTGGTTCACAGAATTTTTTTATGAACTTATTTCTTTTGGCAGTAGAGTTTTTAAGTTTTTTAATTAAGTTTTTGTATGTTTCTTTTTCGGTGTATTTCATCGACAGATTCTCCAGCTCCGACTTAATACCATAAAGGCCTAATCTATGTGCTAATGGGGCATAAACAGAGAATGTTTCCAACGATGTTTTTATTTGAATATCTTCGGGATAATAATTCAGGATGCGCATCTTTTCCAGAAGAATTGCAATTTTAATCAGGATTACACGTACATCTTTTGCAACAGTAATAAGCAATTGCCTGAAATTTTCTGAATGCGATGATGATGTCTTTGTATCTATGCTTTCAATTTTTATAAGTCCTTCACAAATATCTCTTATGGTTTTATCGAATTGAATTTCAACGTCATCTAATGTTATATAATTTTCAATAATTGCTTCAAATAATAAGTAAGCAACTACCGAACGATACCCCAAACCAATCTGATCGACTATAATTATTGATGTTTCAAGAAGCTGGAAAATATATGGATCGCCCGAAGGCTGGCGTCTTTCCTTGTGTGCATTCCGGGCAATATCAAAAGCTTTACGTAAAACACCTATTTCATCAGGTAAAATAGTATTTTTTGAAGCCTTGAGTAATTGACGATACTTATTCAGAATCCTTCGTCTGTCCCTTTCTTTCAGATAATATGTTGTATTAATTGGTAAAGATTCCATGCCGAAATATAGTAATCTTGTTTCTACACAATAATTTTATTCTTGTTTAAAATATATTGACTTTTTAAATTGTTTATCTAATTCACTTGATATATCTGTAGGGTTTGTTAATGGCATATCTTTTTCAAATAAATCATATCCTAAAAGTTTTGATTTTTTAATTTTCTCTAATTTGGGCAATTTTGTTCTGTTTGTTGTTTCTATATGGTTTCCCTCATCATCAATAATAATAAGTTTTGGAACAAACACCCCTTTTCTTCCAATAAAATCATCCATAATTCTAACCCCATTTTCAAACTCATTGTAAGTAGTTCTGCCCAGAGCCTCGTATTTATATAATTCTCTTCCATCCCAGGTACTAACTGTTGCAAAACTTTCAGATATTTTGTTGTCAACATTGTTTCCTAGATCTAAAGTATCATGACCTGAAGGCATTAACAACACTTTACCTCCACCACCTTCAATATTTGCAGCATATCTTGGAATAGTAATTCCAGAAATCCATCCTTGTAAATGCTTCATATAAATTTTCCCTATCTGTATTGGTGTTATAAAATGAACAATGCCTTTTTCTTTGTGGCATTGTAATAGGTAATAAGGGTGAATACCAATCCAGAACATTCTTCTAAAGGTTTCTGCAAGTGTTTTATAGTAATCGTTAACATGATTTAAGAAAACCGTTTGATTTCTTATCGTAAAACCATGATCGCGGATTTTTTTCACGGCAAGGGCTAATTCCTCCGTTATCTCCTGGTAATGATTAATATGCGTCATAAAATACACATACTTATCGGGTCCTTCATTGTATTTGTTTGATGATACATTTATTAATTCAAGGAGTTCATCGGTTATTCCCATTGGCAGAACCACCGGGACTCTCGTGGCTATTCTGATAACACGAAGGTGAGCTATTTTGCTTAATTCTTCTAAAATATATTGTAACCGGGATTTGCTAATCATAAGAGCATCACCCCCAGTGACTAAAACTTCATTAATATTTTTATTTTGTCCTATGTAAAATAATCCTTTGTTAATTTCAGTGGTATTAACATCAACAGAGCCATCTAATGATTTTGCTCTTTGACAATGAACACAATAGGAAGCACAACTTGTATTTTCTGCTACAAAAAGAGCTACTCTGTTTGGGTAACGTTGATATACAGCACCAAAGCTACGCGAATCTTCAGACATTGCTCCTTCAACACCCGTGTCTGGGAAAAGTAAGTTTGCAGGGGTTGGAACACTTTGCCAGAATATGGGATCAAGCCTTTTATTTTGTTTTTCACCTGGTAGCATCAAAGGATGAAAAGGGTCTGCCTGCATTAATGAAGCATAATAAGGTGTTATTCGTAAAGGCTCTTTCCCTTCGTTCTTTAGAGTAATTAATGTTCTTTCGATTTCTTTTTCCTGGTAAGCATTTAATTTAATAACCTGTTTCAACTGTTCAACACTTTTTATTGAATTTTTTAATTGCCAATTCGCATCATTCCATTGTTTTTCTGTTACGTCTTTCCACAATTCTATTGTGTTAAATTTTCTAGATATATAAAATATTGTATCTCCTGTAAGCATTATTATCTCCTTTTTAAATTATAGTTTTTTGCCAAGTTAATGACATTCTGATATATCGATTTTTCTTTATAATACTTGTAAATATATTCGCTAAATAAAAATATTAATATACTGAAGTACTAGCTTATAATTTTAAAATCATCTGCATCGAGATATACAGGAAACTTTTTTCTGAAATCATTCAGTTCATCTAACGATAACTCTCCATTCAAAAATTGTTCCTTAAATGGTTCAGCCTGAACAATTATTTTTCCATAAGGATCGATAATCATACTATCGCCGGAAAATTTAGTTCCTTCTCCATCTGTTCCAACTCGATTTACTCCAATTACATATACCTGGTTCTCAATGGCTCTTGCAACCAATAAGCTTTTCCATGCATAACTTCTGCTTTCGGGCCAGTTAGCAATGTATATTAACAAATCATAATCACTTTTGTTTCTGCTCCAAACCGGAAAACGAAGGTCATAACAAACCAACGGGCAAATGCGCCATTCATCGGATGTAAAAATCAATTTATCATTACCTTTTGAGTAATGAGCGTGTTCATTGCCCATACGAAATAAATGGCGTTTATCATATTTCTGAATTGTTCCATCGGGAAATACTGCCAGTAAACGATTATAGTTTTTCCCTGATTCATTAATAATAATGCTGCCAATAATAATCTTTCCTGATTTTTGTGATTGCATTTTAAGCCATTCAACCGACATTTCGTTCATCGACTCGGATAAATGTTCCGGTTTCATTGAAAAACCTGTAGTAAACATTTCGGGTAAAATGACAAGCCGGGTTTCTTCAGGTAGTTGTTGAATTTTTCTTTCGAAATTTAAAAAATTCAATTCTTTATTTTCCCATTCAAGGTTTGACTGAATACATGAAACAAAAAGATTTCCCGACATACTATTTTGTTATTTGTAAATCAAAACAAATATAGTGATTTCTTGTTCTGAATCAGTTTGTTCTGAAAGATGATTTAAGTATAAAAAAGTTATGGTTAGATGTTCTATTCTTCTGACTTCAGACTTCTATTTTTTTATCGAAGCATAATAATCATCCAAAATTTTTATCATCAAAGGGTTGTAATATTTCCAATAAAATTCCATTGAATTATTCTTACCCACAGAAGAAATAATTGACGCAAATTGGTGATATCCTTCGAAATAAGCAGAACTCATGGTTACATTGTTATCGGCAAAATCGCCGCCAAAGTAATAAAACCTGTAATCAATTATATGTTCTATTATTGCAGGAAAAACAGGTTGTAAATTGTAACTTCTAAGCAATGAGTCGCCTTTTTCATTCACGTTGAACTGGAAATTTGCAAGTATATTATTTTGTTCTGTAGAAAAGGTGATATCGAACCAGTTCAAATATTCAATTGATTTTGGAACTCCATATTTTTTCGTGGTTTCATGATTAGAGTGAATTAATGGTTTCCCGCTTGTTAAATGGGTTTCTGATTCCAATATTGCCAGCGTACCGAACTTATGAACCAGAACTATTCCATCGTTTTTAAAAGGCCATAGGTTATTATTTTGCTCTTTGTATATTCGAACAATCCATGCCGGGAAATCTTCATTTTTCAAAGTATCCAGGCTGGAAAAATATTTACCTGTCCATCCGCTCCAGTTTAACCCGAATAAATCTTCCAGCTTTTCCCGAATAAGAGCATTTGTAGGAGCATTATAAAAGTTAAATTCAGTAATAATAAGTTTTTTTTGGTCTTTCATTTCTTTTAACAAGAGGTAATCATTCTGATTCAAACCACCATAAACCTTGTTTGTAACGGGTTGTTCGCCCTGGGCATTTTGACGATACCACTCGTTATAATAAACTCCATAAGTATCGGTATAGTAACACATATCGTATGCTGAAGCTATATCTTCAATTTCATGAATACGGATACTCTTGAAATCAAATTCGTTTGCTTTTAAATTTATCGGGAAAAAACCATAATAATCTTCTTTAACATTATACCTGTTTCCATCTTTTTTAATATAATTATTGTGGTTTAAAATCCAGCTAAACGATTTGTGTTCGCGCCTGTCAATAGTTGGAACGGTTTTATCGAGAATATATATTCTTAATGGTTTGTAAGGTTTTATATACCATAAAAACCAACTTGCAAAAACAATAATAAAAAGGAATACAATTGATACTAGAGGGATTATTATTTTCTTACTCATTTTCCAGATAAAATTTTGGATTTTTAATACCTTATTAAAAGGCAAAATTAGTAAACATTTTTTAATTTCACTGAAAACACGAATCAATTCAATGCTTTTCGATAATTTATGATTTTAAAAAACATCAAAGTACTTACTATAAATATTATAAACAGATGAGAAAATCTGTCTGTTATTTTTTAACTTCCAGTTATCTAAGAAAATTTTTTTCATGAAAACAAATTTCGGACAATCAAAGTATTTACTAATTTTGCTCAACACGATACTTATAAACTTATAAACTTAAATATATGGCTGACGATAAGCAGATTATTTTTTCGATGTACAAGGTTAGCAAAACCTATCCTCCAAACAAAACAGTAATAAAAGATATTAGTTTATCCTTTTTTCTTGGTGCTAAAATTGGCATTATCGGGTTAAATGGTAGTGGTAAATCAACATTGCTTCGGATTATTGCCGGTACAGAAAAATCATTTCAGGGAGAATTGGTATTTGCCCCGGGTTATTCTGTAGGGCTTCTGGAACAGGAGCCTCATCTTGATGAAACAAAAACAGTTAAAGATGTTGTTAAAGAAGGTGTTCAGGAAATTGTTGACGTGATGAATGCCTATGAAGAGATAAATCAAAAGTTTGGATTGCCCGAAGTGTATGAAAACCCTGATGCCATGGATAAGCTTATGGCTGAACAAGCACGTTTACAGGAAAAAATTGACCAGTACGATGCATGGAACTTAGATACCCGGTTAAACATTGCCATGGATGCCTTACAGTGCCCTCCCGATGATCAACCAGTAAGTGAGCTTTCGGGGGGTGAGCGCCGCAGAGTTGCTCTTTGCCGTTTACTCTTGCAGGAACCAGATATTCTTTTACTCGATGAGCCTACAAACCACCTCGATGCTGAAAGTATGCAATGGTTAGAACAACATTTACAACAATACAAAGGCACTGTAATTTGCATTACTCACGATAGATATTTCTTAGACAATGTTGCAGGCTGGATTTTAGAATTAGACCGTGGCGAAGGTATTCCTTGGAAAGGAAACTACACATCGTGGCTTGAGCAAAAAACCAAGAGAATGGAAATGGAAGAAAAAGGAGTTTCGAAACGGCGAAAAACTCTTGAACGGGAATTGGAATGGGTTCGAATGGCCCCAAAAGCACGACACGCTAAATCAAAAGCCCGTTTGCAGGCTTATGATAAAATGCTTAACGAAGATGTAAAACAAAAAGAAGATAAACTCGAAATTTATATTCCCAATGGCCCGCGGTTAGGCGACAAAGTAATTCAAATGGAAGGTGTTACTAAAGCTTATGGCGACAGGGTTTTGTTTCAGGATTTAACATTCTCGCTTCCACCTGCAGGAATTATAGGGGTTATCGGGCCTAACGGAGCAGGTAAAACAACTTTATTCCGTATGATTATGGGACTTGAAAAACCAGATACCGGAAATATTCAAATTGGCGAAACAGTTAAAATCAGTTATGTTGACCAAACTCATAAAGCTATAGATCCACAAAAATCGGTTTTTGAAGTAATATCCGATGGACTTGACAACATTCAACTGGGTGGAAAAATGGTAAATTCACGTGCATATGTCGGGCGATTTAATTTCTCCGGATCAGACCAGGAAAAGAAATGCGGGGTTTTATCAGGTGGTGAAAAAAACAGATTGCATTTAGCATTAGCCCTTAAAAGCGAAGGAAACGTGTTGCTTCTTGATGAGCCAACAAACGATATTGACGTTAACACGCTGCGTGCTTTGGAAGAAGGGTTGGAGAATTTTGCCGGTTGTGCAGTTGTTATCAGCCACGACAGGTGGTTTCTTGACCGGATAGCCACACATATTCTTGCTTACGAAGGTGATTCGAATGTTCATTTCTTCGAAGGTTCTTTCTCTGAATATGAAGAAAACAGGAAAAAGCGATTGGGAACTGATGCTCCAAAACGAATAAAATATAAAAAATTAGCACGATAATTTGATTTGCTTTTAAAATACATATCAGGCATAAGTTGATAAGCAATTAAAATTTTGAACTATGATTTATATAATAACAATTGCAATAATGGTTTTAAGCTATGGTGTAAGTGCCATGCTAAAATCAAAGTTCGATAAATATTCACGAGTTGAATTACCAAGCGGTTTATCAGGTAAAGATATTGCCGAAAAATTACTTCGTGAAAATGGATTAACAGACGTTCGGGTTGTTTCTGTTCAGGGGCATTTAACCGATCATTACAATCCGGCAAATAAAACCGTAAATTTAAGCCCCGAAGTTTTTCAGGGAAGAAGTGTAGCTTCGGCTGCAGTTGCTGCTCATGAATGCGGGCATGCTATTCAACATGCAAAAGGATATGCATTCCTTAAAATGCGTTCATCATTAGTGCCAATTATTAGTTTCAGCTCTAAATATGTTCAGTGGGTTCTGCTTGCAGGTGTAATTCTTATTCAAGCTTTTCCTGCTGTATTGGGTTTAGGAATCATTTTATTTGCGTTAACTACTCTTTTTAGTTTTATTACCTTACCCGTAGAATTTAATGCATCACGAAGAGCTTTGGATTGGTTAGAAACAACGGGCATTGCTCAGGGTGAATATAGTGTTCAGGCACGCGATGCTCTTAAATGGGCTGCTCTGACTTATGTTATTGCTGCACTTGGTTCATTGGCTACACTAATATATTATATCACCATTTTTACCCGACGAAGAACCTAATTAAATGATATTCGATTTTAATGAAAAAAATACTCATTATTAACGGCAATCCCGACAAAAATAGCATTTGTAGCGAGTTTGCAGTTAGTTATAAAAAGGGAGCCGAATCTGGCGGGGCTGAATGTAAACTGGTTAATTTAATTGATTTACAATTCGATCCCATTTTACATTTTGGTTACAGAAAAAGAACTGAACTTGAACCCGATTTAGTTCAGGTTCAAAAAGATATACTGGAAGCTAATCACCTTGTTTTTGTATATCCCACCTGGTGGAGCACATATCCTGCCCTGTTAAAAGGATTTATCGACAGGGTATTTTTACCAAAATTTGCCTTTAAGTATCGTGAAAACTCTCTTCTCTGGGATAAACTTTTAACCGGGAAAACAGCCCGGCTTATTGTAACTATGGATACTCCTAAATGGTACTATTCTTTAGTATATAAAAGCCCGGGGCATAATTCAATGAAAAAAGGAATACTTGAATTTTGTGGTGTAAAACCTGTACGAATTTCTGCTTTTGGGCCAGTAAAAACATCGGATGAGAAAAAACGAAAAAAATGGATAGAGCAGGTTAAGAAAATCGGTGAAAAACAAAACTAATTTTTAGTTTGTTGCACCTGCAAGGTAAATTATTTTCAAATTTCTGGCTTTACTATCAACACCTTATTATAATGCAAAAGTGGAAAACTAAAAACGGGTATATAATTTTCCAGGTTTTATCCGGGCGAAGTAATTCATATTTGATTTCTTCTGATAAAATAAATATTCTGGTTGATACCGGGAAAAAGTTGTCTTGTAAACTTTTGCAAAAAAATATTGATTCTTTAAATCTTAAACGAACCATTACATCTTTAATTTTAACTCATACCCACTACGACCATTGCCAGAATACATTCACAATTAAGGAACACGAAAAATGTGAAATTGTAATGAGTGAAAAGGAAGCAAGATATGCAGAACAGGGATTTACTACATTACCAAAAGGTACATTTCCAATCTCACAATTAATATCTCGTTTAGGAAATAAGATTGGGGCTAAAAGTTTTGGTTACAAACCATTTACTCCTGATATATTAGTTAACGAAGAATTTGATTTTAAGCCCAACAACATGAATATTAAAATAATTAGTACATCCGGGCATTCTAAAGGATCAATAAGTATTATAGTGGATAATGAGATTGCAATTGTTGGAGATGCAATGATTGGTGTTTATAAAAATTCTATTTTCCCGCCTTTTGCTGATGATAAAGAAGAAATGATTATTAGTTGGGGCAAGCTTTTAAAAACAGGTTGCAATATCTTTTTACCCGGTCATGGAAAAGAAATAAGCAGAGAATTATTACAGAAAGAATATACCTTGTATTCACAAAAACTCAATATCCACTCGGTAGAATACTATCCAAAGCCATAATTTCAAAATTCATTTAAAAGCATTGGTGCCCGATTAAAATCTTACTAAACCTTGTAATATGAATAATATTAAGCCTTTTCTTAGGTTTCTCCACTAAGTGGCTTCATTTTTATTTACTGTTTAATTCTACAAAGATTTTACTGCTACGCAGTATTTATATTAGCAACGTAGTTGCTATATATTTGTAGATAAATACATTATAAAATTCATGAAGCAACATGGTTGCAACATCTTTATTGGGTTCAATTTTACCGGACAATAGTGATTTAAAAGATAAACAAAATGAAATTTCAGTTTCTATTTTGTTTTAAAATCTTTTAAAATGATAAACAAAATTCTGAGAAAAGTCGAAATTAATATTTATAATTGTAAACAGATATTGTTTTTTAAATAAACAATATTTAAGGCCATCAGTCATAATCTTAATCTGGATTAAAAATGAGTTCATCTACAGAATCATGGGGAACCCGTGTTGGATTAATCCTGGCAATGGCAGGTAATGCTGTCGGTTTAGGCAATTTCCTCAGGTTCCCGGTACAAGCCGTTCAAAATGGCGGCGGTGCATTCATCATCCCCTATTTTGTTTGTTTCCTTTTGCTTGGCATCCCGTTATTATTCATTGAATGGTCTATCGGCAGGTACGGTGGCCAATTCGGGTATCATACCACGCCATTCACATTTCAAAAAATGGGTACACGAAGGTTTTGGCTTTATCTCGGCACATTCGGTATCTTTTCAAACATAGCAATCGCATCCTACTATTGCTATATCGAGAGCTGGACTCTTTCATACGTATTTCACTCAGTTACCGGGACATTTCAGGGGATGAGTCAGTTTCAGGTTGCTGAATTTTTTAATACATATACTGATATTTTCGTTTCAACTACCGGAATACCTTTTGAAGCAGTGTTTTTCTTCTTACTTTGCCTGGGAATAAATTCATGGATTTTAAGTAAAGGGTTAAGCGGTGGTGTTGAAAAAGCTGCAAAAATAATAATGCCTCTGCTTATCTTCTTCGGAATTTTTCTTGCGATAAAAGGAATCACGCTCATTGCCGGGCACCAGGGTGCAGTAAATGACGGAACTGTCGGGTTAAATTTCTTGTGGACACCAAAATATGACTCCCTGTGGAGCCCTAAAGTATGGCTTGCAGCAGCAGGGCAGATATTTTTCACATTGTCGCTTGGGCAAGGATCTGTACAATGCTTTGCCTCGTATGTAAAGAAAAAAGACGACATCGCGTTAAATGCCATGTCGGCAGGCTGGATGAATGAATTTGTTGAAGTCGTTTTAGGAAGTGCAATCATTATACCTATATCTATTGGTTATCTTGGTATCGACAAGGTAATTGAACTTACTTCTGCAGGTGGTCTTGGTCTTGGGTTCAGGACAATGCCATTCCTGTTCCAGAACTGGGGCCCTATTTTGGCGGCTATTGCGGGACTTGCTTTTTTTGGATTGTTGTTTTTTGCCGGGATCACATCTTCTCTTGCAATGGGAACACCATATATGTCTTTTTTACGTGATGAATTTAATTGGAGTCGTAAAAAATCGGCATGGTTCTTTGGCGGCTCTGTATTAATACTCGGGCTTCCAACAGTTCTCTTTTTTCAGCAGGGCGTTCTCGATGAATATGACTATTGGGCCGGAAGTGTTGCCCTCGTTCTCTTTGCTCTTATCGAAACAATATTGTTTTCGTGGGTATTTGGAATAAAAAAAGGGTGGAAAGAAATTACCTCAGGGGCTGATATTAAAGTACCCGGGATATATAAATTTATAATTAAATGGGTTACGCCTTTAATGCTGCTCATTGTTTTTGCAGGCTCACTCATTCGTCCGGCAAACGATGAATGGAATAAGTTAAGTTTTAATGGCTGGGAACTGCATAAGGAAAGTATCATCGGACAAATTATGCAAACCGGTATTGGCCCGAATAAAGATTATTGTGCCGGTGAATTCTATGCAGAAAATGATGGCGTGGTTGATTCAATGTATGTGAAAGATAACAGGAATTATATCCGGGTATCTAACGGGAAAGGCCAACAATCATCAATAAAATATGATAATAACGACAAGCTTGTTGTCGAAATGGGAAGCATTGTTAAAACTGGCGATATAATTTATACAGGCAAGGTTATTAACAGGGTCTTTTTTATTGATTTTGCACGAATGCTCTTACTGTCGGTATTCATGGTGAATGTCGGCTTTATTTATGTTGCTTACAAACGCAGAAAAAGAGAAGGTACAATCTAAAAAATTAATATGAACAAGACAGCATTAATATTCATGATTATTTCAGAAACAGTAATTACATCAATAATGGTTTACTTTTTTCTGAAAGTACTTTTCACGAAACCAACTCCAGAATCTGATTCTTATTCTGAAAACAATGATGTTGAAAGGTAAATCATCTTCAGAAAAATCTGAATTCAGGAAAAGCCTGAATTTGTTCGATTCTACAGCTATCGTTATCGGTTCGATGATAGGTTCCGGCATTTTTATAGTAAGTGCCGATATGGCCCGTACTATCGGTTCCCCCGGCTGGCTCATGGTTGGATGGCTTATTTCAGGCTTAATGACATTAATTGCAGCTGTAAGCTATGGTGAGCTGGCTTCAATGTTTCCAAAGGCAGGTGGTATTTATGTTTACCTGCGTGAAGCATTTAATCCTTTAAGCGGGTTCCTGTACGGCTGGACATTATTCATGGTTATTCAAACCGGTTCAATTGCTGCTGTAGCCATGGCTTTTGGGAAATTTATGGGAGTAATTATCCCCTGGGTTTCTGAAGAAAATGTCTGGCTCAACCTTGGATTTATTAAATTCCACACGGTTCATATCGTTGCCATTTCTTCAATCGTTTTTCTTACCTGGATGAATACACGTGGTATCCGTACAGGTAAGTACATGCAAAATTCTTTTACTTATACTAAATTACTGGTTCTTGCACTTTTCATATTGCTGGGGTTGTTTGTTGCTAAAAATACAGGAGCTATTGTAGAGAATAAAAAAATATTCTGGGATGCCATGCAAATCAATGGCGGTGGAAGAATATCACTTACCGGGTTTGCTTTGCTTGCAGCACTGGCCACTTCAATGGTTGGTTCCCTGTTTACTTACGATGCCTGGTATAATTTAACATTTACTTCGGGCGAGGTAATCAACCCTAAACGGAATGTACCCCTGGGAATGGCATTGGGTACATTAATTGTTACATTCGTTTACCTGCTTACAAACCTTGTTTATATATACGCTTTGCCATTAAGAGGTTCTCCCGAAGGAATTAGCGCTATTGAACAGGGTATTCAGTATGCATCAAACGACAGGGTGGGAACAGCGGCGATAAGTGGTATTTTTGGCGATTACTCATCAGTTATTATGGCAGCATTCATTGTATTCTCTACATTTGGCTGCAATAACGGGTTAATCCTTACCGGCGCCCGTGTTTATTATGCAATGGCCATCGACGGTTTGTTTTTCTCAAAAGTGGGAACATTAAACAAGAAAGGTGTGCCTGCCATAGCTCTGATTATACAAGGTGTATGGGCTTCATTGCTCTGCCTTTCCGGCACTTACAGCAACCTGCTCGATTACGTCATTTTTGCAGTACTCATATTTTTCGTCCTGACTATTGCAGGCATTTTTGTTTTACGGGTTAAGCGCCCTGATATCGAAAGGCCGTATAAAGCATTCGGTTATCCGTATATTCCAGCATTATACATACTGGCAGCTTCTTTTATCCTTGTAATATTGCTTATTTATAAACCTGAATACACCTGGCCGGGGCTTATTATCGTTTTGCTTGGTGTACCCGTGTATTATTTGTGGAAAAGAAAAAAGTAATGGCTATAATTCCATTTATTAAATAGTTACAGCGCATTGTTATTAGAAGCCCATGGATAAACTCTTTACATTAGATAATAAAGGTTATATCAAAAGTAGAGAAAGTTTTGATATAGAGTTCAAGCAAAATTTCCAATTAGGGGATAATTTGATAAAGTATATTAAGTCTCTTATTGGAATGGCAAATAATAAAGGTGGTAAAATTGTTTTTGGAATTCAAGATAAACCTCACATTCCTGTTGGAATGACAAATAATAAGTTTAATGAAGCTGACCCTGTTACGATTGACAAAACAATTCGAGAATGTTTTTCTCAAGAATTAATTTGGTCTTCGAGTATATATAGATTCAATGATAAAGACTTTGCTGTATTATCAGTGGAAGAAGCAGAATTAAAACCAATAATATGCAAAAAAAATAAGGCAAATATACTTCGAGAAGGGGCAATTTATTACAGATATCGTGGAGAAACAAAAGAAATTGAATATCCTGAGTTGCAAAAAATAATTGATAAGGAAAGAGAAAAAGAAAAACTACTATGGATGAACCATATCCAGCAAATTTCTACAATCGGACCTAAAAATGTTCAGTTATTAGATACTTATAAGGGAGAAATAAGTGTAGGAAGTGGAAGGATTTTAATTGACAAGAATGTTCTTGAGAAAATAAAATTTGTTAAAGAAGGGAATTTTGTTGAAAAGGACGGAGCACCTACATTAAAACTTGTAGGTAACATTACAGGTATTGTTGATATTGAAAATACAATTCCGACAGATAAATTATTCCCCCTTTTTACTAAGGATTTGCAAGAAAGACTCAATATAAATTCTCATGATATTAAATGCATATTGTGGAAACTTAATATTAAAGGTAACCAGAAATATCATTCCGAAACTAAAACGGGAAAGAATTCAAATTGGGTAAATAAATATTCTGAAAGTTTATTGCCAGTTCTTAAAAGAATAATAAATACAAAACCTGATTTCCTGAAAACTTGCAGAAAAGATTATAAAGAACAAGTACTGGATAAGAAAAAATGAATAATTTAGTATTTCTATGCGCTTTTGCCCTGATGAGTAACTTAGTTTGTTTTGTGGAATCAATTTGCTAATTTCATGAAGCAAAATTATTTATAAAATATGAGAACTTACCATAGGGAAATAATCTTTTCTGATAAAGAATTAACAAAAGGATTTAGATATAAAGATATTTTCCAAATAAAACCGAGTAACTTTGAAAAACAACCTAAATCTACTAATATTAAAATATACCCATTATTGTTAGAGTATTGGTCTGATTCTGATGAGAATCCTATAGTTGCTGACCCTAAATTGCAAAAAATTAAGGATTTTGTATCAAGAAATGCCAATCAACTTAATAAAAAACAATCCATTTTAAATCTTTTAACATCAATTACAAATTTTAATTTCTTTTATTACGGGAATGGCATAAAATGGTCGATTCCATTCCCTGAAGAAATAACAGATGAATTTAACAATGAAACCAGTGTTGAAAGTTGGGATATTTATTATTACCCAAAAATGGCAGATGATTTAAGGATAACGGAGTTTACAGAAGTAGATTATGAATCTATATCATTAATAAAAGATTATTACTATTACACACATCCTGATATTTTTTCATCTATAACTTTTCCAAAATCAATCGAACAAATTTTAGATTCTTATTATGCAGTTGAAGGAAATAAAAAGAAAACAATTGATGCGGTTTTAAAATTAATAAAAGACGGTGTTGAAATATTTGAAAAATATAAAAGTCTTTCTTTTTTATCTTTCATTTCTGCTATTGAGACATTAGTTGACTTAGAATACTATGAAGAAAATAAAATGATAGAGTATAGCTGTGAAAAATGCAAATCATTAAGTTCATCTCATTTTGTTTGCACTGAATGTGGTAATCCTATTTGGGCAGTAAGTTATAAATTTAAGGAATTTTTAAAAAAGTATATTTCTGATACTAATGGTTCTATTTCAAAATTCAACAAAATTTATAATTTAAGAAGTAAGATAGTTCATTCAGGAAGTTTAATGCTAGGAGAAAATAATATTTCTGTTTGGGAAGAACCAGATAAGACAAAAAAAGAATTTATTGTCCATATTGAAACTATGCAATTAAGTCGATTAAGCTTAATTAAATGGTTACTTAGCAATAGGCAAGAGAAACAATAAGTTATCTATCTGACCCTATAGTTGTAGAAATTCGAATATCTACTACCTTTTTAATACTTTCTTTCCACTTAATCTTGGGATTTGCTTTAAATCTTTTATAAAGAAGTTTTATATTTTCATCTTTTTGCCATTCAATAAGTTCTTCCGCTTTTCGAATTTCTTCCTTTGAATTGCATTTATTTGTTTTCAGCCTTTTAATTAAAAAATTCGCTTTACCAATCCAAATTGAATCCGTAATGTATGGAAGAGTTTCATTGATAAGGTTTTCAACATTATTGTCAAGCATTGGTTCGCAAGATAAACTCGTTTCAAAGCCAAGAGCAAAAGCAAATTTTAAACAACTTAGTCTTTCTTCATAACAAGGGGCTCCTGCTTCCCAAAACTTCAAAGTATCAGAGTTAACAGATCCAATTGTAAACCTAAACATTATATTATCTTTAAATGCAGCAAATTCTCTACAAATAGCTTCAATGCATTCAAAGTGTGGTTTTGTTACAATAAGTACATCATTTCCTGCTTCTAATATTTTTTCCAAGAAAAAAAGAGATTCATTTAAATGCATTGGATGAATATCGTGGGAAGATGGAAACATGTATTTTCCATCGATTTTCTTAAACTTTTTTTTGAAGCTTTCTCCTCTAACTTCTTCATTTTTCCAATTTTCAGCAGTTTTTCTCTTAAATCTAATTGCCATTTCTTTACTATAGCAATATTTACAATCATGTTCGCAACCTGAAATAAAATTTGCGTTTTTTGATGCCCATTCTAAAGTTCCAAACACTTCCTTAGCATTTTGCTTAGAAAATTCTGTATCTATGCATGTAGTTTCATCATTTTTCATGCTCAAATTTACTTAAACAAATGTTATTTTGACTTCATTTCCCATAGTATTTTTTCGTCGTTTATCTTGACTGGGTTCAGCAATTATTTTATTTGTTTTTTCTAGGTTCTTAAGAGCTTGTTTGTAATCTGATTCAATATAAGGTTTGTTTATATTGTGACATTTAAATAAATGGTCCACTGTTCTTGTTTGTCCTTTAAAATCCTTTAATAAAACATTTTCAAGCTCTTTGATTGGGTCAATATACCAAAGTTCGCGCATTTGTGGTTTTGAATTATACTCAAACCAACCAAGCTCTTTAATAACATCTGTTCTAAATTGCTGCATAATTGTTTTAGCAAAATTATATGCAAGAACATTTTTACTTACACTTACAAGATAATGTCCAGTTCTTTCTTCATCTTCCTTTTGAAATCTTATTCCACAACTGTATTTCCCACCAATATTATATAACGCCTCTTTTAGAGCAATCATCAACCTAATTTCTCTTTTTTGTGCACATAAATTTGATAGTTCTTTACGTAATTCAAGAGTTTTTCCTTCACCAAAAATACCATCTGTATGACATAAAAATTTATCATTGTTAATAGCAGCATTTACTCTCACATAGTTAAAAAAGAAAAAACAATCACATCCCCAATCTTTTAAAACAGATTTTATAAGTCCTAATGACAATCCTTTATATCCAAAAGGATCAACGAAAAATAAAGTTGGGTCGAATTTATATTCTTTGAATTTTTTTTCTATTTCACTATCAACATTTATATTTGAGAAAACGGGTTTATATTTTAATTCGTTTATATTTTTAATTTGCTTAACTGCATTTTGAAGTTTTTCAATACATTCAGAATCGCCATCATTGAAATAAGAAGCGAGTTGGTTTTTTATTAACGGTTCGTTTAAAGCTTTTTCCAATATTAAAATTGGAGTTGATTTGCTTCCGTCTTCATAAATTCCTTGTCCAGAATATAAGTCAATGTAGGCTAATCTACTAGTTTTTGTTCTTTTCTTCATTACTTGAGCCCACATCCAAAAATATTTGCTTACGATTTCACTTTTAATTTGAGAATTTGATTTTTGTTTTTCAAAAAAAGATAATTGTTGTACCATTATAATCGACGTTAATTAAACTGAAGTATATTTATTCTAATAAATTCATATAAAGTTACTTAATTAATATTTTTAAAACTGAATTTTTGTTTATTTTTTTCAACTACTTTTTCAACATTAAGTTAGAAAGTACAGAAGCTTTGGTAAGCAAGTTACCAAAAAGTTTGTATTTGCCAATTCGAACATAATCTCACCTAAATTATTTTGCATTTTAAGAATATTTTTTAACAAAATGATAAGCTCATTGCATGTTTATTTATAACACGGCATCGCAAAACATGCGGGTTTCATCTGCTTTTTGAAAACTTTCTCTACTTTCAACTTTTTTAACTGCGGGTAGAAACGCTGGTAAAATCCCATACTTTTCCTAAGCCGAGGCCGTCAGGCTTAATGCGGGATAAAATACACCAAACAGTTGTTTATTTGTACCTAAAACATTATTTTTGGGACAAATAAAGTTAATATGGGACAAAATACACCACATTTACATCTCGACAAACTTCCCCCTGAAAGAAAAAAGATTGAAACTATCAGGATACTAAGGCAGGTGAACAAAGCATCAGCAGCTTTGGCTGAGTTAAAGGGTATTGCAAAAACAATCCCAAACCAAACAATGTTGATTAACGCCATTGTATTACAGGAAGCTAAGGATAGTTCGGAAATAGAGAATATAATTACGACTCAGGATGAATTATATAAGGCTTTAACTGTTAATAAAACAAACGTATCTCCTGAAACTAAAGAAGTAGTAAATTACAGAAAAGCTATATTTCAGGGATTCGACTTAATAAAAGAACAAGGCTTTTTAAGAGTAAATGATATTGTAACAATACAGCGAGAATTAGTTGAAAATACAGCAGGAATCAGAAATACTCCGGGAACAGTTTTAAAAAATGACCGAACCGGAGAAGTTGTTTATACTCCCCCACAAGACAAACATGAGATATTAGACTTACTTTCAAATTTTATAACCCACTACAATAAAAATGAGCAAGATTTATCACCCTTGATTAACCTTGCAATACTTCATTATCAGTTTGAAAGCATCCACCCATTTTACGATGGAAATGGAAGAACAGGAAGAATACTTAATATCCTTTATCTGATTCTAAATGAATTAATTGAAATACCAATACTTTATTTAAGCTCTTATATCATTGAAAACAAAACAGATTATTACAGGCTGTTAAGTCAAACAAATAAAACTGATGATTGGGAAGAATGGATTCTTTTTATGCTTAAAGCAGTTGAATCTACTTCTCTGCAAACAATTAAAAAAATAAATTCTATCAGACAATTACTTGAAAAGACAATTAAAACGGTTCAGAAAGAATCACCAAAAATTTATCAAAAAGAATTGGTAGAACTACTTTTTGAACAACCATATTCCAAGATAGAGTTTGTAGTTAATCGCTTAAAAGTTGAAAGAAAAGCGGCATCAAGATATCTGAAAGAACTTGAAAATATAAGTGTTTTGGAATCACATAAAGTAGGCAGAGAGGCTTTATACATTAATAAAGAATTGATTGAAATTCTTAAAAAATAATGCACCAGGCCTAACCCTGCATCACAAAACATGCGGGTTTCATCTGTTTTTGAAATTTTTCACTACTTTTACCGTTATTAACGACAGAAAGCTATGAAGGGTGAATTCCCCACAAAACATAGCCGAAGATCGTTGACCAGCATTGTATATAACGACACCAAACGTTGATATTATAAGTGAATAAAAAATTGACAAGAATTATGATGAACAGATTACTGATTTTAGTTTTATTAATAATAAGTTGCAACACGATAACCGGGCAAAATATTTCAGGAGTTGTTCTTAATGCAACAAACAAACAACCTGTTGAATTTGTAAATATTGGGATTGTTGGAAAAAATGTGGGAACAGTAACTGATTTAAACGGGAAGTTTAACTTTTTCGCGGGTTCTGAATTTGCTAATGATACGATTTTGTTTTCAATGATCGGGTACAATCCGCTTTTGGTTAAAATAGCAGATCTTAATAAAAACGCGGGTAATGAAGTACTTCTAGAAGAGAAAACCTATGAAATTGCCGAAGTAATTATTAAACCAAAAAAAATTAAACAGCAAACTTTAGGTGTAACTACTAAATTTAAAAAAATAGCTGCAGGCTTTAAAGATAACTTACTAGGTTATGAATGTGGCATATTAATAAATGTCAAGAAAACAGCCTTTATAAAAAAAGTAAATATAAACATTTCCGTTTGCTCATACGACACTATATTTTATCGATTAAACATTTACAAAGTCAGGGGCACAATGGACTTTGAGAATATACTCAGAGAACCTATTTATATAAAAATGCCCAAAGAATCAGTTAAGGATGAAATTCAAATTGATTTGCAGTCCAGGAATATAGTTGTTGATGGTGATTTTCTTATTACTCTTGAACATATTAAGGATTTAGGAAATGGATATCTTCATTTCTGTGCAGGATTAACAGAGAAAACCTATTACAGGAAAACAAGCCAGGGTAAGTGGGAAACAGTACCTGTTGGAATTAGCATTAGTGTAATTGCAGATGTAGAAAAATGATAAAATAACCAACAGCCACCCGATAACGAGAGAAAGGACTGTCCTGAAAAAACAGGAACAATCCTTCTTCCTTAAATAGTTAAATCTTCATCCCGATGTAGAACACGTAGCCATAATACTCTTTATACTTGTAATATAGCTGTGCTTCATGCCGTTCATTTGCAATAAGTTCTTCGGCAGTTTTATTTCCTGCATATTTCTTCAGGAAGATTTCCTGTACCGCAACTTGTGGGGCATAGAAATGTTCTGTCCAGCAGTTTTCCGGCAGGATAAAAGTTGCAACAGGAATATACCCGGCTTTTTGCATCCGGGCGACCTTATTTGAAATAGTATCTATCCCGGGATAAGCATCCTGCCAAAACGCATCGATTTCGGCAGGCCGCTCTTCGGTAAACCAGGATGCTTCTGAAACAGCAACATAACCTCCTGTTTTCAAAAATTTTCGCCACTCGTTCAGTCCCCGTTCAAAGCCTATATTATAGATCGCCCCTTCCGACCATATCAGGTCAAATTCTTCATTCCGAAAAGGAAGGTTATCCATTGAACCGACGATACCTTTTACTCTGCCCTGTAGATTCAGTTTAGCGGCATTAAAATTGAACAGGTCGATAAAAGCAGGAAACAGGTCAATACCCGTGATATGTCCAGGCACGTGCTGCGCCAGCACCATTGTCTGTCCGCCTGTTCCACAACCAATGTCGGCAATACGGGATTCGTTGGTAAGATTATCGATAAAGCTCAATGCTTTAATGGTTACTTCCGGACTGCCGGGCCCTTGTCGTTCTAGGCTTGAGAAATATTCGCAGATTAAATTGAAGTCAAATTCGTGAATTGATTTATTTTCGTTACTCATGATATTTAAATTTAAATTTATTTATATTGTTGAAACCATGACATAAGAATACATCCTTTGCCAGGCATCAAATTGTTATTAATACATAAACATTTAATAACTCACGCAAGAATTTGCCTGAGTTTAATTAAGGGATAACCCTGGGCAGAATACCAAAGGTTATTTACTTTACCAAATCCGTTTTAAATTTAAACATCCACAGTTTTTAGAATGACAAATATATAAATTTTTTTGACAGGGTTTAATTGTTAAATAATATTTGTTCATTAGAAAGTTAAAATTAAGAAAATCATTAGCTCTTTATAATGTTTATACTCACTCGTAATTATTGACCCTTCAACTTTAGATTACGTTGCTAAGTTTCGCCCGGTATTTCCATTAGCTGTTAACCACGTTTACTTATTATATAAATAAAATAAACATTTACTTATTTTATTTGTTACAGTACAATAAAATAATTTTCTAAGAGAGATTATTAAATCATTAATAAATATTTGCTCAAATAATAATTGAAAAACGAATTTTTTAAAAAATAAAATATAGTGGAGACTAGCAACCACTTTAAAAACAGGGCAGTACTGAAAAGCCATACGAGTAGGATAATTTAATAATTTAAAGAAATTGATTATGATGAAAAAATTAATGTTCACAGCAGCCATTTACTTTGGCTTAGTTTTCTTCATGCAACAAAGCTTGTTTGCACAAGAAAATACAGTTATTACACCAATGCCACGCATTGGAGATAAAGCACCTGAATTTAAGGCAGTAACAACCCAGGGGAATATTAATTTCCCTTCAGATTATTCGGGAAAATGGATAATTCTTTTTAGTCATCCAGCTGATTTTACGCCCGTTTGTACATCAGAATTCATGACATTTGCAAGTATGCAAAAAGATTTTACAGCCTTAAATACACAATTAGTAGGCTTGTCAATTGACGGGTTATATAGCCATATTGCATGGTTACGTACCATCAAAGAGAAAATAGAGTTTAATGGTTTAAAAAATGTTGAAGTTACATTTCCATTGATTGAAGATATCTCTATGAATGTAGCAAATAAATACGGGATGATACAACCTGGTGAAAGTAGCACCAAAGCAGTAAGAGCCGTATTTTTTATCGACCCCAAAGGGATAATAAGAGCCATGATTTATTACCCGCTTTCGTTAGGCAGAAATTTTGACGAATTGAAAAGAGTAATCATTGCCCTGCAAACTGCTGATGCTTATAGTATTGCTACTCCGGCAAACTGGGAACCAGGTGATGATGTAATCGTGCCAACAGCCGGTTCTTGTGGTGTTGCTAAGGAGCGCATGGAAAGCAAAGATGATAATGTAAAATGTTACGATTGGTTTTTCTGTACAAAGAAATTAACAATTGAACAAGTAAATAATCCGCCAACTAAAAAATAATTGAATATTGTTAATTTCAAAACCTGGCAATTAAACCATTAATAATTGCCAGGTTTTATTTTGGGGTAATAAACACGGAAATAGTTTGTAAATTAAATATTCTACCTGACTGTTATATGAATGCATTTGGTTTGGTTTTCTAAAAGAACATAACACTTTCCCTCGTTTTGCATGTCGATTAGTTCGCGTAATAACAAGTTTCTCAATCGGTACGAATATATTGGTTTTCTTTTTCCCGACTCGAAAAAACGGGTTTGCGACAAATCAAAAGTTAAACCATAATAATGTGATGAGTTATTGGGTGTTGCATTTACATTCGATTTACGTAATCCTTTTTGATCGTTTGTAGTTCGTAAAATGGATGTAATTGAAAAACGGTAATCCCTCACTCCCATCCCATCCAGACGTTTATGAAAACGCCGTCCTAAATCATTCAGAAAATCTTTAGCATCATCCTTTAAATAAGGTAAAGAGTGTGAAAGTGACGGGACTTCATAAAAGCGGTTATCTTTAATCTTTTCTAAATCATATGTTCTTATATACATTGAAGAATTCTTTAACATTTCTTCCTGCGATTTTATAGGCTTGGCAATTCCCTGTTTTCTTCCTGTTTCCAGATGATACGCATTCGGGTACATTTTTAAAGCTCGTTGCTCTTTTGCAGTAAGTACTTCAACCCGAACATCGTCAATCGGTTTACCCTTAAATAGTAAGTTTATTGTCCACCTTATTAAAAGAAAAAATGCTATGAGTATAAGTATAAATCGTATAAACTTCCACCTGGAAATAATGCGAAGCCACTTCGGTTTTTTAGGCTTGCCCGATGTTTGAATATCCATTGAAATTAAATAATGTAAAGATTTGAAATTTTAAATTCCGAAGATAAATAAACACGCCGAATAAAAAAAACTTTGTTAATAAACCTTAAAAGCTAATGTATTTAAGCAATACGAACGCTATTTATTAACAGGATTTCCTTTGAACTTTATTGCTCACATGTGAGTTTTTAAATTATTTTACAGGTTCTACCGGTAATGTAAAATAAAAGGTAGAGCCTGCATTTTTTTCAGACTCTACATAAATTTCGCCTCCCATAAGGTTAACCAAACCCTTTGAAATTGCAAGCCCCAGGCCTGTTCCGCCGTATAAAGTATCTGAAGATATTTTTTCTCTGCTAAAACGGCTAAAAATCTGTTTTTTAAATTCATCCGAGATACCAATACCTGTATCGGATACAAAAAATCTTAATTTATCGCTATATTCCGAGTATCCAAATTCAATTTTCCCGTTTTGAGTAAATTTGATTGCATTATTAAGCAAATTTGAAAATACCTGGTTTAAACGGGTTTGATCGCAAATTATTTTTGAAATAGTTGTCTCTCTTATATTTACTTCAATTTTCAGGTTCTTTTCTGGATATTCTGCTAATTCATAATTGTACCGTGTATATAATTCATTCATTAATTTTTCTAAATCAACAATTGAACAATGAATATCGAGCTGATTAGCTTCTATCTTTGATATATCGAGAATATCAGTAATAAGATTTAAAAGCTGGCTTGAACTGGATTTTATTATTTGCAGATATTTTTGTTGTGAATCTTTACTCAGGTTTTCTATTTCGAGAAGATTTGTAAATCCTACAATACTGTTCATGGGAGTTCTAATTTCATGAGATAAATTTGCAAGGAATCTTGATTTTAACCTGTCGTTTTCTTCTGCTTTTTCCTTGGCAAAAATCAATTCATTCTGTATCTGCCTTCTTTTTGAAATTTCCCTCATATATATATAGGTAATTGTTGAAAAAAAGATAAACGGTATAAAAAGAATCTCCAGGTAATCTTCAAAAACATCGAACATGGTTGTAATATTACCATGCTCAAGAATATTCGAAACAGATATTAAAAAGAATAACGTAACCGAAGTCAGGTAGAACCCTTTGCTAACATCATCAAGTTGATTATTTTTTATACGAAGAATAACTAAAATGCATATAAAAAACCCTATTGTTGTTAATGTATCTACTAAAGCAATAATGTTCATTTTCTTATGCTTTTGAGAGATAATAAAAAAACATGATGAAACAAATTGATGCAACTACATAACCTGCATGTTCAATAAAATTGAAAAACGTCTCGAAAAAATAACCCTCTATTACTGTAGAAGCCTGAGAAATTAATATAAAAAGTATTCCGATTGAAAACCAAAAGAATTTCCGTGAGAACAGTTTTCTGCCTAAAATAATTACAAAAAAAACAGTTACAATTAAACTTAGTAAAAGAGTAATAATCTCACTTTCCTGGTACATAAATTGTTTATTTTACAGCAAGTTATGAAAAAGAAAATGAATAAGCTAAAAAATCCCGAACATTATCCGGACAGGATTTTTAAAAAAGCAACTGAAATTTTACTTTTCCAGAACGAGCTTAATTATTGCATAAAACCAGTTTCCCGGGATAATTCGTCTTAAAAATAAAATCAATGGTGCTCCGCCTCCAACCGGGTACCTGATTTTTTTGCGGTTGTCAGTTGCTGCTTTATATATTTTCTTTGCAACAACCTCGGGGCCGGGAGCATTTGCACTGAAATTCTGCATATTAGGCATTATTATGTTCTGGTAATCATCGTAATCGGGTAATCCGTCCTTTTTAAATAATTCTTGTGAACGATCATAGAAATCGGTTTTAATAGGTCCGGGTTCAATTATTTTTACCCGGATATTGAATTGATTTAGTTCGAATTGCAACGATTCGCTAAATCCTTCAACAGCCCATTTTGTTGCATGATACATACTATATAACGGGAAAGTCATTCTCCCTCCTACTGATGCTATATTTATAATTACGCCTTCCTTTTTTTTACGGAAATAAGGAAGAATAGCACGTGTAGCATTCATTAATCCAAAAACATTCGTGTCGAATTGCTTCTGTATTTGTTGTGAAGATGCGGCTTCGAAAGCACCCACAGTACCATACCCGGCATTATTTACCAATACATCAATATTACCAAAATGAGATATTGCTTCATTTATTGCTTTTTGTATTGATTCGTTATCAGTAACATCAAGTTTGAATAGTTTAACATTTTCATGTTTCGTTAATTCTGATTCATTCTCAGGATTACGCATGGTTGCAGCTACATTCCATCCTTTTTTTGAAAAATATTTTACCGTTGCTTTACCAATACCCGATGAAGAACCTGTTATAAATAGTGTCCTTTTCATTGTATTTTTTTTAATTTTAATTTGTTTTAATACTGTCCCAGCTCGATTGAATTGTTTTTTCCAGTAATTCTTCATTAAATACAATTTCTTCAAGAAGAATCATTCTTACAAATGTTGAAATATTTCCAAAAATCAGGTTAATGCTTATATCTACAGGTAATTCTCTCAATATTCCAAGTTTTATGCCCGATTCAATAAAATCAATTGCCGGCCTGTAATAACTCTTACTAACCTGTTTAATTTCTTTTCTAATTAAAGGGGAGTGTGCATAATGCTCAAGAAATTCAAACTTTTTGGGGTTATTTAAGAAAAATAAGAACAAGTTTTTCCATATCCTGAAAAACTTTTCTTTATAAATCAACTCTTCGTTAATTCCCTGTATTATAGCTTTACCCATTTCAGCTTTTAGTTCGGAATACAATGTGTCAATCAGGTCTTCTTTGTTTTTAAAATGATGGTAAATTGTTCCTGCAGCAACATTCGATTTCTTTATTATTAATGCCATTGGTGTTGCATGAAAGCCTAAGTCGGTTATTAAATTGAGTGTTGTTTCAAGCACCTGTTCTCTCTTTGTCATGGTTTTAAATTTACAGAACGAACATTCATTCGGTACAAATATAAAACTAGCCAGGTTTATTTCAAATAAATTATTGTTAAATAAAAAAAGAGAACCTGAAAGTTCTCTTCTTACAATGCCTTTAAATAAATTTATTTTTTATGATATGATTCAGCCAATTCTATCGCTTTGTATGCATTAACCAGGCCACCTGTAACAGAAAGATCTTTAAATTTGGTTGTTTTTCTTTTCTTCGAATCAGGGCCCGGTAAATAAACATCGTTTTCGCCATAATAATTTACCGAGTTTAATATAATTTCTTTTACTTCTTTAGCTGACAATTCAGGATAATATGACATAATTAATGCAGCAACACCGCTGACAATCGGGGACGAAAAGCTGGTTCCGCCAGCAGTTTCATATTCACTTTCGGGTTTTAAAGAATAAATATCAACACCCGGAGCAAATAAATCAACCGATTTTTTACCGTAGTTAGAGAAATTAGCAACAAATTTATAATCATTTTTAATTGTAGAAGCGCCAACGGTAATCCATGTATCAATTGCAATATTGTTATTAATATATTTCTCAGGATAATTTAAAATCTTATCATTATCAGATGCATCGTTTCCGGCAGCATGAACTATCAATACCCCGTTTTTCTCTGCATACAAAGCAGCTTCATCAACCAAATGTTTTTGGGGTGATAACTCTTTTCCAAAACTCATATTAATTATTCTTGCTCCATTATCAACGGCATAGCGTATTGCATTTGCAACATCTTTATCACGTTCATCCCCGTTGGGTACAGTTTTTAAAGCCATTATCTTTACATCAGAAGCTACTCCGTTTATACCCAGATTGTTATTTCTTTTTGCAGCGATTATTCCTGAAACAAAAGTTCCATGATCAGCCTCTGGCCCATATACATTGTTATTTCCATAACCCGGGGTTAATTCTTCCACATTATCACCAATTATTTCCCTGGGGTTAAAATCAATATTTAAATGATAATTTAAAATTTCATCGAAATGGTTTTCTGCTTCATCAAATATTTCTGTTTTAAATCCGTATTGGATAAACGGGTAAATAAACCTGATATCTTTTTTTAGTTCTTTATTGCAATTTCTTAAACTATCAAGATTGCTTAACGACATCTCTTTACCATCAAGTTCTTCAATAATTTTATTGTACGAAGTAAAATATTTGTTTTTGTATTTTACCACGCCATTTTTTTGCATTTTAGCTCTTTTCAGCTCTTTCTCGTACGATTTTTTAGCTTTTTTATAAAGCTCTTTTTCTTTATCCTTTAATTGGCTCTTGTTGTTGTATTGCTTATAAACTCTTGTTATCTCGAGATTTTCATGTGATATATTTTCACCTTTATCATTGCCTAAATAATTCCATCCATGAATATCGTCAATATAACCATTCTGGTCATCATCCATGTTGTTACCTGGAATCTCGTCTTCATTTACCCAGATATTATCTTTTAAGTCTTCATGGGTAATATCAACACCACCGTCAATAACAGCAACAATAACTGTTTTTGATTCTTTATTTGATAACAGATCGGTATATGCTCTTTCAACATCAGCTCCATATATCGTATCAAACCGGGGAGATTTGTTGTACCAGTTTAAAAATTTATTTTCTACCGGTTTACCATCACTTTCATCTGCATTCTGGGCAGCACTCTGAAAAGTAAAAATCACAAGCAGGATAATTACAATTCTTTTTAAACTAATAAAATTTGTCATAAGATTTAAATTAAAAAGAGAAAGTGTGTCTTTCTCTCGGAATCGATAAAATTCTAAAAATTATCTGAATATTGCAATATCTTTTTCGCCTGTTGATTTGGAATAAGCCCTAAACATCATGTTGGTGTTAAAAACCAGGGCAATATTGCCATCTTTATCAACAGCAATTATCCCTCCTTCGCCATTTGCATCAACCAATTTCTTCATTACAACAAGATTTGCCGCTTCAATCAGGCTTAAACCTTTATATTCCATAAGAGCAGAAATATCATGAGCCACAGTATAACGAATAAAAAACTCACCATGCCCGGTAGCAGAAACTGCGCAGGTGTTATTGTTGGCGTAATTTCCTGCTCCAATTATGGGAGTATCACCTATTCTGTTGTACCTTTTATTTGTCATTCCCCCTGTTGATGTCCCTGCTGCAAGGTTTCCATACTTATCGAGAACTACACAACCTACAGTTCCATGTTTCTCCGATTCAATAGCTTTTTGCAATCCATTCCACCGTTCATCGGTATAAAAATATGATGAATCAACAATTTCCAGTCCCTGGATTTTTGCAAATTCAGAAGCTCCTTTACCCGATAATAAAACATGTTCCGAGTTTGTCATTACTTTAATAGCAGCCGATATAGGGTTTTTAATATCTCCAACACATGTAACTGCTCCTGCTCTTAAATCGGAGCCAAGCATTATAGATGCGTCCATCTCGTTATGTCCATCACGAGTAAATACAGAACCTTTTCCCGCGTTAAAAAGCGGGCAATCTTCCATGTAATTAATTGTTTTTTCAACCGCTTCCAAACATGTTCCTCCTGATTTAAGAATATTTTCGCCAATAGCAAGAGCTTCGGCTAACTTTTCTTTATATTCTTTTTGTTTATCTTCGCCCAAATCGGTATGGCCGGCATTTCCTGCTCCTCCATGCAATACAATAACATATTCCGGTTTAATCGTTTCTTTTGGATTATTGCTGCAACTGCTTAAAAAAAGAACCATTGAAGCAAAAACAAAACTTAAAATTAAATTCCCTTTCATATACTTATAGTTTTAATGGATACAATTTAATAATAAAATAACAACCTTATTTTAATATTGTATTATTTTTACAACTTAAAATTTATTTTATTATGTTACAACGGCTTAAATTATTTGGCTTGTACACTATTTATTGGTTAGCATTCTTCGTTTTCGCACGATTGTTTTTTTTGCTTTACAGTTCAGCTTTATCGTTTGATATTCCAATAAAAGAATGGTTCCTGATTTTTATTCATGGTTTTAAATTAGATATTTCTGCTACAGGATATATAATGGCAATAATATCTTTTGTACTTATGTTCACAAGCTATAGTAAATCAACCTTTATCCGCCCTGTTTTTAATATAGTTACATTTTTATTTCTTTTTTTTAGCTTAACCGTTGTGGTTTCCGATGCTGAATTATATCGGCACTGGGGCTACAGAATGGATGCAACACCATTATTATATATTTTAAAACCCAAAGAAGCTATGGCTTCGGTTGAAGTGTGGCTTACTATAATTCTGGTTATTTCAATTCTGGCTTTACTTATATTCTGGCTAATTATTTATTCCAAAATTATTACGAAAGCCCTTTTAAAAATTGAAAGAAATGGATTTCAGAGTATAATTCTTTTTTTAATTATTACAGCATTCATGATAATCCCTGTTCGAGGAGGTATTGGAATTGCTCCAATGAACACGGGAAAAGTATATTTCAGCAAAAATAATTTTTCGAATCATGCAGCAATAAATGTTGTTTGGAATGTTGTTCATTCGCTTATTTATAAAAATAATTTAGAGAAGAATTATGAGTTTATGAATACGAGTGAAGCCGAAAAAATTGTTTCCGAATTAAATTATCAAAACGGGAAAAACAGTTCTGTTTTAAAAAACAACAGGCCAAACATTGTAATAATTATTCTCGAAAGTTTCTCTTCTAAAGTTGTTGAATCGCTTGAAGGTAAATGGCCCGTTGCAAAAAATCTGAATCAGCTTGCTAAAGAAGGAATTTTATTTACAAATTTTTATGCCAATGCCGACAGAAGCGATAAAGGAATTGTATCCATATTAAGCGGATATCCTGCACAGCCTATGGCATCAATAATAAAGTTTCCCAAGAAAACACAAACACTGCCATTTATTAATCAAGAGCTTGAAAAATCAGGTTACGAATCTTGTTTCTATTATGGTGGCGATATCGACTTCGCTAACATGCGTTCTTACTTTATAAATGCCGGATTTGATAAAATTATCTCTGATAAAAATTTTGAGTCGAAATACAATACATCAAAATGGGGAGTACATGATGAACACATGTTTGATAAATTATATTCTGATATACAAACAGATAAGCAACCGTTTTTTAAATCCATATTTACATTAAGCAGTCACGATCCGTTCGAAGTTCCCGGTAAAACTGTTATTGAAGGAAACGACAGGGCATCAAAATACTTGAATTCTATACATTATTCTGACAGTTGCCTGGGAGATTTTTTTACTAAAATTAAAAAAACCGAAACCTGGAACAACACCTTGTTTATACTGGTTGCCGATCATGGTAGCGGAAGGCCCGGAAATAACCCGATATATGCTGTCGATAAATACAAAATCCCTATGTTGTGGATTGGTGGAGCATTAAAGGATTCTGCATTTTGGGTAAATACTTATGGATCTCAAACAGATATTGCCAAAACTTTATTAAATCAAATGGGTATCGAATCAGGAATGTTTTCTTTCAGCAAAGACATATTCAATAACTCCGGAACTAATTATGGCTATTATGTTTACAATGATGGTTTTGCTTTTATAAACGATTCTGCAACCGTTGTTTTTGATAACAGTAAAAACGGGCTTCTTTTTTCAAATGGTATAAATACTGAAGAAATCCTTTTAAAGGGAAAAGCTTTATTACAAATAACTGCTAAAGATTATTTAAACCGCTAATATTTTATTCCCGTTTTTTGAACAAATCCCAACCATTTCTGTTTGGCTGATAATTATATGCTTGAAATGCAGCAAAAGATTCAGTATATTTACTTTTATTTAATCAACTAAATACCCTTGTTATGGCAAACTTATCAGTAAACTATTTGGGATTAAAACTTAAAAACCCGATAATTGCTTCAAGTTCGGGATTAACAAACACACTTGCCGACATCAAAGAATTTGAAGAAAAAGGTGCTGCAGCAGTTGTTCTTAAATCCATCTTCGAAGAGGAAATTCGTCGTGAGCTCGAAAAAGACCTGTCAAAAATGGGCAGAGCCGATTTTTTGTATCCCGAAACAATGGATTATTACGATAATTATGCCACTGACGACAGCCTTACAAACTACTTAAAACTGATTCGTGATGCAAAAAACACGGTAAAAATCCCCATAATTGCAAGTATAAACTGTGTAACTGCCGAGAAATGGCCATATTATGCAGAAACATTACAGGATGCCGGGGCTGATGCCCTGGAGTTAAATGTTTTTGTTATGCCTTCTGATTTTAATAAATCTGCAGGCAATAATGAGCAAGTTTATTTTGATATCATAAAAGAAGTTAAGAAACATGTAAAAATTCCTGTTTCGTTAAAAATCAGCTATTACTCAGCAAACCTGGCAGCATTTATTCAAAAACTTTCTAACTCGGGAATAGAAGGCCTGGTATTGTTTAACCGGTTTTACAGCCCCGATATCGATATCAATAATTTTGAAGTTTTATCAACCAATGTAATGAGTACTCCTGCAGAATTATCAATTTCACTTCGCTGGATTGCCATAATGTCGGGAAGAGTCGGATGTGATTTAGCTGCTTCGACAGGTATTCACGATGGAGCTGCAATAATCAAGCAACTTCTTGCAGGTGCTAACGCTGTTGAAATTGCATCTGTTTTTTATAAAAACGGGAAAGGCCAGATTCAAACCATGCTGAACGATATTACAGAATGGATGAACCAGAAAGGGTACAAATCAATTGATGACTTTAAAGGAATATTAAGCCAGAAAAATATAAAGAATCCCGCGGCATACGAGCGAATGCAATTCATGAAATATTTCGCGGGAAAAGGGTTGTAGTTAAATGGTATAAGGTATAAGATTAATATTTATTTTGTGATCTTTGCGACTTAGCGTCTTTGCGGTAAGTAAAAAAGTTAAAATTTAAAAGCATCCGGAATTTTTCGGGTGTTTTTATTTTATTGCTTATTTTTATGAATTCACCATTTATAGATTTATATGTATGCAATTGTTGATATTGAAACTACAGGTTTAAGCCCGCAAAGAGATAAAATTATCGAGATTGCAATTTATATTCACGATGGCACAAAAATTATTGATGAATATTCTACATTAATAAATCCCGAAATATATATATCGGAATATATAACCCGCATTAATGGCATAACCAACCAGATGGTTGCCAATGCGCCCAAATTCTACGAAATTGCTAAGGATATCGTTAATCTTACAGAAAACAGAATATTTGTAGCCCACAATGCTTCTTTCGATTATAATTTTATACGAAGTGAGTTTAAAAGTTTAGGTTATGATTTCAACTGCAACAAACTTTGTACTGTAAAGTTAAGTCGCAAAATAATCCCTAAACAAAGTTCATATAGTTTGGGAAATCTGTGTAATTCGTTAAACATACCTTTAAATAATCGCCACAGGGCATCTGGTGATGCTTTGGCTACAACCCGCCTGTTCGAATTCCTGTTACAAAAGGATGAAAGCCTGGGACAACAGAAATCATCAAAGTTTTATAATATTGAAGCTTCAAAAATTTCAGGTTTACCTGAAGAAACAGGAGTTTATTATTTTCATAATCAACAGGGAGATATTATATATATTGGAAAAAGCAAAGATATTCGTTCTCGTGTATTTGCACATTTCAGTAACGAAAGCACATCAAGGGCATTAAAAATGGCCAATGAGATATTTGATATTTCATTTGAATTAACCGGAAGTGAGCTAATTGCACTATTGTTAGAATCGAACGAAATAAAAAACCATAAACCCAAATACAACAGGCAACAACGAAGGGCAACAAGTAATTCAGGGATATTTACCTATATAAATGAGTACAACTACATCTGTTTCCGGGTGGAAAGCATTGAGAATGAGATTCCATTAATATCATTTAATTCAAACAAAGAAGCTAAAGAGCGTTTGTTCGAGTTAGCAGAGAAATACAAGTTATGCCAAAAGCTATGTGGTTTATACGAATCGCACGGGGCTTGTTTTTATTACCAGATTCAACAATGTAACGGAGCCTGCATCCAGCAAGAGCCTGTGAGGCAATACAATTCCCGGGCACAAAGAATGATTTCGGATTTAAGTATGGAATGGAAAGATTTTTTAGTTATTGACAAAGGAAGAACCGAAAATGAGCGTTCCGTGGTACAGGTTGCCAATGAAAAATACATGGGTTTTGGATATATTGATATAGATTGTATTCAAAACAATCCCGAAAACCTGATTGATTCAATTAAAAAATATCCCGACAATAAAGATGTTAAGCAAATAATAAAATCCTACCTGCGGCAACACCGTGTAGAAAAAATAATAACTCCAGAATCAACCGAATTTGGGGATAAAATATCAGACTAAACCTGTTCGGGGAATGTAAAAATGAAAAATAAAGTAATTCTTAAAATTTTATTTCTTACAAGACAGGTATTTGCTTGAAAAACAATTATTTATAATGCCATACTGGCAAATGCTTTTTATTTTAGTCCAAATACAAAAGGCAGAATAAATATCACAATAATTGTCCAAACTGCATATATTGTCAAATACTTTGCTACTGTTTGCTCTACCATATCTAATTGCTTACGCTTAAAATATGACTGGTATAAGTTCCTGGCAATAAGTATCAGGTTGACAAAAATCAGGATATTTGAAACCAAAACTACAGTCCGGTTTGGAGTTAATCCGTTGGTAACTCTCGAAATTATTGCGATTAATGCTATCGAATTAATCACTATTGCCAATGTAGCCAATAAGAACAAGATAAATACGTTACCATTCTTCTCTTTTGATTTGTCAAGTTCTGATACAGAAAATACAATTATTGCCAATACTGCTAAAAGCATAATATTAAACAACAGTAATAAATCTCTATCCTCTAAAATATTGCTTGTGGAAAAAATCAATGAAACCAAATAAACAACAAGAGTTATCAGAACCAGGGGAGTAAAAACCCTTGCAATTACAGGAGCTATTTTGTTTGTAAGATTTGGATATAATCGTATCAAATAAAATGAAATTATTGGTGCAGCCACACCACCGACTAATGCTACATATTCAAGATAAAAATTTTCAATGTTCATATTTATAACCGAGAATAATCCTATAGTAATGCCGGTGAGCAATCCGCCGGCAATAAGAATTAAACCAGTCATTATAAGTAATTCGCCATTAAAACGTATAAATTCAATTCGTTTGGCCGTGTTTTTATAATCGAAAGAAATAAATGCCAATCCAAATAAACACCATAAAAATAATGGAGCATGAATCAAAGAAAGCATGATTGAATCACTTTCCGTGTTTGGTAAAAGGTTAATAAAAAGAGTTAATATCAACGCGATTAATCCATAAATCAGAATCCTCCTTTTGTCAAAAACCCGGTTTTGCCAAAAAGTGTAAAGAATAATCCCATTGAATACAATTATTGCCAAATTCCTTGTATAAAAGAATTCAACGTTTATTTGAGAAAATAACTCCGGTAGTTTTACCAATAACCCGGTAACAAGAGATAGCAGAATTACTATCAATAAATCCGATTTTGAAAATCCTTTACTTTTTATCTCTGTTTCAGAAGCTAAACGAACTTTCCAAAACCTAACCAAATCTGTATTGTAATCATCAGAAATATCGGCAAATGACTTGCGAAAATCCTGTTTATTCTCCTGATACAATTTCTCGAGATTTTCAGGATTATTTATATTCTCAATTATGTTTTTTTTCATAGTTGTAGTGTTTTTACTAAAGAAATCAATACTATATAATTTCTATATCTGAGCTCTTGAGCCAGCCTTTGCTCCCATCGCTGAGTTTTATTTCTTTCCATTCCGAAATTTCGTCTGTAATCCAAACTTTTGTTCCCTCGTGAATTACGAACAAGTCGGTACCGCTAAAATCGGGTGAACTTTTAACTGTAACCGACGGGTTCATGATTATTGCAGAATCGTTTTTAATAATTTTTTGCTTTTGATTATAAGAACAATAAAATGAAAGTATTGAAGTAAAAATGATAATTATTCCAAACCAAAAAGATAATTTTTTTAAGCCATATCGTCGGGTATAAAGGAAAATTGAAATAAATACCAATGCAATTATAAAAGATACAATACTAATTTTAGCCCATAAATCAGAACTAAACAGGTTTATAAAACTTTTTCCCCAGGCTGTAATAAAAAAAACGGGTATTTTCTCAATTTTATCTAACACGTTTCTGTTGGCAAGTTCAAGGTTATAAGCTATATCATCGTTATGTGGTGCAAGTTCGGCAGCTTTTTCGTAATAGAGAATGGCCTGTGCAATTTTATTTAATTTATAATATGTATTTCCCATATTATAATAGAGTTCGGCCGAATGTAATCCGCGATTATTAATTACCTGATAGGTTTCAATCGCTTTTTCAAAATTATTTTTTACAAAATAATCATTTGCTTTTACCCATAACGAATCGGTATTTTGAGCCTGAACACCAAAAACTGCTAAAAAATATAATGCTGTAAAAATTAATTTTCTCATCTCTCAAAATTATTATATAACTATAATTAATCTATACTAACAACCCATCATCATTTTCACTTTAATTGCTGTTGTAGCTTACTTATAATCTCAACAGAATCGTTATAAAGAACATCCATTTGAGTATTCTCCGTTACCGGCGCATAACGTGCATATTCACATCTGTCAATAATATTTAAAATTTTATCAATTGATTCAGCATCAACTTTTTTATTTATTAATTGATTTCGTGCATTATCTTTCGATAAATTCGCGGCAGGAATACTCAGTTTGTCGCTAATATATCCCCATAAACCTTTTGCCAGTTCTTCATAAAATTCTTCTTTTTGATTTTGTTTCATAAACGAAGCTGCTTTTTGTAATCGTTTACGGGCAAAGGTATTGGCTTTTTTATTCCTTACCAGTTGAATATTTGCATTTTCCCTGATATTCTTTTTACGGATAAAAATGTAGATACCAAACAACATTAAACTAATAATATAGTATAAATAAAAACTTCCGGAGCCAAATAAAAACTGGTCTTTTTCTTTAAGATTCGGGGTTCCTTTTTTAATGAAACGGATATCTTTTCCTAAAAACCTGATATCTTCTTTTGTGAATGCATTGGTTAGCGCTACAGTGGTATCACCTGACGATTTATCAACAGATAATTTATATTCTCCGCCGGTTAATGTTTTATAAACATTTGCCCGTGTATCGAAATATGAGAACTCGAATTTAGGAATTGTAAACTCCCCCGGATGACGTGGAATTATTAAATATTCAAATGTTTTGTTACCAATTGCCCCATTCTCAGAATATTTAATATTATCGCTTATTTTTGGATCATACACGTCAAAATCGGTTGGAAACTCAATCTTGGGCGAATTGATATATTTTAAATTTCCGTTACCCGAGATTTTAATTTTTAAAGTAACGGCCTCGTTTGTTTTTATTCGTGTTTTGTCTATTGATACATCCATCTTCAATTCACCAATAGCCCCATCGAACGATAATGGTTTATTCTCAGGCAGGGCATCAACCCGAATGGTTACAGGTAAACTATGTGCTTTTGCCTGTGCACGTTCATAAGTGCCAAAAAACTCATCGAATATGCTATTCGACCTTCTTCGTGATTGTGTTTGATAATAGCATAACAACTCGAATGGCTTTATTGAAATCTCCCCTGTTTTTTGAGGATACAAAATATACTTATCGATAATCCCGGTAAAATAAATTTTCCCATTTATATTCTCCTGGCTTAACTGGTTTAATGGCGGAACTTCTATTCTTTCTGTAATAAAACCATCGAATGTTGGCGGTTTATACTCTCCAAAATTGGTGATATTTAACCTGGTATAAAGTTTTACGGTTGCAATAATATGTTCTTCGCGTTTAACTCTCGATTTGCTAATAATAACTTTTAAATAGTGGTCGGAAGCGGATACAGTTCCATTGTTTGCTGTTTCTTCCGGTTGTTGATTTACAGGATTTGTTGACTGGCCTGATGGTTGTTGCCCGTTACCTTTAATAACTTCAATTTTTATTTCATTTGATGTGTACTTTTTCTTATCTACAGTAATTTCTGCTGCCGGTAAAGTGAATTCCCCCTCTTTAACAGCTTCAAGAATATATGTGTATTTAAGCTCGTAATATTGAGTTACTTTCCCGTTAACTATACTTACATTGCTTGACGAGGATGTGCTTGGGCCTGCCAAAATTGAAAAATCCTGAATAGCAGGAGGAACAAATCTTTCAGCTTGTGCATTTACCGAATATATTAACCTGAATTGTTGCCCAACTTCAACAACCTTTGGCGCCAATGCTGTAAAAGTTACATCCTGCGCGTATATGCAGGTTGTTAAAAATGCAAGAATTATAAAATACCACCTTTTCATCTTCTTATTAATCTATATCAGTTTGTAGTCAATTACAATAATATCCTTTTATCTTTTATCTTTTATCTTTAAACCTAATTACCAATCCTTTTCCAGTTTCACTTTTGCTGCTTTTACTTTTTCTTTGTTTACTTTTTCCTGGGTTTTTTTCTCATCATTAGCTAATGCTTGTAATAACCGTTGAGCATCTTCCTTTGAAATTTGTGGTTGCTGTTGCTGTTGTTGTTGTTTCTCTTGCTGATCTTTTTTATCTTGTTGATCCTGTTTATTTTGATTTTCCTTATTATCTTTTTTATCTTTATTTTCCTTGTCCTTATCTTGGTTTTTGTCCTGATTTTGTTGTTGCTGTTGCTGCTGAAGCATCTTCTGAGCATACGCCAGGTTATATTTAGTATCCATATCGTTTGGATTTTTTCTCAATGCTTCTTTGTATGCATCAATGCTCTCTTTTAACTTCTGGTTTTTAATTAAAGAGTTACCTATATTGTGGTAAATTTTTGCAGCATCTTCTTTATTTACCTGTTTACCGGTTAGTTCATTAAAATGATTTGCTGCTTCTTCGTATTTCTCTTGCTTGTATAATGCATCACCAATGTTAAACGATGCATGGTATGACTTTTTATCTTTATCAATGGCTTTTCGGTACTCTACTTCTGAGTTTTGAAAATTTTCTTTTTCGTATTCTTTATTTCCCTTACGAATGTATTTACGTTCTTTTTGTGCAAGTGCATTCACGGCTATTAAAACCAACAAATAAATACTTATAAGTTTAACCCATTTCATAGCTACATGTTTATTTTAAATAGTTTAAAATTACTCGACCATTTACTTTTTCGTTCAGCAATAATAAAATCAACGATAAGCAAAAATAAAGCTATGCCAAGTAAATACTGAAATCTGTGTTCAAATTCGGTATATACCTTTGTTTCTATTTCCTGCTTTTCCATTTTATTTATTTGTTCAAACAATTTATTTAAGCCAATTTGTGTATTATTTGCCCGAATAAAAATACCATTGGCGGCTGAAGCTATTTGCTGTAATGTTGTTTGGTCAAGTTTGCTTACAACAACATTGCCTTCCTGATCTTTTTGGAAAACTGTTTGCCCGTTTTCTTTTTGAATCGGAATCGGGGCCCCTTCAACACTTCCCATTCCTATTGTATGTATTGTAATTCCCTTTTCATATGCCTGTTCAGCTGCAGCAATTGCATCGTCCTCGTGATTTTCTCCATCGGTAATTATTATAAGAGCCTTATCCTTTTCCGTTTCAGGAGTAAAAGAATTCATTGCAAGGTTAATTGCAGAACCAATAGCAGTTCCTTGTTTTGAAACTATTCCAGTGTTTATAGTTGATAAAACCATTCTGGCTGCAGAATAATCGGTAGTAACCGGAACCTGAATGTATGAGTCGCCTGCAAAAACAATTAATCCCAATCGATCGTTTTCAAGCTTTTCGGTTAATTTTGAAACAGCCTGCTTAGCTCTTTCCAGCCTGTTTGGCTGAATATCTTCAGCTAACATGCTATTCGAAACATCTAAAGCTATAATTATTTCTGCACCTTTCTTTTTTACTTTTTCGAGTTTTGATCCAAACTGAGGATCGGATAATGCAACAACAATTGAAGAAATCCCTATAAGTACTAAAATAAATTTGAGTAAGGGCCTGCTTTTAGAAACAAGGGGCATTAACTCTTCTATAATCTGAATATCTCCAAATTTCTTTAATGCCCGTTTCTTATAAAATTCTGATACAATATATAACAGGATTAAAACAGGTATTATAAATAAAAAATAGATATATTCAGGGTGACCAAATCGAAACATAATTCAATATTTTTTAAGGTATTTGACGTAAAATTGTAAAACGTAATGATATATCGAGAATTAAAAGAATCAGTGCAGCAAGGACAAATTTTAAAAATTCTTCATTTTTCTGGCTATATTCTTTTACTTCAATCTTCGATTTTTCAAGTTGATCTATTTCATTGTAAATCTGGCGTAATTTCTCGTTGTTAGTTGCTCTGAAATATTTACCTCCTGTAACATTGGCAATTTTTGTTAATATATCTTCATCTATTTCAACGGGAATATTTTGAACCTGAACACCATAGACGGTATTAAAGGGATATGGGGCAGTTCCCATACTTCCAACACCTATTGTATAAACTCTTATTCCAAATGTATTAGCTAACTCGGCAGCAGTAAGAGGAGCAACAGAACCTCTATTGTTTACTCCATCTGTAAGTAAAATAATAACTTTACTTTTTGCTTCACTATCTTTTATCCGGCTTACTGCATTTGCAAGTCCTAATCCAATTGCTGTTCCATCTTCAATCATTCCGCTTTTAATATCCCTGAAAAGATTAATTACTACCTTATGATCCGACGTTAGCGGGCATTGAGTAAAACTCTCTCCACTAAAAACAACAAGGCCTATTCGATCTGTTTTTCTTCCTGAAATAAATTGAATTGCTAAATCTTTTGCAGCTTCAAGCCTGTCGGGTTTAAAATCCATGGCGAGCATACTACTCGAAATATCCAAAGCAAGCACAATATCAATTCCTTCAGTTGATACATTTTTCCAATTTAATGTTGATTGCGGGCGTGCTAATGCTATAATTAAAAGGGCAAGCACAATTACTCTGAACGCGAATAAAACATGACGTAAAATATGCTTATAGGTGATATGATTTCCAGGTATTCCTTTGAGTGTGCTGATCTGAATACTTGCAGTAAAATTTTTATTTTTTAAAATATACCATAATATAACAGGTATAAGTAAAATGAGCAGGTAAAGTAAATTTGGATTTGCAAAAGTTATGTTGTTCATATCTTATAGCTCAAATTAATTTTTTATTTGAATATTGTTATTCATGTTAACAGGTTCTTCTCCAGCTTCGTTTTCTTCGATGATTATTAATTTTGTTCTGTCAACAAATTCGTAAGCTCCATTTAAACATTTCTCGTTTTCATCTTGTAAAGGTTTAAATTTGGCAAACTTAACCAAATCGGATGTTTTAAAAATATCTTTCAATAGTGTAAAAGATTTCTCGTCGTTAAAATCCGATATTTTAAGAGATTGTAAAATTTCGTCGCTGGTACGTTCAAGTGTTCTGATTGCATACCTGTTCCACAAGTAAACTCTCAGAATATCCGTCAGCCGTGTATAATAATCTTTTATCTTTTCACTTTGCCACAATTTATCATTTTTAAGTTTCTCTAAATCCCGCAAAGCAATAATATGTGCTGGTTCTAAAGGTTTTAACCTGCGGAAAATTGGTTCTTTGCGTTTAATTTTTCGGATAATATAAATTATAACAAACACAATAATTGCTAAACCAATAAAGCCGAGTGCCCATGGAAGAATCTCATAAAAACTAATTGGCGCATGATAAGGAGCTTTTATATCTTTAATAACATTTGTAGTATCTAGTTGAACAGTATTTACTTTTAACCACAAGGGTTTAGTTGTTAAGGTATCGGTACTGTTTTCTGATTCATGTAAAAATGCTATTGGTGGTATTTTATAAAAACCCGAATCGAAAGCTGTAATTAATAGATTTTTTTGAATTAACACGCTTCCATTATTCAGATCGGTTGTATCAGTTTTAGATTGACTTATAATTTCAATTGTATCCGTAAGCTTTTCAGTAAATACAGGAAATTCAACAATTTCATTTACTGGTTTTAATAGTTTTATATTTAATACAAGCTGATCGCCAATTAGCATATTATCCTTCTCAAGTATTGCTTCAACGGTTATGTTTTGTGCATATATTTTAATCCCTGAAAGAAATAATAAACCAATTAGTATAAATGTATTTTTCAAGAAAATAGTGTAATCGTTTACTTTCATTTTTCTTTATAAAAATTTGAATCTGTTTATGTATTATCGTCTTTTAAATAATTGAATTAATGGTTTCACGTAATCTTCATCGGTGCTAATTGAAATATTATCAACCCCGGCTTTTTTAAATATCTCGTCTGTATATCGCTGATTATTTCTCCACCATTTCGAATAATGCTCTCTAAGGTGTTTATTAGATGTATCAATCCACGAATTTTCACCAGTTTCAGCATCTTTTAACCGAATCAGTCCAATATCCGGGATTTCCTTTTCGCGTTTATCATAAATATGCAGGGCTATTACATCGTGCTTTTTATTTGCAATACGTAGTGCTTCATCGAATCGGGGAATACCGGTTTCAACATCATCGTCAATAAAATCCGAGATTAAAAAAGCAGTACTTCGTTTTTTTATTGCATTGGTTAAATAACGAAGTGCCTCGGAAATATTTGTTCCATTATTTTCGGGTGTAAATTCTATTAACTCACGAATAATCCGAAGAATATGTGACCTTCCCTTTTTTGGGGGAATAAATTTCTCGATTTTATCGCTAAATAAAATAACCCCAATCTTGTCGTTGTTCTGAATTGCCGAAAAAGAAAGAACAGCAGCAATTTCGGTAATTAAATTTTTCTTGAGTTTCGATTGTGTACCAAAGACTCTTGAATTGCTAATATCAACGAGCAGCATTACCGTTAATTCGCGTTCTTCTTCGAAAATTTTAATGTATGGATGATTAAACCGGGCAGTAACATTCCAGTCGATAGAACGAATATCGTCGCCATATTGGTATTCACGGACTTCGCTAAAAGCCATACCCCTGCCTTTAAAGGCACTATGGTATTCGCCTGCAAATATGTTTTTTGATAAGCCCCTGGTTTTTATTTCAATCTTTCGTACTTTCTTGAGTAGTTCTGAAGCTTCCACAATTTTTTCCTATTTAATGATTTAAACATCATTTCTCGAGCTTCTTCGTTATTACAGAAAAATACCATTCTTCTTTTTTTATCTTGATCATGAAATCAAATTTACCTGTTTTATAATCGTACCAGGTTAAATCGTTTTTGTATTCATAATGCTGGTTTAATGAATCAATGGTTGGTTTTAAAAAACCATAATCGCACATCATCTGACTGTATTTGCAATATCCGTCATCGTCTAAAACAAATAGCAAAGTGCGATAACCATCGAAATCTTCGTATTTTATAAAGTTACTTTTACCTCCAAAAACTTCTTTTGCAAAGTAATAGTCTTTATGATTTTCGCTCATTTCTTTTTTTATCTCTAATTTATGAGCACCAACAAAATTTTGACCAAGAACGTGTATGCCCGAAACTACAATTAACAGAAGTACAATTATTTTTTTCATTTTTAAAAAAGATATAAATACTACGGCACCTCAATGGTATTTAGAATTTCCGTAATAATATCTTCGGTAGTAATATTTTCTGCTTCGGCTTCGTATGATAAACCTATTCTGTGGCGCAAAACATCGTGACAAATTGCACGAACATCTTCAGGTATTACATAACCTCTGCGTTTAATAAACGCGTAGGCTTTAGAAGCCATTGCCAGGTTAATACTTGCCCTGGGCGAACCACCATAGTTAATCATAGCAGAAAACTTATCTAAACCGTAGTTTTCCGGAAATCGTGTTGCAAAAACAATATCAAGAATATATTTCTCGATTTTTTCGTCAATATACACATCTTTTACCACATTTCTAGCATCAATTATATTTTGTGGTTTTAAAATTGCATTTGCTTTAGGAAATTGCTTAGCAACATTCTGACGAACAATTAGTTTCTCTTCTTCAATCTTAGGATAATCAACAATCACCTTTAGCATGAAACGGTCAACCTGTGCTTCAGGTAATGGATAAGTACCTTCCTGCTCAATTGGGTTTTGTGTAGCCAAAACAAGAAATGGTTCTTCCAGTTGATAGGTTTGATCACCTATAGTAACCTGTCGTTCCTGCATTGCTTCCAGTAATGCACTTTGTACTTTTGCAGGTGAACGGTTAATCTCGTCGGCTAAAACAAAATTTGTAAAAACAGGACCCTTTTTAACAATAAACTCTTCTTTCTTTTGACTATAAATCATTGTTCCAATAAGGTCGGCAGGTAAAAGATCGGGTGTAAACTGAATTCTGCTGAATTTAGCATCAATAGTATTAGCTAAAGTATTAATTGCCAATGTTTTTGCCAAACCGGGTACACCTTCAAGTAAAATGTGCCCGTTAGAGAGTAAACCGATTAGCAAAGAATCAACCAAATGCTTTTGACCTACAATTACTTTACCCATTTCCATTTTAATAAGGTCAACAAAGGAACTTTCTTTTTGAATTCGGTCGTTAAGTTCTTTTACATCAACTGTTTCGTTCATAAGTTTAAAATTTACAAAAGATACATAAAAATTAGATTGTTTGAAAAAAATAACTTGTACAAATTTTACTTCTGTTAGTGTAAAATCAGTACAATATTAAATTTTAAAACTGTTAAGAAATGTTAATTTTTTTTAAGAAAACATAAGTAGAAGATAATTATGAATTATGAATTATGAATTATGAATTATGAATTGATTTTTTAATATTTTGAGGTGTTTAGATTTTTTTTAGGCATTTTAGGCATTTTAGGCATTTTAGGCATTTTAGGCATTTTAGGCATTTTAGGCATTTTAGGCATTTTAGGCATTTTTTATTAGTTTTGTAAGTATATGAGATATTTCATTCAGCTAAGTTATAAGGGTACAAAATATTGCGGATGGCAGATTCAGCCTAATGGGAATACTATTCAGGAAGTTGTTACAAAAGCATTATCAACAATTTTACGCGAAAAAATAGATTTAACAGGTGCAGGAAGAACAGATACAGGAGTTCATGCATTATTTTATATTGCACATTTCGATTCGGAAAACACAGAATTACATACTGATACTAATTTAATTTTTAAGCTTAATGGTTATTTACCAAAAGATATCTCCGTACATCTGATTTCTGTAGTTAAACCGGATGCAAACGCCAGGTTTGATGCAATTTCCCGTACTTATGTATATTATATTCATCAACAAAAGGACCCTTTTTTAGAAGAAATATCATGGTATTATCCACATAAGTTAACTATTGATTTAATGAACCAGGCATCTGAAATACTTCTCGGGTATAATGATTTTACAAGTTTCAGCAAATTACATACTGACGTTAAAACCAATAATTGTAAGATTTTTCATGCTCAATGGAAAAAGGAAAATTATAAACTTGAATTTGAAATCAAAGCAGACCGTTTTTTAAGAAATATGGTTCGGGCAATTGTTGGAACATTAATCGATGTTGGTAAAAATAAAATTACGCTCGATGATTTTATTGAAATTATTGAAAATAAGAATAGAAATGATGCAGGTATCTCTGTTCCTGCTCACGGGCTTTTTTTAACAAAAATTGAGTACCCGGAAAATATTTTTTACAAAAACTTATCTTCTTGATAATAAAGAACTTAACAAGAAAAATAACTGAATTATTGATTTATTTATCATTTTAGTAAAATGATTAGAATATCAATACAAAATAAATTTATTATCTTAGGTTCACTTTTTAGCAGTATATTTACTTATTCAATATAAATACGATTATTTACCATGAAATTTAGATTTACTATTGCCAGACGATTATTTTTAAGCTTTGGAATAATTACCATTGCAATACTTGCCAATAGCTTTTTTATAAATAATACTCTTCAAGAAAGTATTAAAGTAAATAACGAAATATCGACTATTTATTTACCATCAGCAGAAATGCTCAGTAACCTTTCCGATATGATAGTAAGCTCAAAAATGTTAATAAAGAACTGGGTATTTATAGATAAAAAAGAGGAAACCCCTGATAAATTAAAACTCAAGGAATTACACAGAACTCAATTTCCTGAAATACATAGAAATTTATCAGCATTAATTAATAATTGGACACCTCAAGAACAAAAATGCTACGACAATATACAACTCGCAATCAGGGATACCTTATTCCCCATGCATCAGGCAATAATGAACCGGCTGAACTCAATGGAAAGTTATGAAGACGCATATATGTTGATGTTTGAAATATATCCATCGGTAGAAGATGGTGGCGATATTATAATTTTAAGTGATAATATAATTGAACAGTTAAACAGGCTTACTTCCAGGTTAGAAAATAAAGTTCTGGATGAACGGAAAAATATGGATCAATCGTTTATAAGGCTTGAAAACTACATATACATAACGGGTATTATACTCATTATTGTTGCAATAATTACTGCATTATATTTAGCTAACCAAATTATTAAGCCAATTCAAGCATTCAGGGAACGACTTGCATTTATGGCAAAAGGAATTATGCCAAAACAACGAATCAAAGAAACACGGGATGAGATTGGTGATATGGCAGTTGCTCTTAATGAATTGATACGGGGATTAAAAGAAACAACAGAATTTGCACTCGAAATAGGTAAAGGAAACTTCGAAAGCCAGTTTGTACCTTTAAGTGATGAAGACGATCTGGGCAATGGATTACTTACTATGCGTATGAATCTTAAACATGCATCGGAAGAAGAAGAACGCCGCAAAAAAGAAGATGCTCAACGTAACTGGGCTTCGCATGGGATAGCAAAATTCAGCGAAATCCTGCGGCAGAATAATGACAATATTGAAAAACTGAATTACGAAATTATTAGTAACCTGGTTAAATATTGCGAGGCAAACCAGGGCGGCTTATTTTTAATTAATGACGATGACAAACACGACAAACACATTGAATTAAGCGGTGCATACGCTTATAACCGTAAAAAATTCCTTGAAAAACGTATTGAAATGGGTATCGGCCTAATCGGGAGATCTGTTCAGGAAGCAGAAACTATTTACATGACCGACATACCCAATAATTATATTACAATTACATCCGGTTTAGGTGATGAAAATCCAAGGAGTTTACTCCTCGTTCCATTAAAAATAAATGATGAAGTATATGGTGTTATTGAAATGGCTTCATTTAAGGAATTTGAAAAATACCAAATCGAATTTATTGAAAAAATTGGTGAAAATATTGCTGCAACATTGTCATCGGTTAAGATAAATATCCGTACAGCCCAACTTCTGGAAACAACCCGTCAGCAAGCAGAAGAAATGAAAGCCCAGGAAGAGGAAATGCGCCAAAACATGGAAGAACTTCAGGCAACCCAGGAAGAATCTGAACGTCGCGAAGCCGAACTGGAAAGAAAAGTTGCTGAATTCGAAAAACTAAAAAAACAACAGGAATCGTTTGTTAAAAAACTCGGAGGTTCGTTATCAGGCGATTTAGTTTCTGCTCTTGATGAAGACGAAGATGAAGAATCAAAGTCATCTAAAGAAGATAAAGAAATTGGCGATGATTAAGCATATTGATTATAAGCCTAAAAAAAGAAGCCGTCTCAAAAGAAAATCTGAGACGGTTTTTTTATTTCCTGTTATTTTTTAAGAATTTTCTTTAAAACAGTATCCTTATCCAGTTTTTTAGTGCAGAAGAACCAATCATAACAATGCATTTCATCTTTGTTTTCCATGCGTTCCTTCGCAACACCACAAGAACCGGCTGTTGGCACGATTACATCATCGCCCGGGCGCCAGTCTGCCGGAGTGGCAATACCAAACTCGTCGGCAGCTTGTAAGGCTAATACAACCCTGTAAAGTTCATCAAAGTTACGGCCTAAACTTAAAGGGTAATAAATAATTGTACGAATAATTCCTTTTGGATCGATAACAAATACAGCACGAACCGCTTTAGTATTACTTTCGCCCGGCATCATCATTCCATATTTTTTTGCTACTTCCATAGTAATATCTTCGATTAAAGGAAATTTAACCTCTATATTTTTCATTCCTTTATATTCGATTTTTTCCCTGATTGTGCGTAACCAGGCTATATGGCTATATAACCCGTCAACAGAAAGGCCAACAAGTTTACAATTTGCATCATTAAATTGTTTTTCCATTGATGCAAAAGTCATAAACTCGGAAGTACATACCGGTGTAAAATCAGCAGGATGACTAAATAAAATTACCCAACTCCCCGTGTAGTCTGAAGGAAAATTAATTTCGCCCTGGGTTGTTACTGCTTTAAATTCAGGAGCTTTCTCTCCTATTCGAGGCATTGTTGCCACTTTTTGTTCTACTTGTTCCATAATTTATTTTAGTTTAGTTTATAAATAATTACATTCTCATTTTTTTAAATTCTTCTTTCATTCGTTTAATGTCTGTAATCCAATCTTCGATGTCATTCTCATGTTCTAATTCTTCGTTCATAATCTGAACTGCCATTTGATGAGTTGAATGATCCTTTCCTGCGGTGTAATCAGCAATTTCCTGGTATCTCTGAATCGCGCATCTTTCACCATTCAGGTTCTGCTCCAGAATGACTTCTATGTAAGGATCGGAAGGTTCGTCGTATGAACAACGAGCAAGTTTAGTCCATTCTGAAGGATTAATAACAGGTGTTCCTCCCAACTGAATAATACGGTTTACAACTAATACCGCATGATTTAGTTCCTGATCGGCATGAAGCAATAATTCAGGTTCTACTTCACTGCGCATAGGCCCTTCCATGAGTCGTGCCCCAATCCAATATTGGTAATAAGCCAGCCACTCCTCCGAAAGAGCTGCATTTAACATTTTAATAAGTTTGTCAACATCAACAGATGCTACTTTAATTGCTTGTTTTCCCATAATTTTATTTTTTAGTTTTGTTTATGTTGGTTGTAACTTCCTACAATCTGAAGGTTTATTTCTTTTATACTAAATTCAGGTATTTGCTTTCTTTCAAAATATTTCTTTAACAATTTATCTAATTCATCATCATAATAATTTTCAATATATTCACACTCATCACAATATAAATGATGGTGGCTTTTCGTTTCCACATCATAACGCATGATATCCTTCTCCGTTTTAACTTTCTTTATTATTCCGTTTTTTACAAATGTTTCAAGCGTTTTGTAAATAGTTCCTATTGCAATATTGGGATGATTTTTCTTGATAGAATCAATTACTTTTTCTGCCGTTGGATGATTTTTTATTTCTAATAAAGTTTCAAGTACAACTAATCGTTGTGGTGTAACCTTTAAGCCTTTATCAATTATTATTTTGTGAATATTTTCAAATTTCATAAGTAATTATTATTACTTGTTAAGAATAATTCTTTTTTAATAACAAATAAGTTAAACATAAGTTTAGAGAAAATCAATATTTCTTATAACCGGATAATATATTGCAACTTATTAAATATTTTTATGAATTTTTATAAGTCTTCCGGTGGTTTTAAGTGGCGTACTTTGCGGGTTAAATACAGGAACAAGCGTACCTGTTTATATTCAGGATCGTATTAATGACATCTGTGGTTGGAATAATTGCAGGAGAAACATCAGAGTATTTAGCCTGCTATTGTTATTCCCATAGCTGCTAATCTGCCCGGATTAATTATGGGTGCAATAAGTTTTATCTTACCATTCCAGGATTGAGCCATCAATAATATTATAGAAAGAATCTGTTGACGGTTTAGTGTCATTAATGATCCAATGAAATAATTTTTGTGCAGCAATTGCAGGTTCAGTATCTGCATCAGGAGGTGCAACTTCTGTTTTTAAACTCCCCGGATGAATTGCAAATACCTTAATTTTACTTCCTTTCAACTCCTGGTTTAAACATGCAGTTAACATATTTTGTGCACATTTGGCTATCTGGTAGGGCAATAAAATACGATACGCTCCAGAATTGACCTTATTTATTGAACCCTTTCGGGAGCTGATATTAATTATAAAAGGACTATCCGATTGATGTAAATATGGGAGACATGCTTTAATTACCCGAAAAACTCCACTCACATGTACCTGAAAATGTTCATCTAAATCATTTGATGTAACATGATTAATTCCAAAACATTTTTTAACATTACCCGCATTATTTATAAGTACATCAAGTTGTTTTGTTCTTGATTTCAGGGCATTCTGAATCTCCTGAATAGTCGAATCGTCAGTTACATCACCTTTAACAGGAATACAAGTAGTTGGAAATTTCTCTGTTTCGTTTTCAAAACTTTTAGTATTTCTTGATAATGCAAAAACAGTCCAGTTATTTTCTAAAAATACTTTCAATAACTCCAGGCCTAATCCCCTGCTTGTACCCGTAATTAATACTGTTTTCATTAAACTTTATCTTAAAAAAATTCCAGTGAATTATTTTATTATCGCATCGTAAATGGCTTGTTGAATTTCTGTTCTGACATTATTTTTAAGCAATTTATTGTTATCCTGATCGGGATGTACACGGTTTGAAAGAAATATATAGATTAATTGTTTAGCCGGGTCTGCCCATACAATTGTTCCTGTAAAACCTGAATGTCCATAACTATCGGCAGAAACACTTTTACATGTTGGCCCGTCTTTTGAGAAATCCATTTGAGGTTTATCAAATCCAAGAGCTCGCCGGTTATCTGTTCCCGGGAATTGAATTTTAGTAAATAAATCTATCGTTTCTTTATTAAAATAACACTCATCACCATATTCGCCACCATTAAGAAACATTTGCATTATTTTAGCCAAATCATCGGCTGTAGAAAAAACTCCGGCATGGCCACAAACACCACCCAACATTGCAGCACCAGGATCGTGAACCGTTCCATGAATAAGTTGGCGACGGAAAGCCTGGTCGTTTTCGGTGGGAACAATTTCGTTTTTAGGAAACCTTATTAATGGTAAAAAACCTGTTCTATATGCTCCTATTGATTCGTAAAAAGATGTATCAATATAATCTGCAAAATTTGCTCCTGTTTTTTCTTCAATAATCCTGTAAAAATAATAATAACCTAAATCGCTGTACCGGTATTCTTTTTTATCAATCAACTTCGATTGCCTTATCATCTTATATATTGTGTCATTATAGCTATTCCTTATATACAGGTTCTCTGTTACAGGTGTTGAAAAAAGGCCAGACCTGTTATAAGAATAAATACTATCTTTAAATTGATAATTTCGGGCTAAATAAAAGTTGTCATTCACTTTATAAGGGTACTCTTCTGAGAATTTTTTACTTACCAGGTTTTGATCCGGGCATAATGTTTTTAATGTAGATATATAAAATGGAATCCACCCGTTTAATCGTGCCTGATGAGTTAAAATATCTTTAAGTGATAAATCTCCTTTATTTGTTGTATCAAGATCCGGAAAATAACTTTTTAAACTATCATCAATATTAAACTCATTGTTTTCGTATAATCGCATTAAAGCGGGAACGGTTGCAACAATTTTAGTAACAGAAGCTATGTCGTAAATTGAATTTTCATTTACAGGATTTTCGTTGTAGTAAGTATGATATCCGAAAGATTTGTCGTAAAAAACAATTCCATTTTTTGCTGCAAGAATCCGGCATCCCGGGGTAGCTCTTTCGTTAATTGCTGCCAGAGCTATAGAATCAACCTTATTAAGCTTATCTGAATCTAATCCTGCTTCTTCAGGAATACTATATTTTAATCTAATCTTTTTTTTTATATCTATGCCAAATCCGTATGGGTATCGCGGGTTAATTGAAACCGGTAACTTCCCTGAAATAAATGTACCCCCAAATATTGCCTGTGCAGCAATACTCTGAACTGTTTCTTCATTTTCGTAGGCAATTAAAATGGCATTTATTGTTTTATTAAATTCAAAAGAACTCAAACTATAGGGATTAGCAAATAACGTGAAAATTATCTTGGTTTTTGTTGATAAATACACTACCGAACTAAGATATTCATTCTTTACACCATAATTGTTTCCTGACGGGTAAAGCGATGAACTATGTATGCTTGCAATTATCAAATCGTATTTTGAAAGAATATTAAGCAGGGAGTCGGATAAAACAGCCGAAGTATAAAAATGATCTACCTTTGCATATTTATCGAGTGTTTTTTGAAATGTAGTTTTCTCACTTGATCCAAATGATACAGAAGCTATTTTCTTATTTTTTAACTTAACTACAGGAAGCAGGTTTTTGTCATTTTTTATAAGTGTTAAACCTGATTCAACAAGGGTACGGCGATTCAGATCAAACTTTGGGTTGTTTAAACTTTTTGAAAGCCCTTTAATCTTTATATATTCTGATTTTTGAGAATACTTATTCAGTCCTGCCTTATACTTTGCGGCTAAAACCTTTCTGCAACTCGTTTCAATTTGATCTCTTGATATTTTATCCTGTTTTACAAGTTTTTTAATTCTTGAAATTGCTTTCGCGACATTCTCCGAAAATAATAGAACATCGTTGCCAGCTTCAATGGCCATGCATTCAATTTCTCCCTGAATTTTATTTTCACTAATTCCTTTCATATTTAAGGCATCGGTAAAAACCAAACCATTAAATCCCATATCTGTTTTAAGTAAGTCAGTAATAACGGGCTTCGATAAAGTTGTAGGTAAGTCAGGTGTTTTTTCTAATGCGGGAATATTTAAATGAGCAACCATAACTCCCTGAACACCTGCGTTTATTAGTTTCCTGAAAGGATATAACTCAACCGAATCGAGTCTCGAACGAGAATGATTAACTACAGGTAATGTCAAATGTGAATCTTTATCGGTATCGCCATGTCCCGGGAAATGTTTTGCAACAGCCATAATTCCCGCATCCTGTAATCCTTTCATATAAGCTATTCCCTTACAACTAACATTTTCCCTGTTTTCACCAAAAGAACGGGCATTGATTACCGGGTTTAAATGATTATTATTGATATCAACTACCGGGGCAAAATTAATATGAATACCAAGTCGCTTAATTTGTTGGCCAATATCAAAACCCATCTGATAAATTAAAGAATCATTCTGAACAGCTCCAAGCATCATTTGCCGGGGGTATTTGTATGTAGAATCGAGACGCATACCTAATCCCCACTCGCCATCAATGGCTATTAATAACGGGATTTCAGAGATTGACTGGTAGTAATTGGTCAATTTTGCCTGGCGTACAGGGCCTCCCTGAAAAAAAATTAATCCCCCGATTTTATTTTTCCTGATTAAATGTGTTATTTCGTCAACATGTGCCTGATCTTTATTTGAGTATGCTGCAACCATAAAGAGTTGAGCAATTTTTTCATCGATAGATAACTCCTGCATAACAGAATCGACCCATTGTTGTTCTTTTTGGTACTGCTTATCATGATTTTGTGCAGAAATACTTATGTAACTTAGAAGGAAGACTAATAGAATAAGATTTACTTTAATTTTTATATTCATATATTTATTTTGAAAGTCTATAAATTGTCCCGATTTATTGATAAAGCAAATATACCAATTTGGTATTTTAAGCCATAGAAAGTTTAATAAATCTTGAAAAAATGATAAAAAAAAGAGCTGAATGAAATATTCAGCTCGATCGTTAATAAAAGGAAATTCTATTTTTTATAATAATCGGTACTTTCAAATATTTTGTCGGCCGATTTTGCAATAAATCCGCTATACAATGAGCCATCAATATCAGGAAACCGTTGAGCAAATTCATAATAACAACCGGGAATATTATAAAAACCATCGGTAAATTCAACCTGAATATGATCCGCCAAAGTGCTTGATTGCTGCAATAACTCTTCTTTTGTTCCTTTAATTTCACCACCCGAAGAGTTTAGTTTAAATCCATTTTCTTTAATAAATTGATTTACTTTTTCTATGGAATCATATTTTTTTAACGCATTAATATTCACTGTAAAATGATTCGCCCTAAATCCATACACATAAACCCATGCCGCATATTCAGATTCTTCGCGTAATTTTAAATATGTATTATAATCTGGTGTACCCCAAACATTGCCCGAGAAAATTAAATCATTTGACTTTAGTTTATTTGCAGGCACTTTTTCAATAATCCTTTTAACGGTTTTTTGTAAAAAACTGCTGAAATCTTTGGTTATTAACTGGCTGATGAAAACTCTCGGGGCTTTTTCATCTGATACATGCTCAAAATGTTTCGCGTAAAGATGTTTTTCTTTAAATGTATATTCCCCTTTTTGAACATATCCCCGATCTATAAAAATCTTTGATAACACATCAATATTTAACCTGCGATCGTCAAAAGTCCTAAATGCAATATGATCGTTCAAAACTTTCTCGCCTTGAGCCGTAAATAATTCATAAACTTTTCTGGCAGATGGATTCTGATTAGTATAATCAATCCACAAACGGTTAAAAACATCATCTAGTTTCATTCAATATTCAGATTTTAGATTAATTTTTCATCATATAATTTATGATTAAACAAAATCTCTTATTTAATGTTCAGTTTGTTTTAATTAGTTTTATACCTTCGTGTAATAAAATCTATTTTAGGGTGTCAAACATCGAAATTCGGGATTGAAAATTTTTTATGAGTGACCAGGAACTACTTGAAAAAATAGCACAAAAAGATGAGCAGGCTTTTAGGGTATTTGTAGAAAAATATCACGTACTGGTACTTAATGTATGCAATAATATTTTAAACAATTACGATGATTCGATGGATATTTCGCAGGAGGTATTCATTAAAATATATGAATCGATAGACAAATTCAGAGGCGAATCGAAAATTTCTACCTGGTTATATCGTATTGCAGTTAATAAATCGCTAAATCATTTACGATCGAAAAAAAGACAAAAGTGGTTTAGCAGCTTAGATGTAATTTTTGGTGATGACTCAAAGAAACAAGAAAAAGAAATTAAAGACAATTCTCCAATAATTGGGGAACAAATTGAAGCAAACGAGAATAGAATTGCTTTGCATGTTGCAATAAATAAGCTCCCTGACAAACAGAAAACAGCTATAACATTAAATAGTTTTGAAGAATTATCGTACAAAGAAATTGCTGAAGTAATGATGATCCCCGTGGCAGATGTGGGTGTTTTAATAAACAGGGCGAAGCAAAACCTGAATAAACATATTATTGATTACTATAAAAATAATTAATGCTAAATGTAATAAAAATTAACCTGGATGTGTCTTAATAAAAACCTGATTGAATATGAATTGTAAAAATGTTAAAAATAAAATTCCGGATTATATTGAAGGTAAATTACCCGAAGATATATATCGTGAAATTACAGGGCATATTCAAAATTGCACTGAATGTACTGCCCTGGTTGAAAATTTAAATAAAACGCTTTCTAGTTTTAGTAAAAATGAAAGAATTCCGGAACAACCATATTATTTTACAAGATTAAAACAGAGAATGGAAAATAATACTAAAAACCAGGAATCATTCGTTCATGTTTTATTAACTAAAAAAATTGTTCAGCCTGCAATATACCTGGCATCATTAGTAATTGCTGTATATATTGGTATTTTAATTGGTTCAGGAACAACAAACTCAACTCAATATTCGGAATCAACACAAAAAGCTGATACAAGTTACATTAAAACCTATGCTCAATATCAATTTGTTAACGATTTGGAAATTGAATCAGTTGAAAAAAACATGGTGTCAGGAAATACTGAACCTGAAACAAATAACAAATAAAAATCTTTACAATTAATACCATTTATTAGTATGAATATAAGTAATAAAAGAAGGCTGTTGATAGGAGTAATTATAGTGCTTTTAGTAATAAATATAACTGCTTTGGCAACTTTCATATACAACAATAATGCTAAACAAAAAAAAGACAACGAAATAAGGCAAATGCAGGAACAAATTGAGGTTTCAGGTATGCACCGCTATTTAAGAGAAGAATTAAATCTTACTGAAGAACAATTTGTTCTATTTAAAGAATTAAGTAAAGAGGGATTTGACAAATCAAAAAGTATTGCATATCAGCTTGATGAAAAAAGAATCGAATTTTTTGATGAGCTTACAAAAGAAAATGCTGATGAGAAAAAACTCGATGAAATTGCCAGAGAAATTGGAGATTTACATTATGATTTAAAAAAAGAAACTATAAATCACTATTTTGAATTAAAAGAAATTTGTACTGCAGAACAACAAAAAATTTTGGGGAAATTATTTATGCAAATGATACAAAAAGATGATCATCGGCACATGGAACGAAGAGGTTATAAAAATCGAAACAGAGAGAAAAGAAACCATGAGATGATAAACTAGGTAACGATTAAATTATCTCCTATAATGATACATTATCAAAGATAACAAAGCATATATTTCCAAACGGCCAAGCAACATGTTTGCTGAAAGAATCCATTTGCCTGCATCAGGTATGGCATTATAATTACCTAAAGAATAAACCATATTAAAACCCGGGCCAACATTACCCATA
>MENK01000009.1:91402-116659 GCA_001768235.1 Bacteroidetes bacterium GWB2_32_14
TAAACTATCAACTCCCATAGCAGTTAACAATAATGCCGATATAAAAACAATAAATATATAGAGAACGATGTACAAAATAGCATTGTTTACTGCTTCAGGATTTACTGTTTTATTATCTATTTTTAAAGAAATAACGGCATTGGGATGATGAAATTTTTTGATTTGAATTTTTATTGCTTTTAAAAGAATCAATACCCTGTCAATTTTAATTCCACCTGCAGTTGAACCCGCGCAAGCACATTGTAAAGTAAAAAAAATAAGCAGCATTATTGAAAACGATGGCCAAGCAGAAGAATCTGCATTTGCAAAACCAGTCGTAGTAGCAAGAGTAACTATCTGGAAAGATGCATATTGCAATGATTTAAAAAAACCATAGTAATTGTTTAAATACAGGTTTAGTGTAACAAATAGTATTCCCGCAACAATAGAAAAAAAATAAAATTTCACAACTCCCGATTTAAAAATATTATACCTGTTTCCAATTACTGTATAAAATAATAAACCAAAATGGATACCTGAAAGAAACATAAAAAACATAATAATTATATCAATTGCGGGGCTGTTAAAGTGTGCAATGCTTAAATTTTTTGTTGAAAACCCCCCTGTAGCAATTGTTGCAAAAGAATGACATACAGCATCGAACAAGCCCATCCCGGCAATCCATAGTGCAATGGTTTCAAGCAATGTAAGGCCCAAATAAACTATAATCAAAACCCTGAAAACCTGTTTTGTATTTTGAATAAAATTATGTTGTGCAAGAGGAGAAAATTCATTTTTAACTAAAACTGTCCTAATATGGCCTATATTAGGTAAAATGACTAAAGCAAAAACGATAATTCCAATTCCTCCAATCCAATGCGTAGCCGAACGCCAGAAAAGTAATCCTTTAGGCAATATTTCAATATTGGTTAATATGGAAGCTCCCGTTGTAGTAAATCCGGAAACACTTTCGAACCATGCATTTGTAAATGAAAATCCGCCTCCCCAAATAACATAGGGTATAACCCCCAATAAGCAGGTTAACAACCAGCTTAATACTACTATTAAAAAACCTTCTTTTGATGTAATATTCTTTGCTGCCGGGACATATATTAATGGAAAGATTCCAAATATGAATGCAATTATAGTAGAATATAACAAAGGAAACATCCCTGAATCGTTATTATAAAACGATATTAAGAATGAAGTAAAAAGAAATAACGAATTAAAAAGAAATATTAAACCAATATACCTGATAATTATATGTGGCCTCATAATTTCGAATCGGTTGACTTTTTAATAAATATTAATTTTATTGCCTGGGCTAAGTCATAAATCTCATCTTTGGTTTCAATTTCGACCATAAATGGCTTATTGTAATTATTATAGTCGTTTAAACTTTTCATCATTCGTAAAATTGGCTTAATTACATAATAATGAATAAAATAGCTAAATATCAAAGAAAAGATCACTCCAGCGACAATAGCAACTATACCCGGCATTATCGCTTTTTCAGATCTTTGTTTTAAATCAGTACCCGTTTTATACATAGCACTTTGATTTAAAAACATAAGATTTCTAACTGCTTGTTTAACTTGTAAAAGCGATTTGTGTTGGTTATCGTAATACCATTTTAAATCTCCTTCTAATTCAGTTCCAACAACAGGATTTATCCAGGTATTTTTATATTCAGAGTAACTGTAACTTATTCCGGTAACTAAATCACCTTCCCCGGGTAAAGTGACGTTATTTTGTAAAATATGTAATCCTTTTAAAAAAATGCTATCTGCTTCGTGAATAGTTGTTCGTCCTTCATCTTTATTACCAAGAATAAGAAGCAAAACACCTCCATCTTCCCTTTCTAATGCTTCAAGCATTGTATTAGCCGCATTTATGCTTTTATAATTCTGATCAAGTAATACCTGAACAGACTTTCCTACCCGGGTAAGTTCAATAATTGATATTATTCCGGCAATAATAAGCATTACAGCAAGAATAACAAATCCACTAATAATCTTGTATTTTAATCTCATAAACTATTGCTTAAAATTAAACCGGAAAGAATGAAAAATCAACTCAAAGGCAGAGTTGATTTTTCATTCTTTCAATTATCCAATTACCTGGCAATTAAAATTTTAATAGATTTGCTGGTAGTATTATTCTGTACTTTTAAATAATAAATTCCTGAAATTAGTTCCTGAACAGAAATTGATTTTACATTTTCCCCTTTCAATAATGTTGTTGATTTAACAACCATTCCTATATTATTGTAAAGCTCAACATTCAGGTCAGATTCGGCATAGTCGTTTAACTTAATATTTATCTCTTCGTATGCAGGATTTGGGTAAACAATTATTTCAGGATTCATAATATTGTTTATAAAATCGTCAATGGCAGTAATTGTTGAGAGCGTATCGGCAAATGCTGCCTGGTATATTTCTTTCGAGTTTTCATCCTGAACAAAAACAACAGTTGTGATACTATCAGCATCTATTCCTGCCGGGATATTCCATGATTGGGTAACAAATATTGAATCGCCAACAGACCAGTCTCTTTCAATTAATGTTCCGGCGGCATCAGGCAGTAAAGCTCTTAAAACATTTTTATAGGTATTTGAATTACCAACAACTGTTTTTTCAACCAGGGCAACAAAAACATTCACTTTGGTGCCTGTAATATTTTCAACAGCTTTAATCTTGGCTGAAACGGCTAAATTTTCGCCTTGTTGTTCCTGTTCAATAGTTATTCTGAATTTAGAATCTTCAAGCATTCTGCGGTTAATATCAGAACTCTCTAAAGTATTCGTACTAGAATAGTTAAATTTTCTGTCGCCGCCATCCAGAATAGAATACGGAACCTGTGTAACGCCATAATATAATGATCGTGCGCTGGGCCCTGCTGCATAAAATTCGTTAATTTCATTCATGGATGGGAAACTGGTGTAATACTGAACAGAAATCACATCTTTTGGATTTTCATTCAATATATTACTAATGATACTTTGAGTATTTTCAAAATCATCTTCAGCAGGGTTGGCAAAATGTTCCAGGAGTACCATCCTGTTTCTTTCACCAATCCATACATTATCAATTGCAAAACCTTCGGCTGTGTTATAACTATCACTACCCAGTACAAACCTGAATCGAACACCAGCTTCGCCTTTAATATCATCGAGCCAATATTTCGCATTATTCCAAGCTGATGTTTCTGCTGTATTTAAAGAATATCCATTCCCTGTCCAGCCAGATGATTGTCCTATAACACTCCCTGTAATATTAAAGGAATTATACCATTTAACTCCTTCGCCATAAACACCTATTGCATTCCATACATCTTTAACCACTGAATATTCAAGCAATACAGCATCTCTGTTCAGTTCCAGATCGGAAATAAAATCAAATTTCATCATTGGCCTGTCTATATTACTAAAATCATAACACGGGCTCGATATTATTGATTTTTCATTATTATTATAATTTCCGTCTAAGTTTGTAACAAATGCTTTGGTGCCACTTGGCGCCGAGTTTATTTTAATACCAGCGGGTGTTCCCCAATCCCATGAACAATTTGTACTTTCCAGAATATCTACAGCCCATCCGGTAATATCAGGGCTTTCTTCAAAATCTTCGTAATAACTATCTTCACTCAAATCGATTGATGGCCTGATATTTATTCTTTTAGTTTCAGAAATAATGCCACAACTACCAGTATATTCCTGGTAAGTAACATCATAACCTCCAGAACTATTGTAAGTAAATTGAGGATTATATGGATTTGACATATTTGCAACACCATCGCCTCCAAAATGCCATTTAATACTATCAACACCTGTAGGATCTGTAAATACTACCGCTTCGAAATTTACAGATTCTCCAAAACATTCGTTATCCCATTTAAAATCAAGATCTACAACCGACCCAATAAAAATACTGCTATCTTTTTCGGCAGTACAACCCATATCGGTTGTTAAAGAAAGTATAATATAGTTTTTAACCTGTTGTACTAATGAAAACTTTGGAGTTTCTAGTGTACTTAATTTATTTGTTATTGTATTATCAACAGACCAATTCCAACTTACAACATGATCAGACATTAAAGTGTCCGCTGTAAATAAAACCGAGTCTTCTCTACCTGAAATACACGTTTTATCTAAGTCGAATTTGATATAAGGTACTTTATTAACTGTTATCGTAGAATCTATACTTCTCTGGCAACCCGAGTAAGTTCTTGTAAATGTATATGTTATTTTATTATCGTAAAGATTTGCATCAGAAGGTACAAACTTATTGCCCGAGGTGCCATTCCCTGTAAATATGCCAACACCCGGATCACCTGTATAAATACCAGTTAAAACAATTTCCCTGTCATCATCTTTACAATAATTATCTTCTAAACCTATAATATCAAGATTTCCAATTGAATCAACATTAAATGTCTTATCAATATTAAATACTACAGCACCATTTGTATATGAAAAACGAAGAGAATGATTTCCTGAAGCAATTTCTGACGGGTTTATTGCAATACTATCAGTACCAACAACATTTGTTACCAAATTGCCATCAATATAGAATGATCCGGGTAATCCATCCCCATTTAACGGAACAGCCCAAATTGTATCGCTGGTACTGTTGTAATAACAATATTGATAATTTGAATTGAAAACATTTAAACCATATATATCTCCTTCGGATTCGTTTATTGTAAATTTTGCCGTGTCGGTATTTGTACATCCATTGATGTCTGTATAAGTATAATACGCTTCCTTGTTACCCAAACCGGCTATTTCAGGATCAAAAATTGCTGTACCATCACCTTGATCAATCATAAAGCTTGGCGAAAAATCCCCTGGAATATCAATTGGAGAACCAGTAATTACATGTGTTCCTCCATTAATATCATACAAACTTTCCATAGTCAGGTTTACAGGCGGCAGAGAATAAACTGTAAAATTTTCTGGTATTGTATCGCTATAGCAACCATTAATTGTTTTATAGTAATATTCCAGTAAATACATACCAGGTGACATGTCACCTTCTTCAATATATATGTTATTCCCGTTATTGGTTTTGTGTAGATTAATTCCTGCATCTGACAATGTGAAATAACCTGTTCCACCTAAAGGGCTTAAATTTTTAGCTTCAATAATTATTCGCTCATAATCTTCGCATTTATTTCCAATTGAAGTAAAGGTAATTGTATTACTTACTTCTTCAATTGAAAATGATCTTCTGATATATACAATATCAGGGAAAATACCATATTCGTATGTAATTGTATAGCTTTGTGCACTAAGTAAAGCAGGGTAAATTATCGCTGTATCATTGCCCAAGTCCAAAATAGCCCCACCGGGATCACCTTCCAGAGTAAAAATTCCTGTAAGGCCTAAATTATTTATACCAACCACAGTAAATGAGTCGGTATAACTACAATATATATCTTTGCCCTGTAAAAAAGTTATAGTTCCGCCTTCAATTACTTCAACAGAAATCGTATCAGCATCTTTACAACCATTTGCATCGGTATAATTATAATATAATGTATGAGGCCCTACACCAGCTATTTCCGGGCTAAACATTTCATAGGCAGGAATAACTGCATCACCTGAGAAAACACTGCCGGCACCACCGGGAAATGCTGATAAATGAACTGAATCAATGGAAATATCGAAAGTGTTTCCATCTGTCGGGCTTGTGAAATAAGCATTTGGCAAAGTGAAAATTGTTAAAACATACGGACCTGCAACCGAACTGTTAGCATTACCGGTAGCATCTGTAATATTCGTAACCGTGTAATTAATTGGATTCCCTATAGATTTATCAGCTACAATTATTAATTTATATAAGCTTGAATTTATCGAGCTAATTGTTTTAAGAGTAGTTCCATCGGTGTATGTAAATGAAAATGGTGCATGCCCGGTTAAAAATACCGGAACTTCAACCGAATCTTTATCGCAGATTGAATTACTTCCAGAAATATCAGCAGATGGTTTCCTGCTAAAAATTGCATGATTATCATTTGCAACAGCAGTATTAATAATATTACTCAAATTTCCAGCTCCATCAGCTAACTGCAAGTTACTAACCTGAACGTTATCGGAAGAATCAATTTCATATGTTCTTGCTGTAATTGTAAAATAAGCATTTATAGTAGTGTTATTAACTGGTTGTATTGAGGAAACCGGGTATCCTGCAACTGTTCCAGATATAAAAGTATAATTTAAATAATCCATATCAGAAGCAATTGTAATGTATAGAGTATCCTGATCACCTATCTTCTTTGATTCATCCTTTAAGAAAACTGTAGATATTACAGGCTTGTGTGCATCTATTAATTTTACCACATCACTCCCACTCACCGATGGAGTACTTACATTTCCTGCAGAATCGGTAACTGTAACTCCTGTTAATTGCAATGCTGTTGTTCTGTCTGCATCATTTTCAACTACTGTATAAACCCCTTTATAGGTATTACCACCATCTGTTGTTGACCAATTTAATGGCTGACCGTTATATGTTGTCGGACTTACTGTTAATGTTCCATCGGAACCAACTATGTCAACCGTGAAATTTATTTTGTCCCCGATTTTTAAAGTGCCTGTTGCTGTTGCATCTGAGGTAACCGTGCTTATTGATGGTGTATGTGCATCAATCAATACAGTTACATCGCTTCCATCAGATGCAGAACTTATATTTCCAGCTATATCCGTTGCGGTTACCCCGGTAAGCTGCAATGCTGTGACCCTGTCCTGATCACCCTCAGTTACTGTATATGTTCCCTGATAGGTGTCGCCTCCACTTACTGCCGCCCAGTTTAAGTTTCGCCCATTATATTGCGATGGCAATATAGTTAATCCCAATTCTGTTGTCTGTACATCAACTGTAAAGGTTATCGTTTCACCAACCTTTAAGGCTCCTGTACCTGATGCTGAAGATGTAACTCCTAAAATTACAGGCTTGTGTGCATCTATGGTTTTTGCTACATCAGTTCCATTAAAAGAAGTGCTAATATTACCATCTTTATCTTCAGCAGTAACACCAGTTAATTGTAATGGAGTAATCCTGTCCTGATCATTTTCAACTACCGTGTAAATACCAATATAAGTATCTCCTGCATTTGATGTGCTCCAATTCAGGTTTTGTCCATTGTATTGCAGAGGTAAAATGGTTAAATATGGATCTGGAACTGCATCTTCAAAATCAACGGTAAAAGTAATTGACTGACCTATTTTTAAAGCACCGGCAACAGTTGCATTTGAACTAACGCTGGCAATTACCGGTGGAGCCAGGTCTCTTGAAGCATATAGTGTAAAATTAAATAACGTATCAGTAGTAGCTTGATCTGTTATAACAGTGGAGTTGCTGTTAGTATATCTTATGTATATTGGCCCTGAGCTTGATGCAAACTGGGTTGTAGTAAAAACAAACTGAATATAATCATCGTTATTATCATTATCATTGGCAATGTGACTTACTGTTGAGTAAAAATCATCAGCATACAAAGAGTCTGAAAACGCAGGGTCTAAGGAGAATATCCATTCGTTTTCAGTAATTGCACTTGTTTCAACATCAGAATCGTCAATGTTTGTTGAGAACCGGATTTCAACTGTTCCATAATAACCATCGCCATCGCCATCAACTGCAACGGCATCTAAGATAGTAATTTGAGAAAAAGCCACATTTGATACAGATATCAAAATAATAAATAACACGAACCTAAATATTGTTTTCATAACTCCTTAATTTACATTTCCAAATAACATATTCTTTTACAGGATATCTACTATAATTCTCCCAGAGCATTTACTTTAATTAAGCAAATCTGTTCATTTCCTTCCTGCCCCGAGCTGCCAACCATAATATAACCACCATCATAAGCAGGTTCAAAAGAGTATAGAACCTGATTATATCCACCATAAAGCTTTTCTTCTATTGAATTTCCTTCATTATCTATTGTTAAGCAATAAGCATATGAACCGCTAATATTTCCCTGACTTCCAATAATTTTTATATTTTCACCAGATTTCAAAATATCATACCCGCTATCATCCAGTGTTTTTCCAAAAGACTTATTCCAGATAATATTTTGCAAATCATTTTTATCCACTTTTAAGACATACATATCAGAATTACTACCAGCAATATTCTCAACGGATCCAACAATTACAAAGCCATCATCTGCTTCCAATACAGAGCTTCCATAATCATTAAATATACTTCCGTAAGTAAATTTATCGGTTTCGCCACCTGTACTGTTTGTTTTAATTGCAATAATATCATTACCACCCTGCCCTGATTCATTAAAACTATTCGAAACGCCAATAATTAAATATCCGTTATTGTGTAAAATTATATCGCTTGATTTATCTGTTCCATTAGCTCCAAAATTGTTTTCCCACTCAATATTTCCCGTTTCGTCAGTCTTTACCAGGTAAATGTCCCAGGTTCCTGTTGTATTTCCGGTAACCAGGTCGGATTTATCGGTATTTCCTGCAATAATAAAACCTGTTTGAGTTGCTTTTATAGATATTCCCTGCTCGTTTGCAGAAGAGCCAATCGTTTTTTGCCATTCCAATTCAGCACTTGCATCATATTTTGCCAAAAGGATATCTTCGTTATCATTTAAAGTATCTTCAAGAGTACCAATAATAATAAAGCCACCATCGTTGGTTAAAAGCAGTTTTGACGCTAAATCGTTACCCCCGCCATCTATGGTATCTATATCTCCGAGTTGATTTCCAAATTTATCTGTTTGTATCAGAGCTATATCTGTATAATTTGCATCTTGTGATGTAATGGTTGCAAGTACAATATACCCGTTATTAAAAGGTTTCACATCATTTCCAATATCAGTGCTCCACGATCCAAATAATTTTATAAATGAATCAGCCTGAGTAGAAGATATATCAAGATTATCGCACGAAAAAACAGTTATAAACAATAGCGATACACATACATAGCTTAGCTTTTTGAATAAAAATTTTCTCATTTTTTTTGTTTTGTTTTGTAAAATGAACGAACGTATCCAACCGAAAAGAATAAATTATTCATGGCAAAATCGTCATCGACATAATGATAATTTCCCCATTTGTTATACCTGTTTTCAGAAACAACGTTATTTGTTAATCCTAAATGATATCGGGCATCAAACATAACATATCCCTTTTTAACATAGTACTTAATACCACCTCCGACGACTGCAGAAATATTTAAAGAGTTTCGGTCTTTTAAGATATCGATATCGGAACTGGAAATATTATCAACAGATGCATCAGGGTCAATCGTACGTTTTATATTTGCTGTTGCACTCAATAGATAATCAACATTCACACCCATACGTGCAAAAGAGCTCCATTTATTGTTTTTTAATTTAAAATCGTAGGTACCTGTTAAAGGAAAAGAAAACATCAATTGATCTTCTTTGTATTCAATTTTAGAATCTAACTGATTCAATTTATACTCAAATTTTTTAGCAGTATAAATCGCATCAAGATTTATTTCAATGTTTTGGTTAATATACCTTTTTAGTTGCAATCCGGCCTGATAACCAAACCCCGAATAAGAATATTCTCCTGAATAATTATTTGTATTTGACACACTATAAGGTTCAATTATCCTGATAAATGAGTAATTAATACCCGCAAGAACCCCAATAGAATATAAAGGTAAAGTATGGTATGATTTATAAAGATATGTAAACTCTACAGGATCATTTGCTTTAATTTCATATTCGGGGAAATTTTTCAAGAAATTAAACATGGTATATTTGGCTATTTCCTGATTATCTTCAAACAGGTAAGTTAAAATTAACAATTTATATGCTCTTGATAACTCTTCACCAGAAAAACCATCTTCAATACAAGGATTTAGCATTGAAGGTATTGAATCCAAATCGCCTAATTCATATAAGTTTTGAGCTTCTTCCAGTTTAAATGTACAGTTATCATCCTGTGCATACATTGTAAAAGATAGCACAACAAACAACAGGCTTATTATTGCTTTTATTAGATAAATTCTATTAAAATATTTTAAACAATTAATTAAATAGTTCATTTTAATTAGATTTAACGAGTTCGGGAAAAGTTTTTTCGTATTCTACATCTTTAGCAACATAAGCATTCCACTCATCCGGGGTCATATTCCGGGTAAGTTGCGTTTTTAATTCTCTTGCCATATATTCAGATTTTGTAGCCCAAATAAGGATTCTTTCTTTTTGGTTGCTTGATGTTATTAGTTTCTTGCCATCGGGGCTGAACGCAATTGATAAAACCCACGATTCATGATCTTTCATTACAACAGGCTGGTTATTTAAGTTCTCGCATTCCCACATTCTAACTGTACCATCCAAACTTGATGAAGCCAAAAGTTGGTCGTCGGGACTAAAATCAAGATCATAAATTCGTGAACGATGCCCTTCCAGGTTATCAATAAGTTTGTAGTTTTTTGTATCCCATATTTTAACATTTCCCTTTGAATCACCGCTTACAAGCCAATTTCCTCTATGGTTATATGTTATTGATGTTATTGCATTTTTACCTTCTTCGTAAATGATTTTGGGTGATGAAATATTTTCAATGTCCCAATTAATAATTTTACCTTCCTGTGTTCCTGCTGTAATATTCTTATTATCCGGAGATATTTTAATTGTATTTATCTTCGCTTCGTTTTGTATCAAAATTGTGCTTTCAAATGTTGATAAATCCCATTTACGTATTGTTTTATCATTACTTACAGAAATAAAATATTTACTGTCGGGTGAAACTGCTATAGCAACAACAATGGAAGTATGTCCAACAAGTTCTTTAACCTGCGAAACACTATTCTTTAAATCATATAAAAGGATTTTCGATTCATCGGTACCACAAATCATGTATTTTGCATCGGGTGTAACAGTTATTGTTCTTTGAACAAATGGATTTTCTGAAATTATTTTAAATGTATCCATCGGATTTTCCATGTTCCATTTAATAATTTTCCCATCGCCACCAGTACTAAACATAGTATTTGATCCAGGAACAAAAGCAATATCCATAACCGAACCGGTATGTCCGTTAAGTGCATTAAATGTTTGTCCTTTTATACCTTTAAGTGCATAGTATAATCCCATGTAAACATCGGGATTGTGTTGTGGCCCTTCGAAGCGGTTGTTAAACAGGTACGATTGATATGCCACCAGGCCTTTAAGCTGAATATCATCAGATATTTGTTGCGATTTAACGCCCAGGCTTTGTGAAATGGAAAGCATTCTCCTGCGGAAAGCTTCCTGACGGGCTTTTTCAGCTTCTACAGTTTGTTTTCGTGCTTCTTCGGCATTTACTTCAGCCAAAGAACGTTGTTGTGTAGCTTCTTTCTGGCGTTCCAGGGCAATTAATCGCTGTTTTTCAGCCAATTCGGCATTTCGAATAGCTTCTTTTTGTTTTTGTTCGGCAAATAATCGTTGTTTTTCGGCTTCTTCCTTTTGTTCTAAAGCTTCTTTTTCTTTATCTTTTGCTATAATTGTTTGCTCTTCTGCAATACCTTTTTGTTCTTCTGCCAGTTGTTTTTGAACCTCCGCTTTCTTTCTTTCCCTGTCGGCTTCGACCTTTAGTGATTGCGAGTATAAAGTTAGACCAACAGCAATAATAGCGGCTGTTCCAAGCACAATAGCAAATACTTTAGTTCTTCTTAGTTGTCTTTTTTGAAGTTTTACTTTATTTTCTTCTTCTGCACGATAGTCTTTATCGCTGGTTTCGAGATAAACCATTGCACGCTCATAAGCAGGGTTATACCGTTGAGCCCATGCCAATGTAGGTTTTTGTTTTTCACGCCAGTTTATTGCCAGTTGTAAATCTGGTGGCCGCCACAAACCTGTTTTTCCAAGCTGGTACATTTCCGACGCTTCTGACAGTCTTATATACATCTGAACAGCAGTCCATTCTTCATCTACCCATATTTTTAATTTATTCCAAATACGCATTAAACTTTCATGCGATAAGTCAATAATACTGTCTGCATCGAGTTTTATCTCGTGTGATGGTGTAATAAACGATCGTCCGGAAGCCCTGAAAGGTTCAATAACTTTAATAACATCATCAACTTCAGAAAGAGCTATGGTTGCAATATCTTTAATACTTGTAGGATGTCGAATTCCGCGGTTATCATTCCCTTTTTCTGTAATGGTTTTAAACATACTTTCACAAATCCATTTTTCATTCTCAAGCAATTCGTCATAAGCTTCGTTTGCATGTTCGGAAAGTGCTTTTTCCATCTTCCCGATTGCTTCATAATCTGAAACATTAATTGGCTGGGTTATATCGGAATGTTCTGTCCAATATTCCCATGTACGCATTAAAGCATGTTGAAGAATCGGGAGTTGATCGGGATTATCACCAACTTCGTTGAGTAATTGTTGAACGAGCTGGGTTTCAATTTCGGCTCCACCAACAGCTACAGGCCCTTCTATCGCACGCCGGAAATCATCGCGGGTCATTTGTGGAACAAGATAGTTTGAATTATTAATTAATTCTGTTAAATCATAAAACTGCGAACACTCTCCAATAAAATCGGAACGCATGGTTAAAACTATATATATCGGAGTGTTTGTTACATTGTTTGCATTTACCAGTAATTTTACAAAAGCTTCTGATTCGTTATATGTTGACATATCCTTTCGGCTGCTTTTGTATCTGAATAGCTCTTCGAACTGGTCGATTATTATTAGTATATTTTCTTTCTTTAAATCAAACGATTGATTAATCGTATCGACCAGGCCCATTGAACTGCTCCGCAAAACCGATTCTACAACTTTTTGCTTAATAATATCATCCGATTTATCATCAATAGAAGATTTTGATTTAATAATTGCAGAAGAAAGATTTTCAATTGGAGAACTACCCGGCCGGGTAGTTATAATTTTCCATGTTGAATTTTTTCCTCCTATAAAGCCACCGTATAAAACAGGAACTAACCCGCAATAAATAAGTGATGATTTACCACTACCAGAAGCTCCAATTACTGCAACAAATTTATGTTCCGATAATTTTCTTAAAATCTCTTCGCTTTGTCCTTCGCGTCCGAAAAAGAGATGACTTTCTTCAACTTTAAATGGCCTTAATCCCGGAAAAGGGTTAAACAATCCATTTTGTTTATCAATCGCATTTTCTGCTGATACCATATTATTTTAATATTTCAATTATTGCTTGTAAATTGTCTTTTATCGATACTTTATGATCAAATACTGTAATATCTTTTATATTCTTTAGTAAGTCTATCCGGGTATCTGCATTTTTATAAATTATTTTATTCACAAATTTTCTTTTTCGTCCAATACCCGGTGATTTTAAAATATCGCTTATTTTACTTGTAAGCCATTGTTTATTCGAATCTACTGATAAAACAAATACAGAATCACACTCAATTAAATTATTCCGATGGTTTCTTATTTGTTCGATGCTATTTAAACTTGAATCAATATCCAGAATACGAATACCTTTTGATTGAATCTGTTTTTTTATTTCTTCTGCAGTACTTTTATCCGAATCATTATAGATTAAATAAGTACTTCTTATTCCGTTTATTTCTTTTGATTTAGTTGTAGAGATTTCTTCAGCAGGATTAATCTCGACAAGTTTTTTCTTAATAATAGATTTGAAAATCTCTATAGGGGCTTGTATAATCTCTGTATTCTTTAATGCATCAATATTGTGGGTAAAATTTTCGATATACTGTTTTTGTTTTTCGCTTTTGGGTTTGAGTTCGGGAGCCATAAAAACCAATCGATAATGGTTTCTGTTTTGATTTTTTTCGACTAACCCGGTAAATATATTGTTTTGAAATTCTACAACAGAAATATTTGAATCAGGAACAAGTGGTAAATAATTATTGCCAATAAGATGTATAGAAATGATTGAATTTTCGATATAATTCGAAACTTCTGATTTATATTCTTCTAAACCCGTGAAACTTAGTGGTGGTGATAAAGTATTGTATCCCAAATGTTTAATTTCTCTTTCAATAATATTCCTGTTTTGATTTTGATCGGGACTTGTTTGAGCTAAATAAACAGACTTTTGATTTGGAACATTATCTGAAATTCTATTGTATTTAAATAATATATTTTTTACTTCAAGTGCAATATCAAATAGTTTAAGCCAAATTTCATCTTTTATTTTATGTATTTGGTTTTCTTCAAGATGCACTACCCTGCCATTATTTTCTTCGTAAAAATTTATCGATTTTTTATCTTTAAAGTTGAAATCCCTGTCTTTTCCCTGGAAACAAACCAGTTGAATAATATTTAATTCATTGTACTTATTGTCATTTTTTCTTTGAATACAAGATGAAAAATCGATATTCTCGTTAAGTATAACCTGAATTATTGTTGATTTTTTTGATTGAATAGGAATATCCTGAATATTAAATACCTGTTTAAAGAGAATTTCTTTTGATAAAAATTGTTCTATTGCAACTTTAAATATTTTCTGAAATCCATTAAGCCATCGCGATTCAGGTTCAGCAATTTCTCTATTACCTAAAGGCAAATAAAGTACTATTTCGATTTGTTCGTTCATTCTAATTAATCAATTTTTACACCAATTACCAGGATATCGTCAACCTGTTCTTCGTGTCCTCTCCATTCGTCGAGAATATTTTCCAATAAATGGCTTTGATCTTCCATGGGGTCTTTATGAATTTTTAATAGTAATTCCCTGAAACGTTTTACCATGAATTTGCGGCCATCACCACCTCCAAACTGATCTGCATAACCATCGGAGAAAGTATAAATAATATCACCCGACTGAATATCAATTTCATTATTTGTGAATTTTGGGAGTTCGTTTCCAAAATTTCCCCCAATCGCAAATTTGTCGGGTTTATATTGAATTACCTCGTTATTACGTACCAGAATAAGCGGGTTATTTGCCCCGGCATATTGCAATTTCTTATTTTTATAATCAATAACACAAAGAGTAATATCCATTCCATCTTTAACACTGCCTATAGAATCGGCATTTTTTTCGCGTAATGTTTCAACCACACCTTCGTTCAGGCTATCAAGAATTTCGTTTGCTGTACGTGCTTTTTTAACATCTATTGCATAATTTAGCTGGTTAAATCCAACAATTGACATAAATGCTCCCGGCACACCATGGCCTGTACAATCGACAGTAGCATATATAGCAAGATTATCCTTTTTAATCATCCAGTAGAAATCACCGCTGACAATATCTTTGGGCCTGTAAAATATAAACGAATCTGGCAAAATTTGTTTTACATAATTCTCAGGAGGTAAAATTGCATTTTGTATTCGTTTTGCATACCTGATACTATCTGTAATATGTTTATTTTTAATTTCAATTTCTTCTTTTTGGCGAACAACTTCAGCTGTTCTGTCTTTTACTTTTTGTTCCAATTCATTGTAATAGCTTTCAAGCTCTTCAATCATGTTATTAAATTTCTGAGAAAGAGTTGTAATTTCGTTATTTCCAACAACTTCTGCTCTTTCGTTTAAATGTCCATTCGTTATTCTGTTTACTTTGTCAACCAATTTTTTTATTGGTGAGGTAATAACCTTGGTTTTTCGATATAACATGATTATAACAACAACAAGGGTCAAACTGAAAACGAGAATGAATTTAATTAACTCTCTTCTTAATAATATTGTTTCGCCGCTTCTATCTGAAATAATTCGAATAACTGCTCCTTTATATAAATCAGTATTCGAACGCTGCATGTACATGTAATCGTAACTTAGTTTTTTATTACGTTCACGAATAACAACACTCGTTGAATCTTGTTTCTCAAAACGTTCGATAAGGATTTTTCTTTCTTCGCTTGATAAAACAACGTCCTTGTTCAGGCTAAACGGGTTGTCTTTACCAATAAATAAATCGAAATCTAAAATTGAAGATTGGTCTTCGGTTAGTTTATTAATTGTACTCTTTATAAAACCTATTATTTCATCGGCACGTTGTGAATATATGCCTATTTCAATAATATAATTCCCGTCAATTGTAGGCTGGTATGTATATTTTTTCAAGCGTTTGGTATTAGACTCGAGGGCAAATCGTTCATTTACAAATACACCTTTTTCAAATATTCCTAACAACATTTGTTTATGGTCCTCGCCAAAAGAAAAGAAATTAAGGCCCAGGTCTTTTTTAAATGTGGTGTTTACAACAACACCATCCCTGTTGATAATATAAATATCTTCGCGCAATGTATCCATTCCTAGCTCGAGTCTTATTTTTTCGAGATCAATATATTCAATATTTTTTGTTGATTTAAAATAATCCTGGACTAATCTGTTACTGTAATCCTTCATTTTAACATTCAGGTTTTCTTCCAAAATATTTAGTGCCACATCCTGAAATTCCATAAATTGAAATATTTCGTTTGAAATAATTTTGTTCTTTGTATTTATGGATTCAATTAAATTATTTTTGGTTTGTGTATAATTAAAAAACCCCATGATTAATAATGCAAGAACAGCAGGTATTACAACGTTTAATATTAACTGCTTAAAAATTGTGGTTCTGCGCATATAAAAAATTTTTATTCTCCTAAAAAAATTTAACTTCATTTTTTTATTTTTTTATTAAAGAAATCATTGAAAATAATTTAATTAACAATAATTTCATTTCTATATTTATTATTTATCCAGTCTAAAACCGATATTTCTATATCCTGGTAATCATACATGTTGTAATACAGGTCGTTTTTATTAACAGAATAAACAACCGTACTGTTTTCTTTAGTAAGAAGAATATTTATATTCAATTCATCAGCAAAATCATTTACATCAAATATTTCATTCTCTTTAAAAATTAGTTCCTTATTTTTTGATTTTATTGTTAAGGTTCCATTGTATGTAAATAACATTTTATTAATCAAATCGGAGTAATCGAATTTAAGTTCGTTTGATGACTCAAAATTGATAGTATGCATGTTTTCTGCTAACTGCAATAAATAATTTCCTGTAATGTTTTTAAAGAACTCTATATTTTTAAGATACAGGGTTTTTTCAATAAGCAAGCTGGTTTTATCATATTCGGAAAGTTGAAAGAATTGTTCAAATTCTTCAATATATTTATCGTGAATACGATTTGAAATCAAATTAAAATATTCATTATTAATTTTTGAAATCGTGTAAGCAGCAGTTTGCCTTAAAATGTTGTTCGGGTTAAACAAATGAGCAACAATATCGTCGGGTATTTCTGTTTCTTCCAATTCTGAAAATGCATATAAAGCGCACGATTTTGTCCATATACTGATATTATTTATATCACGGTTAATTATTGATATTAAAAGGGTTTTCAGGTTATATCGTTCAATAGGATAAAAATTTTGGAGTTGCTTAATTTTTTCACCAATAGAGATATCTTCAACTATTGGAAAAAGCTTTGGTTTTAATTCGTCGTGTATAAATAAATCGAGTAATTCGAGAGCATAACTAATACCTTCGTTGGTACCACTTTCAATATTTTCTTTAACGTGCATTATCGATTTTGGATCATAAGCTAACGAAAGCAATAAAAACAGCATATCGAAATTATCTTTTTGTTCTTCGTTTAATGCATCTTTTAAGTATGCCAGGTTATTTGTTTCGCGAAGTGTGCTTATTGCAGAAATATTCCAGCCAATAACTCCAATATGTTTTTCAATTATTTGATGTATAACACTTATCGATTGCCCATCAGCCTTGAAATTGCATTTTTTTAATGCAGTTAATAATTGATTTAGGATTTCTTTATTCGGGTGATCAAGTTTCTTTAGTAAATAACGAATTGCTTTACTACCCCCTATTTCTCCATATAATTTAACAATCCGGATTAACACCCGTTCAGATGCTCCTGTTTTATAAAAAACCTGATCGAGATATGGAAGTGTATCTTCGCCCAAACTGATAATTGCATCGTTAGCATATTGGTATATTCCATTTGTATCAATATATTCGATTATTAATGGGCTAAAATCCACTAATTTATTTTCTGTAATCGCTTTAATCGCGGCTATTTTAACATCTTTTACCAAATCACGAAGTAGCGCTTTTAAATAAACATAATAGCTTTCGTTGTAATATTTACCGATTAAATGGGCTGCAATAATTCTCTCTTCACTACTTTTCGATTTTGACAATTGAATAATGCTCTGCTTATCCGGGATTTTATTAAATTTCACACCTATTTTGTCAATTAACGACTTTAACCGTCCACCAGCTTCGGTATTGCCTGAAATTTTTATTTTGTCATCAATATTTATTGCAGAACCAATTATTTTTTTATCTAAAATTGTTTTCAGGGCAAATTCACCAATAACTCCTTTATTATGAACGGCTAATTGTTCGAGCCTGTGTTCGTATTTAAAAGGATGAAGCTCGAAGAATACACTCATATTTGAAACAACCTGCTGGTCGTTAATACTTTCCGAGTCAAGCGATTTATCAACTATATATTTCAATTCAAGTTCGTCATGTTTTTTTCCCTTGTAGTCGGCAAGGGATTTTTGAAGTGAAAGTTTATATTCGATATACAATTTACGGGCTACGATAAACCAAATAATTAAAATTATTACAAGTGAGTATGAAAAGTGTATCAACTTGATGAATTCGAATATACCCAGAAATGCAAGTAAAAGCCCTGCTGATAATGCGGCAACCTCGTTAATTGTACCATCGACATATGCCTGAACATCGTGGCGTATTTCTGCTTTTAACGATTGATACAAGATTTTAAAAGAAGGAGCTTCCACGGCATCTTTTAATGCTTTTGAAAATAACCTGCTAAGAGCAATAATTAGAAAGAAAAATATAAATCCGGCTGAAACAGATGTATAACCTGAAAATGTGCCTACTAATACAGCAATAATTGAAAATATGCCAAGTAAAAATGCAGATATTGTAATACTTACTTTTAACCCGTAAGTTTTCATTAGTTTACTGTAAACAAATGTTTTAAATAGAAAAGTAAAAAGCAATAAGCTGCCAGTAAATGCACCCAGAAACTCGGTAAGGTTATTCGGATCGGGATAATTATCTTTTGTAACTGAAAGAAATGAATATTGTATAAAAAATGCCGCGAGCATCGACATGATAACAAAAATTGCCATGTGCAACACGTATTTATCTTTTAGTAAATCGGGCAGTCTGTTTTTTTCTTTTTTATCAGCAGTATGAATAATTTGATTCAGGTTGTATTTATAAGATATTATCAATTGTATTGCAAGGGCAAAAATTACACTTATGGAACTCAAAAGCAACAAGTTTTTTTGTTCAAACCCAAATGTAACTAGCACAGGTATTGCAAACGTACTGAGAATGGCTCCAAATATTTGTCCGGTATCAATTAATCCGAATAATCGTTTACCTTGTCGAAGAGTGAAAATTCTACCCACCGTACCCCAAAAACCAAGTAATGCCATGATATTTAAAGGGCCCATCATAATAAAAACAAGAAAAACCAACCAAGAACTCTCTGTTACACGAAATAATACTCTCAATACTATTGTTGATATTGAAATAAACAATAAATTAATTATAGCTAATTGTGAGAATTTATACCGGCTTTGAATCCTTGCATAAATAGTGGTTAAAATAATTCCAACAAATCCTGAAATAACATATGCTTTAGGAATCATTGATGCCGGATAAACGTTTAAAAATAATGCATGTGCACCAACATCGAAAGCACCGTAAAATATTCCAAAAAATACTGACTGGATTAAGAAAATTAAAACACTCGTTTTCTCTTTTTCTTCAATATTAAAAAGGGAATAGAAATCTTTCTTCATTAAAAAATAAAATTATGGAGCTTAAAATTAACAATTAATATCTTTTTATTCAATTATAATCATTAATTTTAAAACTATTAATAAACAATAACAGTTATAAAAATAACATTCTTTTGCGAATATCAATATGATTATTACACAAAGAATTAATTATTTTGTATCAGGTAATTAAATTGTGTTATGAACAGAAGAAAATATCTTTAGAATAGTTGTATTGTGATGCGATTTTATATCCTTTTATATCGAACTATTTAGGCATATATTCTAATAATTAATATCCTTACTCCCCTTTTTCTCGTTCCACCATTCGTTGATTTGATTTAAATCACGTTTTGAACGAGAAAATTCCTGGCAAATGATTTTATTTGTTTTCCGTTTAATTTTTCCATATTCAATAATCTCTTCACCAGCCTTAGAAAGGGCCCCAATAATTTCGTTAAGTTGTTTATAAACAAATGGATTTCCGTACATTCCAACGGCTGTAGTTCTGTATATCTCTGCAACCACCGGAGTATGCCTGTTGTGTGCCAGTGCTTTAAAATAGCTTCGCACGGGATCAAAATTTTTCATTTCAAAAAATCCACAAATCGAAAAAATAACCATGGATTGATTTTCATGCTTATATCTTCGTGGATGGCGAACTTTATAAATTCCATCAATCATATACGGGTATGCACGACTAACTGAACGATCAAAGTAGTTTTTTAAAATACCGGGCATCCCGTCAGCATAAATAGGAAAAGCATAAACGATTAAATCGGCTGCATACATTTTCTCAGCTAAAATATTGAAATCGTCGGTTTTATGGTAAATACATTCACCCGGATGTACCATCCAACATGAAAAGCAGCCTGTACAGGGTTTTATTGAAATTTTTTTTAAATGAATCAATTCAACATCTGATTGTTTTTTCATGCCCTCTATAAAAGGGTTTAAATAAAAATCAGTGTACCCGTTTTCGCCACGTGGAGAAGCGCTTAAAACAACTATTTTTTTTGGTTTTACCCAATATTTCGATGGTTTTTTTTCAAACCTGGATACCGGGTCTTTGGGTATGTTTAAATCTTCAGTAAACGATTTTTTGGGCAATACTTCAAAAAAGGATGTTTTCCCTTTAAATTTTAGTTTACCTGTCATTACACCAAAAACAGGATTTAGCGTACCTCCTGCAAGGTTTAACCAATTGTAAAAAGTTGATTTAACAGTTACTGTAGGATTTTGGGCAACACCTTTATAAAATGACAATTTTTCAAAATCAGATTGTATAAAACAATTAATATTCTCGTTTTCATGTTTTAAATAAAATTGAATAACTCCTTCTGCTTTTTTATCATGTTTTGGATAGGATTGTTGTAGCTTATTAACCATATTCTCCATTATCTGCAAAGGGGTCAGCATCTCTTTCATTTAACTTAAAATTTAATAAATAACTTACTAATTTAAAATCAATATTATCTTCATTTAAAAAGATATCAAACTTATTAAATTTTCTTCAATTCCAAAAAGTATAAAAATATACTTAACCCATACATTTAAGGTTTCGTGTCTATTATGATTTTAAAGGGTAATGATTTTAATCTAAAAAATACCTGATTGTATCAATCAATTCTTTTTGATCAATAGGTTTTGACAGGTAATAATTACAACCAGCCTGTAATGATTTGTTTTTATCATCAGACATTGCATATGCTGTTTGCGCTATAATCGGAATATCCTTATTAAACTTACGAATCTCCCTTGTGGTATCATTCCCGTCAATTCCAGTTAACTGTATATCCATTAATATTAAATCAAAATGTGTTTCTTTTATTAATTCAATTGCACTGTCACCATTTTTAACATGAAAAATATTTGAGCAAATATCACTTAATACTTCTCTTATATATTGAAAACTTATCTCATCATCTTCAACAACCATGATTTTCTTTTCTTTCCAATCATTTTTATAAATAATATCAGTTTTTACTTTATCAATTACAGGCTTTCCTTTAATATATGGGATTGTAAAGTAAAATATAGAACCGTTGTTAACTTCTGATACCACACCAATTTTACCACCTAATAATTCAACCAGGCCCTTTGAAATTGATAATCCTAATCCTGTGCCCCCATATTTACGAGTCATCGAGTCGTCCGATTGCCTGAATCTGTCAAAAATGATTTTTTGATCTTCTTTTTTAATACCTATACCTGTATCTTTTACATAAAAATACAGTTCATCGTTTCTTAAACGATAACCCAATTCGATATAACCGTTTTCAGTAAATTTAAAGGCATTACTAAGCAAATTCGTTAATATTTGAATTAAACGAATTTGATCAGAAACAATAAAATCATCATAATCAGTTAAGTCTTTATAAACTTTTAACTCAAGTTTTGTAAATTCAATGCTAAAAGTATTATACAATTCATTTATTAAATCATTAATTGAAAAAACGGTTTCATTAATTGAAATTTGATTGGATTCAATTTTTGAAATATCCAGAATATCATTAATTATTTGCATTAACTGATTTCCTTTGTTAAGAATTATTTTGAGATACTCGTTTCTTTTAGGAATGGGTATTTCATCATCCTGAACGAGTTGAGCAAACCCCATAATTCCATTCATTGGAGTCCTGATTTCATGAGACATATTTGCTAAGAAGGCTGATTTCAGTTTATCGGAAGCTTCCGCTTTTTCCATTGCCTGAATCAACTTTTTTTCGTCGCTTTTTCTCTTGGTAATATCTCTTATAAAGGAATTTATATAGATATTGTTGTCAATTTCAATGATGGACAAGCTTATTTCGGTAATAAATGACTCTCCATCTTTAGAAATATATTTCCACTCAATAAACTGTGGAATACCTTTAATACATTCATTAATAATTCTTTTTGCTTCAATATCGGATTTTTTTCCATTATCTTGAAATTCGGGAGAAAAGTCTGATACTGTTTTACCAACAATATCATTTTTTTTGCATTTGAACAGCTCTAGGGCTTTACTATTACATTCTATAAACTTTTCATCTTTTAAGATTAATATTCCATCATTAGCTTCTTCAAAAATTTTCTGGTATTTAGTTTCTACTTCCCTCAGGTATTTTTCTTTTTTTATTCCTCTTCTCAGGATATAAATAAATATTAGCAAAACAAAAGTGGTAATGATAATGGAAACAAGGATTAATTTCTTTTTCATTATCCCAATCTCTTGTTCAATATCATCGATATATACACCTGTACCTATGATCCATCCCCAGGGCTTAAACCCTCTGACAAATGAAATTTTTGGTAAAACCCTCGATGTATCATCCTTTAATTGCCATTTATAGTTTACATACCCTTCTTCATTGTGTAAAACAATATCGACCATTTCATTAAACAAATATGTTCCGTCCGGATCTGTATAATCAGACAGATTGTGATTATTCAATTCGGGTAAGTATGGATGCATAATCATGTATGGCCTGTAATCATTTATCCAGAAATAGTCTTTTTTCTCCTTTCCATACCTGATTGTTTGAATATTATTTAATACTATTGATTTTGCATCACTGAGGCTAATTGTACTATCTTCTACCTGTGTATTATAAAAATCCATTATATTCCAAACAGTGTTTGTTAATTCCTTAATCATTTCCTTTTTTCTATCAACAATACTTCTTTCTACAGAGGGTAAAAAAATAAAGATTAATGAAAAAACATATAGAAAAAATGTTATTAATAATGGAATAATTAAATAATGCACCTTAAATTTTACAAGGGATTTAAACATATCAAACCATTTTAATACAGGTATCAAAAAAAGATATACTAATATACAAAAAAAAGACTTGTAAGTATGAATTAAATGAAAAATGAATACAATTTTAAAAACTCTTTGACGAATGAATTGTTATACTCTGAATAATGTTTACTATATAAAACTATAATGAAAAATATTTTAATCCTGGTTATTATCGTATTCCTAACAGGAAGCTGTATAAATAAAAAGATTTCTCAAACTGATGTTTTTAATCCAATTAAAGAATATGAATTAAACACAGATTTTGAGTTTAACAGGCATTTTATTCAAAATTCCGATTCTACAAGAATCGAGTCCTGGTATATTACAGAAAAAAATCCACAATTTAATTTAATCTATTTATCGGGCAATGGAAGCAATATTCGTTCGGCAATTCCATTTTTTAATGCATTAGGAGAACAAACCAACCTGAATATATTTTCATTTAACTACAGTGGTTATGGTTTAAGTAACGGGACTCCAACTATTGATGGAATTGTAAATGATGCAAATCATGCATTGAACTATTTTAATGAAATAAAAAACAATACATTACCAACAATTTTACTTGGATACTCGCTCGGAGGTTATGTTGCATTAAATTTATATGAAAATACCGGAATTGATAAAGTTGTATTAATGTCAACCTTTAGTTCATTAGAAGAGCTCGAGATTTATTTGAAGAAGGAAACTATACCATTTGTTGTACGCCCGTTTTTAAATTTAAATATTGAAGAAAAAGTATATCGTTTGAACAATATTGAACGAATAGCGAAACTGGAGAAACCTCTTTTAGTAATTCATGGAGGAAATGATACTTTTATACCTCCTCAAATGGGCAAAAAACTCTTTGATCTCAGCCCTTCTAAAAACAAAGAGTTTATTCAAATTGACGGTGCTGATCACCGGATGGTTTTAAAAGACGATGAGAAATCAATGCTTGTAGCAGGTGAAATAATCCGATTTGTTAATTCAAATCAAATAGTTTTTAAATAAATAATTGCTTTATTAATCAACAATTTTGTTATTTTTAATTTTTAATTCGGAATTGAATCATGAAACGAATAACATTTTCATTAGTATTAATTTCACTTTTATTTGTTAAAAGTATTTTTTCACAAGAAATAAATCAACCAATGAGTAACAAAGCATTATTAATAATAGATATACAGATGTTCTATTTTCCCGGAGGTTCATTGCCTTTAGTTGAACCGGAAAATGCTGCTTATAATGCAGGTAAGATACTAAACTATTTCCGGGAATCCGGTATGTTAGTTATTCACATTCAACATAATTCAAAATCCGGTTTTGATATTCACCCATTAGTCAGCCCATTGGAAAAAGAAAAAGTAATTACTAAAAACGAAGCCAACTCGTTTAATGGAACCGATCTGCTGAAATATCTAAAAGAAAATAATATATCTGAACTTATAATTGTTGGTATGCAAACACATATGTGTGTAGAAGCAGCGACACGTGCAGCTTACGATCTTGGATTTAAATGTACTGTTATTGAAGATGCTTGTGCAACCCGGGATTTAAAGTTTAAGGACAAACTGGTAAAAGCCGAAGATGTTCATTATGCTACCCTCAGTGCTCTCAACAAAACCTATGCAACAATTTTAACTACTGATGAATTTTTAAACATACCAAAGTAAACAACCACCACCAAAGGTGGTGGCTTTTAAAAACTTTTAACTCTAAAAGAGTTTATAATCTTTATCTTCTTCTTCATTTTTCTTTTCT
>MENK01000010.1:0-5525 GCA_001768235.1 Bacteroidetes bacterium GWB2_32_14
TACCTGTTCCAGAAGTAAAAGCCGGCGATGATTATGTAGCCCCGTCGAACGAGACAGAGAAAAAGTTAGCAGCAATCTGGTCAAAAATATTAAATGTTCAATATGAAAGTATCGGTAGAAACTCCGATTTTTTTGATTTGGGAGGACATTCTTTGAAAATAACCCTATTAATATCTAAAATACATAAAGAGTTTGATGTGAAACTATTATTTGCCGATGCTTATAAACATTCGGTATTATCGAAACTTGCAGAACATATTTATTTCTCAGGCAAAGATGCTTTTGCGTTTATTCCTAATACAGAGAAACGAGAGTATTATCCTTTAACTAAATCACAAAGAGGAATATCCTTATTTCAGGAAATGAATCCGGATAGTAGAAATTATAATATTCCTGCAATTATTCCATTAAACGATAATTTCGAAATAGAGAGATTCGAAAAAGCTTTCATAACTTTAATAAAACGGCACGAATCATTACGAACATCTATAGGTGTTTTTAAAAATGAGCTATACCAAAGAGTTCATGAAGAATTTAAATTTATAATTCCTGTTTATAATACGAATCAACTAGACTTGGATGAAATATTAAATAAAATGCTGAATTCATTTCGTTTAGATGAAACTCCGTTAATTCGGGCTTGTGTTCTTAAAATCCCAAATAAAAAACCATCATTGATAGTTAACTTGCATCATATTATTTCAGATGAATTCTCTCTTGATTTACTTATGGAAGAATTTAAGGAAATTATTGATCATAAAAAATTATTTCCTTTAAGATATCAATTTAAAGATTTTGCAGTTTGGCAAAATGAAGATTTAAGGTTTCTTAAAAAACAAGAATTACATAAAAAGTACTGGTTGTCAAAATTTAATAAGGAAATTCCAATGCTAAATCTTCCTCTTGATTATTCAAGAGAAACAGGAGGAGATTTTGAAGGAGAGAGATTACAGTTAGTATTGTCGATTGATGAAACACGTGGTATTCAGAAAATAGTAGAATCGTTTAATACATCTACTTTTGTCGCAATTTTAAGTATCTACTATATTTGGTTAATGAAATTATCGGGCGATGAGGATATAATAATAGGAACACCTGTTTCTGGAAGGTATCACGAAAACCTGAACCGTATTTGTGGAATGTTTGTAAATACCATTGCCCTAAGAAATTATCCTGAAAAAAATAAACAATATTCTCACTTTTTAACAGAAATACATAAAAATGTACTAAACGATTTTGAAAATCAGTTTTTTAGTTTCGATGAGCTTGTAGGGCTTGTATGCAAAGAGAGAAAAGAAAACAGAAATCCTATATTTGATGTGTACTATACATTTTCTAATAAACATAAGGACACAGTTACACCTGATAACAGGAAAGAGTTAAAACAAGAAGAAATTTGGAGAATAGGCGTGAAATTTGATTTGTTTTTCTCCGGATTATTTGAAAACGATCAAATTATCTTGCATATTGATTATAGAAAGAGTTTGTTTGATAGAAATTCAATGGAGTATTATTTAACTATTCTCAAAAAAATAATTAACCAGCTTATTCATAATCTTAATATAAATCTTAGTGATATTGCTAAAATAGAAAATACCAAAATCAATATAGGAATTGTTAATGAACTAGATGAAGACTTTTAGTAATGCATGTAATATCATTAAGACTTTATCTAACCAAAATCTAACTAAACATCCAGTTATTAAAGATATGTAAAATGGAAAAAACTCATTCTGCAAAGTATAATGTTGAGATAAATCAAAGAAAAAAAGAAAAAGAATACTGGAAAAATAAGTTCGGAACAGAGTTTATAAAAACAACGATCCCTTACGATAATTTAAATTCAAATATTGTTGGAAGAGATAAATATCTAAATATTATATTACCAGGCGACATTTCAAACAGAGTTCGAGATCTGGGGAAAAACTCTGATCCCAGAATTCTGGTAATTTTAACTTCTTGTTTGGCAGTTCTTCTTTCTGAGTTAAATCAGAACAAAGAACAGGTAATAATTGGAATGCCTATCTATAAAGATTCTGATATTATTAGTACTATAAACACGATTATTCCTGTAATTTTAAATATAAATGAATCTGAAAAATTTAAAGATTTATTAAATACAGCAAAAAACACCATAAAAGAAGGAATCGAAAACTATGCGTACCCAATTAATTTGATCCCGGAAATCATAGGTTGTCAGGATGAAAGAACTCCTTTTTTTACGATTTTTGATGTTGCCGTAACGTTTAATGGAATACAGGACAAGAGATACCTTCAGGATATTAATTATAATGTTCACTTTGAATTTTCAAACTTGCCAGATAATATTGAAGTTGCAATTGAATACAATTCATCATTATATTCAGAACATACTATTAAACTAATAGGGGAGATTTATGTACGTATAGTTAATGAGTTATTAAATGATGTAAATAAGAAAAAATCAGCCCTGGAAATTATACATCCATCCCAGAAAGAAAAACTCTTGGTTGATTTTAATAGTACACGGATAGATTTTGAAAAAGAAACTTCTATACATGAATATTTTATTAAACAAGCCCAAAAAACACCCGACAAAGTAGCTCTTGTGTTTAATGATACAAATATCACCTATAGAGTTTTAAATGAAAAATCAGATTTGTTGTGTAAGATATTATTATCAAAAGGAGTAAAAAAAAATACATTAATTGGATTAATCTCTGATCGTAATCTTGATTTATTTATTGGAATTCTTGGAATATTAAAATCTGGTGCAGGGTATTTGGCAATTGATATTTATTCACCGAAAGATCGTATTCGCTACATGATAAAAGATAGTGGTGTAAATATTGTTATTGGTAACACAAATTATTTTTCGTTAGTTGAAGATGATGTTGTGAAATTTGATTTCAATGAAATTAATGATGAGTTGGTTCATTACAATTATGTTCCGGTATTTGCACAAGATAATATTGCCTATGTTTTATATACATCAGGAACTACCGGATTTCCAAAAGGTATAGTAACAGAGCATAAAAATGTAGTTGCATATTGCAATGCTTTTTTACATGACTTTAATTTTAAATCCAATGATATTATTTTGCAACAGGCATCTTATTCTTTTGATACATTTATAGAGGAAGTATTTCCTATGTTATTCTCCGGGGGAATGATTGTAATTGCTGATTCTGAAATGGTAATGGATGTGCCACGGCTTGCAAAATATATTTTAAAGAATACAATATCAATAATAGATTGTTCTCCTTTATTAATAAACGAATTAGGGAAAATATTTTCATCAGATTGTAATATCCAGACAATAATAAGTGGCGGGGACGTATTAAAAGGGGAATATTTAGAAGGGTTTTCTGATCAGTGCCTTTTTTATAATACTTACGGACCTACTGAATCAACAATATGTGCTACCTATCACAGATGCTCCAGGCAAACCATTGGAGATGTTCCAATAGGAAAACCAATTTCGAATTACAAAGTTTTAATTCTAAATCAAAATTTAAAGTTGGTTCCAATTGGATACAAAGGAGAGATTTGTATTTCAGGTGCTGGTATTGCAAAAGGGTATTTAAATAATGTTGAACTAACGAACGATAAGTTTATTACAAATCCTTTCAATACGGCAGAGAAACTTTATAAATCAGGAGATATTGGTAAATTAAACCATGAAGGAATAATTAGTTTCTGTGGTAGAGCTGATAATCAGGTAAGTATAAGAGGGTATAGAATTGAATTAGGGGAAATTGAAAATCAAATACTTAGATATCCTGGAATATCTGATTCTGTAGTGGTTCCTATAGAAAAAGATAATGAAAAATGGATTTGTGCTTACTTTATTTCTGAAAAACCAATTCCTATAAAAAATATACAAGAATTTTTATCGAATAAGTTACCAAATTACATGTTACCTTCTTTTATTAAGAGAATTAGTAAAATTCCTACAAACTTTAATGGTAAAATTTCAGTTCGTGCGTTACCCGATCCATTTGATAGTGTTATCGGGCTAATCGACTTTATTGATAATGATACAATAGCTCTTGCCAAGGAAAATATTCATAAAACCTATAAAAAACAGAACAATGTAATACAAACAGAATTCTTTGAGATTTCAGATGATGAAAAGAACAAATTATTATTTGAATTCAATAATTCATATTATGATTTTGATAAACAAAAGCATATAATTGAATTGTTTGAAGACCAGGTAAAAAAGACCCCGGACAGAATAGCTATAGTTTTTAATGACACTAATTTTTCATATGCTCAATTAGATAGATGTGCCCACAGTTTAGCATTTAAATTAATAGATATCGGTATTAAAACCAACTCTATTGTTGGATTACTTACTCAACGTTCCATAAATATGATTATTGGTATATTAGGAGTTTTAAAATCGGGAGGTGCATTTATGCCTTTGGAAGAAGAAGCTCCAGATGACCGATTAGCATACATAATTTCTAATACAACACCGGAGCTTATTATTGTTGATGAAAAAAATTCAGCAAAGGACTTGACAACAACAAAAGTATTAAACCTATCCAGGTTCGATTTTTCAATTGATTTAGACAAAAAGATTCTGGTTGAGAGATCATCGAATGATCTTACACATGTATTACATACATCAGGTACAACAGGGAGACCAAAAGGTGTATTAATAGAGAATCGATCTATAATTAACCTTTTTAATTATGTCGCAAACTTATTGAATCTGGACGAGAAAGCTAATGTTTTGTCATTAACTCCTGTGACATTCGATGTTTTCAGCTCGGAAACATTGCTACCTTTAGTGAAAGGAGCTAAAGTTATTATTATGGATACTGGAATTTCGTTGGATATAGAACAAATAATACGTGTCATACAAAATGAAAACATTTCATTTTTACAATCTAGTCCTACAGGGTTAAAAAAACTAATACCAGGTGATAGCAATAATTACCTGGAGAGAGTAAAAAATATCATTTCAGCAGGTGAACCATTGTTACATTCTGTTAAAGAAAAATTTTCGAATACATACAAAGGGAACCTTTATAATTTGTATGGACCTACTGAAACAACTTTATATTCTACAGGGAAGGATGTTACAGGAGATAATAGTTTGAATATCGGGTACCCGGTTTATAATACAGAAATACGAATTCTGGATAGTCAGGAAAATCTTGTTCCAATGGGAAAAGAAGGTGAGATTTTTATTGCCGGTGAAGGAGTTTCAAGGGGTTATATTAACCAACCCGAATTGACTTTTGATGTTTTTCGGATTATTGATAACAAAAGGTTTTATAAAACGGGTGATTTGGCAAAGTGGCTTCCTGATGGGGAAATAGATTTCTTAGGCCGATTAGATAATCAGGTACAGCTTGGAGGTGTTAGGGTTGAGCCCGGTGAAATTGAAAATATTATCATATCTTACCCGGGTATAGATGAAGTCGCTGTAGTTGTTAGAGAAGATGAAGAAAACATTAAATATTTAATGGCATGTTTGGTTGCAAGTGAGAGAATTAATGAGTCTGAAATTCGTGGATTTCTGACAGAAA